>CAVTRJ010000007.1:0-23983 GCA_963737035.1 uncultured Acidobacteriaceae bacterium | reverse complement strand
ATGCCCAGAGACCCAGGCCTAGAAGAACTAATCAAATCCACCCTCCGCAACACCCGAGGCCTCACCGAAAAAGCCATGTTCGGCGGATGGGCATGTCTGCTCCACGGCAACCTGCTCTGCGGAGCGCGCCAGGGCAGCCTGCTCCTGCGCGTCGGCAAGGACAACGAAGCCTGGGCCAACCAGATCCCCGGCGTCGCCACCGCCATCATGGGCGGCCGCCGCATGTCCGGCTGGGTCCGCGCCACCCCCGAGGCCTACGGCAACGACGCGCTCCGCCAAAAACTCATCGACCGAGCCCTCGACTTCACCGGCTCACTTCCCAAAAAGAAGCAATAACGTAACCGGCTCAGGCACACGCATCGCACGACGCCAACCGTACAAAGCAGCCATTACCGCAGTCAGAGCCGAATTCCTGCAAACTTCCAGCCACAGAGCGTAGACTCGAATCAGCGTCAGGTCGTTCCAACGTTCGAAAGAGGCCATCCCATGGCCACCCTCAGTCTTCCCGCCTTCCAATTCACCCAACACCCATCCTTCCAGCACAGAAGCAATCACGACGGAACCGTCGATTCCGTCTGTCTTCGCTGCTACCGGACCATCGACTCATCACCCGAGGAGCACTGGCTCGCGAAACCGGAAAGCACCCACATCTGTAGCCAGCAGGATCTGCATGTGTGGATGGCGGATCGCGTCCGATTCGGCTGGTAACCCCTGCGGTTGCAGATACCCCTGTCCCAAATATTCCTGTAACCGATTCCGGGCGACTTTCCTGCCCATACCGCGTACAGTCAAAACAGCGTCGAAGGCATTCCGCCGCAGACAAGTGAGGCCCTCGTGGCCACCCAATCTCTCCCAGCATTCCGCAACACCACCCGATTCGCCTTCCAGCACATCGCCAACTACGACGGAACCAGCGATTCCGTCTGTCTCAAGTGTTACCGCGCCATCGCCTCCTCCCACAATGAGGCTTCGCTCGAAAAAGAGGAAAGCACCCATACCTGCACTCAGGCTGATCTGCTCGCGCGCCCGCACCTCCTCGCCAAAGCCTGACGCGCGCGCTCCGTCAAAAACTCATCGACCGAGCCCTCGACTTCACCGGCTCACTCCCCAAAAAGAGCAAGTAGTAGTCACAGCAACCCGATATCCCCGAATTCCGCGGACCGTCTCCGCCTGCTATCCAGTACCATCGCGAGCAGAAGGCAGAGCGAACGGTGAGAACAGAATTGCTGCGATTCAACGGCGCTGTGGAGCGGGATCCCGCCATCGACGCGTGGCTGAAAACGCATGATGGGGAATTGGGAGCCATCGCGCATCGCTGGTTCGCCGTGATGCGAAAATGCGGCGACGAAGTACGAGAGCTCATGCATGACGGCTGTCCCGTAGCATGTCTGGGAGACGCGCCCTTCGGCTACGTCAATGTATTTACCTCGCACGTAAACGTGGGCTTCTTTCAAGGCGCATCGCTGCCGGATCCCGCGCGCTTGCTCGAGGGCTCCGGTAAGTTCATGCGCCACGTAAAGCTCAGACCGGGAACGCCCACAAACGCCGCAGCGCTAAGCAAACTCATCGACACCGCGTACCAGGATATAAAGTCGCGCGTCGAGAACGGTTAGCTCCGCAGCATCGATGATTGTCCTGTTGGTTATTATTCCCGCGGGGGGGGGGGGGGAGGGGGGGGGGGGGGGGGGGGGGGGGGGGGGGGAGGGGGGGGGGGCGGGGGGGGGGGGGGGGGGGGGGGGGGAGGGGGGGGGGGGGGGTGTTGGTTTTTGGGGGGGGTTGGGGTGGGGGGGGGGAGTGGGTTGTGCGAGGTTGTCGCTACCCTGCGGGGGCAGCGGAGGGGGGGGGGGGGGAAGGGAAAAGCTTTTGGGGCGGTTTTCGTTTGTTGGGAGGGAGGGGGAGAGTGGGGGGGTTCGGGTCTCGGGGGGGAGAGAAGGGTTCCGCCTAGCCGCGCCCACCCACTATCTCACTAAATCTTTCCATTCCACTAAGGGAACCGCATTCACAATTCCTAGCGAAACCTGCCAATTGATACCACTCAATTTGTTACGCTTGAAATAGAGACAAATTCCAGCAGGAGCCACACCACACACAAGCCACCATCACGGTGGCTTTTTCATTGCGTGTAACTCCTTACGCTGGACGAATTTACCCGTAACCCCTTTAGAAAGACGATTTTGAACCTCGGAAGGCACTGTAACCTGCTGATGCGGCGCGAGTTACACCGCGCCCCTCCCGCACCGGGAGGGGGAGGGGTAGGGCACCATAGCCCCAGCCGAAGCCACAAAGCAGGTTATTCAAGTCGCGCCTAGCGCTTCCGCACAACCCTGAGCGGCTTGCAAGCACCAGAAGGCCGGGAGATCCAGACACTCCCATCCCCCAGTCGCGCCGTCTTGACCGAAATCGAAACCGGATGCCGCCGCGCCCCCTCATATCCAAAGTCGAAGGAATACTTCTGCCCCGGATAGAAGAGCCCGCGCTCCATGTGACAGATCGAGCCCCGCGCCTGTCCCCTGCATCGGCGGCGAGCACGCAAAGCTCAGCTCCTGAATCGGCATCTTGCCCTTATTCCGGAAAGACAGCTGGATGCTGTCCCGATCCGCATCCCCGCTCACCAGCATCACCGGGCAGGGAATCTGCAGATGCGTCTGCTGCGCATGCGCCAGCGCAGCGATCATCATTAATGTAGTGATCCCAACCTGCCGCACGCCCAGACCCTTGAACACGGAAGCCTTTAACACGGCAGGAGTCTACCATCGCTCGCGCCCGCCGCTGTCATCTCCCGCCGCCATTCGAACAGGTATATTGAGTTCCAGGGAAGCGATTCCCTGGCACATCGACGCGAGGCGGAACATGCAGATTGCAATGGTAGGTTTAGGACGTATGGGCGCCAACATGGTGCGGCGCCTGATTCGTGCAGGGCATCAATGCGTTGTCTTCGACCGTGGCGCGGAAGCCGTCGCAGCAATGGTCAAGGAAGGCGCAACCGGATCCAGCTCACTCGCCGACATGGCCTCGAAGCTGCAGAAGCCTCGCGCCGTCTGGCTCATGGTCCCCGCAGGCGCGGTTGACGAGACCGCCAGCCAGCTACAGCCGCACCTCGAAGCCGGAGACATCATCATCGATGGCGGAAACTCCTACTACATCGACGATCTGCGCCGCTCCAAGCAAGTTTCCGGCGCCGGCCTGAAGTGGGTGGACGTCGGCACCAGCGGCGGCGTCTTCGGCCTGGAGCGCGGCTACTGCCTGATGATCGGCGGCGACGACCACGCCGTGCAGTACCTCGATCCCATCTTCAAGGCCCTCGCCCCCGGCCGTGGATCGATCGACCGCACGCCCGGAAGAGACAAGGCCCCGGCCTCGACCTCCGAAGAAGGCTATCTCCACTGCGGCCCATCCGGTGCCGGCCACTTCGTCAAGATGGTCCACAACGGCATCGAATACGGCATCATGGCCGCCTATGCAGAAGGCCTCAACATCCTCAAGAACGCCAACATCGGCAACCATCCCGAAGAGATCGATGCCGAGACCACGCCCCTCCGCGATCCCGATCACTACAGATACGAGATCCCCATTCCCGATGTAGCCGAGGTCTGGCGGCGCGGAAGTGTGATCTCCTCCTGGCTCCTCGACCTGACCGCTGCCGCGCTCACCGAGTCCCCCGACCTCGACGGATACGGTGGCCGGGTGTCCGATTCCGGCGAAGGCCGCTGGACCACCATCGCCGCCATCGACGAAGGGGTGCCGGTAGATGTCTTAAGCGCCGCCCTATTCTCCCGCTTCAGCTCACGCGGCAATGCGCTCTATGCGAACAAGCTTCTTTCCGCGATGCGCTACCAGTTCGGCGGCCACAAAGAAAAGGCATCAAGCTAGCGATGCGCGTCACCCCAGGTGACGCGATCGCCAGCAACTAACACAACCTGGATCACGCCTTCATCGGTTCTGGGAAAAATGATCGGTGCGAATCCGCCGTTCGCAAGCGCTCTCTCGACGCGCAAGGATTCCAATGCCGGCCGTTGCTCCGCGGGCAGCCGCGCCAGAAGGAGCCCCAATTGCGTGCCCAGCGGATACTCGGTGCGATGCCCGTTGATCCACACCGGAATGAAGAGACTGGCGGACGCTCCGTTCGCAATAGCCGTACAGATGACCGGGTGGCCAACGCCCGCACAAGACGTTCTGCCGCTCGACTGAACAGCGCGTGTCGCCGCGTCCAGCGACTGCACGTCAGACGCTCCCAGCAGCAGCGGATTATGCCGTGAATCGTAGTCCGATATTCCCTGAAGAAACAGCCGCAGGAATCTGACAGAGGCGTAGTTGCTCACCATATCCGGATAACTCCCATGCGCGGGAGAGCCAGACACCCGCTTCATCCGCACCCCACCACTCCTGCGCGCCTCAATGCGAAGCCGCAGTTCGCTGCTGTGCTCGTGAGCGGTCTCTGACGACGGTTTATCCCGGATGAGGATCTCCATCCCCGGTGCCAGGTCCACATATCCATCCTTGTCATTCGAGTACAGGAACGCATCCACCTCCGTCGCCGGCAGCGGAGTCACGGCCGCAAGCCTGCGCTGGATGGAGAACACATCCTCGTCGGCCGAAAAGCACCCGGAGTACTGGGAAGAAGCCAGCTTCTGCAGAAATACCTTCCAGTCCTCGTACACATCGCTCGACTCCCGGGCCCAGCCACCAGCAGTCAGCGAGCGATACTCCCAATCATCCGGACCTCTTCTGCTTGGAGTAAGACCAAAGAACGCAGATGCGACGGAGCAGTGTTCGCCCGCCGTTCCTCTCACTGGCCCATCCTTCAGGCGGATGAGCAGAGTCTGCGTATCTCCCGTCCTGTGGAGGGAATCGAGCGACGGAACCAGGAACGGCAAACCGGCTTCATCCTCGATGGCATAGCTTCCTCGAATTGGCGTTTTTGGATGCAGGCAACCGGTGCAAGTCATGATCACGCTTGCCAAGGAAACCATCGGCAACAAAAGGAGGGTCCTGCGCATGCAAGCGATCACTCGCTGCGCAGCGCTTCCATCGGGTCCACGCCGGCCGCGCGCCGCGCTGGTAGATACGCCGCCGCCAATCCACCCGTCAACAGCATCAGCGTCACGGCCGCCATCGTCCACGGATCGTGCACCGTCACTCCATAGAGCAGCGTGTGCAGCAATCGCACACTGATGTAAGCCAGCATCAGCCCCACCCCCAGCCCACATATCAGCATCCGGCCAGCCTGCCACAGCACCATCGCCATCACGCGGCCACGTTGCGCGCCCAGTGCCAGCCGTATTCCCAGCTCGCGCGTGCGCTGCGTCACCAGGTACGCCAGCAGGCCATAGATGCCGGCAATGCACAGCACCAGCGCCGTTCCGCCAAAGATCTCCAGCAGCCGCGCGGCAAGTTGCTGGCTGCCATAGCTGTCCTCCACCACCTGGGTCATGGTCGTGAACGTGCTGTTCGCCAGCTCCGGACTCGCCTCCCGCAGCACCCGCCGCAACTCAGGTGTCATCGCCGCCGGATCGCGCTCCGTCCGCACCGCCAGATCCATCGCCATCCCCGCCGGTCCATAGAACATATTGCCCGGCGTAATCTGCGGCAGGCACACCTCGATCTCCGGCTGCGACGGCTTGGCAACGGAGACCTGCCGCTCGTCTCCGAGAACGCCCACCACGATCGGCTGCCGACCCTTTCGAGAGCCCAGCAACGGGGTTCCTAGAATCTTTCCCGGATCGCCATCGTCGCCTTCATATTCCCTGACGAACTCCCGATTCACCACCACTACCGGCGTGGAAGTTGCCGTGTCCCCATCGTTGAAGAACCGTCCGCGCAGCATGGAGAACCCGAAGACCTTTTGGTTGTCCGGCGTGACGCCGCTTGCCTTCGCCCGGATTTTGCCGCGGCGCACATCCACCGCGCTCCCGTTGCTGTCTCCAAACGAAAATACGATGTTGAAGGTCTTGCCCAGCGGCACCTCGCTCATCAGCGATGCGCTCTGCACGCCCGGGAGATGCTGCACCCGCTCCAGCAGCGGCCTATATAGCTCTTTGTACAGGTCGCGCCCCGCGTACTTGTAGTTCGGGATGGACATGTTCGCCACCATCACGTGATCGGTGCGGAAACCCAGCGGCACATGCCGTAGCGTGTAGATGGTGCGCAGCAGCAGCCCGCAGGCCACCAGCAGCGTCAGCGACATCGCAATCTCCGCCACCACCAGCAATCCGCGCAGCCGGTGCTGCCTGCGATCTGTGCCGCTCTGCGTCGCACCCTGCCGCAGCGCCGGTTCGATTGCCGCTCGTGCCGCCGCCATAGCCGGCCATGCGGAGGACACCAGTGCGCTCATCACCGTCAGCACCAGCAATACGCCCAGCACACGCAGATTCGGCGTCAGCGCCGTGTAGATGTGGAACTGCGTCTTCAGCCCGTGCTCGAAAGCTCGCAACGTGAGCATTGCCAGCCCGACTCCCGCGAGCGATGCCACACCGCTCAGCATGAACCCTTCGATCACCAGTTGCTGCACGATCCGCCATCGGCTTGCACCCAGCGCGCCGCGCACGGCAATCTCCCGCTGCCGCGCGGTCGCCCGCGCCAGCAGCAGGCTGGTCACATTTACACAGGCAATCAGCCACAGCACTCCGGCTGCGCCGCCAACGCCAGCAGCGACTTCCGCACATCCTCATTCACCAGCGAGTCGCCGTACCGCTCCACCTGAGCGCTGCTGGCATGCTCGCGGTAATCAGCTTCCGTATATTGCGTGGCGGCCGCAGCCTGGATCGTCTTCAACTCGGCATCAGCCGTCGTTACACTCGCGCCCGGCACCAGTCGCCCGATCGTTGCGTAGTTCGGCGTCTGTTGTTTCTGCCGTACCAAGTCTCCGCTGCCCAGGACAATCGGGGTCCACACCATCGGGTGGGTCACACCGTAGGGGAACGCGAAGCCGCGCGGCATCACGCCGATAACCGTGTACTGCTGCCCGCTTACCTTCACGCTCTTTCCCACAATATGAAGATCTGCGCCAAACGCGCTCCGCCACACGACGTCGCTCAGCAGCAGCGTGTGCGCATCCCCTTCGCGTGCCGCTCCATTCCTACCTTCCAGAAACGTACGTCCCATCGCCGCGTGCACGCCCAGCGTCGGAAACAGGTTCGCGCTCGCCGCGGCGTTGGCCACCGCCATCGATCCATCGCGCTCCTCCAGGAAGTCGAGATGTCCGTTATCCCCCGGTCCTGAATAGAACGCGATGCTCGATAACGTGTGGCTGCGCGCTTGCCACTCCGCAATGTCGAGAAATGCCGAGCCCCATCCCGGCTCGCCCGTCTTGTTCACTTCTTGGATATTCACCAGCGAGTCCGCATCCCGGTACGGCAGCGGCCGCAGCAGAACCCGATCTACCACCGTGTACATCGCCACCGCCGCGCCCAGCCCCAGCGCAAGTGTCACCACCACGGTGACAGCAAACCCCGGCGCGCGCCGCAACTGCCGTAGCGCATACTTCATGTCCTGCAGCACTCGCTCCAACCACATGCCGCCCCACATCGCGCGCGTCACGTCTTCGATCAGAGGCAGGTTACCCATCTCTCGCATCGCGTTCTGCCGCGCCTCATTCGGGGTCTCGCCGCGCTCCACGCGGTCAGCCACTGCCATCTGCAGGTGCGCGCGTAGCTCCTCGTCCAGCTCATCCTTCCGTCGAGCAAAGCGAAATCCCCACAGCCTCATGCGTCGCTTCCCTCCGGCTCGCGCTCCAGGATCGCGCCCACCGCCTGCACCATCTGCTGCCAACGCCCCACATCGGCAAGTAATTGCTTCTTGCCCATCGGCGTGATGCGGTAGTACTTCGCGCGCTGCTTGCTTTCCGTCTGCTTCCACTCCGAGCGCACCCACCCCCGCCGCTCCAGCCGGTGCAGTGCCGGATACAAAGACCCCGTTTCCACCTGCAACACCTCGCCCGAGTGCAGACGAAGCGCCTGCACCAGCCCATACCCATGCTGCGGCCCCCACTGAAGGGCGCGCAGAAGCAGCATGTCCAATGTGCCCTGCACCAGCTCGATGCGATTCTGGTACGAATTCTTCGCGCCCATAACCTAGGCAATCTACTCCTCTTGGGGGTAGAACGTCTACAGGGCAGCCCGGCCCCGCAGCCACCAACGCAATCCCGCCGCCAGCGCGGAATTACTAGCAAGTTGCCCCATCAAGACTGCGCTTTACCAACAGTTATAGCGGGCATATAGTTTAGAAACATTCCAGACGTTAGTCATTGGCTAGGGGAGCAGTCGGGGGCGGCTTTCACCGGGCAAAATTCACATTGCACCCCCCCGTACGTGCGGCGAATCAGGTCATGAGCGACCCAAAAGACCGGAAATACGGGGATGATGCTCCGACGCTAGCCGGCGGGGCTATCCCTCCTCGCTATGCGCGAAATAGCGCCGCCGCTACCCAGACACCCCCTCCGGTTTCGCCAAAGCAAGCTCCCGGATTTTCCGAGGCGCCCACTTTTCTAGACAATGGATCGCCCACGATGGGCGCCACCGCCTACGGGTTGACACCGGTAGGCGCGTGGGCAGCCGCGCTGCTCGAGCCGGGAGCCATTCTGGCGAATCGCTACGAGATTCTCCTACTCCTTGGCGAAGGAGGCATGGGCGCCGTCTATAAAGCGCGAGACCTTCAACTGGAGCGGGAGGTCGCGCTCAAAGTGATTCGGCCTGAGCTGGCCAGCGATCCTGAGATATCGCATCGCTTCAAGCAGGAGCTGATTCTTGCCCGCCAGGTCAGCGACCGCAATATCATCCGCATCTTCGATATCGGCGAAGCGGAGAACATCAAATTCATCACGATGGAGTATGTGGAGGGCGAGAGCCTTCACGCCATCCTGCGAGATCGAGGCAAGCTTGAGGTCGCTGAAGCCGTCGACATCATGGAGCAGGTTGCCGGCGGCCTTGCTGCCGTCCATCGTGAAGGAATCATCCATCGCGATTTGAAGCCGGGCAATATCATGCGCGACAAGGCCGGCCGCGTCGTCGTGATGGACTTCGGCCTCGCCCGCTCGCTCGTCGGCGACGGAATGACGCGAACCGGCGCCATGCTCGGCACCATCGAATACATGTCTCCAGAGCAGGCGCAGGGCAAGGAGCTCACCGCCAGCTCCGACGTCTTCACCTTCGGCCTGATCCTGTACCAGTTGGTGGCCGGGGTCACGCCTTTTTATTCGGAGAGCGTGATCGCAAGTCTGCTCATGCGCGCACAGCAACGCGCCGCTCCTTTGTCGGATATTGACAAGCTCATTCCCGGCGTTCTGAGCAATATCGTCGCCAAGTGTCTGGAGACCGATCCCGCGCTCCGTTATCAGAACGCGGAGGAAGTGCTCGGGGATCTTCACGCATGGCAAGGGAAGGGTGGCAGATCCAGGATTTCTGCTTCTTCCGCTCGCCTGCGCATGAACCGCCTCCGGCAGGTGCCCTGGCCGCGCTTCGCAATCACAGCCGTGCTCATGGTTCTCACGGCAGTCGGCATTACTTTGTATCTGCGCACCAAGCCGCGAGCCAGCAAAGTATCGACCCACGCTCCCGTATCCGTCCTGGTTGCTGATTTTCAGAACAACACCGGCGATACCCTGTTCGACGACACTCTGGAACCTATGTTCAACGTCGCGCTGGAAGGAGCCAGCTTCATCAACGGCTTCAACCGGGGTGCCGCTCGCAAGGTCGCTGCCGCACTTCCCCATCCGAGCAAGGTGCTGGATGAGCAGACCGCCAGGTTGATTGCCGTCAAAGAAGGTATCGCGGCGATAGTGACCGGCTCTCTCAGCAAGCGCGGCAACGGCTATAGCTTGTCGGTAAAAGCGATCGATGCTTTGAGCGGAAAGACCCTTGCCAACACCACCGTGAATACCGCGGACAGGGACGCGCTTCTCCTGGAAGTTCCCAAAATCGCGGTGCCGATTCGCCAGGCGCTCGGCGACACCACGCCGAAGTCGGTGCAGCTCACCGCCATGCAGGGAACTTTCTCCACGGACAGTCTCGAAGCAGTGCATGAATACAGCGTCGGGATGGAGCAGCAATTCCAAGGCAAATGGACCGACGCGTTGAAGTCGTTCACAAAAGCATCGCAATTGGATCCGAACTTTGCCCGTGCCTATGCCGGAATGGCAGCTGCTTCCGGAAACCTTGGCCAGCCCGAGGCCGCTGAAAAGAATGCAAAGCTGGCCATGGAGCACGTCGATCGCATGACTGAGCGCGAGCGCTATCGCGTTCGTGGTATGTACTACATCGGGACCGAGAACTGGCAAGGTTGCGTCGAGGAATACGGCGAGCTCGTCAAGCAGTATCCCGTGGACAACATCGGTTATAGCAACCTGGCCGCCTGCTATGCCCGCATGCTCGACATGCCCAAGGCAATGGAGGAGGCGCGCCTAGGGTTGCAGATCACTCCCAACGACGTCCTGGCGCGAATGAATTTCGCGCTGTACGCCTGCTATGCGACAGACTTCAAGGCTTGCGAGAGTGGCGCGAAGGACGTTCTTAAGCTCAATCCCAAATATGAAGAGGCTTTTCTGGTCCTTGCCTATTCTCAGTTGGGACAGGGCCTGTTGCCTCAGGCATCCGACGCCTATCAGAAGCTGGAAAAGATCAGCCCCTGGGGTGCATCCCTTGCCGCATCCGGCCTGGGCGATCTATCGATGTACCGTGGCAACTTCGGCGAGGGTGGGCAGATTCTGGAGAAGGGCGCAGCACAGGATGTGGCCGCGGATAACCGCGACGCAGCCGCCGATAAGTTGGTCATGCTTAGCTATGCGAATCTTTCGCGAGGCGACAAAGCAGCTGCCGTCTCTGCTGCCGAGCGCGCACTTGCTGACAGTCAGACTGTGAAGATTCGATTCCTGGTAGCCCGAACTTTCGTCGAAGCTGGAGAGCTTCCCAGAGCGCGGGCACTGGCTGCCGAGCTTGCTTCAGAAATTCAGAAATCGCCCCATGTCTACGCCAAATTGATCCTCGGCGAAGCCGCCCTGCAGGAGCACGATCCAAACCAGGCGATTCAGCTGTTTACCGAAGCCAAGGAACGGAGTGATACATGGCTCGGCCGCTTCGATCTCGGTCGTGCTTATCTGGCAGCGGGCGCTTTTACGGAAGCTGATTCGGAATTCGACCGTTGTGTCCAGCGCCGCGGAGAAGTGCTGGAGCTCTTCATGGACGATGACCCCACATACAGTTATCTGCCGCCCGTTTATTACTACCACGGTCGAGATCGCGAAGGACTGAAGAGCCCCGACTTCGCCGGGTTCTATCGCACCTATCTCACCATCCGCGGTCAGAGCACCGACGATCCGCTCCTGGCTGACATCCGTCAGCGCCTCAAACAGTAACTCAGTTACAGACCAGGAATACTCTCGCAGGCCAGCTCACTGGAAAAAGTGCAACTGCGCAATGGCTCACAGGAAGTCTATTTGCAACTCCGAGGTCCATCCGCTCATGAACTGATCCTGCGATTCATCATCATTCTCTATCTTCGTGGGATTTGACGGTAACCACCAGCAGGTTCGAAGGTCCACTTGCGGCTCCCTGTGTGTTCCCATCAGTCACGAAGTATGTGTAAGTCGCGTTGCTTCTCACGTTCGTGTCCGTATAGGACAGGGCAGGCGGCGCGCCGGTCAGGGTCTTGAGCGCCGAGAATGCTGACAGGTGCGCAAGTACCTGTTCGGTGGTTGTGAACGAGCCAGTCGCGCGCCAGATCGTGTAACTGCGGATCTGGCCAAAGCCCGGGCCGGCCCAGGTGAGCGGGATGCTCTTCACACATCTGCGCGAAAGCTCTGTCGATCCCACACAACCGGGAACATTGCCGATCGCAACTGCGCAGGTCAAACCACTCGGCGGATCGACCGTAGAACTGGCTTGCTCTTCCGTTTGATCAACGCCGCCGCCCGCAAACTTCACGCCCCCGCCTGCGAATTTGACACCGCCGCCGGCGAATTTCACGCCGCCGCCGTCGTTATCGACGCCGCCTCCCGCAAACTTGACGCCACCTCCGGCAAATTTGACGCCGCCGCCGGAGTACCCGAACGCATTTTCACGCGCTCCGATCTGCTGCAGGTTGATTCCTTGCGAGTCATCGAAGCCGGAGAACGCAGCGTCGCTTGTGCTGCCGTTGTAGTTCACGTCAACGCCGGGCGCGTTCACCGCATCGGGCACGGTAAGGTCATTGTTCCAGTCAAGCGGCGCAGAGAATGTGCCGCCCGCCGCAACCGTGCCATCCACTCGGACCCCCGGCGCCTCGTTCGGGGCAAGCGGAGAGCCATCGCAGTGGTTGGTTGCGTAGCGTCCGCCAGTTGCTTTTTGCAGTGCCTGATCGAGTGCATTCGGAGTGGAATACCACCGCGTCAGATGTGCAGCTTCCTGATGGGTATTGATATCCGTTCCGATTCCGTTCGACTCGCTCAGGAACGGATACGCTTCGTTCAAAGGCTCAAGCGTCTGCGTGGAATAATCCAGTCCGCCATCGGCAAACCCACGCACCTGGAACAGATAATTCATCACGCTCAGATAGTTGGGCTTGCAATTCAGCTCATACGTCGGCAGGCTTGGATTGCTAGGATCGGCAAAGAAGGTGCCGCCGTGGGTAAGCGACAAGGTGTGACCCAGCTCATGCAGCAGCGTGCCGGTCTGCACCTGTGTGGTACCCACGTCATTGTTGCAATAGGCTTGCCCGGCTGAGAGTGACTCCGACGGATCAGGCTGGCAATTCGCCGGATCGTCTGATCCCCACAGGCCCAGCGTCACGGCTGAGTCCGCGCCGCCACCGAATTCCGATTGTCCGGATGTGCTCGTCGGTCCCAGATACGTCACTGCCAGTTGCGGCTCGGCGGCATAGTTATAGGTGCCGGCCGTCACGCCTTGTGTGCTGACCGTGAAGCGAGTCGTCGTCAGATTGTTGACTGTGCTTGAGACGGCGTTGCTGAACGTATAAGTGCCGTTCAGAGCGGTCTGCCTCAATGCGCCCGTGATATTTACGCGGTTGCTGTTAAGACTCGCGCATCCCGGGATAGACGAGTTGATACAGTCGCCCGGCTTCGTCACTCCCTGCGGAGATACGACCGTTATGGTTGCGGTGCTGCCCGAGTCGACAATCGAAACCAGTTGCGGAATCGTCGGATCTGCCAAAGCGGAACCCACCGTGCTCCAGTAGGAGATGGGCGAGCCCGTCGAGTGACCGAAGAGGATGTAGTGATAACTCTTTGATCGGCCCGACTGGAAATTGCCCTGCGTGGTCGAATTCTTGATGGACTCGAAGCTCCCCTTCCACCCAATCGCAGGCTGGCCAGGATAGGCGCAGAGCGTAGCTCCATCCGTGCACAAAAGTGAGCCTTCAGAGATCGCGTTCCCACCCGCTCCCGACTGCGGGGGTGATGTTCCCGGCGGAAGCGGGCTTGGAACCTGGACCGGATAGGAGATCACGTATGGATTCCCCGGATAGATTCCCGATCCAAGATCGAAATGCACATTGATGTTCTGGTTCGCAAAAGAAGCGCCCACTGCATTCAGTGTTGCCTCCTTCGGCAGATGAGAATGCAGCGCCGGCCCAGCCGAGCCATCCAGATTGCTCAGATAATCGACTTCAACAAACAGATCTTTTTTGTTCGGATTGGCTCCGGGAAGCGCCACCCATTGCCCGCTCACTGCATCGGTGTACCCCTGATCGTTCTCCCATGCATCCAGCAGCCCATCCTTATCCGTATCCTGAACCGTGGTGCTCAGGATCACGGCTCCCCATGACACGCATCCGCATTCGGACCTGGACGGTGTCACCAAAGTAGTCTCGGAGGTATCGGTGGTCTTCACATATCCGTAATGACTCAGCACCCACGTCGGATTGTCCCAGGAACCGTAGACTACCCGGAAATGGCGGCAACTTCCCGTAGAGAGACGGAAGGGGCTGCGAATAATTGTTTAGATAAACCTGCTCGCCCTTGTTGGGTTGGCCATTGGCGACGATGTGTGTGATCTTCGCCACAGGGCTTGTCGCCGGCTGGTAAAAGCCCGCTATGTTTTGGCTGATATTCGGTCCTTCATTGCTGGAAGCGTACACGCCATCGTAGAGAACGATGGCATTCAGCGGAACCGCAGGCGACAATACGCGGTAAATGATCACCAGCGTTGCGCCCAATGCGAGCGGAGCTTCGTGGCCACGGCTTTCACTATCTGCCAGACGGACCGGAATCTTTCCATTAGCGATCGTCGCGCCAAACGTCACCGACGTCGGGTTCCTGTCCAGCGGAAGGTAAGGGTGGACATCCGCGCGGTAAGTCCGCGTGGTTTTTGATCCCTCCGATGATCCGGAGCAACCGCCCTCACTCCAGGAAGTCGGCGCGTTCGGATTTCCCAGCACCGTTCCGGTAATTGCATAACCATTAAAGTACGCAGTCTGCCCGGCGAACGACGACTTCTCGCTTTCTACCGTTGCCCAATAGAGATAGGCGGCAACAATATCGGCTCCCTTGGGCACACTCGCCGGCACTCCATCCTGAGTGGGTTGCAGAGTATCCGGAACGCTGATCGTGCCGGGCGCATAGCCGCTACCATCGGGCGCTCCCTTGCTCCAGCCGGCCACAACATAATCGCCGGTCACAAAGTAGTTCTGGAATATGGTGAGCGGGTTAATTCCGTTTGGTGCCTTGTCCGCCCGGCACACTCCTCCGGTCAACAGCAACCCCAAGGCGATCGAGACGAGCGTCGCCACACGTGGCGAGCCAGGGAAACGCGACTTCTGCATGATTGCCTTCTGAGGAACAAGTTGTGGGGAGTGTCTGAGGCTAACAACCCATTCAATCGAGTGTCAATCGTAGGCTAAAGAGGGGTGTCCCTCGCTTCCAGCATGGCGAATAACCCGTCCCGCTATGGGCCGCTACGACAATGAATTGACGGTAAATAGAAATATCCAGCTATCGCTGACTGCTTCGCGGATTGGCACTGGATCGGCCGGATCGCTTAGAGACCTCGCTCTTCGGCAATCGCGGAACAACCTGGACGCCCGCCCAAAGTGTGGCGATCGTTTGCTCGACCACGAGATTCTGGTCAGGCAAGTCAGGCACAACACCTTGGATGACCATGAGCGTGGCGAGGCCGAAGATCGTGTACCACCAGGTGTGGGCTACCACTATGTCATTTTTGCTGGGCAGTCCTTCATCTTTGGCAACATCGAAAAAGAGCTGTACGAAGCGTTGGAACAAAGGCCTGCCAATGTCGTCGATATATTGTCCAGCGCGGATGCCGTTGCGGTTCTCCGGCCCGAAGAAGACGTTGCGGAACTGCTGAGGATGGGCAGTGCAGAACTGAATCAAGCCGCGTGAAGTCGCAAAAAGACGCTCTTTCGGCGCAGGATGTTTAGCGGCAATCGCGTCGAAGTTCTGAATCAGAAGCCCGATCGTCTCGTGGCTCAACTCGGCAAGAATGTGCCATTTGTCGGGGAAATGCTGATAGATCACGGCATGGGTATAGCCGATCTCTTTGGCGATCTCGCGAAGCGTCACCGCTTCGTAGCCGCGATCGGCAAACATTTTGCTGGCAGCCGCAAGAATTTCGCCCCGCAGCCTTTCCTTGCGCTCTACCCGGCGACTTGGCGATGTGGATGTCACTTCAATAGCCTAGTCGCTTTTGACGATTTTTTCGACCGACAGTTGATTTATAGCCATTGGTTATAAAACCACCGATTATTTTGTAACCAATGGTTATAGTAAGCCTCTAATCGTCAGGCCGCGCATTTGCATGGGCGGCCAAATACGAGGCAAAAGGAGGGTTGCGATGAAAGTTCTGGTGATTGGAGCAGCGGGCAGGAGCGGGGAGGCGCTGGTAAATGAGGCGCTGGCGGCTGGGCACAAGGTGACAGCTTTCGTGCGCGGTGCCGCGCAGTACAAGAAGGTGAACGTCAGAGTTGTTGCGGGCGACGTGCTGGACGCGGCCGCGGTCGATGTTGCAGTCGCCGGACAGGATGCGGTAATCGACGCGCTGGGCGGCAAGACGCCGTGGAAAGTGACGACGATGGAAACCAGTGCGGCACACAATATTGTGGGCGCGATGCGCCGCAATGGCGTGCGGCGCTTGCTGAAGATATCGGTGGTTGGTGCGGGCGAGAGCGTCAAGAACGCCGGCTTCTTCAATGAGCACCTGCTCATGCGGACGTTTCTGCGAGGTCTGCTGGTAGACAAGGCGGGCATGGAGGCCGAGATCGAAGGCAGCAACTTGGACTGGACGCTCGTCCGGCCGCCGATGTTGACCGACGGCGAGAAGACTGGCGTTGCCAGGGTGCTGAGCACGGAGAGCGGCGAAAAGGCGCACAAGATCGGGCGCGCCGATCTCGCAGCCTTCATGGTGCAGCAACTGGAAAGCAGCCGGTATGTGCGTCAGGCCGTGACAGTGACAACCACATAGCAACGCCTCCGCGAGGATCAACCACCTCTCTCATCGAGGCGATCCGATCGGCTGTGTAAACGTCTGTAACGATTCATGCGACAGATACCTGTGGGATCCCACGGGACTAGCGGAGTGCTAGCTGCGCAACTAACAAGCTCTGGCGTTCGCATCAGAGCATCACCTTCGTTCCAACAAAGGATACTTTTATGTCAAATTTCCCCACCCCGCTTGAAGAAGTCATTCATCACAACGTTATTAAGAACAACAAAACAGGCGGCCCGGCGCTGGATGTCGGACAAATGAAGTTGCTCTGGAAGGCCTTGGGAGAAAACACGGGCTACACCTTCTCCATTTTTGAGATGACGGTTGTGCCGGGTATGGGTATTCCACTTCACAGGCACCCATTTGCAGAGTTTTTCTATGTACTGGAAGGCACTCTGGCTATTGGGTATTGGAACAACCAGGGTGTCACTGAGTGGGACGCCTGTGAAGCCGGGGAGAGTCTGGTGGTGCAGCCCAATGCGCCTCACACATTCTTCAACAAGAGTGAGCGTCCGTGCCGCGTTCTGAGCGTGTCAACGTATCACCACGAGCGGATGATGAAGGATGCGGTACATCCGGATGGCAGAACAGATTTTCTGCCCGCTCAACTCACTCAGGCCGATTTTCAGAAATTGACGAAGTCGATGGAGAAGAATCAGACCTTCCTTGTCGCAGACCATGCGTAGTATGCACCGATCCGACTTAGCACGATTGTTCGGACCTTCGATGAGCGCATTGGCGATTTTGCATTAACTTGAGGAACGAGAGGTCGGACGACAGACTGCACGGAACTGGTGGCCATCGTGATCCTCACGTTCCTGGGACTGCGTCTCCGGTTGTGCGATGTAAAACATCTTGAGCTACCGGGGCTGTTGACGAGGAGAAGTCATGCGTCGATATTTGTGGTTTTCGCTGATAGCCAGCGTATTTGTCGCCGGGTGCGACGGGTCAGACTAGGACGGGCTCAGCGGCGCGTCACGAAAAGGCGGTGGAAGAAAATCTCCATTACTTAGCCGTGATCAAAGGTCGTCCTGTCCCAGGATGTCTTTGGCGGATCAGATGTCGCGTCTGCATGTGCCGGGTGTGAGTATCGCAGTGATTCACGATAAACGAATTGATTGGAGCAAGGGCTACGGGGTGGCGCGCCTCGGCGGACCGCCTGTTTCTGCCTCGACCCTATTTGGCGCTGCATCCATGAGCAAGCCGGTGACCGCCATGGCCGTTCTTCGGCTTGTGCAGGAAGGCAAGATCGATCTGGACGTGGATGTGAACACCTATCTGAAGAGTTGGAAGATTCCGGCCAATGAGTACACGAAGAACCATCCCGTCACGGTTCGGGAGTTGCTAAGCCATACTTCGGGAATTGGAACACATAACGGCGCGATCTACGATCCGGATAAGGGCGTGCCGTCGATGCTTGAAATTCTGGACGGAAAGCCCCCGGCAACGACACCTCCAGTTCGCGTGGAATGGGAGCCGGGCAAAAAGTATGCATACGCCAATGGCGGATACATGATCCTCGAACTCTTGATTACCGAGCTTACGGGGAAGTCTTTCGCAGAAGCCATGAGAGAGTTGGTGTTGGCGCCATTGGAATGAGCCACAGCACCTTTGAAGCACCACTGTCTCCCGCGAAAGCAGCGACCGCGGCAACGGCTTACGACGAGAGTGGGACGAGCGGAACCGCGGCTGCACATTTTGTCGAGCCAAATGCAGCGGCCGGCGGATTGTGGACCACAGCGACCGACTATGCAAAGTTTGTGATCGAGCTGCAGAAGGAATACGCGGGAGAATCTCACCGTGTGCTCGATCAGAAGATGGCACAGATGATGGTGACGGCAGGCATGGGGCCATCGGAGACCATCCGGTGGGGTTTGGGCGTGCGCGTAGGAGGAACCCCGCCGCATATTTACTTCGAGCATGGCGGGTCTGCAGTCTTTCAATGCGACATGGTGGGGTATCCCTCGGGAGACGGAGTGGTCGTGCTCACCAATGGTGGTGGGGGCGGCTCGCTCTCCGACCAGATTGTCCGCAGCGTTGCGCAAGCGTACGGGTGGCCGGATTTTCAGCCGGTTGAGCATACCGTAGTACCCGTGGATCCATCGAAATTCGGGCGCTATGTTGGGACCTACGATTTCATCAAAGTCACCCAGGATGGGAGCCATCTGATGGCGGAGATCCCGCTCGGATCAAAAGCGCAGGAGTTATTTCCGGAGTCCGAGACCCAATATTTCCTTCGCGATGACCCAACGCGCATCATCTTCGACGTGAACACGGATGGAAGCGTGACCGGGCTGGAGTTCATCACCACCTATGTTCACTGGCACAGGGAAAAGAACCAGTAGACGCCGCTGGGTCCACCGCCGGCACTTCGTCGGCCCGTGCAAGAAGAACGAAATTTAGGTTGTTGCTAACAGGACAGGGCGAGTCACTCATTGAGATGAGCCTAGCGCCGTGCATTCGGGTTTCTGTCCGGTTGGTCGGCAAACTGCAAATAATTAGAACGCCTCCGGCCAATCGTCCAAAGAGGCCGCACAGCACTCCGCAAGAAGAACTGGCTCCCGGTTTTAGCCGAGAGCCAGTTGGTGGTCTCTTGCAATCTACTTCACGGTTGCGTTGACGACTTGCTCCCACTTGGTTCCGGCGGTGTTGACGGCGAAGACGGTGAAGCGGTGGCTGCCGGCGGACAGGCTGAGCGTTGTGTTGAAGGTAGTACTGCTGGTTTCGGTGTATTTTTTAACACCGTCGACCCAGATCTCCATGCGGGCGAGTGTGCCGATGATCTTGGAGGCGGCCTGGATGGCGACGGGCGAGGACACGGTCGCCCCACTGGCGGGCTGGCAGATATTGACGCCGGGCGTCGCGGGTGCGGAGCAGGAACCCCCGCTGCCCACAGTGAGGGTGAAGGACTTGGTCTGGAGCGTGTTATCCCAGCCGGTGCCGTAGACGGTGATGGCGTGGCTGCCGGCCGCGAGTGCGACCGACGAGTCGAGGAAGGAGTAGTTGGAGAAGGCGTGCGTCAGTTGTTCCGCGACCTTCTTGCCATCCACCCAGATCGCCGCGGTGCGCATGGGCGTGGGGCCCGCCGCGCCGACCGAGAATTTCACCGGCGAAGTGGCGGATGCGCCGGGCGTGCAGATGGCCACGCCCTCCGCGAAGCCGCTCAAGCCGCAGCCGGGGAAGTTGCCCTCACTTATGTTAGAGAGCAGGACGAGCGCATTGGCGTTCGATCCGGTGTTCTCTCCGAAGATGACGTCCGGTTTGGTGCCGGTGGTGCTGCGAACTGCATTGGGTGCACCGGTGACACCGATGACCTGACTTATCGTAAATTCCGCACCGAAAGCGCCTGAGCCTTCGCCGGCCCTGAAGACGACAGTGGTGTTCGCCGAGGATTGGCTGCAGGAGCTTTCTGCGTAGACAAGATCGTTGAGGCCATCGCCATTGAAGTCCGCGACGGCTGGGAGTGCCGCGACACCTCCGCTTGCGGGGCACTGGGTGGTGGCAATCGCGGTGTAGCTCATGGTGCGGTTTGCGTTGCCGGTAAAGAGGCTCAGTTCGGGAACAGGCGTGAGATCGCCATACCGCGGTCCGGTGGTGTTGGCAGCGCCGATGAGATCGCTGCGGCCATCGTTGTTCACATCGGCTGCCGCGATGGGTAGGTCGATATAGCTGTGGGGATCGGTTTTGTAAGACGGCGAACCGAGATGCCCGGCGCCG
Source organism: uncultured Acidobacteriaceae bacterium (assembly GCA_963737035.1). Taxonomy (GTDB): domain Bacteria; phylum Acidobacteriota; class Terriglobia; order Terriglobales; family Acidobacteriaceae; genus KBS-83. The sequence goes on along the minus strand of CAVTRJ010000007.1, from coordinate 3,842 downwards.
TCGCCATAGAAGACCTGCACGGTAGTTTCACCGATGAAGTCGTAGATGAGGGCCATGTCCGACTTACCGTCTCCGTCGAAGTCGCCGGCGATGACCTGAGTTATTTCGACAGCCGCATCGGTGGGATTGGGGTTCGCCGTGGTGATGGACTGACCCTTGCTGAAGGTGCCGTCGCCATTGCTGATCCAGATCTGGATGGTGGTGGGATAATTGGTGCCCGTACTGGTCTCAGTCACTGTGACAAGATCGGTCTTGCTGTCGTGGTTCAGGTCCGCTACAGCAATATATGGGGTGCGTGGGATGCTAAGAGTTTTGGGACTTTGAAAGGTGCCATTTCCATTGCCGAGATAGACGGCAGGGAGGGCAGTTTTCCCCTGGTTCAGAGTAATGAAATCGAGCTTGCCGTCGTGATTGAAGTCGCCGATGGCATCGACGGATGCGGGAAGCGCGACCGGCGCCCCGTAGGTACCGTCTCCATTGGAGAGATAGAGCTGAGTTCCAGAAACGATATCTTCACGACCGTCATTGTTGAAGTCGCCATGGGCGGAAACGGGGAGGCCGGACGGACTTTGCGCGACCTGGTGACCCTGGAAGGAAAGCTGAGCGAGAGACGACACTGGGAGAAGGGCGCAACCCGCGAGTAGCGCCGCAAGCGAATACATGGAACGAGACATAGGAGGACTCCTCAAACAGACCCGTTGATGAGAGGAGCCCGAGATGCGTACGTGCTCCACGGCGGGGGAGAGCGACGATGTCTGCTTCTGCTGGGTGGGGTGGTTCCATCCAGCAGCAGCAAAGCGAAGTAAAGGTACCACCTTGTAGATACGTTTTGAGGCGGGAAAGTTGTTCTGTCAGAAGCAACCGATGTGGGTATAAGCAGGCTGGGCCTGCGCAACATATTGCCTGCCAAAACAGCGAATCGGCAGACGAAAGGGATCCTCTGTGGGGTCCTGCAGAATCAAGCAAATTGCATCGCGATTCGCGAGATAGAGACATACTTTTCACGGCGGGAATGTTCCAATTGATTCCTGAATGATGAGAGAGCTCGTGCGCAAATCCCTTCCGCTCGCGATCGTTCTGCTGCTCGAGCTATCGGGGGCGAGCGCGCAGCAGATCTCGTTTGCCGGCATTTGGACGCGACAGCCCGCACCCGGGGCTCCGAGCGCCCGCTATTACGCACTGGTGGCCAACGATGCCTCCGGCCGCGTCGTATGCTTCGGCGGCAGCAATGAGGGTGGCGCGCTGAACGATACCTGGATTTGGGATGGAACGAACTGGACGCAGCAGTTTCCTGTGAATAGTCCGCCTGCTCGATCGAATGGTGCGATGACAAGCGATGTTTCGGGCCACGTGGTCCTGTTCGGCGGCTTTACGACGGATGGCGATTTGCGCGATACGTGGACGTGGGACGGGACGAACTGGAAGCAGCAATTCCCGGCCAACAGCCCTTCGGCTCGTTCCGGCGCTTCGATGGCGGCGGATGGCTCCGGTCGTGTGCTGCTCTTCGGCGGGACTATTGAAAACAGCCGGATGATCAACGACACTTGGACGTGGGATGGAACGAATTGGATGCAGCAGTCGCCCGCTCACAGTCCCAGCGGCAGGGAGGCGCCGTCGCTGGCCAGCGACCGTTCCAGGCACATCGTGCTGTTCGGCGGGATGAATGAGAACAGCCGGATGCTCAACGAGACCTGGACATGGGACGGCACGAACTGGGCGCAGCAGTCACCGGCCAACAGCCCTGGAGCGAGGCAATCGGCCGCGATGGCGAACGATGCCTCCGGAAATATTGTGCTGTTTGGTGGCTATCCGGGATTCGGCGCCACAGATCTGGACGACACGTGGATCTGGGATGGGACGAACTGGAAGCAGCAGCACACGCTCAGCGGTCCTTCGGCGCGCACGGAACCGGCATTGATCTATTATTCTCCCGGGCACGCTCCGGGCCAGGTGATGCTGTTTGGTGGAACGAGCCAAGGCGCTCTGAATGACACATGGGTTTATGAGGATGGCTCAGCAAATTTTGGCACTGTGAAGCTGGGCTCCCGCACGACTCTGATCCTGTCCTTTAACATCCAGCTTCCAGTGGTGTTGTCTGGCGTGAAGGTGCTGACGCAGGATCAGCCGTCCAATCTCGACTTTACGTTGAATGGCGCATCCACATGTGCCGGAAACCTGAACGCGGACAGCTCGTGCACAGTGAGGGTTACGTTTGCGCCGCGCTCTCCGGGACTCCGCACCGGCGCGGTACAGGTCATGGACAATACGGGAACAATGCTGGCTTCGACGGCCATTTTTGGCCAAGGCTCTGGACCGGCGCCCGTGTCACGCCCAACGCGGCCAACGCGGCGCAGAACTCGATAAAAATCCCGACAAGCTCTGCGTTCATTACTTGCTGCTGCCACTATTTCCGCTTCCAGCGCACTCCATCCTTGCTGTCTTCGAGCAGGATGCCTTTTGCGGCTAAGTCGTTGCGGATGGCGTCGGCGCGGGTGAAGTTGCGGGTCTTCTTCGCGGTTGTGCGTTCGGCGATGAGGCGCTCGATATCGGCGTCGCTTAGCTCGAGCGAGGCCTGTAGTCCGGCGGTGGCTTCGTTGAGCTTGCCTTCGTGCTCGGCCCATGCCAGTGCGCCGCGCGCGATGGTCGTGTCGCGGTCGTCGAGCACGTTGAACACCTGATCGAAGAGGGTGAGCGCGTGAAGGATGGGCGCGACGTTTTTCTGGAATAGCTGGCCGTGGTCTGCGGCGGTATTGGCGTGGCGGACCAAATCGAAAATTGCGGCGCGCGCCTCGGCGGTGTTGAGGTCGTTGGCGAGCGCGGCGGTAAAGGCCTGCGCGGCTTGCTGCGATTGCGCGAGCAGTTCGACGTTTTCACCGTCGGCCCAGGGGCCATGCTGGATGCGCTGGCGAAAGGTGCGGAGACGTTCGACGGCAGAGGTGGATTCGGCGAGTCCGTCGAAGGTGAAGTTGAGCTGATGGCGATAAGGAACTGAGAGCAGCAGAAAGCGAATCGCGGAAGCCTTGTAGCCGCGCAGAAGGAGATCGCGCAGCGTGAAGAAGTTTCCTTCGGACTTCGACATCTTGCGGCCTTCGACGAGCAGGAAGCGCACATGCATCCAGTGACGCGCGAAGGTTTTGCCGGTGGCGGATTCTGACTGCGCGATTTCGTTCTCGTGATGCGGAAACATCAGGTCTTCGCCGCCGGCGTGCAGGTCGAGCGTTTCGCCGAGAAACTTCATTGCCATCGCGGAGCACTCGATGTGCCAGCCGGGGCGCCCGTGGCCGAGCACTGTGTCCCATGCGTGCTCGCCGGGTTTGCCGGCCTTCCACATGGCGAAGTCACGAGGCGGAGTCTTTCTCGTATTCGTCGACATCGACACGCGCGCCGGCGGTGTTGCCGCTGAGATCCTTCTTAGAGAGCTTGCCGTAATCGGGGTCGCCCGAGATGCGGAAGTACCAGGAGCCGTCCTCGGTGCGATAGGCGAGGCCGCGTTGCTCGAGCGTCTGGATCAGCGCGACCATCTCGGGGATGTTCTCGGTGGCGCGAGGCATGATGACCGGATCGAGACAGCCGAGCGCGCGGAGGTCTTCTAGGAAGGCCCGCTCGTAGCGAGGCGTGTAGTCGGCGATGGAGACGCCTTGCGCCGCTGCGTTGCGGATGATCTTGTCGTCCACATCGGTGATGTTCATGACGTGCTTGACCGCTATCCCTTGCTGTTCGAGAAAGCGGCGCAATAGATCGACATGCACGAAGGTGCGGAAGTTGCCGATGTGGCCGTAGTCGTAGACAGTGGGGCCGCAGGCATAGAGCGTGAGGGCCTTGCCGTCGGCGGGAGTGAGTGG
>CAVTRJ010000006.1:0-214507 GCA_963737035.1 uncultured Acidobacteriaceae bacterium | reverse complement strand
CTGCGGGGGTTGGTGGCGGGCGCGCTGGCGTGAGGGGCGGCTGATTCCGTATTTCATGGACACCTGATGAACGCGATGATGGGGATGGTGAAGCTGGATATTGCGAAGCTGGAGCGGGCTTTCGAGGGGAAGTAGTTTGCAAAGTGAATCGTGAAATCAAATCGGTGGGAGAAGCTGAACCTGTTAGCCGGATCGGATTTACTCTCGATCATGTACGGAAATGAGCGCGCTACATTTGGCCGTTTCTGCACGACGTTAGTACTTTCACCATTACGTAATGGTAGATTTAGGTACACATGGCACTTGATCAGGAAACGAAAAATTCAATCCAGGCGTACGCACTGGCACATCTTAGCGACGAGAAATGGCATCGAGATTTCTTTTCGTTTGTAGGTGATCCCGTTCTTGCAGAGCGGCTTGCTGACGAATTTCTTTCCGCTCGCTTTATCTACAAAGTCTTGGAGGGTTTAGGGGCGGACACTTGGCTTTTGCGGGCTCAGATTCGCATGCAGATACTGGCATACGCCTCGATCTATGAAGCTGTCATACATCACGTTCTATTTGAGTGCATGCCGGGCGATCCGCAGGTTATCGAGTTAACCGAGTTTCCAACCAAGAAAGTCATTTCGGTCCCGCGCGAAATTCAAGAATTATTAGAAAAATATCTCATTCACGATGGGAAAAAGATAATTCCAACCTACGAAGCCATCGGTCGAACCGATGAGACCAAGGTCCGATTCGACCGAAAAGCAGAATGTGCGCTTGCTCTAGGATTCATTGAGAGTTGGCTGCGCGATGATCTAATTGAGTTCTACGAGGCGAAGAAACGCAATTCACATTCACGCTGAGATTCGAAAAAGTCTGAACTATCAAATCGATCTCTCGCGACGTGCTTATTTGAGGATGGAACCCTTTCGAGATCAAGTCTCGGCGCGTCTCTCTTCCCTCCAAAGCACTCAGGCTGCCCTATAAGCGGGGCAGGGCCGGTTTGGATCCTTGTCGCTTTGTGCTAGCCCGGCAAGTGATTGAGAAATTCAGTAGGGAAATCGGTCTTTAGCATGCGTCTGACAATGGACCGTGTAAGTGGCAAATTCTTTGTGATCTGGCGCAGATGTAGGAGCTCATCGGAAGAGCTGGTTAGTTCCCCACCTTTACCCGTGAATAAAGCATGCGCCACATCAACCCGCAGCGGATTTAGTACCTCCTGCACAACAGACTCGATCGTTCTACCACGCACTTCAAGCGGAACGGCGGACTCCAGCGCCATCAGGTCCCACTCAGGCTGAGCATAGAACAAGCCATCTAGCCAGACTTTCACCTCGGCATTAGTTGTTGGCAAAATTTCATTCGGCCGCGAGTAAGTTGATCCTTGCCTTCGAGCAGCTCGTTCTAGCCTGATGCGGCGGGCCTTCAACGCCTCGATCATTTTAAAAAGGCACAGAAAGCCATAGACCGGGCTATTTGTGTTCATCGCTTCACGGTATAGGGAGGCAAAGCCTCTGTAATCGGCCATCAATCTAGAAGTTGGATTGATGGCAAGAGGCACTTCGATACTCGGAGTAACGAAGCTAATGTGAACGTTATGGGTCAATAAATCTTTCGTTTCAACTTGCGCAATCTCGAGTGGTACGTCCAAATGCATGCTGATCTCACTGAGTGAAGGCGCAATTGCCCGGTAGGCCATTTCTTCCGCTCGCAAACGATTCGCTGCCCTAAAAGAGAGCGAAGAAATCTTTCCTAGGAATCCTTTTTTGTTAGGCGTTCCGACGAACTCGAATCGGCCATCCTCCGTGACGGCTGAGATTCGCATCTGATCGGCGTCCGGATTGCCTGGAGGCACAAAAGCTGGTTTTGATATTGCGAGATGCGAGTCGCCGAGATGGCCGCTCGAAAAAGAAAGCTGGCGTTCAGGCAGGAGCGGATAGCCCGGCCGCTTGAGTACGAAGATTACTTCGTAATCGCCCAGAACTCCCTCGACCGGGAGCTCATTTCTAGGATCGCCAGCTTTAAATCGAAATATTTGATGAAATTGCTGATGCTGACCAGGAAAACCACCAACCAGTGCGCCGGCTTCAGTAGCACCAAGCTCTAAATTTCCGGGCGCAGTCTTCGCTTCAACAATTGATCCATGACAGCGTTTGTACTTCAGTCCACTGCCACAAGGACACGTGTCATTCCGCCCTATTTTTGCCATTAAGTCAGACTCACAAGCAATCTATCCAATGGACTCGCTTAATGAATTATCTCCCTGATTTCAAATCACCACGGTCTCCCGATACTCCCCAAAGACCGACCGCAGCGTACCAGCGATTTCGCCCACCGTACAGTTACTTTCTACTGCTTCCAGAATCGCGGGCATTAGATTGCCACCGTTCTTGGGCACGTTCTTTGACGGCGTCGATTCCCTGCTGCCATCTTGACTGGCTGCGTTTGGTTCTTAGCGCCTGCAGGCGTTCTACCTGGCGTTGTTCTAAGTCTGGGTCGTGGGGTTGGGTGGGGACGCCGGGTTCGTTCTCTCTGGTGAATTTGTTCACGCCGACGACTACTGCTTCTCCGGTTTCTACGCGGCGCTGGTAGTCGTAGGCGGCGTTCTGGATCTCCTGCTGGACCCAGCCTCTTTCGATGGCGCGCAGCATGCCACCTAATGCGTCTATTTTTTCGAAATAGCGTTCGGCTTGCTGCTCGATGCGGTTGGTGGAGGCTTCGACGAAGTAGCTGCCGGCGAAGGGATCGACGGTCTGGGCGACGCCGGATTCGTAGGCGACGATCTGCTGGGTGCGGAGGGCGATGCGCGCGGCCTCTTCGGTGGGGAGGGCGAGGGCTTCGTCGTAGCCGTTGGTGTGCAGCGATTGGGTGCCGCCGAGGACGGCGGCCATAGCTTCGACCGCGGTGCGGACGATGTTGTTCTCGGGCTGCTGGGCGGTGAGTGTCGACCCGGCGGTTTGCGTATGGAAGCGCAGCATCCAGGAGCGCGGATTTTTTGCGCGGAAGCGCTCGCGCATGACGCGGGCCCAGAGGCGGCGCGCGGCGCGAAATTTGGCGACCTCTTCGATGAAGTCGGAGTGCGCATTAAAGAAAAAAGATAAGCGCGGGGCGAAGCTGTCTATATCGAGACCGCTGTCGATGGCCGCCTGGACGTAGGTCATTCCGTTCGCCAGAGTAAAGGCGACCTCCTGCGCGGCGGTGGAGCCGGCCTCGCGCATGTGGTAGCCGGAGATGGAGATGGTGTTCCACTCGGGGACTTCGGCGGCGGCCCAGGCGAACATGTCGGTGATGATGCGCATGGCATGGCTGACCGGATAGATATAGGTCCCGCGGGCGATGTACTCCTTGAGGATGTCGTTCTGCACGGTGCCCGAGAGCTTGCGCGTGTCGGCGCCGGTGCGCCTGGCCGCTGCGACGTAGAGCGCGAGCAGGATCGAGGCGGTCGAGTTGATGGTCATCGAGGTGGAGATGGTGTCGAGCTTGATATCGGCGAAGAGGCGCTCCATGTCTTCGATGGAATCGATGGCGACGCCGACCTTGCCGACTTCGCCGAGGGCCATGGGGTCGTCGGAGTCATAGCCGATCTGGGTGGGGAGATCGAACGCTACGGAGAGACCGGAGGTGCCGTGCGCGAGCAGGAATTTGTAGCGGCGGTTGGACTCCTCGGCATCGCCCATGCCGGCGTACTGGCGCATGGTCCAGAGGCGGCCGCGGTACATGGTGGGCTGGATGCCGCGGGTGTAGGGATATTGGCCGGGGTAGCTTAGGTCTTTTTCTGGATCGAAGTTGGTTGCGGCGAGGTCTTCTTTTGTCCACACTGCGGGCTCGCTTGCGCTCGACGCTGCGCCTCGCTTTCGCTCATTACACTGCTTGCTCGCTGGCGCTCGACACTGCGCGCTCGCTTGCGCTCGACACTGCTTGCTCGCTGGCGCTCGACACGGCTTTGTCATTGTTGCCGGACTTCATGGCGCGGTCCTCATTGTGCTCTTCTTCCTATGTCTCTGCGGCCGCGGCGTGCTGCTTTCAGGAATGAGCTGGCGGAGAAGTAGAGGAAGACGAGGGTGACGAGGGCGTAGACGAGGAAGTGCGTGTGCTCGGGGCCGTGGAGGGCGCTCAAGCGGGTCTTCCAGGCGTTCTGGCCGAAGAAGAGCGCGAAGAGGGCGAAGAAGAGTCCGGTGATTTCGAGCCAGAGGGTGCCGCTGACGTGCTTGAGCGGACCGAAGAAGGCCTGGCCGAAGCGGCGGCTGCCTTCTCCGATGCGGCGCGCGGGCTCGACGAGATTTTTTTTCGGAGCTGAAGGCGGGGGTGGTGTGGCCGGACGCGGCGCTGGGGCGGCTTGCGGAGTGGATGCGGCTGCGTTGTTGGCCTGGGCGGCGCGCTCTTTGACCATCCGCGAGGCGACACGGACGCCGATGCCGAGTTTGCGTCCGAAGCGGTTCGGCTCCATGGGGGAAGTGTATCGGGAATAGCTGCTTGCCTCTAGCTCCTAGCTTCTAGCCTCGGTCAGTTGGTACCGCTTTGCTGGTCGTGCTTGCGGGATGAGGATTGTGAATTGGTTTGTATGCGCGAAAGTTTCCGGCTTCTCCTTGATGCGGTTTGCCGGGTTGGGTCATCAGACGTAAGGTAGGGGGATACCCGTGGGCCGAGATGGGATGTCCCGAGATGACGGTTCCCCCGATAGGGATGAGGAGGCAAGGATGAATGCACGCGTGCGCAAGCTGATCGAGCAGTTGGGAGAGGCGATCCACGAGTCTGTCTCCGAGTCCGAACAGATTGCGGGCGTGGTGCAGAACATTCGCAGCCAGGGCTTCGACGTGCTCCTGATGCTGGAGGCGACGATCGGGCTGAATGAGGTTGAGACACAACCGGGCGAGGAAGGCGATGCATCGAAGCCGGAGGTTGTTGAAGGAGGCGAACCCTTCACCGCACAGGATGTCAGCTTCCTCCGCTCACTTCGCATCTCCGTTGAAGGCGACGAAGGCGAGGATATGGACGACGAGGACGGTCCCGCCGAGACCTCAGGTCCCTCGGACGAATAACGGAGCGTTAAAAAAGCAGACACTCGTGTTCGGCTGTCCGGTTCTGCCTCGCTAGCTGTAAGCTGGCTTGCGCGGCGGAAGAGACGGCAACTGGATGCTGCATGAACAGCCGGCGGCTCTGGATGTGTATGTCCTTCCGGCCGGTTGAGGGGAGATCTGCGACGCCATGACGATGAAGGATACGCTGGGAGTGCTGCTCGCCGGGGGGGCGGGTGAGCGACTCTTCCCACTGACGCGCGATCGCGCCAAGCCCGCAGTTCCTTTTGCCGGCACCTACCGGATTATCGATATCACGCTGTCAAACTGCATCAACTCCGACCTGCGACGGGTGTACATCCTGACGCAGTACAAGGCGCTGTCTCTGAACCGGCATATCCGCGAAGGCTGGAGCGGCAGCGTGGCGCAGGAGCTGGGCGAGTTCGTGGAGATCCTGCCGCCGATGCAGCGGGTGAGCGCGAACTGGTACATGGGAACGGCAGACGCCGTATACCAGAACATTTATTCGATCGGCTCGGAGCAGCCGAAGTACGTGATCATCCTGTCGGGCGACCACATCTACAAGATGAATTACGGGCTGATGCTGGACCACCACAAGGAAGTGGGCGCGGATGTGACGCTCGCGACCCTGCCCATTCGGCCGGATGAGGTCTCGCGCTTTGGTGTGGTGGACGTAAGCAAGGCAGGCGAGGTGCTGGGGTTTCTCGAAAAGCCAAAGGAGACCAAGCTGCGCTCGCCGTGGAACGCGGACATGGTGGATGCCTCGATGGGCATTTACATCTTCAACACAGACGTGCTGCTGCCTTCGCTGATCAAGGACGCGGACGACCCGAACTCGAAGCATGACTTCGGGCATAACATCCTGCCGTCGCTGCTGGGCAAGTACAAGATGCATGCTTACAACTTCGTCGATGAGAACCGGAAGGAACTCTACTGGCGGGATGTAGGAACACTGGACGCGTATTACGACGCGAACATGGATGTGGTGTCGGTGTCGCCAATCTTCAACTTATACGACCACAACTGGCCGCTGCGCACCCGGCAGCGGCAGTATCCGCCGGCGAAGTTTGTCTTCGGGGAGCCGGGGCGCACGGGCATGGCGGTGAACTCGATTGTGTCGCAGGGCTGCATCGTCTCCGGCGCGGTGGTGCGCAACAGCGTGCTGTCGCAGGATGTGCGCGTGAACTCATATGCCGAGATCGACTCGAGCATCATCTTCACGCACGTGGATATCGGGCGGCACTGCCGCATCAAGCGGGCGATCATCGACCGCGACGTGCATCTGCCGGAGGGAACAGTGATTGGCTACGACCCGGCAGAGGACAAGCGGCACTACCATGTCACGCCGTCCGGGCTGACGGTGGTGACGCGCGACGGCTCGCTGTATGAGAGTCCGGTGCCTTCGGATTTTATAAGTGTGCCGCATTGACGCCTTTGCGAATCAAGGGTCCTTTGCCGGTTCTCAGTCGTCAGAGTATTTGCGGATCGCCGATCGGATGGGGGATGTGCGCTTTCCGGTAAAGCCGGCGGCTGGAGAAATCTCACAACGGCTATCCCAGAGGACAACGTGTGATCTTCCGAACCTGGAACCGGGTGATTTATCTCCTGGCGGTCGGTTGCGGGTCAAGTATCTGTGTGCTGAATCCTCCTCCGGCGAATGCGGCACCGTGGTCGACGGAGCGCTCAGCGCAGCAGAGTGTCAGCCAATCCGATCTAAAGAACAAGACCGCGGTGCCCGCCACGGTGGAGGACGTGCAACGCATCCTCGCACAAGACAAGGGCAAACCGGATGCGGAGGTCGCGCGGCAGTTGTCTCGCCTTGAGCTCACAGAAAGAATGAGCTCTGCAAGACTCAAGTCGCTGGAGCAAAGCGCCCCTGGCACGAAAAGCCGGCAAGCACTGCTTGCGTTGGCGGATGCTTCCGTGTTTCTGAGTCCCGCCGCTGGCGATATATCTTCTCAACCTCGTCCTGATTTGGATGAACAGCGGCGCATGCTTTCTTTGACTGTGCAGTATCTTGCCAAGACGCTACCCAAGCTACCAAACTTTTATGCCACACGAACCATCGTTCGCTTCGAAGACATGCAGAGCGGGAAGCGCACGAGTTCAGAGTCTCGGAACTCATCCTGGCGGCAAGTGGGCAGCTCGAAGGTAGTTGTCGCCTATCGCGACGGGAGCGAGGTTATCAATCCTCGCGAATGGGGAAATCATCCTTATCATCCGGACGGCGAAGGCCTGATTACCCGTGGCACCTTCGGTCCCATCCTCTCGATCGCGTTCGTGGACGCCGTGCACAGCGGTGGGTTTACCTGGAGTGGTTGGGAGCGCGGAAGCGCCGGAACACTTGCGGTGTTCCGCTATCGCGTGCCAAAGGAACAATCGCATTATGCGGTGGGGACTCACGGTCTCTCCAGTGACCAGGGAGATGCGGCGCAGGTCTCTGGATATCACGGCGAGGTGGCGATCGATCCGGCCACCGGCACGATTCTGCGTGTGACTGTACAGGCGGAACAGCCGTTGAGCTCTCCCATTCTGCAAAGCGACATCATGGTGGAGTATGGCCCGGTAGCGATCGGCGCCAAGACTTACACCTGCCCAGTAAGGAGTGTCTCGATGGCTGAAACTGGATCGATGGGTGTACCGGGCCCGTTCGGCGAATCCACTTCAGCGCCGGATGCCCCCCTGTTGAACGACGTGACGTTTGATAACTATCACCAGTTCCGGTCCGAGTCGCGCATCCTGACCGGAAATATCCCGGCGCCTGATCATTAGCTAACGAGACATCAGGATCTCCTGGCCTAACCCACGGTTGTTTCCTGTTGTCTGCTTCCCCTCCCTGCGATTGGTGGTACTACGATGGAAAGCTTGAGCTTATGCCAAAGGTCCTCAAGCGCAATGCGGTGATCGTCCTGGGTCTCGCTGCCCTCTTCTACTGGTCGTTCATGTTCGCGAAGCATGATCCGGGGCTGCGCAATGTAATCCCCTTTGGCGATGATCCCTATGATGCCGTTGGCTCATTTGCCGTCATTGTTGGAATACTGATCGCGCTGCTTTCGCTTTTTCGTGCGTTCCGGCCTTATCGTGATGCCCCTTCCAGAGCGCAACGGGTGTATCTCGTTCGCTCGCAGGAGGCGGTAGTCCTCGCCGTCTTCATCACTGTCGCGACCGATGCTGTTGCTATGGCACGACATCCTGCTATGTGGATTGGCGCTGCGTCGCGGGGCAAGCTTATTGCCCTCCTGAGCGTTCTGGTGATCATCACTGCTGCCGTGCAGTTGCTCATCCGGGCTGCGCAGGAGGAGCTCGGAGGGTTTGGCATGAGACGCTGGGTAGTGCCCGCGAGTGTCACTCTTTTGGCGGTACTGATCCTCGCAGCTTATCCGGAACAGCTGATCAACCGCACCGCCACTCATCTCCTTACGGTCGTTGCGGCCGATCTTCTGCTTTTCGCGCTCATGCGAGTTCTGCTGAACGCGCTGGTACCGTACGCATCAGACGGCGAGCGAACGGAGAAACGATCGGCACGCGGCAGATTCCGGACTGCCGGGCAGCGGTGGATAATCGCTCTGCTCGCAGGAATCACGATCGGCGCTTTCATTTTTTGGACAGAAATGGGCGAGGGTAGCAGTGCACTGCCATGGGCACGTGAGGTATTTGTTGCTTCCGTGTACATTGCCCTTGGACTTGCAGGCATTCTTATCGCCTACGCGTTTCTCGGAGAACCGCTGGGATTGGGAGCGCGAGGCTGAACCGGCCGAAAGAAGAGTACGAGAAATCGTCATTCTATGGCGGACAGTCTGCGTGATATCGTGGTGCTCCTCCTCCGTCGGCGAAAGAGGAACCGATGGCGCAAGCTGTTCAGAGTCTGGCCGCTCTTCAACAAGGCGCGGCGCTCCAGCCCTGGTCTTATGAGGCAGGACCCCTTGGCTCATCCGAGGTCGACATCCGGGTGACGCACTGCGGAATCTGCCACACGGACCTTCATCTGATCGACAACGATCTAGGGGTTTCTGTCTATCCCCTGGTTCCGGGTCACGAGATCATCGGCACAGTAACTGCGGTGGGCAATGGCGTACGACATTTGCAGACCGGACAAAGAGTTGGTGTGGGGTGGCAACGGGGGAGTTGCGGGCAATGTGAGTGGTGCCGGGAGGAGTTGGAGAATCTCTGCGCACAGTCGCGGCCAACATGCCTCGCGGGATACGGTGGCTTCGCAACCTCCCTCCGCGCGGATGGGCATTTTGCCGTGCCTATCCCAGACGAGCTAAGTTCAGCATCCGCTGCTCCCATGCTTTGCGCAGGGATTACCGTTTATCGGCCGATGGTTCGATATGTGCATCAGGGATCCCGCGTGGGCGTGATCGGTATCGGAGGTCTTGGCCATCTCGCGTTGCAGTTTGCGCGCGCGATGGGAGCCGAGGTGTACGCAATCTCCACCTCACCGGGCAAACGTGAAGAGGCCGCGAGATTCGGCGCGCATCACTTCGTCGAATTCGGCGATCTTGAGAAGTTGTCTGGAAAGCTCGACCTTCTGATGACCACGGCTACGGCTGAGCTGGATTGGGGGAGATGGCTCACTACCCTTCGGCCCCAGGGTACATTCTGCCTGCTGGGGGCTTCACCGGGACCGGTTACGCTTCCCGTTCTGCCGATGATCTTCGGCGAATACTCCTTCACGGCAAGTGTGGTGGGTTCTCCCGCACGTATCGCGGATATGCTCCAATTCGCGGCTGCCAACAAGATCGAGACGGCGGTTGAGACGCTGCCATTGGAACAAGCCAATGAAGCGCTCCACAAGCTGCGATCGAACCAGGCTCGCTATCGCCTGGTGCTCACGATGCCGGGCGCTTAGCGATGATGCCAACGATCGATTTTGCGGAGGCGTGCCTGGGCTAGCTTCACTGCAGATTCGTGGAACTAATTCCCTCTTTTCTCCGTATTTCGTCCCATGAGCGCCGCAGCGACATGGCCGGGAATGCTGGGGGGGCGGACAACACCTTCCCGAACCAACGGTTTGTGGACGCCGGGGGCCGCTCCGCGGCTGGTAACCGGGTATTCTTCGAACGGCAAGAGGACGGCCGGCGGATTGAGTCGGGACGGAGAGACGCGCGGGGACAAGCCCGCAATCAGGCGAGAGAACACGGCCGCGCGCGCCGCCGCGGCCGTGCCTGCCGCGCCGCCCGCCGATGTGGACTGGACCGCCCTGGTAGAGCGCTGCGTGCGCGGCGACGGCGGGGCCTGGGCGGAGCTGGTGCGGAGCCATCATCGCCGGGTGTATGGCATGTGTTATCGCTTTACCGGGTCGGCGCATGATGCCGAGGACCTGACCCAGGAAGTCTTCCTGAAGCTGTACGGGAACCTGCGCAGCTTCAACAGCGAGAAGGGCAGCTTTACCACCTGGATTACGACGCTGACGCGGAACCTGCTGGTGGACCACTTCCGCAGGAGCCGCATGGAGCGCTCGACCGATTCGCTGGACGCGGGTTGGGACGCATCCGAAGATACACGCTCGGGCGCCGATCTGCTGCAGGATGCGCGCCGCTCGCCGCATGACCACACGGTGGCGCGGGAATTGGAAAAGATGGTGCAGGTGGCGCTGGCAAAAGTTTCGCCGGAGCTGCGCGAGGCTGTTATCCTCCGCGATTTAGAGGATATGGATTACAAGGAGATCGCTCTGGTGCTGCGAGTGCCGGAGGGGACCGTAAAGAGCCGCATCAGCCGGGGACGCGCAGAACTGGCCCGGCTGCTGGGACGTAATAAGAAGCAGGTGATGTAGCCGTGGCAACGAATCACAATCCGGAGAAAGGACCCCGCAACCTGAGCTGCGAAGCCTGGGAGGCGATGCTGACGGACGCGCTGGATGGCACGTTGGACGCACGCGATGCGGAAGCCTTTTATGCGCACAGCAAGAGCTGCGCCGCCGGCTGCGGTGAGCTGCTGGAGGAGGCGAAGCGCGGCTCGGAATGGCTGCGATTTCTACGCGAGACGCCGGAAGCGCCGGAAGGGCTCCTAGAGAAAATTCTGGTGGGGACGTCGGGAGTTCCCGACACGCCGCAACTGGCCGCAAGCGGAGCGGTGGCGCTGCCGCATCAGCCCTGGCTCGGTGTCTCTGTCGGGCTGCTGCAGCGGCATGTGATGGAGTCGCGCATCCTGATGACGGTGGCGATGGCATTCTTCTCGATCGCGCTGACACTGAACCTGACCGGAGTGCGGCTGAACCAGTTAAAGCTGAGCGATCTGAGCCCGTCGGCGCTGGCTACTTCGGTGAGCCATCAGTTCTACACGACGTACGGGCACGTCACGCGGTACTACATGAATGCGCGGGTTTTCTATGAGTTGGAGTCGCGGGTAAACGAAATGCGCGGGAGCAACAACAACGCTCCGGCAGCGCAGCCGGCAAGCCAACAGCCGCAGCAGCAACAACCGCAGCCAAAGCAGCAGCAGAAATCTACAGGCAAGCCGGGCGGCTCGGCACGCAAGGGCGAAAGTGCGACGCCCGCGGAGCAGGGACAGCGCAGCTACGAGCCGCCGGTCACGGTGCTGGCGAAATTACAGCGGCAGCATTCGCAATACAAATTCGCGTGGAGCCCGCGCCTGGATGTGCATCTCGGTGCACATTCAGCCGTCAGGGTTCACCATAGAAGTGTGATGGGTCCCGTTTTCTTTTCTCCTTCTCCTCAATTTTTATTTGCAAGACCTTTACCCGTAAGACCAGGCAATCACCATAAGCCGTCAGAAAGGAGCCTGGTATGAATTGCACCTATCATCCTGATGTCCCCTCGTCTGCCTTTTGCCAATATTGCGGCAAGCCGCTATGCAAGGACTGTGTGCGCAATGTAGGGGGATCAATCTATTGCGAGGCATGCCTGGCGGAACGCCTGCGTGGCACAGGTGCGGGAGCACCTGCCCCTCCGGTCTTTACGGGGACGCCTCATCCTATGCTGGCCGCCCTGTTGGGCTTCATCCCCGGCGTGGGCGCCATGTACAACGGGCAGTATGCCAAGGCGATCGCGCACGTCGTGATCTTCGCTGTCCTGGCCAGCCTGAGCGATCATTCCGGAATCTTCGGGATTCTGGTGGCTGCCTGGGTGTTCTACCAGGTCTTCGACGCTTACCAGACGGCGATGGCCCGCCGCGATGGAATGCCTCTGCCGAATCCGTTTGGCTTGAATGACATTGCACAGAGGCTGGGCATCCATCCGCATCCCGGGATGCCCGGTGTTCCGCCGATGCCGCCCGTGCCTCCGGTGCCGCCAGCGGGCGGGGCGGGTTGGCAGCCAGTAAGCGGACCAGGACAGGCCGGAGCAGGATGGGCCGGACAGCCGCAGCCGGGGCCCTATTCAGGATTTGTTCCTGCTGGTGGCGGCGCGGGATACCCTCCGGCGCCGGGCCAGCCAGGCTACGCGGAGTGGCTGGAGAACGATATTCGCCAAAGAAGTGGCGCCGCTCCGGGTCAGCCGGGTGCAGGTCAGCCGGGATACGGCTATGTTCCGGGGCCGCCTTATCCTCCGGCGCCCCCGTTTGCCCCGGGGTATGGCGGCCGTGATGTGCGCGATATTCCAGTGGCGGCGATCATTCTGATCGGCCTCGGAATCCTGTTTCTCTTCGGCTCGCTCGGGCTGCTGCATCATGACTGGATTGCGCATGGATGGCCACTGCTGATCATCGGGCTTGGTATCTGGATCATCTTCCGGCGTACGCATCCGCCGGTTCTGCCGCCTGATCCTGGCTCGATCCACAGCCAGGGCCACACGTATACGACGCCCACGCAATCGACGCCCCCATCGACCACTACGGACCCGGCGGGAGGCACGCGATGAACCGCTGGCTGATGATCCGCCGCTTGCGGGGGCCGGCGTTCCTGCTGATGTTTGGCGTGACGGCGCTGCTGCATGAGTGGCACATCCTGAGCTTCGGCCAGAGCTGGCCGCTCTACCTGGTGCTGGCCGGGGTGCTGGCGCTGGCGGAGCGCGCCGCCTTCAGCGCGCCTGATCCATCGCAGATGCCGCCACAGTATCCGCCGTACACGGGTGCCGGCTATCCTCCGCAGCCTGCGCCGACGGGATGGCAGACGCCTCCTGCCGCGCCGGGCACCGGGATTGTACCCGCGCCCCCCAGCGATATGGAACGCACAGAAGGGGGCCGCTGATGGCTGCCGCACCTCCGCCATTCACTTCCGGGCCCTCGGGGCCGGGCAGTCCTGATCCGCGCTGGCAGTGGAAGGCGCAGCGCCGCGCCGCGAAGGATCAGTGGCGCGCGCAGCGTGCGTACTATCGCGGCCTGCGGCGGCCCTCGGTTGTGCGCCCGATTGTGCTGATCGTTATCGGCGTGGTGGCGCTGCTGATCCAGGCCGGCACCATCAGCGGCTACGACTTCTGGGAGTGGTATGTGCGCTGGTGGCCGCTGCTGCTGATCGGCCTCGGCCTGGCGCTTCTGGGAGAGTGGTGGCTGCAGCAGGGCGATCCCTACGGCAGGCGCACGAGCGTGGGTGGACTGGTCTTTCTCATCGTTCTGCTGGGAGTGCTGGGCGTGGTGGGCAAGCACGCGATGAACAGCCCGTTTGGCTGGCACTTTCCCGATGAAGACGACAACAACTGGCGCATGCACCTGTTCGGGCAGGAGCACGATTCGGACCGACAGTTCGATCAGGCCTTCGGCGCGAACGGCCGGCTGGTGATCGACAACCCGCATGGCGATGTCTCGATTTCACCATCGACGGATGATCGCATCCATGTGAGCGCGCACCAGACCGTGTACACCTCCAGCGACAAGGACGCGGACAAGCAACTGAGCAAGCTGCGACCGGAGCTGCAGGTGAACGGAAACGAAGCCACACTGAAATCGGCCAACCTGGACCGGGGCAGCGTGGACCTGACGGTGCAGGTGCCGGCGAACACCAGTATTTCGATGAAGGCGGGACGCGGCAACGTCGCGGTGAATGGATTGAACGGCACCATCGGGGTGGATGCGGGGCACGGCAACGTGACGCTGAACAAGATTGGCGGCGCATGCACGGCTCACATGTCGGGCGGCGACTTCTCCGCGCATGCGCTCACGAGCACGCTTGCGATAAGCGGGCGCACGGAGGACGCGAACATCTCTGACGTTGCCGGCAGGGTGACGCTGGACGGCGACTTCCTGGGCGATGTGAACGTGGCCAAGCTGGCCGCGCCGGTGAGCTTCCACTCCAGCCGCACGACGTTTGAAGTGGATCGTCTGGATGGCGATCTGTCTCTGGACGATAGCGATCTGACGCTGGAGAACGCGAAGGGGCACGTGCAGGCGACAACGCGCTCGAAGAACATTACGCTGTCGCGCATTGCCGGCCCGCTCGATTTGGAGACATCGGACGGAGACATCAACGTAAATCTGACCGGCGGCGAGGGCGCGATCAATCTGCGCAATCGCAATGGCGCGATCAAGTTGGGGCTGCCTGCCGATCATCTCTTCCATGTGGACGCGAGCGCACACGATGGCAGCGTGACGAGCGATCTGACGTACTCGGGCAAGGTGGAGCGCAGCGATCACTCACTGGTCGGCGATACCGGCAAGGGTAGCAATGCAACGCAAGTGACGCTGGTGGCGGAGCATGGAGATGTCGAGGTAAAGCGGGCGGAGGCGAATGCGGAAGCTCCAGAGGCGCCGGAAGCGCCCGAGGCTCCTGAACCACCCGAAGTGCCGGGCAATGGGCCTCAGCCGCCCAAGCCACCGCGCACGCCGCATTTGCATGTGCCGAGGAATGCGCCGGCTCCGCAGACTCTGCAGCAGTAGTTACGGTCAGGATTTATCCTGCATGAACCTGAAAAAAGGTTGAGTGAAATAGCTCGAGGGTAGGGGTCTGCATGATGTGGAACTCCGAATCGGAAGAATTTTCCCCTCTTTTTCTGGCGAGGACAGCCGGCATCCTGGGCCTGGTCGGGATTGTGACTGGTGCCTTCGATATCGGCTATGTCCAAAGCAAGCTGATTGTGGCGGGCAACGCCTCGGCGACACTCCACAATATTTCGGCGCACGAGACACTCTTTCGGTTGGGATTCTCGGCGCATCTTTTCGAGCTGCTGATCAACATCCCCGGCGAGATTATCGCGTTCATCCTGTTCCGGCGGGTGAATGGAATTATCGCCGCCATTGCGCTGTTCTGCGGATTCGTCGGAATCACCGTCGAAGCTGTCGACTTGCTCAGCGCATACGTGCCGTTGAAGCTGGCGATCGAAGGCAGCGCGCTGGGCGCATTCAGTCCCGAACAGATGCACGCCCTGGCGAACCTCTCCGCGCAGTTGCAGCAGGCAGGTCTTTTGCTGTCGTGGGTCTTTTACGGCGTCGATGAACTTGCGACCGGGTTTCTGTTATTCCGTTCGGGCTTCTTCCCGCGTGTGCTTGGAGCGATGTTGGCGCTCTCTGGACTCTGCTACTTTACGCACGGCTTTCTGAGCTTCCTGGCGCCCTCGCTGGATGCCCGTTTGTATCCCTACATTCTCTTTCCTTGTTTACCCGGGGAAGGACTGAGCAGCCTTTGGCTGGCTACGATGGGATTGAATGTTGCCAAGTGGAGAGCGTGGACGGCTAAAGTCCCGAATGCGCCAGCACTCACGTAAGAAGCCTCTAGCTTCTAGCCCCTAGCTGTTTTTGTAATGCAATCCGCAACAGTGGCGCAGATCTTGCCACACGTTAACGGCAAGTCCTGCATCGGCACAAGCTAGAAGCTAGAAGCTAGAAGCTAGAAGCTAGAAGCTAGAAGCTAGCAAATATTCTTCGACCAGCGCGGATGCGCGCGCGATCACCTGATCGAGCGTGAGGTCTGTGGAGTCGATGATGGTCGCGTCGGGTGCGGGGCGCAGGGGTGAGTCGGCGCGGGTGCGGTCGCGCCGATCGCGCTCGCGAATCTCTTCGAGCACGGTGGCGGGCAGTTGTGTTGCGACTGCAGTGCCGGTGGTCTGGTCACCGCTGGTCTGCTCGTCGGGCTTGTCATTGGGGCTGTCGCCGCGGTTCTGCTCGTAGCGGCGCTCGCCGCGTTTTTCGGGTGAGGCATCGAGGAAGATTTTGACCGGCGCGTGCGGGAAGACGACGGTGCCGATATCGCGGCCTTCCATCACCACGTTGCTCTGCGCGCCGAGCGCCTGCTGCAGGCCGACCAGCCAGCGGCGGATGGGCGGGTGGACGCTGACCTCGGAGGCAGCGGCGGTGATCTGCGGCGTGCGGAGCTGGCCGGTGACATCGGCGCCATCGAGCAGAACGCGGTTGCCTCCATCGCCCGGTTCGAGGCGTACATGGGTCGTATGGGCGAGGGCTTCGAGAGCGGCGGTGTCGCTGGTTGCGACTCCTGCGGCAAGCGCCTTGAGGGCGAAGGCGCGGTACATCGCGCCGCTTTCGATATTGAGCAGGCCGAAGTGCTGGGCCAACGCGCGGGCGACGGTGCTCTTCCCTGCACCGGCGGGACCGTCTATAGCGACAATCAAGGGGGCCACGATGAGCGGCTTGCTTGCGCTCGGCTTACTTGCGGCCATCTAGCCTTCGTCTCCTTCGCTGCGCGGTTTGCGCTTGGGCGGACCGGAGCCGCCGGGGCGTTTCGCACCAGGCTTGAAGCCACCTTTGGCGGGCGGGCGGCCCGAGGCTCCGGGGCGCGCTTTGCCAAAGCCGCCGGGACGCCGCGGCTGACCGGAACTTGTCGTGGTGGAGGTGCGATTCTTTCCACCTCCTGCGGGACTGCCGCGGCGCGCTCCTGTGGGACGAGGTCCACGGGAGCCTGCGCCTCCGGGACGGGAGCTTGCGCCTCCGGGGCGCGAGTCGCCGAAGGATTTCCCGGGGGCGCCGGGTTTGCGGAAGCCACCGGGTTTGCGTGGACCGGAACCGAATGCCGGGCGCGGCGCGCGCGGGCGTTCTGCACCCTCGGCGCGCGGACGGTCCGGGCGATCGGCGCGGGGCCGATCGGGGCGGGGGCGATCCGGGCGATCCGCGCGGGGGCGCGCGGGGCGATCACCTTCAGGCCGTTCGCCTGATGGTTTGCGATAGCCGCCCGGTTTGCCGAAGCTGGGTTTGCCGAAGGTGCGTTTGCCGAAGGCTGGCTTCCCGCCGCCCGCCCGGCCTGCGGGCTTGCTGAAGCCGCCGGGACGACCGGGACGCTCGCCTGCGGGGCGGAAGGGTCGCGCTTCTCGCTTGCCGGCCTCTGGTCTCTCAGAGGTGCCCGCGTCAGGCCGTGGCCGCGGTGGGAACTTGCGCGGGCCACGGTCGCCGGCGGGCTTTCCGTAGCTGCCTGCTGGTCCGCGCCGGGGCGGACGATCACCGCCCGCAGAATAGGGGCGCTTGAAGGGGCGATCGCCCTGCGGTCGTGATTCGCCGCCGCTGGATGGCCGGCGCGATGCACCGGCCCCAAACGGGCGCGACTCACTGTCGCGACGTGGCGGGCGGCTGAAACCTCCTGCACGACCTGGTCCGCCTGGACGACCTGCCGCTGGACGACCCTCAAAGCGGCGTGGTCCGCCGGCGGGACGATCGCCTTCGGGCTTGCGGAAGGGACGGTCGGGACGGCCTTGCCCCGGTCGCGATGAGCCAGGCCGCGATGAGCCGAATCGCGGTGAGCCCGCGCCCGTTGCGGGGCGGAAACGCGGACGCTCGGCCTCTTCGCCGGAACGAGGTGGACGATCCGAAAATGGCTTGCCGGGAAACGATTTTTGAGGCCGGAAGCCGCCGCCGGCGGGACGCGGTGGACGATCTTTGCCAAAGCTTCTGCGGTTTTGAAAACCGCCGCCGCCGGGCTTGCCGGGACTGCCGCTGGCTCGGCCGAAACCTCCGCCGCTGCGGGGCGCTCCTGTGCCGCCACGATCGAAGCGCGCAGGGCGATCTCCACCCGAGGGACGATCTGGGCGCGAAGAAGGACGAGCGGAACCCCCAAAGCTGGGGCGGGCGCGGCGCTCAAAATTTGGACGGGATGGCCGGCTGGTGCCTTCTGCGCCAGCTCCCTCGCTACCTTCCGGACTACGGAAGGTCTTGCGGAAGGTGCCGGGACCGGATTTATTGAAATCGCTGCGTTGTGGCCGGCGGAAGCCGCCTTCGCGACGCGGTGGGCGGGCCTGCGAGGGAGCGCGGCGGTCGCGTGCGGCAAAGCTGCCGCGGGCACGCTCTCCGAAAGCGGGGCGGGGAGAACGGCGCGGCGCACTCGACCTATCGTGTGTCCTCGATGGCGCGTTTGCCGCAGCTTCCGTGAGATCCGGCTCGTTCTGCTCCAGTCCGGCATCCTCTCCGGCGATGGCGCCAGCGGCGAGAACGATAGTCTCCTCTTCCGGCAGCTCGGGCAGCGAGCCCTCGACGTGGAGCTGTCCTTCGCCATTGAGCGGGAAGGAGGCGAGCTGGCGCGTGGTGGAGAGGCCATGCACGACGTCGCGGATGCGCGAGCGGGCGGCAACCGGCGAGAGAAAGATTTCGATTTCTTCCTCGCTCGCTGCAACAGCGGACTGCAGGTAGAACGACGCGAGGATGGAGAGCGCGGTGGTCTGCGACTGCGTGCTGCCGATGTTGAGCTCGCGGCGGTGGCGGGCGCTGAGCAGCTCCCAGTGTGCGCCTTCGCCTGACTCGGAAGGCACGGGCACGACACGCATGGTGTGCCAGAGCTCCGCCAGCGAGCGCAGCACGGCGGCTTCGGTAACTTCGCGACCGAGGCGGGAGCGCAATTCGATTGTGGTGAGCGCGCCTTCGCGCTCGAGGATTTTGTAAGCCTCGGCGGCAAGCGGCGAGACGCGCGCGCCGCCTACGGTCGTCGGCTCGCGCTTTGGATTGCGCTCCGGCTGCAGCGCGTAGAGATAGGGCAGCGCCTCCGGGGTGGCGAGAAAGTCGGGTTGCTCACCGACAAAGCCGGGGCCGCCGCCGAGCAAGTTGAGGGCGATTACGGCGCCTGAGGCGACCAGGCGCGCGAGCATCTGTGCCGCGGCCGCGATGGCTTCCGGTCCGGGAGTGGCATCGGGCCGGCCGGCAATCGCTTCAACGAAGGTGGGTGCAGGTACGGGGAGATGCTGTTGCCTTGGCAGGTAGAGGCACAGCGGCGTGTCGGCAAGCCAGCGCTCCGCATCGTCCAGCGTGAGTAGCGCATTGCCGTCCTGACGCCAGCGTGCGAGCCGCGCCTGTTGCAGTTGATTCTGATTCATGATTTCCGATCTGCGAGTGGCGCGGGCGCTTTATCGCTTTCGTTCTGAAATTGGCGCAGGCGCATGAACAACAGCAGATCCCTCCACTACGCTTCGCTCCGGTCGGGATGACAACCCTTTGCGGACGCTAGATGCGGTGAAACGCGCGCTCGATGTCCTTCCAAGAATAACGTAGTGCGATGGGACGGCCGTGCGGGCAGCTGGTGGGCAGCTCGGTTTTGCCCAGTTCGCGGAGCAGCCAGGCCATGCGCTCGGGGTCGAGCGGCATGTTGATCTTGATGGCGGAATGGCAGGCGATGGAGGCCGCGATGCGAGCGCGGGCGGAGGCGAGGTTCTCGCGCTGGTCCAGGCGATCGCTCTGTTCGAGCACTTCGATCAGCATGCGCTCCAACTCGCGGCCTTCCAGACCGACGGGCGCGGCCTTGATGGCGAGGGTGCGCGGGCCGAAGGGCTCGACTTCGAAGCCGTTGCGTTCGAGCTCGGCGGCGATCTGCGCGAAGGCGACCATTTGGGCGGGGGTGAGGTCGATGAGCAGCGGCATGAGCAGACGCTGACGCTGAACGCGCTCGACTTCGCGCTCGCGCAGGATTTTTTCGAAGAGGACACGCTCGTGCGCAACGTGCTGATCGACGATCCAGAGACCTTCTTCGTTGGTGGCGAGGATAAAGGACTCGCGAAGCTGACCGATGGGTTTGAGCGAGGCGAGGGCGTGGAGGGTGGCGAGCGCATCGCCGTTTTCTGCGGCGATGCCAGCGGACGCGGCGACCTGAGCAATGGATTCTGCGGATTCTGCCGGCGCAAGCTCCGCGTTCAGCACGGCGAGTGCAGCGCCTTCTTGGGCTGCCATCAGCGCGCCGTTTGCGGCGGCGGTGAAGTCGAGTCGCTGGGTTGCGGGCACGACTCGCAGCGGCTCGAGTGTGAAGGAATCGGCGCTGCCGGTGAAGGGCGCGGACTCCGGCTCGCCGGGCAATGTAGAGATGCTGGGCAGCAGCGAAGGCGAAGCGACGGCATGGGTTTCGAGCGCGGCAAGGAAGCCCATGGCGGGGCGCGCCTGGATCAGTTTGTTGCGAAGGGTGTCGCGCACGAAGTCGTGCACAAAGCTGGGCTGGCGGAAGCGGACTTCCGTCTTGGCGGGGTGGACGTTCACATCGACTTCTTCCGGCGGCAGCTCCAGGAAGAGCAGGACGACGGGAAAGGATGTAGGCGGGAGGATGTTGCGGTAGGCGTCCGAGACCGCGTGCAGCAGCAGGCGATCGCGCACGAGGCGGCGATTGACGAAGGAGTAGATGGAGTTGCGGTTGAGCTTCTCGAGTTCGGGTTTCGAAGTGAAGCCGCTAAGGCGAAGATGGCCGGGGACAGGCGGCTCGTACTCTTCGTCCTGCTTCCACGGCGGCGGCGCGGGCAGGCCGACGCGCTCGAGATCGACTTCGGCGGCGATGGGCAGCAGGTGATCGAGAGTTTCCTTGCCGAAGATTTGAAAGATGCGGTCGGCTGGCTCAGCGACGGGCGGCGCCTGCAGCAGCGCGTGGGTGGCGGAGTGCAGCTCAAAGTGCTTGTCGGGATGCGCGAGCGCGTAATGGGTCACGAGCGCGGTTACGTGAGAGAGTTCGGTGGTTTCGGACTTGAGAAATTTCCGACGGGCGGGGGTGTTGAAGAAGAGGTCGCGGACCGCGATGGTGGTGCCGGGGGGCAGGCCGGCATCTTCGACACGGTGCATGCGGCCGCCGACGATTTCGATGCGGGTGCCGGCGGGTTCTTCGGCGGCGCGGGTTTCTATTTCGAGGCGAGAGATGGATGCAATGGAGGGCAGCGCCTCGCCGCGAAAGCCGAGGGTCGCGATGGCGAGCAGATCGTCCGAGGTGCGGAGCTTGGAGGTGGCGTGGCGCTCAAAGGCGAGCAATGCGTCGTCGCGCATCATGCCGCAGCCGTTGTCTGCGATGCGGATGAGCTTGCGGCCGCCGCCTTCGACCTCGATGCGGATGCGGGTGGCGCCGGCATCGAGCGCGTTTTCGAGCAGCTCCTTGACTACGGACGCAGGGCGGTCCACCACTTCGCCGGCGGCGATCTGGTTGGCGACCTGGTCGGTGAGTACGCGGATGCGGCCCATGGGTCTTAGAAGACCACGGCAGACGACTGCAGACAACTACAGACAAGGGCAGGCAAATCAACAGAGTTTCGGTTCAGGAAGATTCAGGCTGCGAGTAGAGCCACCAGGCGCTGGCGAGGTCCTGGACGATGTGGCCTAGCGACTTGTAGATGGTGATCTCGTCGGGCGACGTGCGGCCTTCGGCTGTGCCGGCTAACACTTCTGGCCGATTTCGGCGCGGATGTGGTTGTCGTCGATGAGGCCGGCTTGCCTGGCGCGCAGAAATTCCCCGCCTTGCTGGAGGACGCCCTCGCGGCTGTCGACGAAGAAGCGGGCGCGGGCGACGAGTGCGTTGTCGATCTCGGCGGGGACGGCGTGGCTGGAGCCGACTGCGTTGATATGCGTGCCGGGCTTGACCCACTCGCCTTTGAGGATGGGCTCGGACGCGGAGGTGACGGTGCAGACGATATCCGCATCTGCGATGGCCTGCTGCGCTGTGGCGACGGCGGTGATAGGCAGACTGAGTTCGGCGCGCATCTTTTCTGCGAAAGCGTGGGCGCGCTCGGAAGAGCGTCCCCAGACGGTGATGGATTTGAGCGCACGGACTTTTGCAATGGCGCGCGCGTGCGTTGCGGCCTGCTCGCCGGTGCCGAGGATGGCGAGATGCTTCGCGTCTGAAAGTGCCAGGGCGTCGGTAGCGACGGCGCTGGCGGCGGCAGTGCGGATGGCGGTGACTTCGCCGGCGTGGACGATGCAGACCGGCGTGCCGGTGTCCGGCTCGAAGAGGACGATGAGGCCCTGGTGCGATTGGCGGCCCTGCGCCGCGTTCTCGGGAAAGATGCTGATCAGTTTGGCGCCGAAGGGTTTGTTCGCGCCGAGTGCGCCGGGCATGATGCCGAAGAGGTGTCCGTCGGCGAGCGGGATGATGGAGCGGAGCAGTTGTTTGGTTTCGCCGCTGGAGAAGGCGATCATCGCGTCGCGGACGAGTGGGATGCAGACCTCGTAAGTGAGGCGGTGGGTGACTTCTTCGCGGTCTATGTAGCGCATTCGAAAACCGCCGCTTTCGCGATT
Source organism: uncultured Acidobacteriaceae bacterium (assembly GCA_963737035.1). GTDB lineage: Bacteria > Acidobacteriota > Terriglobia > Terriglobales > Acidobacteriaceae > KBS-83. Next base: position 192,194 of record CAVTRJ010000006.1, on the reverse strand, counting down.
CGTTGCGCGAGCGGCTCTCTCAGTAGAGTCTGGATCGAATCCAGTATGTGCCGTTGTCCCAATCAATGCGATTGCCGTGCTGCCTGATCCTTCCCTGAATGGCTGTACCGGCCCAGTTCGTCGAGATATGACGGCTGTCGTTGAAATTACCGTTGGCACCCTGCCCGGACTCGTTTTGCAGACTGAGTCTGCCATGTCGCTGACGAATGGAACAGGAGCGGGAACGATCTCCATTCGCAAACCATGTGCCCGTCAGGTTGGGCCAGCGTATGCCACCGCCGCCACCATCGTCGTTCTCGCAGCGCGCCCAGTACGTTCCGTTGGACCAATTGATCTGGCTGCCATCGTTGTTCAGTGTGCCGGTGACGAATTGCCACTGCGGCGCCTGAATCTGGTTGGAGCCTTGCAGATTGCCGATGGAGGTATCGCCATTCTCGTTGGTGAGATTGAGGAAGACTCCGTTACCGGAGATAGAGGCATGCTTGTTGGGATCGCCCTGCGGGCACCATGCGCCGAAGAATCCCGAACCTTGTTGCGGATCGTTCATCTGGAGAGGCGCACCGGGAGCAGCGCGGAGCGATCGAGGTGCTGCGGCGAAACCGGCAGTGCACAGCAAGAGAGTTATGAATCCAGCGAGCCGAGTTCGATTCCCCACTCTGAAATGCCTCCGCGACGTGCAGGCATTATGCTCCGTGTGACGAACAGCAGACATTATTATTTCTCGGCGGCTATGCCGGCCAGGCGATGCCGTTATGCAACGAGAACCAAATACGAACGGCAGAGCTCAATTGCCCTGCCGTTCGGGATTCAGATTCAGGGAGAGTTAGGCCGTGGTCAGCTCGTGGGCGCTGCTTTCGTCGTGATGGCCGGGGGCTCGGTCGCCGAGTACGTGGAGGCGCAGGAAGTTGGTGGAACCGGTGAGGGTGCGGGTGCCGGCGACGATGCCTAATATCTCCTGCGGCTTCATGTAGCCGTGCGCGGTGAGAATGTCTTCCGCCTCTTCCACCATGGATTCCGTGGTGGACATTTTGGCGCAGCCGATGGGGTGTACGCCCCAGAGAAGATTCATGCGGCGGATGACCTTGGGCACGCTGGAGAGCGCGAAGATGGGGGGCTTGGGACGCCACTTCGAGAGCTGGCGAGCGGTGGTGCCGGTCTCGGTGAAGACGGCGATGGCGGAGATGTCGAGATCTTCCGCGGCATGCGCCATCGACTCGCAGATGGTTTCCGAAATGGAGAGCCGCACGTGCGCAGAGCTCTTGCGGTACGTGGCCGGATCGGCGAGGATCACGGCTTCGCTCTCGACCACGATGCGATCCATCATCTTGACCGCTTCGACGGGATATTTTCCTGCTGCCGATTCGGCGGAGAGCATGACGGCGTCGGTGCCGTCGTAGACGGCATTGGCTACGTCGGAGGCCTCAGCACGCGTGGGGCGCGGGTTCTCGATCATCGATTCGAGCATCTGGGTAGCGGTGATGACGGGTTTGCGGTATTCGCCGGCGCGGCGGATGACGTGCTTTTGCAGCGCGGGAACCTTTTCCGGCGGCACCTCGACACCCAGATCACCACGGGCGACCATGACACCGTCGGCGATTTCCAGGATGCCTTCGAGGTGCTCGATGGCCTGGGGCTTTTCGAGCTTGGCAATGATCCAGATGTCGCCGCCGTGGGAGCGCGCACGATCGCGGGTATAGCGCACATCCTCCGCGGTGCGGACGAAGGAGACGGCGATGGCGTCGACGTCGTTGTCAATACAGAATTTCAGGTCGATCTCATCCTTCTCGGTAAGGGAGGGCGTCTTCACAAAGATGCCGGGAAGATTGATGCCCTTGTTTTCGCCGAGGGTGCCGCCGTTGATCACCGTACATTCGACGTCGTCGCCGCGGATGGCGGTGACGCGCAGCTCGATGAGGCCATCGGAGAGCAGGATGCGCGCACCGGGTGTGAGGTTCTCGGCCAGCGTGGGGAAGGTGGTGCTGATAAGGGTCGCGGTTCCGGCGATTTCGCGCGGCGTGATGGTGAGCGACTGCCCGGTGGTGAGCTGCACCGGCGTCTTGTCGACGAGTTTGCCGGTGCGGATTTTGGGTCCTTGCAGATCACCCAGAATGCAGAGCGGCTTGTTCTCTTCCTTGGCGACCTGCCGGACCATCTTGATGAGGTCGAGCTTCTGCTCATGAGTGCCGTGGGAAAAGTTCAACCGGGCGACATCGAGACCAGCGCGTACAAGCTGGCGGAAGGTGACCTCGTTGCTCGAGGCTGGGCCCAGCGTAGCGACAATCTTGGTACGTCGATTGTCTACAGCAGCGAACGGCGATCCATCTGATACAGGCAGCATCTGTTGAAAACTCCGGCCCTTTTACGACATGGGGGCTGTATGTGGTGTTGCTAACCTTGTCATTCTACTCGCAACGTGCGGTTGGCCTGGATCTCCTCAGGGAAGAATGAGTTCCTGCTGTTTTGAGGGAACGCTCTCAGCCTCGGCGATGTGGTCGGCTTCCACCTGCGCGTTGTACTCCGCGCCGAGGAAGACGGCGAGCGCGGTGATGTAGAGCCATACCAGGGTGGCGACGGCGGTGCCGAGCGATCCATAGATGATGCTGTAGTCAGCGAAGCGGGTTACGTACCAGCCGAAGACCAGGGTGGTGACGAACCAGACGACGGCCGACATGACGGCGCCGGGCACGACATCACGCCAGCTCTGCCGGCGGGGCGTACCGAAGCGATAGATGACAGCAAGCACGACGGCAGTGCACAGGATGGCGATGGACCAGCGCGACATCCGCCACAGGAACAGCACGTAGGGCTGAAAGCTGTGAGCGGCGACATCGATGACCCACTCCTCAATCTGGTGGCCGAAGGCGACGAGCGCGGTGGACAGGGCCATGGGGACGAGGCAACTGGGAATCAGCACCAGAGCGGTCACGCGTTCCCGGGTGGGGTTCCACTCGGTGCGCGTGTCGTCGAAGATGGGCGAGGCAAAGGCGCGGCGGAAGCCCTGCATGAAGGAGGTCATCATGCCCATGCAGCCGAAGAGCGTGACCAGGGTGGCGGAACTGACGGCCTGCAGGGAGCGGACGTGCTTCGCATTGAAGTAGTCCTGGATGGCATCGACGGCATTGCCGGGGAGGAAGTCGGCAAGCGCGGTCCGGATCTCGCCCATCAGGGTATCGCTCTGCGGAACTAGCGCAAGCACCGTGGTGACCACGAGCAGGGCCGGAAACAGGCCGAGGATGGCCGAATATGCTGTCGCCCGCGCGAGCGTCAGCACATCGTGAGAGAGCGCGTGCAGCGTGGCTCGCCGCAACTGCTGGAGTGGACGCAGCATTCCGTGCATTCAGGGTACCGCTGCGGCCCTGCCGGAGAAAGCACTTTACGCTGCGGTGGGGGTTGGCGGAAGGGTGACGCCATAGGCGTACGATTCGCCGTCTGCAAATAGTTTTTGGAGCCACATCCAAACGTGGTGCCGGGTTACTGACGCGCGGTGGAGACAAGGCCTTATAGCCACCGGATGCCGTGGGCACTGTTAGGATTACGGTGGCGCCGCCGCCACTACAGGAGACTGCCTGTTGAACCATCCGCTTCACCGTTCCCTCGCATCCGCCACTCTCGCGGTTGTGCTCTCATGCACTCCGGCATTTGGCGGGCTGTCGCGAAAACACAAGCCCGCCGCTGCGCCTCCGCCACCGACGACGCCCCATGCGAGTGCGCAGCTTGCGGACAAGAAGCTGAATGGCCGGGTCGACGCGCTGCTTGGACAGATGACGCTGGAAGAAAAGATCGGCCAACTGACGCAATATACCGGCGGCAGCACCGTCACGGGACCGACAGGCGAGAAGCTCGATTTCGATTCGATGCTGACCAAAGGCGAGATCGGCTCACTGTTCAACGTCACTGGCGCGAAAGAGACGAACCACTATCAGCACATTGCAGTGGAACAGTCGCGGTTGCATATTCCCTTGCTCTTCGGGCTGGATGTGATCCACGGCCACCGCACGACATTCCCGGTACCCCTGGCGCTGGCGGCCAGCTTCGATCCGGAGGTTGTGCAGCAGGCCTCCCGTATGGCAGCCACAGAGGCACGGCAGGACGGCATCAACTGGGTGTTCTCGCCCATGGTGGACATCTCGCGGGACGCGCGCTGGGGACGCATCGTCGAGAGCGCAGGCGAAGACCCGTTCCTGGGCAGCGCGATCGCGCGTGCGTACATCCGCGGTTATCAGCAGGGCGACCTGTCGAAGCCGGATTCGGTGGCGGCCTCGGTGAAGCACTTTGCGGCGTACGGCGCGGCTGAGGCGGGACGCGATTACAACACCACGGACATGTCGGAGATCCGGTTGCGTCAGGTGTATCTGCCGCCCTACCAGGCCGCAGTGGATGAAGGCGCGGCGACGGTGATGTCGGCATTCAATGCGCTGAATGGAGTGCCGGCGAGCGCGAATCCATTCACCCTGACGAAGATACTGCGCAAGGAGTGGGGCTTCGACGGCATGGTGGTGAGCGACTACGGCGCGGTCGGCGAGTTGATGAAACATGGCATCGCTGCCGATGGCGCAACCGCCGCAGAGAAGGCGCTGACCGCGGGCGTGGATATGGATATGCAAAGCGACCTCTACCACTCCCGCCTGGCCGGGCTGGTGGGGAGCGGCAAAGTGCCCATGCCGGTGGTGGATGAGGCGGTGCGGCGTGTGCTGCGGGTGAAGTTCGCGATGGGACTCTTTGAGCATCCCTATACCGACGAGAACCTGCCGCCGTATGCGCCCACGCCGGAGAAGCGCGAGCTGGCGAGGAAGGCTGCGGTAGAGAGTTTTGTGCTGCTGAAGAATGAGGCGATCCCGGGTGTGGGGCGGCTGCTGCCCTTGGCGAGCGATTTGAAATCGGTCGCGCTGATCGGTCCGCTGGCCGATGACGCCGAAGACATGCTCGGATCCTGGGGAGCGCAGGGCGAGGCCCGCTACGCGACCACGCTGCGCGCCGCACTGACGGACAAGCTCGGCAAAAAGCTCACCTATGTAAAGGGCACGGACATTCTGGGTACAGATACCGGCGGGTTCGCAGCGGCGGTGACGGCGGCGAAGAATGCCGATCTCGTGATTCTGGCGCTGGGTGAGGCGGGCAGCACGATGACGGGCGAGGCGTCGAGCCGCGTGCACCTGACACTGCCCGGCAACCAGGAAGAGCTGATGAAGCAGGTGGTGGCGGCGGGCAAGCCGGTGGTGCTGGTGCTGTTCGACGGAAGGCCGACGGCGATTCCATGGGCGGCGACACATGTGCCGACGATTCTCGAAGCGTGGTTTCCAGGCGTCGAGGCGGGGCCCGCACTGGTCTCCGTGCTGACCGGCGATGTGAGCCCTTCCGGCAGACTGCCGGTGGAGTTTCCCTACAGCGTGGGGCAGGAGCCGCTGTATCTCGCACAATTGCCCACGGGACGGCCCGCGGGCGAGGCTGATCTGACGCATCCGCCGACAGGTCCGGCGGACAAATATCTATCGCGCTACATCGATTCGCCGAACGCGCCGGTCTATCCCTTCGGCTGGGGAATGTCGTATGCGCAGTTCACGTACACCAACATCAAGATCGATCACAGCGGCGGCAGCAGCAGGGACGTCGGCACGATCACGGTGGGCGTGGACGTGAAGAATATCTCCACGGTGCCGGGAGCGGAAGTGGCGCAGCTTTACCTGCACAACACGGTGGCGAGCGTATCGCAGCCGGTGCGGGAGCTGAAGGGATTTCAACGCATCCTGCTGCAACCCGGCCAGACGCAGCACATCGACTTCAAGCTCCACTATGACGACCTGGCGTTTTACAACGCAGAGGTGAAGCGGGTGGTCGAGCCGGGAACCTTCGATGTGTTCGTGGGGGGCAGTTCGCTGGCGGATAAAGCGGGCAGCTTCACGGTGCTGGAGTAAAGACAGGGAGAAAGGGAATAGGGAGCAGGAAAAAGATGTATCGCTTCCCCGGTCCCCGCTTCCTGATTAGCCCCTATTCCCTATTTCCCTTTTCCCTGCTTTTCTATCTCCCTCGTGCACCTGTGCGCTTGGGCTTCCAGTCGTTGAGGAACTTTGTCAGGTCGCTCGATTGGAGATGGCGCATGCTTTCAAATTCGCCATGGGTCTGCGCCAGCAGGACCTTGCCATCGGGTGACAAGATCACCAGAGCCGGGACGCCCTTCTGGAGCGGGATGCCGTAGCGCTCGGCGATGTCCGTGTTGGCATCGTAACGTCCGATATTCACGTCCACGATTTCGAAGTTCTCTTCCAACAATGACTTGTTCGCGGGATCGTGAAGGTAGATATCAAGGACCTGGCAGTCGCCGCACCAATTGCCGCCGAAGTCGAGGATGACGCGCTTGTGCTGTGTCCTGGCACGCTGGAGCGCATCATGGATCTCGGTCTTGGCCACGGCCGGATCGGGATAGATCACGCGTCCCTGTGCGAGTGCGGTATGAGCTGCGAGAGGGAGGACCGCACACAGCACAGCCATCCTCTTGATTGCCTGAACTGCGTGGAACCATTGCTGCCGATGCTGCATGCTGCCTCCTTTCACTGGATAGCTGCGGAATGAGATTCCGCTGAGATGGTCCTACTATGATGCGTGAAGTTCGCGACGGTTACCAAATATTGGTCGGCATATCGGCCGGCGTCTTGCTTTGGGCATTTGTCTGGGTATTGGCCTGTGTATAGGCCTGGGGCTCGAGTTTGCAAACCGACACCGCGGCATTCTGAAAAGGACACTCGAGGCCATCGGATTGCCGCGGCTCGACCATCACCCAGCTGACGGGACTGCGCGTCGATAGCGCAAGAAAATCCGCGGCAGTGTAGTGATTCCAGCCACGGGTGAGCTCCTGCTCGCGCTTCCACTCGGGCGCCATCTGGGGAAAGATGGACGCAACGCCACTGTCTTTGACCCAGTCGGCAATCATGCTGCGCTCCGCAACTGCGCGGAAGCCGTGCAGATCCTCACCGGGGATCTGCAGGTATCGCGGGGGCAACGCGAAGACAGCATCCTGCGGCGTGTTGTCCCGCGCCCAATCAAATGCCTGCAGCCACGGGTTGGTCACGGCGCGGCCAGGCAGTTCCAGATGCTGACTGGTGGGATACAGGCTGCGATCGACTGCGTACATCGCTGCGCAAATGGGAATAAAGAGGGCCAGCCATCGCCATGTTTTGTCCTGCAGCAGATACTCGCCGACGAGGCCGCCGAGCAGCACGAACATCACGATGTAGATGAGTTGGAAGGATCGCATCGGCTGCAGGCGCACGAAATCGTCAAAGTACGGGCTGGAGCTGAAGAGAAGAAACGCCGCGATGGAGACTGCGCCCAGCACCAGCAAAGCGCGGCAGAGCCGGGCCGCAACGGGAGTGAGAGCTGCGAACCGGATACGCGAGATGGCGAAGAGAATGACCAGAGGCAGCAGAGCGCCGAGCCACTCGTACCACGTCCATGCCCAGGCGAAGAAGAAGGTGCGGGAGTAAAGCGTCTCGCGATACGGCTCCTGCGCGGCTCCGAGATGAAAGCCGTCGGGCAGGCGCTGGAAGAGACCGACGGAGGAAGCCAGCGCCTCCTCCGCGCGCAATTGGCGCGGCGCCAAGCGCGGAAGCGACAACAGCACTACGAGCGCGACGCCATAGATCGCCATCTGCGGATGCAGAAGAGCCGTGATGCCCAACAGGACGGCTGCAGGAACCGGACGGCTGGCGAGAATCGCGGTGAGCGCCAGCAGGGTCAGTGGCGTGGAGAGCGAGCGCGCCGTGAGATAGGGATCCATGATCGGCAGCGCTGTCCCCGCGACCGGAATGGTAAGGACAGAGGCAAGCGTGAGGATGGCGGACCACTGCGCTCGCGACCGCGTGAAGCAAAGGCGGGCGAGCCAGTCGCCGGCCAACAGCAGCAGATAGATGCCGAGCACATGGAAGATAAGGACGGCCCAGGGCAGCGGCACGTGGAGCCAGCGCACCATGCCGCCCACAGCATTGGAGAAGAAAGAGACGCGGCTGTGACAGAGGAAGAAATCGGCGCCGTAGGGGAAGAGTCCAGGCGTGACGATGCGCTCCACGGCAGGCAGATAGATGGCGGCATCGTCCACGCCGAAGTGGTATCCCTGCACGGCGATCATGAGCAGCGAAAGTAGCAGCAGTACCACTGGTCTGGAGAACCGGGAGCTGAAGAATCGGGAGTTGGAGAGTCGCGACTGAAAACTCACCCGAAGTGTCTCTCCCCGCCGGCCGGCTTGCGTGCGATCATCCTCGCGCGTGGTCTGGGCACAAATAATTCCTCACTGTGTCAATCAATAGGCTACAACCAGACCCGAATGCATTCTCTCCTGCGGTTCAGGCGCGTGACTGAATAGACGCCTTGAGACCCCGGAAGTTTACCCGCCCAAATGAAGCAAAAGAAAAGGCGGGGCACAGAGCCCCGCCTGATGAGATGCCAGCAAACTGCTGAGAGCAGGATGGATACCTTATTCGGCAGCCAGTTCCTCAGCCTCGCCTTCCTGCCGCATGAGCTCAAGCTCGCGCTCCTCGGCTTCCTGGGCTGCGGAGACCTCTTCCTGCACCTTCTGCGCTGCTTCTTCGAGCTCCGGTGAGAGCGCGATGTTGCGGTAGAACTCCATGCCGGTACCGGCTGGGATCAGACGGCCGACGATGACATTCTCCTTGAGGCCGCGCAGACCATCGACGGCGCCGTTGATGGACGCCTCGGTGAGTACGCGGGTGGTCTCCTGGAAGGAGGCCGCGGAGATGAAGGAGTCGGTGGAGAGCGATGCCTTGGTGATGCCGAGCAGCAGCGGACGGCCTACTGCGGGGCGGCCACCTTCGTTCATGGCGCGCTCGTTCTCATTGCGGAAGCGGAACCGGTCGACCTGCTGCTCGAGCAGGAAGTTGGTGTCGCCTACGTCCTCGATCTTCACCCAGCGCAGCATCTGCCGCACGATGGTCTCGATGTGCTTGTCGGAGATGGCCACGCCCTGCAGACGATAGACCTCCTGGATTTCGTTCACCAGGTAAGCCTGCAGCTCCTTCTCGCCAAGCACCGCAAGGATATCGTGCGGGTTCAGCGGACCATCCATCAGCGGCTCGCCGGCGCGCAGACGTTCTCCCTCCTGCACGTTGACGTGAACACCGCGAGGCACCGAGTATTCCTTCTCCTCGCCGTTCTCCGCCGTGACATAGATCTTGCGCTGACCCTTGCTAACCTCGCCGAAGCGAACGACACCATCGATCTCGCTGATGATGGCCGTCTCACGCGGCTTGCGGGCTTCGAAGAGCTCAACGACGCGCGGCAGACCGCCCGTGATGTCCTTGGTGCGGGTGGTCTCGCGCGGGATCTTGGCCAGGATGTCTCCCGGGAAGACCTCGTCGCCGTCCTGCATCATAAGGTGAGCGCGGCTGGGCATGAGATAACGCTTGTTGCCCTTGGCGCCCTTGATGAGAATGGCCGGCTGACGCTTTTCGTCCGGAGCGTCGGAGACAACCAGACGCGACAGGCCGGTGACCTCGTCAACCTCTTCGTTGAGCGTGATGCCTTCCTGCAGGTCCTTGAACTGCACCGTGCCGCCGATCTCCGTGAGGATAGCGAAGGTGTACGGATCCCACTCTGCCAGTGACTGGCCGAGCGTGACGTGCGCACCCTCTTCCACCTTCAGCTTGGCGCCGTAGACGATCTGGTAGCGCTCCTTCTCGCGACCACGCTCGTCGACGATGGCAACCGCGCCCGAGCGATTCATCGCGACCAGATCACCGGCCTTCGAACGGACGGTGGTCAGGTTGATGAAGCGCACGATGCCGGCATTCTTGGCATCGAGGTGCGACTGCTCCGAGACACGCGATGCCGTACCGCCGATGTGGAAGGTACGCATGGTGAGCTGCGTGCCCGGCTCGCCGATGGACTGCGCTGCGATAACGCCGACCGCCTCGCCCAGCTCGACCGTGCGGCCGGAGGCCAGGTTACGGCCGTAGCAGCGAATGCATACGCCGCGCTTGGACTCGCAGGTGAGCACCGAGCGAATCTTGACGCGCTCAATACCGGCAGCCTGGATGGCCGATGCCAGATCTTCGTCGATTTCCTGATTTACTTCGACGATGACCTTGCCCTCGTAGTCCTTGATCTTCTCGAGCGACACGCGGCCGATGATGCGGTCGCGCAGCGGCTCGATGATCTCGCCCGACTCGACGATGGGCATCACGTAGATGCCTTCCGCCGTGCCGCAGTCCTGTTCGCTGACGATGACATCCTGCGCCACGTCGACCAGGCGGCGGGTCAGGTAGCCGGAGTCCGCCGTCTTGAGCGCCGTGTCGGCCAATCCCTTACGGGCACCGTGGGTCGAGATGAAGTACTCGAGCACAGTGAGGCCTTCGCGGAAGTTCGCCTTGATGGGCGTCTCGATGATCTCGCCCGAGGGCTTGGCCATCAGACCGCGCATGCCGGAGAGCTGGCGGATCTGCTGCTTCGAACCGCGGGCGCCAGAGTCGGCCATGATGTAGATCGGGTTCATGGTGCCCGCCTTGTCGGCGGACTTCATGTTGTCGAACATCTCATCGGCCACCTTTTCGGTGACTGCCGACCAGATCTGGATGACCTTGTTGTTGCGCTCGCCGTTGGTGATGGCGCCGTCGAGATACTGCTGCTGCACGGCGACCGCCTGCTTCTCGGCATCGCGGACCGTCGGACCCTTGGACTCAGGAATGACCATGTCATCCAGACCGACGGAGAGACCCGAACGTGTCGCGTACTGGAAGCCCAGATCCTTGACGCGGTCGAGCATCTTGACGGTGACTTCAAGACCGAGGTTCAGGTAGCAGTAGTTGACGAGCTGGCCGATACCCTTCTTCTTGAGCAGACCGTTCACGTACGGCATGCCGTCGGGAAGCTGATCGTTCAGGATGGCGCGGCCAACGGTCGTCGAGATGAACTGCTTGTCGTACTCGATCGGCTCGGTGTGCGTCAGGTCCTGATCGTCATAGGCGGTGGTCATGTCGAGCACCGGGCCGGTGTAGCGCAGACGGATCGGCGTCAGCGTCTCGACCTCCTTGGCTTCGAGCGCCATGAACACTTCCTCGATGTTGGCGAAGGCGCGGCCCTCACCCTTGCCACCCTTCTTGGCCTTGGTCAGGTAATAGAGGCCGAGCACCATGTCCTGCGTAGGCACAGTGATGGGCTGACCGGAGGCCGGCGACAGGATGTTGTGCGAGGCGAGCATAAGCACGCTCGCTTCCACCTGCGCCTCAGGCGACAGCGGGATGTGGACGGCCATCTGGTCGCCATCGAAGTCGGCGTTGAAGGCGGTGCAGACCAGCGGATGGATCTTGATGGCCTTGCCTTCGACCAGCACGGGTTCGAATGCCTGGATGCCCAGACGGTGCAGGGTTGGCGCGCGGTTCAGCAGCACCGGGTGGTCCTTGATGACTTCTTCAAGGATGTCCCACACGATAGGCTTCTGCAGCTCCACCATTTCCTTGGCCTGCTTGATGGTGTCGCACTGCCCGGTCTGTTCCAGCCGGTGATAGATGAACGGCTTGAAGAGCTCGAGCGCCATCTTCTTCGGCAGACCGCACTGATGCAGCTTGAGCTCCGGACCGACGACGATCACTGAGCGGCCGGAGTAGTCCACGCGCTTGCCGAGCAGGTTCTGACGGAAGCGGCCCTGCTTGCCCTTGAGCGTGTCGGAGAGCGACTTGAGCGGACGATTGTTCGCACCGCGCAGCACGCGGCCACGGCGGCCGTTGTCGAACAGCGCGTCGACGGCCTCCTGCAGCATGCGCTTCTCGTTGCGCACGATCACCTCAGGCGCATGGAGGTCCATGAGCTTCTTGAGGCGGTTGTTGCGGTTGATCACGCGGCGATAGAGATCGTTGAGATCCGACGTGGCGAAGCGGCCGCCGTCCAGTGGCACCAGTGGGCGCAGCTCCGGCGGGATCACCGGGATCACGTCCAGGATCATCCACTGCGGCTTGTTGCCGGACTTGCGGAAGGCCTCGACAACCTTGAGGCGCTTCGCGTACTTCAGGCGCTTCTGCAGCGAGGTTTCGACCTTCATGCGCTCGCGCAGCTCGATCGAGATCTCGTCCACGTTGACGCGCTTGAGCAGCTCCTTGATGGCTTCGGCGCCCATCATGCCCTTGAAGCCGGAGGGGCGGTACTGCTGGTCGAGCTCGCGGAACTGGTTCTCGTCCTTGATGATGTCGCGCTCTTTTACGGGCGCGTCACCAGGATCGACAACGACGTAGGACTCGAAGTAGAGCACGCTCTCCAGGTCGCGGAGCGAGATGTCGAGCAGGTGGCCGATGCGCGACGGCAGGCCCTTGAAGAACCACACGTGCGAGCAAGGCGAAGCCAGCTCGATGTGGCCGAGGCGCTCACGCCGGACTTTGGTGACGGTGACTTCAACGCCGCACTTGTCGCAGATGACGCCGCGGTGCTTCATCCGCTTGTATTTGCCGCAGAGACACTCCCAGTCCGTGACCGGGCCAAAGATGCGGGCGCAGAAGAGTCCGTCGCGCTCCGGCTTGAAGGTGCGGTAGTTGATGGTCTCCGGCTTGGTGACCTCGCCGTGCGACCAGGAGCGGATCTTCTCCGGGCTGGCGAGCGAGATGCGGATGGCATCGAAATCGGTGATCGGGCTGGTCAATTCAAATGGGCTGGAACGGTACAAGACGTCCTCCAGTACAGCTTCTAGCTACTAGCCTCTAGCTCTTAGCTTTGGCTGCGGTTACTTCATTCCTGTTACGGCAGCGCATTGAAACCGCGCTGCAAAATCTCAGTCGCTCTGGCTGCCGGCTCCTCGCGCGAAGGCCAGGAGCTGGCAGCTAGCAGCTGTCTTTAATCGGCTGCCGCCAACTGCGGCACCGGCTCATGCTTCTTCTTCCCGTCGCCGACTTTGACCAGCTCGACGTCGAGGCAGAGTGCCTGCAGTTCGCGGATGAGCACGTTGAACGACTCCGGCACGCCGGGTTCGATCGCCGCCTCGCCCTTGACGATGGCCTCGTAGATCTTGGTGCGGCCGTAGACATCGTCGGACTTGGCAGTGAGCAGCTCCTGCAGGATGTAGGCAGCGCCGTATGCTTCGAGCGCCCACACTTCCATCTCGCCGAAGCGCTGACCACCGAACTGCGCCTTGCCGCCCAGCGGCTGCTGGGTGATGAGCGAGTACGGTCCGATTGAGCGGGCGTGGATCTTGTCGTCGACCAGGTGCGAGAGCTTGAGCATGTAGATATAGCCCACGGTCACTTCCTGCTCGAACTGATCGCCGGTCATGCCGTCGAACATGTGCGTCTTGCCGGAGCTGGGCAGACCGGCCGAAGCCAGCAGTGCCTTGATCTCCGTCTCACGCGCGCCGTCGAAGACCGCGGTGCCGAACCAGATGCCCTTCTGCATGCCCGCGGCTACGCGCATCAACTGCGTGTCGTCGAGGTCGAGCAGAAGCTTCTGCGTTGCGGTGTTAGCAAAGCGCTCCTTCACCATGGCGCGGACTTCGTTCGCGTCCTGGTTCAGCTTCACCAGCGCCGCCACTTCTGCGCCCAGCTTGTGCGCCGCCCAGCCCAGGTGAGTTTCCAGCACCTGACCCACGTTCATACGGGAGGGCACGCCGAGCGGGTTGAGCACGATCTCCACCGGCGTTCCATCGGGCAGATACGGCATGTCTTCCTCAGGAAGAATGCGCGCGATCACGCCCTTGTTGCCGTGACGGCCGGCCATCTTGTCGCCAACAGACAGCTTGCGCTTCATGGCGATGTAGATCTTGACCAGCTTGATGACGCCTGGCGCCAGCTCATCGCCCTTCTGCAGCTTGGCGATCTTGTCGTTGGTGATTTTGCGCAGCACATCGATCTGACGCGAGGTCATCTCCTCGATCTCGTCGATCTGCTCGTTCACCCGCGGATCCTTATCGGCGAAGCGGATACGCTTCAGGTTGCGCGTGGAGATCAGCTCGATCGCCTCGCGGTCGACGACGGCGCCCTTGGTGACGAGACGCTTGTTGGTGCGCTCGTCGTGCAAGTCGGCCAGCACTTCCTTGCCGCCCAGGATCGCTTCGAGACGCTTGAGACGCTCGTCGGTGAGAATACGAATCTCATCGGCGAGGTTCTTCTCGAGCTTCTCGATCTGCTCGGCTTCGATCTGCTTGGCGCGCTCGTCCTTCTCCTGACCCTTGCGGGAGAAGATGCGGACATCGACCACCGTGCCTTCGATACCCGGAGGGCAGGTGAGCGAGGCGTCGCGGACATCGCCGGCCTTTTCGCCGAAGATGGCGCGCAGCAGCTTCTCTTCCGGCGTCAGCTGGGTCTCGCCCTTGGGCGTGACTTTACCGACCAGGATGTCGTTGTGCTTGATCTTCGCGCCGATGCGGATGACACCGCTCTCGTCCAGATCACGCAGAGCGGATTCCGAGACGTTCGGAATATCGCGGGTGATTTCCTCCGGCCCAAGCTTGGTGTCGCGCGCCTCGATCTCGAACTCCTCGATGTGAATCGAGGTGTAGTAGTCCTCACGGACCAGCTTTTCCGAGATCAGGATCGCGTCCTCAAAGTTGTAACCGCGCCAGGGCATGAAGCCCACCAGCACGTTGCGGCCGAGCGCGAGCTCGCCCTGCTCGGTGCAAGGACCGTCTGCGATGACCTGCCCCTTTACCACGCGATCGCCGTGCCGCACGATCGGCTTCTGGTTGATGCAGGTGTTCTGGTTGGAGCGCTTGAACTTCGTGAGCTGATAGATGTCCGAGCCGACCTCACGCGACATCTGCGTGGGGTGATGCTCGCCTTCCACGCGCACGATGATGCGCTCGGAGTCGACCGAGTCGATAACGCCGTTGCGCTTGGCCAGGATCACGGCGCCGGAGTCGCGCGCTGTGACGCCTTCCATACCCGTACCGACCAGCGGTGCTTCGGCGACCAGCAGAGGAACGGACTGCCGCTGCATGTTCGCGCCCATCAGCGCGCGGTTCGCGTCGTCGTGCTCCAGGAAGGGCACGAGCGAAGCGGCAACCGAAACCAGCTGCTTGGGGCTGACGTCGACGTAGTCGACCTCAGCGCGGTTGACCAGGACAAAGTTGCCCTGACGACGCGCGTTGACCAGGTCTTCGACGATGCGGCCTTCGGCATCGAGCTCCACGTTCGCCTGCGCGATGGTGTGACGATCTTCTTCCCAGGCTGAAAGATAGAAGGAGAACGGATCGTAATCGATGCCGCGCTTGCCATCCTTCTTCAGCTTGGCGTTGAGCTTGATCGCCTCCGCTTTTTCGATGGTGTCGCCGACACGCATGCCGCTTTCGCCGGCATTGACCACCTGCACGAAGTCGAGCAGCTGGCCGTCACGCACGCGGCGATACGGCGACTCGATGAAGCCGTATTCGTTGATGCGCGCAAAGCACGAGAGCGAGCTGATGAGGCCGATGTTCGGACCTTCCGGCGTCTCAATCGGGCAGATGCGGCCGTAGTGGGTCGGGTGCACGTCGCGGACTTCGAAGCCTGCGCGCTCACGCGACAGACCGCCCGGCCCAAGGGCCGAGAGACGCCGCTTGTGCGTGATCTCGGAGAGCGGGTTGGTCTGGTCCATGAACTGCGAGAGCTGCGAGGAGCCGAAGAACTCGCGGATGGCGGCCATGACAGGCTTGGCGTTGATCAGGTCGTGCGGCATGGCCGTCGACATCTCCTGATACACGCTCATCTTTTCCTTGATGGCGCGCTCCATGCGGACGAGG
This sequence comes from uncultured Acidobacteriaceae bacterium, assembly GCA_963737035.1. Taxonomy (GTDB): domain Bacteria; phylum Acidobacteriota; class Terriglobia; order Terriglobales; family Acidobacteriaceae; genus KBS-83. The sequence goes on along the minus strand of CAVTRJ010000006.1, from coordinate 176,497 downwards.
CCGATGCGGAACTGGTTCTCCATCAGCTCGCCGACAGCGCGCACACGGCGGTTGCCGAGGTGATCGATGTCGTCGACGAGGCCGATGTTCTTGCGCAGCTTCAGCAGGTAGCTGATGGTGGCGTAGAAGTCGGTGGGCGTGAGCGTCCGATGATCGAGCGGCGTCGCGTCCTGCTTCTCGTAGAGCTTGATGTTGAACTTCAGGCGGCCTACGCGCGAGAAGTCATACTTGCGCGGATCGAAGAACATGCCTTCGAAGAGCGCCGTGGCAGTATCGAGGGTTGGCGGATCACCGGGACGCAGCTTGCGGTAGATCTCGATCAGCGCTTCCTCGGGCTTGCGAACCGAATCGCGGCGCAGCGTATTGGTGATGATGTTGCCGACGTCGTCGCGCTCGGGGAAGAAGACTTCCACCTTGGTGACGCCCGACTCCATGATCTTGTGCAGCTTGTCGGCGGTGAGCTCGTGGTTGGCCTCGAGCAGAATCTCGCCGGTCGTGGTGTCGACCACGTCTGCAGCGGTCATCGCGCCATCGAGCTCCGCGGCTTCGATCTCAACCTTCTTGATCTTGGCGTTACGCAGGGCCTTCAGGATCGATGCCGTGACCTTGCGGCCGGAATGCGCGATCTCATCCGAGCCGGAGTGAACGGCGTGCGCGGGCTTGGCGCCCAGCAGGTGCGTCGCCTTGGTGGCGTCCTCGTTCAGCGTCCAGTGGAGCTTTCCGCCCTCGAGCTGGATGGTGTCGACGGTGTAGAAGGTCTTGAGAATTTCCTCGTCCGAACGCAGGCCGAGCGCGCGCAGGAAGATGGTGCCAAGGAACTTGCGCTTGCGGTCGATGCGGACGTAGAGCGTGTTCTTCTGGTCGTACTCGAACTCCACCCATGAACCGCGGTAGGGGATGATCTTGCCGAGGAAGTAGGTGCGGGCATTCGCCGTCTCGAAGAAGACGCCGGGCGAACGGTGCAGCTGCGAGACGATGACGCGCTCGGTGCCGTTGACGATGAAGGTGCCGTTCTGGCTCATCAGCGGAATGTCGCCGAAGAAGACTTCCTGCTCCTTGATGTCGCGCACGGTCTTGGCGCCGGTCTCCGCATCCTTGTCGTAGATGGTGAGACGGACGGTGACCTTGAGCGGCGCAGAGTAAGTCATGCCGCGCTCTTCGCACTCCGCCTGGTCGTACTTCAACTGCAGGCCGACGGGATCGCCGCACTTGTTGCAGAAGTCCGGGGTGTTCTTGTTGTAGGTGCCGCAGTGATGGCAGAGCACATCACCAGGGTGGAAAGGATCGGTAATCACCATGGAGCCGCAGTTGACGCAGGCGGTGCGCAGGTGATGAAGTCCCTTCAGGTGGCCGCACTTGCACTCCCAGTTGCCGATGGAGAAATCCACAAAGTCGAGTTGTGAAATATTGCGGAAGTCGGTGATGGGGAATACGGACGTGAATACCGATTGCAGGCCGTTGTCCTCACGCTCGGAGGGCAGCTTGTCCATCTGCAGGAAGCGCTCGTAACTGCGGCGCTGTACTTCAATCAGATTCGGAATCTGGATGGAGGTTGGGATTTTGGAAAAGTCGAGTCGGCTGCGAAGGGCGCGGGTTTCACTGGACATGCTTTACTCCTCAGGGGCTCGTTACGAGAGGCGCGACGATCCACTGCCCGAGCCTGGCAGCAGTTCGCTCGAATTGGGGCGGCGTGCGCGCTCGACTGGCTTCCGGTCGCCTCTACGGCCGATTGCCTGAAAACGCACGATGTAGGTACTGCCTGGGCAACGTTCCGCGACGTGTGGACGTCAGACGGAACATGCCGGATTCCCTGAAGCAGGCGGGGAGCCGTCAGGGGTTCAAGCGTTAGGCGGGATCTCCCTGGCCGAAGACAAACGGAGGAACCGGTCGCACATCTGCTGACAACGCCAAAAGCTCGTGGAGACAGGATGTCTCACGAGCGTCACAACCCATTTGTGCACTTGGCAGAAGCAGAATGTCCTTTACGTTGCGCCGACCCAATCCACCCGCGTGTAAGCAGCCCTGCTGAAACAGCTGATCGCCTCTGCACTCCCGCCGCCAGGATGCAGTTGCGCCGGTCCCGAAGACCGGAAAAGCCTCTAGCTCAACTCCGGCCCGTACAGAGAAACCGAGCGAAAGCAAAGCGGAACGCACAATCCAGATTGTAGCGCGTTCCGCTATGGCACGCAAGTTGCAAGCGGGCGGAGATGGAATTACTTGATCTCGACGCTGGCGACACCATCGAACTTCTTCTTGATGGTCTCCGCCTCTTCCTTCGAGATGTTCTCCTTCAAGGGCTTGGGAGCGCCGTCGACCAGGTCCTTGGCTTCCTTCAGGCCGAGCGAGGTGACCTCGCGTACTGCCTTGATGGTGTTGATCTTATTGGCACCGGCATCCTTCAGGACGACAGTGAATTCGGTCTTCTCTTCGACCGGAGCCGCTGCTGCTGCTCCGCCGCCGGCAACCATGACCGGAGCTGCGGCCGCAGCCGACACGCCAAGACGCTCTTCGAGCTTCTTTACCAGGGCCGCTGCGTCCAGCAGGCTCAGCCCGACAATCTGATCTTCCAACTGCTGCAGATCTGCCATTTTCGTCTCCACTCGCCAAACTCAATTGGCCTTTGAAATATATGTTGCTCACGTGCCGCCCCCTGTGCCGCCGAGAGCCGCCCTGCCGCCCCTGCCATCGCGGTTTCCGTTGTGCCCAGACCTAGCACCCCGCGACCTGCTGGGTCGAAACCCTTTGCCCGGCCAGAGATAGCCCGGGAAAACTCTTAACCCTCCGCCGGAGCCTCGGTCGAGGCCGACTCGGCCTGCGACGCTTCGCCCGTCTCGGGCTGCGCCGGATCGGCCTGGGGCGCACCCGTCACGTCGGGGGCCGCGCCCTCGGCAATCGCCGATGCCTCTGCCGGTGCGGACGCTTCTGCCGGAGCTGCCAGTGCTGACGCTTCTGCCGCCGGAGCCGGCTTCACCTCTGCCGGTGCGGCTGCACCAGCGAACTTGTTCTGCTCGACCGCCTGGTTCACCACTACCGCGAGATCGCGTCCTGTAGCAGCGATGACCGTTGCCAGGCGCTGTGCCGGAGCGTTGATGAGGTAGAGCAGCTTCGAGAAGAGCTCGTCCCGCCCTGGCATGGTGGCCAACTGCTTGATCTCTTCAATCGAGATGACCTTGCCGTCGACGATGCCCAGCTTGAAGGTGAACTCGGCGTTGTCAGTGACCCAGGTGGAGATCGCCTTGGTCAGCGCCACCGGATCGCCCGAGGTATAGGCCACGGACGAGACGCCCTTCAGCCCCTGGAGCGCCGCCTCGACCTGCGTGCCCTTGGCGGCACGTGCTGCCAGCTTGTTCTTGAGCACGCGGTACTTGCCGCCCGCCTCGCGCACCACTTTGCGCAGGTTGTAATCCTGCGCCACCGTCAGCTTGGCAAAGGTGCCGACGATGGCGCTGAGTCGAGCTCTCCAGCTCGGCCGCCAGCTTCAGTCACCTTCTCTGCTTTTTTCGCTCTCGTCAATGCCATAACAAATCCGCCTCTAGATACTGCGCACGCTGGCCACTCTGCCAGCGGAGAAAATCCTTACTTGGCGATCGCCGCGTCTGCGACCGCGTGATCGAGCGGGATCCCCGGACCCATGGTCGAGCTCAGGGTCATGCCCTTCACGTACTTGCCCTTCGCCGCTGACGGCTTGGCGCGCATCACGCTGGTGATCACGGTCAGCGCGTTGTCGACCAGCTTCTGCGACGGGAAGGACAGTTTGCCCACGGGAACGTGGACCAGCGCCGTCTTATCCGTGCGGAACTCGATCTTGCCGGCCTTGATCTCCTTGATCGCAGAGGTCACGTCCGAGGTCACCGTACCGGTCTTCGGGTTCGGCATCAGGCCGCGGGGGCCGAGCACCTTACCCAGACGGCCAACCGAACGCATCATGTCCGGCGTGGCGATCAGGGCGTCAAAATCGGTCCAGCTTTCCTTCTGAATCTTCTCGACCAGATCTTCGCCGCCGACGATGTCCGCGCCGGCCGCTTCGGCCTCGCGCAGACGCTCACCGGAGGTGATCACCGCGACCTTCTTGGTCTTACCCAGGCCATGCGGCAGAACCACGGTGCCGCGGACCATCTGGTCGGCATGCTTGGGATCGACCCCAAGACGCAGCGTCAGATCGACGGTCTCGTCGAACTTTGCAAACTTTGCTTTCTGGAGCAGCGGTACCGCGTCTTCCAGGGTGTAGGGCCGGGGCTCTACCAGGGCACGCGCCTTCGCTACATTCTTGCTGAGCTTCTTAGCCATCTGTTCCTCGTCTCCCACCGTCAGATCCCAGCAGCGCTCCGGAACCGAATCCGGATTGCCGAGCCCGCTCCAAAGCAGGCCGTCTGACCGTGGTCTATGCGACACACCCGAAATTAATTCAGGCGCAGTCTTTTATTATGCATGGATTCTGACATTTTGTCACAATCCAGCGCTCTTTACGCGGTGACCTTGATCCCCATCGACCGCGCCGTGCCCTTGATGCTCTTGATCGCGGCGTCCACGGATGCGGCGTTCAGGTCGGGCATCTTCTGGGTGGCGATCTCGCGCACCTGCTTCTCGGTCACCGTGCCGGCTTCGGTCTTGTTCGGCGTACCCGAACCCTTGGCGGCGCCGGCAGCCTTCTTCAGCAGCACCGCGGCGGGCGGCGTCTTGGTGATGAAGGTGAAGGAGCGGTCCACGTAGACCGTGATCACGACCGGGATGGTGAGACCGGCCATCTCCTTGTTCTGCGTGCGGGCGTTGAACTGCTTGCAGAACTCCATGATGTTGACCTGCGCCTGACCGAGCGCCGGGCCCACCGGCGGGGCCGGCGTCGCCTTGCCCGCTTCGATCTGCAGCTTGACCTGCGTCTGTACCTTCTTGATTGGCGGCATTGCTCGTTTACTACCTTTCTCTCAAACTCTTCGGCCACATAAAGGCCGGAAACTATTCGACTGACTTCTCCACCTTGCCGAACTCCAGCTCCACCGGAGTGGAGCGGCCGAAGATCGTGACCATCACCTTCAGCGTCTCGCGATCTTCGTTGACCTCGTCGACGACACCGTTGAAGTTGGCAAACGGACCCTCGGTGATGCGCACCGACTCGTTCTTTTCGAACTTGATCTTCATCCGCGGCTTGTCTTTCGACACATCGCTGCGGAAGATGATCGAGCCAACCTCCTGCTCGGTGAGGGAGACCGGCTTGTCGCCCGTGCCCAGGAAGCCTGTCACCCGCGGCGTGTTCTTGATCACATGCCAGAGGTCGTTGTCGAGATCCATCTCGACCAGCACGTAGCCAGGCAGGAAGACCCGCTCCACCGTGCGCTTCTTGCCGTTCACCAGCTCGGTGACCGGCTCGGTGGGAATCATCACGCGGCCAATCTTGTTTTGGAGACCGAAGGCCTGGACGCGGCCCTCGAGCGACTCCTTCACCTTGCGCTCAAATCCTGAGTAGGCGTGGATGATGTACCACTTGAAGCGCTCATTGACCGGCGGCGGCAGAAGCTCCTGCGGTTCACCGGCGTCTCCAGCGCCCTGCGGATTGTCCGGCTGCGGTTCCAGATTGTTGTCGTTGTTCGTCTCGTCCGTCATCGTCTGCCTCAACTTCTATACCCCGCTACTACCCAGCAGATGCAACAGCCACTGGACGACCCGTCCGAGCACCTGGTCTACCACGTAAAAATATGCAGCGAAGGCGAAAACGGTGACGATCACCACCACTGTCGTGTTCTGCACCTCTTTAAGGGAGGGCGTCCAGACCTTGCGCATTTCGTTGCGCACGTCCTTGAGGAAACCCATCCAACGATCCCAGGTGCCAACCAGTTGGCTGGGCTGCTGAGGCCCTTTCGGCTCCGACCGTTCGTTGGATACTGCTATTGCCTTCGCCATCACGATCCTTCTTTGCCTGACTCCACTGCTGCACTGCTTCTACTCTACGGCTGCCAGTTTCTCTGCGGTGCCGGTTTCTCTACGGTTGCCGGTTTCCTGGAAACGTCTCAGGAGATGGCAGGGGCGCTCGGATTCGAACCGAGAAGTTCGGTTTTGGAGACCGACAGTTTAACCGTTGAGCTTACGCCCCTTTGAACAGCTTCTAGCTACTAGCCTCTAGCTTCGATCCCTTGCCCCTGAACGCGCTTTGAATGGTCTGTCGGAGGCGAGGTATGCGGCTAAGCGCTAGTGGCTAGGAGCTAACAGCTACTTGGTTTCCTTATGTGCCGTGTGCTTGCGGCAGCGGTTGCAGAACTTCTTGAACTCGAGACGGCCGGTGGTCGTCTTCTTGTTCTTCGTCGTCGAGTAGTTCCGCTCCTTGCAATCAGGGCACTGCAATGTAACGATTTCGCGCATTTTCCTATTTTACCTTACTGGAAGCGGCCAGCTTCGCCGTGAATTTCAGGCTCGCCGGCCGCTTCCGTATTTCAGTTTCCTACTGTCTCAGCCTGGACGGCCAGTCCTTACTTCACGATCTCAGTAATGGTGCCCGCGCCGACGGTCCGGCCGCCTTCGCGGATCGCGAACCGGAGACCCTTCTCCATCGCCACCGGCGTGTGCAGCTCGATCTCAAGCGCGATGTTGTCGCCCGGCATCACCATCTCGGTGCCCTCCGGAAGCTTCGCCGTGCCCGTCACGTCGGTCGTCCGGAAGTAGAACTGTGGACGATAGCCGTTGAAGAACGGTGTGTGACGGCCGCCCTCTTCCTTCGACAGCACGTAGATCTCGCCCTTGAACTTGGTGTGCGGCGTGATCGAGCCCGGCTTCGCCAGAACCATCCCACGCTCCACATCTTCCTTCGCGATGCCGCGCAGAAGAAGTCCCGCGTTGTCGCCCGCGCGACCCTCATCCAGCTGCTTCTTGAACATCTCGACGCCCGTGACCACCGTCTTGCGCGTCTCGCGGAAGCCCACGATCTCCGCCTCTTCGCCCACCTTCACCTGACCACGCTCGATACGGCCCGTGACAACCGTCCCGCGGCCCGAGATGGAGAAGATGTCTTCGATCGGCATCAGGAACGGCTGATCGATCGCGCGCTCCGGCAGCGGCACGTTCTTGTCCACCGCATCCATCAGCTCGTCGATCTTCGCCTCCCACTGCGCCTCGCCATTCAACCCGCCCAACGCACTGCCGCGGATCACCGGCACATCGTCGCCCGGGAAGTTGTACTTCGACAGCAGCTCGCGTACTTCCATCTCCACCAGGTCCGTCAGCTCCGGATCTTCCACCGCATCGCACTTGTTCAGGAACACCACGATGTAGGGCACGCCCACCTGGCGCGCCAACAGCACGTGCTCCTTGGTCTGCGGCATCGGACCATCGGTCGCTGCAACCACCAGAATCGCGCCATCCATCTGCGCCGCGCCGGTGATCATGTTCTTGATGTAGTCGGCGTGACCCGGGCAGTCCACGTGCGCGTAGTGACGGTTCGCTGTCTCATACTCCACGTGCGCGGTCGCAATCGTGATGCCGCGCTCCCGCTCTTCCGGCGCATTGTCAATCGTGTCGAACGAACGAAACTTGTTGTTCGGATTGTGCTTCGACAACACCTTCGTGATCGCCGCCGTCAACGTCGTCTTCCCGTGATCAATGTGCCCTATCGTCCCCACATTCACATGCGGCTTGGAACGGTCAAACTTCTCCTTCGCCATCTCAATTCCCTCTCTTCAATAACTGACTGCGCAAACCAAACCTGCGGACGCTTGCTCGCGCTCCGCGACAATACTGAAAGCTCAGTAGTAGGCGTAAACCTTCAAATATTTTGCCCGCAATTCCGGAGCGACATGCTCGATCGATTCGAGATACAGCTCGCGAATCTGGCCGCGGTCGAGATCGCCTAGCCGGTCGTAGGCGGCAACCGCCTCCTGGCCCAGCAGCCCTTTGGCCAGCACGGTCTCGAAGTCGCGCACGCGCAGGCGCCGCGCTTCAAGCTGCTTCAGGAATCGTGCTGCCGCGTTCGATGCCAGCGCCGCGTGAATGGCGGAGCGCACGACTTCGAACGACGCTACATCCTGAACTTCCAATACTGGCTTTTCGAACATAGTGTCTACCCTTGCCCAAACATCGCTTCGCACTTCAATGCCTAAAACCGCTTCGCAACTTTGCCCTGTCTGCTTTGTGGCCGGGATCATCAGTTGGAGCGGGAGACGGGAATCGAACCCGCGACCAACAGCTTGGAAGGCTGTGACTCTACCACTGAGTTACTCCCGCCCTGAAGCAACAAGCCAGCCCGCTTGCGATCTGCTGACTGGCTTTAGATCCTGGAGCTGATGACCGGGATTGAACCGGTGACCTCTCCCTTACCAAGGGAGTGCTCTACCAACTGAGCTACATCAGCCCTTCACGACAAAATTCGCGCAGATTCCATCCTAGCGCGCTTCCGTATCCACGCTCGAACGACGCCATCCCAATAAAACCCGCAGCGCCAATCCACCCAACACAACAAATACCAGCGTGCGGAACTTGCCCGGCTCCATGGTCTGCCAGGCCAGCACAGCCACTACGCCGAACAGCAGCAGAGTCACAATCGTCTTCTGACTGAAGCTCAGACCGCCTGCTGCCTTCCCGCCATCTTCCGTCACGCTGCCAACTTCTGGTGCACAGGGGAGGATTCGAACCTCCGTAGCTCGCAAGGAGCGGCAGATTTACAGTCTGCTGCCATTAACCGCTCGGCCACCTGTGCACGATTCCGGCTCATCGTCGTTGCTGCATCACACGCATGTCTCCGAGCCGCGCAACGCTTCGCCAAAAAGCCTGGCAAGACGAGGGGAAAGAGGAGACAACGGAATGGATGTCGCGGAACGAAGTCGCCGGAGTCCTTACAATGTCTGACGATCCTTGTGTTCGGCTAGGGACTGGAGCTGGCGAAGGGACTTGAACCCCCGACCCTCTGATTACAAATCAGATGCTCTACCAGCTGAGCTACGCCAGCCCGCACCGCCTGTTCCCGGCACACACTGCTGCGAGCCCCGGGGAGCGACCGTTCAAGCGCAAGATTAGCACAGCGTGGAAGCGCTCGCAATGACCGACGGCGAACTTCTGGTGATGCAGTCCTCTCGCGGAATCCTTTACTACTTTCCGACCGGCTTATAGCCACTGCCTCCTGCCTTTTTCATCGCGGCCACACCCTCTTCGGGAGAGAGCAACGGCGTGGTCTTGACGCTCTTGCAGGAGCCACCCGCCGCAATCGCAGCCGCAAACGCGGCAGCGGCGACGTTGTCCGGCATCTCCAGAATGACTACCGTGTCATAGTCCCCAAAGCTCAGCCAGCCCTGCACCAGCTTTCCTCCCAGCTTCTCTACGACCGCCGATACCGCGCCGATACGGTTCTGCGGACCCTTCACCAAACTCGCCCAGGCTTCCTGCGAATACGCTACCTGCACCAGAAACTGCACCATATACGTTCTCCTGTAAACGCCCACCGTTGTCCATCATTGAGATTTGGGGATAGTCGTGTTGCGGGGCCGGCAGGCAACTACGCTGCCGAGACGCTGACGTGGCCGCCTTCCGAGTCGACGAACTGCGCCAGCATGCCGCCGAAATCCTGCTTTGTGGGTGGCATGCTGAAGACGACGCCTTTCGCAGACATCTCCTCGTAGAACTTCTGCAGGTCGGAAACGCCGATGCCGAGCTCGACTGTTCCGGGAGGATTCTTTTCCGACGCCGGATGCAGGGCCAGCGTCGTCTCTCCTGTTGAAAATTCGCTCCAGTGCGGAGACGTGAACTTGAGTGGCAGGCCGAGGGTGTCGCGATGGAATGCCACGGCGCGATCCATATCGCCGACGAACTTGATGACGTAGGTGAGTTTCATGGTGACGGGTCTCCCAGCGTGAAGGAGGATACCTCCGCGACCGCTGTGCGGGCGTTTTATCTGTGGCGGAGCGCCTGGATCAGCAGAATGGCTCCAACGCAAATCAATCCGCCGTGAACGATTTCGAGAAAGGCCTCTCCGCGCAGCCGCTGGTTCACGGCCCGGCCAAGAAAGATGGCAGGGATCGCGACCGTTAGCGACAGCAGGAAGTAATGCGTCACTGCCGGAACCCACAGCCCGGCGAACCAGTAGCCCGCCATGGCGACGATGCTTGCGGGCAGAAAATAACCCTGCAAGGTGGCACGGAAGTGCTGGGGCGACCAGCGCCGCATTGCTCCGTAGAGAACCAGCGGCGGCCCGTTCATGCCATAAGCGCCGCCCAGCACGCCCGCGAAGAATCCGCAGCCCAGCAGCCAGGGATGGCTGTCGCTCTCCAGCTTGGGAGGCTTTGCGCCGAGGCGCGCACTCACGAGCGAGTAGCCGGAGAAGGCGACGATCACCAGGGCGAGCGCTGCTTTGACGACGTGTTGCGGACCGCTGGTCAGCAGCCAGACGCCGAGCGGGATGCCGACGAAGGTCGGAGCGAGCAGCCAGCCGGTGCTGCGCACGTGAATCTTCCGCCAGTCCTGCGCCACGACAACGGCGGCGATGGTGATGGAAAGCAGCACGGCGAGCGGCGCGGCGACCTCAATCGGAATCCTGAGGGCGAGCAGAGGAACGGCAATCAGCGCTTCGCCGAAGCCGAAGGTGGAGCGGATCAAGGTCGCAACAAACACCACCAGCAGAACGTGCAGAGTCGTTGTATCCACGCATCTCCCGAAGCCCGAGTTCAAGCGCAGAACGCCTGCACTTCGATCTTAATCAAGATCGAAACGCAGGACTTCTCTCCGCTGCGTGGCTGCTTGCCGACTTGCTGAGTCTCCGGCTCGCTCGCTCCTGCCGCTGCTATCCTGTCTGCGCCACTCGCCTATGCGCAGACGCAGCCGTAGCACGCTCCTGATCGCCGCCATTGTCATCGTATTGCTCGGGGCTCTTGCTTACCTGCGGCAGAAGGCGCCTCCCGAGGTGGCGCGTCTGCTGCCCGAGTCTGACGGCATTGTCTACATCAACTTCGAGCCGCTGCGCGCCGCGATGCACTTCGATCAGCATCCGGTGCAGCGCGATGCTAGCTACCAGCGCTTCATCGATGCAACCGGCTTCGTCTTTGAGCGCGATCTGCACCAGGCCGCGATCGCCATTCACCACATGCAGGATCCGCGCGGGCCGAACGGGCCGGCCGCCTACTCAGAGGTCTTCGCTGGACACTTCGATCACAAGCGGCTGACGGCGTGGCTCGAAACCAGCAGCAAAACCCGGGAGCAGTATGCCGACCGCACGATCTACAGCCTGCCCAGCCAGGGACGCACGGTGCGGATCGTGATGCTGGGCTACGACATGGTTGCGGTGTCGAACACGCCGACAGCAGAGCAGATTCACGCCATCGTCGATCGCTATCGCACCGCTGCGCTGCCCTTCTCCGGGTCTTCCGTGCTGTCGGATTACTACAGCCAGGTGCCGGCGCTCTCGATTGCGTGGGGCATCGGCCGCATCTCGCTGCCCTTCTGGTCGGACGGCGGCCCGCGGATCTTCGGCGTGACGCTGCCACTCGACACGGATACTGCGTTCATCGCATCGGTGCGCTACCTGGGCAACCTGCGGCTGCGGGTGGAGGAGATCGCGCCCAGCCAGGCCGATGCCGCCGCGACCACGAACGCTCTCCAGAACATGCTTGGACTGGTCTCCGCGGCATTGACGGCAGTCCAGAACAATCCGCAGAGCAAGGACTATCGGACACTCATCAACAGCGCGACGGTGACGCAACACGGCAGCCGGACGGTGCTGACCGCGACCGTGCCTCTGGACTTGGTGAAGCAGTTCACCGGCAATCCGTAGATATCCGTATAGCGGGAATTGGTGCGATTTGTCAGGAGGCCTGACACAACGGTATCGTTAACTAAACGTTTTTCTCACCGCAATCGGGCGGTGCGACGATCCAGATCCCCTCACTCCTCACCCGGAGGAAATGCATGTTCCGTATGACTCACGCCTCGCGCGTACTGGGCCCCTTCCTCTTTCCCGCTCTGCTGCTAAGTGCGCCCGCCGCTCTGGTCGCGCAAAGTACTCACGTCGTCACCGGCCCGACCGCCTTTACTGACTACTCGAAGGAAAAGCCCGGCACGATGCGCAAGATCACCGTTGCCGATCTGCCCGAGCCGTACGCAACCGAATCCGTGGACAATGGCCCCAGCGTGGCGCCACGGCCTGAGGGTGCGATGCCCGAGGCGCCGGCCGGCTTCAAGGTTGAGCTCTACTCGTCCGATGTGAAAAACCCGCGGCTCATCCGCACGGCTCCGAATGGCGACTTGTTCGTCGTCGAGAGCGAGCCCGATCGCAGCGGCGACAGCGGTACGGTGAAAGTCTTTCGCGGCGTGGATGCGAAGGGCCAGCCGAAGCAGACGGCCACCTTCGCTACCGGGCTGAAGCAGCCCTTCGGCCTTGCCTTCTATCCGCTGGGCCCGAATCCGAAGTGGGTGTACATCGGCAATACCGATTCCGTGGTGAAATTCCCCTACAAAAACGGCGACATGAAGGCGAGCGGGCCATCGCAGGTGGTGGTGTCCGATCTGCCGGGTGGCGGACGCCTGCGCGGCGGCGGCCACTGGACACGCGATGTTGTCTTCTCCAAGGACGGCACGCGCATGTTTGTTTCGGTCGGGTCGCACTCGAACGTCGACGACCCGGACACTACGCCCGCGGAGTTTCATCGTGCCGACGTGCTGGAGTACACGCCGGAGGGCAAGTTCGTGAAGGTGTATGCGTCGGGCATTCGCAATTGTGTGGGCGAAGCGATCAATCCGGTGACGGGACAGCTATGGTGCTCCGTGAACGAGCGCGATGGCCTGGGCGACAACCTGGTGCCCGACTACATCACGCACGTGCAGGAAGGCGGCTTCTACGGCTGGCCGTGGTTTTATATGGGCAATCACCAGGACCCGCGGCACAAGGGAAAACATCCTGAGTTGGCCACCAAGGTGCTGGTTCCTGACGTGCTTCTGCAGCCACACTTCGCCTCGCTGGAGATGACCTTCGACGAAAGCAAGCAGTTCCCTGCCTCGTACAAAGGCTGGGCCTTTGCGGCGGAGCATGGCTCGTGGAACAAATCCAAGCGTGCGGGTTACGAAGTGATCGCTGTGCCGGTGGAGAATGGCAAAGCAACCGGCGCATATGAGGACTTTCTCACCGGCTTTGTTACGCCGGATGGCAAGGTATGGGGACGTCCCGTAGGTGTGACGTTTGCAAACGACGGCTCGTTATTCGTCACTGACGATGGATCGAATTCCCTGTGGCACGTGACCTACGCGGGGACCAAACAAGTGGCCAAGAAGTAGCTTCGCCGGCCAGCGGAAGCTCTAAACATATCCTGTCATCTCGACCGGAGCGGCAAAGCCGCGGAGTGGAGAGATCTGCTTAGTCCGAAGAGGAGATTCCTGCACTCCGCTTCGCTCCGGTCGGAATGACAAATTGTAAGAAATCCAGAGGCAGCGAACTAGCGCTGGCTTTTGCGTCCCGCCGCGACATCCGCATTGAAAGTGCCGGAGCTGCCGCGGGGCACGCTCAGCGATTTCCAATTCTGCGATTGCAGATGCTTCGCCAGAAAGACTATCTGGCCGACGTGGTAGCTGTAGTGGGCGATCTGCCGATTGATCGCCTGCAGAACCGAGTGGCGCTCGCCGCGAATGAAGGTCTCGCGTGCGAGGTCGGCATCGGTGAGCGGATCGAGCGCGGCAAACATGCAGGCCCACCCTGCGTCCCACATCTCCATCAGCTCAGCCCGGGTTGCGGGCGGCGCTTCGAACTCGCTGTCGCGATTGCGATCCGATTTCTCGCCGTCGGCTTCGGGAAAGCCGGTCCAGCGCGAGCGCATGTTCCCCGCCATATGCTTCACGATCTGCGCGATCGAGTTCATCTCCGGATCGAGCGTGGCAGTCAGGTCGGCGTCGGAGACCTGAGAGATTGCAGCCTCGCCCAGCCGCCGGTAATGGGCAAAGAGCGGGCGCACGTCGTCGAGGTAGCTGGTTGTGAATTGGAGAGCCATACAAGACGATGTACCATGCCGCACATGCGCTCGGCCACTTTGCCCGCCCTTCTTGTCAGCTTTCTTGTCACAATCCACGCTCCCGCACAAGTTGAAAAAGTCAGCCCATTGCAGGCGGAGGTGGAGCAGATCGCCGCCGAGCATCACGGCCAGGTGTCGGTCTTCGCGAAAGAGCTGAAGACTGGCCAGACCCTTGCTCTGAAGGCCGATGAGCCGGTGCAGACGGCAAGCGTCATCAAGCTCGGCCTGCTGTATGAGGCGATGGAGCAGATCCGCGCAGGCAAGGCGCACTGGGACGACAAGGTTGTCCTGACGAAGGACAACCAGACGAACGGATCCGGCGTGCTTGGCTTCTTCGACACACCGGCAACGCTCACGCTGAAGGACGTGCTCTCGATGATGGTGATCACGAGCGACAACACGGCGACGAACGTGGCGATCGATAAGATCGGCCTGGACGCGGTGAACGCCGAGATGGGCAAGCTCGGCTTGAAGAACACCTGGCTCTACAAGAAAGTGGGAAAGCCCGCGACCGGGCCGATGCCTGCGGATCAGAAGAAGTTCGGCCTGGGTAAGACGACAGCGCGCGAGATGGCGACGCTGATGGAGCGCATCGTGACCTGCCAGTTGGGTGACGATGCGGCACCTCCGACAGAAAGCGATCGCGCGATCTGCGGGGTCGCGCTGCATATGCTGCGCTCGCAGTTCTATCGTGATGGCGTGCCGCGCTATCTGGAGCCTGTGGATAGCTCGGAAGAAGGATCGGCTATTGCGAACAAGACCGGCGCGCTGGACGCGGTGCGCAACGACGTGGACGCGATTGCAACGAAGAACGGCCTGCTGATCCTGTCTATCTTTACCTGGGACAACAAGGACCAGAGCTGGACCGACGACAACGAAGCCTATCTGACAACGGCGAAGATCGCGAAGGCGATCGTGAATACGTGGTCGCCCGATGGGCTGGATGTGAAGGCGTTCGAGCTACCGCCGGTGAAGTGAGCGCTAGTTCTCGGGATTGGAAGTCTCGACGGGCTTGTCCGGCTGCTGGTTGTAGAGCTCTTCCACGCGAGCGAGTGTATCGATCTCCTCGACCGGCTTGTCGTCGCGGATGCGCAGGATGCGTGGAAAGCGCATGGCAAATCCGCTGGCGTGCCGGTCGGAGCGCATCAGGTTGTTGAATGCGACCTCGAGCACGATCGTGGGCTCTACAGTGCGCCAGCCGCCCATGTCTTCGATAGTGTGCTCGTGAAAATACTCGGAGAGGCGTGCAATCTCAGCATCAGTGAGGCCTGAATATGCCTTGCCGACATTCTTCAGCGTGTCGCCATCGCGCACGGCGAAGGTGTAATCGCTCAAGGTGCCGGCGCGCTTGCCGTGCCCGTATTCTGCCGACGTGACGACGACGTCGAGCGTGGCCAGTTCGCGCTTCAGCTTCAACCATGCGAGACCGCGCCGGCCGGGCTGATAGAGGCTGGCTGCGGCTTTGAGCATCACGCCTTCGTTGCCGCGCGCCCGCGCATCGAGATATGCCTGCTCCAATTGTTCGGCACTCGAGAGCTGCGCGACGCCCGCGAGCACAAGACGCGCGAAACCACTCTCTCCGGTCTCCGGCCTGGGATCGGACGCAGCAAAGAGTCCCGCCTGATTCCGCGGCGACTCCGCTTCTGTGGGCGTGCTGCTGATTACGGTGCGGGGCGACTGTTGCGCGCAGACCTCTTCCAGGATCGCGCGCCGTACCGCGAGCGGCCGCTCCAGCAACAGCGCGTCACCGCGATAGAGCAGATCGAAAGCCATGAAGACGACCGGTGTCTGCTCGCGCATCTTCGGCGTGACGCGTTTGCGGCCGATGCGATTCTGGAGGGATTTAAACGGAAGAGCGCGTTGCTGGGTCGCGGCGGGATCGGTGTTCCACGCCAGTAATCTCGCCGTCGAGGATCAGCGGTTCGGTGACGTTTGCGAATGCTTCGGTGAGTTCAGGGAAGCTGTGCGTCATGTCATCGCGACTGCGCGAGAAGAGCGCCACGCGACCGGGTTGCGACGGATCGCCGCAATGGAGCTGGCAGCGGATGCCGTCAAACTTGTCTTGCACATGCGCCTGGGTTAGCGCAGGCAGGACATGCGCCTCGGCAAGAATGGAAGCCGGGGGAATCACCTGCGCCGCGTCATCAGTTGCGCCTGTGGTCTCCGGGGTTGGCTCTGCGCCGCCTTTGCCCTTCTTTTCCGCGCTTACTTCTTCGGCAAAACGCGCGATCGCCTGCTCCACCGAATCGACCGGGCTGGCCAGCATGAATCCGAGCGGATGAAAGAGCCGCATGCGAGCCTCACCCAGCCGGTCCGCCGCGGCTAGTCGTACGACTTCGCTGAGATCGCCGAGCAGCATCACGGCGCGGCGGACGGCGGTCAGCTCGCGGTCCATCGCCACGGCTATCGCTTCTTCCACCTGTGCCTGCTTCACGCCGATGCGCATGTCACCCGACATCAGCTTGATCAGGTACTTGGCTTCCAGCGGCGTCGCACGCGCGAGCAGATCGCGCAGCAGCGCCTGCCGGCGTTCTGTACTGCGGGCGGTACCGCTCACGGCGGCGATTTCCGTAAAACGATTAGCGACGTCCCGGATGGAGAGAGCCGCCGCCACCGATTCGTCGCGAGCAGATAACACGTCGAAAGCCGCCGATCCCAGGTCGCCATGCTTGCGATACGCGGCGTGCATGGCTGTGTCGCTTGCCTGCGTGAGTTCCTTCACCACCCGCCACAGGCTGGCGCCGCCGATGCCGAGCTGGCGTCCATCAGCCTCGGCGAACGGCATACCCGATAGATAGAGCGCGGCGTGGGCGGCCGCCTCTACGGGCAGCTCGCGCAGATATTCCGCCATCCAGGCGCGCTTTTCGAGTTTTTTCGTCGTCCCGGCCAGCCGCTCGCACAGCTCTGCCCAGGCTCGAAGTTCTGTCATATCTCAGGCTGTTCGCAGAAGCGATCGCGGGGTATTAGTTGACCATACGCGCCGCAGGCGCCTTTTGCCTGGACGGCCAGTTCCAAGGTTGTAGATGCATCCGAGGTGCCTCCGCGATACTCTAATAGGAGCGATGTTGCGCCTCATCCATTTCCCGGGCACGCTCCTCTAGCGGCTCCAACCGCCATAGCCCCGCTGCGCCTTCCGCTTACCCTGAGATTTGAATCTACATGCCGGCCGTCGATGGCCGAGGAGCCCTGAGATGTTTGAACGCCTGGAACAGATTGCCGCTCGCTACGAAGACCTGGGCCGCGAGATGGCCTCTGACGAGGTCGTCAACGATCATGAGCGCTACCAGAAAGTAGCCAAGCAGCACCGCGATCTGCAGCCGGTGGTCGATGCCTTCCGCGAGTATCAGAGGACCAAGCAAGGCATCGCCGATGCGCAGACGATGCTCGCCGAGAGTGATCCGGACATCCGCGCGATGGCGCAGGACGAGCTGACGCAGCTTGAAGAGCGGCTGCCGAAGATTGAAGAAGACCTGAAGCTGAGGCTGCTGCCGAAAGATCCGAACGATGAGAAGAACGTCATCCTCGAGATCCGCGCCGGCACCGGCGGCGACGAGGCATCGCTCTTCGCAGCGGAAGTGTTCCGCATGTATTCACGCTTTGCCGAGCAGCATCGGTGGAAGGTGGAAGTGCTGTCGTCCTCCGAATCTGGTATTGGCGGGCTCAAGGAAGTCATCGCCATCATCGAAGGCGATCGCGTCTACTCGCAGCTGAAGTACGAATCCGGCGTGCACCGCGTGCAGCGCGTGCCGGCTACGGAGACCCAGGGCCGCGTTCACACCTCCGCTGTTACCGTTGCGGTGCTGCCTGAAGCGGAAGATGTCGATGTGAAAATCGAAGCGAAGGATCTGCGGATTGATACGTTCTGTTCTTCGGGGCCGGGAGGACAGTCGGTGAACACGACTTATTCCGCGGTGCGCATCACGCATATTCCTACCGGCACGGTGGTGAGCTGCCAGGACGAGAAGTCGCAGATCAAGAACCGCGAGAAGGGCATGCGCGTGCTGCGTGCGCGACTGTACGAGGTGGAGCAGGAGAAGCAGCAGGCCGCGCTGGCGCAGGAGCGCAAGTCGCAGGTGGGCTCCGGCGACCGCTCGGAGAAGATCCGCACCTACAACTTCCCGCAGAACCGGCTGACCGATCACCGCATTGGCCTGACCCTGCACCAGCTCGCCGAGATTATGGAAGGCAGGCTGCAGCCGGTGATCGATGCGGTGGTCGCGCACTTCCAGGCCGAGCGGCTGAAAGCGGAGACGGCGAACATCGCCTGATACGCTAGCGACGATCGAACATCACCGTCATCTGCCTTACAACAGTTCTCATTACCGCCGCCCACGCGCAGGTATGCCTGGCCCGCTGTCCTATGACTGCTACCGCACGAAGACGCCGATCCATATCGACGGAAAGCTCGATGATCCGGCGTGGAAGAAGGCGAAATGGACCTCCGACTTTGTGGATATAGAAGGCGCCGCGAAACCTAAGCCGCGCTTTCGCACGCGGGCGAAGATGCTGTGGGACGGCAAGTATCTCTACATCGCGGCGGAACTTGAGGAGCCAAACGTCACCGGAACGCTAACGAAACATGATTCGGTCATCTTCAAGGACAATGACTTTGAAGTTTTTATCAAGCCGCTGCCCGCGACAGAGAGCTATTACGAGTTCGAGATGAACGCGCTCAATACCGGCTGGGATCTCTTCCTGCCCAAGCCTTACAGTGAGGGCGGTAAGGCCGACAACAGCTGGGACATCGCCGGACTGAAGACTGCCGTCGCCGTGCAAGGCACGCTGAACAATGCGAGCGACACCGATCACGGATGGACGCTTGAGATCGCGTATCCGTTGACCGCGTTCGATTCGCGGCAACAGGTTCCGCTGGCCAAGGCGGGTACGGTGTGGCGCATCAACTTCAGCCGCGTGGAGTGGACGCCAGGCAATCCCAGGGAAGACA
This sequence comes from uncultured Acidobacteriaceae bacterium, assembly GCA_963737035.1. GTDB lineage: Bacteria > Acidobacteriota > Terriglobia > Terriglobales > Acidobacteriaceae > KBS-83. The sequence continues at coordinate 157,591 of CAVTRJ010000006.1, read as the reverse complement.
ACTGGGTGTGGTCGCCGCAGGGTGTCATCAACATGCACGTGCCGGACCGCTGGGGCTATCTGCATTTCCGCTAGCCTGTCGGGCTCACTGTCCGGAATCCTCTAGCTGACTATCGTGCAGGCTGCGCTGCGGGCTGCGCCTGGATGCTGCGCAGGTAGGCGACGATCTGCCAGCGCTGATCTTCCGGCAGGCGCGCCCATGACGGCATTCCACGGAAGGGCTGGCCGTGCGAGAGCAGCCAGTAGAGATCGCCATCCGTGGCGCCTGCGATGCGAGCCGAGCGCACAGGAGGACGGCTGCCACGGCCGTTGCCATCGGTTCCATGACACTTTGCGCAATTTTCCTGATACACGACGGAACCCGCGGCGATCGCATCCGGGTGGCCGGCCACTGGATTTGTGAATGCATGATCTGCCGCCGGCACGCTGGTGAGCCATGCCCCGCTTGCCGCCGCCATCAGTAAGAGAGCTGCTGACCCACCGGCAAGAGCCCCGATCCAATTCCGCATTGCTACCTCTGATAAAAGTATCGCGCCGGCCGCTGTTCGGCTTGTGCCGCGAATCGCGCATTCACTATTTGTAAATGCAATCGCTTCGATCGCGATAACGGAAGGGGACGCTGTCATTTGCGGTGCAGCGGACCTGACATGAACTTTGTCACTTCCCTCTTGATCACTTCCTTCCTGAATTTCAGGCCATCTCACAGCATCTGGCCCCATACTGCATCCGTCTGAATTCCTATGAATCGAATATTGGACGTATCAGTGGAGATCAAGCGAACATCTGCATTATGGCTATGACTTTTCTTACCGCACTCGAGAATCCGATCTGGCAGGCGGCGACAACGCGCCAGCAGCGCCTTGCGTATGGCGAGGGACCGGCGCGCCGATATTACGCCGACGTAGTCCCGTTGGCAGCCATCGAGAATCATTCGTCCGAAGCGGTGGCGGCACTCGCGGCGCTGGTCTCGCCGGGTGAGCGTGTGTGGTTCTTTGAGGAGCCGCCTCGCCTCGATCCAAAACAATGGCGCGAGACGAATCGCATCCCCGGCTTTCAGATGATGTGCGACGCGCTCGCGCCCGACGGCCGGCATGGCAGCGGAGTGCAATCCGTGATGCTCGATCCGGTTGCGGATGCCGCCGCCATGAACGAGCTGAAGGCGATTGCCTTCCCGGGCTTCTTCGGAATGCGCACGCCGGAGATGGGCCGCTACCGCGGTATCCGCATCAACGGTGAGTTGGTGGCGATGGCGGGCGAGCGGCTGGCGCTTCCCGGCCATCGCGAGGTGAGCGCGATCTGTACGCATCCCGCGCACCTGGGCCGCGGCTACGCGCAGCAGCTCACGCGCGAGGCGACGGCCGCGATCCTGGCCGATGGCGACACCGCGTTTCTGCATGTTGCGGGTGGGAATGGGGCTGCTATTCACATCTATGAGCAGCTTGGCTTCCGGAGTTGCGCGGATGCGGTCTTCGTGCAACTGGAGCGGCTAGGAGAGAGGTAGAGGAAGAGTGGATCTCTCCACTGCGCGCCTGCGGCGCTCCGGTTGAGATGACAGAAATCAGGAACGAAATAAGGGCCGATGGTTTAAAACCACCGGCCCTTGTTTTTTAACGTTGCAGGCTAGGCTTGAGCGCTTGCCTGTTTAGTCTCAAGCGCGGTTACCTTGAAGCGCTTCATGGTGATGGCGAGCTTGCGCTCGATCTTCTTCACGTCATTGCGCTCCTCCGGCATCGCGAAGGTATGCGCCGTTCCCGAGCGCGACGCGCGTCCGGTACGGCCCACGCGGTGGACGAAGTCCTCCGCTTCCTTGGGCAGATCGTAATTGACGACGTGCGCGACGTGCGGCACATCGATGCCGCGTGCGGCAACATCGGTGGCAACCAGCACGCGGTTCGCGCCGTTGGCGAAGCCCTTCAACGCGGCAACACGCTGCGCCTGGGTCCGGTCGCCGTGGATGCGAGCAGCGTTGTGACCGACGCGGCTGAGCCGATTGGCCAGCCGATCAGCGCCATGCTTGGTGCGTGTGAAAACGAGAAAGCTGCCTTCATGCTGGCTGAGCAGATGCTCCAACAGCTCGGACTTCTTGTCCTTCGAAACCTCAAACATCTGCAGCGCGACGTTGTCGGCGGGCTTCAGCTCGGTCGAGATATCAATGCGCACCGGATTCTTCAGGTAGTCGCGCGTCACTTCGCGCATCTCCGGATTGAGCGTGGCGGAGTAACAGAGGGTCTGGCGATCCGGGCGCAGCTTGGAGACGATGCGCCGGATGGAGGGCTTGAATCCCATGTCGAGCATGCGATCGCACTCATCGAGCACCAGCACTTCAACGCCATCCAACTTCACCAGCTTGCGATCGAGAAAGTCTTCGAGGCGGCCGGGGGTAGCTACGACGAGACGGACGCCGCGGCGAAGCGCCTCGAGCTGCGGGCCTTCTGCCAGTCCGCCAACCACCAGGGCGACGCGCATGTTGCCCTCAGGCATCAGCTGCCGGTAGACCTTCTCCACCTGCATGGCGAGTTCGCGCGTGGGCAACAGCACCAGCGCAGTGATTTGCTTGCCCTGCACTTTTTGCAGCCGCTCGATGATGGGGATCATGAAGCTGAGCGTCTTGCCAGTGCCGGTCTGCGCCGTGGCCACTACATCGCGGCCTTCGAGCGCTGGAGGAATCGCCCCCGCCTGGACGGGCGTGGTTGTTACAAACTTCACCGCCGCGAGGCGCTTCTGCACCAGGGGCGAAAGAGTCATTTCAGAAAATAAATTCAACTTGGTTTCCTAGGCATCGCCGGATACACGAGTGGCGTGTCCGCGATGCGTGACATGCGCTTGCCAGCCTGGCATCCGATCGCGTGTCATTCCTGTAGGAACGGTCGGGGCGGCGCGCTGTTCTTTTTGTACGTAGGGGAAAAACGGTGGGGACTTCTGGATACTGCCGACTGGCATTGTTCCGCCAGCCTCCGCTCTTGCCGCACGATCCTTGCGTCCAGGAAACTTCTCGGTTTCCGAGACTCCATCCACTCGACACGCGGTGGACGGCAACGCTTCTAGGTCGGGCTAAGGCTCTCACCGGAGAGCCGCAGGCCAGCACACTGGCCGCATTCGGGATGCGGAAACCGCATCACCCTTGGGAAGCGTTGACATCAGTATAGCATTCATTCGGAATGACCACGCTTGCTGAAGCTACAACGGAAGGACTACAGCAGCTCTCACCCAGCGCGACGGGCAATGCAGCGCGTCGCGACGCCGAATTGCTGTTGTTGCACATCACGGGACTCACCCGCGCCGAGTTGCTGACGCATCCAAAGCGCCAGCTCACGGATGCGCAGAGAGATGCGTATCGTGACGCGATCGCACGGCGTGCCCGGCATGAGCCGGTGCAGTACATCACCGGCGTCCAGGAATTTTACGGGCGTTCCTTTGTCGTAACGCCTGCTGTGCTGATTCCCCGCCCGGAAACCGAGCACCTGGTGGAGGCGGTACTGGCAATTCGTCCTCAACCGAGGCACGTTCTGGATATCGGCACAGGCTCCGGGATTCTTGCCGTCACGCTGGCGCTGGAGCTTCCGTACTCCGCCGTGACGGCGACCGACATTTCCGCGGATGCCATTGCTGTGGCGCAGCAGAATGCGAAACGTCTGGGCGCAGGAGATCGCATCCGCTTTCGCGAGTCCGATCTGTTTGCGTGTCTGCGGGAGGGCGACCGCTTCGACTGCATCGTCTCAAACCCGCCGTATGTGACGACGACCGAGGTGCTGGAGCCGGAGGTGCGCGACTATGAGCCGGCAACAGCTCTTTATGCAGGAGAGGACGGTTTGGCTGTGTATCGCCGCCTGATTCCGGAGGCGCATGCTCGATTGGGACGTCAGGGCCACCTGCTGCTGGAGATCGGCCACGGGCAACGCGATGCAGTCGCGGAGATGCTGCGAGGCAGCGGATTCGAGGGCATCCGATTCATCGATGATTTGCAGGGAATCGCGCGTGTCGCCATCGGCAGTAGCGCAAAGGTAACACCCCAAAGACAGTAGAGTAGACTGGTAAGTACATCCCGCCTGATCCGATCGAGCACACTTCCAGCGAGATCTGCTCAGCGCGCCTTACGCAACAAGGCATTTCGCTCACACGTCCGCACCCATAGCAAAATGCCAGGCCGAGGAGGCCCACCCTGCGTTCCTCACTCGTTTACGCTGCCAGCAAAGCGATCCCCAACCGGTTTCAGCTCTGCCAGACCATCAGCAAGGCTGCGCGTGTCCTGCACCTGAACAACAACCCGACAGAGAGCACCATCAATCGCGTGCTGCAGAACATTTCGCATCCTGTATCGGAATTACAAGCGGATATCCCGGAACCCGCTTTGTAACAAGAGAAGGTGAGAGCGCGTCGCTCTCACCCCAGTTGTTCTGTTTGTGCAGTACTTCAATTAGCGATTAGCGCCTACCGGCTGAGTCACCGGCTCGCCTGCTTGCCTTCCGACCACCTCGAATTTCAGGCGGTTGTTCAGCGGATCGGCATCTACGCGAACGGTGTCGCCATGCAGCACCTCTCCATCGAGAATCTTGATCGCCAGCGGGTCCTGGATCAGCCGCTGGATTGCCCGCTTCAGCGGCCGTGCGCCATACGCGCGATCGTAGCCGGTCATCAGCAACTGGTGCCTTGCGCCGTCCGTCAGCTCGAGCGTGATCTTGCGATCTGCCAGCAGCTTCTTCAGGTCGATCAGTCGCAGGTCGATGATGTGGCTCAACTGCTCCTCGCCCAGCGGACGGAAGATCACGATGTCGTCCACGCGATTCAGGAACTCGGGCCGGAAGCTTTGCTTCAGCAGGTCCATCACCTGCTCGCGCGCCCGGTCGAATGCCGCTTCGTCGGTCAGCGCTTCGGCATTCAGCATCTGCGCGCCCAGGTTTGAGGTCATGATGAGCACCGTGTTCTTGAAATCCACGGTGCGCCCCTTCGAGTCCGTCAGCCGGCCGTCATCGAGCACCTGCAGCAGAATGTTGAAGACATCCGGATGCGCCTTCTCGATCTCATCGAAGAGCACAACGGCGTAGGGACGGCGGCGAATCGCTTCGGTGAGCTGGCCGCCCTCGTCGAAGCCGATGTAGCCCGGAGGCGCGCCGATCAGCCGCGCCACAGCGTGCTTCTCCATGTACTCGCTCATGTCGATGCGCACCATCGCCTGCTCGTCGTCGAAGAGGAACTCCGCGAGAGCGCGTGCCGTCTCCGTCTTGCCCACGCCGGTGGGCCCGAGGAAGATGAAGCTGCCGATGGGCCGCTTGGGATCGCTCAAGCCCGCGCGCGAGCGGCGGATGGCATTAGCCACGGTGGAGAGCGCATCGTCCTGGCCGATGACGCGCTCGCGCAGGCGTGACTCCATCTGAACGAGCTTGGAGACTTCGCCTTCGAGCATCTTCGAGACCGGGATACCGGTCCACTTGCTGACGATGGCGGCGATATCTTCCTCGTCGACTTCTTCCTTGAGCATGCGCTTGCGCGTGCCGCTCTTGGCCGCATCGGATTCCGCGTCCTGCTCGGCGCTAAGCCTGCGTAGCTCCGCTTCAGCTTTCGGCAGCTCGCCGTACTGGATCGCGGCGCTGCGTTCCAGATTTCCCTTGCGGGTCTGTTCTTCCATCTCGAAGCGCAGCTCTTCGACTCGCTGCTTCAGCTCGCTGACGCGGGTGATGGCCTCGCGCTCCTTCTGCCAGCGCGCACGCAGACCGGTGGCGCGCTCTTTGATCGCGGCCAGCTCGCGCTCGACGACTTCGAGCCGTTCTCTGCTATTGGGATCGGTTTCGCGCTTGAGCGCTGCCTTCTCGATCTCAAGCGAAGTCGCTTCGCGGTCAAGCGCATCGATCTCCTCTGGCACCGAGCCAATCTGAATGGCGAGCGACGCTGCCGCTTCGTCAACCAGGTCGATAGCCTTGTCGGGCAGGAAACGATCCGATATGTAACGGTGACTGAGCGTTGCCGCAGCAACGATCGCCGAGTCCTTGATGCGGACCTTGTGATGCGCCTCATAGCGCTCCTTCAGGCCACGCAGGATGGCGATCGTGTCCTCGACGTTCGGCTCACCGACGTAGACGATCTGGAAACGCCGCTCGAGCGCCGCGTCCTTCTCGATGTACTTGCGGTACTCATTCAGCGTGGTTGCGCCGATGGCCCGCAGCTCACCGCGCGCGAGTGCCGGCTTGAGCATGTTGCTGGCGTCGATGGCGCCCTCGGCCGCACCGGCGCCGACCAGCGTGTGAAGCTCGTCGATGAACAGAACGATCTCGCCGTTCGAATCTTCGATTTCCTTGAGAACGGCCTTCAGGCGGTCTTCGAACTCGCCGCGATACTTTGCTCCCGCGAGCATGGAACCCAGGTCGAGCGAGATCACGCGCTTGTCGCGCAGGACTTCGGGAACGTCGCCAGAGACAATGCGGCGCGCGAGGCCTTCGACGATGGCTGTTTTGCCCACGCCGGGCTCGCCGATCAGCACCGGATTGTTTTTCGTCCGGCGGCTCAGCACCTGGATGACGCGACGGATCTCTTCATCGCGGCCGATCACTGGATCGAGTTTGCCGCGCCGCGCGAGAGCCGTAAGGTCCTTGGCGAATTTTTCGAGCGCCTGGAATTTCGATTCGGGATTCTGATCCGTCACACGCTGATTGCCGCGGATGGTGCTGAGCGCCTGCAGGACGGAGGCATGGGTCGCGCCGAGCGAAGTCAGGAGGTCGCGCGCCGGATCATTCTTCTGCTCGGTCAAGGCGAGCAGGAGGTGTTCCGTCGAGACGTACTCATCCTTGAAGTCGGCAGCTTCCTTGAAGGCGCGGTCCAGCACCTTCTGCATCGCGTTCGAAAGGCCGGGCTGCGAGCTGGCGCCGCCGACTTTGGGCAGCTTGCTCAACGCATCGTTCGCGCGAGCCAGCAGCTGCTCGGTGGGAACGCCCACCTTCTGCAGGACGGGGACGATGATGCCGTCCTTGTCCTCGAGCAGCGCCGAGAGCATGTGCATCGGCGTCAGCTCGGGATTGCCGTGCTCGAGCGCGAGATTGGTCGCGGCCTGCACTGCCTCCTGCGACTTGACCGTAAATTTGTCCCAACGGATTGCCATATTGCTTTACCTGCCTCACTTCATTTTGGGCCTCTCCCTTGTGAGATGGCCCTCTTTTTCAAAGAAATTCAATGTTCTATTGTGAACATCCGCCGCCGGATACAAAACGGCGGGAGCGATCCGCTCCGGATGCTCCCGCCGATTCACAACCGCGATCTAGATCTGGGCTTCAGGCTGCGGTGCTGGCCTCGACCTGCTTCTTCTGCTGCTGCTGACCTGTCGAAGCGGAGCCGACGCCGATCTTGATCTGTCGGGGCTTCGCTTCGGCCTTCTTTGGGAACTCCAGCTGCAGTACACCGGCATCGTAGGTAGCCTTCACGTTCTCGGCATCTACGCTGTTCGGCAGGGTGAAGCTGCGGGCGAAGGTACCGTAGCGGTGCTCCACGCGGTGGAAGTTTTCCTGCTTCTCTTCGCTATCGAACTTGCGTTCGCCGCGTACGGTCAGGGTGCGGCCTTCGACCTGGATATCGATGTCGTCCTGCTTCACGCCGGGGACTTCGAGTTTAAGGGTCAACTTCTGGTCGTCCTCGTAGATGTCGACCGGCGGGGCAAAGCTGGCTGCGCTCAGCACCTCGTCCTCGTTTTGTCCACGACTGTAGTCCTGGAAAAGCGAGTTTAGACGGCTCTGCAACGAGACGACTTCACGAAACGGATCCCAACGAACGATTGCCATATCACTTCTCCTTCAGGTTCGGATGTCAGTTGAAATGTGGGCCGGGAGTTGGAGCTACCGGCCTGCACTTGAATAGACGCTCGACGTTCGGTTTTGGTTGCAGGTTTTATGAGTCAATTGCACTCATGTTTTGCGAGAAGGCTAAATTGCTGATTCCCGATACGCTTTCGCACCATCTCACTACTTAAATTGGAGGCTATCCATGAAAATTGTGCTGTATGGCGCTACGGGAAAGGCCGGTTCGCGCATTCTGACCGAGCTGCTCAGCCGGGGCCACGAGGTGGTGGCAGTGGTCCGGAACCTGGACAAACATCCCGAGAAGCTGGCGCCGAATGACGGGCTCACGGCGATCCAGGGAGACCTTTCGAGCGTGGAGGAGATTGCCGAGGCGATCGGAGGCGCCCAGGCGGTGGTGAGTGCGTATGCCCCGCCTCCGGACAAGCCGGAGCAGATCATTGATGTGACAAAACGGCAGATTGCCGCGGTCCAGCAGGTAAGTCAGCAGGCGAGCTCGCCGGAATACGCTCCGCGGTTGATCGTGGTAGGTGGGGCGGGCAGCCTGGAGGTTGCTCCCGGGGTGACGCTGGTGAGCACGAAGGACTTTCCCGCCGCGTGGAAGCCGATTGCGCTGGCGCATGAGAAGGCCCTGGAGCTGCTGCGTGCGTCATCGATTGACTGGACCTATCTGAGCCCTTCGGCCTTCTTCGAGCCGGGGCAGCGCACAGGCAAGTTTCGGCTGGGACAGGATGAGCTGCTGACCGCTGCGGATGGAAAGAGCTGGATCTCGATGGAGGATTACGCCATCGCGCTGGTCGATGAGCTGGAGCAGCCGCAGCATCGACGGCAGCGCTTCACCGTCGGGTACTAGCCGTACGGGCGGATGCGCCTGCGGCGCGAGCTGTTTGGTTTGCTCCGTTGTCGCTTACGTCTGCAATTGTGGCCGACCGGGGCGAACTGCAGATTTCTTCACTGCGCTTTACTCCGTCGCGATGACGAGCAAAGCGCATCTTGCCCGTCTCTTGTCGTAGTATGCGGCTGGGATGGGAACTGAAGGCATGAAGGTTTTGCTGATTGGGGCAGGCGGGCGGGAACACGCGATTGCGTGGGCCCTGGCGAAGTCGCCGCGCGTGGAGGAAGTGGTGTGCGCGCCGGGGAATGCGGGCATTGCGAAGGTGGCGCGGTGCGTTCCCGTAGATGTCGCCGACCTGCATGCGCTGGTGGCGCTGGTGGCGAAGGAACAACCGGGACTGGTGGTGATTGGGCCGGAGCTGCCGCTTTCGCTGGGATTGACGGATGAGCTGCTGCGGCGGGGTGTGCGGGTTTTTGGTCCGACCAAGGCTGCCGCCACACTGGAGACGAGCAAGAGCTTCGCCAAGCGGTTTCTGCAGCGGCACAACCTGCCGACCGCAGCCTATGCAGTGATCACCGAGGAGCGGGAAGCTGAGGAGGTGCTGGGGCACTTCCACTTCCCTGTCGTGGTGAAAGCGGATGGGCTGGCCGCGGGCAAAGGCGTGGTGATCTGCAAAACGAAAGAGGAGGCACACGCGGCGATTGCGGGGCTCTTCTCCGGACAGTTGCTGGGCACGCCGGAACACTCGGTACTGATCGAAGAGTTTCTGGATGGCGAGGAGCTTTCGTTCCTGGTCATCTCCGATGGCACACATGCTGCGCCGCTGGCGCCAGCGCAGGACCACAAGCGGATCGGGGAAGGCGATACCGGGCCCAATACCGGCGGCATGGGGGTGTACTCGACCGACGCCATGCTGTCACCCGAGCTGCGCGATTGGATCATGCACCACATCGTGCAGCCCACGCTGGATGGCATGCGCGCGGAGGATGCGCCATTCGTCGGCGTGCTGTATTGCGGCCTGATGATGACGGCGCGCGGCCCGATGGTGCTTGAGTTCAATGCGCGCTTTGGCGATCCGGAGACGCAGGCCATTCTGGTGCGGCTGGAATCGGATCTGCTGGAGGCAATGGAAGCTGCCGTGGAAGGACGGCTCTCCGACACCGAGTTGCGCTGGAAGCGAGGCGCATCGGCATGCGTGATTGCGAGCTCCGCGGGATATCCGGGCCATTTTCGCAAGGGTCTGCCGATCACGGGGCTGGAGCGCGCCGCCCTGATCCATGATGTCGAAGTCTTTCACTCCGGAACTGCAGAAAAGGGCGGCCAGATCGTGACCGCCGGAGGACGCGTCCTGGGGGCGACAGCGATCGCGGCGGACCTGGAATGGGCGCTGGCGAAGGCCTATGAAGCACTGGGCATGATCCACTTCGATGGGATCTATTATCGCCACGACATCGGCTATCGCGCGGTGAAAGAGACGAAGTAGGCGCGCACGAGGGATGAAAGGGCGCGTGGATTATTGTCCCTTGATCACGCAGTATTGTTTGCCGACGTAGCCGGAACTGGGTGGCTGCTCGAGATACACGAGCTTGCCATTGAAATCTCTGGCCGCTGTGTTTGTGAATTGCATGTCCACAATCCTGGCGGACCCGAGTGCGCGGCGGACGGTGTGCTCCGGCAGGCAGTGCATCTGCATGTCGCCTGGGCCACGCTTCAACGCGACGCGGATCCTGGAACGGAAATGCAGAATGTGGCGCGCCCGGATGATTCGCGAGGAGAGATGGGGGGCGGCGAAGGAGTCCTGCACACCGAAGACGAGGACTCCGGCAGGCGCGAGCACTCTGACGAATTCGCGCAGATAGCTCTTCGCAAGCGAACGCGGCACATGCTGCAGGACGATGTTGCTGTACACGAACGCGAAGCTTCGATCTTCGAAAGGCAAGTGCGCGGCGGAATTGGCTACGTACCGGCAGTGCGGATACTGATTGAGTGAGGCAGCCTGCCCGACCATCTGCTCGGAGATATCCACGCCGACGCATGAAGCAAAACGCCGCGCCAAAGCCTGGGTGAGGCGGCCGACGCCGCAGCCGAAGTCCAATGCAGCCCCAGCGAAATCGGGCGAGTGGTTGATTGCGGCAAGATGGCTGAGGACCGTCTCGATTTCAGCATCGCCGGTGGCCATGAATTCGGCGACATCCCACTTGCCCCCGGCCTTGCTGTCATCGGTGAGGATGGCGCTGAGCGCATCGCGGCCGGCGAGTCCTTCCCAGGCATTCTTGAGCTTATCGAGACTGGTCACGGGATCAGTATTCCGGCCCGAATTGTAGCGGGTTTAAGCGGCTTCTGCGGTTATGCGCGGCGCAGACAGCAAAACGCCGGGCATGCGCCCGGCGCTGCCACCGATGTCCGTCTGGATTAGCTTGGCTGGATCGGCTCGTTCTTCGTCGCCGAGACAGTGGTGTCCTGTTTTGCGGTGGGCTCCGGCGTGCCTTTGATACCGTCCTTGAAACCCTTCAGGCCCTCGCCCAGCCCTTTGCCGAGCTCCGGCAGCTTGCGCGGTCCGAAGACCAGCAGCGCAACGACCAGAACCAGGATGAGATGTGTTGGTGTCAGTAGCTCGCCCATAGTGGCATGTCCTTCCGCAGAGGTCTTCTCCGCCGCCCTCATTTTCGCATAGGTGCGGCGCCCTGCTTCCCCTATGGTACGCCTGTGGGCCCGGCGATGGATGTTCGCGTCTAGGAATTCGTGCGGGCTCCCTGAGAGGTCCAAGAGGGAGGCTCGTGGGGATCAAGCACTTGATTGGTTCTCCATCGATTCGGAGACCGTGCTTCGCATTGACAAACTCGCCACGGGCGAGACAGTCTATTCCTGCGGCGTAGGGCGCATCGGTGCAGGTCCAAAGGGCAACGCCCACCTACAGTCCATGAATTTCCATTGCGCCGATGTCGAATCTCGAAAACCTTAGGAAACAGGCCAAACAGTATCTGCGATGGCACCGGGAGCGATATTACCCGGTCGCGGCCATCATCCGCGAATACCTGCCCCGATTCCGTCAGTTCTCCGATCAGGAGATTCTGGCGGCAGATTTCCGGCTGGCTGACGCGCAGGAACTCATTGCGCGCAAAGAGGGTTTTGCGGGATGGCAGGCGCTGAGAACAGGAGCTTCAACTGCCATGTCCCAGACGCGCCCGCACTCTCAACCGATTCTCACCTCGGTGGCCGCGCACTTGTACGTTCGCGATCTCAAGGCATCCACCGATTTCTTCACCAGCAAACTCGGCTTTACGATCGACTTTGTCTATGGCGATCCGCCGTTCTATGGACAGGTGAGCCGCGACAACGCCCACCTGGCCCTGCGTTCCATGGATGAGTCGTACTTTGCCCAAAACATCCGCGCCCCAGACATCCGCGAACGCGAGGGCCTGCTTTCTGCCTCCATCACGCTGGCCAGCGCGGATGAGATTCGGCAGCTGTTCGTCACGTATCAGGCCGCAGATGTGCCTCTCGCTCAGTCCCTGAGGAACGAACCGTGGGGAGCCAAAACGTTTATCGTCAAGGACCCGGACGGCAATCTCATCCTGTTCGCCGGGCCCAGCACTTAACAATGCGAAGAACTCTCTGGGCGCTTGGACGAATGGTGCGCCAGCCAGATCAGTTGGGCCGGGAGGCCGCTGCGAGCCGCTTCTCGACCAGGTTGTAAAAGGTGCTGAGATTTTCTGCTGCGCCCATCGTGAGCCGCCGGTAGACCTTCATGGTGGGCCAGAGGCGGGAGCCTGCCACATCGAGTGTGGGAACGGCCGAGCCGGCTTCACTAGCGACTTCGCGGCTGCCGGGATAAGGGGCGAGCAGCCAGATACCGTTCCAGCGGCGGCGCAACACCTCTCCGAAGTAGCTGCCCCAAAGACGGGACTGGAAATCGAGATCAACCGCGGCCTGGCCGTCGAGAAGACGTTCGAGCGCGTCAACCGATGCGGGAGTGAAGTCGAGCAGCACGCGATGCTGCTGGCGCGCGACGAGCGCCGCCTCATCCGCGTGGGCGCGAATCATTTCGTCGATAGAGGAGAAGTTCAGCGCGTCGAGTCTGGCTTTGCTGTCGAACATGCGATACGTCCAGAGTAGCGCGGGCCGCTGCCGTACTCGCAAGGCGGCGCGGAAGGCATGTATTCTGATGTGTCAGAAGCAGGAATCGTCAGGAGTCGTTGTCGCGCGGGCCGGCCCGGTTGGTTTCCGCAACGTACGCTGGCTAGATCTTCGCTGACGTCATTTGGGAGGCAGTCCGTTTTGTTCAAGTCTTTCGGTATCTGCAGGAGCATGGTTCTCCTGCTAGGCGGCGCGATGCTGGCCGCCACGGCATTTGCCCAGAGCACCACAAACACCACCCAGAACAGCGGTTCCAATACGCAAAAGCTGCCTCCGCCGCCCACCATCGACACCAATGTCAACCAGAACGAGACGTTGTCGGCGGTTCGCTACGACAACAAATATGAAATTTATGGCGGGTTGGGATTTTCGCACTTCAAGGCCGGCCCGCAGCTAGCGGCCGGCGCAAACCTGGGAGGCTTTGACGTTCAGGGCACCTGGTGGCTGTGGCGGCGGCTGGGCGCCACGGGCAACATACGCGGCTACTACGGCACCCAGGGTGTGAATCCGAATCCGTATGGAGTGAGTGGGCCATTGGTCTTCGAGCACCTGTTCATGGGCGGCGCGACGTATCGGCTGATCGCCCGCGAGCACGCGGCGCTGAGCGCGCATGGCCTGGCGGGGGGCTCGGATGGCGTCTTCAGCCACGCGCTGGGTAGCGCGCCGGTGCTGGGCGGTATGGTTCAGCCGCGCGACGTGGGGCTTTATAACGATGGACTGGGGTTTGCATCGGCGATTGGCGGCTCGCTGGATCTGAACCGCTCGCCGAGGCTGGCGCTGCGCATTTCTCCAGATTGGATCCTGACCCGCTATGCCGGTTATGGCACGCCATCGAATGTGCCATCGGCGTTGGTGACGCGCACCCAGAATGAGTTCGCGATTTCGGTTGGAATCATTTACCGCTTCAAAATGGGCAAGGGGCCGCGTTACCACTGAGGGCCATCTTGAGCAAAGAAGAGGGCGGCTTGTGCCGCCCTCTTTCCATTCGGCAATCCGTTCGGCCTAGCGATTATGGAACCTGGACCGTCATCGACTTCTTCACGACGCTGCCATCAAATCCGCCGGAGAAGAATGAGACGTGATGTGTCCCGGCCGCGAGGGCAAGGCTTACGTCTGAGAAACCCTGGTTCGCGAAGACATGGTAGGTTTCGCTCTTCTTCACTCCGTCTACCCAGACCTCCATCTTGCGAATGGGATAAAAAGATGTGGCGCTGAAGGAGAACTTGACCGGGCTGGCAGAGGCGGTGCCGGGAGAGCAGACGTGGATGTCAATGACTGGCGCCGCGCACGAGCCTACCGGTTTGGAGCCGGTGTTGAGCATGAGGCCGGCGCTATACGGATGTGTATTCGCATAGCTGGTCGTAAAGAGCGCGACGTCAGGTTTGCCGTCGTGGTTGTAGTCGCCGCCGAGAATGTCTTCGAAGGGCTGCCAGTCTCGATCTTCAAGAAACGTATCGACGGCGGTAAATGCGCCGAGCTGCCAGGTATGCGACTGCGTCTGGAACACGGTGCGAAGGCCGGCCTGGTTGCTGGTGGGATCGGTGGATAGGGCGGTAAATGCGATGTCCTTATAGCCGTTTCCATCGAAGTCAGCGAGGATCGGTGGGAACTGGAACCACAAGCTGTGGCCGAGCGTAGTTGCAGAGATCACATTCTCGTTGAAGGTGCGCCCCGCATTGCTCTGGAAATAATGCAACGATTCATCATTGTCCGTGGCAACAAGATCAGTGCGGCCGTCATCGTTCATGTCCGCGGCTGAGAAGACGGGTTCGTCGCCACGATTCAGAAAGACCGTCTTTGGGCTGAAGGCGCCGTTGCCATTGCCATACAGCACGATCAGGCTTGAACCGGATGGTCCAGTGCTTCCACCCGTGTTTTGGGTCAAGATGCGTATGGCAACGTCAGCATGGCCGTCCGAGTCAAAGTCACCCAGCAGAAGGTCGAACGGCGGCGTGTAATCGAAATTTTCCGAGATGCCGCCGAGCGATAGGCCGGCCGCAACTGGGAACTGGTATACCGCACCTTTGTCGGTGAATCCATTCCCGTTGTTGTACCAGACGCGCACGCTGACGTTGGAGGTGCTCGCGTTGTAATACAACAGCAGCAAATCAGGGCGGCCATCTCCGTTGATGTCTGTTGCCCGCCCGAGGACTGCCGCGCCGGCTGTAAGCCCTGGCAGGCTCGGCGCGGCTTTCACTGTGAACTGGCCGGTCCCCTCGCCATAGGCAAGGTAGAAGGGTTGCGTCAGGTTGCCGCCGGTCCCTGAGTCCGGATGGTAGTTAGGGCTCTGTGTGTACAAGAGGTAATCGGCTTTGCCGTCGTTGTTGAAGTCGCCAGAGGCGACGGCTCCGCCACTGCTTGAAATTACCTTGTAGTTGCCCGCTCCCGTGGACAACATCTCCACGGTGGGGTATTCGCCGTTCGTGATATCGGGAATGCCATCGTTATTGAAGTCCTGCTGCAACACCGGCATGCCGCTGTTATTGAGGCCGAACGAGTCGTTGAACGGGATGTACTTGGGACTGAAGGTGGTCTGCGCAGAGGTGAAGGATGTGGAAGCAGCCGCGGCGAGAAGGAAGGCGCTCGCGGCGAGGACCCGGGACATGGCCATAGGAAAGAGCTCTCCTGGACGACGTTAGATTGAAACGTCACGCGCGGAGTTGCCTTTTCAGTGTCCTGTCGTTTGATGCAAAAAAAATGCCCGCAAGAGATAACGCCGGTTGCGGCCGACGCTATCACAAGGGAATGATCGCCTAGACGAGTTCCAGTCCTGCGAAGAAGTAGCCGATTTCGAAGGCGGCGGTATCTTCGGCATCGGAGCCGTGGATGGCGTTCTCTTCGATGGAGCCCGCGAACTTTTTGCGGATGGTGCCCTCTTCGGCGTTGGCCGGGTTGGTGGCGCCCATGAGCTTGCGCAGATCGGCGATCGCGTTTTCCTTCTCAAGAACGAGCGCGATGATGGAGCCCGAGGACATAAAGGTGGTCAGCGAGTCGAAGAAGGGCCGTTGCGCATGGACGTAATAGAAGCCCTCGGCCTGTGACTTGGAGAGGAAGAGCTTTTTGACGGCCAGGATCTTGAAGCCGGCTTTGTCGATCTCCGCGAGGATGGCTCCGGCGTAGCCTTTGCGGATGGCGTCTGGCTTGATGATGCTGAAGGTGCGTTGCGAGGACACTACTGTCTCCTGATTGCTTTGTGAATTGAAACGTGATTTCAGTGTAGCGTGCGGACCGCTGCTGAAGCGGCCTGCACGATAGTCAGCCTAGGCCTTGGGCGTCATGCTTTGCCGATGACACGCGCGAGCGTTTCGCCAATCTCTGCCGGCGACTGCACGACGTGGATGCCGGCTTCTTTCAGCGCCTTCATCTTGTCGGCTGCGGTGCCCTGCCCTCCGGAGATGATCGCTCCGGCATGGCCCATGCGGCGGCCGGGAGGCGCGGTCTGGCCGGCGATGAATCCGACAACCGGCTTCTTCACGTGCGCTTTCACGTAGGCTGCGGCGGTCTCTTCCGCGGTGCCGCCGATCTCGCCGATGAGGATGATGGACTCGGTTTCCGGATCCTCGTTGAGCAACTTGAGGGCGTCGACGTGCGTGGTGCCGATGATGGGGTCGCCGCCAATGCCGATGGCGGTGGACTGGCCGATGCCCCGCTGCGTGAGCTGATAGACAGCCTCGTAGGTGAGGGTGCCGGAACGCGAGACGATGCCGACCGAGCCTTCCTTATGAATGCGGCCGGGCATGATGCCGATCTTCGCTTTGCCGGGCGAGATCACGCCGGGACAATTAGGACCGATGAGGCGAGATTTCGAGTACTTGAGCTTGGCCCACACCTTCACCATGTCGTTCACCGGGATGCCTTCGGTGATGCAGATGATGAGCGGCAGGCCGGCGTCCTCGGCTTCGAGGATGGCGTCTGCAGCGAATGGCGGAGGCACGAAGATGACTGTCGCGTTTGCGCCGCTCTTCTCTACGGCTTCGGAGACAGTGTTGAATACCGGCCAGCCTTCGTGAGTAGTGCCGCCTTTGCCGGGCGTGACCCCACCAACGACTTTTGTGCCGTATTCGGCGCAGCCTTTGGCGTGGAATGTTCCCTCTTTGCCGGTGATGCCTTGCACGATGAGGCGTGTGTTTTTGTCGACTAAAACCGCCATTAGCGAGTCACTCCCTTTGCCGCGTCGACGGCGAGTTTTGCTGCGTCCTGCATTGTTTCTCCGACGAGGAATTTCAGGCCCGAGTCCTTCAGGATTTTGCGGCCTTCTTCTACGTTGGTGCCTTCGAGGCGCAGGACGACCGGCACTTTCACGTTGAGATTTTTTGCTGCTGCGACTACGCCCTGCGCGAGGGTGTCGACGCGCAGGATGCCGCCGAAGATGTTGATGAAGACGGCCTGCACGTTTTTGTCGGAGAGCAGGATCGAGAAGGCATTTTCGATCTGCTGCTGGTTGGCGCCGCCGCCTACGTCGAGGAAGTTTGCGGGTGAGCCGCCGGCGTACTGGATGATGTCCATGGTGGCCATCGCGAGGCCGGCGCCGTTCACCATGCAGGCGATGTTGCCGTCCAGCTTGATGTAGTTGAGGGCGTACTTCGAGGCTTCCACCTCGAGCGGGTCCTCTTCGGCAACGTCGCGCAGCTCCTTGAGTTGCTTGTGGCGGAACATCGCGTTGTCGTCGAAGTTGATCTTGCAGTCGAGGGCGAGCAGGCGATCGTCGGTGGTAGTGATGAAGGGATTGATCTCGAGCAGCGATGCGTCGGTCTCGAGATAGACCTTGTAGAGGCCGGTCATGAACTTCACGGCTTCGTTGATCTGGGTTGGCTTGAGGCCGAGCTTGAACGCGAGATTGCGTGCCTGATAGGGCTGAAAGCCGACAACCGGATCAATGTATTCCTTGTAGATCGCATCGGGATCCTTCGCGGCAACCTCTTCGATCTCCATGCCCCCGGCCTGCGACGCCATGAAAACGAGCTGCGCTTTCGCGCGATCGAGCACGATGCCGAGATAGAGCTCACGGTCGATGGGCGCGGTCTCTTCAATGAGCAGGCGCTGGACCTTTTGCCCCTGCGGGCCGGTCTGATGCGTAACGAGTTGCATGCCGAGGATCTTCTTCGAGTACTCCTCAGCTTCGGCGAAGGTTTTCGCCACCTTGACGCCGCCGCCTTTGCCGCGGCCTCCGGCGTGAATCTGAGCTTTGACGACGACGCCTTTGGCGCCGTTGGTGAAGAGGCCGCGCGCGACTTCGAGTGCTTCATCGAGGGTGTTCGCCACCTCGCCGCGCGGTACGGCAACGCCGTACTTCGCAAGGATGTCCTTTGCTTGGTATTCGTGAATTTTCATAGGTATGTGAGACGCAACCTCTCATAGTAGCAAGCGCAGGCCGGGAGGGCACGCGGCAGGCGCTGCACCCGTGGCGAAAAGAATTAGCATGAGACAACATGCAAGATCTGCGCCCGCTGCTCAAAGAGATGGTGGAACGAGGCCGCACGCTGCGCGTCGAAGAGGCCCATGCTGCCGTAGGCGCCATGCTGGACGGCAATGTGGCGGACGTGGAGATTGCGGCGCTGCTGACTGCGCTGGCGCAGCGCGGCGAGACTGTCGACGAAGTGGTGGGCGTGGTGATGGCACTGCGCGAGCGGCTGATGCCGCTGCCGGTGACCGATGCAGAGCGCGCGGAGCTGGTGGATACGTGCGGAACGGGGGGAGACGGGTCGGGCACATTCAATATCTCAACTGCGGCTGCGCTGCTAGCTGCGGCGGCGGGCGCGAAGGTGGCAAAGCATGGCAATCGGGCGCTGACGTCGCGCTGCGGCTCAGCGGATGTGCTGGAGGCGCTCGGGGTGCCGGTCGATCTTGGACCGGAGCAGGCGGTGGCCAGCCTGCGCGCGCATGGCTTTGTCTTTCTGTTCGCGCCTACGTCGCACCCCACCATGCGGCGGGTGCAGCCGGTGCGGCGGGCGCTGGGCTTCCGCAACACCTTTCATCTTGCCGGGCCGCTCAGCAATCCCGCGGGTGCGAAGGCACAGTTGATGGGAGTTTTTGCGCGGGAAAAGGTGGATCTGGTGGCGAAGACGATGGCCCGGCTGGGAGTGCGCCACGGACTGGTGGTGCACGGCGCGGATGGGCTGGACGAGTTGACGCTGACCGGCCCGACGACGGTTGCGGAGGTGCGCGGCGGAAGCACCCGCACCTACGAAGTGACGCCGGAGCAGCTTGGATTGCAGCGCGTGCGCGGCGAGGCGCTGCTCGGCGCTGAAACGGCAGAGGGCAATGCGGCGATACTGGAGGCGATCCTCTGCGAGACGGATCGCAGCCCCAACGCCCGGGCGCGGCGTGATGTGGTTGCACTGAATGCGGGCGCTTGCCTGGTGGTGGCGGGCGTTGCAGCAGACCTGAAAGATGGGACTGCAAAAGCGCCGCAGGCCGCACTTCAGAGTGGCGCCGCGGCAGTGCTACTTGAGAGACTACGGGCGTTCGGACGTGAGCAGCAGTTAAAACTCGCAGCGTCCCGGGAGAGCTCATGAATATAGCTCGATGGCACTACGGCTTTGCCGCCGCTCTGTTGATCACTTGCGCTGCAGCCGGGCAGACCGTTCAGGTCGATAAGGAGAACCGCACTATTCTTGTTTCCGCTGTGGGCAAGGTTTCCGCGGAGGCAGATGCAGCAACCGTGCACATTGGCTATCAGGTCTATGGGCCAGATTCTGCAACTGCCTATGCGCGTGGCTCAAAAGCCTCAAATGAGATCACCGCAGCCCTGACCCAGGCAGGTGTTCCTAAACGCGCGATTGAGAGCGAGACGCAGAGCCTAGCGGAGGTGCAGCCATTCGAGTTGAACAATGTGCCTCCGGCCCAACGGGCTGATCGCACGTTCCGATTGCAGCAAAGCTGGACGGTCAAAGCCTCGGCGAAAGACGCAAATCGTATTCTCGATATCGCGGTCAAATCGGGCGCTACTACGAGCGGGCAGATTGATTGGAGCATGGCTGATCCCGATGCATTGCACGCAAAGGCGGTAGAAGACGCCATGGGACGTGCCAAAAAGGATGCAGAAGCGATTGCGACGGGCATGGCCGTGAAGCTCGGCTCATTGATTTATGCCAGTAATGACCGACCTGCCGGGCCGGGCCGCATCGAGCAGTTCGCCATGTTGCAGAGTGCGGTCGCAAATGGGAGTGCTGACGCTAAGCAGCTTCCGTTGGCCGTGAATCCGAAACAAATCGAGGATGCGGCCATAATCTATGCGATTTACGCGATGGAGTAGCGCGCGACCAAATTTCCGGCCACGCATCAAAAGCGGGTTCACGTTGCAAAGAGAAGAGAAACCCAGCCATGCCTGAGTACAAATACCGCGATTTGAAGCCGACTCCGGAGGCCGAAGAAGTTTACCGGCGCTGGCTGCGTTTTCTCAACGAAGAGTTCACAAAGCACAAGGAGCCAAAGCTGCGCAACGAGCTGGTGCGCGATACGCTGCATCAGCTGCTGTTTGCCCGGCCGCATGGCGGCAAGCTGAATTTTCAGCTTACGACCGAGCTGCCCTTCAACTGCGTGGAGCTCTCGCTCGATCCGGCGAACATCACGCTGGAACCGGAGTATTACGGCGACGTCGACGAGCAGAAGTATGCCGAGCGCAAGCCGCTTATTTATTTGTGGCAGATGTTCGATCGGTCGCCGCTGGCGCTGAACCACTGGCTGGGCTTTCGCTTTCGCTGCGTCCTGGGATCGCACATTTTCAAGTCGCTGGGCAAGAACGTGAAGATGTTCCACGGGATTGAGTTCTCATTCGGCTACAACCTGACCATCGAGGACAATTGCACCATCCACAAGTACGTGATGCTGGACGATCGCGGCGAGATCATCGTGCGCAATGGAACCTCCATCAGCGATTACGCCTCTGTCTACTCGCATGCGCATCATCCGATCAACTCGCAGGACATCGATAATCGGCGGATGGAGATTGGACCGCGCGCGCGGATCACGTATCACGCGTCGGTGATGGCGGGCGTGAACGTGGGCGAGGACGCGATCCTGGGCGCGATGGCGGTGGCGACGCGCAACGTGGAATCGGGATCTATCAGCGGCGGCGTGCCGGCGAAGGAGATCAAGAAAAAGAGCGATGTTCAGGGCGAGGGATGGGAGCGGGGCGACAGGCAGTAACACGGAGAGTGACGGAGCTTTCGCGTGCTACCATCGGCTGGTTGTCTTCATCTCCATCTGCCTTAGCCATGCGGGAGATACCGCAGAGCATAGGTGCGCAAAGTCTGTATGGATCCCCGGTTCGCAGTAAAAATCTTTGAGTTTATCGTTCTGCTCTTCGCGCTCTCGTTTCACGAGGCAGCGCATGCCTGGACGGCCTCGCGACTGGGTGATCAAACGGCCCGCATGCTGGGTCGTGTCACGCTGAATCCGGCGAAGCATATTGACCCTTTAGGAACGATCATCTTCCCGCTGGTTGCGCTGTTCGCTCCGATCTTTGGCGGAGGCTTGATCTTTGGCTGGGCCAAGCCAACTCCCGTGACTGGCCGCAATTTCCGCAATTACAAACGCGATGACATGCTGGTGACGCTGGCGGGGCCGACGAGTAATTTGCTGCTGGCGATTGGATCGTTCTTCGTGCTGCTGCTGATGGAGCGCTATGCGCCGCTGGGTCGCGAATGCCTGCAGGGTCTACTCACTGGCGCAATCAATCCGGAGCTGATGTCGACCGCGCCGGTGGTCTTTCCCCTGACTCTGATCTTTTACTTCGGGATCACACTGAACCTGGTGCTCGCCGTCTTCAACCTGATGCCCTTTCCGCCGCTGGACGGCAGCCATCTGTTTCGCCACGTCATTTCCGGGCGGTTTGCGGCGATGTACGACAACCTCGGCTGGATCGGCTTCATTCTTGCGTTCATTGTTGGCGGCTGGGTGACCATGAGGATCGTCTCGCCGATCCTGACTATCTTCCTCACGCTGCTGCTGCACGGCTGAATCACAGCGTCAACGCCCGGTACAATCGGCGAAGCACCCTCATGGCTTTGACGACCGACTTCGCAACAAATTCGAGCACACGATCGACCTCCGCACGCCGCGTATTGAGCGGCATGCGTCCCACCGGCAAACTGCACCTGGGCAACTACGTGGGGGCGCTGAAAAACTGGGCGCGGCTCCAGCACGAGACCAACGAAAATGGCTCGCGCAGGTACGAGTGCTACTTCTTTATCGCCGACTATCACGCACTGACCACCGACTACGCCGACCCGCGCTATGTGGCGCAGAATACGCTGGAAGTGATACTCGACTGGCTGGGCGCAGGTCTCGATCCGGAGATTTGCACTTTGTTTGTGCAGAGCCACGTGCCGCAGCATGCCGAGCTGCACCTGCTGTTGAGCATGATTACGCCGCTGGGCTGGCTGGAGCGTGTGCCTACCTATAAAGAGCAGCAGGAGAATCTGAGCGGCAAGGATCTGAGCACCTATGGGTTTCTCGGGTATCCGTTATTGCAGGCGGCGGACATCCTGATTTATCAGGCGGATTTTGTGCCGGTAGGACAGGACCAGGTGGCCCATGTGGAGCTGACGCGTGAGGTAGCGCGGCGGTTCAACCAGTTTTGCCCGCCGCCTGGATATGTTCCGCCTACCCATGCGCAGCTGAAGGAGACTTTGGTGGCGGGGAGTGCCAGGCAGGAGCTTTCCAGCGGCATCTCGCCGATTCTGCCCGAGCCGCAGGTATTGCTGACGCCTTCACCCAAGCTGCCCGGCACGGACGGGCGCAAGATGTCCAAGAGCTATGGCAATACGATTCTGCTGACCGATCCGGAGAACGTGATCCGGCAGAAGCTCAAGCCGATGGTCACCGATCCGGCGCGCGTGCGGCGGACCGACCCGGGCGATCCGGACAAGTGCCCCGTGGGCGATCTGCACAAGGTCTTCTCGACCGCGGAGACGATGGCGAAGGTGTATGAAGGCTGCCGGACAGCCGGGATTGGCTGCATCGAGTGCAAAGGGTGGGCTGCCGATTCGATCGTGCGCGAGCTGACGCCCATCCAGGAGCGGCGCGCGCTCTATAACGAGAACAGCGCGCAGGAGATTCTGCATGACGGCGCCGCGCGCGCCCGGGTGAGGGCATCGCAAACGATGGCTGAAGTGAACCGGGCGATGCACCTGCTGCCGGAGGTTTCGCCATGACCGAGGAACACGCATCGGGACAGGAAGAGCAGCCGCAACCTGCTTCTGCGAAAGAGCAGCCCGCAAAGCCGGCGCGCAAGAAGGATGAGAAGGAGAGCGCGTCGCCCTTCTCCGTGGTGGTCGGCGAGGTGTATGACGGGCCGCTCGATCTGCTGCTGGACCTGATCCGTAAGCAGGACATCGATATCTACGACATACCAATTGCGAAGATCACTGCGCAATTTCTGGGTTATGTCGAGCGGCTCAAGCAGACAGATGTGGATGCAGCTGGTGACTTCATCTACACCGCGGCGCTGCTGATCCACATCAAGAGCCGCATGCTGCTGCCGCGCAGCCCCGCAGAGGCGGCTGAAGGTGAGAGCGAAGACCCGCGCCGCGAGCTGGTAGAGCGGCTGCTGGAGCACGAGCGCTTCAAGAACGCGGCGCAGATGTTGCGGCAGAAGCAGCAGATTGAAGAGGCGACGTGGTCACGGCCGGCATTGCGCGAGTTCCAGGACGAGGGGACGGAGCCGGAGATCGCCGCCGACACGGTCGACCTGGTGCGCGTTTTCCGCGAAATACTGGAGCGGGTGAAGCAGCGGCCGGTCCTGAATGTCGACGATGAGTCAGTGACAGTGGGGCAGATGATCGACTATCTGCGCCGCCGGCTGACCATGGAAGATGGGCCGGTCCCGTTGAGCCAGATGCTGCGCAATGCGCGCTCGGAGCGGGCGGTGATCTGCATGTTTCTTGCTCTGCTGGAGCTGGTACGGCTGCAGGCGATATTGCTGCGGCAGGAGCGCAATTTCGGTGACATTCTGGTGAAAAAGCATACCGGCTTCGACCAGGTGATGAACGACACCCTGGCGGCGCGAGACGACTGGCGTTGAGGTCTGGCTTTGCGCTGGTCAACATCTGCTTCGAGTCGACCGGTTTTCCGCCGTGATTCATCAGAAATTCATAATCCGCCCAGATGTGGTTAACTCGATGTGCATTGTTCCGCTGCTATCTTCGGAACACGGACACGGAGACCTCCCTGCCATGGAACTTATCTCCACACTCCCCTCTGGTGCACAGCGGTTCAGGAGCACCGGCGCGACCCAAGACAAACTGGGCCGGGGCCCTAACAAACTGGTGACAATCTCCAGTCATCCCGCATGGCTGGGCCAGCGTGAGGATCGCGAAGATGCAGGCGCTGAAGGTGAAATGGTTGCCGACACGGTGCATCTGACGCGGGTCTTTCACGAGGTGCTGGAACGGGTGCGGCAGAGTCCAGTGCTCAACATGGATGATGACTCAGTCACGACCGCGCAGATGATTGATCATTTGTGGCGGCGGCTTGCCCGGAAAAATGCGCCCGTTCGCCTGAATCATTTGCTGCGCGATGCGCGTTCGGAGCGCGCGGTGATCTGCATGTTTCTTGCGCTACTGGAGTTGGTACGGCTCGAGGCGATATTGCTCCGGCAGGATCGCACCTTTGCCGACATCCTGGTGAGGCGCAATGAAGCGGTCGGCTCCTAGCTGCGTTTGATGAGGCTCTGCGTTCGATGAACTCTCTTCCCGTTCACCAGAAATTCACGGTGCGCTGAACCCCGTTCACGTTCTATGCACGTTTCGCTGGTAACTTCGCCGAAGCCGGCACAGGAGCCGCGCGCGCATGGAAAACACCACCACACTACCTAATCCAGAACTCCAAAAGCTCAACGCGAGCGCAATGGAAGAGAAGCTCAGCCGCAATCCCGGCCGGATTGCGATGATCGTCTTTGGCTGCGCCATCGCCGCAGGCATCATCTATGCCGGTCTCAAGCTGGGATCCGATCTTGCGACCACCCACTATCCGACGGCTTGGCCTTATGTGCTGCTCGGCATCGCCCTGCTGATCGCGCTGGGCTTCGAGTTCGTCAACGGATTCCACGACACCGCGAACGCCGTCGCTACGGTTATCTACACGCATTCACTGGAACCGCACGTCGCAGTGGTGTGGTCGGGTATTTGTAATTTGACCGGTGTCCTGCTGTCTTCGGGAGCTGTGGCTTTTGCCGTGGTTTCGCTGCTACCGGTGGAGTTGATCCTGCATGTGGGATCGAATGCCGGCTTTGCGATGGTCTTTGCCCTGCTGATCTCGGCAATTCTGTGGAACCTGGGCACGTGGTGGCTGGGGCTGCCGGCATCGAGCTCGCACACGCTGATCGGCTCGATCATCGGAGTGGGACTGATGAACCAGTATCTCGCCGCGAAGGCGGGCGCCGGAACGGGCACCAGCGGCGTGGACTGGGCCCAGACCACGAATGTCTTCAAGGCTCTGCTGATCTCGCCGCTGGTCGGCTTCTTCTTGTCGGCGGCGCTGCTGCTGGTCTTCAAGTTCTTTATCAAGGACAAGCGCCTCTACGAAGCACCGAAGGGTGCTGCACCGCCGCCGTTCTGGATCCGGCTTCTGCTGATTGGCACCTGCACGGGTGTCAGCTTTGCGCACGGCTCGAATGATGGACAGAAGGGCATGGGGCTGATCATGCTGATCCTGATCGGCACCGTTCCTACCGCCTACGCACTCAACCACGCCATCGGCTTCAACCAGGTGCAGGATTTCGCAGCGGTTTCGCAGCAGGCAGCGACCACGCTGCAGAACTACGTCTCTCCTGCGGGCAGTGTCGGCGATCCGCGTGCGGACATTGTGCGCTATCTGCAGACGAAGCAGGTGGGACCGGAGACGGTGGGCGCCGAGCAGCAGTTGATTCGCGAGATCACCCATGAGGTGAGGCTGTACAAGTCGCTTGCGGCGGTTCCGGCGGACCAGCAGTCGAACGTACGCAACGATATGTACCTGGCGAGCGAGGGCATTCGTGTGATGCAGAAGACCAAAGCTCCTGCCTTCAGCGTGGCCGACACGAAGGTGCTCGCGAACTACAAGAAACACCTGGATGGCGCCACCAAGTTCATCCCGGGTTGGGTGAAGCTGGCAGTAGCACTGGCGCTGGGACTGGGCACGATGGTGGGCTGGAAGCGCATTGTTGTGACGGTCGGGGAGAAGATCGGCAAGGAGCACCTGACCTACGGCCAAGGCGCGGCGGCCGAACTGGTCGCCATGGCCACCATCATGGCGGCGGATGGATTTCGGACTGCCGGTTTCGACCACGCACGTGCTCTCATCGGGCGTGGCCGGCACCATGATGGCCAACAAGAGCGGTCTGCAGCTCAGCACGGTGCGCAACATCGCCATGGCGTGGGTCTTCACGCTTCCGGCGGCGGCCCTGCTTTCCGGACTGTTGTTCATGGTCTTCCGCACGATCGCGAAATAGCAGTCCTGCCAAAGAAACGGCGCCGGGAACACCCGGCGCCGTTTTTCTTTGCCTCGCTCTATTCTCCGTGGCTCTATTGCTTCGCGATCTGGCGCGCTTCCGCCGCGACACGATGCACGCGGGTATGGAGCTGACAGGCCGCGGGCGGATTCGTCATCTGTTTCTCAAACACGCGGAAGCTGGCGGTCCCGGGCTGCAGCGTGGCCCAGTAAGATGTGCTGGTGAAGATCGGCTTGTGTTGATCGATGATCTGGTGCGAGAGGATGCGGATGCCGCAGGCAAGATTCCGCTCCGGATTCAGGATCGTACGTTTCGAATCGTGAGGGGGAAGATCCTTGTCGGCCTGCCAATCGAAATCGCAGCCGTATCGCTTGCTGTCTTCGTAGGTGAGCTGCAGCAGTCCCTGCTGGTGAACAATCCGGCCGGTGACGTGATCGGGTACGGCGACCTCCGGCTCCGTATGGCGGACGTTCGTCGACGCGTTGAGGCCGGCCTCGGCGGCCGCCACAGCCTGAAACAGATAGGCCCACCAGGCGCGCTTGTCTTCTTCGCCCATGGTGTAGAAAGCCGGGCAGTAACGCCGGACATCACGCGGCACCTGGCGGGTGAGCATCTCCGGCGGCAGCGAGCGCTCGATGAAGATGTCCCAGTGCTTGTCCCAGGTGGGACCGCCAAGCTCGGAAGCCTTCACATCGAGCGGAGTCGGCGGAGCCACCTTTACTGCAGGAGCCATGGGCGCCGGGGCCGCGACATGCGTGACCGGCTTTGGGTCAGCCTGAGTCTGGCCGCAGCCTGTGCTGCCCAGAGACGTCAGAGCGGTCGATAGCAGAATCGCCGCGCAGATAGGTAAGGTCGCTGGTCGCACGCTAGAGGGGCACCACCTGACTCGGGGGAGGCAGTTCCGGGGAGGGCGGGGAGGGCCCATTGTTCAGACGCGGGAAATGGTCGCGGCGTTGCCGACGCCGCGCTCCGATAGTATGAAGACTGGAGTATGGGCAGCTGGCGGCGCGGCCGAGGCAGCCGTAACGGGATGAGTCTACGAGCAAAGATCGAAGCAGTGGTGTACGCCGCGGAAGAACCGGTGACGCTGGCGCAACTGGCAGCCGTATTCGCTCCGGAGGTCCGGGAGATTTGGCAGGCGGAAGAGACCGAGCGGGCCGCCGCTGCGTCTTCCGCGGCGGACGAGGCGGTGCAGCCGGCGGTCGAGACGGTCCGGGACAGCTTGAGCGAGGACACTTTGAGCGGGGAGACCTCGAGCGAGCAGGCTTCGGACGAGCCACTGGAAACCGCGCCGCCGGAAGCTGAGGGCGCTGAAGCTGGGGTCACCGAGGAGAACGCCGTTCCGGACGCGGATGCCGCGGCTGCTGCCGCGAAGCGCGCAGCACGCAATGAGGAGCGCGCCATTCGCGAGTACCTGCGCCAGGTGCTGGATGCATTGATGGCAGAGCTGGAGACGAGCGATCGCGGCGTCGAGATTCGCGAGATTGCCGGCGGCTACCGGATGGCGACCAAGCCGGAATATCACGACGCGATCCGCTCGTTTGTGAAGAGCCTGAAGCCGCCGATGAAGCTGAGCTTGCAGGCGCTGGAGACGCTCGCGGTGGTGGCTTACAAGCAGCCGGTGACCGGCCCGGAGATCAGCGAGATTCGTGGCGTGGAATCAGGAGGAGTGCTGGGCAGCCTGCTTTCGCGCAAGCTGATCACAACGGCAGGACGCAAGCAGGTGGTTGGGCGGCCGATCCTCTACAAGACGACGAAGGAGTTCCTGCTGCGCTTTGGGCTGAAGGACCTGAACGAGCTGCCGAGCATTGAGGAGTTCGAGAAGATGGCCGGCGAGTTGGCGGATGCCGAACTGGAGCCGGCGAGCGAAGGTGGCCTGACGACGAGCGAGGCTGAGCGGTCGCTGAACGAGGATGACGAGGAAGCCGACGCTGTCGAAGGCGAGGAGATCGCTACCGTCAACGAAACAGGCGCAGAGACGGCAGAAGAAGAGACGACCACCCGAGAGCCGGTGATGGAAGAGCAGAAGGCTGGCGAGGCATGAGCGTCCCCGAGTCCAATGCGCCGGATGGCCAGTCACCGCAGCGGCTGCAGAAGATCATTGCGGCGGCAGGGCTGGCATCTAGGCGTAAAGCGGAGACGCTAATCACGGAAGGCCGCGTTCGGGTGAACGGTCAGGTCGTGACGGAGCTGGGCGCGAAGGCCGACCCGGCGCGCGACCACATCCGGGTGGACGGCAAGCTGCTGCATGGCCCGGAGCAGCCGCGCTACTACATGCTGAACAAGCCAAAGGGCTATGTGACAACTGTGTCTGATCCGGAGCGACGGCCGACGGTGATGAAGTTCTTCGAGCGCGTGGGCACGCGCGTTTTTCCGGTAGGGCGTCTCGATTTTCAGAGCGAAGGCCTGCTGTTGATGACGAATGACGGCACCTTAGCCAACGCCCTGACCCGCGCAGCGGCGCGCGTGGAGAAGACGTATCTAGTAAAGGTAAGCGGGCGGCCATCGGACGCGGCGATTGAGCAGTTGCGACGCGGCATCATGATCGAGCGGGGAAAGCCGGGAGGCGGAGCGGGGCGCGTGCTTACCGAGCCGGCGACGATCCGGCTGATGCGCGACGCGGAGAACCCGTGGTATGAAGTTGTGCTGACCGAGGGACGAAATCGGCAGATCCGCAAGCTGTTCGAAGAGATCGGACATCATGTGGAGAAGATCCGGCGCGTGGGCTATGGGACGCTGGTGCTGGACGTGCCTCCGGGCGAGCTGCGGGAGCTGGAGCCGCGGGAAGTTGCCGCGCTGGAGCGTGCCGGGCGGCCGCGCAAAAAGGCGCCGGAGCCGCCACGATCGCTGCGTAAGGTGGAAGAGCGGCATCTGCCCGCTGCCAGGAAGGGTAAGCGCGGCGGAACTGGATCGGTGGCCGGCAAGTCGGCAAGTCAGCGGCCCGGCAAGTCAGCCAAGGCGCGATCTGCAGGCCGACGGCCCAAATAATCCTGAATGACGCGGGAATCGCAGCTGACGCATCGAATGGATGGGAGTGAATCATGGAAAAAGCAACGTTTGGAGCGGGTTGTTTCTGGGGAGTGGAGGCGCGCTTTCAGCAGGTGCCTGGAGTAGTGGAAACCGCAGTGGGATATGAAGGCGGATCGCTCGAAAACCCCAGCTATAAGGACGTGTGCACGGACCAAACCGGACATGCGGAAGTAGTAGAGCTGACCTTCGACCCGCAGAAGGTGACCTATGCGGCACTGCTCGACTTGTTTTTCGAGCTGCACGATCCGACGCAAGTGAATCGACAGGGACCGGATTGGGGAGCGCAGTACCGGACCGTGATCTTCTTTCACTCGTCGGAGCAGGAAGCTACGGCGCGTGAGACGATTGCGCGACTTGAGGCGAGCCACCGCTATGGGAAGCCGATTGCGACGCAGGTGGTGCCCGCGGGAACGTTCTGGCGCGCGGAGGAATATCACCAGAAGTATCTGGAGAAGCGTGGCGCAGTTTCCTGCCACATTTAAATGTGGCAGGGTTTCACCCGCCCGGCTGCCGGTCCTCTGGTCACATTCATCTGATAGGCTGAGGGCCGGACGACTGTGAACGAGACTGACGGACAGAGCCACGCGTCTGCACCCTTTGCACGGTTGCAGGCCCTCACGGCGCGTTTTCCATCGCTGGGGCTCTCCATAGAGACAGCAGTCTGCTTCGTCTTCACGGCGTTTTTTCTCTTCTACGGCCTAGTGCCGATCTTCGGTGGCGATGGCTTGGGGCTGGTGGGCGCCGATGAGCCCCGTTACGCGCAGATTGCGCGCGAAATGCTGGGCCGGCATGACTACATCACACCCATCCTTTACGGCAAACCATGGCTGGAAAAGCCTGCGCTCTATTACTGGCGCGCCATGTTTTCCTTCAAAGAATTCGGCGTGCACGACTGGTCGGCGCGTCTGCCCTCCGCCAGCTTTGCTTTCATCCTGGTTTCGCTGATTTACCTCCACATCCGGCGCTTCCGGCCGGGCGGTCAGTTAGACGCGGCGCTGATCACGGCCAGCTGCGCGGGCATTATCGGCTTTGCCCGCGGCGCTTCGACCGACATGCAGCTCGCAGCGCCGTTCTGTATCGGCATGCTGGGCTGGTATGCCTGGTATGAAACAGACAAGAAGTTCTGGCTCTTCGATCTGTACTTCTTCAACGGCGCGGCGACGTTGGCGAAGGGACCGGTCGCACCATTTCTCGCGCTGGCGATCATCTTTGCCTTCGCAGCGCTGCGCCGCGAGTGGTCGCTGCTGCGACGAACGATCTGGATTCCCGGCGTCCTGCTTTACCTGGCGATGGTGCTTCCCTGGTACATCGCCGTATCGCGACGAAACCCACAGTTCATTCGCGTCTTCTTTCTTGAACATAATCTGGAGCGATTCGCCACCAATCTCTACGAGCACCAGCAGCCCGTCTGGTATTACCTGATGATCATGATGGTGGCGCTGCTGCCATGGACGGTGGTCGCCATGCGCGCGCTGGTGGATGCCGCGATCGAATCGGTGAACGAGTGGCGTGCGCGGCGAACCAAGAATCGCTACGTGAGCCATGCGCGCTGGGGCGATGCCTTCCCCGAGTTTCTCGTCCTATGGACGCTGTTCCCCATTGTCTTCTTTTCGCTGTCACGCTCGAAGCTCCCCGGCTACATCCTGCCTTCCATTCCACCGCTCACCATCCTGACCGGCGATTACCTGAACCGGTTGCGGCAGGAAGAGAAGGGAATCCGGCCGTGGCTCCTGGTACTGCATGCATTGCTGGCCGGAGTCACAGTAACGCTGGTGCTGCTGCTACCCTGGTTCATCTTTCGCGCGGTCGGCGGCATGCCTCCGATGCGAGTGATCGTCTCGGCCATCCTCACAGGCATCGGCACCATTGTGCTCATCCTTGTCGTGGTGGGACGATTCGGGGTGAAGCGGCTGCGCATTGCCACTATGGTGCCGCTGGTGATACTGGTGTTCTTCCTGTTCGGAGTGGGGCCGTTCTTCGGATTGCCGGCCATTCCGCAGACCAAGCGCACGATTCAGCTGGTGGATCTTGCCTATTCCGCACGACCGCTGGCCCGTCAGCTTACGCAAGTGACACTGCACAATGAACCTGTCGCGGTGCTGCGCGTACGGCGCGATCTGGAGTTTGGGCTCTCGTTTTACCGTGACCGGCGGGTGCTGGATTACGAGAAGGACGGGGTGCCCGGTCAGGCGCACATCCTGGTGGTGCGGGACATTGCCCTGCCCGACCTGAGGACACTGCTCGCAACGCGCTCCTACCACCCGCTCTTCGCCTATCCCGCGCAACATGTTTCCGTGTATCAGGTTGACGCTCTTGGCACGGACGAATCGGCGGCATCACCACACAAGTAACGCTGCACTCTACGAATCCCTTTTGCATCCGCCGGAAGGCCACGCTTACACTCGCAGGTAGCCAAGGGAAATGGGCGGGCGGGAGAGCACTGTTTGGCCGCGTCGTTGTCCAAAAGCGCGATGGTGCGTCAGGATGTGCTCGACCTGCGTCATTTCGCCGCTTCGTCCCTGCGCGACCTGCTGACAGAGGAAACCGAGTTGTGGCAGCGGCGCCTGCGCTGGGACTACCGGGCATCGGCACAGCTCCTGCTCGACTATTTGGATTCGCGTATCCTGCCCGGTTTCGTTGCCACGGAGGATGGCCGGCCTGCCGGATATGTATTTTGCGTCTACGAGCAGCACAAGGCGGTCATCGGAGATGTGTTTGCGACCGCACAGGCGCGGGAGCGCGCGAGCCGCATTGAGTCACGCCTGCTAGAACACACGCTGGAGCTGTTGCAGAGCACACCGGGGACGGGACGGGTGGAAACGCAGCTTCTGCTCCACCCCAAGGGGCAGTTTCGCGAGGTCTTCACGCGCAACGGCTTCGATTTTTATCCCCGCGTCTTCATGGAGCGCCAATTGCGCCGCGAACGGCCGGTTGAGACGAGCGCTTTGCCTCCCTCACTGCATTTGCGGACCTGGCGAGAGAACGACTTCGCCGCAGCGGGCCGGTTGATTGCGCTGGCGTACCAGGGACACCTGGACAGCGTGATCAACGACCAATACCGAACCACGGCGGGCTCCTTGCGCTTCCTGCACAATATCGTGCGCTTCCCCGGCTGCGGGCAGTTCGATCCGGCGACGTCGCTGGTGCTGGCGCATCGAGACAGCGAGGAGCTGGCGGCCATCGTGCTCTGTTCGCGCGTCAATATCGACACAGGCCACGTCACCCAGCTTTGCGTCGAGCCGGCGCTGCGTCATGCGGGGCTGGGACGTTTGCTGTTGACGCAATGCATGCAGGCCCTCGCCGCGCTGGGTCTTCAATACATCTCGCTCACGGTGACAGAAGGCAACCAGGAGGCGCTGCTGCTTTACCGGCGCATGGGATTCAAATCGCGGCACAGCTTCGATGCGATGGTGTGGCAGCGGGACTAGAGCGGATTTCCCATTGCTATGCATCGCCGAGTTCACCGCAGAGCGGCTTTTCTTAGCGGAGAAGCCGCGCAATCTTTATTGGCTCCGGTGTACACCTATGGGAAATCCGCGTCAGCGGTTCGGGTGGGCGGCGGCTTCTAGCGATGGATGAAATACATTAGCCAGCTCGCGACGATTACTGCTCCAACAAAGAGCACAAAGCAGTAGGCGCCATAGCGCATCATGGCGCGGGGTTCGCTGCGCTGCGTGATGCCGAAGACGGTAGCTGCGAAGAGCGCAAAGAGCAAAACTGCCGTGAAGTGGGAGGGCGCGAAGGTCACGACTTCCTCCCGATCTTGATGTTGTGCGCGTCCACTGCGGCGATGACGTTCAGCAGTCCGGCTACGACGATGAACTTGGTGCCGTAGTCCGCGGTGACTACCTGAACAGGAGTCTGGCCGGCTCCGAACAGGCGTCCGCCAATGTACAGCAGACCGGAACCCAGATCACCGACGAAACCCAGGAAGACGAGAGGGTCCGATGGGTTTGGGGTATAAAGCTTGCCCTGCATCAACAGGCCGAGGATGAACATCAGGCCGATGGCGGCGAAGAGCAGCCCGCCACGAATCCAGCGGCGGCTGAGCAGATGACCGGCACCGGGAACCAGCCAGCCAACGAGAAGCGCGGTGGAAAAGAGCGGACTTTTCGCCTCGGATGCCTTCTCGATCTTTCTGTTGGTTGTGGCGACTTTGGCGGGCGGGGTGGTTGCCATGGAGACTCTCCACCAAATATACCGCAGCGGTACCCGGGCCGAGCCCATACGTCAGGCCCATACATCGGGCTATACGCGGACCAACTCCGTCTGCACGCGGCCGGTGACGTGGGCTTCGTGATCGCCGGTCATCATATTCACCTCGCTGCGTATACCAAAATCCTTCAGATAGATTCCGGGCTCTACGGAAAAACAGGTATGGGGCAGCAGGAGGCGCTCGTCATGGGTTTCGAGGTTGTCGAGGTGGGCGCCGTTGCCGTGTATTTCGGTAGCGATGTTGTGACCGGTGCGGTGGGTGAAGTAGTCCGCATAACCGGCTTCGCGAATAACGGCGCGGGCAGCATCGTCTGCCTCCCAGCCGGCGATCGGCTTCCCTGCCGCGAAGGCTTGCTTCACTTTGGCGATGGCAGCGTCGCGCGCATTGCGAACGATGGTGAAGACGGCTTGCTCCTGCACGGTGGGCTCGCGATCGACAACGCCGGTCCAGGTGATGTCGTAGAAGACGGTGGCTTCGCGATTGGGGCGAGCCCAGATATCGATCAGTAGAAAATCGCCGGAGCGAATGGGAGAATGCGCCTCTGCCGTTGGCTCGTAGTGACCGTCGACGCTATTGGCGTTGACCGAGACGTTGGGGCCGTGCTCCCAGACCAGGCCGGCATCGGCCATGGCATGCTGCAGCCACTCCACCATCTCGTACTCGTTGGTTCCGGCGCCGGAACGGACGCGGCGGCCAATCTCGCGAAAAGCGGCATCGAGGATGGCGTCGATTTTGGCCTGCGCCTCGTAATGGCTCTTCTCCTGCTCGGGCGAGAGCACGGCCTCAAATCGGCTGACAAGATCGGCGGAGCTCACGATGGTCTTGCCCAGCTCGCGCAGGACCTCGATGGTGCCGGCGTCCACCATGGAGACGTACATGATGGCGTTGCGTGGCGAGTATTGCATGGCGATGCGCTCAGCGCCCGTGAGCATCTGTCGCAAACCAGACTCCAGCTCCTGCCATGAGCTGTAGAGGTGGGCTTTGCCGGGGAGCGTATCGAGGCGTTGACTCTCGACGCGGTGCACCAGCTTGCGCGGCTCGCCGGTTGCCGGCACGAAGTAGTACCAGCGGCGCGTGATGTGCAGGCCCTCGCTGAGTCCGAGGATGCGGTAGGCGATGGGATCCCGATGATGATGGTCGTAGAAGAGCCAGCCGTCGAGCCGGGCCTCTTGCAAGGCTTTCTGAATTGCGTCGAGTTGCATATCTCTGCCGATTCTATTCCTGCCATTTTGTGGCGGATGCTGGTCGCGGCCACGCTGGGCAGAAGCTAGACTGAAGCGCAAGGAGAGAGAATGCGCGCTGGTGGCATCCATCATGCAGAACTGATCCTATTGCTGCTGCTCTTTCTGGTGGGAGCCCTTACCACCCTTTCACGGCGCTTCCAGACGCCGTATCCGATTGTGCTGGTGATCGGTGGGCTGTTGCTGAGCTTTATCCCCAATCTGCCGCACATCTCACTGAATCCTGACATTGTCTTCCTGGTGCTGCTGCCACCGCTGCTCTTTGCTGCGGCATTCAACACCTCCTGGCCTGAGTTCCGCTTTCACCTCGTCAGCGTGCTGCTGCTGGCCTTTGGCCTGGTCGGCTTTACCGTGCTTGGCGTCGCAGTAGCCAGCGAGTATCTGCTGCCGGCGAACTTTGACTGGCGGCTGGGGCTGGTGCTGGGTGCAGTGGTTTGCAGCACGGATGCGATTGCCGCCACCTCGATTGCGGCGCGTGTCGGACTGCCCCGAGCCATCGTGGACATCCTGGAAGGCGAAAGCCTGGTGAACGATGCGAGCGCGCTGCTGGCGCTGGAGTTTGCCGTCAGTCTGGTCGTCAGCGGGCAGGAGCCCGGCTTCGGACAGGGTCTGGCGCGACTACTCACATTGGTCGGAGGAGGCCTGGTCGTAGGATTCATTGCGGCGTGGCTGATTCATCGCCTGCAACGGCGTCTCACGGATCCACCGATCGAGATCACGCTCAGCCTGATGGCGCCGTATGTCTCTTACCTGCTGGCGGAGAGCATGCACGTCTCCGGTCCGCTGGCCACGGTGGTGTGCGGGCTCTATCTCGGTCACAAGAGCTCCGAGGTATTCACCACAGAGGCGCGTCTGGAAAATGCGGCCGTGTGGAGCACGCTGGACTTCCTGCTGAACGGCGTCGTCTTTATCCTGATCGGGCTGCAGCTTCCCTTCATCCTCAGCGGCATTCGCAATATCGGGCATCGTGAGCTGTTGTTCGATGCGGCCGTTTTTACCGCAGTCGTGATCGCGCTGCGCCTGCTCTGGATGTATCCCGGGGCATGGCTGGCATATCTGATCCGCACGCGACTGCTCAAGCAGAACTATCAGCCACCCAATGCACGCGCGGTTTTTGTGCTGGGCTGGACGGGCATGCGAGGCGTGCTGGCGCTGGCCGCGGCCATCTCTCTGCCGCGGGCGCTCGATAATGGCGCACCCTTTCCGCAACGCGAGGTCATCATCTTTCTCACGTTCTGCGTGATCCTGGTGACGCTAGTGGTCCAGGGGCTGACGCTGCCTTCCCTGATTCGCAAGCTTGGCCTGTGTGAAGCCGACCCGCTGGAGACGGTGGAGCGGGATGCGCGAAGGCGGATGCTGCGCGGGGCGCTGGACTATCTGGAGTCGCTCCATTCCGCGGAGCGTCCGGACGAGGCGGTCTGGCTGGACGTGTTGCAACACTACAAAGAGCGGTACGCGATGGTGGAGGAGCATTCCAAAGATGCGGAAGACCCGACGCCGAACCAGTGGGCCCAGATGTACGACCTGAACAACAGGGTACGCGCAGCCGAGCGGTCGACGCTGGCGAAGATGCGCTATGAAGACCGCATCAGCGAACACGTGCTGCGCAAATTGGAGCGCGAGCTGGATCTGCTGGATGCGCGCTTCGTTCCACGGGGATAGCGCTACCGGGTCACGATGGGAGTGCGCCTTTCCCGTGTGCCTTTCCAAGGGGACACGCGGCGCGCTACATTTACCTGGAGAGTGATTTACGAGCAGCCAGCTCCTGGAGCGACGAGGAATGACCTGGGTAGCACAACCGATGACGTGGATTTTGCTCGGCGTTGCAGGCGGAGTCGTACTTGGCGTGATCTGCATCATCTGGGCATCGCAGGGAAAGCCCATGAGCGAGGCCCCTCACCACGACGAATTCTGAGAGACCGTCAGCGCTTGCGCGGCGGCATCTTGAGCCAAAGGATGCCCGCGAAGAAGAACAGCGCTGATACCGAGAGAGACAAGAGCGCATGCGTGCGATGGTTGTAATGCACGGCCAGCGCGGCGCTCACCCACCAGACTGCAGCGCCGGCAAACCAGATCCAGGCGGTCCAGGCCGTTTTTGATGCCATCCCACTCCTAACCGGTTCTGCGCCGCGACTCAATGCTTCGCCCTCCGGCTCCGAACCACGCGGCTTATCAGTAAGGCTCCCACAGTCAGACTAGCAGTCAAAGCCAGGGGGAGGTGTGAGTCCGTGGCTCCCGCCGAAGCGAGCAACCAGAGGACAGTACCAGCGCCAAAAACGTGATAGATTCCCATGTCCGCGAGCGTAGCAACGCGATGGCTGTACGCCCCATGCACCACCAGGGTGAGTGGCATGCCGCCAGTAATGACACTTGCACTTTATCCCGGGCAGCTGGTTCCGAAACGGGTCTAGTCCAGGCCTGACTACTCCCTTTCTCGTACGATGCATGCCCATCGCCCACGGTGCCTCTGCGACCTAAGTAACATTCCCTTCGGCACGCGGCCGCCGCAGAATGTTGCCATGGCTCACTTGGCGACAGGTCGGGTCCGCATGCTGGAACTTCTGCTACCGGCGATTGACCGGTGGTCGGGACGCAAGACTCTCCAGCAGCAGGACAGCAATGCCCACCTGGCGCTGGGTAACGAAGGCGAAGAGGCAGTCTACTTTCACCTGCGTAAAAGGGGCTGCATGGTCGTCGCCCGGCGCTGGCGCTCCTCACGTCAGCCAGGAGATCTGGACCTGGTCTGCTGGGAAGCAGACACCCTGTGCTTTGTCGAGGTAAAGACACGCAGCCGGTCCGACGTGGCCACGGCAGAGTCGGCCGTAGATGCGGACAAACGGCGCATGATCCGGCGCATGGCTCGTCTTTACATGAGCGGACTGCGCGAACAGCCCAAGCATGTCCGCTTCGATATCGTCTCGGTCTACTTCAACGATCAGGCGACTGCAGAGCTGCGCGTCATCCCAAATGCATTTGGTTGGACTGAGCCCGCTCACCGCTGGAACTGAGCCTCTGGGGATTGCGGCTCCTTTCCCCTGCGGGCCCTCTGAGGCCCCCATACTTCGAAAGACCATTCCACTTAGCAAACCACTTTCTCGCGGCTTCAGGTCTCCTAGTAATATGCGGAGGAGGCTCCGCGGCAGCCCGACAAACGTTTGACGGAGAGCCGCGCGATGGAGGCAAATGATCCGGAATAGGTTTGCGTGGATATTTATTCTGCTGCTTCCCCTGTCCCTTCGAGGGCAACCGGCTCATCCCATCCTTCCTCTGGGTGCCGCCGCTCCTGATTTCGCACTTCCCGGCGTCGATGGCAAAATCCACAAGCTCAGCGATTACGCGAGCAGCCCCATTCTGGTTGTGGTCTTCACATGCAATCACTGCCCCATTGCGCAGATGTACGAACGCCGCATCGAGCAGTTATATGAGGACTACGGCAAGAAAGGAGTGGCGGTCGTGGCCATCCAAGGCAACGATCCAAAGGCCATCCGGATCGATGAGCTGGATTCCAGCGATGTAAGCGACACGTTGGACGATATGAAGATCCGTGTGGCGTACAAGCATCTGCGCTATCCCTACCTGTACGCCGGAGATACACCTGCCGTCACTGCGGCATATGGTCCACAGGCAACGCCGCATGTCTTCATCTTCGATAAGAGCCGCCGGCTTCGCTATCAGGGCCGCTTTGACAATAGCTATCGAATCGAAAAGGTGGCGACGCATGACGCGCAAAATGCTATCGATGCGCTGTTGTCAGGGAAAGAGATAGCCATCACGCATACGGGCGTCTTCGGATGCTCGACGAAGTGGCCGGAGAAGGCCGAGCAGCGCGAGGCGACGGAGCGAAAGATCGAGGCAGCGCCTGTCCGTCTGGAAACAGTGGATGCTGCCGGTCTGAAAAAGCTGCGTGCTAACGCGAGCGGACACGTCACGTTGATCGACTTCTGGGCGACGTGGTGCGGGTCCTGTCTGGTGGAGTTTTCAGACCTTCAAGACACCTATCGCATGTATAGCGGTCGCGATTTCGATATGGTGACGGTCTCGGCCAATATGCCAGACGAGCAGCCCGGCGTGCTGCGCTTCCTCCAGAAGAAGCATGCCACCAGTCGCAACCTGCTCTTTGCGTCGGACGACACTGCGACGCTGCAGGCTGCCTTCGATCCTACGTGGCAGTCTGCAGTGCCATACACGATCGTGCTCGGTCCCGATGGGAAGGTTCTCTACAAGACGATCGGTACCGCCGACTTGCTCGAGATGAGACGCAAGATCCTCGCCGCGATGCCCTCTGACTACATCGGGTTCAATAAGTACTGGGCATCCGGCAACTAACGATGCCCGGGAGTTATCTGCCCACCCCAGCCTTCTAACTACCTAACCGCTGAAGCTGAGCAGCAGGCGTCGTCAATGGACCGACGACCGGATCCGCCTTCAACGTGCGGACTGAATCGAGCTGCGCTGGCACGTGCGCCCGCGGAGCTGGAGGGTACTGCCGCAGGCCGCTCATCTGCAGTGCGATGTGCCAGAGAAATGCTGGATTATTGCGCAGATATCGCTTCCACAGACGGCGAGGATCCTGGACGAGCCGATGCATCCACTGCATGCCTATCGTTTTGATCCACTGCGGCGCGTCCTGGATGCGGCCGGTGTGAAAGTCGTAGGCGGCGCCGACACCGAACATGAGCGTGGTATCAAGCCGATGCAGGTAGCGATGCATGAAGCGCTCCTGTTTGGGCGTGCTGATGCCGACCCAGATGATATCGGGCTTTAGCTCGCGCACACGAGCGATGAGCGACGCCTCTTCTTCTTCATTGAGGTCGCGAAATGGCGGAGTGTACGTGCCGACGATGCGCGCCCACGGATACTGGCGCGTGAAGCGCTCGCGCAACTGTTCTGCGACGTGCTCCTCGCCTCCGTATAGGAAATGCGTGCAACCCGCGAATTCCTTACGGCAGAAAACCTCCCGCATCAGATCCGGTCCGGCGACGCGCTGCATTCCTTTATGTCCCTGCCAGCGGCCAACCCACACAGTGGGCATCCCGTCGGGCATAGTGATGCTGGAAGAGG
This sequence comes from uncultured Acidobacteriaceae bacterium, assembly GCA_963737035.1. Lineage (GTDB taxonomy): Bacteria > Acidobacteriota > Terriglobia > Terriglobales > Acidobacteriaceae > KBS-83. Next base: position 117,865 of record CAVTRJ010000006.1, on the reverse strand, counting down.
CGTAGATGCCGGCTAACTCCGAATCGCGATGAGCTTCCATAATGCCGTGCACACCTGCCATGCAAATGTATCCTTTGCGCCGTGCGGCAAGTTCGCGGCCAATACGGTGGAGCGCGCGCTCCATATCGAGCGCTTCGACGGAGATACCTAACAGTTTGGCGGCGGGCCGCCGTTTGGGCCGGTTCATAAGCTGTGGTTCCCTTCTGAGGTCCGCATCGAGGCGCAGAGGGAGCAGTCATCGAAGGCCGGTGCGGGATCAAGCAATGAGCGATAGAGCTGCAGATACTGCTCCCCGATGACAGGCGCGGAGAGCTGGGGCAAAGCGATCGGCTCGCAGCGGCGCTCGCGGATAGAAGCGCAAATTGCGTCAGCGAAGCCGCGCTCCGCTTCCGCATCCAGCGGGACGTATGCGCAGTGGTTCTTTCCTAATTCGCGGAACGCTGAAATGTCGGAGCAGACGACTCGGCAGCCGGCGAGAAGGGCCTCAGCTACTGGAAGACCGAAACCTTCGATAAGAGATGGCGCCACCACGAGCTCACAATTGCGGTAGCACCATTGCAGCTCGTCTTCGGAGAGGCCATTCAGCAGCGTGACACGATCGGCAATCTTTGCCGCAGCCGATGAAGTGAAGGATTGCATGCGTCTCCGGCCCGGGGATGCCTACGATGACGAGCCGCGTTCCGGGGGCGAGTTGCGTGGACCGCAACAGCGATTCGAACAGCCGTAAGAGAAACAGGATGTTTTTGTTTCGGCGGTGCTGGGCCACGCACAGAAGGAAGGGCTCGCCTCTCCAGTCTGGCAGAGGAGATCGTGCCGAGATGCATGGCTGTGACTCGACGCAGTTATAGATGACGGCGGCCTTCTCAAGAGCCAACCCCGGTTCGATGCCATCCAGGCGAGCGAGTGTGCTGCTGGAGACACATGCGATCGCATCCGCTGCCTGCAGACACTGCCGCAGCACGAACCGGTTGAACACGACCTTTGGAAAACCGAAATTATCCGGAGCGTCGTAGGGATATAGATCGTGCAGGGTCACTACGGCCGGGCAATGATATGCGCGCTTGTGCAGCGGCGCGGGATAACCGAGATGCACGATATCTGCCTGAAGACGCGCCGCGATCCGGGGAAGGTCAGTGTAGTACCACGCATTCCGGCTTAGAGAAGTATTGCGAACCGCAGCTGTATGCAGATGCAGACGCGCATTGTTGCGCGGCGCGGCGTCGCGGACAAAGTCCATCTGCCAAGGGGCGGCGATCAGATGCACTTCCGTGATTTCGGTGCGTGTGAGCAAGCAGCGCGCCAGATTGATAGCGTGGCGCTGCACGCCGGAAAGCTGACCGGAAGAAGACGTAAGCGCGACAGCGACTTTCACGCAAGCACCTCAGCGTGATTCCGAGACTGCTGAATGACCGCCCCGATCACGACGATGAACCACAATGGCAGCGAAAGATCGAATGCTTCGGTATCGGCGAAACCGCGCACAATGACGAAGAGCAGCATGCCGAGAAAGAAGACCTTTACTGATGGTTCAGACAGGCGGCGAAGCTGCCGCCAGACGCTGCCATAGATCGCGACCAGCATGAAGACGCCCACGGCCCCGTACGCATAGAACTGCTGCAGCAGCTCATTGTGGGCGTGGCGAGCCTCAAACTCGTTGAATGGCGGAATGACTTTCCAGACAGCGTGAAAGCCATGTCCGATCCAGGGCTTCTGGACTGCTTCGGTGAGAAAGTAAAGCCAGATGCTAAGCCGTCCGGTGAGTGTCTCGGCCTGATTGCCTGCATTGGTGTAGACAACGTAGTAATCCGAGAGCAACTGCGAGAAGGCGGCTACGATGAGCAGCGCGCCACCGATAATCAGAACCTTGTTCCGCCGGCGAATGGAACGATCGCGCAGCAGGATATAAGTCTGGCCAGCGAGGAAGGCGATGATCGTCGTTTTGCTCAGGCTGCGCAACAAGGTAACGGCTAGCAGGCAGGCCTGGACTGTCCAGTTGCCATACTTCCTGCGCATCAGATATTGCGCCAGAAAGAACGCAAAGGCGCAGGACCACCCGATTTGATTTGGACCGAGGAGTTCCTCGTCGCCGAGGCGGAGATCCGATTGTGCGGGCAGTAGCCACGCGACAACGGCTATGGCGCAGCTACCCCAGATGTACCCGCTCATCAGCGAGTTCACCACCGAATCGACAACACCGCTGCGAAACAAGAGGAGCACGATGGCGGTGTCCGCCGCCATACCGCACCAGAAAGCGGCCGCGGCCGGCAGCGAAGCGGTGACACTCCAAAGCAAGCTGATTCCCGACAAGCCGAGATACAAGAAAACCCAGCGAAAGCAGGGCAAACGGAGCACCGAGCCGGAAACGCTATGAAGGTGTGCCCCAGGCGTCGAGCGCAATCAGAAAGAGAAGGAGATAGTTGAGCGCGAGACTAAGGATGACGCCGTCCTGCGCATCCTGACCGAAGACGCGTACCGCAAGCAGTGGAAAGAAAAGCCGGAACGAAAGATAGAAGCCGGTGGTCGCAGCAAACGGCATAACTGCCCTTGTGTGGACACGCGGCTGATGCAGAGTGAGGGCGGCTTCTACGTTCGCGCTCATGCTTCCTCACAAGCCGGCTTTGCTGCCGGAAAGGAAATGGACGAGAAAGGCGATTTACGAAGTTCCCGCGCGAGCGGCAGGTAGAGAAGCAGGGTGATGGATCCGTAGCAGAGCCGCGCCAGTGCCAGCCCATACGTGCCGAGACGAGGCAACATCCAACCCATCAGCAGCAGCATGGCCGCACCCGCGCTTAAATTGATCCAAGTAAGAATATGCACGCGGCCAAATGCCAGCAGCGCATACGTGCCAGTCACATTCAAACCAAGGAGAGCGGAGCTCCAGACGATGATCGGAAAAATCGAGGCAGAGCTTTGCGCGATCTCTGGCCCACGCCCATGACTGCAGGATGCGTTGTCCGAAGACCATCAGCGTCGCGGTTGCAACAGCGACCATGAGCAGATTGCACGTCAAGGCGACGAGCACTGCTTTGCGTGTGTGAGATGGGTTTTGTGAGGTGCTCTGCTCAGCCAAGTGCGGAAAGAGAAAGTGCAGGCCAGAGGCAGCGAAGCCATAGATGGGCTGCGCCAATTGGGTGCAGAGCGCGTAAGAAGCGACGGCTGCTGCGCCGAGTGAGACGCCGAGAAAAAGCCGGTCTGCCTGACTAAATACGACGCCGGAGACGGCTTGCAGCCAACTGAAGGCTCCGAAACCAAGCAGCGCCTTCACCGTGCTGCTGTCCCATGCCGGCGCGAGAGAAGTTACCTGCAGAAGTTGTTGGAGCCGTGAGAACTGCAGGCGGGTTCCCCACAGAGAGACAACGGCCGAGGCTGCGATGATGCTGGTGATGCTGTGGAAGAAATATGAAATGGCAGCAGCAGCAGCGAGAGAAAGCAGCCGGGCGAATATGCTGATGCGAACCGCCGCACCGTAGCGTTGAAACGCGCGCTGCGTGCTGATGCAGACGCTCTCCATGGTGCGCAGCCACAGAAGAAGACTGGCGATGCGCAATGACCAGAGGCAGTCCAGACGCAAAGCGCCGTCAAGGCGAACCAGGTGCCGAGCAGCTAGTGGCGCGAACGTCCACACCAGGGCCGCAAGAACTGTGCCCAGAACAAGATTGATCCCCATCATGGAGCGGACGGTGCGCAGGAGATCCTGGTGCCGCCCGAGACCGCGTTGGCTGGCAACATGCTGGATGTTGGCGTCTCCGAAACCAGAGGCGACAATGCTGCCCATGCTCACGGCGGCGGTGACAACTGCCCAGACCCCATAGTGCGCCGCGCCCATATTGCGGAGAATGATGGGTGCTACCAGCAACATGCCGACGGGATACGCCGCGTAATCCAGCACTCCATAGGCCGCATTCGTCAGGTGAGCTTTCACAATGCTGCTCCCGTCCGTTGCCTTGGAAGTCTTAGCCTCGCGGAAACGGTCTCGTAGATCTGCTGCGCGAGCACCTTGCGCGGATCGGTGGTGCTGATTTGCTGCCAGCGACGCCACGCAAGCAGCACGGCGGCCGAGATCGTAGTGGAAATGATTGTGAGCAGCACTGCGAGCAACAGCCGTGGAGGAAAGGACTTCTTCTCCGGTATGCCAGGCGAATCGATCACACTGACGACGGGAACATCCTTCGCTTCCTGAATGCGCGCCAGCTCGTACTGCTGTGTCAGCAATTCGAAAACCGTCTCCTGTACCTTTACCTCGCGATAGAGATCCGCATACGGAACCGCGAGGCGAGGAAGTTGACGCAGAGCGGGATAGAGCTCGCCGCTGCCATCAGCTGTGCTCTGGCTGTTCTCTGCCGGCGTATCGCCCTGCAGGAAGTGGCGCGGAGGAGCCGCTCATCTTGGATAGCTGATGTTGCAGCACGCCAATGCGGGCTTGTGTGGCCCGCACACGAACGTTGCCGTCACCGTAGATCTGGCGAAGTGAGTTGAGATTCGCCTGTTCCAGAACCATCTGCGCCTGGACTCTGGAGCCCGCATCCACCATCGCGCGGGTCTGCTCTTTGATATCGACCGTGCTGTGTGTACTCGAGAACTCGCTCATCTGCTGCTGCGCGAATTCCAGGTCTGCCTTCACCTTCTGCAGCCGCTTCTCGATGAAGACACGCTCCTGATGCGCAGACGAGTTGCTGGTCCGGGTCACCAGCTGATCGAGCTCATCGAGATATGCTTGCGCGAGATCGCGAGCGCGTCGGGGATCCGTATCTTCCACGACAACCGTGATCACACCACTCTTCTTGTCATCGGTAATTGTCGTGTGGCGCGCGAGGTACTTCGCCGTGTCTACGCGATAGCGCTTGTGATATGTGCGCTGCAGATCAAATCGATTGATCAGATGATCCACAACTGTGCCGCTGCGCAGAAGCTCGACAAAGAGAGCAGTGGTATTGTTTCCACCCAGAAGACTTCCAGCGAGGCTGCCGAGTCCGCCTACGCCACCGAAAGCACGGCCTGCCAGAGCGGCGAGCATCGCGGTGGACGCGCTGGAGTTGCTTGGCGGCATAATCCTGGCGGACGACTTGTATCGTTTCGGCAGAGTGAAGGCGATCAGAAGGCTTAGCAGCAGCGAGATAAGGGCGATGCGAAACAGAAGCCGGCGTCGCTCCCACAAGACGGTTGCGTTTGTCACCCAGTCTGGTGCGATGGGACCTTCGGGCGCAGCCGAAACACAAGCTTCATGCGTTCGCTGCGCGGGAGGCGTGGAGCGATCGCGCTCTTCTGTCAGGACAGCATGAGACGGATTGCCATTGGAACGGCTCATAGGACACCAGCTACGGCAGCGGTAAACGCTACGGACGAGGCGATCTGCGCAACGGTGAGCAGATTTCGCCAGACGAGGGACGCGCCAATGATCTTCTGCGGTACCACAACAACGTCGCCAGGCTCGAGTCGCGTTGATAGCACGTCATTGGCGAGCCAGAGGCTCGGCTCACGCCCCACCACTGATCCATTCGCACGAATGATGAAGATCTGCTTCGTATTCGCGATCTGGGTTACACCGCCTGCACGATGCAAGTACCACCCGGCGTTCTTCCCGGGCAGAAATGTAATGGCGGAGGCGTTGTACACCTGACCGGTGACAAGCACGAAGCCGGGACGCTTGGGGATGCGAAGCACATCGCCAGCACGGACCTCAATGTCGGCGGGCGTATTTTCCCAACTGCTGATGTCGGCGCTGATGTGGATGACGAGGCGGCCGCTGGCCGGCTGACTGCGCAGGCGGGAGAGAACCTCGTTCTGCTGCTGCGAAATCAACTGCAGTGTGGCGGACTGGTCACCGTTGCCAAGGTTCGGACTTAGGCGCGCGGATGCCGAGCTGGTTTCGATTTGACGAATGAGTTCTTCACGGCTTTTCTCTTCGAGCTGGCGAACCTCCTGACGAATGAGCACTGCACCTGCGGGATAGCTGGTCGTACGGAATCCACCGGCACGCCGCAGGATGGAGCTAAGCCGTTCACCCTGTTCGAAGCCATACGTGCCGGCGTGCGCTATCTCGCCCTCAAGCGTGATGGAGGCGCCAATATCGTTCCACCCTGTGAGCTGATGGACGGTCAGCACGTCACCCGGCTTGAGCGGAACGTCGTCGCCAGAATTGGGGTGATCCACCGCATCACCGATGCGAATCGATTTGCGATCGATCACGACTTTCGTTTCGGCCTCTACTTGATAGCTGGTGAGATCAGCATCGGTAAGCAGGGCGTCACGTTTGAAACCGCCGGCCATACGGACAAGCTGGGCTGCAGTCATACCGTGCGAGAGTGCGTAATTGCCCGGCCGCAGCACTTCACCGCCGATGGTCACCCTGGGTGCATCGGCTTCGTATCGACCGAAGATGCGAACAGTATCGAAGGGCTCCAATGGGTAGTTGCTATTCCCTATCAAGACATCAGGGACATTGAAGTCGATCGTTTCTGGATGCAGATCAGGTGGTACGAGACGGACGATTTCACCGCGGTCTGCAGGTTCGGGCAGCAGATCCTGATAACTATGCAGCACGTCATTCAGCTGCATGCCTTCGTGATACGACATCCGTCCCGGCCGCACGACGTGGCCTTCCATGTAGATCACACGCTGGCTGTACGGCAGAATCGCTGAGACGTGCACGCGATCGCCATCGCGAACCGAGAAGGCTGCGATGGCGGCACGCGCGGATTCAGCATTGCTGGCAGCTGGGAGATGCAGGCTTACCGTCTCTCGCTGATGATTCGCGTCGATGCGATCGATGACTATGTGGCCGAGCTCTGCAGATACCGTAGCGCCGCCGGCATCGCCGATAACATCGGCCAGTGTGGTTTCACCTCTCAGCTCATAAATCGCAGGCCTCTTCACGGCACCATAGACATAGATCTGAGCTCCAGCGGGAGGCACTTCCACGGTGTCGCCTGACTGAAGGCGGTCTTCGTTTTGAACCCCGCGCAGAAGAAAGTCGTAGAGGTCAATCTCTCCAACCAATCGGCCGCCGCGATAATGGCGAAGCACACGCAAGGAACCGATGCTGGTGGGACCGCCTGCAGCGAAGAGCGCATTCAGTGGCGTGGACAACGAACTTATGTCGAACGCGCCGGGGCGCTGCACGTCACCAACAACGTAGACGCGGATACTCCGCAGGCGCGCTATGGTTACCGCAACCTGCACATCGCGATACTGCTTTTTCAGCGCGCCGGTGATGGTTCCCTGCACACGTTCGAGTGAAAGACCGGCTACCTGGATCGGCCCTGCATCGGGCAGATCGACTTTGCCATCCCTATCAATGGTGCGGGTCAGGCTCTGTGAGATGCCGCCCCACAGACTGATCGTCAGGCTATCGCCGGGCCCAACCACATAGTCGGGGCCGGGCGGAATGTCGAGCGGCATGCTGCGTCCATTGGGTGCGATCTGATTCGTCGCGTAAGAACCCCGGCGGAGAAATACGTTTGAACCAAAGCGCTTGAGTTTCCCATCCTGCTCCGGCAACTGCGTGTACAGGTCGCGCAGCGCAAGCATGTTGTAGGGTGCAGGCCTGCGAAGTACCTGAGGCTCGTTGGTCGCATTCAGCCCGGCGCTCCTGCGTGAGCTAGTTGCTGGCGGAATAACACCTCGTGTGTTACCCGCGCCAAGCGTGCTTGCGCCTGAAACGTCGCTGCCATCTGGCGATGCGGTGAGCGGGAGTTGCATGCCGGGCAACTGCTGACCGCTTGCTTGCGAGGTTTGCAAGGACGAGAACGCATCCTCACTGTTGTCGCCTGCGGCAAAACCATCCAAACCGCTATCCGTGACGTAGCCACGGCTGCGCAGAAAGATCGTGATGTTGGCGCGCAGCTCCGGACTGGAGCTCACCTTGCTGTACAGCATTTGATCGGTAATCGAATCCGCTTGGAGCGGCGTGCCCTGCTGCTGCGCCATGTCAGCCATCAGCGACTTCAATTCGACCAGCGCGTCAGGCTCCTGCTGCAGGATGGCGAATATCTGGTCTGCAGAGAGTGGTACCGACGCATCGCTGCCGAGGCTTGTGGTGGTACTTTGCATTGGGTTCGCGTTCGCGTTGGGCGGAACCGCGCCTGAACCAGTGTCCGCTGTTGTATCAAGCGACTGACTCGGCTCTGACTGGTCTGCGCCGGAGGAAAACAGGGGGGGTAGCATACTTGTAGAGCTCGCTGTGGGCTGCTGCGCACGCGCGGACTGCACGCCAAGTGATGCGCCGAGTACGGCCAGCATCAGCACGATGAATGCCCATCGCGCTTGATGGCAACGCTCTCGCCGGATATCCCAGTTTGTAAGCAGCGGGGCGATAGGCGTGCGCAGATGCGGTGCGCTCGTGTCAGATCGTGATGTCGGGTTATTTGGGAGCATATGCATGACGATCAGTGGTTGTACATCTCCGGTTCGCCCAGGCTGCCGGCAGGCGGCAGATGCCGCAGGTAGATCACGATCGACCAGATCTCGTCATCGCTGAGCGTCCCCTTCGATCCGGGCATGCCGGAAGGCCAGATGCCATAATCGATGACCCACTTCAACTGGCCGTCTGTGTAGGCTTGAACATCTTTGCCCGATAGCAGCGGCACGGGCGGCGACATACGGCTGGCAAATGGAACGCCCGTGTTCTGCCCATCCAGTCCGTGACAGGCGATGCAGTAGTGCGAAAACGCCTCTTTGCCATCCGCGATGGTGGCTGTATTGCTGGGAAGCGGATTCTTCTGCGAACTGCCGCGAACGAATATATCCCGCTTGGCAGATGTCACGAATCTCGATTCCAGTGCGCCCGGCGGGTTTGCTTTACATCCGCTCAGCTGAGCGGCCACGCAGGTGACCGCACAGGTGAGCATTAGATTGCGGAACATTCTCTACTCCACGACATGCAGCGTGAGTTTCATGCCGCCATGGCCCGACCCACAAAAGACAGAGCACTGACCTACAAAATCGCCAGTTTTGGTCGGAGTGAATGCAGCCTCGCCGGTCTGCCCTTTGGAGGCTCTGACATTGAATCCCAGCTCCCGAAAGCGAAGACCGTGAGCCACATCCACGCTCTTGAGCACAATCACGACAGGCTCGCCTTTCTTCAAAGTGATATTTGACGGGACATAGTCGAACCTCTTGGCTGTTATCTCGATGCGACGTGGCGTGGTCTGGCCGTGAGCGGGACTAGCCGCGAACGGCATCAATACGAACAGTGCAAACAAGGTGAGCTTTAATTTCATGAAGAAATCCTTTACGTAGACATCAGCCACAGCTGCGGCAACTCAGTTACGACCCTTTTCGCGACGGGCGATTGCAGTTTGCCGCTGGTTCAACGATGCAAGTTGTCCTGAATCTAATCAGCACTCAACGTAGCGTTGTCATGTCGCTGTAAGGCGATTGTCACTGCTTTGTTGGTGGATTTGTCGCGAATTACTGCCCGGAACGATGGGAGGAATGCGGAGCCGCATCTTCCTCCGAGCTATATGGGTCGGCATTTTTGCGATTGCCGATCAGAGTGACAACCAACTGACAAAGGGCAGACGATTGCGCGACACATTTCCTGGTGCCAAGCGCTAGCGTGACAGCTATGCCGCATCGCAAATTGAGATTTCAGATTCGAGCATCGCGATCAGCGGGGCTCATCGCCATCGCGTTGATGGTCTTTTCCACCGGTCGGTCTGGACGGGCTCAAGATACGCCGCTGCTCTCAGGCGGCGTGGGATTCTTCACCAGCACCGATGGTGGGAATACCAGGTACAGTCCGATCATCGAGCCATTGATTGCCGCGCCCATCGGGCAGCATGTGCTGATTGAGTCGCGTGCGGCACTGTCGGAGAACTTTGCACCTCGCAACAATGGACTGCCCGGCTACGATCATCAGTATTTCGCGGGCCTTACCTATCTCCAGGGAGATTTCTTCCTCACGCCACATGTCACATTTGTGGGCGGCAGTTTCCTGATTCCGTTCGGGACTTATAACGAACGCCTAACGCCTATCTGGATCAGCAACTTTCAGGATCAGCCACTGATCACCAGCCTCGGCCTGATGAATACAGGCACAGGAGTTGGGGGGATGCTGCGCGGCTCGGCTATCTCACGTCCAAAGTATTCCATCGATTATGCGACATATTTTTCCGCGCGCAGTGGAAACGAGCAGTTCAACTCGCAGCGTTCGTTTGGTGGACGAGCGAGCCTCTATCTCCCCCAGCAACGGCTGGAGGTTGGACTCTCCTATAATCGCCTCCTTCAGAACACGCAGGAAAACTTCTATGGCGCGCACGTATGGTGGGAGCCGAAGGACACGGCATTTCGTTTGCGTTCCGAGTTCGCCCGCGGGCATCATGCGCAAGGCTACTGGATTGAGGCCGATTACCGCACGCAAGCGTTCGGCGGCCTGGACAGCTTCATCGGACGATTCGAGCCGGTGTTTCGGATGCAGCAGACCTTTCGCCGCGACACCATCGTCAGCGATGGCCTACCGCTTGTGGATACACAACGCGCCGACTTCGGACTGGATTACAACCTGCCGCACAACACCCGAATTATCACCAGCTATGCCCGACAGTTTTCTTCGACCGGCAACCGCAACGTCTGGGAGACCGGGATCGTCTACAGGTTCCTCTTCCCAGCCTGGAAAGGTAAAGCACAATGAACCTGAAATATTTCCTCTGCGGTTTTCTTGCAGTAGCGGCTGCGAGCGGATATTCCAACGCGGCGTCACCGTCAAAGGATCACCCGCCGGCTGTATCGCAAACGGCAGCACATGCCGGTACGAAGCAAAACCCGGCAAAGCAGGACTCAGTTCATCACGATGAAGGCGAGCGCGTCTTTCAGCAGAACTGCTCTCGTTGCCATGCGGCGCCGGAGGGCTTCTCGCCGCGCATCTCCGGCACGGTGGTGCGCCACATGCGCGTGCGCGCTTCACTCAGCAAACATGACGAGCAGGAGTTACTTCGCTTTCTGAACCCTTAAGCTGCCCCACCCTGGCAGGTGTGTTTATAGCTGGCTAGTAAGTCGGCACGGCGTCCGGTTCGTAAGGGCGTCCGAACTTATTCAGGTGCTGCTCTGTTGGCTTTCCCGCGTGGATATCGTCGAGGGTAGTCGTCGGTCCGGCTATGTGAACTCGTCTTGTCAGGTGGTCCAACGAGCTCTGCGCTTGCCCTTCTATCCACACGTGCAGGCTGTAGTCTCCATCGGGGACATTTTCGATACGAAAGGTCCCTTGCGGATCCGCGATGCTGCTAAATGGGGTATCGAGCGCAATGACCACCGCACTCATCTCTGAATGGATGTTGCAGAAGATGTACGAGACACCTACGCGGGAAAATACTACGCTTCGGGTGGATCCTGCTTCATAAAGTCCGAGATCGAATCGTTTGCCATCGAAGAGTGAAAAGACGTTGTGAAAGAACGGGTCTTCATTCGGAAACGCCACGCTACTGCCCGCGGGCACGACAAGTAGATGCGGCGTGAACATCTTGTTTTTCTGGACCAAGGTGAACTTGCCAGGCGTCGGCGTCCGGGCAGCACCCGGCTGCAGCGGTTTCAGCCATATCACTGCGGAGAGTGCTTTCCCGGAAGCACGTGAGATGGATCGGCCGGTGCCTGTTACCAACTGCGCCCTGACTTCGGCGGCGAGCGACATAGTATTCCCCAATGTCGCCAGGAAAGAGGCTGTCAGCATAACCCTGCAGAGCAGTCGCGCTGGAGATACAGGGTGCATCAGAACCGGTACCCCGCGCCAATGCCAATCACATCGCTGAAGTTTGTAGGTCCGGCCGCGAAGTTGGTCCACAGCCGTCGGTACTCGATTGAGAAGAGCAGATAGCTGCTTGGACTATAGATCACGTTGCCGAAAGTAGATCGATTGCGTGCCAGTCCAGGGTATATGGAATAGTCAGGAGTCAATGTGCTTGCCCGTATCTCTTTGGCGAATGGATTGTCTATTCCATACCCGGCATTGAACTCGAGCCGTTCGCCTACTTTGCTTTTTAGCTGGGCCCAGCCGCCCACGTCATCCAGCGAGCGCGCAACCTCGGCCGTGCCTGCATAGAGGTCAACATAATCGACATAGCCGCCACCGCCGAGGCCTCCCAGCGCGGCTCCTCGGTAGGCGTTCGTCGTGAATGCAAAATGCCTGGTTATTGGCAACCGCAGATCCACGGCACCCGCCCATGCGTTGAACCGCACATTCCGGGTCGTTCTATGAGGGCTGAAATAACCGCTCACGCCAAATTCTGGCCCGGCATCGACATCGCCCGACGCGAATGAGATTCGCGCCTCGGTACCTGGCCAGCGGCTGCGCTCGGCGCGCGAAATGGTGGCTGTGCCCGGAGTTGCACCGGGCCATTGAGGATCTGCCACATCGATCAATCCCGCCTGGAATTTCAAACGAGCCGAATCGCGAACGTCGATCTGATGAGAGACGCCAATTTGGGGATTCCACGTCCACAGGTTGCCGCTCCAAGAAAATTCCGGCTGCGCCACGGCAATGAGCGACGAAGGCGCATTGGGTACAAGGAAGCTCCGATCCTGTTGAATGAATGCTTCCGTGTTCTGCCATTTCAGCCCGGCGTGTGCTGTGCGCAACCGCAGCAGCCCGCTGGCGGCATAGCTGGATTGCACTCCGCTGGCGAAGAAGTCGATCCGCACATCCGCATGGCTTGTAGCACCGAAGAGATGCGGACCTCGCGCATCCAATCCAAGTACGGTCTGCCGCACTGAAAGCCCTGTACTACCCCCGCCATTAATCGCGTACGTGGGAGCAACGGAGACATCCACCTGCCGAGTGTTCACGTAACCGTTGAAGAGCACCAAACCGCTCAGCTTCAGCGGATACTTCGATTCGGTCTCCACCTTTGTCTGCTCATGAGTGGCTATTTGCGAATCCTGGATAGCCTGCCGTTCGCGTATTTCTTCCACAGCACTCGCCGTTGCAGTCGCGGATGCGCTCGCGGCCGGGTTCTGAGGACTTGTGGCAGGCGCCGGAAGATGGGCGTTCTCTGCAGCCAACTGACTCTGTAGCTCAGAAAGTTGCTTCTGCAGCTCCTGAAGCTGCTTCTGATAGCTATCCATCTGGGACTGTGCACGCGCAACCGCAGCCGTGAGTTGCTGTACTTTCTGCTCCGTCGTTTCAGACGAGACCGAAGGTGCTGCTGTACTCTGCGCCAAAACAAGATCCAGGCGCGTGGACAGCAGAACGGCGACGGCAAGCACAGCCCATCGTAGTGGCGGCCGTGATCCTTTGGCGGAGCGCATACGCAATTGTGAACCGACAATCATGACGTCAATTGAGCACCCGCGGTAGCATTTGCAGTGCTGTTTTTCAAGCCAGCAGACACGACGCGCGATACTGTGAGACGAAAAACTGCTTCGCCTGGCCGGCTGCTTACTACTTCTACGCTGCCGTCGTGCTCGCGCGCCACACTCCATGCAAGCGTCAGGCCGAGCCCTGTGCCCTTCTGCTTACCCAGGCTCACGAACGGGTCGAACAGATTCTCGCGAATACCCTCCGCCACACCGAGCCCGCTGTCGGTAATGGTCACGCTGGCCGTGGTTTCGTCTCCACTCAGCGACACCCTGACCTCTCGCCGGCCTGGACTCTGCCTGGCCGATTGGCACCCATTCAACAACAGGTTGTAGATGGCACGTTCCATCTGCCTGGTATCGATTGCGGCCGTGACATCCTCCTTTGATTCCACCCGCACGCTTACCAGTTCCGCGTCGGGGTGCGTTCTGACTAACGACACGGCTCGGTTCACCAGCGCGGCCATGGATGTGGGAACGCGCTGCAGGGCCGCTCCCGTTCGCCCAAAGAGGAGCAGAGAATCCAACATGTCCGTCGTTCCATTGACCGCGAGCCGGATTTCGTCGAACAACTCCGCACGTTCGCTTGCCGGCAGCGCGGGCGACGCCAGGAACTCGGCATTGGCATACACTGCCGCCAAATAGTGGCGCAGGTCATGAGAGACGGAGCTCGCCATGCGGCCGATCGTGGCCAGGCGCTCCGATTCCACCAGAGCACGACTTTTCTTCTGGATCTCATCGCGCATCTCGGCGAAAACCCGGCTCAGATAACGCACCTCCTGTGTACCGCCGGAAGGAAGCAGATGCTTGGGATCACCTTCGCCAAAAGCCTGTACGCCGGTTGCCAGCAATTCCAGCGGGCGCGTGACCATACGGGCCAGGAGCAGCATGAGCAGCGATCCCACAGCAATCGCCAGCAGGCTGACGAGGAATACGAGCCGATTGATCTCCCGCTCTGTACGATCGGCCTGCTCGAACGACTTCATGACGACGAGACGCAGAGCCGCGCCTGCACCATTCGACGTATCTTTCGTGGTGGCAAGATAGCGCTCAGTTCCCAGCTTCACGATCTCCTGGCCATTCTCTCGAAGCGCACCGACCATTCCTTGCAGAAGGTCCCGCTTTTCTTTTGGCAGCGTGCTCGCTACGATGTCCCTCCCTGCAACAAACGCCGCTTCGGCGCCAGCACCCCGGCCGACCTCCTGCAGAAGATTGTGGTCCACGGCGTAGCCGCTCACCACATACCCAAGCAGCGTTCCGCTTGCGGCGCTGCCGAAGTACAGGGGCCGGATGGAGTACTCGTATAGCTTGCCGCCGCTCAAGAGGTAGTGCCTGCTCGGATCGGCAACTACTGCCTGCAGGTCGCTTTTGAGCCGTTCGGTATTGTCCTCACCCTGCGCATTGGCAGACAGAACCCGGCTGTTTGCATCGGTCAAAGCAAACAGATCGTTGCCGCTGGTCTTCCAGAAATCCACCGCGTCATCGGTTATGGTGCGCAGGTCGCTGGTGGTCATCAGAGCCTTCAGGCTGGGAAGGCTCGCCAACAGCGAGCTCTCCTGCTCCAAAGCCGAGCGTCTGTGCGCCTCGATGTCCTGAAACGTGTCCAGCGAATGCCGCAGATCGGCGGCAAGCGTCTCCCGCACATCACGCTGCAGGCGGCTGCGAACAATGAGCAGGCTCGAGGCTGTGGTCCCGGCGACTATCAATACCAGGGAGGTCAACAGCAGAACACGGGTTCGAATTCCTGGTCCCTGTCGCTTGTTTGACACAAAAGTTGGCTCTCTTACGGTACGAACTTGTAGCCAGCACCGTAAATCGTTTGCAAATAGCGCGGCTCGTTCGAATTAGGCTCCAGCTTCTGCCGCAACTTCAAAATCTGATTATCGACGGTGCGTGTGGTTGGATAGGAGTTATATCCCCAAACCTCGTTCAACAACTCTTCGCGGCTCAACACGCGCTCGGCATTCTCCACGAAGTACTTCAGCAGCTTGAACTCGTGTGCTGTCAGCGTAATCGGCACGCCGGCGCGACGCGCGCTCATCCTGGCGAAATCGACCTCGCACTCGCCAAACTTGTAAGTCACCAGGGTTGTTGGCTTGTGCCGCCGTCGCAAAGCCGCTTGCACGCGGGCCATCAGTTCACGCGGGCTGAACGGCTTCGTCACATAATCGTCGGCGCCCAACTCCAGCAGCAGAACCTTGTCGGCAACCTCACTGATGGCGCTGACAACAATAACTGGTATATCCGGCTGCTCCGCCTTCATAGCTTTGCAAAGATCACGTCCGAAGATGTTCGGCAACACAAGATCCAGCACCACCGCGGATGGTTTTATCCCGTGGAAGGCATCCAGCCCTGCCTGCCCGTCACCGCAAACAGTCACGGTATAGCCCTGCTCGTGAAACATGCGCTGCAGCACCTTCTGCATCCGCGGGTCATCCTCGACGACCAGGATGTGAGTCCGTGTGCCGGCAGGCTGCGCTTCTGGAATACCGGAGTCGCTCATGGTCTTTTCGACTTGCAGCATATCCTTTCCTCTCCCGTTCTTCGTGGTCTTTCCCCGGGCCCATTGATTTGGCCTCAATTTGCCATTCGCCAGCTGCCAGGCACGCGCGCCTGGGAATCAGCGACATAGGCAGAATCCAGCCACCGTTTTCGCGAAATTCCGAATGACACTGCGAAAATCCGAGTCAGGACAAATTTCACACAATTGTCTCTAAATTGTCTCGCCAAAAAATGTTCGCTGCATTGATGCCGAGTATGAAGAGAACGTCGTCGTGAATTGTTATCGATTTGTCATTCTTTTGTATGCATGTGCGCAAAACGGCCCTATGTCCTAAAGAGGCGGCGGGCGGTACACTCACAGGTCGGGAGGTCGCGGACGAGACTGGATTGTGAGTCGAGGGCCGCGGATGTCGTCAGAGCGGCGTTCTGCGAGAAGATTTGAGATCTAGCTGAGGGTTTCGTTCGGCTGTTGACGTGCGTACCACCAACTCGGGCGGAGACTTCATCAGCCGTCCTTTCCCGTTTGACGATCGGTGCAAAGCTCTCAGAATGACATCCGCAGCCTGCAGACCCATGGAGTTCAGCGGCTGCCTCACCGTCGTGATAGCCGGCGTGGATACACGCGCGGGAAGAACATCATCGAATCCCATGACCGAGCAATCGTTGGGCACACGTATGCCTGCGTCGGACAAACCGCGTAGGACACCAAGCGCCGTCAGATCATCGAACGCGAGCACCGCGCTGAAGACTTCCTTCTTCGCCAGCAACTCGCAGGCGAACTGTCGGCCGCCCTCGAAGCCCGCTTCCGAATCGCCCCTTCCGGGCAGTTGGAATATCAAATTCGGATCGAGCTTTACCTCCTTCTCCGCGGCTGCTCGTTGGATACCTTCCCAGCGGGGCTGGCTGTCGAACATCCCCTCCGGCCCAAGAATTACAGCGATCCGGCGGTGGCCTAAGTCAATCAGGTGACGCATGGCGATATAGCCGCCTTGCCAGTTATCGAGCAGGATCGACGTGATTCCCTGATGGGTCAGATCACGGCCTACGATCAGGATAGGGACCTTGTTCTTCCGCATGTCGGCCAGCAGCCCCACTTCTTCGAAAACCCAACTGGCAATGACGATTACGCCTTCCACGCGGCGCTCGAGCAGAAGTGTGAGATAGCTATCGAAAAGTTTGCGCTGTGTCTGGGCGTCCATCACCAATGGCAGATATCCGGTGGGCTGCAAACCCGACTGAATTCCACCGACGATCGGCATACAGAACGGATCGGAAAGGTCGAAAGCCAGTACGCCGATGGTTTGCGAAGTGCGTTTGCGGAGCGAGCGCGCAGATGCGTCTGGATGATAGCCAAGCCGGGCCGCGGTGTTCCGGATGTGCTCGCGTGTCGCTGCCGAGACGTTCTTCGAGAGCGGGGCTTCGCTCAGGACGATTGAGACCGTGGAGATAGAAAAGCCAGCAGCGCGCGCAACGTCGGTGAGAGTGATATGCCCGGACTTTCGTTGTGGCATGCGTGTCTCGTAGAGATCCTGGGGAGAATTCGCTGCTAATCCTAATTCTCGCCAGTGCGCAGCTTTCCGCAGAGCACTGTGATAGATGCCTTTGGCAACTCGTACTGTGTGTCTGCTGTCCCGTTTACAGTTGATTTTGAGGGCGGCCCATCTGGATCTGTCTGCCCCATTTGCCCGCCCGGATGCCACTGATATTGGGCTGGCCCAAGAGTGGTTCTGGTGACGGGGCCGGAGAAAAAACTGCTCTGCTCGCTATCTGCGTTCGCAAACTCTACCTTTACGGCGTGATCGTGATCACGATCCCTATTCACAAGCATGACTGACCACATCCCGTCTGGCCGTTTCATCGGGTAAGCCGTAACTAGAACGTTTCCGAGAGCGTCGCTTATATCGCTCGATGCTTTGAATAGTTGATGCATAGCGTCGACCGGCTGCACCCACTCTTTCGCGATCATCTGGGTTGCGAGATATTGCGGCGCATATCCAACTATCTTATAGTCCTTACTGACCATGAGGAGGGGGGCAGGCCTACCTGGCGTCGGGATGTAGTGGAAGTAGAAGGTACCGCTGGCTCCGGCCGTCATCATAGAGCCAACATAGTCGGCGAGCCACAGCGCCTGTTGAATATCGGGAGTTCCGCCGTAACTTTCCATGTTGCCTTCCGTCATCAGAAAAGGAACATCGGGCGGTAGACCATCGTCTTTCCAGACCTGAACAATGTGGCTTACGCGTTCCGGCTCCAGATAGAGATCGTTCCACGAAGCACTGGGAGGATAGTGTTCGAAAGAAAAGAAAGTGAAATCATTGAGTCGATGGTGGGCTTTCAGATAATCCAAGAAGCGGCTCAGGAAAGATACCTGCCCATTTGCGTCCGGCCAGACTTCCACATCGCCGAGCGTTCCTTCGAAGGATGGCCCTCCCAGCTTTGCGTCAGGAACGAGCCTGTGAATTGCTTCGGCAAATTGTACGTATAACGCTGCGTAGTCCTCTGGGAGCATCCGCTGTCCGTCAGGCTCTTCCCCCATTTCTATACGGGACACTGGGTAGTGCCGCCTATGGAGATACGCAATCTCATTTGCAGCATCTTCGGGAATCCCGTAGAGCATCGCGATCGGGACGATCGCAGGCAGTCCGCGAGTAATCCCGCTGCTGAAGAAGAAATCGAATCCGATCTGATCGCCTTTTGTCACATCCAGATCGCGGTCGGCGTGCCAGGGGTCGACCGAGGAAGCCCAGGTAACGGTCTGCGCGCGACTCGGTACATGCTGTAACACGTCATGGAATGTTCCATCGGAGAAAAGCGTGCCGGCGTACAGTTCGTCGACGGCATACCCCACGCAATTACGTTTGTCGGCTGCCCCATGCGCGTCACAAGTCCCCGAAGATTTGGTCATCCAGATACGCATGTAGCGAACGGGGATCTTCCAACCAATCAGCTTTAAGGTAGTGGTTCCCCCGTTGGCACCTGTGACAGAGCCCGTAGGGAAGGTCTGCCATGTGCCCTTGGTTGTCCCCTGATAGAAGGGCTCTAATTCGCCGGTCCAGAACTGAACCCGGTAATCCTGAGCGTATGGGTTGGCCCAGGCGATCCGGATGGTATCGATGTCCACCTTCTTACCTAGATCAATCAATATCCACTGAGGATGCAGCGCATCATCCTCGCCGGTGAACGAGCTTGTCAGATACGGATTACTCTTCCAGTAAGTTGTCGCATCGCCGTCGGTCAGGCGTGACCAGCCGTCTCCGTCTCCCAAGGTATCGCCGCGATGTGGAAGCGGGTAGGCCCAGGAATGGTGGATTGACACGGTCGGCTCGGCACTACCGGTGAAGTAGCCGGCATGCGTTTGAGGGTCGCTCCAGGTACCGCTTGGGTTCCAGTGCCAAGCCTCTATCTGCAGTTCTGTGTTTTGCCGGTACGTAACCGGCTGCCATCCCGCCGCGAGAGTCGCCTTGAGGATCTGACCGCTTAACAGCTTATCCGTATTTTGCTCGACTTCTTCCTTCGTGACATTTCGGCGATCCAGCTCTGGAGCGCCCTCGCCTGCCCGCAACCTGTCTACGCCCGCACCCAACGCGCGGATCGGACTGAAGGCGTTGACTACGTGGGAGGGGGTAGCATCCACGATTACCTTCTGCGCAAGCACCGTGGCACAAGCAAACAATGCGAGCCCGCCAGCACTGATGACTGCGAGTTCAAAGCGCGTTCTCCATGCCATGCCATCCCCTCATCATCCGTGGCCCAGGTTTGCAGCTATCTGTGAGTCGCCATTCAGAACGATACCCGCGCGTTGAGCTGCATCGTTCGGCCGCCTACGGTAGTCGTGGTGATATTCGTTGGCGAGCCCACGAACGAATCGGCGCCGGTACCGCCGCTTGGCTCCAGAGCTAAATTAGGAAGGCCAAAGCTTGGATGGTTGAAGGCATTGGTCGTATCGGCACGAATCTGCAGGTTGAGTCGATCGCCCAGCGCAAATGACTTGCCGGCCGAGAGATTCACCTCATCAATTCCCGGACTACGCAGGCTGTTCCTCCTCATATTGCCGAAAGTTCCTGGCGCCGGGAGCGCAAAAGCGGTCGGATCGAACCATTGATCGATGCTGCGATGACTCGGTTTGGGGTTTCCGATTTGATTCGGATACCAGTCTCCGGCCTGTGAAAACGAATTATTGCCGTCCACCGTCGGGGTAAACGGGAAACCGGAGGAAAGAACAAATGTGCCGGAAGCCTGCCAGCCGCCAATGACCGAATTGACCAGACTGTTTTTGTTCAGGAACATCTTGCCTTTGCCGAAGGGCAGTTCATAGACGACTCTCCCCTTGAAGGCGTTTCGCACATCGAAATTGGAAGAGCCATAGCTTGCCGATGGATTGTACGACCGTTGAACGGTCTGCGTTCCCGCAGCACCTCCGTATCCCGAGGAATCCTGATCGTCCAGGAAGTGGGCCCAGGTGTAGTTGAGATTCAGGCTGAAACCCGAAGCGAAGCGTCTGCTGATGGAGGTCTGCAGCGAGTTGTAATTGGAGATGCCGTTATAAGTATCTCCGGTGATGCTCTGATATACCGGGTACGGTAGTGCGGACGGACTGTCGTTTGGGCCCAATTTGTCTTCCGGCACCTGGTTGATATCCACCGGGAAACTAAGATTGTGAGCGTGGCTGGCCACGTAAGCCACCTCTGCCACCATGTTGGTTCCCAACTCGCGCTGCACTGCGAAATTCCACTGGTAAATCTCAGGAACCGGCGTGTGGTACTTGTTGTAAACGACGCTCTGCCCATTCAGTGCTGCTGGATCCGTTGTGGGCCCTATGTAGGGAAGGTTGGAGCCGTCGCCAGAGAGAGTGGTAACGGGTAGGATTCCGTTCGTCTGGTCGGTCGAGTTACCTTGGAACTGGATGGCAGTTCCCATTCCCGTTCCATAAGTATCGAGACTCCATCGATAGGCGAAGATGCCAAATCCGCCGCGAACGGTCGTGTTCGGACGCGGCAGCCAGGAGAATCCCAAACGCGGCAGAACGGTATTGAATGCGCTTGCCTCCAGGGACCTACGGCCATTCGCATGCGTGGCCGCGTACCAGATGGCGCCATCCGTACCGGTCTCAGGATTCACCACCATTGGATCGAAGGCGCTGATATTGTTCTTGACTTCCTTCCATCCTGTTTCGATTTGATAGCGCACGCCTAGATTCAGGGTCAGATTCGGGCGTATTTTGAAATCATCCTGAATGAACATCTGCGGATTTTTGGCTCGCGGTCCATACTCCGGCGCGACAAGCGCGCTCCAGCTCTGAGACTGCCCCAGCAGGAAATCGGCATATCCGAGGCCAGTTGTGCTGTCGCCCACCGTGGATTGCGTGTATTGGCCGGTAAAGGTGAACGTTCCCGCGTTGAAGTTGCCCCAGGTTGTTGTATCCGTCCTGTAGATCAAAAACTCGCCGCCGAAATGAAGGATATGCTTGCCGCGGATCAAGGTAACGACATCTGAAAGATCGAAGACCATCTCCTTCTGAATGGCATTGACGGCGGGGGGGAAGCCATTACCGTCGTTGAACCCAAAGCAACAATTTCCTGACATGATGGTGGTTGGAAACTGGTCGGCCTTGGCAAATGTCCATCCCAGCTTCGCCGGAAAGCCCTTGTTCAAGGTCGAATCGACAAAGTAGTTGAGTTGATCGGTAAACCCCACTCTGGCTTCGTTCACTGTCGAGGGGCTGATATTCCAGACGTCGGTGATCTGCGAATTATTGCTGTCGCCGTCGGTTGCATCGCAGCCGATAGGGCAGATATTCCATAGATTTGATGTAGAAGGACTGTCACGCTGTGTGTCGGAGATCGTCAGTCGATTTGTGGGCGTAATGTCGTAATCCAGCCGGCCAAAATACTTAGTGAATGGACTCGAGTTCAGAGCGTTGTAGAAGTAGTTGTTGATGGCAGCGCCCTGAGACACATTGCCGCCGACATTGGGTTTGGGATAGTAGGACTGGATGGCTTTCGCAACCGGATCGATCAGGTTAGCCGGTATCTTGTTTCCGTTCCCATACTCATCGGCGAAAGACTGCCGCGTAACCACAGGGCCATCGGGCGTCTGCGTGATCACCTGCGTGGTCGGGTCGTAGATAGTCGGTTGCCCAGTGAAATCGCCGTTCAGTTCAGCCTCCGTCGGAACCGTAAGAAAGCCAGTGTTGGATCCGTGATTGCTGAGCTTTTCGAAGTTAAAGTAAAAAAATAGCTTCTTCTTTAGAATAGGGCCGCCGATCGATCCGCCATAGTTGTTATAGCGAAGGAACGGAACAGTGATCGGCTGCCCGAAGCCATAACCTTTGGCATTCAATGCATCGTTCTGGAAGTATTCGTACACCGCGCCATGAAAGTGGTCTGTGCCGCCCTTGCTTATCTGGTTGAATATATAGCCGCCGATACCGTACTGGGCGGAGAAGCTCGACGTGCTGACTTCCAGTTCCGCCACGGTCTCAAAAGTAGAGACATCCGAGTTGCTGCTGGAAGGCAATGTGGTCGTGGACCCATCGGCCAGCATCGCGTTGTAGGGAAGGTTGCCGTTCGCTGATACAAACTGGCCGGGATTCGAAGCAGGGTTGCCGGTCGCTTGTCCTGAAGGAGTACCGGACGTCCCGGGCAGCAGGATGGTGAAGTTTTGCCAATCGTTCCCAACGTTCGGCAACTGCGCCATCGACTTCGCTTCCAGCGTCGTCGATTGCTCCCCCGTTTCGGTTTGCAGCAGGGGAACGTTGTCAGTCACCACAACTTGCTGAGCGGTGGAACCGATCTTTAACTGGGCGTTGACTCCCGTAAATCCAACCTGGACTGTGACCGGGCCGCGAACCAGCCGGTTGAACCCGGTTTTCGTGAAGGTGATCTGATAGCGCCCCGTCACGAGAGAGGAAGTGTCATATACGCCGTCGTGATTTGTGACGTAGTCCTTCGCCACGCCGGTGTCGACGTTCAACACCGTAACCGTAACCTCGGGGACTAAGGCGCCCGACTGGTCAGTTACGGTGCCGCGGATGTCGCCTGCATTGGTGCTCTGCGCGTAGGCAGGGGCCGCCCAAGACATCGCGAAAAGACATAGCCCCCAAAGGCTCGCTTTCCTCATGACTGCCTCCAGAACTAGGTTGAGACCAGGACGCATTCTTTCCGTCCGTTATCATCAAGCCCCGCTTGCGGTAGGCCCCTGCATTCTGCCGGTTTTTCAAGCACAGAATTGCTGTTATTCAAACGATTGAAGCTCAGGACACGAATATTTCACCAGATGTAACGGCAGTCAAGCCAAAAAGACCTGGTGCGATCTGTCGCCGATGACCCCTCGCTTCCGTGCGTTCAGGAAGATGGATATCGGAATTGCTATCATCAGAGCCTTTACGGGTCCGACGCGCTATCCGCCTTGCCACACCTTGTCCGCACACAGCAGGCGAATGTTATGCAACGTGCCGCATACAATCTAGCCGCCGGGAGACCTTGGACCGTTCTCGAATGTGGGGCTTCCAGCCAAAGAGATGACCCGAGAGGAACTGCATGCAATTGTTTGTTCGTCGTGTGAATAGGATCAATCTCCTCAGAACTAGACCAGTAATGACGAGAAAGGGCACGTTCATTCTCTTGGCCCTCCTTCCGGTCGCGCTCCTGCAGCTCTTGTGCGCCTCAGCACAGACGGTCCGTATCGACGTGACTCCGGATCATGTAGCAAACACGTTTAGCCCGCTTTCCGCCTTGGGCTCCACCGTGGACCGCATTCCCACCAACACAACCGACACGTTTTTCAGACCCGACCAGATAAAACAGATTCTTGAAGCAGGCTGGGGTCCGGTCAGCTATCGGCAGAACACCGAGCTCTTCGTTCAAGCATGGCATTGGAATCCGAAAGGAACCTGGAGTGACTCGTCTGGAAAGGGCTACTTCACAGGGAATGCGACGCCTACTGGCGAAATGATTCGCCATTCCTACGGATATGGCCTGCCGCATCGCGGTGTCACCCGGAACTCCGGATCAGAGTTCGATGGGTATTCAAGGCTCGACGACGGAGATATCAAGACTTACTGGAAAAGTAATCCGTACCTTACAAAGGAATTCACCGGCGAGAATGACAGCCTCCATCCGCAGTGGATCGTGATGCAGCTGCAAGCGAAACAGATAGTGACGGCCATTCGTCTCGATTGGGCTGAGCCCTACGCCAAAAGCTACAGAGTGCAGCATTGGCAAGGCAAAGATGATCCGATGGATAATCCCGCTTCCGGCGATTGGAAGGACTACCCGTCAGGGGTTGTCCGTGCCGGAAGGGGAGGAATCGAAACACTACAGCTTTCTTCCACGCAGGTCGCTACTCAGTATGTCCGCGTGCTGATGACGGAGTCGTCCAACACTTGCGATACACATGGAAAAGCTGATCGTCGCAATTGTGTCGGATACGCCATAAAGGAAGTCTATGTCGGAACGCTGAACCAGGGCCAGTTCCACGATATCCTCCATCACGCACCGGGTCAGGAGCAGACATTTACCTACAGCTCGTCCATAGACCCCTGGCACGAACCCTCCAATCTCTACAAAATTCCCGATCGCATGGAATCCGGAGATCAGGTTGGCTTTGATCTGTTCTTTACCAGTGGGATCACGCGAGGCTTGCCGGCTATGGTGCCTGTGGCGATGCTCTATAGCACTCCGGAAGATGCCGCCGCAGAGATCACATATCTGAAGAAGCGTGGATATCCGATCTCGCGTATCGAAATGGGCGAAGAACCGGATGGTCAGTATATGGGGCCTGAGGATTACGCGGCTCTCTACTTGCAGTGGGCCGCCGCGCTGCACAAGATTGACCCAACCCTCCAACTCGGAGGACCAGTCTTTGAGGGAGTGAGTGAAGACATCAAGTTCTGGCCGGACTCGCATGGCGAGACTTCATGGTTCAAACGCTTCCTGAGTTATCTGAAGACGCACAACCGGCTTTCCGACTTATCATTTATGTCCTATGAGCACTATCCGTACTACGATGGAACCTGCCAAGGACCGTGGAGTAATCTCTACAAGGAACCGGAGATTCTGACGCACATCATGCAGGTCTGGCGCGACGACGGGTTACCAGCAAATGTTCCGATGATCGATTCCGAAACCAATGCTCCTGGCGCGGATGTCGCCGTCGAAGTCTTCGGAGCCCTGTGGGTGGGTGATACGTTTCCGGCGTTCCTTACAGCAGGAGGGAAGGGTTCCTTCTACCATACTGCATTGCCATACTCCACACCTCACCCTGCGTGTGACAACAGCTGGGGGACATATCACATGTTCACCACTGACCATCAGTATGTGATCAAGCAACGTACTTCCCAGTTTTTTGCCGCGCAGATGTTGACTCAGGAATGGGCAGAGCCGAAAGATGCGGAACACCGTCTCTTTCGGGCAGCCACCGATATAAAGGATGCTGAAGGGCACGCTCTGGTGACCGCATATGCTGTCCTGCGGCCTGATGGCCAATGGGCGCTGATGCTCATCAACAAGGATTACGACAACTCCCACACCGTGAACATCACATTTCACGATACTGAGGCGAATAGCGACAGTTCCTTTGTCGGACCCGTTGACAGGATCACGTTCGGCAAGGAGCAGTACACATGGCATGCGGCCCTGAGAAATGGCTACGCCGATCCGGACGGTCCAGCAGCGCGCTCTACTCTGCCTGCCGGGACGGAACGCTATATGCTGCCGCCAGCCTCTATGACGGTGTTGCGCGGACGCATAGGAGTGACCCCCAAATCGAATTGATCGATGTGTTGTGGCGAGACAACGTTCGACGTAATTCAGGCGTTTGCAGTTGGTACCTGCGTTCGGATGGGCGCCGCTCGACGGGAGCTTCATAGATTTGCGAATAGTTGGGCTGGCCGCAGCAGCCGGCAAAGGACGAAGGCAATGAATATCAATGTATATAGCCATAAGAGTTCGTTGGGAGCAGCGGCGGCGGAACATGCCGCGAAGGTTATCCGCGAGGCGATTATCGACCGCGGCTCGGCGCGCCTTATCGCTGCAACCGCCGCATCACAGAAGGAATTTCTCGAAGCGCTCACAAGTGCTCCGGGAATCGATTGGCCTCGTGTTGAAGTCTTTCATCTTGATGAATATGTCGGTTTACCGATCACCCATCCCGGCAGCTTCCGCAAGATGCTTCTGGAGCAACTGATCAATAAGACGGGGATCGTGAGGTATCACCTGCTTGACGGGGATGGTGATGTCGCATCGGTCCTCGCGCGAGCCGGTGCAGCCCTGGCCTCAGCCCCAATAGATATCGCATTTCTCGGAATAGGTGAAAATGGGCATCTTGCGTTCAATGATCCGCCTGCAGATTTCGAGACAGAAGAGCCCTACCTCGTCGTCAGTCTCGATGAGGCCTGCCGCCGGCAGCAGGTAGGCGAAGAGTGGTTCTCCGATCTCTCGCAGGTGCCGGAAAGTGCGATATCCATGTCTGTGCGGCAGATCATGAAGGTGAAAGAATTACTTGCGATTGCTCCTGATTCTCGCAAGGCGGCAGCGGTCAAACTCTGTTTCGCAGGCGAGATTAGCCCGATGGCGCCTGCTTCCATACTGCGCAATCATCCTAAGGCGACGGTGTATCTCGATAAAAACTCCGCAGCCTTGCTAAGTCCCGAGCTATACACCTCGATAGCAACATAGAGTTTCTGATCATCCCTGCACAGACTACTTCCGCAAAACCTCGACCTATCCGCTCGCTACGTTGGTGGATCGGTGCGATACTCTTCGCGTCCACTGTTATCAATTACATAGATCGCCAAACCTTTTCGCTACTTGCTCCGTACCTGAAGCTGCAGTATCGATGGACAAACAACGACTACGCCAATATTGTGATCGCGTTTCGTGTGGCCTATTCACTCGGCCAGACGGTTTTCGGTCGCCTGCTCGATCGCATCGGAACCAGGCGCGGCCTGACCGTCACGGTGCTCTGGTATTCGCTCGTTTCGGTGTTGACGCCATTAGCGCGAGGCTTTGGCAGTTTTGCGGCATTCCGCTTTCTGCTGGGCGCTGGCGAATCCGCCAACTGGCCGGCTGCGACCAAAGCAGTCTCAGAATGGTTTCCGAGCAAGGAGCGGGCCCTAGCTACGGCATTTTTCGATAGCGGTTCTTCGGTCGGCGCCGCCGTAGCACCTTTCCTCGTCTTGCCGATCTATTACCGTTGGGGCTGGCACCTGGCGTTCATGATTCCGGGGCTTCTTGGGTTCATCTGGTTGATAGGTTGGCGGTCGCTATACGAATCGCCCGAGAAGCATAGCCGAATCAGCCCGGCCGAGCTTCAGTACATCGTTGCCGAAAAGTGCGGAGACGATCTGCAACAGGGAGGCACACTACGTCCGCGCTGGCGCGATCTCGTGAGATTCCCGCAAACCTGGGGAGTCATTGCGGCCAAGCTATTCACCGACCCGGTCTGGTTTTTTGTCACAGACTGGTTCCCGATTTATCTGGTCGCAAAAGGGATCGAGCTTAAGAGCAGCTTGGTGGTCATCTGGGTACCCTTCGTCGCTGCTGATCTGGGAAATTTCTTCGGAGGATCTCTATCTGGATATTTGATCGACCGGGGTTGGTCAATCGGCGCCGCCCGTAAAGCGCTGGTCATCTTCGGCGGCATCGGGGTGACGATGCTAATCCCTACCATCTTCACGAAGAATCTGTATCTCATCGCAGTACTGTTTGGCTATGCTACATTTTCTTTCGCTGCTTTCTCCACGATGGCGAATGTGCTGCCTTCTGATCTATTCAAAAGCGAATCCGTTGCTTCCATAAGCGGCCTCAGTGGAACCGCCGCGGGATTCGGGACTATTGTGGCATTCAAACTCATTGGACATTTCTCAGACGCGCATCAGGTAAGAGCCGGTCACTCATTCGATCCCATCGTAGTCGTCGCAGGAATGGTTCCATTCATTGGAATGCTCCTGGTGTTAATGCTTGTGCGTAATTCCCGGGCGACCGAGCGGGGATTGGTCAGGCAAATCTAGGCGAGTCGGCGTCTACCGCCACTATAGAGATTCCAGGGTAGCGGCTGAGAGACTAGTCATCTCCACCACGGCCGCGGTCGCACATTTGCGTGTGCGCTCCTCTGAAGGTTCTCCACACGCGCAGCTTAGCATGTGTACGTTCGATGCACGGCAAGAGCATGCTTGATGGAAACATGCGATTTTAGGGTTTAACTCTGAGCATCCTTGTACTCTTCGTACCACGCCATCTGGATGGACTCCAGCTTCGACTCGTTTGATTTGCTCTTATCGTCGGCGAATCCGGGTAACTCTGTTACATAGCGGTGCAGATCGGTGAAGCGCACGGTCAGCGGGTCTGTCTCCGGATACTGCTCCTGAAGGAGGATTCCGATCTCTTCCGCATCGTTCCAGGTGAGCTCTTGTGGCATGGCTTCCCTTCCTCTTTAAGACTTCGACTCAGCCAGGGCGAGGGGCTTGCCCTCAGAGACATAGTTGCGGTTCCAGCTTGGGATTTCGACGACGTATGTTCCTGGCCCCGTGATCACCGCCTGGCAGCCTAATCTCGAATTCAACTGCACATCCGCTGCCGTCTCCATGCGATCAAGCTCGTCGTCCTCTGGCTCCGAGATGCCTTGGGCGCCATTCTTTACCCAGAGATGACAGGTCGTGCATGCGCAGGAGCCGCCGCATGCGTGATCAAGAAATATGTTGAAGTTCTCCGCCACGTCAAGAAACGACATCGGCTTGCCATGATGCTCGTAGGGCATGGAGCCGTACTCGAACTCTACGGTGCGGCCTTCCGGAAGGAAGGTGACGCGCACCATATTAGGACCGGGTGGCTTGCTAAGGTCGATGACCTGATGCGAATTCTGTTCTGACATGACTCTCGTTCTCTATCTGAAATCTGCCGGCGCGATGGGGTGCGGCGCAGCCGGCCCCTCGCCTATTTTTGCATCTGCGGTGTCCATGGTTTCGCCATGCAGCGCCGAGGAGACGGTTGCATCCATCATCAGCTCGGCAAAGCGGCGCGTGGCCTGATCAAGCGCTTCGGTGCCCCGGCGCAAGGAATCAAGATCGCCGGCGTCACGCAGTATCTCCAGTTCCGTCACCAGTTCGCCGATCTTTGCGCGCTCTTCTTCGCTCAGCTGCTGCCATGCAGGATGATTTGGCGCCTTTTCTACTGCGGACAGGATGGTGGACGCCTCATTACGTGCTTCGATCAACTGACGCTGCTGGAAGTCTTCCTCCGCATTATCGAAGGAATCGAGGATCATCGATTCCACCTGCTCGTCGGTGAGTCCGTAGGTCGGCTTTACCTCGATCTCCGCTTGTTTGCCGCTGCGAGCCTCGACCGCCGAGACGTGCAACAGTCCATTCGCGTCGATAAGAAACTTCACCTCGATACGCGGCAGACCAGCGGTCATCGGAGGAATGCCTTTGAGATCGAAACGCGCGAGTGAACGGCAGTCCTTGGCCAGTTCGCGCTCGCCCTGCAACACGTGAATCGCCACGTTCGCCTGACCATCGACGCCCGTGGTGAAGTGCTCAGTTGCTGAAGCCGGAATGGTTGAGTTGCGCTGGATGATCTTGGCCACCACGCCCCCCAAAGCCTCGATGCCGAGCGACAACGGCGTGACATCGAGCAGCAGCATCTCCTCTGTAGCCGCAGAGCCACCAGCGAGAATGTTTGCCTGCACCGCCGCACCAAGCGCAACGACTTCGTCCGGATTTAATTCCGTGTGTGGCCGCTTGCCGCGTGCCGGTAGCTCGAACAGATCAGATACCAGCTGCTGCACCCGCGGAATGCGCGTCGAACCGCCGACAAGCACGACTTCACCGATCTGCTCCGGGTAAGTCCGGCGTCGCGCAACGCCTGCCGGCAGGGCTCGACCGTGCGCTGAAGAATCGGTTCGATCAACTGTTCAAACTGTGAGCGGGTGATCTCGCGGCGATACTGCCGGCCATTCGGCAGCGGAACCTCGATGCGCGCAATATCTTTTGAGGAGAGTGCGATCTTGGCATCGATCACCGCCTGGCGCAGTGCCTGCACGAGCTCCGGTTGCTGGCGTGCGGGAATCTTTTCTTCAGTCTCGATTTCGTCAAGCGCGATGGCCAGCAGCAGATTGTCCAAATCATCGCCGCCCAGATGTGTATCACCGTTGGTGGCAATGACTTCGAAGATACCGTCGTGCAGCTTCAATATCGAAATATCGAAGGTGCCACCGCCGAGGTCGTACACCGCGACAATGCCATCTTTCTGCCGATCGAGTCCGTAAGCCAGCGCCGCGGCAGTCGGCTCATTCACCAGCCGCAGCACTTCAAGTCCAGCCATCCGGCCGGCGTCTTTCGTAGCCTGGCGCTGCGCATCGTTGAAGTAGGCAGGAACCGTGATCACCGCCTGTGTGACTGGAGCACCGAAATATCGCTCGGCATTGCGCTTGAGCTGCCGCAATATGTACGCAGAAAGCTCCGGCGGCGTGTACTGCTGCCCTCCGACATCGATGCGCAACACCTCGCCAGGGTGAATGTCAGGCGCAAGGCGGAAGGGAAAGAGTTTCAGCTCTTCCGTGACATCTTCCACACCACGACCCATGAGGCGCTTGACCGAATAGACAGCGCGGCCGGGCGTGGCCAGCAGATGTGAGCGGGCTGCATTGCCGACAACGGCACGCTCATTGCCCGCCGCCGGCATTGCGACGACCGATGGGACGAGATTCGATCCATCCTCGCCGGGGATTACCAGCGGCTGATCGCCTTGCATGAAGGCAACCAGCGAATTGGTCGTGCCTAGATCGATGCCGACAACGCGTGCTGTTTCTGTTTCTGCCATCTTGTCCTAAATGTTTGCCTTTGCCAGTCCGGCCGTCTGCGGGCTCAGTACAGTCTCAACTTCCCGCAATAGATTCCGCAGATAGCTGCGGCGATCCAGCAACGCCACCATCGCGTCCTTCTGTTTGGTCTTTGCAGTTGCATCATCCGCATCCAGCGCGGCATCCCACGCCGCCCATGCGCGACGCAGATCGTCATCGACGGCTGCCAACATCCCTTTGAACTGCGCCTGCGCACGCTCCAGATCGCCGCGCAACGCCGGATCGTCCTCGCCCATCTTCAGGTTCGCGCGCATCTCTTCGAGCTGCATGTTCAGCTCGAAAACCTCTTCCAGCAGATCCGCCGGTACGCGATTCTGCTTCGCCTGCGGATCGCGCGTCTCGGAATTCTCGTCCTCAATGCGCTCGCCTTCGAGCTTCAGCAGATAGGCGGTCCGCGCGACGGGATCCTTCAATGTCCGGTAAGCATCGTTCAGCAGCGAACTTTGCCGCAGGCTCCACGCCTGCTCCTCTGCGCTTTTGCGCGCAAACAAATCCGGATGCAACTGACGGCTCAATTTATAGAACTCGCGCTCGAGCAAAGCTGTATCGATGGTGAGCTTGCGCGGCAGGCTGAACATCGCGAAGTAGGTCTGCTCGGCACCAGCTTCAATCGAATTTTGAGCATGACTCTGCATACGCTGGATAACACAGTCTGAAGCAAACTCTATGCGGTGAAGGAGGAGCCGCAGCCGCAGGACTTCTTCGAATTCGGATTAATGAAGTTAAAGCCCTGCCGCATCAACGTCTCCTCGTAATCCAGCACCATGCCGTTCAGGTAAATGAACGACTTGGGATCGATGAAGACGCGGACATCTCCCTCGTAGGTGAAGACGCGATCTCGTTCGCGCGGCTGTGTGTCGAACCGGATACTGTAGGACAATCCCGAGCAGCCACCGCCCAGGATGCCAAGGCGCAATCCACCTTCAGTAGGTGAAATGCCTTCCTTGGCCATCGCGGAGCGGATGCGCGCCACCGCGCGAGGCGTGACGTCCACGCCCTGCTTGCCGGGGACAGTCGCCCCCGGCTGCACTACGTCTGTGGTCGCGCCCGCCATCGCTCTTACTTCGCCGCTACCGCGGTGGCAGCCGCTTCGCCGACGCCGTTCTTCTTCTTCCAGTCGCCGATCGCAGCACGGATTGCATCCTCAGCCAGAACCGAGCAGTGAATCTTCACCGGCGGCAACGCCAGCTCCTTCACGATGTCCGTGTTCTTGATTTCCATGGCTTCGGAAACAGTCTTGCCCTTTACCCACTCTGTCGCCAGCGAGGAAGAAGCGATGGCCGAGCCGCAGCCAAAGGTCTTGAACTTGGCTTCCTCGATCACCTGCGTCTCCGGGTTCACGCGGATTTGCAGCCGCATCACGTCGCCGCATTCCGGCGCACCCACCAAGCCGGTGCCGACCGCATCGCTGCTCTTGTCCATCTGGCCCACATTGCGCGGGTTGTTGTAGTGGTCGATTACCTTGTCGCTATACGCCATCTTTTTTCCTCCTGATCCTGCCGTGCTTCATGTCCTTCGAAATTCGATTAGTGCGCCTGCCACTCGATCTTCGAGATGTCGATGCCTTCCTTCACCATCTCGTACAGCGGCGACAGCTCGCGAAGCTTTTGCACAATATCAATCACCTTGTCTGCCACGTAGTCGACCTCGGCTTCGCTGTTGAAACGGCCTAGTCCGAAGCGAATCGAGCTGTGCGCCACATCATCGCCCAATCCCAGGGCCTTCAATACATACGATGGCTCAAGCGTGGCAGAGGTGCATGCCGATCCGCTCGAAACCGCTACATCGTTGATGCCCATCAGCAGCGATTCGCCTTCAACGTAGACAAAGCTGATGTTCAGGTTGTTTGGCAGACGATGCTCCATCGAGCCGTTCACGTGGATGTAGTCAAGCGAACTCTCGAGCTTCGCCTTCAACTTATCGCGCAGTTTACGCAGACGCTCGCCCTCTTCCGCCATCTCCTGGCCGGCAAGCTCGCAAGCTTTGCCCAGGCCGACGATGCCCGGCACATTCAAGGTGCCGGAGCGCATGCCGCGCTCGTGGCCGCCGCCGTTGATCTGCTCGGAAATCTGCACGCGTGGGTTGCGGCGCCGGACGTACAAGGCGCCCACGCCCTTGGGGCCATAAAGCTTATGGGCGCTCAACGAGAGCACGTCGATGTTCATGCTGTTCACATCGATCGGAATCTTGCCCGCAGCCTGAACGCCGTCGGTGTGGAAGATCACGTTGCGCTCGCGGCAGAGCTTGCCGATCTCGGCAACCGGCTGCACGACGCCGATCTCATTGTTCGCGAACATGATGCTGACCAGGATCGTCTTCTCGTCGAAGGCGCGCTTCAGGTCTTCGAGATCGACCAGACCGTCGGCCTTCACCGGCAGATAGGTCACGCGATAGCCAGACTTTTCCAGCCGCTTGCAGGTATCGAGGACCGCCTTGTGCTCCGTCACCTGCGTGATGATGTGATTGCCGCGCTCGCGGTACATCTCCGCGATACCCTTCAGGGCCAGGTTGTTGCTTTCGGTAGCGCCTGAGGTGAAGATAATCTCCTTCGCCGTCGCGCCGATGAGCTTCGCCACCTGCTGGCGCGCCTGCTCCACGGCTGCTTCTGCTTCCCAACCGAAGGAATGATTGCGGCTAGCCGCATTGCCAAAGATGCCGGTCAGATAGGGCATCATCGCCTCCAGCACCCGCGGGTCAAGCGGACTGGTGGCGTGGTTGTCCATATAAATCGGCAGCTTCACGCCTTTGGGAGCGCTACCGTTCTTCCCGTTCGCCGTCGCTGCGGGAACCGTCGTCACATCATCGTCGAAGGTATTCATGCTCATCGTTCTCTATTCCCGCCACCGGGGTGGCCCGTCAAATCCTGCACTAGCCGAGTGTCACCAGCGGCCGCGCGTGACCGCCGTTCGTATGTATGCGCCGGTCGTAGGGGATGGCATCCACCAGATCGGCGATGCGGATGGCTTTCAGCACATCCGAAATCGTGTCGTTCACCTTGCTCAACGGCTCTTTGATGGTGCAGCTCTCCAAGAGGTCGCAAGAGCGGCCGCTAGTGATGCTAGGGCCGCACGAAGTAATAAAAAGTGGCCCGTCGATGGCATAGATCACCTCGAACGCCGTGATTGTCGCCGCATCCCGAGAAAGGGAGTAGCCGCCGTTGATCCCGGCATGAGACCGCAGGAGGCCGACCTTGGTGAGCCGCTGCAGGATCTTGGCCAGCAGTTGCGGCGGGATGCCGTATGCGTCAGAGATGTCCTTCGCGCTCTGCGAGGGCACCTCGGGATGCTCGGCCAGATACTTCAGGGCCATCAGCCCGTAATCGGCTTTTTTGGTGAGTCTGAGCATTGCGTTAGCAAGTTCCGTTGAATTCCTACCTCAACGGTCGCAATTACGAGTATAGGTGCCCAAAGGGTCGCATACAAGGCGCCACCCCGGTAAACGCTAATAATTATCAAAAATCCGCCTCAGGGGGACCGAACCGCGGCTCCGACCCGCTCGGAGTCTCCTCGAACCATGACGGAACTCTTACAGTCGCCCGCCTTCCTTCGCGATATGCTCGAAAAGAATGATCCCGCAAATCCAGCTAGAAGATAAAGTTACGACCTCAACGGCAGTTCCGGGTGCCCAGGCCGCCACTCACGGCCGCATGCCCGAGCAAAAGATGCCCGAGCAAAACCGTGGACCGCTTAAATGGGTCTTCGCCATTGTGCTCGGACTCTTTCACGTCTTTGCCATTGCTGCCCTTTTCTTCTTCTCCTGGAAGGCGCTCGCAGCGTTTGTCGTGCTCTGGGTGTTCGGCCAGAACGTGGGCATTGCCATCGGATACCATCGCCTCCTGACCCATCGTGGTTACGCGGTGCCGCGTTGGCTCGAATACGTCATCGCCACCTGCGGCACCGTGGCACTGCAGGGTGGCCCCATTTACTGGGTCGGCGTACATCGGCTCCACCACCAGCTCACCGACAAACCAGGCGATCCGCACTCTCCGCGCGACGGCAAATGGTGGTCGCACATGGACTGGATTCTGCACGGCACGCTGCACAACCAGGACCCCACGCTGCAGCGCTACACTCCGGATCTCACCCAGCATGCCTACTATCGCTGGCTCGATCGCTACCACTGGCTTGCGATCAGTGTGATTGGTGTCGTTCTGCTGGCCATCGGTGGCTGGCCATGCGTGCTCTGGGGTGTCTTTTTGCGTACGGTTCTGGGTCTGCATGTGACATGGCTGGTGAACTCCGCGACACATATGTGGGGCTCGCGGCGCTATGATACCCGCGATGACAGCCGCAATAACTGGTGGGTCGCGCTGCTGACCGGAGGCGAGGGCTGGCATAACAACCATCATGCGCATCCTGTCTCTGCGCGGCACGGACTGGCCTGGTACGAATTCGATCCGAATTACTACGCGATCTGGCTGCTTGAGAAACTCGGGCTGGCGCGCAAGGTATATGTAAAAGAGATTTAGAGGTCCAGACCAGTCAAGGTCTTGTACAGCTGGCCAGGCTGGATTGTGGAGGCCTTCCTTCCGATTGGACGACAGAGCACGTTCACGGTGACAATACGGAAACGATCTTCGTCGCGCGTGTTGCCGTGAGAGTAATGGCATGCGCGGCGTTGACACTGCTCGTCAAAGTAGAGTCCACTTTCTAGAACAGTACGGGCGATCGAAGGAGAGAATCGATGGGAACGTCGCAAGCAGAGCAAGCCGCTGCAGGTGCAAGTTCGAACGGAAGCGGCAGTCTGAGCGGGAGCAATGTTCTCGATCAGCTTTTTGCGGCAGACTTTCTCAAGCAACTCGACCAGAGAGCCGAAGAGCTGGCGCCAAAATATCTTGCTAACAAGCCTTTCCCGCACATCTACTTCGACAATTTCCTGCCATCCGCCGTGGCCGATCTGGCACTTTCCACCTTTCCTGACCCGAACGAGATTGATTGGCTACGTCACCGTGGCCTGGACCAGAACAAAAAGCTGGCATTCGACAATGCAGAGTTCCTGCCGTCTCCGCTTCGCGACATTCTCTTCTTCCTGAACAGCCGTCCGATGCTCCTGTTCCTTGAGAAGCTCACCGGTATCCCGGACATCTTTGGCGATCCGTATTACAACGGCGGCGGACTGCATCAGACCAAGTCCGGCGGTTCGCTTGAAGTCCATGCCGATTACAGCTATCACCCGAAGCTCAAGGTCGATCGCCGCATCAACGTTCTTGTCTATCTGAACAAGGATTGGAAAGAAGAGTACGGAGGCCATTTCGAGCTGTGGAACCGTGATCTGACCGGTGCAGAAGTAAAAGTTCTGCCGCTCTTCAACCGCTGCGCGATCTTTTCCACGACCAGCTACTCCTATCACGGGCAGCCTACGCCGCTGACTTGCCCACCGGATCGAACCCGCAAATCCATCGCGACCTACTACTTCAGCAATGGAAGACCGGCGGATGACGAAACCACCAAGCACGCTGTGAGTTTTGTGCGCAGACCGGGGCAGAAAGAACCGCTTGGGGCGCGGCTAAAGACGACCGCTCACAAGCTGGTGCCGCCACTGTTCGTCGAGGCCTACCGCAAAGTTCGTAAGTAGAAACAGCCAAGGCCGCTTAGTAGCGGCCTTTGCATATGGTGGTGACGTTTCTGTGTTACGCCGCTGCAGCGGGAGTGAAGCCGTCGCAGCCGCTCACTGGCGTTACCTTGAGGTGCAGCGCCGCATTCTTGGGCAGGCCGCAGCCCTCAATCAACGATTCCGGAGCTTGGTGGCTGCTAAGGATCTGGGTGAGCACCTGCTTGTCCGCCTGGTTATGTTCGCCGAAGTGCGAGCAGACGCCGCATTGACCGTCATGGACTGCGATCATGTCGATTCCCTCCGTGTCAGATGTGACGCGCACATCCTACGCATTGGCTGCACGACCGATCCAGTCCTGATTGCTACAAATCCCGGCTCTTGAAGATCCGCTCGGGCACGGCCTTGATGATGGCCATGATGGGCCGCCAGAACCAGGGCACGTAGACAACATCGCTGCGCCTCCGAACAGCCTTGAGAATGCCGATGGCAACCTGTTCCGGTGTGGCGAAGAGACGGTTCTTCGGGATATGCGCTGTCATCGGCGTAGCAACAAAGCCGGGCTTGATCGTGAGCACCTGTACTCCGGAGCGGTCGATTCGGTTACGCAGCCCGGAGAGGAAGGCATCGAGCCCCGCCTTCGAGGCGCCATAGACATAGTTGCTCTTGCGTCCCCGGTCGCCGGCGACGGAGCTGATGACCGCCAGCGTACCGCGTCCCTGCGATTCGCAGTAGTTCGCCAGCCAGGTTAATAGCGAAATGGCGGAGAGCAAGTTCGTGACCAGGATTGGCTCGGCGGCGGAATACTCCCGCTCGGCCGCAGTCTGGTCACCGAGCACTCCATGCGCGAGCAGCGCGAGATCGATCGCGCCCAGTTGCGATGTGGCCACTGCCAGCATCTGCGGATGATCCTGAGTGTCATCGAGATCAGAGACGATCATGTCGACCCGCAGCGCCCCGCGCACCAGAAGGTCCTGGGCCACCGCCGTCAGCTTCTCCTTGGAACGGGCTACAAGGAAGAAGTGGGCCGAGGGCCTGACGAGCTGGCGCATGACCGCCATGGCGATTGCGGAGGTAGCGCCGAGGACAAGGATGCGCTGCGGGGGATAGACAGACCGGCTAGTCAAGCGCGGTGACCCTCTGCCAGAACGCGGAGGAGAAGGCCGGGTCAATGTACCGGGCAAAATCCTGCCACTGGGGATAGAACTGCTGGAAGTGACGTGCTGACATGCGCGCGTCCTTCGCGGGATACATTTTGCCGCCGTATGCCGCAGTGATGTCGGCGAGTTTGTCGGTCAGATCGAAGCTTCGTTCGCCACGCACGGGGAAGTCGAGCGCGATCATCGGGCCAGGCGCGGGAAAGCTCATCATGCCGGGAGATTTGACGTTCCCGAAGATCTTAATCACGGCGAGGAACGAGCCCAGACCAGAGGCGGTGATGGCCTTGAGCAGTTGCGTGAAGCCTTCCTGATACTCGCCCGGTTCCCAGGGCATGACGTTCTGGAACTGCAGGAGACCTTGTTTGCCATAGGCTCTGTTCCAGTGATGCACGAAATCGAGCGGATAAAAGAAGGGCTCGTAATCGATGAGTCCCGTCTTGTGCTTGGCGAACTGCTTCGCATAGTAGGCGGTATTGAACGCGCCGATCGTGGCCTTGTTCATCAGGAAGCCGGGCAGATCGACGGGCATACTGAGTTTCGGCTTGCCGGAGGGCTTCAGTTCTTCCGGCTGGTCGGAATGATCGCCCCGCATGAAGATGCCGCGAGCAAAGTTCTTTCCCGTCGCGACACAATCGATCCAGGCGACGGTGTACTCCAGGTGCTGCGATTCGCGCGAAAGCGCGAAGAATTCGTTGAGTCCGGTGAACTTGATCGAGTCCTGCTTGATTTTGCGCGAAACGATGGGGCGAAGCTGCACCTCGGCCCAGGTGATGAGGCCGGTGAGGCCAAGACCGCCGATGGTCGCTTCGTAAAGCGATTGGTTCTGTGTCGCGGTGCACTCGTATCGCTGCCCGTTGGAGCGGACTAGTTCAAACCGCGGTACGTGGCAGCCGAAGGTGCCCGCGACGTGGTGATTCTTGCCGTGGATGTCGTTCGCGATGGCGCCCCCGACGGTCACGAATTTCGTGCCGGGAGTGACCGGGAGGAACCAGCCGCGAGGGACAGCAAAATCGAGGATCTCGGCAAGGGTTACGCCGGCTTCACAGCGCAACAGACCAGCGGCGGAATCAAAAGCGATGAACCGGTCGAGCCCGCGGGCTGCCAGCAGCGTTCCACCTTCGAGCAGGCAGGAATCGCCGTAAGAGCGCCCCATCCCGACCGGCAGCATGGCCGATTCGGTGGGCGGCGCGGGCAGCGGGAAATCGCTCGTCCAATAGAGGGGCACGACGTCGGCGCGGTGTTTGGGATAGCGGCCCCACGACTCAAAAGCAGGCGGCGCGGGGGGAGCGGTCTTGGCTGGCATGTGGGTTCCCGGCAGGCTCTAGCGTATCAGGGCCGCGCCGCGAGAATGGAGCGCCTTCGTGGCGGATGAGGCACCCGCCCCCCCACCGGTACGGGGCGCGGTGCATGACCCAGCGCAGACACCGCGCTCCCTCGTTGCCGATCGCGGTGCTCAGAATACTTCGCCCAGCCGCCGGATGCCTTCACGAATTTCCGCTTCTCTCGTGCGTGCATAGCCCAGCATGATTCCCGTGCGTGAGGGCTTCTTCAGAAAATAGGACGATATGCCATACACGCCCACACCGCGCTCTGCCGCTTGGGAAATGATGGCGTCTTCGGAAATGCGGCGTTTGGGCCAGAGCACGACGTGAGCGCCGGCGCCCTCGCCGGTGATCGTGACGCGATTCCCCAGATGCTCATGTATGGCATCGAGCAATGTTGCGCGACGCGCTGCGTTGCGGCGGCGGACGCGGCGTAGATGCCGCTCATAGGCACCACTCGAGATGAATTCGGCGAGTGTCTCCTGCTCGAGCGTGGGAGAGTGCTGATCGTTGAGCCACTTTGCCGCCGTGAACACCGCAGCCAGCGATCTGGGGACGATCAAATAACCCACGCGCAGTGCGGGAAAGATGGTGCGAGAGAATGTGCCGACATAGAGGATGCGCCCATCCGTATCGAGGCCCTGTAACGATTCAAGCGGCTGCCCTTCGTAACGGAATTCGCCGTCATAGTCGTCTTCGACGATTACGGCGTTTTTGCGGCGAGCCCAGGCGAGAAGTGCAATGCGCCGTGCGAGGGGAAGAATGGCGCCAGTGGGAAACTGGTGCGATGGCGTGACGAAGCACACCCGTGCCTTCGCCGGAAGCCGCGCCGGATCGAGGCCATCGCGATCCACGGGAACGGGAACGAGCTGCGCTCCGGCTGCGAGAAGAATCCGCTTGGTACCGTGATACGCGGGATTTTCAATGGCTACCGGATCGCCGCGTTCGAGCAGCACGCGCACAATCAGATCCAGCGCCTGCTGCGACCCGTTCACGACGATCACATCCGACGCATCGCAGACCACCGCGCGAGAACGCCGCAGATGGGCGCAGATGGCTTCCCGCAGCGCGACACTTCCGGCGGCAGGTCCGTAGTCCAGATGCGATACGGAAGCGTTGCGCGCGCGGCGCAGCAGGATGCGCCGCCACGCCTCGAAGGGAAAGGTCTCGATGTCGCTCTCGCTGCGTCCGAAGGCGAAGTCGTAGCGATGCACGCGCGGGCGCCGGCCCTGAAAACTCAGAGTGGCTGCGGTCTTCGCGGCTGCGGAACCAAAGCTGGAGAGGCGCAGTGGAACCGATTTTTTTGCGGGGAGCGATTCGCGGGAAGACACGCCTTGCGCGATGTAGGTGCCGGAGCCGCTGCGTCCCGTGACAAATCCTTCGGCCAGCAACTGATCGTAGGCCTGCAGCACGACGGAGCGCGAGATGCCTAACTGATCGGCGAGATCACGCGTGGAGGGTAGCCGGGCATCTCCGCGAAAGCTGCCCGAAAGAATGGCCTGGCGCAAACCGAGATAGATCTGCCGCGAGAGCGGTCCGTTTCCTTTCGAAAGCGGTATGGTCAATTGCATAGAAAGTGGCTCTTTGAAAGTACCATGCTGCGGGCGATGCTTGGATCGTGCTTGGAAAGTTCCGGACAACGTATCTGGAGGAGACGATGAATCCGCTTCGCCGTTTGGGAAAGTATCTTCTGCTGTGCGGGCTGGGCTGTCTATCGTGCGGCATTCTCGCGCCTTCACAAACAACGGCGAGCGTAGCAGCCCATTCTGCAGACACGTTGCGGGATGGCCAGCACGATTTCGACTTCGATCTGGGAACGTGGAAGCTGCACGTGTCGCGCCTGGACAAGCCGCTGACGGGTTCTACCAAGTGGAATGAACTGGACGGCACGGTCGTGGTTCGGAAGATCTGGGATGGCCGTGCGAACATCGCGGAGGTGAATGCCGAGGGGCCTTCGGGTCACGTCCAGTTCCTGGCTCTGCGTCTCTACAATCCGGACTCACACCAGTGGAGCAATAGCTTCGCCAACAGCAGCGGCGGCACACTTGGCGCTCCCATGGTTGGAAATTTCAAAGATGGTCGGGGCGAGTTCGTTGGCCAGGAGCCGTTTCAAGGCCGCACCATCCTGGTTCGCTTTATCATGTGGCCCACGTCGCCCAACTCCGCCCGCTCCGAGCAGGCCTTTTCCGATGACGGTGGGAAAACGTGGGACGTGAACTGGATTAATACGTACACGCGCGTGAGTGATGGAAGCGATGACTCTGCGTCATCGCCGCCGCAGAGCGTTGCGCCGCAAGTTCCAGATGTACAAACGGGAGACGCGCGGCGCGATGGTCAACACGACTTTGATTTCAATTTCGGCAGCTGGAAGACGCACATCTCGCGTTTGCAGCATCCGTTGACAGGCTCAACCAGTTGGGTCGAGCTCAACGGTACCGTGGTCGTTCGAAAGATCTGGGATGGCGCGCAGTTGGAAGAAGTTGAGGCAGGTGGCGCGAATGGCCGCTTCGAGGACCTGGCTCTGTTTCTCTATAATCCGCAGTCCCATCAGTGGAGCATCAATTTCGCAAACAGCAAGACTGGCACATGGGAAACGCCGACCGTCGGAGAGTTCAAGAATGGGCGCGGCGAATTCTTCGATCAGGAGTCGCCCGCTGGGCGAGCCGTCCTGGTGCGCATCATCTGGTCGGATATCACGCCCAACTCGCATCACTTTCAGCAGTCGTATTCCGATGATGGCGGCAAGACATGGGAGCCGAACTTTGTCGCGCAGGTGACGCGTAAAGAGTGACAGCAGCAAGCCAAAAACAGATTTGAGGACTTGCCCATGCTTACGATCCGTCCCGCCACTGTCGCCGATGCAGCACTGATCACATCATTGATCACGGAGCTTGCCGCCTATGAGCAAGAGTCGCACCAGGTGCTGATCACGGAGCTTGAAGTCGCACGCGATGGGTTCGGCCCGGACCCACAGTTTAGTGCGCTGATTGCGGAATGGTCTTCGCAGCCAGCGGGTTTTGCGCTGTTCTTCCGTTACTACTCGACCTGGCGCGGGGCGGGATTGTATCTGGAGGATCTTTTTGTGCGGCCTGCATTTCGGCGGCGCGGTATTGGCACCTCGCTGCTTTCCGGTGTGGCGCGTGAAGCGGAGCGGGAAAACCGGCTTTTTGTTCGTTGGGCCGTGCTGGATTGGAATGCCTGCGCGGTGGAAATGTACAAGACTCTGGGCGCCGATTTTCTGGATGACTGGCGCACCGTTCTGCTGACAGGCGATGGCTTGAAAAAGTTAGTCCGACGAGATTGTTAGTTGCGCGAATTCGATACAGGTCTCAACAAGGAGAGCTACATGATGCGGAGATACGTCACTGTTGCGGTACTCGGAATCGCAGTCTGGCTGGCTGGAGCAAAAGGGGCGCACGCCCAGTCGGCAATGCTGAATCTGCCACGCGCCAGCCAGCATGCGGAAGTGCTGCAGCGCATCGGCATCACCGATATCACGATCGAACTACGCGCGGCCGCTGGTGCGCGGCAGGAAGATTTTTGGCGGGCTGGCGCCTTACGGAAAGCCCTGGCGTGCCGGGGCGAACGAGAACACGACGATCGCCTTCAGCGATTCGGTGACGATCGATGGTCAGGCTCTTGCAAAGGGAACGTATGGGCTGCACATGATTCCGGGCGAGAGCTCATGGATCATCGCCTTCTCCCGGAATTCGACCGCGTGGGGAAGCTTTACTTACGATCCGGCAGAAGATGCGCTGCGCATCACCGTGACGCCGCAGACCATCGCAAACCAGGATGTTCTCAGCTATGCGATTGACGACCCGACGCTCACGTCAGCGGTGGTTACGATGCGCTGGGAAAAGGTCGCGGTATCGTTCAAGGTCGGGGTAGATACCCCAGAGATTGTGGCAGCGAGCCTGCGCAATCAGCTTCGCGGGCGCGCGCAGTTTGAATGGGAGCCGTGGTCAGAGGCAGCAACCTATCTGCTGGACAATCACCTGAGCGCAGAAGAGGCACTGAAATATGCAGAGACGTCTATCGGCAACGAGGACCGCTCTGAGAATGAATTCGTAAAGGCACGCGCCCTGACTGCTCTGGATCGCAAGGATGCGGCCACGGCGGCACGCAATCGGGCGATTGAGATCGGCAGCCAGCTTCAGATCCAGAGTTATGCCCGGGGGCTTCAGACCCAGGGTCACTACGACGAAGCGCTGGAACTGTTCCGAGCCAACATCAAAAAGGATCCAAGTACCTGGGTCGCGCACAATGAAGCGGCTCGGCTCGCGGTTGCGAAGGGTGATTTCGATACCGCTATCAAAGAAATGAAGCTCGCTATTCCTGTCGCTCCGGAGAACGTGAAGGGACAGCTAAACAATCTCATCACGCAACTGCAGAACAAGGTGGACATCAACAAGTAGCGGCGTTCCTGCTCTTTCAGAATCCCTCTGCTAGAGGTAGCTCAACCACCACCATGATTTGTGGCGTCGCTTGTATTCCGCGAACCATGCACACGGGAAATAGAGCAGCGCCACGACCGCGAGCCAGGTGAGATAGACCGCAGGCAGACCGTGGCCATACCCGGCAGGGACTTCGTTCATCCAGAAGCTGCCCCTCCATAACCAGCCGACCGGTTGATGGGTGAGTTTCGCGAGAAGAATGGCAGCGAAATGAATGGCATAGAGATGCAGGATGTAGAAGAACAAAGGCACTCGGCCGAAGACCACGATGGGCTTTGCCCATCTCTCGAATCGCTTCGATGGGCTGAGCCTGTCGACCACGGAAAACAGGATCAGAGATGGCCCGAGGATCATCAGCATGAATTGCAATGACGGCGGGTACTTTTCCAGGTCGAGAAAGCTAACGACGCTCATGGCCAGCGTGCTCTGCGGATGCCATGGTCCCGGTGAGTTTCCAGCCAAGCCCGCTGCTGGATTGCCATATAGGTTGAACCCGCGCAGCACCAGAAATGCCGCGGTGGCGATGCCGCCGAGCAGGAGCATCATGCGCTGCCGCTCCTGCGCCGGCTGATCAAAGAGCTTGCCGAAGACATAGCCGATCGCCATGACGCCGAGCAGCGGAATCCACGGGAATAACACGAAGAAATGAGTGTGCGGGATCACGCCTTTGCGATGGAGGATCATCCAGAGGCCGCTGAATTTCCCGAGCTGCGCCGGCGTGACACCATCGAACAGATTGTGAAAGAGGATGAGGGTGAGGCCGACGGCGAGTGTCACCTGATCCGGCAGGCGAATGAGGACCGCAAGCAGGACCATGCAGCAGCCGATGGACCAGATGATGCCGCCCATCTGCCAGAAGGTGAATGTCCAGGCGTACTCGACGATGGTGAATTCGAGCAGCACGAGCCAGAGCCCGCGGGTCCAGAGAAAGCGCGACGCTGCACTTACGGAATCCGTTTTGCGGCGAAGCAGGTACGCGCCCGTCCCGGCGAGAAAGAAGAACATGGGCGCGCAGAAATGTGTGATCCACCGGGTGAAGAAGAGCGCGGGAAAAGTATGGGTGATGTCTTCCGGCTCGAATGGGATATTGGTGAGGAAGTCGCGCGAATGGTCGATGGCCATAATCACCATGACGAGACCACGCATGAAATCGACCGAAAGGATGCGAGCGGCAGGAGCTTCTGCACTCCGCGCGTGCTCGACCTGCATCGCTGTTGCGACGTCGGACATGCCTTCTCCTTACAGTCGAAACGCGGCTACTCAGAGACAGACAACGATCTTAGACCGATTTCCAGAACTTGTGCCGGCGTGCTTCCCATTCTTCGGTCGAGAAGAGACGCGGGCCGACTTCGATGAGGCGCGGCAGCATGTTGAAGATGGAGACCTGGCTCCACATCTTGCCGTCGCGTGTGCGGAAGCCCTTCTCGTTCAGGTCGCTGGCAATGTTGGAAAAGGGGAAATCCTGCACCAGCAGGTCCATCATCTGGATGAGGATCTGGTTCTCGCGGAGATCGACTTCAAGGCGT
Organism: uncultured Acidobacteriaceae bacterium; assembly: GCA_963737035.1. Lineage (GTDB taxonomy): Bacteria > Acidobacteriota > Terriglobia > Terriglobales > Acidobacteriaceae > KBS-83. Next base: position 73,205 of record CAVTRJ010000006.1, on the reverse strand, counting down.
GTGCAGTCCTCGGAGATGCGCAGGCCGTAGGGGATGTCGTCCTGGAAAGCGCCTTGCGAGGGCGCTTCGTTGGCAGGCAATTCGCGCCGCCACTCGATAGAGACTAACTGCCATCCGGACGCGGTGCGCTCCTGCAGGATGGATGGGTTAAAGGGCCCCGAGATGACATCGCGTATCCGCTCAAACTGCGCCATCGTTTGCCTCCGTTTTCAGGACGGACTGTGAGTCGCGGAGTATGTAAAGCAATCGGCGCGCCAAACACCAGATTACAAATCGCCGTTATAAGGCGCGGAACTGCCATTGATTCGAGGCAAACTCGCCGGCCAGACCAGGGGACGTTGTTCAATATCGCGAATGGCTGTTCGATTTTGAACATGTCCCATTGCGCGGCTTCCCCAGAAATGACGAGTCCACTGTTCGCTTAGAGCGAGGCGACTGCGATGGCTACTGCGCCGGCACCCATCACCAGGCTCATCGGGTCAGTGAGGGCGAAGACGACAGGATCCTCGTCGAGCTCCCCCCGAGACGCCAGCAGCCAGACACGGCACAGCCACAGAATGAGCAGCGGAGCCATTAGCCACATGCGTTCGTGGTGGTGATAGAGGCTGAGGACATCTGGCTGCCCGATGTAGACGGAGAGAACCACCACCGAGGCGAAGGCGCTGGAGGTGCCGAAAGAGCGGATCTGTTCGATGTCGTTCAGCAGGTAGCCGCGGCCATTGGAGAGTTGCGCGCCCGCACTGCGGACGTTCTGCAGTTCACTGAAGCGCTTCACCATGGCGAGCGAAAGGAAGATGAATATGGCGAAAGCCGCGAGCCAGGGAGAGATGAAGGTGTGGCTGGCAGCGGCGCCGGCGAGCATGCGCAGCGTATAGAGCGCGGAGAGAATGACCACGTCGAGGATGACGATGCGCTTGAGCGCGAGTGAATACGCCAGCGTGGTGACGAGGTAGAGAATGAGCCAGCCGAGAAAGGTGCCAGGGAGAAACATCACGGCTGCGGTGATAGAAACCGCTAGAAAGCTGGCGGAGATGGCCATGCCTGCGGCGGCAGAAAGATTGCCGGAGGCGAAGGCGCGCTTGCGCTTGCGCGGATGCTGGCGGTCGGCCTCGATATCGAGCAGGTCGTTGACGATGTAAGTGGCCGAGGCGCAGAGGGAGAAGCAAACAAACGCGATCACGGCCGCGAGCACAACGGGAGCCTGGATCCGGTGGGCGAGCAGCAGGGGCAGAAAGATAAGCGTGTTCTTCGCCCATTGATGGACGCGTATGGCCTTGATGAAGGTGCGAAAGCCGCTGGCGCGGTCGGTAAAGGTACGCTGTGGTGTGAGGCCGTGGGCGCGCAGGGCCATGCGTAGTCCCAGGTTTGGGTTGGCGGTCATGGGAGCGGCAGCGGCGGCGAGCAGCGGCAGGTCCGGGCGCGCGTTGCCGATGTAATCGAACTCCCCGGCGAAGCGGCTGCGAAAGCCGGCGAGCTTATTGGAACCCGTGAGATTCGTGGTTCCATCCGAGGAGAGCACGCCCTCGAAGATGTTCAGGTGGTGGGCGATGCGATCGGCCAGGCCGGAGTCCGCGCCAGTGGCGAGATAGAGCTTGCGGCCTTCGCCGCGCTGCGCCATCAGGTATTCGAGCAGAGGGCGATTGTAGGGCAGGTGCTCGACGTTGAGCGTCACGCGCGCGGTGACTTCGCGCTTGAGATTGGCCTTGCCTCGCAAGGCCCACAGCGGAGTTTTCAGTGCGTCGAGCGGGCGGCTGCGAACGAGCAGCAGCAACGAGTCGACCAGCGTGTCCGACTTGACGAGGGTGCCGTCAAGGTCGACGCAGAGCGGACGTTCGAGAGCTGGGGCTGCTGTGGTCGCCATGCGGCTCCTGATGAAAGTCTGCTGAACTGCCGCGCGTTGAGGCAAGGATATCAAAGGGTTTGCGGCGAAATGGGCGCAGATGCGGGCAGCAGTGCCGGACATGACACGGTGGCGCCATATGTAGAGATTCGAACAAGTATCCGATTCGGGCAGACAATTCAGGGAACCGGTAGTGAAATCCTCCGTATAGAACCTTAGAGCCATGAAGATCCTTGTTGCGGGAGCATCCGGTGCGATAGGGCGGGCGCTGGTGCCATTGCTGGTCGGCGCGGGCCATGATGTGGTGGGGATGGTGCAGCGGCCGCGGAGCGTGGAGGTGGTGCACGCGCTGGGGGCGGAGCCGCGGACCGTCGACGCGCTGGATGCCGCCGCAGTCCTGAATTGTTTTCGCGAGGCGCGGCCGCAGGTGGTGATTCATCAGCTCACCGCGATCCCGGCGGCGATCGACATGCGGCATTTCGATCGCGACTTTGCATTGACCAACCTGCTAAGGACCGAGGGCACGCGCAATCTGCTGGCCGCTGCGGTGGATGTGGGCACAACGCACTTTATCGCGCAGAGTTTTGCCGGCTGGACGTATGGGCGCTCGGCGAATGGGGCGAGCACGAAACCCAAGCCAGGCTCGAAGCTGAAAACGGAAGAAGACCCATTCGATACCGCGCCGCCGAAGCGTCTGCGGACATCGCTCGATGCGTTGAAGACGCTCGAACGGGCGGTGCTGTCGGAGGCGCGCCTTACCGGAACGGTCCTGAGATACGGCCCGTTCTATGGCCCGCACACTTCGATTGTGAAGGATGGCTCGACCGTGCAGGCGGTGCGCCGGCGAAAGCTGCCGCTGGTGGGCGAGGGCACGGGTATCTGGTCCTTCGTGCACATCGAGGATGCGGCCAGCGCGACGGCTGCCGTGGTGGAGGCTGGACGTGGTGGCGTGTATAACGTGGTCGATGATGAGCCGGCCCCGGTTTCGGAATGGCTGTCGTTTCTGGCGCACTGCGCGCATGCACAGCCACCGCGCCAGGTCTCTGCGTGGATGGCACGGCTGTTGATCGGCGAGCACGTGATCGCGCTGATGAACGAGATCCGTGGCGTATCGAACGCGAAGATCAAGCGCGAGCTGGGCTGGACGCCGCGCTGGCCGAGCTGGCGCGATGGCTTCCGGGAGGCTTGCAAGAGCGCTTCCCTGCCGGTTCGTGAGCTATTTCGGAACCCAGTCGCGGTTTGACTATCGGCCATAACTCGAGACTCCTACACCGGCCTGCGGTTCTACTGCGCCATCGGCCACGACGGTAGCGACGTCCTCATCCGGTGTATTCCTCTTCCTTGGTTTGTGCGATCGCTATGGCGTGGCTGCTTTGCTGCGCGACGATGTGGCCGAGAGCTACGGCGCCCAGGCAGAGCAGCACCGATAGGCCGACGTTCAGCAGCGCCTTGCCCCACGCGCCGGTGCGCAGCAGGTCGAAGGTCTGCATGCTGAACGAGGAGAAGGTGGTGAAGCCACCGCAGAGGCCGATCATGACAAAAATGCGGATCGACTCCGGCACCTGGAAGCGGCTGCCGGCAACGGTGAGCGTGCCGAAGAAGCCGATGACGAAGGAACCGGTGACGTTGATGAGAACGGTGGACCAGGGAAAGCTGGCGCTGTGCTGGGGAAGCATTTCGCGGCCGAGCGCATAACGAAGTGCGCCGCCGATGGCGCTGCCGAGCGCAACCCAAAGATAGAGATCCATCTCCTGCCTCACGCTTGTCACCGCAGCGGATCGTATACGGAGGCTGCGGTTGGATTGGCAGGAGTTATCAGCCGGATGGCGGGCTTGAGGAGCGAATCCTCGGGGGAAACTCCATTCCCCTTCTGCAGGTTAGTTTAAAACAGAAGCGCGTTGACGGGAAGCGCAACGGCATGCACGGTTTTGAGGAAGTCTTATGGCAAGACCTGGTTCAGGCCATCGTTCCATTTTGTAGCCGAATCTGACACAAAATCGCATCCTAACGGCGTAAGCGCGACTCCATACTCAGTAGACACGTCTTCATAGAAGCGAGGTACGTCAATGAAACTTAGTTTTCCCTTTTCTCTTTCTGCCTGTGCCGTCCTGTTGTGTGGCGCTTTGTTTGGCACGCCCTCTTCTCTGTTCGCCCAGCAAGCTGTGAATGGTCCCTCGACGATTGTGACTGTGGAACCAAAGGGCAGCGGCGAGTTGGCTGAGCCAGTTCCGGAATCCGCGGTGAAAGCCAAGGTAAACGGCAAGGACGCCAAGGTGGAAGACTGGCACGCATTCACCACCAATGGCACGCAGCCCAACCTGCAGCTTGTATTGCTCATCGATGACGGTGCGCGCTCCAGCCTAGGGCTTCACCTGAAGGAGCTGCAGCGCTTCATCAGCCAGCAGCCAGCGACGACTGAGGTGGCCGTGGCCTACATGCGCAACGGCACGGCGCAATTGACCGGAGCGTTCACGACCAATCATCAGGAAGCCGCGCAGACGCTCCGGCTGCCCGTCTCTGCGCCGGGAGTCAACGGCAGCCCGTACTTCTCACTCAGCGATCTGTTGAAGAAGTGGCCTGCGCACAATCCGGACGAGCGGCGCGAGGTGGTGATGATCACTGATGGCATCGACCGCTACAACGGGCTGCGTTACGATCCGTCGAACCCTTACCTCGAAGCGACGATGCGCGATGCGCTCCGCAATCGCGTGGTGGTGTACGCGATCTACTTCCACAATGCCGGCTTCGCCGACCGCACCGGCGAAGGCATCAACAGTGGACAGAATTACCTCACGCAGATGTGCTCGACGCTCGGAGGGGACTTCTTTTTCCAGGGCTTCAGCAATCCCGTGGACTTCACGCCCTATCTGAACCAGATCAATCGCAAGCTGGGAAACCAATATGAGTTGCGCATCACACCACCGGCAGGCGCGAAGAACATCGTGAACCTGAAGGTGCAGGTGTCGGCGCCGAACACGAAGACGCAGGCGGCACAGAGGATCTATCTGGGGCAATAAGAACTGGGTCGATGCTCGAATTGGTGGAGGACAGCAGATCACTTCACTGCGCGCCTGCAGCCTTGCGGTCGGGTGGCTCTTGGCCAGTCTGAAAATGCGCTATATATCTCATCGGTAACCGGCATTCCGCACCATAAATGGTGCAATCGGGAGCAGGGGCGTAACACACCGTCTTTACAATAGGCGGAGTATCCATTTGCCTTACCTATAACCTGACAGGAGAAGAATGTCTTTAAAGCTCAGCCTGGGAGCCTGGTTGATGCCGGGTGTAGTCCTGGCAGCAGCGTCGCTCGGCCTGCATGCGCAGGGCAACACCGCGCCTTTCGATCTGAGCGGGCCGCGCATCGACATGCGTGTGACCCGTGGCGGCAAGACGCTGCCCATTGCCAACGTGCCCAACCTGCAGCCGGGCGACAAGGTGTGGGTACATCCGGAACTGCCGCCGTCGCAGTCGGCACACTATCTGCTGGTGGTGGCGTTCCTGCGCGGATCAACGAACCCGCCGCCCGAAGACTGGTTCCTGAAGGAAGAGACCTGGCAAAAGAAGGCGTCGAACGAGGGCATCCACTTTACGGTGCCGGCGGACGCACAGCAGACGCTCCTGTTCCTGGCGCCGGAGACGGGTGGTGACTACAAGACGCTGCGCAATGCAGTCCGCGGCCGTCCCGGCTCATTCGTGCGCGCCTCGCAGGATCTTAATCAGGCCAGCCTGGACCGCTCGCGGGTGCAAACCTACCTCAGCAGTGTGCGGGACGTGTCGGAGACCAATCCTGGCGCGCTGGAGGCCACATCCAAGCTGCTGGCGCGCAGCCTCACTCTGAAGGTGAAGCAGGAATGCTTCGAGCTGCCAGCCACCGAACAAGAGCAGTGCCTGACCCAGAACAGCGAGTCGCTGGTGATGAACGATGGTCACGAGTCGATGGTATCGGCACTTACCAGTGGCCCTGGGAGCGACCTGGCACAACAGCTTTCCTATTCGCCGACGGCGGGGGCGGGCTACTACAGCGCTTATGTCGGTGCGGTCATTGACGTGGCGAAGCTGCTGAACGGGCTGCACACGGCGGAGTACCAGTACATTCCGGCGCTGACTTTCCCCAAGGAAGACGCACTTGATCTGAAGCTGAACAATCCGCCGTCATTCCACAATCCGAAGTCGGTGATTGTGGTAGCGCTGCCCGCGGTAGAGACAGCACAACTGCCGCCGCTGCACGCGATCGATCCCAAGGAAGTGAGTTGCCTGCAAGGTCCAAGTGTGGTGCTGCCCGTGGAAGGCGCGCCGCTGGTGTACTCGAGCAGCCTGGCGCACAGCCTGGCGTTGCATGTCGAAGGAAAGTCGGGAAAAACGATCGACTTGCCGGTGCGCGCAGTTGCCGCGAAGGGCGGGTTGGTCGTGGATGCCTCTGCGGTGCCGGACGCCAAGCTTGATCCGCATGTGGTGGGAAAGATTGTCGGGATGTGGGGCTTCGACCGGCTGGACGGTCCGTCGTTCAACCTGAATGTGCCGCACCCGACAACCTGGAGGCTGGACAAGGCGGATGCAAATTCGCTGGTGGTGGGCCGTGAAGACGATGTGCGGCTACACGGTAACGGCGCTGCATGTGTGGCGGAGATTCAACTGCGCGATTCCACCGGCAAGGAGACCAAGGCCGACTTCAAGATGGTGAAGCCGGATGAGTTGGAAGTGAAGGTGCCCATGACCAGCGCGGCCACAGGCAACGCGGGCCTGCTGGTGCGCCAGCGCGGACTGGAATCTCCGGACCAGGTAGCCATTCAGGCGTACGCGCAGGCGGGACACCTGGACGCACTGCATTTCCATGCAGGAGACAGCACGGCATCGCTGGTAGGCACGCGCCTGGATGAAGTCGCTTCCGTAGAACTGAAGGATGTGCGCTTCACGCCGGGAGAGCTAACGCACTCCGGCGACAAGGACATGCTGACGCTAAAAGCCGCGGACCCGAAGGCAGCGGCGGCTCTGCCGGCGAATCTGCGGGCAACCGCGCATGTGCAGTTGAAGGACGGGCGCACGCTGGAGCTGGAGAACACGGTGAGCGAGCACCGGCCGCAGGTCATGCTGGCAAGCAAGAGCGTGGACGCCGCGCCTGATGCGAGCAATCTGGTCCACTTGGTAGATCCGAACGAGTTGCCGGTGGGCAGCAAAATCAGCTTCGTTCTGAAGACGGTAGCGACCCCCGGCTTCTCGCGCGGTGAGAAGGTGGAAGTACAGTCTGACGACCAGACGCTGCATACGACTCTGGAAGTGAGCGACGGGAGCCTGGTCCTGCAGGACAACAGCACGATGCTGGGCAGCTTCGATCCGCTCAAGAGTTTCGGACCGTCGGCCTTCGGCAAACTGCAACTGCGGGCCGTCGATGCGAATGGTGCGCCGGGTGACTGGATTCCGCTGGGCACGCTGGTGCGTGTGCCGATGATCGCGTCCGTAAAATGCGCACGTGCGACACGCGCGGCGGCAGCGGCCGCAGCAGAAGCAGCAACCCGCGCGGCAAGTGCAACTGACGCACCGCAAACGACGGCAGCCGGCGGACCGCCTCCGCCGGTCAACGACACGGCGACTCCTGCGGCGAATGATCCCAATGCCCAGTGCACGCTGAACGGCAGCTCCTTGTTCCTGATTGACTCGATCTCGTCCGATCCGCAGTTCACACATAGCGTGTCAGTACCGGATGGCTACACCAATCCCACGCTCGCGGTGCCGCGACCCAACAGCGGCGAGCTGTATCTGCACCTGCGCGACGATCCAACGATTGCCAACACGATCACGGTGCCGCCAAATGCTGCGACGCTGAGCAGGAACAACGCCTCCGGCGTGACTGCGGCTACGGTCCACGCTCACACGGACGGCGACGAGCAATAGGCAGATTTGCGTAACTTAGCGTGGATGGTAAGAGGTCGCGAAGACAGAGGCTGAAGTTCGACTGTTCTTTGCATAACGGAGCGCCCACTTGGACTCCAGCGCAGCTTGTGGCATCTTGGGAGACCGATGATGCTCTCACGGTTTTCGCGTGCTCTCTTCTTCCCTGCCCTCCTGCTGATCTCCCTCACCGCCTCTGCGGAGGTACGATTGCCGAAGCTGTGGAGCGATCATGCGGTCATCCAGCGCGACCGACCGATCCACGTGTGGGGATGGGCCGATGTGGGCGAGCACGTAAGCGCGACGCTGCACGGCGCGAGCGGCAGCGCTGACGAGACGGCGAGTGCCATAACTGACTCGCTCGGGCACTGGAGCTTATATCTTCCGCCGCGGCCCGCGGGTGGCGGAGCTTACGCGCTCACGGTTTCCGGCTCAAATGGCATCACCCTCAACGATCTACTGATGGGGGATGTGTGGCTGGCGAGCGGCCAGTCGAATATGGAGATGCCGCTGCTCGGGTTTCCTGGATCGGCGGTACTGAAAAACGGAGCGGAGGAGATCAAGGCGGCCAACCACCCGGAGATTCGTCTGCTGCATGAGCCGAAGCGGTTTTCGTACTTTCCACTGCAGGACCAGGATGCGATTTGGCAGATCTGCACGCCGGAGACAGCGGCGAGCTTCAGCTCCGTCGCGTACTTCTTCGCGCGCGAGATTCAGCACGATCAGAAGGTACCGATTGGTGTCGTAGAAGCGGACTGGGGCGGCACGCCGGCCGAGTCGTGGACCAGTTTGGACACGCTGGGCAGCGATGCGGCGCTGATGCCGGTCTTTGCCGCGCGCGCGGCCGAGATGGACAAGCAGGCGGATGTGGAGGCGATCAAGGCGCGATATGCGCGCGAGGATGCAGCCGCTAAGGCCGCCGGACGTACACCGGAGCAGCATCCGTGGCAGCCACCGGTGGAACCGTGGGCTGCGAGTTCGCTATACAACGGAATGATCGCTCCGGTTACGCCGCTGGCGATCCGCGGGGTGATCTGGTACCAGGGTGAGGCGAACACCGGTCTGGAGCGCGCCCCGCTCTATCACCGGCTCTTCTCAGCAATGATCAGCGACTGGCGACGCCAGTTTGCGCAGGGCGACTTTCCTTTCCTGTTCGCGCAGATCTCGAGTTATGAGGCTTCGCCGGAAGAGTATTGGGGCATGGTGCGCGATGCGCAACGGCGGTCGCTCTCGCTGACGAACACCGGAATGGCGGTGACGATCGATGTAGGCGATCGGAACAACGTCCATCCAGCGGACAAACAGACCGTCGGTCATCGGCTGGCGCTGGCTGCGCGCGCGCTTTCCTACGGGGAAGATGTGCACCACAGCGGCCCGCTCTTCCGCCAGGCGACGACGCAGGGCGCGGGGTTGCGGGTGTACTTCACGGGAGCAGATGGCAAGCTGGCGGTGCGCGGAGGAACGCTGCAGGGTTTCGAGCTTGCGGGTTCGGACAGGCATTTTGTACCGGCGACCGCGACGATCGATGATGGTGGCGCGACGGTCAGCGTGAGCAGCCCGCAGGTGCCAGCGCCCTTGTACGTGCGTTACGCGTGGCCGAATGCACCGGATGCGACGCTGATGGACAGCGCGGGACTGCCTGCTTCTACCTTTACGTCCGAGGCCGTGCCGGCGCCCTGAATTTCGTTTGAGAAAACTATCGGTAGTCGCGGCGCTCGACAAGGTATCGTTAACAGATTTCGCAAGTTCCCATCGCCTGCCCAGACCAGGAGTATTCGCATGCAATGCTCGATTCGCTCTCACATATTGGCTGCTGCTCTGCTTTCGCTCGCAAGTGCGCCTGCGTTGGCCCAGCATGGCGCTGCGGCTTACCAGGTTCTGCCGCCACAGTATGGGCCATTCAGCGGCCACTTTCTGGCCGGAGGCGAAGGGCTGGAGAAGCCGTTGCCCGAGACCGATCCGCTGCTGAAGGCGACTACGCCCTGGACGATGACGGCTTGGGTCGAAGTGCCGGCCGCCTCAGCGAAACCCCTGCTGATAGCCGGCATGGGCAATGCCACGGAAGAAGACTCCCGCTTGTTCGCGATTGTGAACGGGCGCCTTGCGCTGTGGTTCGGCAAAAACAATGTGCTAACGGCAAGTACCCCTTTGCCACAACAACAGTGGCATTTCTTCGCGGCCAGCTTCGATGGGCAGGCGGTGCGCCTCTACAGCGACGGTGTGGAAGTAGCGAAGGGGACGCTGCTCTATGGCCGTGTCGCGCCGCATAGTCTCGATGGCGCCCGTACCATCTCCGCTTCTGGAGACTGCTCCGTTTGGGGGGCGCATCGCGATGCTGACGGTGTCTCGTGCAGTCAAGAGCGATGCGGAGATCGCCGCGATGGCGAAGCAGCAGCCGGAGTTTTCGCTGGTGAATTTTGAAGAGGGATCGAAGCCGTGGCCGGTACAAACGCGGGGGCAGGCGGGTTATCGCGCTCCGCAGGACGCTGCGACTTTGCCGCGGAGTGAAGCGCCCTTCTCTCAACCAAAAGCGGCGCCGGAGCCACCGGCGAAGACGACGCTGCGCAAGGACGAAGATGGCGCCTGGACACTGAGCGGCGGATGGAAGCTGACGCCTGCTCCCAAGGTGACGGCTACGCCGGAAGAGATTTCGAAACCGGAATTTCGCACGGCAGACTGGTGGGCCGCGACCGTACCAGGAACAGTGCTGACCACGATGGTCGATCGCGGCATCTATCCGGACCCCGACTACGGGCTGAACAACATGGCGATTCCGGAGTCGCTGAATAAGCAGGACTACTGGTACCGCGCGGAGTTCACCGCGCCCAAGCAGTCAAAGAGCGACCGGCGCACCCTGGTGCTGGAGGGCATCAACTATCACGCCGAGGTATGGCTGAACGGAAAACACATCGGGCAGGTAACCGGCGCATTTGACCGCGGAGTCTTCGATGTTAGCGACGATCTGCGCGCGGGCGGAACGAATGCGCTGGCCATCCGCATCTCACCGCCGCCGCATCCGGGCATACCGCAGGAGCAATCCATTCTGGGCGGTCCGGGCGAGAACGGCGGCATGATGTGCCTGGATGGACCAACGTTCGTGGCGACCGAGGGCTGGGACTGGATTCCCGCTGAACGCGATCGTGACAGCGGTCTATGGCAAGATGTGCGGCTGGTGCCGAGCGGAGAGGTAAAGGTGGGCGACGCGCAGGTGGTCACGACGCTTCCCCTGCTACAGAACGGCCAGACGGACACCACGCAGGCAGATGTGTCGGTCACTGTACCGCTGAGAAATGCTAGTGAGCAAGCGAAGCGCGGCAAGCTGACGGCCTCGTTCGAAGGCGTGGAGGTGTCGAAAGAGATCACCGTTGCGCCGGGCGAACAAAGCATTGAATGGAAGCCGGCGGAGTTCCCGCAACTGCACCTGGCGCATCCGCGGCTGTGGTGGCCGAATGGCTATGGCACGCCGGAACTGTACCATCTCAGAGTTACGTTCGATGAGGATGGCGGCGCGACCAGCACCATGACATCGCAGTTCGGCGTGCGCGAGATTACGTATGAATTGAGTCTGTTCGATAACAACGGGACGTTGCGGCGTGTGGAGTATTCACCGACGGAGGACCGCGAGCGTGCAATGCCGGCGGTGGATGTCTCGCACGACGGGATGCGTGAGGTCTCGGAGCACAAAGGGGTAACGCAAGCTGTAGCATCGATTGCCGCGGGTGCGAACGATGCGCCGTCGCTTCATCCGGATGGCGATCTCGGCCCGGCACCGTACCTGGTCATCAAGGTGAACGGTGTGCGCATTGCGGCGCGCGGCGGTAACTGGGGCATGGACGACGCGCGCAAGCGCGTTTCACGCGACCGGCTGGAGCCCTACTTCCGGCTGCATCGCGATGCGGGGCTGAACATCATCCGCAATTGGGTGGGACAGAGCACGGAGGAAACCTTCTACGACCTGGCCGACGAGTACGGCCTGATGGTGTGGAACGACTTCTGGGATTCAACGCAGAACTACAACGTGGAGGCGGAGGACCCGCAGCTCTTCCTCGAAAACGCGAAGGACACCGTTGAGCGCTATCGCAATCATCCATCCATCGTGATGTGGTGTGGTCGCAATGAAGGCGTGCCGCAGCCGATCATCAATGAAGGATTGATTCGGCTGATCCATTCGCTCGACGGCACGCGCTACTACTCCCCGAGTTCCAATGCAGTGAACCTGCAGGGCAGCGGACCGTATTCGTATCAGGATCCGGCAGATTACTACACACGGCTGAATCACGGCTTCTCGGTCGAGACGGGGACACCATCGCTGCCGACGCGCGAATGGTTCAGCCGCTGGATACCGGAGGCGGATCACTGGCCTGTATCGGACGACTGGGCATACCACGATTGGCACCAGGCAGGAAACGGTGACGTAAATCCGTTCAACCAACATATGGAGGCGATGTTCGGCGCGGCGACGAACATCGACGACTATGTTCGCAAGGCGCAAATGATGAACTATGTGGATCATCGCGCCATCTTCGAAGGGATGAATGCGCATTTATGGTCGCCGAACAGCGGGCGCATGCTGTGGATGACCCAACCGGCGTGGCCGAGCACGATGTGGGAGATATTTACCTCCGATTACGACACGCAAGCCTCTTACTACGGAGTGAAGAAGGCTTGCGAGCCGGTGCACGTGCAGCTTGATCTCTCCAATGACACCGTCTCGGTGACAAATACCACAACCGAAGCGCGATCCGGGCTGAAGGTGACTGCCCGCGTCTATGGATTGGACAACAAGCTGCTGCTGAGCAAAGACTCTGTGGTGAATGCTGCGGCCGATGCAATGACGCCGGGCTTCGCTCTTGCTCTGGCGCCACTGATGGACGAAGACGGAGTGGTTCTGGTACGGCTGGAGCTACGCGGCTCGGACGGGCAGCTAGTATCTGACAATTTCTACTGGCGAGCTGCGCATGAGGCGGCCTATCGCGCGCTGGATCGGCTGGCCACAGCGACGGTCACCGCGACTGCAACGGTGGCCAAGGGCGAGGTTCGCGTAGACCTCCGCAATACCGGGCAGGTGGCGGCGCTCGAGAACAAGCTGACCTTAGTGCGTGCCGATGGATCGCAGGTGCTGCCTGCGTACTATAGCGACAACTATGTGTCACTGCTGCCAGGAGAAGATCGACCGGTCACGATCGCAATCCCGGAGGGCGTGCGCGAAGGCGGCATTCGGCTGCAGCTGCGGGGCTGGAATTTGATGCCGTTTTCGCTGACTGTCCAGCAATGAGTTAGCAGGCCGCTAGCGCCGTGTAATCCTGACGCGATGGTTCCGCGTCTTTACAAGCTATGCGCGGCACAATCCGGCAACTCGTTGCTTCATTGAGATTTAATGTTGAAATAGATACCTTGAAGTACTCGATGAGATGGCACTTCAAGCCTCACCACGCGCGACCCGGATTCTGCGTGGTCGGCCTTCTTCTCTGCTCTCTTTTCGCTGCGCTGCTTTCGCGCAGATGGCGCCGCCGCAGGACACGGCTGGCGCACAATCCGGCGCGCCGCTGGTCATCACACTGGATGAAGCGATCCGTCGCGCGCAGTCGAACGAGCCCGAACTTCGCGACGGCGCGGGGAGAGGCGAAGGCGACTGCGCTCGATCGCTCGATTGCACGCGCGGCGCTGCTGCCTAACGCGGTATATCACAACCAGTTTCTCTACACGCAGGGTATTGGCCAAGCCGGCACGACACCTCGGGATGGTACCCAGACTGCCGCGCCGGTCATATTTATCGCAAACAATGCGGTGCACGAGTACACCAGCCAGGCAGCGGTGACGGAGACGATCGGACTGAAGGGCGTCGCCGATGTGCGGCTGGCCGATGCGACAGCAGCGCGGGCTGCGGCCGAGTACGAAATCGCGCGACGTGGGCTGGTGGCGACGGTGGTCGGTCTCTATTACAGCCTCACCGCGAGTGAGCACAAAGTGACCGTGGCCGAGCGCGCAGAGAATGAGGCCGCAGGCTTCACCGATCTGACGAACAAGCGCGAGACGGCGCGCGAAGTAGCGCATGCCGACGTGGTGAAGGCGCAATTGCAGCAGCAGCAGCGCGAGCGTGATCTTGCGGATGCGCGGCTTGGCAGCGGACAAGGCGCGGCTGGAGTTGGGTGTGCTGCTATTTCCCGATCCGCGGACGAGTTATGCGACGCAGAGCACGCCGCTGCCGGCGATGCCTTCGCGTGCCGATGTGGAGGCACAGGCCAGGCTGCACACAATCCGGACTTGAAGAGCGCGCTGGCTGCCGTGCACATGAGCGATGCGGAAGTGCTGGGGGCGCGCGCAGCCTATCTTGCCGGATCTCGCGCTGAACTTCAACTACGGCATCGACGCGGCGCAGTTTGCCACGAAGGGACCGAATGGCGTGAGCAACCTCGGCTACTCCGCGAGCGCAACGGTGGACATACCGCTGTGGGACTGGCTGGCAACGCCGCATCGCGTGAAGCAGACGGAGATTCGCCGCGACGCCGCGCGCGTGGCGTTAACGGCGACGCAGCGGCACCTGATTGCAGCGCTCGATGAGGCGTATGCGGAAGCAGCCGAGGCGCAGCGGCAGGCGGCATCGCTCGACCTGAGTGCGACGACGGCGGCGGAGAGTCTGCGGCTGACCAAGCTGCGCTACACGGCAGGCGAGGCAACAGCGCTGGAAGTGGTGGACGCGCAGACGGCGCTAACCGCAGCGGAGAATGCGCGCGAGGACGGCATCGTGCGATATGAAACTGGGCTGGCCAATCTGCAGACACTGACGGGGACGATGTGAGAATGAGACCGCAAAGAACGACACGAAGGTTCTCGTTGCTGATGCTGCCGGTGGTTGCACTGGGTCTCACATCGGTTGCCGGCTGCAGCAAGGGCGAAAGCGCACCGACGCCGCTGGTCACAGTGCAGGCGCAGCACCCGGAGATCGGCACGATCGTCGAGCACATCCCGGCGGACGCAGTGCTCGCGCCCGTGGCACAGGCGGCGATCTCACCGAAGATCACCGCGCCGGTCCATCACTTCTACGTGCAGCGCGGCTCACACGTGAAGGCCGGACAGCTGCTGGCTACCTTGGAGAATCGCGATCTGGCGGCGGCAGCGTTGGACAATCGCGGCTCCTACACAGCGGCGCAGGCGGCGTACGCGACTGCGACGCAGGCCCAGGTACCGGAGGACTATCAAAAGGCGCAGCTCGATGTCGCGCAGGCGAAGGCCAACTTAGAACTGAACCAAAGCATTGTGAAGGCGCGCAAGCAGCTCTTTGCCGAAGGCGCGATACCGGGCCGCGACCTGGACACCGCGCAGGCAGCGCTGGTGCAGGCGCAGGCTGCATACGATACGGCGGCAAAGCATCTGGAGTCGCAGAAGAGCGTGTCGCGCAAGGCGTCGCTCGAAGCGGCAAAGGGGCAGCTCACTTCGGCCGAGGGCAAGTACAAAGGCGCGGAGGCGCAGGTCTCCTATTCAGAAATACGGAGCCCGATCTCCGGCTTCGTCACCGACCGGCCGCTCTTCGCGGGGGAGACGGTAGCCGCCGGATCGACGCTGCTGACTGTGATGGACACGTCTGTCCTGCTGGCGAAGATCCATCTGGCCCAGCAGCTCGCACAGCAGATGAAGGTAGGCGACGCCGCCACGATTGCGGTACCGGGCGTTGCGGACCCCGTGCCAGCGAAGGTATCTCTGATCAGCCCCGCGCTCGATCCGGGCAGCACGACGGTGGAGATCTGGCTGCGCATCGAAAACAAGAAAGGAACGCTCAAGGTTGGCACGCCCGTGCATGCATCGATCGTGGGCAGGCAGGTACCGCAGGCGTTGATCGTTCCCTCGTCAGCGCTGCTAGCCGCGCAGGACGGCAGTAAATCTGTGATGGTTGTGGGCGCGGATGGAACAGCACACAAGAAGCCTGTCAGCATCGGGATCACGGACGATGGCCATGTTCAGATCACCAGCGGCTTGACGACTGCCGATACGGTGATCACCTCCGGGAATTACGCGCTCGAGGACGGCACGAAAGTGAAGATAGGCGCGGCTGACGATACAGACGAGAAGAAGCCGGACGCGGCGAAGGAAGACAAGTGACGACATCAGCACTGCCACCACGACAGATGAAGACGGAGCGGCGGCCGGAGGAGCCGCGCTTCTGGCTGCTGCGCTTTCGCAGCACCATCTTCTTCTTTCTGATCGTGCTGACGGTCGGGGGCATCTATCTCGCGACCCAAATTCCCATCTCAGTTTTTCCCAGAGACGAATTTTCCACGCGTGGTCATCGGCATCGACAACGGCGTCATGCCGGTGGAACAGATGGAGGTGACGATCACCAAGCCCATCGAAGACGCGGTAAACATCGTGCCCGGGCTGGTGACGGTGCGCTCGACGACGAGCCGCGGATCGGCCGAGGTCAGCCTCTTCTTCACCTGGGGCGTGGACATGTACCGACGCTGCAACTGGTGGATGCGGCGCTGAGCAAGGTGCAGCAGATCGCTGCCGTCGACGGTGAAGATCACCACCAACCGGCTGACCTTCGCAACGTTTCCGATTCTTGGCTACAGCCTCACCTCCGACACGATGTCGCAGACGGCGCTGTGGGAGATGGCGACGTACGAGCTGAAGCCCCCGCTGAACCGCACTCGCTGGCGTGAGCATGGTGACGGTGCAGGGCGGCAAGATTCCGGAGTACCACATCGTTCCGGACATGGCGCGCATGCAGGCCTCCGGCGTGACTATCACTGATCTTTCGACTGCGGTGAATGCGTCGAACATCATCGATTCGCCGGGACTGTATGAGGCCAACCATCAATTGATCCTGGGGCTGGTGGGCGCGCAGGTACACGACGCAGCACGAGCTGAGCCAGCTGGTGGTGAAGACCACCCCGAATGGCGCGCCGGTGCACGTCTCCGATGTCGGCACGGTGACAAAGGCAGTGATGCCGGTCTATACCGTAGTGACCGCGAATGGAAAGCAGGCGGTGCTGCTGAACATCACACGGCAGCCCGACAGCAACACCGTGGCCGTGGCTGATGCGGTGAGCAAAGAGGTTGCGCAACTGCGCAGCAAACTGCCGCCGGGCGTGAAGCTGGAGCCATACTACGACCAGTCCGAGCTGGTGCGGGAGAGCATCGGGAGCGTGCGCGACGCGATCCTGATCGGGCTGGTGCTGGCCTGCGTGATCCTGTTCCTCTTCCTGCGCGACTGGAGTTCGTCGCTGATTGCCGGCCTGGTGATTCCTGTCACCGTCGCAGTCACGTTTGTCTTTTTGAAGATGATCGGCCAGAGCTTCAATCTGATGACTCTGGGCGGTCTGGCGGCGGCGATCGGCCTGGTGATCGACGATGCCATTGTGGTGGTGGAAAACATCGTGCTGCACCGCGACTCCGGCGAGACGCGGGTGCAGGCGGTGCGTAAGGCGCTGGCAGAGGTCATGCGGCCACTCATCGGTTCTACCATCACGCCGGTTGTCGTCTTTCTTCCGCTGATTGCGGTGACCGGGGTGACCGGCAGCTTCTTCCGCGCGCTGGCCGTCACGATGACCGCCGCTCTGCTGACTTCCCTGCTGCTGGCGCTGACCTGGACACCGGCGCTAGGCCTCACGTTGTTGCGCAGTCGCGCAGAGGTCGCGGATCGTTCGGCCGATGAAACTCAGCATCACGCGGAGCCGGGACGCATCCTGGGCTACGTGCTGCATTGGCATGAGCGCGCGCTGGAGTGGTCACTGGCGCGCCCGTTGCTGCTCGCGCTGCTCTGCCTCCTGCTGGTGGGCGGCACCTGGTTCGGCTACAAGCAGCTTGGCTCCGACCTGCTGCCGGCGATGGACGAAGGCGGCTTTGTGCTGGACTACATCATGCCCGCGGGCAGCTCACTGACCGAGACGGACCGCGTGCTGGCCCATGTGGATCAGATCCTGCGCAACACTCCGGAGGTGGAGAACTACATCGCGGCGCACCGGACTGCAGATGGGCCTACGCCGCCGTGACCGAAGCAAATACCGGCGACATCACCGTGAAGCTGAAGAACAAGCGCGACCGCGGCATCGACGAGGTGATGGCGGATGTCCATGCGCAAATCCAGAAGACCGAGCCGGAGCTGGATGTCGAGTTCACCCAGGTGCTGCAGGACATGATCGGCGACCTGTCGAACGCACCTGAGCCGATCTACGTCAAACTCTTCTCCACCGATCGCCGCGCTGCTACAGAAGCTGGGACCGCAGGTGGGCGATGCCATCGGCAAGATCCCGGGTGTCACGGAAGTGCAGAACGGGATCGAGAACACCATCAGCGGCCCGGCGACAAACTTCCAGGTGAACCCAACGGTTGCGGATCGGCTGGGCTTTACACCCGACGGAAGTTGCGGAGGATGCTACCTCGATCCTGGATGGCGTGGCGACGACTGTCCCACTGATTGCCAACGGGCGGCCGTACACGATTCGCGTACGGATGCCGGACGACACGCGCACCTCGCTCGATGCCATCCAGAACACGGTCTTCAATAGTGCCACCGGCAAGCTCGCTTCGCTCGGTTCGCTGGCGACGATTCAGCAGTTGCCGCCGCAGAACGAGATACGCCGGGAGAACCTGCAGCAGCTAGTCGTGGTGACGGCGCGGCTTGGAGGGATCCGACCTGGGCACCGCGGTGAAGAAAGTGCAGCAAGTGGTCCAGCAGATGCATCTGCCACCTTCTGTGCGCGTGGAGTATGGCGGCACGTATCAGGAGCAGCAGCAGTCGTTCCATGAACTGCTGCGGGTACTGCTGCTGGCGCTGGCGCTTGTCTTCGGCGTGCTGCTGGCGGAGTTCCGCAACTTCGCCGCGCCTGTCGCCATCCTTACGTCGTCAGTGCTCTCCATTTCGGGTGTAGTCTTCGCGCTGCTGATCACCGGTACGGACTTCAATGTGGCGTCGTTCATGGGGCTGATCATGATCATCGGCATCGTGGCAAAGAACGGCATCCTGTTGCTCGACGCGGATGAGAAGTACCGCGCCGAAGGTGTGGCGCCGCGTGAGGCGATGGTGCATGCGGCGCAGCGGCGGTTGCGGCCAATTGTGATGACGGCGATGGCCGCGATCTGCGGCATGCTGCCGCTGGCTTTCGCGCTGGGTTCCGGATCTCAGATGCTGCAGCCGCTGGCGATCGCGGTGATTGGCGGCTTGCTGATTTCGATTGCGCTAAGCCTTATCGTGACCCCGGTGACCTATTACCTGATGACACGCGGCCGCCACGCGGAGATATAAAAAAGCCAGCGAGAACGAATGTCTCGCTGGCCGTTCGGTTATTGGGGGAGTTTAGCGGCCAAGCAGCCGCTAAATTTATCGACCCACCACTAGCACGGTAAAGCTATCCGGCAGAATCGAGGGCCTTGGATGCGGCGTCTGTGCGGTGGCTGCAGGCCTGGGTCCAAACTCTGCGGTCGTCAGATAGACACGGCCGTTCGCCGAATCGAAGGCCATGGTGCGCGCCCCCTTCTGGGTAGTCAGGTTCTGGACGACGGGGAAGCTCGACTTGCTGGCGTCCACCACGGTCAGCGTGCCATCGCCATTCGACGAGAAGGCCAGCTTGTCCTTTGCATCGAAGCCCGCGGCATCCGGGCCTTCGCCGATAGCGGGCGTTGCCAGCACCTTTCCCGTGTTCGCATCGACCACCGCCATCTTCTTGCCATCGCAGACGGAGAAGAGGTGACGGGCGGAAAGGTCGATCGCGAGACCGGAAGGCGACTCGCAAGCTGGCCACTCCGCAGTCAACTTGTTCGTGGCAGCATCCAGACGCACAATCTCGTTCTTGCTCTCGATGTTGTCGTAGACGTGGCCCTTGCCATCGGCTACGGGGAACTCCGGCTTTCCGGGCAGCGGAATAGTCGCGACGACCCTCTGCGATTTCGTATCGATAACGGTGACATTACTGCTGCGGCCGTTGAAGGCCCACACCGTCTTCGTGACCGGCTCGTAGGCAATGCCATCCGGATTGGTTCCGGCGGGGATGGAGGTGACTGTCTTCAGCGTGTTGCGGTCGAAGACCACGACCGCGTTGGCCCGGCCATCGCTGATGTATCCATATTTCCCTTCTGCATCCAGCGCAACGCCATGCGTGCCCTGAAGCCCGGTGATCGATCCGACGGATTTCCCGCTCTCAGTGTCGATCACCTCCACACGCGGACCATGCGTAATGTACAGGCGATGAGCCGCGGGATCCGCAGTCAGATAGTCCCAGCCGCCTTCGCCCCCGATCTTCCATTGCGTCATGACGTGGTACGGGCCTTGCGCGAGTGCGAATGGTGGAGCTGCACAGCAAACTAGCGCGGACACAAGTAGCAAAGACCGGCAAGCACTTCTCTTCCGTGAATCGAACATGCATGGCTCCGTTGTGGTGCTGACTGCTGTGACGCTGACTGCGTCGGGGCAAGTCTAGAGTGACACTATTAATTCAAGCTGAATGAGTTGCCTGCAATGAGCCTTCAACTGACGCTGGAGCTGGCGGCCCCGCAGCACGCGGCAGGCGCACCACGGCAGTGGTCCCGTGGCCAGGCTCACTCTGCAGCGTAATGCTGCCGCCTGCTCTGTCCACAATGGCCTTGCAAATGGCGAGCCCCAGGCCGGTGCCGCCGGTGTTCCGGCTGCGTGATGGATCGCCACGCGAGAAGCGCTCGAATACATGCGGCAGGAGTGCCGGATCAATGCCGTCACCCTGGTCCTCGATTCGTAACTCCAACCAGTTTGCCTCGGGCTCCAGCACTACGCGGACTTCGCTCTGCGGCGGGCTGTGCTGCAGCGCATTCAGCAACAGGTTGGAGCAGAGCAACGAGCACTCCTCCTGCGACAAGGGGACGAAGGCTGGGTCGCGGGCTACAAGCGTGAGCATGACGGAGCGCACCTCCGCCATAGATTGAAACTGCTGTGCAGTAGCGGCGGCCGCGGCTGTGAGGTCGGTTGTTCCGGCAGCGTACTCCGCCGTGGTGAGGTGTTCGGCACGCGCCAGGGTCAGCATGCGGAATACGATCTCCTCGATTCGCTCGCAATCCGTCAGGCTCACCTCCACGCCCGCCTCGTATTCTTCTGTAGTGCGCTGCCGCATGCTGAGTAACTGCAATGACGACTTGACGACAGCTACTGCAGTCTTCAACTCGTGCGCTGCGTCGCTCACGAATCGCCGCTGCTGCGCGAAGGAGGCCTCCAGCCGTTGCATCGCGGCGCTCAGCGCCGAGGCCAGGGGCGCAAGCTCACGCGTCTCGACCGCGCTCTCCGGCGGCTGAAATTTCCAGCGATAAATAGAGATATTTTCTGCTTCGGCCGCAAGCTCCCGCATGGGCGCCAGACCGCGATGCAGCAGCCATGTCATCAGCACACCCGTCACGATAAGCAGGACAAGATTAGAGAGCGAGAAGAAGACGATTGCATTGCGCACCTCACGCCACACGTGCGAAGTGGGCGCGCCGTAGACGACGAGAATATGTCGTGGCGTGCCGCCGCCCTTGTCTCCAGGATCGACCACGCGCAGACCGTGAAGCGCGAGCACACGATAGTGATGGCCATTCACTTTGGTGCGGAAGATGCGGTCCCGGCTGGGTGCGATATCGTCCTGGTGGGGGCCCTGCCAGTTATTCGAGCGACCCAGCAGCCGGCCGCCACTGTCGCGCACCTCGTAGATGTCCTCAGAAGGCAACTGCAAGCCGGTGCGGTCCAGCATCACGTTATCGGCGGGATCTTCGGCATCCTGCACCGCACCCAGCAGCGAATCGGCGCGGCCCTGCAACATGATGTCGAAAGAATGCAGGTGAGCATGGCGTTCATATGCAGCAGCCAGGGCGATCACCGCGATGGCGAAGACAAGCTCCACCAGCAGCACAGACGAGATCAGCCGCCGGGAAAGAGAATGCCGCTTCATTAGACGCTTCCGGTCGTGGAGGGTGCGGGCTCCGCCACAAGGCGATAGCCGCGGCCGCGCAGCGTCTCTACCGCCTGCTGGTCGGTGTCCGCCCCAAGCTTTTTGCGCAGGTTAGAGATGTGCGCCTCGATGACATTGGAGTGATGTTCCCAGTTGTAGTCGTAGAGATGCTCGAGCAGCTCGCGCTTGGAGACGATGACGCGCGGCCGATGCACCATGTATTCGAGGATGCGGTACTCCGTCGGCGAAAGATCGATGAGCCGCCCGGCGCGGCGCACCGTTTGCTCGAGCGTGTTCACTTCAATGTCGGCTACGGTGAGCACCGGATGCGAGGCGCCCTTGCCCCGGCGAATGAGCGCCTTGGCGCGCGCTATGAGTTCGCCCAGATCGAAGGGCTTGCTCAGATAGTCATCCGCACCCGCATTGAGCAGTTCAATCGTTGAAGCTGCGCCATCCTTAGCCGTGAGTATCAGGACCGGGGTTGCATTGTCGCGCGCACGCAGTTGGCGCAGCATCGTCAGACCGTCCACCTTCGGCAGCATCAGATCGAGCACGATGAGGTCGTAGCAGCCCTGCAGGGCCAGCTCACCACCTAATTCACCATCCTCCGCGCAATCCACAGCGAAGCCTGGGCCTTCGCGCAGAGCAGCGGCAAGATTATCCGCCAGCCGCACTTCATCTTCGACGACGAGGACGCGCATTCAAGCAATCTTCCTGCACTTCATCTTAAGGGAGCGTGAAGAGCAGCGGCGACTTCGATTGCGTCCTTCCGATCCGGTGGTGGAGAATGGCGTGCGGAAAGTAAAACGCTTAAATCTGCGTTGACAAGGGAACCCGATGGCCGAGAATGAACCGCTGCCGCGACGCACATTTCTGAAGCAGGCTGCGGGCGCCATTGGCGCCGCCGCCCAGGTGGGCGGGTGGCCGGCGATCGGCGAAGCAGCGGAGCGCGAACCGCCGGCGAACCCGGCAACAGCGGCCAAAGACGCTGCTTTCCCGCGGGTCTTCACCGGACGCAAGCTCAAGATGATTGCCTTCCCGCTGGGTGGAGTCGCCGCGGGCAGCGTGGCATTGGGAGGACGCGGACAACTGCGCGATTGGGAGATCTTCAACCGGCCGAACAAGGGGTATGCGCCGGCGTATGCTTTTCCATCGATCTGGGCACAGGCTGGCGATGCCAAGCCTGTTGCTCGCGTGCTGGAAGCGCGGATCCTACCGCCCTACGAGGGGCAGGATGGGCTGGGAGCGAACAATGCGCCCGGGCTGAGCCGGCTCGATGCGGCGACGTTCACTGGCGCCTACCCGTTGGCGCATATCGCCTTTGAAGATCGCACATTGCCGGTGAAGGTGGAGATGGAAGCCTTCTCGCCATTCATTCCGCATGAGCCGGATGATTCCGGCCTGCCGGTCGCAATTCTGCGCTATCGAGTGACGAATCCGAAGAGCACAAGCGCAAAGGTGAGCATTGCCTGGTCACTTGAGAATCCAGTCAAGGCGGGTCCTCCGGGCGAACCGGATCCGCGGCGAAATACGTATCATTCGAGTACGCAAATAGCGGGTCTGGCGATGTCGAATCCTGCGCTGACGGAGAGCGAGCCGATGCGAGGCACGATCGCTCTGGCGGCGCTGGTGAGTTCCAATGTGAAGGTGTCGCACTGGCGCGGCTGGCCCCAGGGACGCTGGTGGAACTCGCCGATGCTTTTCTGGGACGCCTTCTCTGCAAACGGTGAGCTGGGCGTCGAGCCTGAGGCGCCCAACCCGGTGGGCGTGGTGCTGCAAAGCGCGAAGATTGCACCGCGTCAGTCGCAGACGTTCACCTTTCTGCTGGCGTGGCATTTTCCCAACCGGACTCCGGACTGGTGTGGGTGGGACGCGCCGAAAGGCAAAGGTGGCACGCGCATCGGCAACTACTATGCCACCCGATTCGAGGACGCATGGGCCGTGGCGGACTACACCGCGACGCATCTCGAATCGCTGGAACGGCGCACGCGGCTCTTCGCAGATACGTTTCGCGAGAGCACGCTGCCCGCGACGGTGAAGGAGGCAGCAAGCGCGAATCTTTCGACACTCGCCTCCACGACCTGCTTCCGCACCGCGGATGGCGAGTTCCACGGCTTTGAAGGAGTGGACGACGCACGCGGCTGCTGCTTCGGTAACTGCACGCACGTGTGGAACTACGAGACGGCTACCGCGTTCCTCTTTCCGTCGTTTGCCCGCTCGCTGCGCAAGGCAGCATTTGGCTATTCCATGGATGACGCGGGCGCCATGCGCTTCCGGCAGTTGCTTCCCGATGGCTACGATCGATTCGGCTGGGCCGCGGCGGACGGGCAGATGGGCCAGATCATGCACGCATATCTCGACTGGAAGCTCACCGGCGACGATGTGTGGCTGCGCGAGATGTGGCCGCGTTTGAAGAAGGCGATCGAGTTTGCGTGGGTTCCCGGGGGATGGGATGCGAATCGCGATGGCGTGATGGAAGGCGTGCAGCACAACACTTACGATGTGGAGTTCTACGGGCCCAATCCGCTATGCGGCATCTATTACCTGGGCGCATTGCGAGCCAGCGAGGAGATGGCGCGGCGCATGGGAGATACCGGCTCCGCGGCGGAGTATCACCGGCTGTTTACGCAAGGCAGCCGATGGATCGATGCGAATCTCTTCAACGGCAAATACTACGTGCAGCAGGTCCGCGGCTTTCGCAATGACCAGATCGCTCCGCATCTGCGCGGCGATATGGGTGCGAACCAGACGGAGCATCCCGAATACCAGGTAGGCGATGGCTGCCTGGTCGATCAGTTGATGGGCCAATACCTGGCCCATGTCGCCGGTCTCGGCGATCTGGTCTCCCGCGAAAACATGGTGGCGACTCTGCACGCAATCTACGGCTCAAATTACAAGCGCACGCTACTGGAGCATGACAATGTGGAGCGCACCTTTGCCCTGAACGACGAGGCCGCCGTGGTGATATGCAGCTATGCCGAAGGCAAGAGGCCGCGCATTCCTTTTCCCTACTATGCGGAAGTCTTTACAGGCCTGGAGCACGCAACCGCCGCAATGATGATGTATGCCGGCATGATCGACGAAGGCGTCGAGTACATCGCCAACACACGTGCGCGCTATGACGGGGAGAAGCGCAATCCGTGGGACGAGGCAGAGTGCGGTCACCACTACGCACGCGCGATGTCCTCATGGTCGAGCGTGGTTGCGCTCAGCGGCTTCGAATATGACGGCGGACAGGAGGCAATAAGAGCTGTGCCGCGTTTGCCCCATCGAAACTTCCGCAGTTTGTGGACCAGCGGAACAGGATGGGGCGAATTCTCCTACGCTCCGCGCAATAGCGGCGGAACCTTTTTCACCCTGCGCGTGCACACCGGAAACCTGCGTTGCCGCAGCCTTACGATCTCGGGCCTCGGCTCCGGAGCGAGAATGCGCATCGCAGACAGAGAATATCCTCATTCGGCAAAGACAATCGGCGGTGTAACGCTGTTCACGGCGGAGCACACGATGGTGATTGCAGAAGGCGAAGAGTTGCGGATCGAGGCTCTTGGATGAAGCCAACCGTAGTCTTCGTCGGCGGCTTTCTCGGCGCGGGCAAGACCACGCTCATTCTCGCCGCGGCACGCGAGTTGAAAGAGCGTGGCATGCGCTGCGCCGCCATCCTCAATGACCAGAGCGATGCATTGGTCGACACGCAGCTTGCTGGCTTGCACAACGTGCCGAGCGACGAGGTGACGGCGGGGTGCTTCTGTTGCCGCTTCTCCGACCTGACGACGCAACTCGAATCAATGCAGGAGTACAGACCGGATGTGATCTTCGCCGAGCCGGTCGGCAGTTGCACGGACATCGCCGCGACTGTCCTGCATCCGCTCCTGCACGAGGGCACCTATCGGCTGGCGCCGTTCACTGTGTTGGTGGACCCTGCGCGCGCCGAAGCGGTGGCCGGGACCACAGCTGACGCGAACATCGCTTTTCTCTTTCGCAAGCAGTTGCAGGAGGCGGATATCGTCTGTGTCACCAAATCGGATCTGCATGTGGATTGCCCCGATATCGGCGTGACCCACATACGCCGGATCAGCGCGCACACCGGCCGGGGTGTCGCTGCGTGGCTGGACGAGGTGCTTGCCGGAAAATTGTCCGCTCAAAAAGAGGTGCTCGATATCGATTACGAACGATACGCGCAGGCAGAGGCGGCACTGGCATGGTTGAACTTCCATGCAGTCTTCGAGCCACGCGAGCCCTTATCGCCTGCGATGCTGCTGGGGCCGTTGCTCGATGGATTCGATTGCTCTCTGGCAAAAGCGCACATCCAGATCGTTCATCTGAAGGCGATCGACGAAACCCCGGCCGGCTACGTGAAGGCAGCGATGTGCGCGAATGGACAGGAACCTGCGGTGGAGGGCGCTCTTGACGCATCGCCAACTCTGCGCCACAAGATCACTTTGAACATTCGTGCTTTGGGAGAACCGGAGACGATGACTGCAATCGTGGAAGGCGAGCTGCAAAAGCTCGATGGCCATTTCATCGAGCGCACGATGCGCTGCTTTCGCCCTGCGGCGCCGCGGCCGGAACGGCGCGTCCTTCGCGAGCAGATCGCGTCGGCTATCTAGTCACCGCACGTCTTACAGCACGTCGGCGAGCCGCAGGATGCCCTCACGAATCTGCGCAACAGTCAGGTTCGCGTAGCCCAGCAGAAAGCCCGGCTGCGACGGCTGCCGGAGATAGTATCCAGCGATACCGTAGATACCGACGCCGATCTCTGCAGCTCGCGCGATGATCTCCGCCTCGGATACTTTCGCGCGCGGCCACATGACGACGTGCGTGCCGGAGCGGCTGCCGGTGACGGTGACGCGATCGCCCATGTGCCGCTCGATGGCCGAGAGCAGCGCTTCCCGCCGCACCGCGTTGGCTCGCCGCGTACGGCGCAGATGCCGCTCGTATGCGCCCGATTCGATGAATTCAGCCAGCGTCTCCTGCTCCAGCACCGCCGTGTGGCGATCGGCAATCCACTTCGCGGCAATAAACGCCGAGACCAAGGGACGTGGCGCCACTACATAGCCGATGCGCAACGCGGGAAACAGCGTACGCGAAAAGGTTCCTATGTACAGCACTCTGCCGTCGCTATCGAGGCTTTGCAGCGGCTCGACAGGCTCGCCCTCATAACGAAATTCGCCATCATAATCGTCCTCGACGACAACTGCGTTCGCGCGCCGGGCCCATGCCAGCAAAGCTAGCCTGCGCTGCAGCGAGAGGACAGCACCGGTAGGAAATTGGTGCGACGGCGTCACCATCGCGAGCCTGGCATACCGAGGCATCTGGCGTGGGTCGATGCCGTCGTTGTCCACCGGGACCGGCCGCACGCGCAGACGCGCCGCGAGCAGCACCTGCCTCATGCCGTGATACTGCGGGTCCTCCACGGCGATGGCATCGCCTGGATTCAGCAGCAGGCGAATCGTCAGATCCAATGCCTGCTGTGAGCCATTAACGATAACGACCTGAGATACGTCACAGTTGATGGCACGAGACCGCCGCAGGTGACTGGTTATTGCCTCGCGTAGAACGGGGTTACCGGCGGCGGCGCCGTAATCATAGGATCGCAGAGGGGCGCTCCTGGTGCGGCGTGTCAGGATGCGCCGCCACGCCGCCAGCGGAAACTCATCCAGAGAGCACCTTCCATATGCGAAGTCGTAGCGCAACGACTGAGGCTCCCCAACGGGGGAGAGTCCACGCCGCGCGATCGAAGTCGCGGCTGTGCCGAAATCGGAGAGCCGCACCTGGGCGGAAGGGTGCGGCGCCGGCGCCGGCGACGGATGGAGATGCTTCGAAACGTAAGTGCCCGAGCCACGGCGGCCGGTGATAAATCCTTCGGCGATGAGCTGGTCATAGGCCTGCACAACAACGGTGCGAGAGATGGAATTTTCTTCCGCGAGTTCGCGCGTCGAGGGCAAGGCCTCGCCCGGTCGTAGCGCGCGCTCCATGATGCCGTGGCGGATCCACAGATAGACCTGGCGCGAGAGAGACTCTGTCCCTTTTGTAAGTGGTATCAGCACGATGACGGAAAGTGGACCTTTCAAAATACCAGATGGCGAGAGACCATGAATGCATGTTGAAAAAAGCGTCCAGTCTGTTCGCGATAGCGGCGATCCTGCTGCTGGCTGCAGCGGGACGATGGTATTGGCATAAGTCGGCGAGCATCATGGCAGCCCAGACCACAGCCAGTGGACAGCACGACGGGCAGCACGACTTCGATTTCTATGTGGGCAAATGGCGCCTCCACAACCGCCGGCTTGTGCATCCTCTCACTGGATCGACACAGTGGGTAGAGTTCGATGGCACCTCGGTAGCGCGGCAGTTGTGGGATGGGCGCGCAAATGTGGATGAATTCGAAGCCGACACCCCGTCCGGCCATATCGAAGGCATGACGGTGCGGCTTTACAACGCCGATACCCGCGAGTGGAGCATTTACTGGGCGAACGGTAAAGCCGGTGCATTTTCAATGCCGCCCACAGTCGGCCATTTCAGGAATGGCCATGGTGAGTTCTATGATCACGAAGAGATCGGCGGCAAGCCGGTGTTCGTGAGATTCCTTTGGGAAGTCCGGTCACCAAAGGAGTGCCACTGGGAGCAAGCCTTCTCCGTGAATGAGGGCAGGACCTGGGAGACGAACTGGACGATCGACTCAATTCGAATGGAGGGCCCTGCGCTTTGACGGATCGCGCAACGGTGCGCCGCCTGCCCCAGCGCGGCGCGTATGACTCGAAGACTATCCACGCTATCCTCGATGCTGGCTTTCTCGCGCACGTCGGCTTTTGTGTCGACGGACAGCCTTTTGTCATTCCTACGCTGTACGGCCGCACGCACGACGCAAACGGACCGGATCGCCTGTATCTGCATGGCTCGGCCGCCAGCCGCATGCTGCGCGAGCTCTCCACTGGTGTGCCGGCATGCGTGACGGTGACTCATGTGGATGGGATCGTGCTTGCTCGTTCTGCATTTCACCACTCCATGAACTATCGCTCCGTTGTGGCCTTCGGAACTGCGCGCATCATAGAAGACATCCAAGGCAAGGTGGAGGCGCTGCGCGTGATCTCCGACCACCTCATCGCCGGCCGCTGGAACGATGTCCGCAATCCCACGGTAAAGGAGTTGAAGGCCACCTCCGTGCTGGAGTTCACGATCGAAGACGCATCCGCGAAGGTGCGCTCCGGCCCGCCACTGGATGATGAGGAAGACTATGCACTGCCGGTCTGGGCGGGAGTTGTGCCGCTTCAGGTGCGGGCCTCCGAGCCATTGCGGGATCCCCGGCTCGAGCACGAAGTCGATGTCCCGCAATACGTACGCAGATTTCACGCAAACGAAGATGGGAGCTAAGACGCACAATCCAGCAATTCTCTGTTGACTCTGGCCGCCTCGCATTATGCTGGTTGGCGGATGAATCGACGAAGTTTCCTCGCCTCTTCGGGTCTCGCGCGACACGCTGCTGCATTGCCACCAGGCCCTGCACATGGATTTCGGATTCATGCAGCTCATGAAATATGTGGGCTGACCGGAAAATGCCGCGGATGAAGAGGTCTCCCGTTCGCTGGATCCCTCCGGCCCTCGTATGCGTTATTGCCCTGCAGCAATCGCTTGGCGTCGCGCAGCCACACCAGCCCAAGTCAGTGCAGTCGCATGACTGGCCCGTCTACGGCGGCCAGAAAGCCGACGACCACTACTCACCGCTGACGCAGATCAATCGCAGCAACATCGGTAAGCTGAAGGTCGCCTGGAGCTTCGATACTGGCGAGAAAGGCGTCGGGCTGCAAACAAGTCCACTGATCGTAGGACGAACACTTTACGCCTACACACCTACGCAAAAAGTGATCGCGCTCGACGCCGCGACCGGCAAGCTGCTCTGGACCTTCGACTCTGGCGTGACCAGCACGCAGCCGGTGCGCGGCCTCACCTGGTGGAGCGACGGCACGGAAACACGGCTCTTCGCGGGAATCGCAAATTTTCTCTACGCACTCGCCCCCCGCAATGGCAAGCCCATCCAGAGCTTTGGCGAAGCTGGCCGCATCGATCTGCGGAAGAATCTTCGCGGGGATTACCGCGAGCACTCGATCGCGCTCACCACGCCGGGCGTTATCTATAGGGACCTGATCATCCTTGGCGGCCGCATGCCGGAGACGCATCCCGCGGCGCCCGGAGATATCCGCGCATTCGATGTGCGCACCGGTGCGCTGCTCTGGAGCTTCCACACCATTCCGCATCCCGGCGAAGCTGGTTATGAGACCTGGCCCAAGGATGCGTGGCGCTACTCCGGCTCAGCGAATAACTGGACCGGCATGGCGCTCGATGAGAAGCGCGGCATTCTTTACGTGCCTACCGGCTCGGCAGTTTCCGATTTCTACGGCGCCGATCGCATCGGACAGGATCTCTTCGCGGATACGCTGCTTGCGCTCGATGCTGCTACCGGCAAACGGATCTGGTCGTTTCAAGGCGTTCACCACGATATTTGGGACCGCGATTTTCCCTCACCGCCGTCACTGTTAACTGTGCTGCACGATGGGAGGCACATCGACGCGGTCGCGCAGGCCACTAAGCAGGGCTATCTCTATCTTTTCGATCGCGCGACTGGCCAGCCCCTCTTCCCCATCATCGAGCAGGCGGTTCCCGCCAGCAATGCGCCCGGCGAGAAGGCATGGCCCACCCAGCCACGGCCGCTCTTTCCCACGCCGTTTGCGCGACAATACCTGACCGGCGACATGCTGACAAATCGAACAGCCGAAGCGCACACCTTTGCCGAAGATAAATTCAAGAGCTTCCACAGTGCTGGACAGTTTGTCCCTTTCAGTGTGGACAAACAGACCATCGTCTTTCCAGGGTTCGACGGCGGCGCAGAATGGGGGGGCTCCGCGGTCGATATCAAAAGCGGTGTGATCTACATCAATGCCAATGAAATGGCGTGGACTGGCGGGCTAACGGAGAATAAAAGCGGCCTCGGTCCAGGCGAAGAGGCGTATGACAATCTCTGCGCGTCCTGCCATGGCGAGCACCGCGAAGGCTCACCGCCCGCATTTCCATCTCTCGTTAACGTCGAGAAGCGCCTCACTTACGCGCAAATCGCCAGCACCATTCGCCAGGGCAAAGGCCGCATGCCCGCCTTTCCCGTGGTGAATGACACTACGCTTCCCGCGCTCATCCACTACCTCGAAGATAGCGAGGAGGATGCCAGCGCCCCGGCGCGCGCCGACGGCAAGCAGGAGATGACGTCCGCCCAGGCGTCGAAAAGCGCGTCTGCTGCGAACAATCCTGCAGGCGCTCAGAGCTACGCGGCGCACTGTGCCATTTGCCACGGCGACCAGCGCGAAGGCATCTCTCCATCGTTCCCTGCGCTGATCGGCATCGGCAGCCGCATGCAGCAACAGCAGGTACTCGCTCTCATCCATCAGGGCAAAGGCCGCATGCCTGGCTTCCCGAAACTGCAGGGCGACGAACTTGCCGCGCTGCTCCGCTATCTGAGCGCCTCCGGACGCGTGTCACAATCACCTGCTCACGCAGCGGGCGAGGATGCCGAACTGAAATACCACTTCACCGGGTATCGCAAATTCCTCGACCAGGATGGCTATCCCGCAATATCTCCGCCCTGGGGCACACTGAACGCGATCGACCTCAACAGCGGAAGATATCTCTGGAAGATACCCTTCGGCGAATATCCCGAATTAGCTGCAAAGGGTATGAAGAACACAGGAACGGAAAACTACGGGGGGCCGATCGTCACTGCCGGAGGCCTGGTCTTTATCGGAGCGACTATCTTCGATCGCAAGATGCACGCCTTCGACAGTCACACCGGCAAGCTGCTGTGGGAGTCCACACTGCCCTTCGCCGGCCACGCTACTCCGGCAACCTACATGCTCGATGGCAAGCAATATGTGGTCATTGCAGCCGGCGGCGGACGCGATCCCAAATGGTCCTCGGGCGGCATCTATGTTGCCTTCGCGCTGCCTCACCGCGATGCTGCACCGATCCGCCACGCGATCAAGTCCCGGTGAGGCGTCTTGCGTCGTTCCGATGACCACCAAGCGTGACCCGCTCTGGCCGATTGCTTCGGTACCCGACGTATCGGAAGTGGTTGCCGGATTCTGTTTGCGCTACAATCAGGCCATTTCCGTCTCGATTTGTTGTTGAAGCCAATGCCGCGCGCGGCGAGCCAGCTTGCTGTGTCTTATGAAGACTCTCTTCATTCGATCGACAAGGCTGGAACGGTCAGACGGCAGATGAAGGAGTCGCAATTCGGATGATGAGTGAGCGGCGTTGCGCAGCGAATGCGCGCTGGAATCCCGGCCATGTCTTGTTCGTCGTATTGGCTGTCATTTTTGCCTCCTCAATGTTGTCTCTCACCGGCTGTAGTGACGGTGGATCCGGTGGCCTCGCAACGCCAGCGGGCGCTGTTGTCGGCCGCAATGGGTATTGGAACTACTCGCCTTCGGTGATACAGACGGGCAATGTGCAGCAATTTTGGTGGTGTGGAACCGGGAAAAATCCCTCAGATTCCAGTCAAATCAGCGACAGCATTCTCTATGAATCAATCAACACCCAGACACAGGAGAGACAAGGTCCGTTCATCGTCCTCGCCGAAACAAAGGGAACCTGGGATGCACTCTATACCTGCAATCCAAGGGTAATCCGTGGGACATTCGTCAATCCACTGGGAGACGGCCAGACGTATACCTACGAGATGTTCTACGTGGGCACCGTCGATGATTCTGGCAACTCTATCGGCGCCGCTTTCTCGAACGATGGAATTCAGTGGACGAAGTATCCCGACCCAATCGTTGTGCCGGGGCCAACGACGAGCTATGGCGTAGGACAGCCGGCCGTTTACAACAGAGATGGAAAGTCAGCCATCACGCTTTTTTACGAGGACTCCACGCCGACGACCCATCACATCGAGGCGACCTCAATAGATGGTATTCATTTCACCGTCCAGGGCACGATTACCACCAATGGTGTCGAGGCTAACATTCCTGGCGCCACGTGGGCGGACATGGGATACGATCCGGCTACCAAATACTGGTATGCCGCGTTCAATTTACCGAATCGCTCGCCGAGTACAACTGGGAACATCGTGGAACGAGGACAATACGGGTTTCAGCTCTATCGCATCCCGGATTCATCTTTGCTGACCGGAACCGCCCCATGGGAGATGCTGAAGACCATCGACACAAATCTGACCGGATACGAATCGAATTTCCTGCCTTCACTCCTGCATGACATGTACGGCAACATCAATATTGGTTCTTACCCCAAGCTCGATCTGTTCGTATCAACCGCGCTCCCGCAACCGGCTTGGGATGCGTCCCCGGCCTCGGCTGGAAATGATGACGAGATCCACAACTGGGCGATCGCGCCCAATACCTATGATCCTGCCGAAAAGACCTTAGCGCTCAAGCGCTACTTGAACAGCCAGACATACGAAACGACGACAGGATGGGTCAACGATTTAAAATTCTTTCCCGGCACGACCATTGGTCACCTGTACACAACGCCTCAAAATGGAGCGAAGCAGCCCTTCTACGGCTGCAAAGAAGGTTCGATGGGCTACTTCGTGTCGCTCGACGCGAATTGCAACGGGCAACGCATTCTCGGGGTCAACGGCTATGGCTACGCGCAAAAACCCGCCGGTGTGACAACAGTTGCCCTATACAGCTGCACTTCCCAGAAGGGCCGCTTCCTGAGTCAGGATCCTCAGTGCAAAGGAGAGGCTTCGGGCACACTGTTCGCATACGCCCTGCCGTGATGTTGCGTGCTTCACGCCAGCGCCGTATCGCCCCTCGCCCAGAGCACCGGCCATGCTATCGCGATCCATGATCGTCGGCACGCGAAACCGCGATACGACCTCATGCACCAGATCAAAACCTTCCCAGCCTCCCACATGGGTCGAGGTGATCACTTTTTGCGCATTGAAATCCACCGGGCCACCAAAGCCAACCCCGCAGGCGTCCGATCGACGCCAACACTTAGTCCAGCGACCATTTCCTCCATCTGATCGAGCATCCATCGCGGGCCCGCAGTACGGTTCGTGGGCCGGGTCAGCTTCCCTCTCAGCTGAGATCCGCGAAAGATGGCGACGCTGAAATTTGTCCCCCCAATGTCGAGGGCCAGAATGTTTTCCATCTGGGGTGACAATAACATATCTCATACATCTGTAAGGACTTGTATAGTATTGACTAGAGCCTGTCCTCGCCCGGATAACTGTGAGGCAACCCGCCCGGAATTGGAATCGCGGCATTGAAGGCAATGCTGGCCCGGCTTGAAGATCCCACGATGGTTCCTCGCACCATTTCTCTCGATTGCGAACTTATCGTTCAGAGCATCCTGCGGAGCAAAGTATCTTAGAGATACATCTAGCTAAGCGATAAGTTTCGCAAGTCTTCAGCCACGCGCTCTATGGTTGCTTTTCGCTGAGGCATATGTCCTCCTGTTGAATCCAGCCTCGCAACCGCTCCAAGAGAAAATGCATTGAAGAATCTGCAAATCAGATGCCCTTGATTTCGCCGCCGTCCATCCGTACAGAAGCTCCTGTCATCCACTTCGCCGCGGGCGACACTATATAGGCCAGCAGGTCAGCAATTTCTTCCGGCTCACCGAAGCGAGCGATGCCGGCTTCTTCCGGAAACTTCTTTATCGCCTCTTTCACGGTCAGATTGTGCGCAGGTGCCCAACTCGCAAAGAAGGATTGCCTGCGTCCGGTCATGACGGCTCCTGGAACGACGCTATTGACTTGCACTCCATCCTTGATTCCTTGCTCTGCGAACGCCTTTGCCAGCGCGATGATCGCGGCGTTGATCGCAGCCACGGCGGCGTACCCGGGTTTGGGATCGAGGGCAGCGCTTCCGGAAATCAGAACAACGGACCCATTCGAAGCCTTCAGTGCGTCCCAGGCTCGCATCGTCAGGCGACGCCCGCCGTGGAACTTGAGTGCCATACCGTCTTCCCACTGCGCATCGGTCATTTCGAACAAATCAATTTGCGGTACGGCTCCGGCAATGTTCAGCAGCGCATCGATTCTGCCAAAGCAGTTGAGAGCGCTGCTGACGAGAGTTTCTGCCGATTGAGGTTCGCGCAGATCCAACACGCAGACCAGCGGCTGGGCGCCCGCCGCAGTAACAGCCGCGGCCGTATTCTGCAGTTCATCCTTATTTCGCGCAGCCAGCACAACAGCAGAAAAGTCGCGCGCTAACCGCAACGCTGTTGCGCGACCGATTCCCTGACTTGCGCCAGTCACAATCGCAACAGAATTGTTCGCGGTCATACGGTTACCTCTTCTGCATGCTTAAATCAGGACTGAGACTCGTTATGGCTCAGATGTCATCGTGAGAGGGATTCGCGTGCCGCCTCGAGAATCACGTTTACGACGACCTGGGGATCCGAGATCATCGGCGAGTGATCCACAGCAAACGAATGAATTTTTGCGCCCATACGATCCGCCATGAAACGCTGAGTCTTCGGATTTATCATCCGATCCTCTTCTGCGACCAAAAACCATGACGGTTTCGTTTTCCACATCGGAGTTGGTGCCGCTTCCTGAATGCAGTGAACTCCAAGCGGCCGTTGCACAGCGGCGGCAATTCTTGATTCATCGGCAGAGGCTTTGTGAGTGATGGCTCGGCTAAACGCATCCTCCGACAGCCATACAAAGCCATGGGAATCAGGAACCATTTTCGGGGCTTCCGGAGAATTTGGGTTGAGATAGAAGACTTTGGCCACGGTCTCGCCCTCATCCGGCGCAAGCGCCGTGACATAGACCAGGGACTTAACCCGGTCGTCCCGCACCGCGCCGATCACGGCGCCTGAGTAGGCATGTCCCACCAGGATCACAGGGCCGCTGGTCCGTTCCAGCACCTGACTCAATGCCGTAACGTCGTTTGTTAAGGACGTGAGCGGAATCGGTGCACAGATGACATGAAGACTCCGGCGTTCCAAAGGCAGAATAACGTTGCGCCAACAAGAGCCGTCGGCCCACGCCGCGTGCACCAAAACTATAGTTGAGTTCGGAGGAAACTGACTCGTCCCGGAGCCATATGAACTCTCGGCTCCTGCGATACTTCGCGCCCGCGCAAATCCCCTACGAGACCCATTGAGCAGAAGACCCAGAGATGTACCTGTGAGGGCATTTAAAAACTTACGACGTTCCATCTTTTCTCCTCGCTCCAAGTAGGTGCCTGCAATAATGCGCAGGTACGGATTCGATGAACCAGCGGGATCGTGCTGGTTGAGCAGAAGGGATTGCCTCCTCTACAGTTGGCCCTTGGCTGCACTCGCCTCAAGGAACTCTTTTATCGCGATGGCAATTTCCGCGCCGTGCGTCTCAACGGCAAAGTGGCCGGTGTCCAGAAATCGGACTTGCGCATTGGGAATATCCTTTCGAAACGCTTCGGCTCCGGCGGGAACGAAAAACGGGTCGTTCTTGCCCCAGATCGCCAGCAGCGGCGGCTCCGCTTTTCGAAAGTACTCCTGAAATTTCGGATAGAGCCTCACGTTCGTCGCATAGTCCAGAAACAGGTCAAGCTGAATCTCTTTGTTTCCTGGGCGTTCCAGCAGAGCTGCATCCAGCGTGTATGACTCTGGCGCAACGCTGTTTAGATCCGCAACGCCGTGTGTGTACTGCCAGCGAGTTCCTTCAGGAGTCAGAATGTTTCGCCTGATCACCTCTCGGTTTTCTGCCGTGGGTTGAGACCAATATTTCCTGATCGGTCCCCACGCATCACCGAGCCCTTCTTCGTAGGCGTTGCCATTCTGTGAAACGATGGCTGTCACTCGTTCCGGATGACGCATCGCCAGACGGAAACCTGTGGGAGCGCCGTAGTCAAACACATAGATTGCATAACGCTCGAGGCCGAGCACGTCTGTAAATGCCTCCAGCGTGCGCGCCAACGCATCGAACGAATATGCATACTTTCGCCCTTCGGGGACTTCCGTGAATCCGAACCCGGGCAGGTCCGGCGCAATCACTCGGAATTGGTCTGCGAGGCGTGGAATGAGTTCGCGGAACATGAACGACGATGTTGGAAATCCATGGAGCAGAAGCAAGACAGGCGCCGCCACGTCGCCGGCCGATCGGTAGAATATCCGGACACCGTCCGCCTCCAATCTGTGGACAGTTGTCACAGGCACAGTCGATCGGGGCGCTGCCGGACGGGCGTGCCGTTCAGATCCTGCGGCGTTGAGTGTTTGCTCTGAAAGGATCTGACTCATAAAGTCCTCCTCATTTCTGCTGGCTGATTGCTTCTGGGCGATTTGCTGATACACCTTCTGGCCGATACATTGCCGGGGTGGAGCAACGCATGCCGCATGATTGAATGCAGGTGCGATACCAAACGCCGAGACTTCCACTTTGCAGCTGGTTGCAGAGCTAACTTCTTCTCCGCCTGTAGGATCAATTCGCGACACGGACAAAGCTATCGGCGGTTGGATGGCAAATCTGCGACGGATGCCCAACACTGACGGAAGTTGGTCGCGGCCTTCGTCAGGGCATACGGGCTGCTCCGCAAAGCTGTAGCAGGATGAGCCTGATGAACATACGTAAGAAGGCGGCGCAACCCTGAGAGCGGATTCTCTGCCAAGAGCCGCGATCTAAACGAGAGCCGCACACTGATGCAGCTCACCGAGTACCCCTTGCATGGACGGATCAACGCCTTCGTGAGAACACCCTATCGACGGAAATCGGACCCGGCCCCCAGAGCACGATCGCAACCAAACACGCCAAATAGAGCAAATCACATTCGTATCCGGGCGGTCCGAATACCGCTCCTGCCGGCGTGACCGCAATGAGCTTGATCGAACTGAAGCCGTATCGCCAGTGCACGCTGAACATGGCAACCAACAGAACAGCTGCCATTGGTACGCTAACCAGCGGGACAAATGCGCCGAGCAGTATAGCGAGGCCTCCCAGCAATTCAGTCAAGATCGTCAGCCACGCCATCAAGTGCGGGGCAGGTACACCCATAGCATGGAGAATGGAGGCAAACGCCCCGGGTCCTTTGAGGAGCTTGGCATAACCGTGCTCTACGAAGCCAGATCCTACGATAAGGCGTAGTGGAATAGGAGCCCAGGTGGGCCATTTCATCCGATTGAACATAACAACGTTCACTCCTGAATCGACTCGATCTCGATAAGCGTTCCATCGATATCGAATACGAGAATCGATGGTGCGTTCTTGAAACGCACACGCACTCCATAGACTCACGCGAGGAAACGAGGGTTACAGCGTAGAGCCATGCGCCCTACATCAAATGCAGTGGACAATCTAGTCATGCGAACGACGACTTCTCAGATTGCCAAGGGTACGTAGTTGATGGAAACAGGAGATTCCCCGACGGGATGATCCATTCTTCTCAAATCGCACGTACAGCAGTCGGCGTCCTGGATAACTCATCGACCGGTCCCGTCAAGGCAAGTCTCGATGCGTCCTGTTTCAATAAGTAGATTGATACCGCCAGGAGAACCACATCTTTCATCAGGAAAGCGACGTTCCCAACCATGGCAGGAAATCCGCCTGCCGAAGGGGCCCATCCATCCGGCATGAACGGGATAATCGTGATTGTCGCTATGAACGTTGCTACTGAACCGAAAGCCCCGAGCACTCCCAATTTCTTGTTCCAGAACCCCGCCAACAATAACGCTCCAACCAGCCATTCCGAAACCCCGAGAAAATAGCTGGAACCCTTTATGCCGAAGACTGGATACATCCAAAAGATGAGAGGCCCATGCGTAAAGAATGGGATGAGTCCTTGTGCCTCATAATCAAACCACTTCTGATATCCGAAAAAGAAGTAGATGATCACCATCGAGGCACGAAGGAGACGGTAATCAAGGTCAGGCTTAAAAAGGCCCATCTTCGCGAGAGCTTTGAGAAGAAGACTCATTTCCTTGTTCCTTTCATTCGACGATTTCGTATTGAAGACCCTCGCCGGCTAGCGCATCGACATGTGGCGCGAGCGAGGGCGTCGAGGAGAACAGCGGAGATAGCCCCTCGACAAGCGTTGGGTGGCTCCATATCGCATCGCGAATTGCGGTATAAGGCAATCGCGCCATCATCGCAGTCTGCACCGAAGCCATGATCTCTCCAGCGTCGACAGCAAATGCCGTAAAACCAAGAATGCGATCGCTGTTCACTTCTACGAGCGCCTTTAAGAATCCACGTGTTTCAGAGAGCGTGCGCGCTCGGAGCACTTGTTCCATGGGGATGTTGAACAGGCGATAGGGTATTCCTCTCGCCTTGGCTTCTTTCTCGGTCAGGCCTATACGCGCGAGTTCCGGGTCCGTAAAAAGTGTATGAGGGATTTGCCGGCCGGTCGTAATGCGGTTGCCACCTGCGAGATTGTCACGAACCACGCGGAAGTCGTCAACGCTGACATGCGTGAACTGAGGACTTCCCGCTACTTCGCCGATCGCCCACACGCCGGGCGCGGTTGTCTCGAGCCGTCCGTTGACCTGGATGTAGCCGCGATCCGTCACTTCCACGCCGGCTAATTCCAGTCCGAGATTCTCCGTGTTCGGCCGTCGGCCCGCCGCAACAAGCAAATGAGTGCCCACGAGAGTTTTTTCTCGTCCCCCTTGCTCGACAAACGCGGCAACCGAATCGCCTGATCTTCCAGAAACGCGTGTCATATGCGCATTCAAGACAGTGTTGATGCCTTCGTCCCTGAACAAATCGGCGAGAGCGCTCGTCACGTCATCGTCTTCTCCATGCAATAAACGATCATTTCGATCGATGACAGTAACATTGCTGCCGAACCGCCGCATTGCTTGCGATAGCTCCAGACCGACGTAGCCGCCGCCGATCACAAGAAGGTGCCCGGGAACCTGATCCAATTCGAGCGCCTCGATATGGGTGAGTGGCTGCGCATCGAGAAGGCCAGGAACCGGTTCCAATGCAGCCCGAGTACCGGTGCTGACGATTACGTTGGCTCCGCGGAGGCGGCGAGTAGTTCCGTCAGAAAGAGTAACTTCTACAATTTTCGGCCCTACGAAGCGTCCCGATCCGAGAATGAAATCCGCTCCGGTCCGACTGAAGTTATCAAGATACATTTCGTTCAAGCCCAATACCATCGCGCGTTTTCGCGCACGCACTGCCGTCATATCAACGCGAAAGCCCTTGACAACGAGGCCGAAGTCTTCGCTTCGACGGAGATATGAGGCTACTTTCGCGCTGTGAAGAATGTTCTTACTCGGCAGACAAGCGATGTTCGGGCACGATCCACCTATGTATTTGCGCTCAATCACCGCAACGCGCTGCCCCCGGCCGGCAAATGTCCAAGCCGCAACCGTCGATCCTGTTCCCCCACCCAGGATGACCAGATCGTATTCTTCCAAAGCGCGAGCCTGCTGTGCCTGAGCAGATGAAGGTGCTTCGTTCCCATCGATATGCATGTCAGTACTGAAATGCAACCTAAGGGCCATCGAAGAGCGACTCGCCGGACGAGGAAATCACGAGCCTAACTGATTTGGCCGCTGGATGTTAGGTCACGCGGCAAGCTGGCTGGCTTTAGATCTTGCGCGACGAATCTGAGACGAAACTCCGACACTGGCGGAATCTGGACGCGGCGACTGTCGCAGCGCGCATCGAATCGGGCCGACATCGACAGAGCGGTTGCGTTCTCCAAGGCCAAGCTTCAGCGATGTCGTCATGCGAACGAACGGTCTTCAAATGGCTAAACGCATTCCGGTGAACTGCCAGCGTGTCGCTGGCTGAGCAAAATTCCGGTAGGTAGCACGTACATGATCTGCAGGTGTGACACAGGAACCGCCACGCAAAACCATCTGACCAGATATGAACTTACCGTTGTATTCGCCTAATTCAGTTGGGAAAGGTTTGTATCCTGGATAGCCAACGTAGGGACTCGCGGTCCATTCCCAGCAGTCTCCGAAGAGCTGGTCGACACCCTCGCCGCTTGCGACTGCCGGATGTAGTCTTCCTTCATCGAGCAGATTGCCGCGGCACGGTTCGTGGCTGGCCACCAGCTCCCATTCCGCCTCCGTCGGCAGCCGGCATCCGCGCCAGCGCGCGAAAGCGTCGGCCTCGAAAAAGCTGATGTGGCACACCGCCGTATCCACTAGTTCTGAGAGCCCTTGCCAGCCTCTCAGTGTGAACACGCGCCAGCCGGTCGCATCGCCGGCATCACGTTCCCAATAGAGCGGCGCCTCCCATTCCTCCTGCTTCACCATCTCCCAGCCGTCAGAAAGCCAAAGCCCCGGGTGCATATACCCGTCATCCGACATAAACTCCAGAAACTCACGACATGTGACATTGCGATTTGTGATCTGGAATGGTTCGAGATAGATTTTGTGACATGGGGTCTCGTTCTCGAAACAAAAGGCCAGAGGGTCCTCTCCGTTCGACGGGTGACCGATTTCAATCAGTCCACCCTGGACTGTGTGCCATCTGAGTTGCGGAATCGAGTCATCGGACTCCCTGGCGAAGGAACCCTCCTTATACGAGGGGCGCAATGGATTCGAGAAAAATGCGTGCTTGATATCCGTCAGGATCAGTTCCTGATGCTGCTGCTCGTGGTGCAGCCCAAGGATGATGCGCCGTAATGCCTCCTTGTCCATGGAGCGCGCCAACAGCCTCCCCACTTCGTGGTCTACGTGCGCGCGAAAGGCTAGCACCTCATCCAGCGAAGGCCGCGAAAAAGACGCACGCAGATTCTTCTTGGGAACTTCCTCACCGAGAGAGAGGTAATAGCTATTGAACAGACGATTGAACTCTTCACGGAACGGTTTATAGTCAGTGAGAAATGGACGCAGCACGAATGTCTCGAAGAACCACGTCGTATGTGCCTGATGCCATTTCACGGGACTGGCTTCCGGAGATGACTGGATCATCTGATCTTCCGCGGACAAATTCGCCGCGAGAAAACGTGTCATGGCGCGGACGGCTTTGTATTTCGAGTCGAGAGTCGACATAGTGTCGTTTCATCCGCCGAGGACTCTAAACGTAGCGTGGCCTTGCCCCCGCCAGCAGCCCGGGATCGCGCTTCGCGGGCGGATTGTAGCCGCCCGCCAAGTTTGAAGTAGAGGAACACTGTGACTACAGAGCAATCCCAGCGACAATCCCGATAACTGCAATACCTGCGCTACGAATTCAGAGCAATCAGTCCGCCAAAGGGGATCAACTCGAAGCGAAAGGACCGCTGGAACTAAGCTGTTCGTTTGCAAGGACATGGTTTGCGAGTAATCGGACATTCTTCGCATCGTTGCTGACGAATTCGCGACTGATGTCCGCCACTGACGGGTTATCGTCGCGCCGGCTGTCATGCGCACGAGGAGCATTGAAACAGAATCGGTCCTACCGTAGCTGACTCTGGGTTTCTTTCCGTGGCTCTGACGCGGGACGGTTTATCCGAAACTTCTGCATTTTATAAACCAAAGATGTTCGCTTCATTCCCAGCCGTTCTGCTGCGCCATGGCGACCTCCAACGACCCAATTGCTTGCTTCAAGTACACGCAGGATATGATCGCGCTCCAGCTCCTCGAGACCCGTTATCGGCACATTCGATCCCCTGTGTGCGCTGAACGGTTCCAACTCAGAAGTTGGGGCGCGCAACACAGTATGAGGAGAGAGAATCACTGCCCGCTCGATGAAGTTCTGCAGTTCCCGAACGTTTCCAGGCCAGCGGTACCGGATTAACGCCTCCATCGTTTCTGAAGGAATCTCATCAATCCCTTTGTTCATTCGCCGCGCATACACCCGTACGAAATGCCGAACCAGCTTCGGAATGTCCTCAGTACGCTGCCGCAGCGCCG
Organism: uncultured Acidobacteriaceae bacterium; assembly: GCA_963737035.1. Classification (GTDB taxonomy): domain Bacteria; phylum Acidobacteriota; class Terriglobia; order Terriglobales; family Acidobacteriaceae; genus KBS-83. The sequence continues at coordinate 30,803 of CAVTRJ010000006.1, read as the reverse complement.
GAACGTGGATCGGAAATACCTTCAGCCGATAATAGAGATCCTCCCGAAATGTCCCCTGCTTTACCATGGCAGCTAAATCACGATGGGTGGCGGCAATCAGGCGAACATCCACCTTGTGCGTATGGTTGCTGCCGAGTCTCTCGAATTCCTGTTCCTGTAGAACTCGTAGCAACTTCGCCTGAAGCTCCAAAGGGATGTCACCGACTTCATCGAGGAAGAGCGAGCCCTTATGCGCCAGTTCAAAGCGTCCCGTCTTCTGTGCAATGGCTCCCGTGAAGGCCCCTTTTTCGTGTCCGAACAATTCGCTCTCCAGCAGCCCAAGCGGGATCGCGGCGCAATTTAATTTGACAAACGCGCGCTCGCGGCGGCTGCTCAGGTTGTGAATCGCGCGCGCAATCAACTCCTTTCCGGTTCCCGTCTCGCCCATGACCAGCACACTGGAATCCGTGGGTGCGACCACGGATACGAGATCCAACGCAGTTTTTAGAGCTGGACTGTCGCCGACGATTTCCCCAAACTCGGCTCGAATTTCTTCCTCGAGATAAAGTCTCTGCTTCGTCTCTCTGAGTGTGTCTTCCGTTGCCTTCTCAAACTCCAACGCATTTTCAACCGCACTGGCTACCTGTCCGGCCATTTGTTCCAGAAAAGAAAACTCATCTTCGGTGAAAGCTCTTTCGGACCGGCTGAAGGCCCCTAATACACCGATCACGCCCTTTCGACCAGCCAGCGGCACTTCGCACCCGGACTTCAGGCCTTCCGCTATGACTCGCTCAAAAAAGAGTTGCCCTTCCTTGCTTCTGAAGCTTTCGGGCTCTTGCCCCAGGTCCGCCAGCCTATGGATGCGTTGATTCTTACCGGACACAAATGCTTTGCCGCAGGTCGAACCTTGGATGGGAACGAGCGCGCCGTCACGGATGGCGCCGCGAGCTTCCGGGTTGTACAGGATGGTGACACGCAATTGGCGGCCATCCGTGTGTGGCAAGAGCAAGGCACAAAAATCGCATCGAGTCACACTAAGCAAATTTGTTGAAAGCGCCTTCAGCAAGTGGCCGATATCCAGCTTGGATGTCATGCTGTTTGTGATTCCAAGAAGCAACCGCAGCCGATCGCGCTCATGCCGTAGCTTCTGTTCATTCAGGTGGCGCTCAATGGCGATTCCCGCGATGTGAGCCGCATTCTCGATCAAATGAAGATCGCTGGCAGCCGGGCTACGCGCTTCACGATAGTGAATGGCAAACGTCCCAAGGACTTTGCCATCGCTCGTAAACAACGGTCGCGACCACACTGCACGAATCCCGTAAGGCGAGAGCAGGTGACGATAATGATCCCAGATGGGGTCATCGAGAATGTCGGCCACATACACTGCCTCCCTTCGATAGACTGCTGTGCCGCAGGATCCACCTTTTGGACCAACAGTCATTGATCCTACGCTAGCGCTGAACCCCGGCAGACTGGGCGCCGCGGCGCATGCAAGTTGCTTCCCGTCTTCATCAGGAAGCCAGATGGTGCATAAAGTACCAGCTCCTTGAGATTCAACCAATCGGGCGATGACTGTCAGCACTTCTGAAAGAGGGGATCCGGCAAAAATCAACTTGAGAATATTTAGTACAGTTTCATTTTCCATAATGCGCCTTCTTCTGGATAGTCCCGCCAAAGTTCGGGCTTTTCACAGCTAGCAACCGTGCGGAAACTTACTCGTCGCCCGATGAACGGCTGCCAATAAATCATCCCCATCGAATGGCTTATCGATCAACGCAAAGGCGCCGCCCGCGAGAGCTTTCTGGCGGATGTCGTCATCGAAGTGACCGGAAATAAAAATCAGAGGCAACTCTGGACGGTCTGACCGGACGCGGACCTGTAATTCAATACCATCCATTCCGGGCATCCGAATATCTGTGATCAGGCAACTTGCCTGAGAAAGCTTCCCGGATCGAAGGAACTCCTCGGCCGACGGGAATACAAAGGATGCGAACCCAGCTGATTCGACCAGACTCTCAAGGGATTCGCGGATATGAAGGTCGTCGTCCACCCCGATAACCATCTGCACTCTTAAGTCAGCCATTGTGACAAGTTCCTCGAACACCGATTGATCATAGGCGGCGAAAATGAAGCCTTCCACTGTATGTAGGTTTAGCCATGGGGGTGGATGTGCAGTGTTCCGCCCGGATTGACTGCTGTTGTCGAGAGTTCGATCAGGATTGTGCACACAATTGCTAAACAGACGTTTAGCCGCTGCGAGGCCGAATGCCCAATTTATCTGCCATTCTTACGAGTTCTGCCAGCGATCGTGCGCCCATCTTCCGCATGATCTGCCCACGATGCACGCGAATTGTGACTTCGCTGGTGCCCAGGTCCGCGGCTGTCTGCTTGTTAAGAAATCCTTCAACCACAAACGGCAAGACCTCTTGTTCTCGATGAGTGAGCAGGCGATAGCGGCGTTGTAGCTCTGCCAGTTCGGATCTCTTCTGCCGCGCCGAACGATCCATGGTGATTGCCGTTTCGATCGCGCTTTGCAATTCCTGCTCGTCAAATGGCTTTGACAGGAACTCAACCGCACCAGCCTTCATCGCTCGCACCGAGGAGGGAATATCTCCATGACCGGTTACGAAGATCACCGGAGGTGCGTCTCTGTCGGCAAGCTCCTGTTGGAGTTCGAGTCCGTGGATATCCGGAAGTTCAAGATCCAGGATGAGGCAAGCAGGAGAATCCGGTTTTTCAGCATTGAGAAACTCCAAAGCCGATCCGAATGTCGCCACGCGAAAGCCCATCGCCGCAATAAGGCTCGACAACGCTTCCTGCATCCGATAGTCATCGTCGACGACGAAGATAATGGGATCGTTGGAATTCATAACTGCTGAAGTCCTGTCAATTCGTTCGTATGCAGCGGGAGTGTAAAGCGGAAGGTTGTCCCAAATGTCTTGTTCGAAGTTGCCCATAACTTTCCGTTATGTCCTTCGGCAATGGAGCGGCAGATGGTCAGACCCATGCCCATCCCATGCTCCTTTGTAGTGAAGAAGGGATCGAAAACTCTCTCACAATCGGTGAGACCGATCCCACTGTCTTCAATCTCGACGAGAGCCGTGGTCGGATTGCTTTGTCGCGAGCGAATTACGAGTGTCTTAGGACGATCGCGGACGGAATCCATTGCGTCCAGACCGTTCATCAGCAGGTTAAGAACGAGTTGTTGAATCTGGACACGATCACCGAGAACGGATTGCAGATCTTCTTGTAGCTCCGTCTGCATCGCTACGTGACGTCTCGATGATTCAATGCCAACGAGCCGGACCACCTCGACGATGAGGCCATTCAGATCAAGCGTCACATGCTGAACTGGCGTGCGCTTGAATAGCGCTCGAATCCGTCCCACGACTTCGCTAGTCGCTTTCCCATCACGGACGATCCTTTCTGCGGCTTCCCGAGCTTTGCCGAGATTCGCTGACTCCCCCGAAAGCCAGCGCAAGCAGGCGTAAGCGTTCGTAACGACAGCTCCCAACGGCTGATTGATTTCGTGCGCGATGGACGCTGCGAGTTCCCCAACTGTGGCAATCTGGGTCGCTCTTGCGAGACGTGTCTCCGTACGGCGCAGCGCTTCTTCAATGTTCTTTCGGTCGTCGATGTCGATCAACAGGCCATACCATTGCGTCACGTGCCCGGCGGCGTCCACCATTGCCTGGCCGAGCACATGAAACCAACGGTAGGTGCCGTCATACTTTCGGAGCCTGTACTGAACGTCATGCGGCCTGCCGGATTGAACCGCGTCCGACCACATCGCTACCGTGTGCTGGACGTCGTCCGGATGAAGAAAACTAACCCAGCCTGCTCTCGCCAAATCTCCAAGCGATGCACCTGTATAGTCCAGAATCCGCTGATTCACGTACGTAAGCTCGCCATCTGGCGATGCGCACCACACTAGAGCCGGAATTGTCTCGACAATGCGGCGAAAGCTGAGCTCGCCTCTATGCGCCGGTTCTTCTGCGCGCTTGTGATCTTCTATCTCGCCGGGAATACTCATCTATGCAATCCATCGCGTCCGCGATCGCAGACCTATCATCGCTACATGAAAGGTCCTCATGCCGTTCCGTTAGACTGCGCACTGGGCCGTGGGTTACATCGGATTACGGGAAAACTGCCGCAATCCGCAGAACGCGATCTTCTAACGTTACGCCTGTTTCATCGTAACTTGTCAAGCAGCGTAACGCAGGTTACAGTACGTCAGGATCGAATCCCGTGAAGTCCTCGATTGCGAATCGGACGGCAGAGTCTCGCCCGCAGTTCCTGGCAGGCGATCTCGCGCTTGATTTCCTGAACACGCGTGTGAGAGCTGGAGGAGAAATCCTGGATTTGTTTCAAACAGAGGATGACGTCCTTACCTGGCTTAAAAGGGCAGGACTCACTGCATCAAAGGTGGGCACCAGCACAGCTTCTCCGTCCCTTTTGTGGAAGGCAAGAGCGCTGCGGGAGAACCTCCGCTCACTTGTGGAGAAGCGGAAGACCGGGCGCCGTGGAGATCCTTCCGTGCTCAACAACTTTCTGAAGCACGCGCAGAGTCATCCCCGGCTCGTGTGGAATAAGCCGCAGTCACCGACGATCGAGCGACTGCCGCAATCAGACAGGCGTGAGGCTATTTTGGCGCCGGTAGCCGAAGCCGCAGCAGTTCTGCTCTCTGCAGCCGACTTCAGTCTTGTGAAACGCTGTGAGGGTAAGACCTGCGTGCTATGGTTCCTCGACCAGACCAAATCGCACCATCGTCGCTGGTGCAGTACCAAAACTTGTGGGAATCGCCACAAGGTCGCCGCTTACAGGAAACGTCGAGGTCATCAAAATGTTTCAGCAAACAACGACCACACTCAATGAGCCGCGCCACCGTTGCTGATATAGCCGATGACCGGTCCCTGCTCAAGATCGACCGGGACTCGATTTATAGGCTTCGGATCGACTTGCCGCTTCATCTCCTTCGTTGAAACGTGCGAAGGGACAACCAGATGTAACGTCCAGACTTGATACGCCAATGGACCTCTCGCACCCCTCCTCGACATCGTGCAGCAGAACGCCTCCTCCCAAACCTCGCGTGGCGAGCTGCGCGAGAGCCGCAGCCCATCTCGTACGTTGTTGGCAAATGTCCGAGACGGGTCACTTCGGCTACTGCTCCGCAAACCAGGGTCTAGAAGGTAACCGCATAGAAATCCCTTGAACACCGAGGCTTGCGCTATCATTCCCCCCAAAGGCGCATTGGAATGAGATTATGAAATCTACTTCGGCAATATTCAGCCAGAAAAAGAACGATCTCACCTCATCTGAGCCAATGGCAGGCGAGCAGAACAGCCTACCGCTCTCTGCACGAGTGTATGAGAACGTCGGAAACTCGCTCGTCATCGATCAAGTCGATCCGACCTGTCGGCGAGTCCTCGATATTGGTTGTGGCGCCGGAGATAACGCTCACTTGCTGAAATCCCGACTGCCGCATTGCAAAGTGTTTGGGGTTACCCGATCGGATGCGGAAGCCAAACGCGCGCGAGCATCTATGACCGAATGCTGGGTCGACGACATTGAAGGCGACATTCCGGACTATCTGCAACAAGAGAGATTCGATTGCCTTATTTTCTCTCACGTTCTTGAGCATGTCAGGAATCCTGCGGAAGTCGTGGCACGCCTGTCCCGGCTTGTTCGCACAGGAGGTCAGGTCATCATCGCTGTTCCGAATGTCATGTTTGTGAATATGCGCCTCCAGTTTCTGCGCGGCGATTTTGAGTACCACCCTGAAGGTGGCATTCTCGACGACACACACCTACACTTCTACACTTACTTTACGGCCGACCGATATTTGTTGTCCGGATCTCCTGATCTGCAACTCGCAAGGAAGGTCGTGAGCGGACATATTCCGCTCCCACTATTGCGCGGATGGGTAATTCCGAATGCCACGGCGAAAGCCATCGACAGGTGGGGCCTTCATCACTGGCCAAACCTGTTCGGTGATCAAACGGTAATTGCAGCCATAAAGTCCGGCGAAGTTAATTAACTGGAAGGCTCAGAGATATAGGGTCGCACTGGAACCCACTCTACGCTGTCAGGAAAGTACCGTCTCACGGCGAAGCAGCCCGGGCACTCATCCCATTTAAAGGAACGGAGATGGGGGCCGATGTCAGTGCCGCACGCGTATTGCTCGGTCGTGTGATTCGGAGTAAGGACACCAGATCACCGCCAGCGATTGAACTCTGATCGAATCAAGCTGCCGCGCCTATATACCATTCATAGCGAACAGCAGAGTATGCGCAAGGATCGCGAGGTCTACAAAGAATCCACGGTTTTCTATGTAATAGAGATCGTATTCGATGTTTTCATGGATGGCGTACTTGCGATCGGCGCTCAGCTGCCAGATGCCGGTTATACCCTGGGGTACGGAAAGCCGCTGCCGCTCTTTCGCGCCGTAGTCGTTCACAATGTAGGGCATCTCGGGCCGCGGACCCACGAGAGTCATATCGCCGCGAAGTACATTCCAAAGCTGCGGCAGCTCATCCAGGCTCGTCTTGCGAAGAAACTTGCCCGCACGCGTAATTCTGGGGTCGCTTTCATCCTCAGGAGAGCGCCCATATTTAGGCGCATCGACGTACATGGTTCTGAATTTCAGAATTGGAAAGGGGTGTCCATTTTTTCCGATGCGCTCCTGCTGAAAGAGGATGGGACCAGGCGAGGTCAGTCGAACCGCAAGCGCGGCAATCATCCACATCGGAGCGCTCATCACAATAAGACCCGCGGCAACGGCCACGTCGAAGACCCGCTTGATGAGGTCATAGAGGAGGGTATTCTTCTCCCATCCCGAATAGGACGAGATCAGCAGGTTATCGACGATATGGACGAATGGCGGCCGGTCGTAGAGGTAAGGCGCCGCACTGCCAAGAAACGAGAGATTCAGCCGGCGGCTTGAGGCAAAGACGCAAATATCCGAGATGACTTCACTGGACTGTCCTGGTTGTGCGACGAAGATATCCGTGATGCCCATGTCGGCAAGCACTTCATCTGTGGGCATGCCGTCGAACACGGGCGCGAAGTCCCGATGGCGGTAATCGTGCGGGTAAATAACGCCCTTGTGGGCGTTTGCCTCGACAAAGGCGACGGGCACCACTCCTAGCTGCCTCGCGTTTTTGAGGCAGGAATACAGCCGTCGCGCATCCGAGCCAGCGCCATAGATGATCGCACGGCGTTTGAACCGGGAGGTGGTCTGGAGTGTCGTTGCGATATCCCGGATCAGATGCTTTTGAAAAACCAGGATGATCGTGACGAAGAACCAGGCCGCCGTCAGCATCATTCGTGGCACCAGGAGGCGGCTGTAGAAGACCAAGACCGCTACCGCAACAAGAGAAATGACGGAAATGCGTATAACGTTCGCTGTGTCGCGGATCTGCAAAAGGCTCGGCGAATGCGCATACAGGTGATGCGCTTTGGCAAGCAGCACGAAGACCAGGGCGTACTGAATGCTGACGGAAAGGACGACTAGAAAATCATCGTGAAACCGCATACCGCGGCAGATTTCCCAGCCAATCGCGGCAGCAGCGGTTCCAGCGAAAACTGACATGAAGTCAGCAATCACCGGAAAAACCATCGCATAAAGCATGCGGACGCGCGATGCCTCGGAGGGTCTATCACGGAGCGGAGGCTCAACTTGGAGACAACGCACGTCGAGAGGAGTAGGGGAGGGTCCCGTCAGCATGCTCTTTTGCCTGTAGTGGGTAAAACGGCGCTACTTCTTGAGTCGCCGGTTGCTAATAATTCGAGGCTGCTCTAAATCGATGCCTGCGCCCCAGTAGTATTCCCCCTGCCTGTTTTCGGGGGAACAGACCTTCAACTGACTAACCTATACCGCGCTTGCTATGAATAGTTTAGTCAAATTATCAAAAAAAATACGACGAAAAGCCTAGGTAATGAAAGCGATTAATAGGTAGTTATAGTCCGGCTTCCTAATAACTAACCGGATACGCGATATAGTTACGCTGCCTCGAATGACTAACTGTTTTTTGATTGTCAGGTATTTTGAGAGCCAGCTAAGTCGGAACGCCGAATCTGCTGGACAGTTAGCTTTGGGGGTACCGGGCATGCATGAACGACCTGAAGGATCAGTGCAGCCCCTGACAGCGGACGACGGGTCGACGCGTGCCGAATATCAACGAGTCAGGACGGAGCTACCGAGAGGATGGACGGCGCTGCCCTGAGCAGTAGCCGATTCTCGTCGAGAGCGGCCTGAGAGCAAGTGCGCTAAGAAGAACCCGGCACAACAACCAATCCAGCAACCTGCGAGAAAGATGAGCATGAACACCAGCGTGTACCCTTTGATCGAGACCACTTGGTCGGAGAGGTTTCGATGGACCCTTGCGACCTGCAGCTACTGTAAGTCGATCGTCCGGCCTTGAACTATAACCCTTTGGTCACTTCGGCGCTAGGCTTCCCGAATTGAAATTTCCGGTCGGAGATCAAGTCTGGGTTGCGATCACACGTTCGGCAATACAAATCTGGCAAAATCGCGATAGAGGCAGTCCGAATCGCGGATCGCTTGGCGACCAGGCAGAGGGAGAGCATTTGAGGGCTAAACGGGACCACCGAGCGGGAATTGACGACTGGAATGCGATATCACGACTACAAGCTGTAGCGTCCGAAGCGCGAGCTTGGTCTTGAGTAGTCAAAGCGTGCCGTTGCGTTCTTTCCACATCGGTCTTTCCTGGTCGACGAGCGGCGCCGGCGGGTCAGGGCGCGTGCTAGAGTCTCTGTCGGAAAATCTACCGGGAGAGAATGTGCTGGTGGAAGGTGCTGTTCTTTCGCCTACCGATGTCGCGGCTAGAACCGAGGGACGCTTCCGCCTGCTGGCAGCTCCCAGTCAGGGCCCGGTCACGCGGTTTCTGTCGAGCCGAACCTCCTTACGCGCCGCCCTGACGCCTCGTCCCGATGTGCTTGCCTCGCACTTTGCCTTTTTGACAATTCCGATCCTCGATCAGCTCCGGCGTCAGCCTTTTGTTGCGCATTTTCACGGTCCGTGGGCCGACGAGTCGCGGGTCCAGGGGGGCAGTCGTCCGTCTGTCCTCTGCAAATGCTTGATCGAAAGCTCTGTTTACAGCCGTGCGGACCGAATCATTACCCTTTCGTCCGCATTCGCCGATGTGGTCGTAAAGCAATACGGTGTGGACGGTTCACGCGTCCGGATAATACCCGGCGCCGTGGATCTGAATCGGTTCTGCCCGCCGCCGAGCAAAACAGCGGCCCGGGGCGCGTGGGGATGGCCGATAGATCGTCCTGTTGTCGTATCTGTCCGGCGCCTGGTGCCGCGTATGGGATTGGAGAATCTAGTCCGGGCGATCGAGATTGTCCGCGAGAGAGTTCCTGAGATACAGCTTTACGTGGCGGGTAAGGGACCACTCGGTCCGAAGCTACAGCAGCTCATAGACAATCTGCAGCTACAGAATAATGTGGGTTTGCTCGGCTTCGTACCGGAGAACTCACTGGCGAGCGTATACCAGGCGGCTGATCTTAGTGTCGTTCCTACCATGGCGCTGGAGGGTTTCGGCCTAGTTGCTGTGGAGTCACTTGCCGCAGGAACTCCGGCTCTGGTCACACCGATCGGTGGATTGCCTGAGGTGGTCGCGGGACTCTCATCTTCGTTGGTGTTCCGTTCTTTTTCAGCGGCCGATATCGCTGATGGCATCCTAGCAGCGCTATCCGGCAGAGTTGCGATGCCCTCGTCCGCACAGTGTCGTACCTATGCAGAAGATCATTTCAGCGCAGCACGTATGGCTCGGCAGGTTGCCGATGTGTACAGGGAGATATGTTAGGGAAGCCCTGCTGAGACCTGTCTCTGAGAGCTTTCTGACCGCAAATGGGTTGAGAAGTGCGTCTCGAAAATGCATCACGGAGTGGAAAGCCGGTACACGTCCTGGCACCGTACTGCATGAATCGTGTACCGGAAGCCGAGGAGCCAAGGCTCGTTTGGACTGCAGTATTCCACCAATCTTGGTGGCAGCGAACTCGTATCGAAGCCCATGTCGTGGATTCCAATCCCAGGAAGCATGAGGTATTCGATCTTGTGCGCTTTGAGATACTCCGGCACCCGACCTTCGGTCAGGTAGTGAACGTAATCGGGATCCACTAACCCGCCGAGATCGACCACCTGCCCTCCCCACTCGTAGCTGACCCGGCCGATGTCAAACGCGGCGAATGGAACGGAAGGCGGGACGTGGAGGCGCAGCCAGGTTGCCACCTGAGCTTCCGTGTTGTTGATGTGCTGGATGCCGACAAGCGTGACCTGACGCCAAGTCGAAAGCGAGAGTGCCCCCGCGACGAACACCACGACATACGCTCCTGCTACAGCGATGTTCTGCGAGCGCTGCAAAGATTGCAGGAAGCCATACATGCCCAGAGCCAGAAGGGGCAGAATGAGGAACAGGTTCAGTGGCTGGTACCGACCGCCGTGACCCGCGGCGGGAAATGTGACGAGATAGATCACAAACTGCATTGCCGCCCAGAGCAAAAGAAGACCGAGGCTAGCCCGCCGCTTCGCCACAATCCAGACAGCGCCACGGATCATAACAATCAGCAGCACCAGGGCAAGGACGGCTGCCGGCGAGAATATGTCTCGAATCGAATTTGGCTGGTGAACGAACGACGGACTGAATTGTCGCGGTATGCGTTCGAGCCAGGATCCTAGAAAGCGCAGGATAGTGCGCAACGAGTGGGGGCCGCCCGACTGGTGAAAATAAAGCCAGGACCTTCCGTGGAGGGTCGCCGGCATGGCGGAACCCGAGGTCCAGAAGTTGGTTGCTATTGTCAAACAGACGAAAGGAAGCCAGGTTGCAAACAGGATCAACCTGTCACGACGGCTGCGTGCGAATCTGCCGCTGAAAGACAGCAGGATCAGAAGAGGACCGACTATGACATCTTCGGGACGGGTTATGGCAAACAAGCCGGAGATTCCGCCACAGATCCAGATGTTGTAGCGTGATCGGGGGACGGGCTGCAGCCAGAAGTAAATCTCTGCCAGCGAGAGCACCACAAAGAGAAGGTGTTCCATGCCGATCATCCCAAGCCAGAGGAAGTTGCCCATCAAAGCGGGTGCGACAGCTACTGCAAAACAAAGCGGAACCGGCGACGCATCTCGACGGCAGAGCAGGAACAGTAGTGGTCCCATACAGGCGAACAGCAGATAACTTAAGGTCAGGTTGTACCAGACAGGATCGACTGCGAAGAAACGGTAATTCGCCGCCTGGATCAGTGCCCACAGCAAGCTGGTGGCTCCCGAAGAAGGGCGATCCGCCATGAATCCGAGTCTTCCATGCAGCCCAAGGTTGCGGGCTACAGTCTGGTAGATGTAAGAGTCATCGAGGGGGAAGCCATGTGTCTGGTGAAGGACAGACGCAATTATGGTGAATGCCGCGACATACACGAGTGTTAACAAAAGGTATCGAGAATACCGGCTCTGCAGCATGGCCGTTTGAAGGAGCAGCCGACTTTCTGCCTTCTCCTCGAGTCCAGGGAGCGTGGGTGCAGTGATCACGTCGAGTCCTGTGGGGTTTCATAGATCTGGTGGTGAGGAAAAATAGAGCAACAGTTCCAATGATGTCTTTAGAAGATGGGGCCCCGGTTTGGAGGAGCTTGACGCTGCCACCCCGATTTGCGATTCTGCTGCCATGTTCCTGCGCATTGAGCGCATGAGCAGCGACGCGATTGTGGCCCTATTTACTGCGGGGGAGTATCAGGCTGCAGAGTATGTTTGATCTTGGCGAGGGTCAAGGGAATTGTGGATCCCTTGCGCTAAGGGAACCTTGGAGGATTCTCCTGCTGCGCAATAACCGGTCACGTTAATGATCTATCTGTCTTTGCGTGGTAAATATTGCATCTCAGGCAAGATTTCAGGTAGGAGCACCAGCCCGCGACGCCAAGTCGCAGAAACGGGCGCCTGCTGCTGCACCATGGCTTAGCTGGCTGCTTACACCTTTGGCGACGCTCTGCAATCTATGCTGGACTTCTATTCCTCTTCCGTCTAGCGCAACAGCTTTGCGTAACAGGCATCATCGAGACATCTGGCGGAAACCTATGCCCCCACGCATTGCCGTATTTCACGACAACTTTGCACAGATGGGTGGGGCTGAACGGGTCACCGAGGCTCTTCACAAGGCTTTTCCCGGAGCCGCACTCTACACCACGCTCTCCGTTCCGCAGCGACTTTCGTCTTATCTGCAGAATACAGACGTGCGGACGACATGGATGCAGCGGCTCCCGCGGAAGGCCCAGCTGTTTCGGCACTACTTCTTTCTGTACCCGTTCGCGGTGGAATCGGTCGACTTGAGTGCCTATGACGTGGTGATCACCAGCTGCTTCGGATTCGCCAAAGGCGTTCGAAAAAGAGAAGGCGCACTGCAGGTCTGCTATTGCCATACGCCCATGCGCTGGGTATGGCGCACTTCAGACTATTTCGCCAAGGAAGATATCGGCATTGTGAAGAAGCTGCTGCTTGGCTTCGCACTAAAGCCCTTACGATGGTGGGAAATCCGGGCCTCGAGAAGACCGGACTTATACATCGCCAATTCTCACGTGGTGGCGCAGCGTTTGAAGGATGCATTCGGTATCGAATCCGTAGTGATACCTCCGCCGATCGAAACTGCGCGCTTCCACGCGAGCGAATCTGTTGAGGATTATTTCCTGGTTCTGTCGCGCCTTGTTCCTTACAAGCGACTGGATCTTGCAATCCAGGCGGCGACACGATTGGCCGTACCACTCAAAGTAGTCGGAAGTGGACCGGATCTGGAGCGACTCCGTGCTATGGCGGGCCCAACTATCGAATTCCTCGGGCGCCAGCCGGACGAAGTCGTGAGTCAACTCGTCAGCCGCTGCCAGGCGCTGCTATTCCCGGGCGAAGAAGACTTCGGCATGGCGCCTTTGGAAGTCAATGCCGCCGGGCGCCCGGTGATTGCGTTCTACGGCGGCGGCGCGGTTGAAACCATCACGGAAGGTGTCAACGGGATGTTTTTTCAGGAGCCCACCGTCGATTCCATGGTGGAAGCTATGCATCGCTTTCGGCTGGCCCATTGGGACGTTGCCGCGATTCAGAAGCACGCGCGCTCGTACGACATAGCGGCGTTTCAGCAACGAATCCGTGAATTTATCGAACAGGCGGTTGAGACACGTCACGGCATACCGGCATGAGAGGCACCTCTTCGCTGCCCGGCTTCTGTTCGGTATTTGCCGAATGCTCCTGCCGGAGTTGCTGCTCGCCAGTGTTATTCAACGCCTGGGCGACTGCCAAGGCTGAGGGGGGCTTTGCCGCGCGGAGAATGAATCAGGATACTCTGACAGCAGCCTCCGCGCTGTGCTCAGCTGGGGCAGCATGAAGCGAGCGATTCGTGTGCTGTTCCTCGATCACACAGCCGAGCTGAGCGGCGGCGAGATCGCGCTAGCCGACATTATTCGCCATCTGGATCGCACACGGGTTGAGCCTGTAGTCCTGCTCGGCTCCGATGGGCCGCTGGTAGAACGGTTGACGGGATATGCCCCCGTGCATGTCATCCCGATGGACGCAAGCGTGGTGCACGTCCGGAAGGATGCCTTAGGATTTCGGAGTCTGCTGCAGTTTCCGGCGATGAGGGCGAGTCTCAGCTTCCTCGGCCACGTCCGTCGTTTCATGGACGAGCAGGCGATTGACCTGCTGCACACAAATTCACTCAAAGCTTCCGTAATCGGTGGAATTGCAGGGCGGCTGCAGTCGCGGAAGGTGATCTGGCACATTCGCGATCGCATCGCTGACGACTATCTTCCCCGCAATGTGGTCCGGGTGATGCGCGAACTAGCGAGGATTCTGCCTCATTACGTGGTCGCAAACTCAGCCGCGACTCTGAGTACCTTGCACTTGAAAGCCAAGCCCTCGGGGGTGATCTACTCCGGGGTGGACCTATCCAGGTTCTCGCTATCGCCCGTACAAGCTTCGTCCGACGGCGAAGAACGGTCTATTAATCGAAAAATCGTTGGCCTTGTAGGTCGAATCTGTCCATGGAAAGGACAGCATGTCTTTCTCGACGCGGCTGCGCAGGTCCACGCTCGCTGGCCCGGAACACGCTTCCGAATTATCGGGGCGGCCTTGTTTCGCGAGCACGATTATGAGGTTAGATTGCTTCGCATGGTGCAGGAGCACGGGCTTGAGGAGATGGTTGAGTTCGTGGGATTCCAGAATGATATTGCGGCCGCCATTCAATCTCTGGACATCCTTGTACACGCATCGACCGTCGGAGAACCTTTCGGTCAGGTAATCGTCCAAGGCATGGCTTGCGGAAAGCCGGTGATTGCCACGAACGGCGGCGGCGTACCGGAGATCGTTGTCGATGGCAAGACCGGCCTACTGGTCCCGATGAATGACGCATCGGCAATGGCTGAGGCCATTTGCATACTACTTGCCGACGAACAACGAGCGCGGCAGATGGGCATGTTGGGACACCAGCGGGTTGTTGAACGGTTCACCATACAGCAGAGTGTTATCGAACTGACGAAAATTTATGAGGGACTGGTGGACGGATAGATACACACCCATCAGCGACTGGAGCCGTCTCGCATGATTTCTGAAGTCATGAGGATCATCCGATCCGCCGGAAGGATAAGTCTGAGCGCACCGCGCGCATTTCGATTGAGAGCAAGAACGGATGACCGACTCTCACGAGCACCTTCTCTAGCCACCGCCATGTTGCTCCTTTCGGTCTCTGCGCATTCGTATGCAGCCAGTTTTTACGTGAACTGCGTCAATGGCTCCGATCGTGCGGATGGCCGTTCTTTGCGAAGCTCGTGGCAGCATCTGGAGGCAGTCAATACTTATGCCCGGAAAGCAGGATTCCGGCCAGGTGATTCCGTCCAGCTCAGGCGGGGCTGCCGTTGGCGGGAGCAGTTGGAGCTCTCGAACACGAACCTATCCGGGGCGGTGCCCAATTCCGGCACTGACCGTCAGCCGATCACAATCACCAGCTATGGAACGGGTGACTTCCCTATCATCGATGGCGCGGATGTGGTCTCAGGATGGAAAGCCGTGACTGGCGGGACATTCGTGACGCCGGTTTCCGGCGCTGTCTACAAGGTGTTCGTCGATGGGGATTCACGTGAAACAAAAGCTCTCCAGCCGCAGCCGAATTTCTCAGGGGAGTGGAGACCCAACACCGTTTATCACATGTGGGACTATGTGACGCATCAGGGACGTACCTTCGGGGCGATGAGAGATGTCGCTGCAACCAGCCGCATTGAGCCGGACGACTGGTACCATACAGCGGATCTTGCTCCAGACGAGCGGAGCAAGGGAGTCGACAACGTTGCCAGGGCACCAGGAAGCTGGTTTCTCGATACAGATCGCAAGCTGCTCTACGTGCATCTCGAGGACGGTAGTGATCCTTCACGTCATGCAATCCAGATCACGCGGCGACGTTACGGTATCGAACTGCAGGGAGTGAACCACATTGTCATTGACGGGCTGCGGATCGTTCACGCGGCGAAATCGGGAATCGTGGCTAGCGTCTTTGCGCCAAACCAGGGCGGCTTGTACATGACCAATGAATACAACTCCGTGCAGAACAGCATCCTCTGGAACAATGGCGACACCACTACCGACGTGCTGCCCGGAACGGGTATGCAAGGCGAAGGCTCGATCTACGTCGCTGCGTCCTCCCGAAGCACGGACCGTCCGCTCAAGGGCTGGGTGATCGGGGGAAATGCCATTGGCTCGGTCGATAGCCAGAAGATGGCGGACTACGCTCGGAACGGTATCTCGGTCAGCGGGACTGAGGGACTCGTGCTGCGCGACAATTACGTCGCAACCAACAATTCAATCGGGATCTCGGTTGTGACCGATCGCGGGCCGCGCTGCCTGCAGCCGGTGATTGAAAGTAACTACCTTACCAGCAACCAGGGGAACCTGCGAATCTCCGGTTGCACTCATCCCGTCGCCGATAGCAACACAATTGCGTATTCCTACGGCTATGGCATTCAGACCGGCGGGAACTCGTCAGAAGCAGTGATCACGCATAACCTGATTCACGACCTGACAGCGACTCCAAACAAGCATCTCTATAACGGCTTCGACTGCAATGGAGGTGCGCCAAACGGGACGCTGGCGTTTAACACGATCGAAGCTGTGTGGGCAGCGGAGGCGACATTAGAAGTTGGTTGCGATCACTGGACCGTGCACAACAATGTTTTCGATTCGAGCAACAACGCGCAGCACGGTGGCCTTACCTTATATATCCGTAAGGAATCACTGCCTGGAATGAGATTCGAACAAAATATCTACAGAGTCGATCCCGGTGTGAAGCGGCAGTTCAACGTTGGCGCGGGACAGCCCGGAGTCCAGACAGCTCACGACATCGCCTGGTGGCAGGCGAACCAGGAGCCGAGCGCTCACGGTGCCGACAACGCACTTTTTATGAACTCTGCGACCAGCGACTACTCTCTGCGCGATGCCGCAGCAATGGGCATAGCAGCGCGCGCTGCGCTACCGGTACATCCATTCGTTCCGGGTGTCGCCTCCACAACCTATCTTCGCGAGGCTTTCAAGGCTCCATGGGAGCCGCAGGATCAGGTGCGATGAGAGGGCCTTGCGGTCTCTTTTCTCTCAGCAACTCCATATAGATTGCCAGCACATCGGATGACATGCGCTCCACGGTAAAGCGCTCCAGTCCTCGCGTTGCTTCCTTCCGCAATGTCTGCTGCAGGTGCTGATCTTTCAAAATGCGGCTTATCTGCCCGGCCAGCGCGGCCGGGTCGTGAGGGGAGACGAGAACGCCGCACCGTCCCTGGTCCAGCAGTTCCGGAATGCCGTCGACGCTCGTGGCGAGAATAGCGCAGCCGGCCGCCCGAGCCTCGAGGATGGCGAGACCAAAGGACTCGCGACGGGATGCGAGCACAAAGAGGTCCGCGGATGCAAGATAAGACCGTGGATCGGACTGAAACCCCTCGAAATGAATCCGGTCGCCGACTCCGGAGCGGCTTGCCAGTTGCTCGAAGCAGGGCTGTTCGCCGCCTCCTCCCACCAGATAAAGATGCGTCTGGGCGTGCTCGGCGGGAAGCATGGCAAAGGCCTGGATGAGTTCGGCAAGTCCCTTCCGTTGTGTCATGCCGGCAACAGTGACGATGGCAGGGCGATGCAACACTGCTGGAGTTGGGACTGGCGGAAGGCGTTCGGAGCCGAGTGTGCCGTTCAGCACCACGCAGACACGTGCGGCTGATACACCCTGCTCGACAAGCGTGGATCGAACAGAGCTGCTGACGGCAATGACGCGTTGCGGCAGGCGTGACAGACCATAGTCGCGATCATGAACGTTGTGCAGATGCATCACCAGGGGTACTTTCAACAATCGAGCCCAGGGCCAGACCAGCGCGAGTCCGGAACGCATATGTGTGTGCACGATGTCCGGCCGAAAGCGGCGGAGTACTTTCAACAATCCCAGGCTGTTCTTCGAAGCTGAGGCCGCGCCGGCTTGAGGAGCCAGCAGGCATTGAACACCGGCCGAGGTAAGCAAGGTGGTATAGGCTCCACCGCCGCTCGCAAATCCCACGACCATGCCATGGCGCGCCTGGCACATCGCCAGGTCGACGGCGACATTGACGATGCCATTGCCGCGATCGGAGAGATTATTCAGCAGGTGCAGAATGCGAAGCGGGCGCTCTGCAGCCATCACGATTCCCGCACGAGACCCGGACTCCAGCCCTCCACTGCGACCGAGGGTCGCTGGTCATCGACCGAGAGAGAGCCATTCCATGAGCTACAAAGGCCGATGGCTGACCAGATAAGAAAACCACTGGCGCCCGGGAAAACGCCCATGACCGGAATCTGAAGGATCATGCCCATAAGCAGCGCTTTGACGGACAGCAGCTCCGGATCGCGGGATGCCCTCAGGCTGGTGAAGACTGCGCCGCCAAAACCTATGACGAAGATGATGCTTCCGCACCATCCAAAAGAAAGCAGCACTTGCTCGAGGCCGTTGTCTCCGATTTCGATACTCTGCGGCGGCACTCCGTAGCTGGGCCCCTCGTTCTTCGCGTGTGCGCCAGCCCCCAGCCCAAGGCCAAAAGGTGAAGATTGGAAGGCGGCGATCGCTTGCCGCTGACTTTCAACGCGATCGTTGACGCTCGCATCTTCATGGAGGTTGCCGAAGCTTTCCAAGCGGCGGGTTATCAGCTGATTGACCTCCGGTATCTGCGATGCCCCGCCAACCAGCACAAGGCATAGAAGTAGAAGGGCCACGATCTGCATTCTCTGCCGCGAGGTAAACGCCAGGCTGATGATGATGATGCCGATGAAGCCGGAGATCCAGGAGGACCGGCTCATCGTAAGTCCGGTGACCAGCAGGCCAAGCGGTATAGCCAGAAAGCGGATGCGCCGTGTAGAGGTCATACTCAGAAAGACACCGCAGATCAGGAATTCCGCTAGGGGCTGCGGTGAATTCATAGTTGAGAAGACCCTTACCTGCATTGGCTCTGGAAGGCCAATGGAATTCAGGCCGGAGTTCTCCATCCAAAAAGCATCCCAGGGCGCGAGATAGAAGAATTGATATAGGCCATACAGACCCATCACCAGTGTGCCGTAAAGAAAACTGGAGCGAAGGGTGCCTAGCAATTCGCGAGCATGCTCCCGTTGAGCATAGAGATACAACGCCATACAGATGGGCGCGGTCCAGCCAAGTATGTCCTGCACGACGGCAACCAGCGGATTCTGCAGAATGCCGACTACCGCGCCATAGAAAACCGCAGCTACGACGTATAGCCAGGGCCTTAGTCCGGAAGGACACATCCCGGAAGAATTGTTGCGAAAGATCGCTAAGCCGCCGAAGCAAGCCAGGAAAGGAGCGATCATCACGAACGAGGCAGTCGTCGATGAGGTGCGGAAATCGATCAGGCGCCGCACCAAAGGCACCAAGAAGAAGAGCCAGCACACCAGAGCGACGTAGTAAGCAGGAAGTCGCCGGTGCAGATAAATGGCCAAGCCGAAGCTGAGAGCCGGCAGTAAAACGATCAACAGCTTGCCGACAGGGGAGAGCACCCCGGCGATGGTAATCAGGACCATGCCGGAGAGTGCGATGCGGGCAGTCAGCAGATCCCGTCGATCTGCTGTCCCTAATCCGCTCATGCTGCCCTCGTTCGCTTCAACTGTGATAGCCCACGCCACAGGATTGCAAAGTCCTGTTTCTTCGGAATCAGGCTGGGGGCAGGTACCTTCAAAATTATGCGGAAGCTCGCTAATACAAGCAGAAAGCGAGCAGTGGTGGAGACGAGCAGCGCCAAAGCTGCACCAGCAATGCCCCAGCGAGGGACCAGAACGATCATGATAGGGATGCTGATGGAGAGACCTGCTGCCTGCAGCAGTGTGACCATGCCTGGGCGCCCGAGAGCCATAAATGCCTGGGCCAACACGAAGACGCAGCCCGAGAGCGTGACTTCCACCAGAAGCATGCGCAAGGAAGCGATCGAATCTGCGTACTCCCGGCCATATAAAATGCGCAGCAGCAGAGGGCCAAGTAAGGCCACTGCAGCGGCACAGCATCCCGTAATCAGCGTACTGACCCGAGCCGCCCGAGCGGTGAGCGCGAGGGCGGTTTCCTGGCTTCGCCCAGCCGCCTTTGGGAACAAGACCATAACTACGGAAGCCTGAAAGACGTTCAGCACGCGAGACAGGCTCAGCATGACTACGTAGACCCCGAGCTCAGAGGCTTTCAGAAAATTGACCACAATCACCTGATCCACCTGGAGCGCAAGAGTACCGAGCAGGTCCACGCCGTAAGAGCGAAGCCCATACCCGAGCAACACTTTGGAAGTCGCGAGGCTGAGACGGCGGGATCCGGCGAGGAGAGTTCGTGCGTGCCACGCCAGAACGACAAAGACGGGGAGCGCGGCGAAAATATAAGCGCAGGATGCAGTGATGGTATCGAAGCGGTGAATCACCAGAAAAAACAGCAGCAGCGCCAGCGTGACCGACGGATTGAGCAATTGCGACAGATTCGACAAAGTAAACGCGCCGCTTGCCTCAAGTGCGGCACGAAGCACCAATGCCGTTCCGCAGAGGGGCGTCACAAGCAGAAACCACTGTGCAGCATGTACCGCCCAAACGGGATACTGATGTAGCCAATGGGGCATGCAAAAGACGCCCACCAGGCCGGCAACACAGGAGAGCAGCAGACTCACTACCAGCGCGTTGCCGAGGAAGTCGCCTGTTTGTTTGGGACGGTTCCGGATGTGATAAATCAGCGCGCTGGGAAGGCCGAGAGTGGTAAGCCCAGCAAGAAACTGGGACCACAGAGTGATCGCCGCGAGTTCGCCTCTTCCGGTGGGAAGCAGCAGGCGGGCGGTGAGAATCCCTGTTCCGGCATTCAGCGCCTGAATCAAGATGCGAGCAAAGATGGTTTGGCCGATGGCCTTGACGCCACGCTGGGCTTTGGCTGCCGGCCGCGCCGCAGGAGGTTCCGTAGCCGAAACCGCTTCTAGGCCTTGGACAATAGGCATCGCGGAATTTCCATGGTCTGTCTGAATACGAAGCTCGCGTGATCCAGGCGCCTCGTCATCTGGCATCTCCCGTCTCCGCCATCACGGATGCCTTCAGTATGCCTGAGGCGTGAAGTTGTAGGAGAGGCCGGCGATGCGCACATAACGCGACACGCTTTCCACTTTGTTGCGCGGCACGAGGATCAAGTCGCCGGACTGCAGCTTCATATCGTGATCCAGTTGAGCTGTTTCCTTTATCCGCAGATTGAGTTTGTGGACTTCGGCGAATTCTGAGTTTACCCTCCGGTAAAGAAGGACCTGAGTCTCGCGGCCTGAGATCTTGATGCCACCGGCCTGCATGATGGCCTGCAGAGCGGTCATGTCGCCCCGCATCTCGATTTTCTGTGGGAGAAACACCTCACCAGCCACGACAACAAAATCTCGCTGGAAGTTGGTGATCTGGAGGTTGATCTCCGGATTTACCAGGTGCGTGGATTCTTTCGAAAGTATCAGCTCCCGCGCTTGCGGAAGCGTGAGTCCTTCAAGCGGAATGCGGCCTACAACAAGAAGACTGACGGTTCCATCCGGATCAACCGTCGCAATCTGATTCAGCTCCGGACTCAGACGGAAGTCGAGCTGAAGGACGTCGCCGACCCGAACCTTATATTCAACCGGAGGAGCATTACGAGTAACGAGAGCCGGGGGCTTTTGCGCATGGAGTGCTCCGAAGCCCGCACAGGCGATCATCGCGACGACGAAAACTTTCCAACGATGCATCGTAGCCTCACAATCTGCGTTGCGCCCACTCTGGGAGTGGACTCTTGCGTTTGTTTAGAATGCTTCCGCAGAGCCGCCCGCCAGCCACCTCGATCTCACGTTCCGCCTGCGAGACCTGCGCACTGGTGGTCCGGTTCGCTTCGACGACGAGGAGCACCCCATCCACCAGCGAGGCAACGCCCAAGACATCGCTGCTGGTAAGCACGGCGGGACAATCGAAAAGCAGATATTGAAAGCGACTGCGAAGGCGGTCGATGCACTCTCGGCGGTGTTCCGCACTCGCATGCCAGTATGCGGAGGAATCTATGTCGGCGGCGTCAATCCTTGAGCGAAGGTGAAAGATGCTCGGATGCACGCTGGGCACGGTCATCTGCAAAACATCTTCGCCGGAGCGAAGAGTGTTCGCCAAGGTAAACAAATCTACGCGCAGTATCCGATTGGCAGGATAGCTTCCAAGTTCGGCCGCCAGTGCGTTCACGATGAAGCTTGTGCCTGCACCCCGGTTCGGCGCGGTGACTGCGATGGCTATGCCATCGACAGCGTCACGAGGCAATTGGAAGACGCTATAGATCAGTCCAAGGTAGGGAGAGTTCCTGTTCCCATTTTCGTTTGACTCTGCGCTGCGGGTCGATGTGAATCGCATTTTTACGCGGACTACCACTAGGACCGCCCTCCGGAGCTACGTCGCAAGCTAATGTTAGCCACCGGGGGAAGTGGCTGTGACGCAACAGGATGGCGCTTGTACCCTGCATGCAATCCCACGGTGGCGAGCACGGGATAGCGCGACGCGGACTCCAGCTCGGCATGGCTGGTAATCGTCCGACGGGCAGACTCTGCCAGGTAAACCGCGAACCACGCCATGAGTACGGCGGTGAACAAGCCCAGAATGGAGTCGATGAATGGGCGGGGCCGAACAGCAGACAAGGAAAAGCTTGGAGACTGAGCGACGCCGATGTTGACCAGTCCTTGCTCATTCATCGCTTCCGAGATTCGCGCCGCATCGCGCTTCTGCATATATAGCTGATAGTTTGCTTCGAGCTGTGAGACCTTTTGCTGGAGCGAAGCGTATGTCAACGTAGCGCTCTCCGTGGCTTTCAACTGTTGCTCCAGCAACTTCACCTGCCCGTCGATCTCGCCCCGGCGAGCCTTGGCCGCTTGCAGGTGAGCTCTGTCGGCGAACACGGCCTGGTCCTGGATCTCCCAGCTGGGATTCACATCGGTCGACACCTCCACAGATTGGAGCGCCTTCGAGTTCGCCAGTTGAACTTTTGCTTGCTCGATCTGTGAATCAACCTGCTTAACGAGCGGATCGCTGGGCAGATACTCTGTCGTAAGCTGGGCGCGCCGAAGCGTAAGCTGCGCCAGCAGTGTATTCACCTGGTCGACAGAGCCAGACGCGGGAACGACGCGCTGCACCGTCTGCCGCCGGATCGGCGTTCCAGCCTGTTCCCGGGACTCTGCCCGGAGCCGCTGCCCAACCTCACTGATCTCCGCGTCTGCTGCCCTCTGAAGGACCTGCGCATCGGCGATCGCCTTCTGCAGGTTTGTCTCGCTGTCGCCAATTGAAACGATATGGTTAGCTTGCTGAAATCTGGCGAGCTCCTGCTGGGCGGCCGCCCACTCTTTCTGGGAATGCTGGGCTTGCGACTCGAAGAATTGAGAAGCACCCGCAGGTTCCGACACGATCTTTTCCCGGGCAAGAAAGACACTCATCATCCGCTGCAGCGTCGTCGTGGCGTCGCGCGGATCGTTCGCCTTGTAACTCACATCGATCACATTGGATTTGCGAACCGCTGCAATCTCCAGGTGCTTGCGAAGGCGATTGACTTTACTCTCGTGCTTGAGCTGGTCTTCGGCGGAATGCGACGTCAGGGGTACACTCCGCCAGCCAGGATCGGCCACCTCATCGAGAACGTCTGCGCTGCCCAGAATCTCTATCTGAGAGTAGACCTGCTCCTCGGTCACCTGATTGACCAGCGCCTGTGTTCCGGTGACAGGCTCAGCACTCAGGATCTCCGGCTTTCGGGCATTCTCCACAATCAGACTCATGTCCGACTCATACTTCTTCGGCACGAAGAAGATATAGAGCATGGCTAAAAGCAGAACGGTTCCGAACACCATCAGAAACCGCACTCGGTGGCGAAACATGGCTTCGACAAAGCCGCGCATCGTGGCTTCCTTCGCGGTTCCCATGCTGCTGAGCGCCAAAGTCGTCACCATAGACTCCACCCTGCTGGTTACCCGGAGAGATTTTTACGAAAGTGATGCAGATGGAAAATCCGACCGCATCAACGTAACAAATTGATAAACTTGCCCCTCGACCGAAAACCTTGCTGCGGCCCGATTATCAGAAGCGGAAATCTGTATGCGATGGAGTTGATGTGGCACACAGTTTAAATCATTGCCACTGATTCGAAAATGAAAGAATTGTAAGTCGTGCCCAACTCTTTACAATCTGCAAGACTGCTGGAGCCTGCTTTTCGTTCCAACGAAGCCGCTCATCCCTGCCTCAGACTTGCTCGTAAGCGAACAGGAACGGCACCCGAGTGCATCCACGTAAGAAGTACTCAGTCACTATCCTTATAGGATTTCATGTGCCTAGGCCCTCTGTAGTTCCGACCCTGAAGCTAAACATCAAACCGATTAACCGCTATGGTGACCTGCTCTCCACGCCGCTGCAAGTAGAGGTATCGAATTAATAAACTGACGTAGTGACTTTCCGTAGATTGCTCTCCCCGCGCTCCTAGCTAAAAGGGAACCACGCCGGAAACCGTTCAGCGCCGATGCGCAGAAGCTCAATAGGAATCTCAGTGAAGAGAGCTTGCCGACCCGAACGCTAGAATCCCTCGTGTCTCCTGGCCTGGGGATTGCGCAGCCGATGCCAGGCCGACGTAGCCGGAGATACCAGAAAGGGCAGATAGCTCATCATCCACAAAGCAATCCATTTCTTTCCAGCTATCCGAGGAGACAGGTTTCTTGCCCGAGCCAGATCAGCACGCGCTCCTGACGCCTGACCAGCTTTGATGAGGCACCCGGCTCGACTGAAGTGGGCTTTTGACAGGAGCCGCGTTCTCAAAGCCTCATGTTCAACATCTTCGAAACTGAATGACGACCAGAGCTTTACGAGCGAGTCGCGATGTGACAAAGGATTGGAACTGAGCTGTTCACTGTGAATGCGGTAATTCACTAGCGGTTCACTGCAATACCAGAATTTCCATCCCTTGAGTGCCAGTGCCACATACATCGCTATATCCGCCACTCCGTGGTCGGGCCAAGGATAACTTTTGGCAGCTTCTGTCCTGAGTAACGTGGAGGATGGCAGAAAGACCATTCTTGTGCGATTGCTCATGAGCGCCTTGATGGGATCCTCGATCATGCCGTTGCGCAGAGTCGACGGCCGTGTGCGAACAACATCCGTCGCGTCAAACGAGCCACACAGAACTACGCCGATATTCGGATGTCCATCGAAGGCAGAAAGCATCGTCTCGAAAAATCCGGTGTTGAGCGCATCGTCGTGCTGCAGAAGGGAGACGTAATCTCCGGTAGCAAGTTGAATCAGCTTCCAGGTGTTGCCGGCATACCCCAGCCGCGACGAATTCGGTACATAGAGGATTCTTTTATCTGTATAGGACTGGACGACCTGTTTACAGGCACCGCCAGAATCATCTCCGATGAGAATCTCGAGGTTTTCATGATTCTGAACGAGAACACTGTCGATCGCATCCTTGAGGAATGTTGGTTTGTACGCTGCGATACATACTGAGATCTTCGGCTCCGTCATGATCGTCCCTCTTTGTAATGTCAACGTACGTTCAAGAGATAGTAGAGCGAAATACCCCTGCGATCATCACCGATCCTGGAGGTGAGTTGCGGAAGTGAAGTTTCTCGGGATGACGCTGGACGATGACGCCGAAAGTCGGCGGACAGTCACCTCCGATCAACGTTGGGTTTCACGGATCTTCAGTGTGATCCCTAAATCCTCGCCGAGGAGATGGCGGGTATCGGAGCTGTCATAGACACTGCACATATTGCGCGCTGAGCTGGGGAACAAGCGAAACAGCAGTCACCCGCTACAGTATTCGCTACGGCGGCTTCCTTATGGGATTCTGGATTGCGCTAAGCGATTGATTGATTGGTCGGGGAGAGAGGATTCGAACCTCCGACCCCCTGGTCCCGAAGCATACGGTCTCGGCGTCCTCTGATTTACTACTGCTTCCCATGATGTGCTCTTTAGCCAGCATTGGTGCTGTCATTCCCGATTCTTCTCTTCCATACCGTACTCTCCCATACCCTGCGTTATCCCCACGGAATCCCCCACATTTTCTATTGACCTGCTGACCTAAATGGGCGAAGGTTAGACGCGTCCCGAAGGTGCTAGAAACACCGGCGGGACGCTAACCTCAATGCCTATAAGGAGGCATCATGGCTTCATCAAGTGTAGCGGCAGCCCGTCGTCGCGTTTCAGCACCCCATATATCAGCCAAGGAATCAGCGAAGGTCAGCGCCATGCCGGCCGCGGTCAACGAGATCGTGGAGCATGGGAAAAACTGTCTTGCCGCTGTCCAAGGTCAGGATCCAATCGCGGTTGCGGTTGGAGAGGACAGCCGCTCGGTCGTCGATGCCGCTGAAGACAGTTACATGGGCGCCGCCTTATCCGTGGGGACACGCTGCAGGAGGGAGGTCAACGGGAGCGCCGGCAGCTTTGCATCCGTCGCAGTTGGGACAGGGGCGGAGGCAGTTTCAAACGTGAAGGAGGTCCCAAGCATCGCGATTGGATATGAACCCCACGCGGAAGCGGAGTCCGGCGGGGTGGCAATCTCGATCGGCTCTGTCCCCGATATGGATCTGAGTTGCCAAGCCGGAGAAGATGGCTATCTCATATTCGTGGACACGAGCGAAAGAGAGCCACGGATCGCAGTCTTCAAAGTTGATCCAGATAGGGGCATTGGCCGAATATTCCCTACGATTGGCGCGGCGGATGGGATACGCCCCGCCCTAATGTGGACCGCATAGATCACGAGGGTTCGAAAGAGGCGTTACATTCGAGCGCAAACACCCAGGTCAGCACAAATTCAAACGAGGTAAGGAATAGGGCAAGCGCACCGTCTTACGACTTGGCCTCACAGGTCGCCTCTGTGGGGCCTTTCTATTGCTCAGCCTTCTGCACAGAGAAATGGAATCAGCACAAAACCGATGTTTACAGGGGTTTGCACACTCGTCTCTTTGGCCGGTCTCCCAAGGACAGATACCGCCAGCGGTAGGCTGGCGTTTTAGCCTCGCGCGGCGGCAGCAACAGGTCAAATGGAGTTGCTTGTTTTGGCATAATAAGTGGTACAAGCCGATTGACCGCAAGTGGTCCTATTCGACGGTACGACTGTTCGGTAACCTGCTTGCATGCAGAATCGAATCGTAAGCCTCAGTTTGTTAGTAGCTTCGTCGTGGGCCATTGCGCAGAGTCGAAATCCGGCTGCGGGCGGTCCTTCTCCTTCGCATCTTGGTGCCCGCTCTCGAACAGCGTTTTCTCAAACCTTGCCTCGGCTGAACGGCTCCCATCTTGAGATAACCACGGTCGAGGTGACATATGCGCCGGGTAATTTTTCCGCACCGCACAGCCACCCGTGTCCGGTCATTGGCTATGTGATTCGTGGGGCAGTGAGGATGCAGGTGAAGGGCGGTCAAGAGTCCATCTATAAGGCTGGAGATAGCTTCTACGAGGCCCCTAATGGCATCCATCTTGTCTCCGCGAATGCAAGCTCCACGGAACCGGCAACCTTCCTCGCGACCTTCATCTGCGATCATTCCGCTCCTCTCTCTATTGAAATGCCGGAGAGCAAGCGGAGGGAACCGGCCAAGCATGAATAACAAGCATCAGCGCGCATCCCCAACGGCACGGCGCAGCGTGGCCATTAACGCTGATTCGCGCACGTGGGAGAAGCTGGCCGTCTTCTATGCAAGGATTGCGCTGGGGGCTGCCTTTCTCTCCGGAATCGCCGATCGCTTCGGTTTATGGCGAGGCAGGAATGTCGGCTACGGAAACTTTAATGGCTTCGTTCGCTACACGGCGAAGGTGAACTCCTTCATGCCCGCCCCTACGATCCCGTTCCTCGCGTGGGCTGCCACCATCGCCGAACTTGTGCTTGGCCTTCTATTGGTGATTGGCATATGGCCCAGATGGACAAGCCTCGCCAGCGCGGCTCTGCTCATACTCTTCGGGATTGCCATGGCAATCTCTTTCGGCCTCAAATCGCCGCTTGACTACTCAGTCTTTTCTGCGTCCGCTGCAGCAATCTTGCTTGCGCTCTACCAACGCCGCGTGTCAGGCGAGGGCACCTGAAGCTGTTCTAGCAGCCGTAGTTATCATCGTTCGGAGACAAGGGCATACGGTCGGGAGAGATTGCGAAACGGCTTCGAGCTTCCCTCCCGCAAATGAACGAAGATCGCATTCGCTTGATCGCGCGCACGGAGAAAGCAAAGGCAGAGACGGCCTTCTCGCAGGCCCAGAGCAGAAACCTGGGCATTCGTTGGTACGAGTGGGTTACCGCTGAGAGCGAGGGCAGTTATAGCCGCAGTCGCAGCAAGTTCCTTCGGCCAGGCTGGAGGGTGATGCGCACATTTCCTTTGCCGAGACTCTCGCGGCATTTGTCGAACTCTCTGAGCGCTTCAGGCAAGGCGCCCAGGTAGGCGAGTAGACGACGTAGTGTTTCCGCACTGGAGACCGGCACCCGCGGGCCCAGCATGCGGCGCAGGGTAAGATCCATCGCTTGGACGGAGCAGGCGCCGTCCGTGACGAAGTGGATGCAGATGTCGTGGGCCTCGACATGGCGCACGCAGTCTTGTGAGTTCTGCGCGCCGCAGTGGTCGCAGAGAAGGCGATCGCAAAAGTAGCTCAGACGAGCGGTCGACGTAAGCGCACCACAGGCGCGACAGACGAGCACTGGAACCATTCTCGTCTCCGGCTGTCTTCGTCCGTGGCCACCCATGCGCGGAGGATAGCGCCGTGCCGAAACGTGGAAAAGCGTCCGCAAATGGTAGGGCTTGACAGAGGCGAAAGATACGACAGATTGGCTGCCGCTGATCTGCGCCTCGCAGATGTCGCTCTGGTAACCATAGGCACATACCTGCCGGATGGCGCTGACCCGACTGGGTGATTTAGCACCGATGCGGAGACGTGACACGCTCACTGCATCATGCGAATGAATCTCAACGCCCGCGCGGTCTCTCAAGGCTCAGATCTCCCTGAGAACGGTATTCTGCTTACCATTCGACCCTCTTGCTTATTGCCGGGAGACTACTCTTACACCACAACCAGCGATTCATTGCAGCGTATGCTGCGACGGACCGACCTGCCTTCAACGGTGATTGAGAAATTCGAGACGGGAATTTACACCCCAAAGGGCGCCAATTTGCCTGGGGTTGAGATCAGTGAGGAGACCCTCACCCAGATCGGCTACTTCCTCGATTAGCCCCCGCGATTCCGAAAAGATCGTCTTCGCCTTTTCTTTGCCTTTCCACAGGTTTTGGCGCTAGGCTTCCGGAATGCCAATCCTGATTCGAACACGCCAAGCTTTGGTCAGGTGCAAAGCCTGTAAAGCGCAGATCCCAAGCCTGACACGCGGAGTTCCGTTCCTGCCCGCACGCGTGCCCTGTAACGTCTGCGGAGCAAAGCAGGTCTACCGGCCGTCAGAAGTGTTTATCGGATCCCTGCCACAGGTGTGGAAGCACGAGGCGATGGGCTGACCGTGCCAGTTCCCGAACGAAATCGAATGCAGGTCGTGCGCTGCAAAGGCTGTAAGCGATGCGTTCCGATTTCCGTTGAGCCCATGATCGGCTCCGTGACCGTGAAGTGTCCGGTCTGTCTCGAGCGGCGCTCGTACATCGTGTCGACTGAGGTGTTCCTCGGTCAGCCCTCATGGGAGATCATGCGCGTGCTACAAGGACGCCACTGATGGACTGAAACAACACGCCGCCCCTATCGCCACTGGCACGCGGTCTGCGGCGCCCGCGGTTCAGGTGGACACAAATCAGCGGGAACCTTCGCCGTTATTGCAGGACTCATTGCGGCCATAAAAGCTGGCGTGTGGAATCACCACAGGTCCAGAGTAAGTCCTCGCGTCCGTTCCGCGATCTCCGATTCGGTTACGATTGCCAAATTGGTGATCGAGGCAATTCGAAAAAGCGCATGATCTCGAAAGCGGCAATAGAAGAGGCGTGTCGAATCGTGGACGAAGCGCAACGCAACGCATCCGATCTGCACCTGATCGAATATCAGAGTCCCACGCGCTTTCGAGCTGATCACCCCAACGGCAGGCTGATGGGATATCACAATTCGATTGTTCGAGCAGCACTGCGTGAAGCTACTAAACGCGGCATCTACTGCGTGCGGACTGTAGTGAGATGAAGGTCAAAATCAATGTGCGGTAGATATGTCCGGCGCTCAGACAAGCAGAGAATCGCGGAACATTTTCAGGTCCACGGCCCCATCCCTGCCCGACTTTGGCCCAAGTTGGAACGTGGCCCCGGCAAACCTTTCAGCCATCGTTAGATTGAATCGAGAGACGGGTGATCGCGAGAGCGTTCTGATGCGCTGGGGTGCCGGCCTTCTGTTGTCTTGTGCCCGGTACTCAGGTCGCCATGTAATCTACATCGTCCGTTAGGCATCGCAGGACGACGCTCTCGGGTACTTCTCATTTCGGAAGCCCTGCTTCATTCCGCAGAGCCTTGTCCGCGCACCAAATAAGATGCGATGCGGCCGCATTCGTTCAGGTCAGCGCATTGACACTGCTGAACCTGCTGCAACAGGCGTCGCATGGTGTTCAGTCGAGCGACTTGAGCTTCCAGAACGGCTTGATGTTCGCGGATTGACGTCCGCCAACGTTCTGATGGAGAAGCCTTCGGGCTGAATCCAACCATAAATCGGCGCATCTCCGGCAGTGAAAACCCGCACGCTTTTGCGAGTTTTAAAACAGCCGCCATCTTGACGACTTCGGATGGATAACGTCGTTGCCCGCCGACGCAGCTTCCCTTTGGTAGCACGCCGACACGCTCCCAATAGCGCAAGGTCGATGCGGGTAGACCGCTGTTCTCTGATAGCTCGCCGATCGTCACAGGAAACCCCTCCCGACGCCGTTCTCAACACGAGAATCATCCAAAAGACTTGACTTAAAATGATTTCAAATCTTACGGTAAATTGGATGAGGAAAAGTAAAGGGATGCGAAATCACGTTTGGGGTATTGCCGTGGATCGCGCGTGTTGTTCTCGGGCTCGCAGCATTCAATTTTTGGTGGAGGTTCGAAAAGTACGTTATTGACCACTTTGGGATATGGAGAGTCCTCCCCGATTACAAATTTGGGAGGCTCTGCATATTGGATTTAACCGTCGTCCTCATTGGCGCCACGGTATCGTGGCTATCCTTCAAAGGAAGGAAAGCTGAAAAAGCAGACGAGGCTATCGGCTCGCCGACTCGTATGGCTGCTTGCGCAGGCGTTGTGTCCGAGATGCCGACTATACAGACAAGTGAATTTCGTCTTACGTGTCGGTGAGTGACTTGGCG
>CAVTRJ010000005.1:0-378491 GCA_963737035.1 uncultured Acidobacteriaceae bacterium | reverse complement strand
ATCCCAAATGATCCCAAACAATCCTAAATCGGAGCTACTTTAACGTCTTTCGTATCAATCGCGTCCGCTGATTATAAGCCACTTAGGTCCATTGGTAGGGGGCCCTGAAAAGGCCGGCGGCGGCGGTTCGATCCCGTCTCTGGCCACCACTTAGAATCAACAACTTAGAATAAAGTGACCCGATAAAACCTCTGAGGTCATTGAATCGACGATGTTCCCGTATTGTTCCCCGTCTAATGTTCTCGCTGATGGAAAGATGATTAATTTCAAACAGCACAGAGATGGCTTGCGCGCAACGCTCGAGATATGCAGGCGGGTTTACAGAAACCGATCCATGCTGCCACTGATTGCATTCGGGACTTTTCCAACATCTATTTTTCGAAATCGGAATCAACATCGACGTGCCGGCGCCGCTGGCCTGAACCCTGAAGGTTCGGCTCGATGTGATCCTCGTCGCAATCTCTCTATTTGGTGTTCTAAATACCGTAGATTCACGACGCACCAAGGCTCGGGTGGCTCTTGAGGGCACTTTCCTTTATGCGCGCTCGAGTCGTAGATATCGACCGCTCTTGATCTTCACCACTTCATGCACGTGGCCCCCTCACCAGGACTTCGCGATGGCCATAGGAGGTCGGCACTGAGCAGTCATTGCTGCGATAGCGCACCAGCGACAGAGAAGTGACCCGCATGGAGACTTTTCGCAGGCCTCATGCAGCGCCGCCGGCAGCAGCAGCATCGCGACCCGGTCGCGCACGAAGGGCTCCCGGATCGTCTCCGTGTGCCCGCGCAGGCGACATTTTCGGCGATTGCAGCACTGCTCAGCCAGATGCGCGTTGAACGCTTCCCAACTGTTGAAACGCGGAATCGGAACCATGAAGTTGCGGCGGGCATAACCAACGAGACCTTTCACCTTGCCCTTATCGTTATCCTGCTCACATTTCTTGTCGTTGCCCCGCACGCTTACGAGATAGCCGTCAGATCCAAGTCACGCTGAGTAGGACGCCAGCGCTCAACTCCGGAGGAATCTTAGAAGGGTACGGAAGTAGTTTCGTTGATCGTCGTACATCGCGAAGTGGCTTCCTGTAGCCGAAATCCATGATTGTCCCTTAGGCATCAACGTTGCCATTCGCTTAAGATCGGCGGAATCTATCTCATCATACTGGGCGCCCAACACAAGGGTGGGTACCTGAATCCGATGCAAGTCTTCCCATCGGTCCCAACCTTTCATGACGCCCGTAGCCTCGAATTCACTACGGCCTTGGATGGCGTTGTATACGCGTTGATTCCACCCACCAAGACTTCTTTCCAACGGGTCCGGCCACGGATCAAGACGACAGATGAATTGCTTGTAGAGCTTCTCCATCAACAACTCCTGATATGCCGGTGCATCGGTTTGACCGCTGTTCTCATAGCGCGCAAGCGTTTCTTGGAGATCTTTAGGGTATTGGGCACGTATCTTTTGAACATGGTTCACGAACGACGCGGTACTGGCCGCCATGTTTGAGATCACGAGACCTTTCAGATGATGTTGGTACTCTAGTGCATACTCGACTGCTAATACGCCGCCCCAGGAGTGACCGAGTAGATAGAAATGTTCCAATCCCAACCCGTTCCGGACAGACTCAACCTCCTGCGTGTAGCGCTCAATTGTCCACAGTCGGGGATCATTCGGTTTATCTGAATTCGTGGAATCGAGTTGATCGTAGTAATAGAACTCGATTCCATTTGGCGGCAAGAAACTCTCAAAACATTCAAAATACCGATGATCTGCTCCTGGGCCACCATGGAGCAGCAATACCTTTGTTGCTCCATCGCCTACCTTCTTTGTCCAGACCCAATGGCCTCCGCCGATGTCTATTCGACGCGCTCCGCCGGTCTGCACAACGCCGCTGGGAGGTAGAACAATCGGACGGTTGGAGGCTCCGAGAGTGGACACTTCAGCGGCTGCCGCGAGTGCTGAGATGGAAAGAAACTTTCTTCGATTCATGTGCCTTCTTCGTATTGCGTATCTGCCCGCTTCGATACATGCGATTCTCGGCATCAGGCGCGCGCATAGGCCCTGTCGAGGTTGGATAGTCGATTTGATTTGCTTACTTCTCTGAATGGTCGACGGGTAGAAGAAGCTCAATTCTATATTGGGGTGCAAGTGAAAGCAGGAGCCGAATCTCATCCTCTTTCCGCCCGACCATCCTAAATCGGTACCCCCCCCGAGTTGATTTCCGTGGCGTCTCCTAGCTCAACCTGAGGTACTTACGTACGTTCTTCATAAACTACGGTTGCATACTCCTGGACGACATAGGCCCTGGTTCTTGACCGATCAAGAAACCGTCCCTCATCCTCCGCAACCTGTTCAGCGATTCCAGGGGCTGAAAGCTTCCCCATCCATTAAGCGAACTCTTCCCGGTCAGCAAAGCCCAACTCTGTCATCACGTCAACGTAGACAAGGCCCGCGACGTTGGGATCGTTCCCCGGCCTGTCGCCGATGACTACGCCTCCATAAGAGTGTCCAACCAGAAGTACTGGACCTGGGTGTGCCATAGTGATGCGCGCGATTGCACGCTCCGTTGCGGCGTCATCTTTTGCGAGGGAGGAAAGAGGAAGCTGCACCGCAATCACATGGTATCCATCCTTCTCCAGCAGAGGAATCACGCTAGACCAACTTGAGCCGTCGGCCCATGCTCCGTGCACCAGCACGATGTTTTTGACACCGCCACGATGCGAATTGTCTGGTGCTGACTCTGGGTTCTGTTGGGCATAGCCAACGACGCTATGGAATCCTGCCGTCAGCAGAAGCCCGGCGCTCACCACTTCCCGGATTAGTTTTCCTATTCTCACAAATTCTCCTTTTCGTGTTCTTCGTTCTTCACCGCGTACGTCGGAAGGTTCTGCCAACGCGTTTCGGGGCTCGGATTCGCGCGTCTCTAGTTCGTGCCGCCCTTTGATGCGGCATCGAAGATCACAGCGGCGACCTTCGAGGGTTGCGCCAGCATGATTACGTGGCTCGATGTGACTGTGGAGGTTGTCGCTCCGATTTTCTTCGCCTGAGCCGCTTCGAGATCGGGTGATATTGCGCGGTCATTTGCGGCGATGATGTACCAGGAGGGTTTCGACTTCCAGGCTGGAGTCGTAACCTCTCCCTTCATTGCGGCAACGCTAACCGGCACCTGCGTCGCGGTCAGAACCTCAATCTCTTTGGCGGAGAGGTCCTGGGCGAAATCCTCCGCAACTCCCTTCGGAGTCAGTTTGAGGAAACCACTTTTGTCGGGACGTAGCTCTGAACCGATCGGTGTTGCAACGCTCGAAATCAGACCAAGTGTCGATTCGCCATTATCCGGAGCCACGGCCGACACATAGACGAGTCCGGCCACCTTGGGATCATTGCCAGCTTCGGTGATGACAGCTCCGCCGTACGAGTGCCCGACCAGCAATACCGGGCCGTCCTCAAGAGCAATGGCCCGCTGCGTTGCTGCAATGTCGTCGACGAAGGATGTCAGCGGAATCTGAACAGAGACAACATGAAGGCCCTTCGCCTCTAACAATGGAATCACCTTCGACCAGCTCGAACCGTCCGCCCATGCCCCGTGAATCAGGAGTACCGTTCTTGCTCCCTGGGAGGTTGGTGTTTGTCCCGTCGCCTTGGCGGCAGGAGCGATCATTGCGAGTAGTGCGACACACGTCGACACCAAAATCCGAACAAACCTGGATGCCTGCATTGTTTTTCTCCTTGATGTGGGGAAGATCCGTGCAGGACTTGAAATGGCTCAGCTAGAGTCCGTAGGGCCCCAGCGAAGGGGCACAGCCACATTGTCCTGTGGCCAATCTCACGTTCGGTATCCTGCACTCTTTTGAGGCTAGGTTTGGAGGAGTGGAACCTCTAGACGATAACCGCCAAAAGTTGGCGATTCCTGCTTGAATGTTGCGCGAGAATCGGCCAGCGGGGCTATGCTGCCGCGCGTTGTCCGCGCCGCCAGGTCCCGGGAGTTACGCCATGAATCTGCTTGAAGGAGCGGTTGAGCGCGGATTGATCCGCAAATCCGCATCGAATGGCGATGTCGGCAAGGGGTAGCCGCGAATTCTTCATCAGATCCCTGGCCCTATCTACGCGGCGCTCAATCAACCACCGATAAGGGGGCGTGCGAAATGTTTGTTTGAAGGCACGGGCAAAGTGGCTTACGGATAATTTACATGCTTCCGCGACCTGCTGGAGGGCAATATCGCCGTCCAGATGAGCTTCCAATAACTCGGTTGCCCTTCGCATCTGCACGGACGAGAGCCCACCTCGAAACTGCGCAGCCGAGAGTGTCACGCCGCTATAAGAGCAGACAACATGAGAGTTCAAGGCATACAAAACATGATCCAGGAAAATCTTGGAAGCGTGATGGGGTTCCTCCAGCGAAGCGAGAAACGACTTTCCCAGGTGGTAGACGACCGGATCAAACTTCCCATGCGGCCAAACCAGCTGCTCCACTCGGGGCGCCCGATGGGCATAGGCAACTTCATCCAGATCAGCCTGGGTGACATACAGAACCAATGCGTCGAAGGGATTCTGGAGGAAGATTCCGGGTTCGTCTTGTAAGTCGATCGCATTCACGGCCCCAATCGGGTAAGAACCACTGGATACCTTCTTGTTGCCGAGGAATTGCTCGATAAAAGGGATGGATTTCAGTTGCAACGCAACAATGTAGCCACGCTCACCAACCACCGGACGCGCAACGTCTGGAAGTCCTTCGCTGCTCCGAAACCTTCCAAACCGGAACGAAGCACGCTCGGACATCCACACTTCCGCCGTAGGCGAATCCTTGAGATACATGTTTTCCGCAAGTTGAGCCCAAACGGTCGGAATTGTGGCGGCCGTATCCATATATGGGTGACCTTAATCCTCTGAAATCGAATGGGGTCCAGAATTCTAGTCATATTTTAGAGTACGCGCGTACTCTAAAAGCAACAAAATTTCTACTTGAGGAGACGAATGCGAAAATCACGAGCCGAGACATCCGAATCCAAAGCACGAATTCTCTCGACCGCCTCAAAGATGTTTTTGGATAAGGGCCTGGAAACAGTAGGGATGCGCGACATTATGGCCGGGGCAGGTCTCGCGCCGGGAGGGTTCTATCGGCATTTCGGATCGAAGGACCGGCTGATCGCTGAAGCAAGCCATACCGCATTCGATCATGCGTTTGAAATGTTGCAGAGCGAAACAGTAGGGAAATCGCCGGCGCAGGCCGTTGAAAGGATTATCTCCGTGTATTTGGGGCAATCGCAAGTTCGAGAGAGGCCTTATCTGTGCCCTCTTGCGATGCTGGGTGCCGAACTCCGTCATTCAGACCCACAAGTACGGGCGGTTGCTATTAACGGCTACCAGCGCATTGTTCAGCTCATTGCAAATCATCTAACTGATCAGACCAGGCGCGGTGCTCTTATCACCGCGAGTGGCATTGTCAGCACGCTTGTGGGAGCTGTGACGCTTGCTGAAATTGCGTCGGACTCGACGATGGCCAGTGCCATCCTAAGGAATGCAAAGGTTCTTATCAAAAAGCATATTCTTCAGTGAAGTTTCTTGATGGGGACGAGGAGATGTGAAGGAGTTCGGAGCGGGGCAGCGAAGCCTGCGCGGCGATTCCACGGAAACGAAAATGCGAAAAATGCAGATCCGCAAACTACAACCGTAATCACTGGGAAATACTAGCTTGTGTCCTGTTAACCCGGCTTCGGGCAACGACGACATCCACGCGATCTCTAACTGTTGATGTCAGCCCGAGTCACTCATCCAACGTTGTCCCGGAAGGGTAGCACTGACCCGGTTCGACCAGCCATGGGATGGCGGGATATCGACCTGGAGTTGTGGCATCATAGGTTTGGATGGAAGCAGCAAGGTACATCCCAGATCGTGGTCGCACGTGGATTGCGAGTAATCGAAGTGCTCGAGGGGAACAATACGGGAACAACCTGGGGAGGAAACCATCCCAAATGATCCCAAACAATCCTAAATGAGTGCTACTCTAACGTCTTTCGTATCAATCGCGTCCGCTGATTATAAGCCACTTAGGTCCATTGGTAGGGGGCCCTGAAAAGGCCGGCGTCGGCGGTTCGATCCCGTCTCTGGCCACCATCTAGAATCAATAGCTTACAAGACTCTGAACATAAGCCTCCCATTCGGGAGGCTTTCTCGTGTTTTTGGTAAACGTTTCTTTTCAACGAACATGCCAGGTTTCGTATCAGGTCGCGTATTGGTCGTGCGTTCCTCTCTTAATTACGAACGATTTTCTAAGACCCTTGGGATGTTCCAGACGTGAGTGTCGAAAAATGGCGACGCCAGCCTTTCAAAATCGCTCTACTGGCCAATTGGATCATGCGATGAGCCGAGGGCCTCGTTACACGAACCCCGCTCAAGAACATCGCAATCGGAATTCTTCGATCGCAATTGAATGACTATTCGCTCTTGCTTCCTAAGCGGTGTGTCCGCCTTCGTTAAGCGTGCTGAAGACACTGAAAGAGCAGCCGCGCAGTTTGAGTCTCCACCAGACTTCCAGTCATCAGAGTGCGCGCGATTGTCCGTTCAATCACAAGAACAGTCGCTGATGCGGCCATATCCGGATGCTGAAGACCCATTTTTACGGCCAGTTGCTCAATAAACCGCCTCAAATGTTGCGTCTGCTCTTTGGCGATTGCGAAAGGTTCACTGCCCTCGGTAACGATATGGATAAAGGCAAGGCCAAAACACTTCGGATCTTCAAACCCCTCCTGTAAAACGTCAGCAATGAGTTCCAGACCGCCTCCCGTGGCTTCGTATCTTGCCTCGATCTCGTTCTCAAACCGGCGCATCCAGCTTGCATGGCGATCTTTCAGAAATGCTGAGACGAGATCTTCTTTTGATTGAAATTGTTCATAGAAGACAGACTCTGGCACTCCTGCTATTGCTAACACTTTTGAGATCTCCGCCTCTCGAACACCTTCTCGACAGAGGACGTCCAGGACGGCCGTGATGATGGCATCCCTGGCTCCAGCCCTCTCTCGCATCTCAAGCATGTTTTTTCAATGCCCCCAATAGGCAGGCCAAGACCAGGCAGCAATCGGTGTCGGCTCGACGGCTTGCTGCATCGAGGACAGCCTTCGCCTGATCGAGTCCCACTTGTAGTCGTTAGGACCAATGCCCTTCAACTACATGCCGGTTGTCGTCGATCGGAACTTGCTGCACAGTGTCCGTGATGCGGGCGTTGATTGGTGCAGATGTTCTGGCAGATAGGCATCGTCTGTTGTCTCATGATGCGCGGACCAGAGGATGTATCGAACACCGAAGATCAGCAACAAGCTTTTCCCTCTCGGCGATTCCACAGTTTTCGTGGTCGGCGGTCGCAGATGTTCTTGAGACGTGTTCATGGGCAATCACTTCCATCGATCTTGCGGATCGTGACGAACCGTCCATCAAGCGAATAGCGGAAGTTCGTCATCAGGACCACATTGCTGATCATTGGGCATGTCTCTCCATCAAGAGTGAGTTCTATCCAGCAAGCAACATAGTCTTCTGCCTCCGGCCCAAGCCCTTCCTCCTGATCAGATAACATGCGCGTCACTTTGGCCGTTATCTGATCGCAAGGTATGTCATCAAATATCAGGCTGATGCGATCACCGACGACTAGATCTTCCATTTTCAACCTCGTTTCTAATGTGCTAACGATCTAGCTAGATCGCAAGCTCCTCAACCGGCCATGCACACGCCGATCGTGCACAACTACGCAGAAACCATTCCACGAAGAGGGAAAGTGTCTGCCCGTCCCATGCATCGGAATCATCGGCCATCCCTGGGAAAACCTAACGGCCGGCCCTTAGCCCCCGTCTTGGTAGATTGTCGTGCCATCCCTTTGTCCTTTTGTCCTTCACCAAAAAGCAGAAACTCGTTAGGTGTGATCGGATTGCCATTTTGGGTTCTCACTCTCCGGAAGGCGAGCAACTAAACTGTCGACGAACATGACCGTCTCGTCGAGGGGCGCCCTGCCCGTATGGTCTTCACGCACCGTGACGTCCTCGAACCCAATCGACATGCCGCAGTAGAGCATGAGCTCGTCCGGGGGTGACAAAACTTCCGCGACGGTCCTGCGATACACCGACCACGCCATCTGCAGGCAACTGTGCAGCCCTTCGGCACGGAGCAGCAGCATGACGGTCTGCAGATACCCGCCGACGTCGGCCCATTGGGGCAGGCCCATATCGCGGTCGATGTAGCAGAACAGGGCGGCCGGCGCGCCGAAACAGTTCCAGTTCGCGGCGGCGATCCTCTGACGCGTCTCCCGGTCCTCGCGCGAAATACCGAGTGCGCCGTAGCGCTGCTTGCCAAAGGCGGATCGGCGCTCGTGGTAAGGGGACTTCAGTGCGGGCGGGTACATCTCGTACTCCCGCTCGTCCCCGGGGTCGCCTGCGGCCACGCGCTTGCCTGCGCGCCTCTTGAGTTCGGCAAGCGGTCCGCCGGTCACTATGTAGACGTGCCACGGCTGGATGTTCGAACCGGATGGCGCCCAAGCCGCGGCGGACAGCACGCGTTCCAGCACCTCACCCGACACAGGCACGTCGGTGAATCCGCGCACCGCCCTTCGGCTTGTGACTGCCACATATACGTCCATGATCACCTACCTACCGCCTGCGATCCGTTGCCTTGTCGCGTACTTCGCTTTGAGGCGTAGCGTCATGCGGGCTCCCTCGCCAGTGACGAACGCGGTGCGGCATCGTTTTTTTATGACTCTCCTATCCCTTGCTTCCCACTGCGACGGCTGTGGGCTGAGAGGGCGCACTCGGAATTTGTGCTGCGGGCTGAGTGAGCCAGGTTTCGAAACGGGTCTCGCCGAGTCGTGCGTTATCGGCCGGAACCAGTGTTCTCTCGCTGAGTTTCGCCCCAGAGTAAAGCGCGTCTAGGTCAGCGACGACTTCGCGGGGATCGTTGAGTGCGGCTAAGCGCCGCCGGACTAGTTCATCCACACGAAACTGTTCCGGGCCGCCTATTTCCACGGTGCCATTTACCGGCGAGCCCACCGCAATCCTGCCTACACCAGTTGCCACATCGTCGGCAGCCATCGGCTGGAAGAGCACCGGAGGCAAATGGACCTTGTCGCCAACCATGGAAATGTCGGCAAGCCCCTTGATGAACTCGAAGAACTGGGTTGCGCGAACGATCGAATAAGGAATAGCTGAGCCTTTGATCAGCTTCTCCTGAGCAATTTTCGCTCTGAAATAACCGCTTTCGGACAGCCGTTCTGTCCCCACCACCGACAACGCAACGTGATGTCCTACCCTTGCGGCCGCTTCATAGGTGAGAAGGTTACGGGTTGATGTATCAAAAAACTTCATCACCGCAGCGTCCTCCCAGGAGGGAGAGTTCGATACGTCAACGACCACCGATGCACCCTTCAGCACCTCGGCTAGCCCCTCGCCGGTGAGGGTATTGACGCCGGAGTTGGGCGATGCCGCTACTGCTTCGTGCCCATGCTCGCGAAGCTTGTTGACAAGCTTTGATCCGATGAGTCCACTACCACCGATTACTACGATTTTCATGACTGTCCTTTCGTGATGCTCGCAATCGAGCATGTTAAGTCCGAGATTTTCTCCGAGGTGATTTACTTCTCAGGTTGTGGTGAGCGATTTAGCGCCGGAGCTACTTCACCGGAATGCTGGTTCACCGGAATCAGGATAGGAGCATCTTTGTTTTTAAGCAGAAACACCAGTAGCTTGGCAGGTTTCGTCTTGCTTGCGTTGCGACCAATGGTGTGAATATCGTTGGGACCTTCGTAAAACATCTGTCCGGCCGTAAGAGTTACGGGCTGTCCGCCATTCACGGCCATGACGATACTGCCTTCCAGCACATAGATGAATCCGTGGGCATTGTGCCGGTGAACCGGATCGTGACCGCCTGGAAGGTATTCAACCGCAAGGATCTGAACGTCTTTCCCTGGAAAATCAGGCAACGGCTTCACCATCAGTGAATTGACCTTTGCATCCTGTGCAATCAGCGGGCTGCATACCAAGAACAATGTGAACAGAATCTTCTTCATTGCTAGCTTCCTCCTATCTTATGAACTGCAGGTTGATATTCCCCGCAACTGCCTCTAATGAATGCACACGCCGTGCCAAAGGAACCCGATTGGATGCTTATCGCTAATCTGCATAGAACAAATAGACTTAGCCCGAGGAGATGTCAGAACGATACAAAGGCAACTCTCGACATTTCGTAATCCGCCCACCGTGATGCCTTCTATCTCACGACATATCGTGCGTCGCAAGTATGCCGGGCATTCGGTAGTAGCTGGGCGTTGCGGTGAAGGAAAAATTGGGCGAAGATGCTAACCAGTTTGGTGGATGGCGCGTGTCGTAATGACCCCGCTGCGCGCGCAACTCCCAAGTTGAAAGCGCATTTCAGTGCTCGATCCGCTGAAGGATCGGATGTCAAATATCCTGAAATGACTGTGGTGTTACGAGAACATGGGCCGAGACGGCTTGCTAGATGTAATTTGAGCACTCTCGTTCATCGCAATTGTTCCACTACGCCCCACTAACAAGTCCACGTGAGTCGGACGTCGAATGCCGAGCCGCTTCATGATGCTGTGAAGGGTGTTGGGATGGACGTTGAGGATCGCTCCCGCGCCGTTGGGTCCGCTGATCACCCAGCCGGTTCTCTCGAGCACTCGCAGAATATGTTGGCGTTGTATATCCGCGAGTGAATCCGTGGAGCGGCTCGGGCATCGCTCCCGGCTCTATTCTCCTGCCGGATTCCTCAACCGGTAGGGGATCCGCTCCGAGTTTGAGAACAGAGCCCGAAGAAGCCTGTGAAGTCCAAAGGGGATTTGGCAGCACTCCGTTATCCGATCGGATCACGGCGCGTTCAACCAGGTTCTGGAGTTCCCGCACATTGCCGGGCCAATGGTATGCAGAAAATGCATTCATTGTTGTTTGTGGTATCTGCTCAATCCGCTTCCCCATGCGCCTGGAGAATACCTCTACGAAGTGCAGGACCAGCTGAGGTATGTCATCCCGTCGCTCCCGCAGGGCCGGTATTGGGACAGGAAATACATTCAGCCGATAGTAAAGATCGCTGCGGAATTTGTTGTGTGCGACCATGTGGGCCAGGTCGCAATGAGTGGCGGCCACAAGTCGGACGTTAATGCGATGTGTGCGACCGCTTCCCAGTCGCTCGAACTCTTGTTCCTGTAAAACGCGCAAGAGTTTCGGTTGCAGGGCCGGCGGTAAATCCCCGATTTCGTCCAAGAAGAGAGTGCCGGTATCCGCCATTTCGAAGCGGCCCACTCGTTGTACTACGGCTCCGGTAAAGGCACCTTTCTCGTGGCCAAACAGCTCACTCTCCAACAGATCGAAGGGGATGGCCGCGCAGTTCAGCTTCACGAATGGGCGTCCGCAGCGTGGGCTTGTATTGTGAATAGCGCGCGCGATCAACTCCTTGCCGGTACCGGTTTCTCCTAGGACCAGCACGGTGGAATCCGTTGGTGCCACGCGCTCAACTTCGGCGAGGACAGACTCCAGAGCAATGCTACTGCCTACGATTTGGTCGAATTCGCGGCTTCTTTCGTCTTGTTCACCGCACCGAATTCTTGTGAGAGAGCTCACAAACACCTTCCACTAAATCTGTATCGGCAACAAGGATCAGCCCTCAACTTTTCAGGGCCACTCGAACGGACTCAAGCAGACTTTCGCCGTCAAAAGGCTTCATGAGAAATTTCACTGCACCGCCTCGCATTGCCTGCAGTCTCATCTTTTCGTCGCCGTGTGCGGTGATGAAGATGGTCGGGATCGGGCAATGATCAGAGTTCAGCTTGGACTGGAGCTCTAGCCCTGACATCCCCGGCATTCTGATATCGGTGATCAGGCAGCCAGTTTCGCGTTGCTGGCCAGAGTTCAAGAAAGCCTCGGCGGAGCCAAAAGATTGCACTGAAAGGCCCGCCGATTTCAGCAGACGCTGCACGGCGATTCGATACGATTCGTCGTCTTCGATAACGGCAACCAATTTTTCCTTTCTCTCGCTAGCCATACAGGTACAGGATCGAGCCATCCGTGGCAAAGCGCAATTATTGAAAGTCATAGGGTCGCTGATATGTATGTATAGGGGATTCTTAATAGTCATGGGCGGGGTTGCGCCGACGATTGGCAATTCGAGGTTAGTCGGTTGCCGCCAACTTAAGCTTTTCTGCCATTCTTCCCAATTCAGCGGGGGAGTTGGCCTGCATCTTCCGCATCGCCTGCCCGCGATGAACGCTCGCGGTGATTTCGGTAGTGCCCAGTGTCGAGGCAATCTCCTTTGTGAGCATGCCCGAAACGACAAGAATCATTACCTCGCGCTCTCGCGCAGTCAACCTCGCGTAGCGGTCCTTTAGTTCTGCAATCTCGTTCTGCTGTTGCTTCGTTTGGCCGTCC
Organism: uncultured Acidobacteriaceae bacterium; assembly: GCA_963737035.1. Classification (GTDB taxonomy): domain Bacteria; phylum Acidobacteriota; class Terriglobia; order Terriglobales; family Acidobacteriaceae; genus KBS-83. Next base: position 366,083 of record CAVTRJ010000005.1, on the reverse strand, counting down.
CGCTTCAGGGCTTGCTGAATCGCATCTATGAGATCCTGATCCCGAAAAGGTTTCGTCAGAAACTCCACTGCCCCGGACTTCATTGCTTTGACCGTCATGGGAATGTCGCCGTGGCCGGTGATGAAAATGACAGGAATCTGAATGCCAAGATCGGTCAATTTGTGTTGCACATCCAATCCACTCATCCCCGGCAATCGCACATCCAGTAGGAGGCAACTCGGACCATTTGGCAGCTTGCGTCGAAGAAACTCCTCCGGCGTAGCAAACGACTCTGAACGCAACCCCACTGTCTTCAAGAGTCGCTGCATCGCCGCACGCATGCGGGCATCGTCGTCGACGATAAAGACAATAGGTGAATCGGCGGAGGTCATCTGCCGGCTGTCTCCCAAATGGGCAGCGTAAACTGAAACGTTGCCCCTGGTCCGGAGTTCGCGGTGGCCCAGATACGGCCACCATGCGACTCAACAATGGAACGAGTGATCGCCAGTCCCAGACCGGTACCTTGCGATTTTGTGGTGAAGAACGCGTTGAAGATCTGGTCGGCATTTTCAGTGGGCAGCCCCACGCCGGTATCGCTGACTGAGATCAGGACTTGACCGTCTTCCCCCAATTGCGACTTGACGCTGAGCTCACCGGTCGTATCCCGTATCGCCTCGATCCCATTGAGCATGAGATTCATCAATACCTGTTGTAACTGCACACGATCCGCCATCACTTTGGTCAGCCCGTTGGTGAGATCCGTACTCAGCCTAACGGAATGCCGATCCGCCTCTTTCTGGAGTATCACCACCATCTCTCCGATGACTTCGTTGACGTCAACTATCTCCTGGGGTGAAGAATCGTTTTGGAACAAGGATCGGACATGCTCGATGATGTCGGCTGCACGTCTGGCGTCTTTGATCATTTCTAACGCAGCTTCTCGCGCCTCCGGCAGGTCGGGCTCGCGGCGATCGATTAATCGGAAGCACGCTTCCGCATTTGTGACGGCTGCTCCAATTGGCTGTTTGATTTCGTGCGCCAGCGAGGCGCTCAGTTCGCCCATGGTGCTCACTCGGTTTATGCGCGCAAGCTCCGCCCGGGCGCGCCGAAGCATTTCTTCAGCGTGATTGCGTTCGAGGTGACGCTGCTCGATGCTGTGGACTCGCCGCAGGTAGAGCCACCACAAAGCCGCTATCAGGACGAGGACACAAAGAATTCTGAATGTGACCGTTTGATAGAACGCCGGCAGCACATCAAAATGCAGCACTGTTCCAGCTTCATTCCAGACGCCGTCGTTGTTACACGCGATCACACGGAACTGATAAGAGCCCGGATCGAGGTTTGTGTAGAAAGCCTCCCGACGCGTTCCTGCATCCTGCCACTCCTTGTCTTGTCCTTCGAGCTTGTAGCGAAAGCGAACTCGTTCGGGAATGGTGAGACTTGTAGCCGTATAGGCTATTTGCAAATTTGCAATTCGGGGCGGCAACCTCAAGATTGTTGAGATGTCGTATTTCCTGCCGTCGGCAACCACGGACTGGATGAAGACTCGCGGGGGTACTGCGTTTCGTACAACCCTCTTGGGATTGATCCAAGCCACGCCTGTTGTTGTGGCAAACCATATGCGACCGTCCGTCGTTTGCACAGCCGACGGCGAGGAGAGCGATCCCCTGAGATCTGCGGTCAACCCGTCCAGCACACCGAAGGTCTCGAATTTCACCTTGCCGGAATCGAGCTGTCGAAGCTGACCTTCGGGAATGTGACGGATTCCCTGATTTTCGGAAAACCATAAGCCATCATCAGGAGCGGCAACAAGCCCTGAAACTCCACCCAAGGCACTGCCATCGGACGGATTTACCGCGTGAAAACGGCTGCCATCAAAAAACCCTAGCCCAAACTCGCCACCAATCCAGATCTCTGCCCCTTTGCCTTGGATCGATGTGACAGCTCCTACGTGAACACCATCATTGCCGGAAAAAACTTTGATTCTGTCTCCATTCAGCATCGCGACCATATTCGCGAAGCCGAACCATATCCGTCCCTGCGAATCAGTGAACTCTGCGGTTGCCGTACCCTGCGGACCGCCCAAGCTCTCGAGGCTGGTCCAACCGGCCCGCTCTAATCGAAAGGTTCCGGCATCCATCGATATCCACAGCCTGCCCAAAGTGTCCTCAGTGAGAGCTTTAACGCGCGGTCGCGGATTTGGAGTGATCCCACCTGCTGTTGGCAGATCGCGCCGGCGCAGTGTCAGTCCCTGGCCGGCAGGCACGACGCCATCGTAGTTGTAAGCAATTGCTCCTTGCTTTAGACCAATCGCATCCAAACGCTCGTTGGAAAGGCGGAAAACGGAATAGGGCGTTGCGAACCAAACAACTCCATTCGAATCACGATAGGCGCATTCAGCGGGATGGTCACGCAGTTGCGTCGCGATGCGGTCCTGTTGAATCTCGAGCAGAAGCTGTGGCCCGATACCGGCAACCCAAAGCGCCCCTCGGTCGCCCACTGCCAGCGCACTCGTTGTAAAAGAGTTCAATGATGGGATCGGCAAAGCACCGCGGTAAGAAATTGGCTGGAGAGGCATTGAAACGACGGGACTCTCACGGAATCGATCTAATCCGCCGCTGGCGCCGATCCATACGTTGCCCTCACGGTCCTGGAGCACGCTATATATGTAATCGCTTGTCAGACCATCCTTTTGGGTGAACACCTCGACCTCGGAATTGTGGAACTGCCACGCAGACGGACTTTTAGTCTGCGATTGATGCAGGTGCTCCGGATCCGGAACTCGACGGATTCCACCCCCTAAGCTGGTAATCCAAAGACTTCCTTGCTTGTCAAATGTGATTGCCTGAGATCCCACAAAGATTGCCGGCTCCGGCTTTCCGTGGTTCTTCCAGGGCAACGGAACAGCTCGCACTGCATAGCCCGTTTCTGCCATCCACAACGTGCCGTCGGGCGATTCGGCAAAATTGTAAACAGCTTCCAGGCCCTGTGCAGCTATCTGAAACTGGCTTCCTCCTTCCCTGAGATATACGACACTGGTTGGCGTTCCGACCCAAACTGTGCCGGTGTGATCCACGAAAACAGTGTTGGCTGGTCCTGCGAAACCCAAGTCAGAACCGATTTTTCTCCAACGTGAACCCTCGAGGCGAGCGAGCCCATCTTTCCCTGCTGCTATCCAAACTGCCCCCTTCCGGTCAAGCGCGAAGGCGAACACTTGACGAGAAGGAAGCCCCTCCTCCTTTCCGTACTCAGTCACTGTTCCATCCTTAATAAAACTGGCCCCTCCGTACCAATAACTTACCCATAGGCCTCCATCTGGAACGGCGAATAGAGAAGCTACACTGCGCTGTGGAAAGGGCTGCCCGGATTGCGGCTTGTAGGGCTCAAATCGAATTCCATCGAAACGAAACAATCCGGTTGCCGTCCCAAGCCACAAATAGCCATCCGTGGTTTGGGCCAACGCGCGTACCTCACCCGGCGCTCCTTCCATATGGGTCCAGCGGGTGTGGTCAAGCTGGGCGAGGCTGCGATCACGATCTATCCCATAAAGGGGAACGCAGAAAAACAGCAGCCAAGAGCAGAGCCAGAAGTCGACTCTCTTCTGATGACGTTGTTTCCGAAGGGACCTTACGAAGTCGGTCAATCGTTCTGGATCTCGTTGAGTGCCCCGCATCATATTTACCAACTGTAAGACAGGTGATTCGACCCGGCCCTGAAAAGGCCGGCGGCGGCGGTTCGATCCCGTCTCTGGCCACCGACGAGGTCCACTTAACTTCCGGATGGCCGACGATGCAGGAGTTATGCGAGGAGAAGCGGATTTCTCCAGGGCGGCTGCGTCGCTTCTCGCACCGTTCTTGCGAGTTTCAGGGCCATCATGCTCTCGAAGCGACCAAGATCCAAACGCCCTCCGTCTGTTCTTTGGACATAACTGCAAAGCCTTGCGCTTCGAGCTGCGTGGCCACCCAGGGAACGCTGAGGCGAAGTTTGCGGTAACAACTTTTGCGCAGATCCCATCCTTCGCCCTGACGGATGTAGATGAGGTCGTGCACGACAACCGTATCCGGCTCGTATTCAAGAAAGCACATCATGATGCGTTCGCTGTCGCTGCGAATGGGCAAAAAGCGGTCAAGGCTATATCGCTCTTCGGAGAGATCTCGAAAGCTGAGAACGAATTTTCCGCGAGGCACTAGCAGTTCGCTTACCTGCTTGAACAAGATCGTGATGCATTCGGTGCTGGGAAGATGGGGGATGATGTCTCCTACGCAAACCGCGGCGTCAATTTGTGCCGGTAGCGCGGAACATGTCGCCAGGGCGCAGAGATCGTGTTGAACGGTGCGGATGGGTAGACCGGCGGCGCGCTGATCGAGTTCCCCCAGCAGCTGCGCGTTGGCGTCAATTGCGGTGACCGAAAAGCCAAGCTGAGCGAGTGCGATGGACTGCGACCCCGGACCAGAGCCGAGATCGAGCGCCTTTCCTGTCGTGAGCGGAGCAACACCAGACCGCACCAACAAAGCGTGCTGGTGGGCGACTTTGTCGCTGTAGGGACCGGACATCCATGTGTAATGATCCGCGAGAAAGGTCCTATAGTGCTCGATGGCGCTCAGCGGTGATGTGACCATACTGCGGCGATCTCCGGTTTTGCGACGAATGGTGTACCAGCCCTGACCACACCGTCAAATGGAAGGGCCCTATGCTGACCTTGCCCATAACGCCGTTTTACACTGTAACCCACCCGCCACTCCCGCAATCAAATGGCTATGTCACGCGAGTGCGCCTAAAGGCGGCGGCAAGAACTGAGAACGAATTCGCTTCTCGCCGGGCGCACCCCGGGCCTCGATAGCTTGCTGGCAAACCGCGATGAGGGCCGAGAGAACCGGTTCTCCCGCCTGCTACGATGAGCGCGCTCCATTGATTTCCATCTCTGCGGGGAGAGAACGACTTTGTGCACGAACGATTCGAAACATAATCAGCTGATTTCATTCTGGGGCGGCCGTTGGTTTGCTCTCTGTGCAACGATACTCATCCTGACATGTATGGCCGGCTGCAGCTCCAAACCGGCTCCCGGACCGAAGCTGCGCATCAGCATGATTCCGACGACCGACCCGGGCAAGGCTCTGCGCGAGAATCAGCCCCTGCTGGCGTACTGGGCGAAGCAGACGGGCCGGACACCGGAGCTCACGATACCCACCAGCTATGCGCCGGTAGTCGAGGCACTCGTAAATGATAAGGTGGACATCGCTTACCTGGGTGGATTCACATATGTCCAGGCCTCGGCTCGCGCTGGAGTCAAGCCGCTGGTGCAACGCTTCATCGATCAACAGTTTCATTCGGTCTTCATTACGCCGGCCAGCTCAAAGATTCGTTCCCTGGCGGATCTGCACGGCCACTTCGTCTTTGGCGACGTGAACTCGACCTCCGGTCACCTCATGCCGCTCTACTATATGCAGCAGGAGAAGGTCGACCCCCAAGTCATCAAGAACGCCAGCTACAGCGGCGGCCACGATGCTACGGCGCTTGCCGTTGCGAATGGCAAGGCCGAGGCGGGTGCAATGGATGAACAGGTTTATAAGAAGATGGTCGCAAACGGCCAACTGAAGCCAGGCGCGGTCCGGGTGTTCTACACCACGCCCCCCTTCTTCGATTATGTCTGGGTGGCGAACAAGAACCTCGATCCGCGGATCGCGAGCGCCTTTGCGGATTCCATGAAATCCTTGAGCTCGAATCAGCCCGACCAGAAGGCTCTGCTCGACCTGCTGAATGCGAAGGGCTACGTGATGGCGAATGATGCCGATTATGGAAAGCTGCGCGATGCAGCGAAGGGTGCAGGTCTTCTACATTGATCTACAGCCTCAACAAAGTCGGTAAGGAGTTTGGCGAGGGCAGGAATCGCTCTGTGGCTGTTCGCGATGTAACCCTGCATGTCTCCCCTGGGGAGCAGATCACCCTGGTCGGCCCCTCCGGCTCCGGTAAGACCACTCTGTTTCGCCTGATGAACGGCAGTCTCTTCCCTTCCAGCGGCAAGCTGCTTTACTGCCAGAGCGATCTGGCTGCAATGAGCCATCGGCAATTGCGAGAATCGCGTCGGAGGATCGGCAGCATCTACCAGCAGCATTATCTGGTGGCAGGCATGTCCGTGCTCGCGAACACTCTTAGCGGCGCGCTGGGGCGCTGGGGCATGTTCAGCACGCTGCGCAACCTTGCCAGCCCGAGTCCCGTGGAGATGGAGCGGGCCGAGCGTTGCCTGGAGGCGGTTGGGCTGGCAGACAAACGACGGTTCCGCTGTGAGCAGCTCTCGGGCGGCCAGCAACAACGGCTGGCGATTGCTCGGACGTTGATGCAGGAGCCCGAAGTAATTCTTGCCGATGAGCCAGTCGCTTCGCTGGATCCCGAGCTCTCGAACGAAATTCTGGAGTTGTTGATTCGCCTCGCCGAGGAGACAAAGGTGACCCTGCTCACCTCGCTGCACCAAGTCGATCTGGCACTCCGGCACAGCAAGAGGATCGTGGGCCTGCGCTGTGGCGAGATCGCCTTCGATGCGCCAACCCAGGATTTGGATCAGCGCTCGCTCACCCAGCTCTACCGGAGTGCCCGCGGGCGCGATGCGGCCCCCGGTGGTCTATCCCAGGAGTCAGGAGGAGCTTCGCATGGCGCAGACTCTGGTCAAAAGGGCGCCTGCATTCGCTGATACGCTGGGCGGCTCGCTTCGCGCTTGGCGGCTCCCGGCATTTCTCGCTGCGCTGCTGTTTTGGGCGACCTGGACTTCGGGAATCGACCTGCGCCTACTATTCTCCGGGCAGACTTGGACGGCGCTCTTCGACTTTCTCCAACGTCTCTTTCCTCCCGATCTCTCCATTTCCTTCCTTGGAACCGCTTTACGTGCGACCTGGATGACATTCGCAACAGCGGTTATCGCTACCGCCGCCTCCTCGCTGCTTGCGCTCCCACTCGGCGTCCTGGCCAGCGGTCGCTTATGGAGGACAGGGATCAACACCGGCAGCAATCGTCACGCCCATTCCTGGATGACTCCCGCCAGCTGGCTCGTTCTCCACGGCATGGGCGTGGTTCGATCTATTCCCGACCTGGTCTGGGCGCTGCTCTTTGTTGCTGGCATCGGGCTGGGTCCCACGGCCGGAACGCTGGCTCTCGCTATCTCCTACACCGCACTTTTGGGCCGCGTCTATGCGGACGTCTTCGACGAGACCGACGTAAGACCTATCGAGGCATTAGAGGCTCTTGGGGCGACTCGCCTGCAGGTCTTCCTCTTCGGCATTCTTCCGCAAAGCCGGGCGCTTCTCACGTCTTACACGCTCTACTCATTCGAGTGCAGCGTTCGCTCGGCGGCAGTTCTGGGATTTGTCGGCGCCGGCGGATTAGGCTACGAGATCAGTTTGTCCATGCGCCTCTTTGAGTTCCGCCAGGTGCTCACGCTGTTGGCCTGCTTCGTCTTGCTGCTCTTCCTGGTAGATCTGGTAAGCCGCAGGTTGCGAGCCCTTCTGAAGGAAAATCCAGAGACATCTTCCGAAAGCAGACGGGGTGGTGTATTTCAGCAGCATCTGCGCCGCCACTGGCTGATCGTGTTGCTCTCGACGGCGATTCTGGTCCTGTCGCTCTCTCCGGCGGGCATCACACCGGCCAGCCTGCTTCAGAGCGACACCGCACGCAACCTGGTCCGCTTTGCTCAGCAGCTGCTGTCGCCGGAGACCTCCGCATCCTTCTTGAGCGAAGTCGTCCGCCTCGCGCTCCAAACCATCAGCATCTCGGTGATAGGAACAGCTTCTGGAGCTGCGCTCGGTCTCCTGCTCTCGTTGCCGGCCACGCGTCTCCGGGCTGCCCGGCACGAGTCTCTCGATCGATCCTGGAGCCGCAGAATGCAAAGCGAAGCGGTCTTTTGGACCGCCCGCATGACGCTGAATCTGCTGCGTGCCATCCCGGAGCTGGTCTGGGTCTTGATCTGCGTAATTGCTGTCGGCTTCGGTCCCTTCGCAGGATCGATCGCACTAGGCCTGCACACCGGCGGCGTCCTGGGCAAGCTGTTTGCCGAAACCCTGGAGGAGAGCCCGCAGGAGCAGGTCGAGGCCATGCTGGCACTGGGGGCGAGTCCGTTGCAGTGCATCTTCTGGGCACTGCTGCCGCAGGCCTGGCCCATGATGCGCCGTTACGTGCTGCTGCGCTGGGACATGAACCTCCGCGCAGCAACCATCCTGGGCTTGGTGGGAGGCGGCGGTCTCGGTCAGGCCCTCTACAACGATGTCCAACTTGCGGACTACGGTAAGGTCTCCACTTTGATCGCAGCGGTGATGGTCCTGGTCATCGGCTCGGATTGGCTCAGCCGGCCGAGCGCACAACTTGAGGTGCAGACATGAGCGGGTCCCGCTATGCAAGACTTAAGGAAGGCATGTCGACTGAAACGATAGCCGTGCAGACGCACTTCGCGTTGGGCCTGGGGCTGACGAATGAGTGCAATCTCGCGTGCTCGTTCTGCTACCGGGACCCAGCGCGCCTCGACCGTATCTCGCTCGAGCAGGTGCAAGGCGTGGTCGCCGCGCTCCCCGTGCGCTCCGTCAACCTGGGCACGGGCGAGAACGGAATGCATCCGGACTTTCACAACATCATCCGCTGGCTCAAGGATCAACCGCTGCGCATGACCATGACCTCCAATGGTCACAGCGTCGAGTTGCTCACCGACGACGAGTTGCGCTTCTTCAGCGACATCGAGTTCTCGCTCGACTACGACAACCGCGCCCAGCAGGATGGGCAGCGCGGTGCAGGCAACTGGGAACTCGTGCATCGCCAGGCTGCGCGGTGCCGCAAGGCGGGAGTTCCGGTCACCATCATCGCAGTCATGATGAAGTCTAACTACAAGAACCTGGCCAACGTGGCACGTGTTGCCAGGCGCTACGACGCACCACTGCGCGTCAATGTTTATCAGTCGGTGCGCACAGATATCTACGCTCTCACCTACAACGAATACTGGGAGGGCTTCCGACTGCTGCTTGAACAAACGGACCTGATCAGCACTGGCGAGCCGCTGGTCCGTGCGATGGCTGGCCTGCCGACTCGTAAGGGTGGCTGCGGCTGCGCTACAGTCCGGGTCACACCACGCGGCACAGTGCAACCATGCGTCTACTGGCCTGGCGAGGGCGACCCGCTCAGCCTGTTGCTGGAGCGGGGTTCGGAGATTATTGACACTCCGCCATTTCAGAATGCGCGCTCGCTCCCCCCGGCCTGCACTACCTGCGAGCATGTGGACGCGTGTCACGGAGGCTGTGCGGGGCGGCGAATACTGCATCACGAACTGACGAAGCCTGACTTCTATTGCCCCATTGTCCGCGGAGAATCCAGGCCGCTGCGTGTAACCATGGCGGCGCCACGCGATCTACCAAAGAGCGAGAGCGCCTGCACCACGATCGTAATGGCGCGCGAGACCGACACGTCCGATCTGGGAGGAGTGACGCTATGAGCGAAGTACAAACAATAAAACTCACCGAGCAAGTGAAGGCCGGAGGATGTGCCAGCAAACTCAGCCCGGCGATCCTGGACCGTGTGCTCTCGCAGCTTCCCAAGCAAACCAACGAGAACGTCCTGGTCGGCTTCGAGACAGCCGACGATGCAGGTATCTATAAGCTCAGCGATAGTCTGGCGCTGGTGCAGACCGTGGACTTCTTTACTCCGATGGTCGACGACCCGTACATCTATGGGCAGATCGCAGCCACGAATGCTCTGAGCGATATCTATGCTATGGGTGGTCTCCCCATCAGCGCGCTGGCTGTGCTCGCCTACCCTGAGCACGGCGACATTGATGTGCTGCAAGCCATCATGGCGGGCGGCCTCTCGAAGATGGTTGAGGCGAACTGTGCCGTCATCGGGGGCCACAGCGTAAAGGATGCGGAGATGAAGTTCGGTTACGCGGTCACCGGCACGATTCATCCCGATCGCGTGCTCAAGAACAAGGGAGCAGAGGTGGGCGATGCTCTCTTTCTCACCAAGGCAATTGGAACCGGCGTCATCACCACGGCCATCAAGCGGGGGATAGCCAAACAGGAGTGGATCGATGCCGCAGTCAAGAGCATGACCACCCTGAACAAGAATGCTGCTCTCGCGATTACCGAAACCAGGCTGCGTGTTCACGCAATGACGGATGTGACCGGATTCGGTTTGGCTGGACACTCGCGTGAAATGGCGTTGGCGAACGGAGTCGCTCTCGAGATTGAAATCGATCGCATCCCGCTGCTTCGTGGTGCCCTCGAGTGCGTGCAGGCGAAAGCTGTGCCCGCGGGTCTGATCGCCAATCGCGATTTCGCCGAGTGCGTCGTCGATGCGCAAACTGCAATTGCGCCGGAGCTGATGACACTCTTTTTCGATCCACAAACCGCCGGAGGATTGTTGATCTCCATCGATGAGCACGACGCCGCTCAACTCGAGCAGATCACGGGCGAGGCAGGCACACCGGCCGTTCGCATCGGTCGAGTCGTCGAACGCGCGCACGGCAAACCAATTCGGCTGATCTGAGAAGGCCGGCAATAGCGCGAAGAACAGCATGAGACACTTGATCGGTCCTCCGAACCAGACCGGTCGTTGCAAAAACAGTACAGAGCATTCATAGGTCGCGAGGTTCCACGATGAAATCGAACGCACGCCCGACACCAGGGGCCGCCGAGCAACCGCCCGCCGCGAATGGGCTGGCACTGGTCCGTATGACAATTGGGGCAATGTTCGTGTGGGTCTTTTTCGAGAATCTTGGGAAAACACTCTACACACCGGCGGGATACTCGGGCCTGATCAGGCACTATATCCAGGCGGGTCACTCGCCGGCTGCCTGGAAGGCGGTGATGGAACTAGCGGCAAACCACGCCGCGATGGCAGCTCCTATGCAGGCCGTGCTCGAGATATCTCTGGGTATCCTGCTCGTGATGGGTCTGGTTACCCGACCGGCCGCATTTGTGGCATTTCTGTATCTCGGCAGTCTTTGGGTATCGGAGTGGGGCACCGCGTGGATTTGGGAACTGCTGGTTCCGGTGCTCGCATCGCTCGGGCTCGCTATCGGACGCGCCGGGCGGAGGTGGGGCGTGGACGCATGGCTTTCGCAACGCTGGCCATCTTCTCCGTGGTGGTGATCGGGACCAACTTCACATGCGAGTGTCAGTCATCATCCCCACCCACAATGAAGCGCAGGCGATTGAACGCGTTTTAGCAGATCTCCCAGCCGATCTCGCGACGGAGATCATCGTCGTCGACAGCAACTCGAATGACGGGACGCCCGAGATCGCCGCAAGAATGGGAGCCCGCGTCATTCAGGAACCGCGCCGCGGCTATGGCCAAGCGTGCCTGACCGGGCTGGCCTCGGCGACTTCCCCAGACGTGGTCGTGTTTCTTGACGGCGACTATAGCGATCGCCCCTCTGAACTGTCGATTCTCTTAGCGCCGATCACTGAGGGGCTTGCGGACATCACGCTTGGTTCCCGCCTGCGGGAGCGGCGTTCTTTTGAGGCGTTGCCTTGGCATCAGGTGTTCGGGAATCGTCTCGCCGCCAGCTTGATCAGGCTCCTCTATGGATTACAAATCACTGATCTCGGCCCATTTCGCGCTGGCCGCGCAGATGTACTACGCGCGCTCGCCCTGGAAGAGACCACCTATGGCTGGGCGGTTGAAATGATCCTCAAGGGCGCCCTGGCTGGATTCCGCATCGTTGAAGTCCCGGTCAGCTACTACCCGCGTATCGGAAAATCGAAGATCAGCGGTACGCTAAAGGGAACGGTCGGCGCCGCGTGGTTCATTCTCAGCCTGATAGCGCGCTATTATTTCCGGCGCCGAAGAGCCGGAACACCACGGCCGGCGTAGGTCCGGGTCAAATTCCATGAAATCTTCAAAAGAAACGGTTGTGAGTTCGAGCAGTGACCGTGTGCTGGTAATCATGGCGAAAGCGCCGAGACCGGGCAGGGTCAAGACTCGTCTAACTCCCAACCTCTCTCCTGATGCGGTCACGGCTTTCTATCGCTGTCTTCTCGATGACACGCTCGCGCTGGCGCGGTCATTGGAGGATGTGGAAATTGCCGTCATGTGCCCGGACTCGGACGTAAACGAGCTAGCGCGGTTGGCAGGCAAAGAGGTGAGGATAGTTGCGCAGAAAGGTGAGGGTCTTGCTGCAGGCCTCACTTCAGTATTTGCGCACTTCGCCGGGGAAGATCAACGACGCACTCTCGCCTTCAACAGCGACAGCCCACACCTGCCCCGTTCTGTTCTCGAAGACGCATTCGAAAGGCTGACCGCGCATGACGTGGTCGTGGGGCCAACATATGACGGGGGCTACTATCTCGTAGGGGCAAAGGCTTCTCATCCTACGCTCTTCGCACACGACGGAATGGGCACCAGCAGCGCGCTGGAGAAACTCCTATCTCGCGCACGAGCTCTCGAGTTATCCGTGGGTTTTGCCGATCCTTTTTACGATATTGATGTTGCTGACGACCTGAATCGTTTGGCCGCGGAGTTGCGTCTGGCTCCAGAAAAAGCACCACGCACGGCCGGGTGGCTTAAACAGTGGGAGCTCGTGACGGCCCAATCACAGACAGGCGCCGGAGAATTGTGAAGCTCACCCGCGAGCGCAGAGTATATGTACTCGGCGCCACGTTGTGCGTTGCGCTAACCATCTGTTCACGAAGCTTCGGCGATCGGGGTGGTCCGTACTTCATGGTCTCCTTGACGCTTGCGGGCATCGCATACCTCTTAGCCATTCGTGAGTTTTTCGCTACCCCAAAATTCGCACGACGCGTTGTCGTCATTGGGCTCGTCCTGGCTGCTGTGTGGCATATTGAGTTTCTCCGAGCGCCATCGGGCGCCGGCGAAGACATTCATCGATATGTTTGGGATGGCCGCTTGCAGAGGCTCGGCTACGACCCCTACATTGTCGTTCCCAGCGATCCTGCCGTTAAGGGGTTACATACCTCGGAAACCCGCAACATGAGTAGCCCGGATCTGCCGAGCCCATATCCACCGGGGGCGCAGCTATTCTTCCGCGCCGTAACCGCGATTCATGAGTCTACCTTTGCGCTGAAAACGGCATTCGTGGTTTGCGATTTCGCAATTGCTTTCGTGCTGCTCGATGTCTTGCGGTGTAACCGGCAGGGAGCGCACCTGGTTCTGGCGTACGCCTGGAATCCATTGTTGGCCATTGAGGTTGCGGGAAGCGGGCACGTCGATATCCTTGGCGCGCTATTGTTGCTCATCTCCATTGCTGCGCTAGGCCGCCGATGGCGGACGACTGCGGCGGTCGGACTTGGGCTAGCGATAGCAGTGAAATTGTTGCCGGTCGTACTCGTTCCTCTCTACTGGAAGCGGGTGCGCATTCGCGACGCTGCTTTGGCCGCAGCCGTGGTTGGACTCCTGTACGTGCCGTTTCTTAGTCACGGCCGCATCCCGATAGGCTCGCTTGGCAGGTATCTCCAGAGTTTTCGTTTCAATGGTCCCGTGTTTGCAATGCTCGATCACGTGGCATCTCCGCAGTTGCTGGCTGGGCTGGCGGTGCTCGTCGGACTAGTCACCGCAACCTGGCTCAGAAACACAGTGCCCGACTGGTCTCCGGAGATATTTGCCTGGCCAATGGCGGCATCTCTCTTGTGCTCACCTGTCGTATTCCCATGGTATCTTCTCTGGCTGCTGCCATTTGTGACATCGGCCTCGACGCTGCTGATCATCGTCTGGACCATCAGCATCACCCCCACTTACGTCATGTGGCATTTGCGTACACTCGGACATCCGTGGGGGCCACTTCCTGTTTGGATAATGCCGCTGGAGTATGGGTGCGTGGCGATAGCTGCCGCAATTATCGCTTTGCGCCGGTGGATGAGTCGACCTACAATGCTCAGCGGAAGTGTAGAGTGAGGCGAACGCGCTAGTCATAATTTGCATCCAGATTTGCATCAAGGATTTGCATCCAGGAACTTTCGTCGGTATCTAACGCTTGTTCCATTCGCTGGTAGCTACTCTAAAAGACGGGCCGTGGGCCGCGTTTCAAGCCGCCAACTTGCTGTGCGGATCAGCAACTCGACTCCAACACATTCGTTTTCTCCGGCTATCTCTTAATCGCAATTGTCACCGTATCTAAACGTAACTTAGCAGTAGATAATTCGTCAGAAGGATGTCCCGAATGACGCAACTCGCCCAGGCAACAGAATCCCACATCGCCGCAATAGAGAAACTGCTCTCTACCTCGAAAGCTCACACCGCAGATGCAAAAGGAAGACGCTTCATGACAAACTTCGGTCGTTCTATCGCGATGACTTGCGTATTTTTGGGAGTGCTGGTCCTTGCTCAAAGCTCCTGGGGGCAAAACCGCGCGCCGATTCTCGAGCAGATTGCCAAAACCTATGGTGTTGATTCCTACGGGCAGATCGATGCAATCCGCTACACCTGGAACGGCGAAATCACCGGACTCTTCAAAGCCTCTCATACGTGGGAATGGGAGCCCAAGACCGGCAAGATCTCCTTTGAAGGTAAGGACAAAGACGGCAAGCTCGTCAAAGTTACCTATCTTCAGTCTCAGCTCAATAGCCAACCTGCCAACGTGAAGGACCAAATTGCGCCGGCTTTCGTCAACGACAACTATTGGCTTTTATTCCCTCTCCATGCGTATTGGGACACCAGCGCCACTGTCACCGATCAAGGTATGCATAAACTCCCGTTGGGCAGCGGTTCAGCCACACTGGTCACAGTGAAGTACCCCACGGAGGCGGGCGGTTATACACCCGGCGACACCTGGGATCTATACGTTGGCAAGAATAACCGCGTCGAGCAATTTGTCTACCATCGCGGCGGGCCTAAGCCGCCACAACTCGTCATCGCAACCTGGGCAGGTTACAAAAAGGCAGGTCCTCTGCTGATCTCAACCGAGCACCGTGGCACCGCCGACGGCAAACCGCTGCACATCTTCATTTCTGACGTGTCGGTCAAGCTGAAAGGCTCAGATACATGGATGAAAGCGCAATAAACATCGGAAGGCTGGTGCAACGTCAGCACATCGCAGCGTCACTCCAGGTATAGCCCGAAGACGCCGGCTTCCGACAGCTCGTATTCAATAAACTGCGCCTGACCGCCGGAGCGCTCAAGCGGCATGACTGCGGCTCTGGCAACCTGGGCCGCCATCAATGCTCATCCTGCCCGGCGAAATTTGAACGCCATCTTCGCCGCAGGCGCGGTCGGGGCATACATCGGCGGAGGATTCGGTGTATGGGAGCTCATCTACCCGGTCTTAGCAACGCCGGTGGTGTACCTCGGCCTGCGCTCGTACCGTGCAATCGGCGTCGCTTGGCTAATGCATGCAGCCTGGGACCTGCCACATCACCTGAGCGGCCACCCGATCTGGCCTTTCGTGCGGACGTCTTCCTTTGGCTGCATGATCTTCGATTCGCTGATCGCGATCTGGTTCCTTGCAGGTGCTCCGTCCCTGACTTGCATTCGAGAGTAGATCTGTAGTTTTCGCATCGCTTAAGGCATGCTTTTACAAGGGCTACCGCCTTCACAACAGCGGCGCCGAAGGAGGAACTTCGTGAAGGTTACATTGCTTCGTCTTTTCAGCGCGGCAATCTCGATCGTGTTGATGACTGTGTCGATAGCAGCGGTTGCGCAACAATCGACTCGCACTCCAATCTCCCAAGATCCTGGAAGCCCATCCGCAAATCCACGGCTCACCCGCATCGAGGTAGGGAAAGGCCGCGGCAAGATCATCGCAGTCGTCGCGCCAGGAGCCGTATACGAGAGCACCGACGAAGCCGCGAGCTTCAACATGG
This sequence comes from uncultured Acidobacteriaceae bacterium, assembly GCA_963737035.1. Taxonomy (GTDB): domain Bacteria; phylum Acidobacteriota; class Terriglobia; order Terriglobales; family Acidobacteriaceae; genus KBS-83. Next base: position 350,325 of record CAVTRJ010000005.1, on the reverse strand, counting down.
TCGCGAATATTACGTTTCGGCCGGAAGCCATTCGGCAGTGTTGTGCCGTGCTGTACGAGGTACCCCGGACCGTCGGCTCCATCGAAGCGGGTACCCTCTTGTACTCCGCTAATTTCTGTTATCACGGCATCATGTCCACCGATATCTATTCGAGCCATGACCAAGGCCGCAGCTGGGCTTTCCTCAGCGCGCCAGTCCCAGGTGGATCCTGTCGAGACGGCAAAGCGATGAAGAAGGACGGATTGTGGGAGCCAGAGTTCGAAATGTCTGCTGACGGAGCTCTTGTAATGTTCTGGTCGGATGAGACTGACCCGTGTTGCAGCCAGAAGCTCAGTCAGATCCGGACCTATGACGGCTCCACATGGCAGGATAAGAGGGACACGGTTGCGCTTACCAATCACGCGGCGCGCCCCGGAATGGCCGTCGTTTCAAGGACCCCGAGCGGTTTCTATTTCATGACTTACGAACTCTGCGGAACGGCGAATTGTGACGTGATGTATCGCACATCACGCGATGGATGGGATTTCGGGCCGGTGACGGCGGCAGGAACGAAGATTGTGACTAGGTCCGGCCGCTACTTCGAACATGCCCCGCGGAATATATGGTTCGAACCGCAGCGAAGAGATGAGGGCACTGGATTGGGACGGCGAAACGCCGGCGAACTGGTGGTTATTGGGCAGGTCTTGCATGAGTCGAACGGTTCCGTATCAGGCCAAGACGGTGAGATCGTGTTCAAGAATTCGTCGGAGGACGGCTCCGGAGAGTGGACAAGCGCACCGGCTCCCGTGAAAGTTCCGAATGCCGCCTCAGTCGATTACAACGTGTGCCAGAACTATTCGTCTTCGTTGCTGCCCGTGCGTGGAGGGACCGAGCTGCTGGAGCTGGCCAGCGACTGGAATCCCAAGGTGTATGCGCATCGTTCTATGCAACGAAGCCATTTCGCCCCTAGAACTGCATTGGGCGAGCTTAGATCCGTGGGCCGAGGATGACTTGATGAAGCTTGGAAGTTTGACTGAAGTGCAAAGAGGGGAATCAGGCTGGATCGGGCGCACTCGTCGTACACTCGCTTTTATTGCAGCGGGCATTTCGACCTTGCAGTCACGCTTGCTGAACCCCGGGTGCAGGCCGCGGATAGGAGGACGGGCGAGTTCGCAGACCGTTTCGTCCGGATACTCAGCTCCGCGATCGGCGGTTCGATCCCGTCTCTAGCCACCATATTCAGCAACTCTTCCATGGCAGCACCTCTTCACCAGCAGGCGCAACTTCCACCATAGAACCAAGCCGCCGCGCCCCATCTCCCCATCGCTCGCGCAGCCGGCGATTCGTCGGCTCGGAATAGAACCGCGCCACCACATCGCCCAGCAATACCGCGGCCGCAATCACCAGGACAAAGAGCACTGGGACGCCATCCATCGGCTTACCCGCCACCGCAAACAGAGCGAAACCGCCGACCACCAGGAACATATGCGTCAGATACACCTCATAGCTGCGCTGACCCGCGAGCAGCAGCGGGGCAAACACCCGCGGACTGCGCCATCCCGTCTGCGCCGCAACCGCGATCAACATGGACGCGCCGAGACCGATTGCGCTCATGTACAGGCCCGTGTGCTCCGGCAACAACGCTTCCGCCGTACGCGAGAAGGCGAGGCAGAAGATAAGCAGTCCGCCTCCGATAAAGCCGAATACCCCCAGCCACATACGCGACAGCGTGCGTCCGTGAAGCGCCAGCGCGGTCAGGCACCCCATCGCAATCGCATCCATTCCACCGAGATATGAATACTCCCGCCACACCGGATTGCCGTGGGTCAGCACCGTCCGTCCAAAGGGGCCCAGCACAACAAACATCAGCAGCAGAGCAACCAGCCATTTCCCGCGCCCCAGCACGCGACACGCCAGCGGGAAAAAGAGATAGAACGTCTCCTCGACCGAGAGCGACCACAGAATGTCCCAGCTACCCGGCAGGTATCCGCGTGTCGCCTCGAGCAGATTCACGTGAAATGTTAGTGCCGCCACCAGCGCGCGTCCCAGACCGCCCGTCTTCGGCGACAACACGAAGTGGCTCACCCCCGCAAAGTGCAAAATGCTCAGTATGGCCAGCAGCCCCAGAAGCAGCGGCGCAATGCGTGCGAAGCGCAGTTGGTAGAACTCCACCACGCTCACGCGAGACGGCGCACCCCACCGCCGCAACGATGTCGCGGTGATCAGAAAACCGGATACGGCGAAGAAGATCTGCACCCCTTGCTGCCCGTTCCACACCAGCGAAGACACGAGTTGCGCCGGAAGGCCGCGCGTGTAGGGAACATGCGCAAACAGCAGTTGCATGTTGATGTGGTTCATCAGAACGAAGAAGATGGCCAGCCCGCGCAGCAGATCGATCCCATCCACCCGCGACCAGCTGCGCCCGGACGTTGCGCCCCTCACCTCAGCCATACCGCATTATGCAGGCAAAGAATGGAACCGACCCGTATCTGGGGAACTACATTCCGTGCTTGTGCGGATGCCCGCGGTGTTCCATCATAGGTGCGCCCATGCGCCGCTCCCGCGAGATACCCACCTGCGTTCTGCTGCTTGCGGCCAGTGCCGCGCTCGCCGGCTGCAACGAGCAGCGCGACTGCGTTGACGATCAAAACCACAAGCAGCCCGACTCTTACTGCAACGCCGGCACCCATACCGGCGCACACTTCCTCTACGCTGGCCGCAGCGGCGGCCGCTACGGCGACACCGTCGTAGGCGGCCACACAGCTTCCGGCATTTCCCGCGGCGGCTTCGGCCATGGCGGCGGAGGCGGCGAAGGAGAATAAATGCGCCGCTATTCCATCGCCCCGCGTCCGCAGTGGGAGAGCATCGTCTCCTCCCAGGGCCTCACCTACCATTCCCTCGAAGGCCGCCCCTACTGGGACGAATCCGCCTACTGGGAGTTCACCTCTTCCGAAATCGATCGCCTTGAAGCGGCTACCGCGGAGTTGCAGAAGATGTGTCTCGCCGCCGGCGATTTCATCCTCCGCCACAATCGCTTCGCCGCCATGCACATCCCCGAAGCTGCCATTCCGGCCATACGCGGCACCTGGAAGGACGAGCCGCCTGCGCTTTACGGCCGCATGGATCTCGCTTTCGACGGGTATGCGATCAAGCTCCTCGAATACAACGCCGACACTCCCACCTCGCTGCTCGAAGCCGCGATCATCCAGTGGTATTGGCTGCAGGACCGATTTCCCAAACGCGATCAGTGGAATTCCATCCATGAAAAACTCGTCGCCAAGTGGCGGGATCTCGCAAAGTACGTCCAGCCTCCCGTCCACTTCGCACACGACGGCGACGAGGAAGACCTGCTCACCATCTCTTACCTGCGCGACACCGCCCGCGAAGCCGGCATCGAGAACGTCGCCATCCTGATGAATGACATCGGATGGGACAACGATCACGAGCGCTTCGTCGGCCACGGCACCACGCCGCTCGCGACGCTCTTCAAGCTTTATCCGTGGGAAACTCTGCTCACCGAGCCCTTCGGAATGCACGCACTCATCAGCATGGCCTCCGGAAACAAGCCGCAGAAAGGACGCACACAGTGGATCGAGCCCATCTGGAAGATGATGTGGTCGAACAAAGCGCTCCTCGCCGTCCTCTGGGAGATGTACCCCGGCCACGAGCTGCTGCTGCCCACCTATCTGGATAGCCCGCGAGACATGACCCGCTACGTACGCAAGCCTCTCTTCGGCCGCGAGGGCGCAAACATCTCCATCGTCAACGGCAGCCAAAGCTTTGAAACCAGTGGCCGCTTCTCCGATGGGCCTTGGATTTATCAGGGACTCGCACCCGTCCGTAACATCGATGGCAACTACGCGGTGCTCGGCAGTTGGCTCATTGATGGCGAGCCCGCCGGCGTGGGTATGCGCGAGTCACGCGATCCCGTCATCCGCAACACCGACCGTTTCGTGCCTCACCTCTTTTAACGGATTCGAGATGCTTAAAAAGCAGCAGCAGCCCGCTCGGCAACACTCTTTACGCCCAGTCCAAGCGCAGCGCCTTCTTCCATCAGCGGAACGATCTTGTCGAACTCCGGCCCTGAATGTGCTCCCGTCAGCAGAATGCGCACGGGATGAAATAACTCCTTGCCCTTCGCGCCCGTCTCCGCCTTGACCTCGTTCATCAGCGCCTTGAAACGCTCCGCCGTGATCGGTCCCGGCTCTGCCATGGCGCGCGCTGCAAACGCGCCCACCACGCGCTGGCCTATATCGCTTTCGAGCAGCGCCGCATTCTCCGGATCAGCCTTCGTCTTTGCCAGATCCAGCTCGAAAAGAAAAGCTGCCTTCGCCGGCAACTGATCCAGATGGTCCACGCCCGGCAGAAACACCGCCACCAGTCGCTGAAACCATTCTGCAATCTCCGCAGTTGCCTTTTCCCGCGAGCCCAGATACCCCGCCTGCTCGAAGTACGGCCACGCCAACTTCGCCACATCCGCAATCGGCCGCAGCTTCAGGTAATGCCGGTTCAGCCAATCGAGCTTGCCGATATCAAACACTGCCGGTGACGCCGTCACCCGTTCCAGCTTGAACTCCCGAACCAACTCCTCCGGCGTGAACGTCTCCCGCGTTCCCCCCTCAGCGCCCCAACCCAAAAGCGCCAAGTAGTTCATCAGCGCCTCCGGCAGGTAGCCCATTTCGCGAAAGCTCGCGATCGAAGTCGCGCCGTGCCGTTTCGACAATCGCTCGCGATCGCTGCCGAGAATCGTCGAAAGGTGCGCGAACTCCGGCACCTTCCATCCGAACGCTTCGTAGATCGCCACCTGCTTCGGCGTATTCGACACGTGATCGTCGCCGCGGATCACGTGCGTGATCTCCATCAGCGCATCGTCCACTGCGACCACGTAGTTGTAAACCGGCATGCCATTCGAGCGAACCAGCACCGGATCGCTGACCGCCTCAGCCGGAAACTCCACCTCGCCGCGCACCAGGTCCTTGAAGCGGATGGGGTGGTCCGGAATACGCAATCGCACTGCGTGCAGTTCGCCGTCTGCCGCACGCCGCCGCGACTCCTCCATCGACACCAAGCGACAGCGCCCGCTGTACACCTGTGGCTGATGCGCCGCTGCCGCCGCCGCGCGCTCCGCCTCCAGTTGCTCCGGCGTGCAGAAGCAGCGGTACGCCTTGCCCTCCGCCAGCAACTTTTCGGTGTATTCGGCATAGATCGGCAGCCGCTCGCTCTGCCGGTAGGGCCCATGCGAGCCCCCCATTTGCGGTCCTTCTTCCCACGTCAGCCCCAGCCAGTGCAGGTCCTCGATCAGCAGCGCCTCATAGCGCGCCTCCGACCGCTCCGCATCCGTATCCTCGATGCGCAGGATCGCGGAGCCGCCGTTGTGCTTGGCAAACAGCCAGTTATACAGCGCCGTCCGCGCATTCCCCACGTGCAGCATTCCGGTGGGCGAAGGCGCAAAGCGCACCCGTGGTTTTATCTCACTCATACAAACCGATGCTATCGCAGCGGCGAGCCAAGGCTTTGCTTACAATGAAAAGGACACCGCACGAGGAGAAACGCACCGATGGCCCACATGGTCCAGGATTCCCGCTACAAGAAAGAGATGGAAGGACTGGATGAGCCGCCCTTCGACTCCGATTTCGGCAACAAGGTCTTCCACAACGTCTCCAAGCAAAGCTGGCAGGAGTGGGTGGAGCGGCAGAAGATGCTGCTGAACGAATACCGCCTGCAGCCCTGGACGCGCGAAGCTCAGGAGTTCCTGGTCGAGCAGATGGAGCAATTCTTCTTCGGCGAAGGCTCCGCATTGCCGCAGGACTACATCCCGCCGGCGGGCTAAGAACCGCGGGCCAGCCCATCTTTGTTACACTCACTGAGGCAAGACCCCTGCCTCACCGTCGTCGGGACGTGGCTCAGCCTGGTAGAGCACTCGCTTGGGGTGCGAGGGGTCGGCAGTTCGAATCTGCCCGTCCCGACCAATCTTCACCTCGCCTCTGCAATATCAAGCCGGCCTTGCTTCGGAGGGCACGGAACGCGGTTGCGCGCAGGTGAGGACTCGAATGACCCCGATCCGCGTCACACTCCTCTCCATCAGTTTCCTGCTACTCGCGATGCACTCCGCGGCACAGCGGATCGTTCCACCTCTTCACACCCGCGGTTACGAGATTCGCGATGCCGCTGGCCACTCCGTGCGCCTCACATCCGTCAACTGGTATGGCTTTGATCAAAAGGAATTCGTCGTGGGCGGTCTTGATCACGCGCCCCTCGAGACCATTGTGGATCAAATCAAAGCACTCGGCATGAATTCCGTACGACTGCCGTGGGCCAATGAAACCATCGAGCGCAATCCGCCGATCGCCGATTACGCGGTGAAAGCCAACCCCCAGTTTCGCGGCAAACGCGCACTCGACGTCATGGACGCGGTCATCGCCGCGCTCGCTCAGGCGCACATACTGGTCATCCTCGACAACCACATGAGCCGCGCCGATTGGTGCTGCAGTGAAACCGACGGCAACGGACTCTGGTACAACGCGGAATATCCGGAGAGTCAATGGCTCGCTGACTGGCAAACGATCGTCGCACGCTACAAACACCAACCCTGGGTCATTGGTGCTGACTTGCGGAACGAGCTGCGCAGCGGCGCGAAATGGGGCGGTTCCGACCCGAGACTTGACTGGCATGCTGCGGCAGAGCGCGGCGGCAACGCCGTCCTTGATGTGAATCCCACGCTGCTGGTGTTCGTGGAAGGGCCGCAATACTCAACCGACTTGAGAGGGTTCTCCAACCTGCCTGTCCGTCTCAACGTCTCGCATCGACTGGTTTATTCGCCGCACGCTTACGCATCCGCTGAGCACCGATTCGAGAACTATGCCGAATTGCGCGCAGCCTATGATGAGCGGGCAGGCTACCTGCTCCACGCAAAGCCCGCCGTCCCGCTGTGGGTTGGCGAATTCGGCGCCTGCCAGACACTCGACTGTGGCGAAGGCAGCCAGTGGCTCCGCTGGTTTGTTCAGTATCTCGGAGACAAAGACCTGAGCTGGAGCTGGTGGCCACTCAACGGCACACAGTCCAGTGGCAAAGGACGCAAATATGACGCGGTGGAAACCTATGGTCTGCTAACGACCGACTACCAGCACGTCGCAGCTCCAAAAGTTGTCGAACTGCTGCGCACCATTGAATCTCCCCGGAAGTGATTGTGAGGAGCGCGCGCAGGGTGCCGGTTGGGCAGGCCGTCGCCGGCCATTCGAATTTGCCCGTCTCGACCCATCTCCGGATTTAGCCCTTCCAGTCACGACTCTTACGATGAAGGTTTGCTGCTGATCGTGGCCGCAGACAGGCTACGCAGCGCCGCAGCCAGATCATCCGGATGAAAACCGAATGGGCCGGCCTTGCTCTTGTATGCGATACGCCCACCCTGCTCGATCAGGTAGAGGCGATCCGGCCAGCCGGTGTACGCGGCTTCAACTTTGTCATCGATTCCGTCAATGAGTGCAGGAAACTTCACGTGCAGCTTGCGGACACACGCGCCCGCGACCGAGAGACGCTCGCCCATGTCCCTGGGACTGCGAAATAGCACCTGGTCCCGGACGTTGCTCTGCATCTGCCACACGTCGGTCGGATGGGCCTCCAGTATGTACACGGCGTAGAAGTCGACCTTGCCCTTGTACTGCTCGGAGAGCTTGTTCAGGGCGGGAACCTCCCGCCGGAATGGCGGTCAAGTGTAGCTGCCGAAGACGAGCACCACAGGCTTGTTCGCCCACAACGCGGACAACGCGAGCGGCGCGTTGCCTTCCAGCATCTGCACATTAAGATCAGGCGCTGTGTCGCCTGGCTTGAGCGTTCCCTTCCGGGCGGTGGTCCACATGGTTTCAAAGGGAAATAGAAAGTAGGCAGGCATGGGCATCTTCGCCATCACACGCCCAAACACCTCCGGCGGCTGTCGCATCGCCCAATCGATGTAACCGACAAAGCAAAGCCACAGGACGCTCAGCAGGATCGCGCTGCCACCCAGCCACCGTCTTGTTTTGCCCTTCAGCACCATAGTTCGCGGCTCACTTGGTCATTGCATTCATTTCCAGATAGCCCTGCGGAGAAATACCAAATGCGTCCGCTACGCGATTGAAGAAGGCAAACATCGCCGTGATGTACACCGCCTCAGCGATCTGTGGCTCTGTCCATCCCTGATCACGCAGCACCTGAACATCTTCCGGTGTGGTGCGATACGCGGCCTCAGTCACCTTCGTTACGTAATCCAGCAGCGCCCGCTCGGCGACACTCAGACCAGCTTCGTCAAGCTTGCCTGCGGCGATTGCCTGCACTGTCTTCTCTTCCGCTCCCTGAACACGCAGGAAGTAAGCATGTGAGTCCAGTCAATATGGACAGCGATTCAGCCACGAAACCCAGCTCGCGATGGCTTCCTTGGTCCGCCGGTCCAGATGCCCCTGGGAAAAATGAACCGTGTTGCTGAAGCTCATAACCTCGCGCAGGAAGTCAGGCCGGTGGCTGAAGCACTTCAGGATTCCTGGCATCTGCTGGCGTCCCGAATGCGAGCGCCACTCGTCATAAACCTTCGCTACCTCACCGGTAGCATCGGCGTCCTCAATGAAATCGATCTTGTTCGTGTGGTCAGACATAACGAATTGATCTAGGCGAAGCTCAAGATAGCATACAGACGAACGCCGGCCATCCACCCTAAGGAGTAGCCACCGGATCCTGGTATCCGCCTCGTACATCGGCTATTCCGATATCAACCATTCGATGGATAGCGTGCCTCGGCATGCTCGCAGTACCATCCGCGTCACGGAGTGCAGTACAGCACAAGGGGGAGACCCATGCCAGGAAGAACCACTTTGTCTTCCGCAGTTGCAGCAGTTGCAGCAACTGTACTCGCGATTCCATTTTTGAGCTTTGCTCAGAGTGGGAATGCAGGCAAGAGCACATCCATCACTGGCTGGGTGATTGATTCGTCATGCGCCTACAGAAAAGGCCTTGAAAAGCCGATCAGCGTGGCCTGTGCAAAGGCCTGCGCGCACAGCGGCTCGCCCCTCGTGATACTCCGCGACGATGGCACGATCTTCCTGCCCATCGACGGCAAGACGCCGTCCTCGTCCCAGAATGCCAGACTGCTCCCATTTGCCGGAGCGCACGTGACAGTGAGCGGCACAGAGTATGCACATGGCGATTCCCACGGCATCGTCATCGCCGCAATCCAGCACGACAACCACTGATGGAGCGCAGATTCTGACGCGGACTATCTATTCCGTTAAGCGCTCTTCGTCTGTGGCGTGATCGCCTGCACATCAGACCCGCGGCCAAACATCCGCCGGAACGCCTTCACCACCCAGCGCACCGCAAAGATCGCCACGACCAATGCGGCCAAAGCAATGGACGCGCTCGCCCACGGGTGCACCGTCACCAGCCAGCTCAGCCCCACCGCGGCCACATCTTCCGTCGTGCTCAGAGCGATGTTTGACACCGGCTCCGGACTCGGGGTCACTGCGGCGCGCACTGCTGTCTTTGATCCATGCGCCGCCAGCGCAATCCCCGACCCCACCGCCACAGCCAGCAACTGCATAGGCGGCGACAGATGCGTCGTCGCGCCATAAGCCAGCATCGCCGCCACCGGGATGCGCACAAAGGTGTGCAGCGCATTCCACACCAGATCGAGACCTGGAATCTTGTCCGCGACAAACTCCGCCGCAAACAGCGCGCCGCTCGCGCCGATCACCCACCAGTCGCCCAGCATTTCCAAGCCCCCCGGTAGCACCGCCCAGTGCAGCCGGGCCAGCACGCCAAGAGTCAACACCGTGGCATACACATTGAGGCCCGCGGCAAAGCTAGCGGCAATCACCAGCGCCGCAATCGTGCTCGGTGAGAAATTCATCGCAGACCTCCGGTGGCCCACATCTTACGCTTTCGACGCAGCCTCATACTCCTGTGGGACTATGAAGGCCGGCCCACCACCCAAAGTTCCCGGAGGCCACTATGCCCGACGTCTCCCTGCTCGACCGTATTTCCAACGGCCGCACTGACCTGGTCTTCGACTACCTCGCCGCCGGCAACCCCGCCACCGGCACCGATGCGAATGGCGTCTCACTCATCCAGCACTGCGCCTATTATGGCGACGTCAGCGCCATCCGCCATCTGCTGGCAAACGGCGCATCGATCGGTGCGCTCGGCAGCGACCTCGGCCTCAACGCTGCCTGCTTCCATGGTCACTGGCGGCTCACGCAATTCCTGTTGGAGCAGGGCGCCGACCCCAATTACACCGATCCAAACACAGGCGAGACGCCGCTGCACGCCACGCTCTGCACCACCGAGCGCATCACGCACAATCGCGTCATGCGTGTGCTTCTTGCCCACGGCGCCGATCCCAACCGCCCCACCAAACCGGGTATGGAGACCGGCGGCTTCATGCGCGACGTCCGCACACGCGGCGAAACCCCGCTGCACCGCGCCGCCGCTTTCGGCGATGAAGAGGCCATCACCATGCTGCTCGAAGCCGGTGCAAAGCCTGACGCCAAGGACTCGAATGGCGACTCGCCTCTGGGTTGGGCAAGCTGGCATCTCCGCCCCGACCCCATCCTTCGCCTGCTCCTGTACGGCAACTTCCGCATTCGACCGCATCGCAGCAGCATGCGCGAATATCTGCAGGGCGATCCGCGCTAGCGCCGATAAGCCGGACAGCTGGTCGGAGACTTTCGCCCATCCACCACAACCCAGCCGTTATCCGCCGTGCGATGCGTTGCGCAGTGCACATCATGAATCCCCGCCACGAACCGCGAACCCTGGTCGAAGAAGGCCTGCCCATAGGCGAACACCTGCGCACCCTTCGGCGCCGTCACTACGCCATCCAGATCGTCATTGGTTACTACTTCCACCAGCTTCGATCCCGCACCCGGCAGATTCACCACGAGCGGCAGTATCTGGTGGCTGCCATGCGCACCGCCACGCTGGGTGCGCGAAGGGCTGATGGTCGTGCCGCACACCATTACGTTGTCGACGTTCTCCTGTGGCTGCTGCGCGAGCAATCCGGCCAGCTTCTGGTTCACCTCAGGAGTGCAGCTTTGCGGAACCGGCACATCGTGGCCTCCGCGTGAAATCGCAGACGCCGGCGCAGCAGGAGACACCGCCGATCCAGAGGAACGCAACCCTGACGAATGCGAAGGTGGCGATGAGCGGTTGTTCAACAGCCAGAACGCCGCCAGTAAAACCAGCACCACCAGTGAACCCACAGCATGCTTCGGACGCATGCGCTTCATCAGACACGTGCGAGCTGCGACCTGTCCAGCAATGCCGGTTATGCTTTCGATTAGTGCGGTGGAGGAACGTTGAAATGGAAGCAGCACAATACTGGATCGAGCGCCTCAGCCTCCAGCCGCATCCCGAGGGCGGATGGTATCGCCAGACCTACCAGGCCCCGCTCCTGCTTCCGCAGTCGGCACTGCCCGGCTACCCCGGCGACCGCGCCGCGTCCACCGCAATCTACTTCCTGCTCGCAGGCGATCAATTCTCCGCGCTCCATCGTCTCCGCAGTGACGAGGTATGGCACTTCTATGCCGGCTCCGCACTCGTCGTGCACGTCATCGAGCCCGATGGCGCCTATCGCGAAATCCTGCTCGGCAGCAATGCGGATTCAGGCGAACACTTCCAGGCCGTTGTCTCTGCAGGCTGCTGGTTCGGTTCCTCGCTACGCCATCGGGAGAGATACGCGCTCGTCGGCTGCACGGTGGCACCGGGCTTCGACTTCGCAGACTTCGAAATGGCACGACGCAATGATCTGACCGCACGCTATCCCCAACACCGCACCATCATCGAGCGGCTCACGCGCGAGTAACAGTTAAACGTGAATGCGGCCAGCACTCATTCCGCTCGCAAAGCTTCCACCGGATTCACCGAAGCCGCGCGATGCGCCGGCAGATAACTCGCCAGCAGCGCCGCCATGCCCAGCAGCAGCGACACACCCAGCAGCGTGGGCGCATCCCAGGCCTTCACCTGAAACAGCAGCTTGCCCATCAGCGACAGCACCGCCACCGAACATAGCACTCCCGCCGCCACGCCGAGCGCCGTCAGACGCGCGGCCTCCTTCAGCACCAGCCCATAAATCGTGCCGCGCTGGGCGCCTAGCGCCATGCGCACCCCAATCTCCCGCGTGCGCTGTCCCACAGAGTAGGCCACCACCCCATACAGCCCCACCACGCCAAGCAGCGCCGCCAGAACAGCAAATCCGCCCACCATCCACGTCGCGGATCGATGCAGGTACGCCGCCTGCGATTCCTCGATCCGCAAGTTCATCGTCGTCTCCTCGGCGATGCCCAGATCGCGATCGATGCCACGCACTGCCGCAGTCAGCTCTGGCAGCATCGCCGCATCCGAACCCTTCGTGCGCACCACTGCAGCAACGTAATTATCAGGAGTCTGATACATGGGGTAGTAAATCGCCGGCCAGATCTCCTCATCCAGCGGCCCTTCGCGGAAGTCATCCACGACACCGATGATCGTCTTCATCGAATCCGGCTTCAGATCCAGATTGCCCACCCGTTTCCCCACCGGGTCTTCGCCCGGAAAATACTTCTTCGCCAGCGTCTCGTTGATGATCGCGACCTTCAGATGGGTCGCGTCGTCATCCGGAGTAAAGGCACGACCCCGCAGCAGCTTCACTTGCAGAGTCTTGAAATAATCAGGAGAGATATCGCGCTCCAGTGACTCATTGTGCTCGCCGTTGTACGGATGCCCCTCGAAGCGCAACCAGTCCGTGTCACCGTTGGAGCCCACCGGCTCGTCAGACGTAAGCGCAGCAGATTCGACGCCCGGAACAACATCCAATCGATCCACGAGCGCGCGGTCCAGCCGCCGCGTATCCTCGTCCTTTTTATAGACCGCGTGCGACCCTGAGACCTCGAAGGTCGCCAGGTGCTCCGGCACAAAACCCAGTTCCACATGCAACAGCCGATACAGGCTCTTGCCCAGCAGCCCCGCGCCCGCCAGCAGCACCATGGCAATCGCCAACTCCGCCACCACCAGGTTCGACCCCAGCTTTCGCCAAAGGGTGCCCGCCGCGCCTCGTCCGCCTTCCGTCAGGCTGTCGTGCAGCTCACGCGTTGGCAGCCGCACCAGCGGCGTCAGCGCAAACAGCAATGTCGCAATCGCGGCAATTGTCACCGTAAACAGCACGATATGCAGGTTCAGCCCCAGCCCGTTCAGGAAGGGCAGTCCGTCCATCATGCGCTTCGGTATCAATCGCAGCAGCACCTGCATCGCTCCCAGTGCCGCACCCAGCCCCAGCCCGCTGCCGATGGCCACCAGCACCACGCCTTCCGTCAGGAACTGCCGCACCAGTCGCAGCGTCGACGCGCCCAGCGCGCCGCGCACCGCCATCTCCCGCCGCCGGCTCTCCGCCCGCACCAGCAACAGGCTCGACACGTTCACGCACGCAATCAGCAGCAGCAATCCGGCGCCGGCAAGCAGCACCAGCAGGATCGGCCGCACCGTTCCTACAATTGCTTCGCTCAGCGGCCTGATAGCTGCTCCCTGGCCGCGATTTGAGCCCGGATACACCTTGGCCAACTGCGCCGCGATCCCCTCCAGATCCTGCTGCGCCTGCGTCAGAGTTACGCCATCCTTCAACCGGCCCACGCCATACATTCCGTGGCAGCTTCGCCGCAGATCGCACTCGCTCTCCGCATGGAACGGCGTCCAAAACTCCGGCGCGCCACGCGGCGCAAAGTGAAAGCTCTTTGGCAACACACCCACAATCGTGTAGGGCACATCGCTCAGCGAAACCACCTGCCCGATCACGCTTGCGCGGCCACGGAAGCGGCGCTGCCAGGTTGTGTAACTCAGCATGACCGTGCGCGGTCCGCTCGGCAGATCCTCACCGGCGTAAAAATCACGGCCGAGCATCGGCGCGACGCCCAGAGTGCGGAAAAACCCATCCGTCACTCGTATCGCGGGCACCGGTTCGACGCCATCGTGCGTGCGCAGCGCGTAGCCGGTGCCGGACCACGCGTCCAGTGACTGGAATGACTTGTTCATCCGCTTCCAATCCAGATAATCCGGATACGACAAATTCGAATGCGCAAAGGCCGCGGCACTCTCATACACTGCAGCCAGACGCTGCGGTTGGTAATATGGCAGCGGCTTCAACAGCGCCGCATCCGCAAACGCGAACAGCGCCACGCTCGCGGCAATTCCTAAAGTCAGGATCAAAATCGCCGTCAGCGCGAAGCCGGGGTTTTTGGTGAGCTGGCGGAAGGCGAAGCGCAAATCCTGCAGCAGGTTCTCAATCAGCGGCAGCGTGTCGCGCTCGCGGTACGCCTGCCGCGTCCGCTCCGCTCCACCGAGTTTCAGGATCGCCGCGCGCCGCGCCTCTCGCGCGCTCATTCCAGCGCGCTCGTTCTCCTCCGCCTGCATGTGGAGGTGGCTCTCGATCTCTTCTGACATCTCGCGCTCGCGAGAAGAATCGCGACCGATGCCCCGCACCCGCTGCCACCACGCTCTCAGTCCTCGCATGATTCCTCCTATTCCATCCGCAGTGCGCGCATGGGTTCAATCGCCGCGGCGCGACGGGCCGGCGCCAGCCCGGAAACAAACACCGTGAGCAGCAGGCAGACCGCAGCGGTACAGTAGCTCGCCGGATCGAAGGGCGTGACTCCGAAGAGCAGAGAACGCAGCAGCCGCACCGCAGCGATGGAGCCCAGCCCACCCGTCAGCAGTCCCACGACCGCCGTCAACGCGCTGCCGCTCAGTACCAGGCGAAATACGGCCGCCCGCGTCGAGCCCAAAGCGATGCGCAAAGCGAACTCGCGATGCCGCTCGAGCACTGAGTAGGCCATCACCGCATAAAGACCGAGCATGGCGACCAGCACGCTCGAGAGCGCGTAAACAGCCAATAGTTCCGCCGGGATGCGGGACATCTGGTATCGCTCGCCGATCACCACTTCGAGAGTGCGCACCTCCTCCAACGGCAACGCGGGATCGAGTCCGGCCACCGCCTGCCGCAGCTCGGCTGCAACCGCTGCAGGCGTGGTGCGCGAACGTACCGCCATAATGACGCCGCTCCAGTAGCTCTGCGCGAGCGGCAAGAACAGCACAGGTCCAGTCAACGGATCAGTCGTGTCGCGGTAGGCGTAATCGCGGACAATGCCGACGACCCGGCGTGCACGCTTGTCGACAATCACCGTGCTGCCGATCGCATCGCCTCGCGGCCAGTAGCGATGTGCCATCGAGTCGTTGATGACCGCGACCGCGGCTCCGGAGGCGTCGTCGTGCGTGTCGAACTCCCGCCCCTGCCGCAGCCCAATGCCCATGACATGGAAGAAGTCCGGCCCCGCGACATCGGTGATGACCCCCATCTCTTCACCTTTGCCGGGCACGTATCCCGGAATACTGAACTCCCGCGTATTGCCGGAACCGTCGTCACCCATCGGCAGATGCGAGGTGAGCGTGGCAGCGGCGACCCCAGGCGCACTCCGCAGCCGGTCGAGCAGCGCCGCTTGAAACTCAAGTCCACGCTTCTCCGTGTATCCCGCGCGCGACAAGTCCACACTTGCCGTCAGGACACCGTTGGAACTGAAGCCGGTGCTGCGGCTCACAATATTGAAAGCGGTGCGCGTCATCAGGCCGCAGCAGACCAGCACCACGAAGCAGATGCCGAGCTGAAGACCCAGCACGATGCGCCGGCCGGATTTCTTGCGTGAACCACCGGCAACCGCGGCGCCGCCCTCGTGCAGCGCCTCGTTTTGCGAGATGCGCAGCGTCTGGCGCACGGGATAAATGCCGCAAACCAGCGTGACCGCCACCGCCACCACGATGACGAACAGCAGAATGCGGGTATCGCTGTGCAAGTTGAAGGCCAGCGGCACGCCGAAATTCGGCAGCAGCACATAGAGCGCTCGCGCCATGCCGGCACTCGCGGCCCATCCCGCCAGTGCGCCGGCAAAGGCCAATAAGCCGGTCTCCGCCAGCACCTGCGCCGCAATGCGGCCGGGCGTCGCCCCTAGCGCGCTGCGGATCGCGATCTCGCGCCGTCGCCGCGCGGCATGCTGGCCCAGCAGTGAAGCGATATTGATGCACACCAGCACCATCAGCAGCACCGACGCGCCGGACAGGATTGGCAGCTGCTGCCCCACCATCCCGAACAGTCCCCGCTCGAAATGTGCGGCATCACGCAGGTTCAGGTCCCATCGATCCAGGCGATCGCCAGGATGCTGCCGCGCAAAGGCGCGAGCCAGCGTGTGCACCTCGGCCGCCGCTTCATCGTTGCGCGCTTCCGGCCGCAGACGTACAGCGACCTGTAGCCCGTAGTGCTCCAGCGGATCTGGCGGCGAGTCGGCAGAGAGATCGCGCAGGCCGGAGAGCGGGATCCATCCTGCTTCGGCCACTCCCCCGAAGATTCCGGCAAACTCCGCCGGAGCTACGCCCACCACCGTGAAGGTATGCCGGTTGATCGAGAGCGCGCGCCCGACTACCGATCGGTCGGCATGAAAGCTCTCGCGCCACAGCACGTCGGAGAGAACGATCTCGTCATGCGCGCCAAAAGCGCGATCATCTGCATCGGCTTGAAAGAAACGGCCGAGCTGCGGCCGCATGCCGAGGAACTGGAAGTAGTTCGACGAAACCAAGCCAGCGGTGACGGCCCGCGGTTCTGCTCCCGGCTGGGAGAGATTGACCGAGGTCATGGCGAACGCGACGGCCTCCTGCCAGGAGCGCCCCGCCTCGCGCAGGAAGTGGTACTCGCCGTAATGCACCGAGTAGCCTTGGTTCCCCAGCACCGTTGCATCGATAAACCGAAGCTGGCGCGGCACGGCAACGTGCGGCCACGGGTTGTAGAGCACCGCGTTCGTCCATGTAGCGACCGTGGTGAGTGCGCCGATTCCCAGCGCCAGCGTAAGCACGGCAGTGAGCGTGAATCCTGGAGTTTTGCGCAACTGTCGCAATGCGTAACGCAGATCGTGCAACAGGTTTTCGAGCCATGGCAGCGTGTCGCGCTCGCGATACGCCTGCCGCATCTGCTCCGCTCCACCCAGCTTCAGGATCGCCTTGCGCCGCGCCTCCTGCGGACTCATCCCGGCACGCTCGTTCTCCTCCGCCTGCATCTGGATATGGCTCTCGATCTCTTCTGACATCTCGCGCTCACGGGAAGAATCGCGACCGATGCCCCGCACCCGCTGCCACCACGCGCGTAGCTGTCTCATGCCGGTTGCTCGCCAGGTTTCAAAAAGCGCGCCACAATCGCCGTCGCCTGCTCCCACTCGCGCGCCTCCTGCTCCAGCCGCTTCCGGCCGGCGCGTGTCAGCTTGTAGAACTTCGCTTTGCGATTGTTCTCCGAAGCCCCCCATTCGGACGCGATTGCGCCCTCCTGCTCCAGCTTCAGGAGCGCCGGGTAGAGCGTCCCGTAATTCAGCGAGAGCATGTCGCCGCTGGTCTGCTCGATGCGACGCGCAATGCCATACCCATGGATCGGCCCCATCGCCTCAATCGTCTTCAGCACCATCAGCGCCAGCGTTCCCTGCCACACATCCGTCCGGTCACCCATGCCATCTCCTATGCGGTACCCATAGGAATACTGCCACCCCGATCTATGGCATGGCAATAGGGATACGTCCGCGTCGCGCGATTTGTTCAGCGCTACGGGCTCGGCACACCGGAATCTGCATAGCGGGTTCGGCGCCGCTATAACCTGCTTAGGAAGGGATCAGTGCCGCCAGCGATGCCGCCCGAGGTAGAGCAGCTTGCGCGCATATCCGCCCTTGACCTTGTAGGCGCGCTTCCACTGGGCAAAACTCATGTAATTCGTGGTGTGTCTCTTCCAGACGGTACTCTCGAGCGCTTGCGCGTAAATGGAGAAACTGGAGTGGAAGTGGCGCCCGCCGATGTCCCAGGGTTTCGGGCTTCCCACGAAATGATAGATTCCCGGATGCACCTGAGTATTGGGCATCTGGGTGCTGGTGTAGAGCGGGATGTTGTACCTGGGATCGAGCGGCTCAAACTTGCCGCCACTAATCGCGATCAGAGCTGTCTGGTCGTATTCCTGATATGTACGGCAGAAGTTCAAAGCCTGCTCGGCAAGCTGCTGGTCTCTCCAGGCCGCCAGATCGAACAGCATCACGCCGGAATTGAATGCAGGGGTATCGGCAGGGAGACCAATCTTCGCGAACACCTCGCGCTCGAGACAATTATATGTAACACCGTGCGGCACAAACCCGGAAGCCTGCGACATCGGCAATGTGAGCAGTGGTGCCACATCAATCGCGGATATCGTGTCCGAATCGAGATATAACAATCGATCCGCCGGCACCCGCTCCGGCAAGAACAAGCGGTAGTACGGAGTGCGGTTTCCGTGAAATGGCCGCAGACGCGAAAGCTCCTCGGGACTCGGCTCATCCAGAAATGTTGCTTTGTACGCCTTACCGCTCAGGTCCATGCTTTGCAGAAGCAAATCACGGCGCTTTGTATTGAAACCGTTCAGTATGAAGTAAAAATCGATCTCCACAGAAGCATGCGCCAGCAGTGAACAAACAGCGGCGTGGAGCGGTGCCTCCATCATCAGGTCTGTGCATAAGGCAACCGCAAGCCTCAAGATGGATGGCTCCCGGCAACAGCACTGCGTTGCGCGCTCACACTGCGTCGCCACTCTTCGAGGCGACGGCGCTTGGGCACCGTAAACCTCCGCAGCAGATGCCAAAAAAGAAGCCGGGATCGCTCCGGGTGGACCTTGCGTTCCCGCCAAGCGTTACGCAGCAGCCGCTGACAAAACACCGCATTGCGCAAAAGAGATTTGTACTGCGCAAAATACGCATCCTGTGCGCCCATCAGGTTCTCGTAGCGCGCCATGGAGGTCGCGCCCTCGCCCGCCATGATCGAGACGTCATGCGCAAGCCGCAGTTCTCCCGCCAGCCATGCCCCATACTTCAGCTCTGCCAGCCTGTGGCATACATAGCGATCGGAAAAGTCCAGCCAGAAGTCCATGCTGTATCCGCCGATCCGGCGAAGCGCCGAAACCCGCAGCAGCATGCCCGAGTTCATGATGATGAGTTCCTCAAACGCCGGCCCCTGGAAACCCGGCGATGGATCTTTCGCGCCACCCCAGCGCGACATGATCTTTGGCGAAACCGGCAAGTCGCGCATCAGCACCGTGGGCGCGACCGCTGCGATTCGTTCATCCGATTCCAGCCGGGCGGCATGGGCCCGCATGGCGGCCAGGAACCCGCCTGGCAGCCGCGTGTCCTGATCCAGCAGCAGCAGCCATGGAATGCCGCGCTGCTCCGCCAGTTCCATGGCGTAGTTGTAAGCCCCCGACACACCCGCATTCTCGCCGCTGTGCCGGTATTCAATCTGAAGCGGAAGCCCCGCCACCGATTGGGCTACCGGCGAATTGTCCCAGACCAGGATCGGGAAATTCCGCGTCAGCTCCGCATCTTCAGCCCGGCACGCGCCCAATGTTTGGATCGTCTCCGAGTCCTGGAGCAGCGTCCGGTAACGCACGACCACAACGAGGATTTTTGAGCCCATAGCCTCTGGCATTGGATTTTCCGTGTCGGAAGAATCGCGAGCTTCAGGTCGGTAGTCCGGATTCGCCAAAGTAAGGTCCTGAAATGCGTCCAACAGAAAGCATGGCAATAAAGGCCGTTTTCATCAAGGATGATTCCTGGCCCGCATCCGGATGTGAGCAGATCGAGATACCGGCTGCTACTGCGACATGACGAGAGGTGCGCCATCTATGGATGTCTCTTCTGCGGCTGACTCTTCTGCGCATTGATCCGTCAGCGCTTCGCTCCGCAGGCGGTATCTGATCCTCTGAAAAACCAGCCACAGCGCGGCCGTGTTCGCCAGCAAGGCCACAAATAAAACGAAATGACGCGCGAAAGGGGCGAAGTATTCGCCATACGCGAGCAGCGATGCAAGGATCACCAGCCCGGCAGGGAGCGCGAATGCCAAATCCACGCAACTCAGCACGGAGAGGAATACTTCTGCTGTCAAAAAGTACCGGTCGCCCATCTTCGGCATGAAGTACGGCATCGCCTGTGCGCTGAATGCAGCGAGCGCAAGAGTGTTGACTCCACCGCGGAATCCGGCCCTCGCTCCCCACAGGCCAAGCGCAAAAAACAAGACAACTGTGATGGCCAGACCAATGGGTAAGCCGACGCGTTCGCTCACACCCAGCCATTGCACCAAGCCCCACGGGTTGCCGACGTCGATGGCAAGCACCGGGAAGGCTCCCGCCTGCGACCCCGGCTGGAGCACATAATCCCAAACGCTCGCGCCGTTCAGGATAGGAGGGATAAGGGCGATGATCCACCCGACAGGCACCAGCAGCAGATGCTGCCAGCGAATGCGGCGGGCCAGTACCATGGCGAAAAGAAAGGGCGCCAGAAAGACCGCCTGCAGCTTGAATGCCAGTGCGAAGCCGAAGAACAGCGCCGCTAGCGCGCCCATCTCCGCAATGACCGCCCAGGTACTGAGCAGCAGAAAGCTGGTGAAGACAATGTCGCTTTGTCCCCAGACGGCGCCGTTCAGGATGACGGTGGGGCCGGCAAGAATGGTGAACGGAGCGGCGAGTTGCGCGACGGACGGGCCTTTGCTGCGGTCACGCCGCGTGAGCCGCCCGACAAGGATGTACGCAGCGAATGCAGCGAAAATGTCGAAGCAGAAGGAGACAAGCTTGATCTGCGTTACGCGATTGAAGTGGCCGTCGAGATACGAGGTGAGTGTCGTAACCTCGTAATACGCTGGGAAGTACATGTCGATGGGCTTGCGCAGCGCATGCCAGCGGCCGTGCTCGATCAGATACTTCTGCCAGACGAGAAAGGCCGTCTCCATATCGAAGTTGCTGTTCCCCACTCTCCACAGCAGAACCCGCAGGGTAAGCAGCGCCAGCGCGAGAATGGTAAGCCCGAGCAGGATCGGCACAGTTCGCGTGCCCCGGCATACAGATCCGTCGGTTGAGGGATGATCCGTCGCGCTCATCGAACGATAATAATCCACGCTGAACAGGCGTCCGGCCATCACCTATGCCACCGACGAGCCATATGCTGCGGTACGCCTGGCCTCTATACTTATCCCGGGACTTATCTCGGCCTCCACCAGTAACGGGCCAGAACGCGTTCGCAAACAAAGCCGTAACCGGCGCCCACCGGTCAGCGCAGAACCTTCACCGGATAGGTCGGCGCACGGGCCAGGATATTCATGCTATCCAGCGTTGACAGCCGCCAGAACAACATCGACTTTCTACGACTCGGATTCGCTCTAATGGTCGTCTTTGCGCATTCCTTCGTGGTTACGGGAGGAGGTGCTGACCCATTCGGGCTGCTCACACGCGGACAGGCGACCGGCGGGACCATCGCGGTGGACGCGTTCTTCATCCTCAGCGGCTTCCTGATCGCGGGGAGCTACGATCGCTCCAGCTCCGTCTTTTCCTTTCTGAAGAAGAGAATCGTCAGAATCTATCCCGCCTTCCTGGTAGTGACCCTTGTAGCGGCACTCTGCGTTGTTCCGCTCGCCGGCGGACAGTTGGAAGGTCGGGGGGCGCTCGGCAAGACCGCTCTGGTTATTGCCAGCATTGTGCGGCTGAAGGACATCGAGACCCTGGGCACCTTCGCAACCAACCCCTATCCTCACGTGGTCAACGCGTCACTGTGGACGGTGAGCTACGAGTTTGTCTGTTATCTGGGCGTGGCACTCCTCGGAGTGACAATGTTCCTTCACCGGCGCCGCACGATTGCCGCGCTGTTTGGCGCAAGCCTGGTTGTCTCGCTGCTCTTCGCACACTTTCAGTGGCAGTCGCCGCACACGCTCGAGACGGCGCTCTTCGGATATCCCCAGGCATGGGCCAGGTTTATCCCCATGTATCTGGCTGGAGTGGTCTTCTATCTCTACCGGGACCGCATCCGGCTCCATCGCTGGGGCGCCATCCTCTCCGTTTTTGCGATGGCAGCCGCCTGCGTGATCCCTCTGGGATACACGCTGCTGTTTCCCATCTTCGGCTCATACCTGCTGATGTACATCGCCTACTGGGAGCGCCTGCCACTCTATCGCATCATGCGATTTGGCGATTTGTCCTATGGGACATACCTCTACGCTTTCCCCATTCAGCAGCTCCTAATGCAGCAGTCCGTGCAACACTTCGCGCAGCATTTCGGTGTTGGCAACTCGCCGCTGCGACTCTTCGCCATTGCGACGCCATTGGTGCTGATAGCGGCTGCCATGAGCTGGCACTTTGTCGAGCATCCGTCACTTCGCGCTGGGAAGCGTCGCCAGCAGGGTCAGGACGCTCCAATGATTCCAGTCGGATCCAGCGTTCCAATCTCCGGCGACTGATAGGCCGCTCGTGCCGGGTCAGGACAATTTCACGCGCTTGGCCCGCCGCGCCTGATACAGCGCCAGCGCCAGCGGCCATCCGACGAAGGTCCGGCGATGGCAGTTCCGGCAACGGACAGGATATTGCAGCAGCGCCAGACGCTCCAGGTCGCTCCACCGGAAACGCGACAACCGGAAGCTGGAGGAAGAACATTCCACACACGTCACGAGCTGGTCTCCCGTCGTACAGATGCGATCCCGGTTACCGTCGACATCAAATCAGCCCTCCGGAACGTAGGAATCACACTACGATTCACGCTAGAGTATCTCCTGCCCCTGTGAAGAGCGGGCGACTCTCAGCGTGGTCCTCGACCGGAAACCATTATGTCGAAGGCACATAGCAATTCTCGCTGATCGGTCTATGCTGTGCCAATGGAGGGCTCCATGGTCTGGGATGTTTCTTTCACCTGTGACATTTGCGGCACAACGAAGGGCGAAGCCAACCACTGGTGGATGCTCTCCTATGCCGACTGCGCCTGCGACGAAGATGACCAGGTCCCCCAGCGCTTCTCCGTTCTGCCCTGGAGCGCAGAACAGAGCCGGAATCCCGAGATGCGCCATCTCTGCGGAAAGGGCTGCGCCATGCAGGCCCTCGAACGCTTTATGACGCCAAAAATATCACTCGCCGAACTCGAACCGGAAAATCACCGCATCGCAAGCAGGTTCCTCTAGCTTGCGACCTGCGGGGCAGCAGCTTACCCAATCACGGCAATGGTCCGGAAAAACGGCTCATAAAGTGCCGGATCGCCGCCTAAGGTAGCCAGCCTTTTTGCCTCCTCACCCGGCAAACCCTTAGTAAACAATCGCCACGCCCGCATCCTGCGGAATGGCAATCGACGGTCAAGCGAGGCGAAGTACTGCGCAATCTGCGGTCCCGTGAACGCCAGCAGTTCGCAAAGGACGTGCGGGCTCATTCTGCGCGCTGCCGCGACCCACTGCGCATTCCACTCGTTGAGGAACGCCACCAGCTCCCGATCGTTAGCAATCGGCTTGCCGGGAATCGAAATGCATCACGCCTCCGGGAAAGATTGCTCACGTCGCCGCCCAGCAGGTGCAGCGCCACTTCCTTCACCGACCACAACGGAGCGGCCGTCTGCCGCGCCCATTCCGCGGGTGATAGATCGTTCAGCACCTGTAGCAGCTCACGCCGCACCTCAGGGAACAGGTCAGCAATCAGAATGGGCGCAGCCTTTGTCTCTTCCTCTCGCACAACAGCTTTATACAGGTGGACGCCTCAGATGGCACGGCAACCATAGCAAACTGTAACAGTTACGTTACAAGAACGCAGGGCGGAGATTTACGAACACTTAATGACGGTTCGGGAGCTTTCCGCGCTATATATTAGGCAACAATTTGTCTAACAACTGAACCTGCGTAATGGGAGCTCCCCCGTGACCTCAAGACACGCTCGCCTGTTTTGCGCTTTATTCTTCGTCTTTTCATCGGCATTTATTACAACACTCGCCAGCGCGCAAACAATTCCCCGGTCCTCTCATGTCTGGATAGTCACCGAAGAAAATCACAGCTTTGAAGATGTGGTCGGCAGTTCGGCAATGCCCTACTACAATCAGCTAGTTAAGCAATATGGATTGGCCACCCAGTTTTATTCCAACCAGCATAGCTCTCTTCCTGCATTAATGTGGTTCGTCGCCGGGGCAGCGGTTGAGACTGATAACAACACAGTGTCGTGTAATCACAACAACGACAATATCGTCCACGAATTGTTAAAGCACGGTTATTCGTGGAGGTCCTATCAGGAGAACATGCCCTATGCCGGCTATCAGGGACTCTATGGGGGCACAAACAACTCCTATGCTCGCCGGCATAATCCCCTTGTCGACTTTTCCGATGTCTGCCCGGGAACCGGCCAGGACAAGAACAGTGTTCCGTATTCACAAATGGCGACGGACTTTGCTCAGAGGGGCACAGTCAACTATGCCTACATCACACCGAATCTAGACGAAGACGCTCACGACGGCACACTTCAGGCCGCGGATCAATGGCTTCAGGCGAATCTTCCGGCTATCCTTGCCCGTCCCGAATTTCGGCCAGGAGGCGACGGCATTCTATTTATAGTTTGGGATGAGGCCACTCTTAGTACAGATAACCGTTGTTCCGCCACGGTTGCGCAAGGATGCGGAGGGCGTACCGCTACTCTCGTGATCGGTCCCCGAGTGAAATCAGGCTATGAGTCAACTACTACTTATCACAACGAAAATGTATTGAAGACCGTTTGTGTGGCAATGGGTTTGTCGACCTGTCCCGGCGCCGCGCAGAACGCTGCACCCATGGCTGATTTCTTCACCCCCGGCACCTCGCCTGAGAGTCCATCAAACAGCGTCGTCATCTCCACTCCAGGAAACGGAGCTACTGTCGTTGGAGCAGTGCATCTGATTGCTGCCGCATCGGAAGACCAGACAGTGAGCCAGACGCAAGTCTGGGATAACGCTGTGAAGCTTGGCGTGTATGGCACTCAGATTAATGCCACCTATGATCTGGCACCTGGGAACCACAGAACCACGGTGCTCGACCTGGATTCCGCCTATAAAGTCATTCATCAAACGGCTGTGAGTTATACCGTGCAGCCACTCGTAAATGGGTTGCAGATTATCTCACCCACGCCGAATGAAACAATCGACATGTCAACGGTTCACGTCGTTGCGCACGCTAGCGAATCCGCACCCGTACGCCAGATGCAGGTTTGGGATAACGGAGTGAAGCTTGGCTGGTTCGCCGGGGCCGACGTCAACGACTATTTCACGCTCGCTCCTGGATCGCATAACGTAACTGTTTTAGATCTCGATAGCAGTTACAACGTCATTCATCAATCGAGTGTCTCGTACTCCGTGCAATAGAGCCGTCGCCTCGCATATCTCATTTGAGATATCGGGCACCGTCACAACCAGAATTCCTCGCCATCCCGACCGAACGATCACCAACTCCCTGTCATCCCGACGGGAGCGAAAGTGAAGTGGAGGATCTGCTGTTCCTAAGCGCCAAATCGGGAACTCACGCAAAATCGTGGCATGTCACTTCCCTCAATTCGATACACTGGAAATAGGACAGAAAGATCCGTAAAAGCCACGGCCCGAGCCGTGGCTTTTTCATTCCCCTTAACTCTTTTGATTGGACGAATTTAGCGATAACTAGCTTTCGAATGACGAATTTAGGCGACGGGAGAGGGCTTAAATTCCGTACTTTCTTAAACTTACAAGTCGAGCTCCCGGGACGGGAGGGGGTGGGGCATGGGACGCGTAGCACCGACTCAGTCGAAGAGCTCCGGCCCACGTGAACCCTTTGGTTCGCGCCGTGGCGCCGCCTGTACAGACGTCCGCTTGCCGCCTGGGGCGGTTGAGAGCATGCCGAGGATCTCCTTCAGCTCCGTGCGCAGCTTGCCCAGCTTTGGAGCGGATTTCATGCCGCCCTCGGCCAGTTGGAGCTGTCCACTCTCCGCTGGCTTGCGGGCCTCCGCCTGGAACGCCTGACGTGCCCCCGGGATCGTATAACCCTCTTCGTACAGCAAATGACGAATCCGGCGCGCCAGATCGACCTCGCGCCGGCGGTAGAGGCGCTGCCCCGCGCCGCTCTTGTTCGGCTTGAGCTGGGGAAATTCCGTCTCCCAGAAACGCAGCACATAAGTCTCGACCCCGCATAGCCGCGCCACCTCGCCGATGCGGTAGTAAAGCTTGTCCGGGATATCGGGCAGCGTCTGCTTCTTGCTGCGCGCCTGCCCATGCCGCTCGGCAGCCTTCTTCGCCGCCTTGGGCATGGATCGTGTCGCCGCTGTTGAAGATTTACTCGCCATTGACTCTTATGACTTGCTCGCGCCGACGCCCGGCCGGCAGCAGGTTTCCCCGGCAGTATAGGCGCTGCATGCAATAGATAGCACTTTTTTCGCGGCTTTCAACTGGTCAACAGTCCGGAAGAAATTCGGGAACGCGGTATTTCCGGATGGCGTATCTTGCTCCCGGGGGGTTTTCGTCATGCCCGCAACACTCCACCGTGCCATCGCCTCGCTGCTGTTCGTCGCCCTGCCGCTGGTGGTTGGCTGCTCCATCAACGTGGACAAAGGCAAGAACGGCGAGGACAAAAAGGTCAAGATCGATACCCCGCTGGGCAACATTCACGTGAACGCGGACAAGCCCTCCGCCAATCTTGGGATCGCGCTCTACCCCGGCGCCGTAGCACAGCCGGACCACGATGGCGACAAAGACGCCGACGTGCAGCTGGGATTCGGCGAATGGAAGATGCGGGTGCAGGTCGCCCACTTCAATACCGGCGATGATCGCGACAAGGTGCTCGCGTACTATCGCAAGTCCCTAAGCCGCTACGGCGACGTGATCGAATGCCGTGACAACCAGCCCGTCGGCTCCCCCGAAAAGACCTCAGAAGGGCTGACCTGCTCGGAGGGCGACAAGGACCATCACGTCAACATGAATACCGGCGACCACGGCCTTACCTTGCGCGCCGGCTCGAAGCGCCACCAGCACATCGTGGCCTTCGATAAGGACGATGCGGATTCCGCCTCGGGGCCGACCAAGTTCACCCTGATCGCCCTCGATCTGCCCGCTGAGACCTGGAAGAAGGACCGCCAGACCGACTAGAGCGTTTGCGCGGCAAATTGCCCCCGGCTGTCCCTTCCTGTAGCTTCAAGGGTGCATGGTTGCCCACTGCTACCGTTGTTCCGGCCTGCTCGATGAGGAGGGAACCTTCTGCCCGCACTGCGCTGCCCCGCAGTTGCGCGTCGAGCCACTGCAGGAGACGGCGGAGCCGACCCCCGGCCCTATCCATGCCTTTGCGCACACCCGTCGCTCCATCGATTGGCAGAAGATCATCCGGCTGGCGCTCTGGATCGCGATTCCGGTAGGCCTGATCGCGCCTTTTTTCTTTCCGCTGGTCATCGCCGGCCCGATTGTCCTGATCTCGATGTATCAGCGGCGCCGGCCGGGAGCTCCGCTGGATGGGAAGTCGGGATTCCGCATTGGAACGCTCCTGGGTGTGCTGGCGGCCTACGTCTCCGCCTTCGGCCTGGCAGGATGGCAGCTCTTTGAGCGCTATTCCCTCCACCAGGGCTCCGCGCTGGACGCGCAGTTTGCGATGCAGGTGCAGCAATCCGCTGAGGCAACACAAAGGATGGCGCAAGGC
The DNA here is from genome assembly GCA_963737035.1 of uncultured Acidobacteriaceae bacterium. Taxonomy (GTDB): domain Bacteria; phylum Acidobacteriota; class Terriglobia; order Terriglobales; family Acidobacteriaceae; genus KBS-83. The sequence continues at coordinate 322,854 of CAVTRJ010000005.1, read as the reverse complement.
AACAGCATGAACGCCCAGCAGGCACGGGTCATGCTCGACTTTTTCCTCTCTCCGGACGGGCGCGTCACTTACACGTTCTTTTACACGGCGGCCCTGGCCTTCGGAATCGTTCTACTCGCCGGACTCGGCGGCATGCTGGGGGCGCGCCTGACGCGCCGGGCCGCGCCACAATAAAGGTGTCGCCGGTTGCCCGGCCATGCGCCACCTCGTATCATCGGCAGGAAACCAGGGCAGAAACCCGGCAGGAAACCACAACGTATGACTGCAACCGCACCACAACTACGCGAAAAGGGCCGGATCATGTCGGCCTCCGAGATCGATCGCACCCTCGTTCGGCTGGCCCATGAAATCGTGGAGAAGAATGCCGGTGCGGAGGGTCTGGGCCTGGTCGGCATCAAGCGTCGTGGCGTACCGCTCGCGCAGCGCCTTACCCGGCTGATCTCGAACATCGAAAAACATCCGGTGGACAGCGGGATGCTGGATATCAGTTTCTATCGTGACGATCTCTCCACGCACGACATCCGCCCGGTGGTGCAACCTGGTGCCATCGGCTTCGACGTGAATGCTCGCGACATCGTGCTGGTCGACGATGTGCTCTACACTGGGCGTACGATTCGCGCCGCGCTAGACGCGCTCTTCGACCATGGCCGTCCGCGTCGCGTTCAGCTTCTCACGCTGATCGATCGCGGACATCGCGAGCTGCCGATCGAAGCGACATTCGTCGGGCGCAAGGTGCAGACCACCTCGCGTGAGATCGTCGAGGTAAAACTCCAGGAGGTCGATGGAGACGAGCAGGTGCTGCTGGTGGAGCGGCTTGACTAGAGCGAATCTCCCGATGCATGAACTCCGCATTCCGCGCGTAGTGCACTTTGTTTTAACGGAAGAACTGCGTTGACCACCATCATGCAGCCGCATTTGCAGGAGATACGCTCGAGCCAGCTGCCGGTTCCTTCGCGACCCCGCTCCCTGCTCTCTACCGGCGATCTATCCCTTTCGGATATTGCAGCTCTCATGCGGGCTGCGTCCTTCCTGGAGAAGGAGAACTCGCTGGAGCGCGCCCGCCGGCTCGCTAAGCGACGGGTGGCCCTGCTCTTCTACGAGTCGAGCACTCGCACCCGCACCTCTTTCGAACTCGCGGCCAAGGGCCTAGGGGCCGACACCACGCTGGTGAGCGCGCTCTCCTCCAGTATCGAGAAGGGCGAGAGCCTTAAAGACACCGGACTCACGCTTCGCGCGCTTGGTGCGGAATGCATCATTCTCCGCCATCCCGGTTCCGGAGCACCGTACTTGCTGGAACGCGTCACCGGCCTTCCCGTGCTGAACGCTGGCGACGGCATGCACGCCCACCCGTCGCAGGCGCTCCTGGATCTGCGGACAATTCTGCATCGGCTTCAGCCAAAGCAGGTGAGCGCGCCGATCGATGAGAGCACGCTGGCGGGCATTACCGTGCTGATCACCGGTGACATCCTGCACAGCCGGGTCGCGCGATCGAATGCGCAACTGCTTCCGCGACTGGGCGCACGCGTCATCCTGTGCGGACCAGAAGCCTTGCTTCCTGAGTACGCCGCGGAGATCGGACCGGGTATTTCCATCGAGCGAAACTTCGCGCAGGCAATGCGCAGCGCGCAAGTGGTGATGATGCTGCGCATCCAGAAGGAACGGCTCGCTGGACTCGAGCTCAATCTCGACGATTACATCGCGAACTACCAACTGAACGCGGAGCGCCTCGCAGAGAATGCGCCGCGCGCTCTGGTGATGCACCCTGGCCCGATGATTCGAGGTCTCGAAATCACCAGCGATGTCGCTGATGGGCCGCAGTCCGCGATAGAGGAGCAGGTGCGGCATGGCGTTGCTATCCGTACTGCTTTGATAGCTCGTGCGCTGGACGCGATGCCGGAGGTAGCGCCCGCATGAGTCAGAGAGGCCATGACAGGATTCTGATTCAGGGCGGCCACCTCATCGATCCTGCAAACAAAATCGATGCGCCGCGGGATGTGCTGATCGAAGACGGTCGCATCGCCGCTGTCGATGCGAACCTGAATATCGCATCGCAAAACGCCGAGGTTGTCGATGCAGCTGGATTCGTCATCACCCCCGGCTTCGTCGACATCCACGTGCATCTGCGCGAGCCCGGACAGAGTTACAAAGAAACCATCGCGAGCGGCACAGCAGCCGCTGCGGCTGGCGGCTTCACGAGTGTCGCCGCCATGCCTAACACGGTTCCCGTGAACGACTCAGCCGAGATCACGCGATGGATGCAGGCGCCAGAGCGTGGAGCCTACGCGCGTGTCTATCCCATCGGCGCGGCGACGGCGGGGAGCATGGGCAAGGTTCTCGCGAATTACGAAGCTCTGCGCGATGCAGGCGCGGTCGCGGTGAGCGATGACGGCAAGCCGATTCTGGGCGATGAAATCATGCGCGACGTGTTGCGTGCCGCCACGGCCGCAGGACTGCCGGTGATCCAGCACGCGGAGGACACGCGCATGACCGGCGGCTGCTCCATGAATGCCGGTGCGCTTGCCTTTCGGCTGGGACTGCGTGGCATGCCCATCGAGGCCGAGGCGGGAATCGTAGCCCGCGATATCGCACTACTCCGCGAGTTGAACGACGATCGCGCTCACCTCCACGTCGCGCACTTGTCAACGAAGAAGGCTCTGGATCATGTTCGCGCCGCACGCAAGAGTGGACTGCATGTCACATGCGAGGTGACGCCACATCATTTCGTTTTGACCGAGGAGGCTGTCGGCGAGTACGACACCCACGCGAAAATGAATCCACCGCTACGCGCCGCCGAGGACCGCGATGCGATGATCGAGGGCCTGCTGGACGGTACCATCGACTGCATCGCTACTGACCACGCGCCACACGCCGCGCATGAAAAAGAACAGGAGTTCGAGCGCGCGCCGAACGGCATCACGGGTCTTGAAACCTCTCTCGGCCTCAGCCTCGCCGTGCTGCATCGTCAGCATGGCATGCCGCTCGCGCAGGTTCTTGCGCTGCTCAGTGCGCGTCCTGCCGCGGTCCTCGGCCTGCGTGCGGGGTCACTCGCAATCGGCGCCAGCGCGGACGTAGTGCTGTTCGCACCGGAGACGGAGTGGGCGTACCGCGCGAGTGAGTCGCGCTCCCGCTCCCGCAACACGCCGTTTGATGGATGGTCGTTGCCGGGCAAGATACATCTGACCATACAGGCAGGCCGGGTTGTTCATGCAGAGCGTCCTCCGATTCTGCATGCGTGAGGTTTGCAAAGTAAGATAAGTCAGCAGTCTTGCATTTCGAGGTGTTCCCCTGAGTCGTCTGCCTGGTATTGCGGCGGTGGCCGCCGCGCTGCTCTTCAACCTCACTTCCAATGCCCAGCAGTCTGCCGCTCCGGTAATTCTTTCTCCAGCCAACGATCATCTATCGGGTTCGGTTTACATTTCGATGGATAGCTGGATCTACCCAGCTATGGAGCGGCTCTACTCACTCGGTTATGTCGATACGGTCTTTCTGGGCCTGCGTCCGTGGACGCGTCTTAGCTGCCTGCACATGCTCGAAGCGTCGCAGGCGAAAATTTTCGACGGACCGGCAGATTCACCCGGCAACCGGGAAGCACGCCAACTCTTCAACGCTCTCGGACGGGAACTATCCGACGATCGCGATGCGCTCGACCCTGACCGCTCGAATCTGCACGCGGAGGTGGATCGCCTTTATGCGCGCGTGATGTATATCGGGGGACGGCCGCTGAACGACTCGCCGCACTTCGGCTCAACACTGATCAACGATTACGGTCGTGCCTACCAAGGCGGCTTTAATGGGTTGACGGGCTTCAGTGTACGTGCAGAGGATGTTCGCTTTTCATTGAAGGTTCGCGGGGAATTCCAACATGCTCCGGGACGCGCGGCCTACCCGCTGAGCGTGCGACAGACCATCGCAATCATGGACACGGCGGCCGCACTGCCGCCGACGCCTGTACTGCCGCCGACGCCGGTCGATACCACGAACGAATTCCGCCTGATCGACGCAAACCTCTCCTACCACATCCTGAATCACGAGATCTCCGTTGGCAAGAGCGAGGACTGGTGGGGACCTGGCGAGAGCGGCGCAATGGCATGGAGCACCAACGCCGAACCCATCTATGCCCTGCGCATTAATCGGGTTGAACCCCTGTACATACCTCTGCTCTCGAAGCTGGTGGGGCCATTCCGCTATGAAGGCCTCTTCGGTAGCATGAAAGGGCACCGCTATCCGAATGCACCCTGGGTTCATGCGCAGAAAATAAATTTCAAACCGACGCCAAATCTCGAGTTCGGCTTCTCACGCGTGGTGGTATTTGCCGGTGAAGGGCATGTACCGCTCACCTTTGGCTCGTTCTGGCACAGCTTTAGCAGCTTCCAGAATGTTTCCCCCGCAGACAAACTCTCCCGCAATGATCCCGGCGCGCGTCACGCCAGCTTCGACTTCAACTATCGCCTGCCATTTCTGCGCAACTGGGTGACTCTCTATTCTGATTCCATCATTCACGACGATGTGTCACCCGTAGACGCGCCGCGTCACGCCGCCATCAATCCTGGCATCTACATCTCCCACTTTCCCGGCGCGCCAAAGCTCGACTTCCGCGCCGAGGCAGTCTCCACCGATCCACCAACATCGCATAGCAACGGCGGTGGATACATTTACTTTGAGAACGTCTATCGCGACGTCTACACCAATAAGGGATACATGTTTGGCAACTGGATCGGACGCGAAGGCAAAGGCGGACAGGCATGGCTTACGTATTGGCTCTCGCCGCAGGAGCGCATTCAGATCAGCTATCGCAACGCAAAATCCGCGAAGGATTTCGTCCCCGGCGGCACTACGCAGAACCTGATCGCAGCGAACGCGATCCTGCGCGTGAAAAAAGATGTTGAGCTAAACGCCCTGGCACAATACGAGCGTTGGACCGTGCCCGTGCTTGCGCCTGGGCAAAAGAGCGACTTCACTGCGCAGGTCCAGATGACCTGGTATCCGCACCTGCGCGTCGGCCACTGACGCGGCAGTTATCCCTTCAGTACTGGCCGGATATGCAACTCGCGTAGTTGCGTATCCGAAACAGGGGTCGGAGCATCGACCATCAGGTCAATCGCCTTCGCTGTTTTCGGGAATGCAATCACCTCGCGCAGGCTGGGCGCACCGGCCAGAATCATCGCGATGCGGTCGAGGCCCAGCGCGATACCGCCATGCGGGGGAGTGCCGTAGGTGAGTGCTTCGAGGAAAAAGCCGAAGCGCTCCTTTGCCTCTTCATCCGTCATGCCGAGCGCGCGAAATATCTCCGACTGCACGGATTGCTGGTGGATACGAATCGAACCAGACCCCAACTCGGTGCCATTCAGCACGATGTCATACGCGAGCGCCCGCACCGCGCCAGGATCGCTGGTGAGCCGGCCGGCCTTCAGATCGTCTTCATCCGGTGACGTAAAGGGATGGTGCGCCGCAACCCACGTCTTCGTATCCTCATCCCACTCGAACATCGGAAAATCCGTGACCCAAAGGAATTTGTAGTCGTCAGAGGTGCCCTTCTTCTCGAATGCGCCGTGACGTGGAGCGAACTGCTGCGCCAGCGCCAGCCGCACCTGACCTGCAGCCTCAAAGAGCTGTCGGTCGCGCGCCGGGAGCCGATTTCCAATCACCCGCTGTTCCGGCACGTCCTCGCCATCGGCGACGACCAGCACCAGCAGATCGCCTTCCGTTGCGCCCGCAGCCGCACGCACCGTTGCCATGTCTTCAGGGAAGGACTTCTCCAATCGCTTGAAGTCATCGAGCACTTTGATCTTCTGCATCTGTAGCTTCTGCGGATACAGCAAACGCAGATCATCGCGCTCCTTACGTGAGAGCTCGCCCACTTTGGGGATGCGGACGGCGATCACCGGCAATGCAGACGTTGTCTTCAGCGTTGCGGCTGTCTGCGCGCTCAGTGCGCTGCGCACATCCGTCATGGCAGGCAGGCGCATGTCCGGCTTGTCGATGCCATACAGGCGGATCGCCTCATCGAAGCTCACCCGCGGGAAGCCGCCATTCAGCTCGACGCCAGCCTCATGGAATGCGGCCTTCAGAAAGCCTTCGACCACTGCAAAGATCGTCTCCTGCTGCGGAAAGGTCATCTCCAGATCAACCTGCGTGAACTCCGGCTGACGATCGGCGCGCAGGTCCTCATCGCGGAAGCAGCGCACGATCTGGAAGTAGCGATCGAAGCCTGAGATCATCAGGATCTGTTTGAACAACTGCGGCGACTGCGGGAGTGCGTAGAAGTGCGCGGGATGCACGCGGCTGGGCACGAGATAGTCGCGCGCGCCTTCGGGCGTCGACCGCGTCATGAAGGGAGTTTCTATCTCGAGGAATCCCTGCGCAGCGAGATAGTTTCGAATGGCGAGCGCGACGCGATGCCGCAGCGCGAAATTGGCCTGCATCTCCGGGCGTCGGAGATCCAGGTAGCGATACTGCAGCCGCACTTCTTCATTCGCAATCGATTCTTCCGCCGGAGAAAAGGGCGGTACGCGCGAGTCATTCAGCACCAGAAGCTCGTCGGCGACCAGTTCCACTTCGCCTGTCGGCATCTTCGGATTGATGGCGCTCGCATCGCGGCGCCGCAACGTGCCTTTGGCAGCCACGACATATTCCGGCCGCACATGCTCGGCCTTCGCGTGGCCTTCCGGCGCAAGGTCCTTGTCCAAAACGATTTGAGTGATTCCGGTGCGGTCGCGCAGGTCGAGAAAGATGAGGTTGCCGTGGTCGCGACGGCGGTTGACCCAACCCATCAGCACGACAGGTTGGCCGGCGTTTTCGGCGCGAAGCTGCCCACAGGTGTGGGTGCGCTGCAATGTTCCAAGAAAATCGAGCAATTGCGTTTCCTTTTGAGTTAGTGCGGCAGCAGGTGCGCTTTGAGATCAGCTCTGGGCACTTTCGTCTGCTCGCCAGTGGAGAAATCTTTCACCGTCAGGATACCGGAGGCTGCCTCGTCCTCACCCAGGATGACGATCTTGCGCGCCAGCTTGTCCGCCGTTTCGAAGGACTTCTTCAGCCGAAAGCTGCCGTCGCCCAGTTCGATGCGCAGCCCCGCAGCACGCAGTTCGCGTGCCAGGGCGAGCGCCTGCGCGTTCATCGCTTCGCCCATTGGCGCGACATAAGCGTCCGCGAGGGCTGCTGCGCGTTGCGCTTCGACTTGGGCCTGCAGGGTCAGCACCAGGCGATCTTCGCCTATGGCGAAGCCGATGCCGGGGGCACGGGGGCCGCCGATCGCCTCTGAGAGGCCGTCGTAGCGGCCGCCGCCGAGCAACGCGTTCTGCGCACCCAGGCCGCCGTGCTGGAACTCGAAGGTGGTGCGCGTGTAGTAATCCAGGCCACGGACGAGCCGGTGGTCGTGCTCGTAGGGCACTCCGCACGCATCCAGCGCCTGGCATACCTGCTGGAAGTGCGCACGCGAAGCCTCGTCGAGCGAATCCCAGATGCGCGGCAGCGTCGCGATGATCGGCTGGTCCTCCGGATGCTTGCAGTCGAGGACGCGCAGCGGATTGGTCTCCGCGCGGCGCTGGCAGTCTGTGCACATCTGCCCAACCACAGGCTGGAGCGCGGTGCGCAGTGTCTCGATGTAGCGCGGCCGGTCAGCGGGGGTACCGACGGAGTTGATCAGCAGGCGCCATCCCGTGATGCCCAGCTCATCGAGCAGCGTAGCCAGCATCTCCAGCACTTCGGCATCGCGCAGTGGCGACTCCGATCCGGCACTGGGTGGCCCGATGACCTCGGCGCCGATCTGGAAGAACTGGCGGTAGCGGCCCTTCTGCGGACGCTCGCGACGGAACTGCGGACCGATGTAGAAGAGCTTCTGCAGCAGCCCCTGCTCGCCGAGTTTGTGCTCGATATAGGCGCGGACTACGCCGGCGGTATTCTCCGGCCGCAGGGTGAGCGATTGCGCCTTCTCCGACTGCGCGCGCGCCTTGTCCTCCCACGTGTACATCTCCTTGGAGACGATGTCGGTCTCCTCGCCCACACCGCGGGCGAAGAGCTGGGTGTCCTCGAAGATGGGGGTGCGGATCTCGCCGAAGTTGTATCGCGCGAAGACGCGGCGCGCGGTGGCGTCGATATGGTTCCACAGCTCGGTTTCGGGCGGCAGGAGGTCGCGGGTGCCGCGCACAGCCTTTAACGGTTGGGCAGTTTTGATGGTCTGGCTCATGACTGGGCGATGACACTAGTGTATCGGCACTGCTCGCGACGGCTAGAATCGCAGTCGATGCCACGCTTTCGTCCATTGCTTGCGCTTATGTGCGCATCACTCGCCATCAGCGCGCGAGGCGTCTCCGTACGGCTGACGCAGGCGGATGGGGCACGCGTGCAGGTGGCACTGCATCCGGGCGATGTTCTCCGTATCGACCTGACGGCGGAGCCGGTGACCGGAAGGACATGGAGCATCTCCGGGCACGCGCCTTCGCAGCTGATGACGCTTGGCGCAGCGCAGCGTGTCTTTGGTGGACGCATGAGCGACCAGGGCACCAGCAGCTTTGCCTGGCGCGCGATCGGGGATGGCGAGGGGGAGCTGACACTGGTCTATGGCACGGCCATGGCGCGTGCTGCGAAGCCGGACAAGACGGTCACGATCCAACTCACCGTGGCCGGCGAGGCGCTGGGGCCGGAGGAGGCGCATCCGGCGCCGGTGTCGCAAATGGAGCAGGTGGCTGCGTATGAGCGCGCCGGGCCGTGCGGCGATTGCAGCGCGCTCACGGAGCGGCTGCAGTTGTATCGCGCGCCGGGAGAGACACCGTTTGTGCTGCGGCGCACCTACAAGGACGCGCCGGGCGGTACGCTGACGAGCGTTATGACCGGCTCGTGGTCCACCGGCAAAGGTACGGCTGATCCGTCTGCGACTGTGTACACGTTGACGGCAACGAGCGAGACGTCACTCTTCCGCCTGGATGGCGAGCGGCTGGTGCCGCTCGATGCGCAGCAGATTCCCGTGCCTTCGCCGCCGGGGATGGATACTGCGTTCCACAAGGTCGCCGAACCGTAGCTGCATCCCCGCGGCGGCGGATGTCATCTGGAGTGCTATGGAATATCGACTGCTTGGCCGTTCTGGTTTGAAGGTCCCTGTGCTGTGTTTTGGCGTCGCTACGTTTGGCGGCGGCAACGAGTTCTTCCGCGCCTGGGGCGCAACCGACGTCGAGGAGGCAAAGCGCCTTGTCGGGCTGTGCCTCGATGCGGGAGTGAACTTCTTCGATACCGCGGATGGTTATTCGAATGGACTCTCCGAAACCATTCTGGGCAAAGCTATCGAGGGCAAACGGCACGATGTGCTGCTCTCGACCAAAGGATTCTTCCCGACCGGGGAAGGGCCAAACGCCGGCGGCAGTTCGCGTTATCACATCCTCAACGCAATCGACGCCAGCCTGAAGCGGCTGGGCACCGACTATATCGACGTCTACCACATGCATGGCTTCGACGCGCTGACGCCGGTCGAGGAGACGCTCGATACCCTGAACACGCTGGTGCACGCGGGCAAGGTGCGCTACATTGCGTGCTCGAATTTTTCCGGCTGGCAGTTGATGAAATCGCTCGCCGCTTCGGACCGCCATGGATGGGCCCGGTATGTGGCGTACCAGGGGTACTACTCGCTGGTCGGCCGCGAGTACGAGTGGGAGCTGATGCCGCTCGCGCTCGACCAGGGCGTGGGGACGCTGGTGTGGAGCCCGCTCGGCTGGGGCCGGCTAACCGGCAAGATTCGCCGCGGTCAGCCCTTGCCGGAGACCAGCCGGTTGCATCAGACTGCCGACCGGGGACCGCAGGTTCCGGACGACTACCTTTACAGCGTGGTCGATGCTCTCGATGCGGCGGCGAAGGAGACCGGGCGCACGGTACCGCAGGTGGCGCTCAACTGGCTGCTGCAGCGGCCCTCGATATCGAGCGTCATCATTGGCGCGCGCAATGAGGAGCAGTTGAAGCAGAACCTGGCCGCCGCGGATTTCAAACTCAGCGAGGCGCAGGTGGCGAAGCTGGACAAGGCCAGCGCACGGCCGGCGGCGTATCCGTACTGGTGGCACCGGGCTAATTACGCAGAGCGCCACCCGGGGCCAGTGCCGCTGGATGCGAAGGACTAGATCACGAGCTCAACCTCCCAGTAGCCGCATACCCCTCCCCCTCCCGGCCCTGGAGCCTGGCTCGTAAGCCTTCTAGAATGCGCGGTTTAGCCCGGCTCCCGACAGCTAAAATCGTCATTCCATAGGGTTTATCGCTTAATTCGTCTTTCTAAAGGATTTACGGACATGAAAAAGCCACGGCGCTCGCCGTGGCTTTTGACGGATATTCTGTCCTATTTCCAGCGTAGCAAATCGAGAAGATGAACATGCCAGGATTCGTGCGCGTCCCCAAAAAACCTTCCTGAAATGAGACTCGGCTGTCCTGCGGTATCGAACAGGTATTGACATTCGAGGCGATGCGCAATGGTGAGATGATCCGGAACGATGCGACGAGCGAGACGTTGACGCCCGGTGCTCAAGACCGGCATTGCACTGTCTCTTGTGCCACTTATGCGCGAACAACTTCTATCGTGACCACTTGTAAGAAATGCATGCGATCCGTGTTGCGCGCGGAGCTTTGAAAGTCGTGCCGAACGTGCGCAACAGGTCTATAATTCGCGCCGGACAAGCGTCCGGACAAATATCCGGACAAAGGAGGTTAACTATGTCCGTAGGGAATAAAGATATCGCACGCAGATTTATGGAAGAGTGCTGGAGCCAGGGCAAGCTCGAAGGCATTCGAGAGCTGGTTTCGGAGAAGTGCAATTTTCATGACCCAGTCTTTCCATCGCTGGCCGCCGGAACCGAAAGCATCAAGCGGCATATCAGCATGTGCCGGACCGGTTTCCCCGACCTGAAATTTACGATTGAAGATACGATCGCGGAACGGAACGAGGTGGTGCTCCACTGGACGGCGCGCGGAACGCACAAGGGCCAGTTTTTGGGCATGGCGCCGACTAACAAGAAAGCAACTGTTTCCGGCACGTCCATCTTTCGGATCGATGGCGGAAAGATTGCCGAACAATGGGCGGACTGGAATCTCATGACGCTGATGGAACAGCTCGGAGTTGCTCCCAAAATGGAAACAGGGGTTCCAGCTCGTTAGATATTTTCTATGCGAATCCAAAACGGCCTGCGATGCGCATCGTGATGCGTGTTGTGGGCCGTTTGGCGGTCTGCGCTAAGAACCGGCACGAGGTATTCGATGAGATCGTTGGTTTGGGCCGGGATGACCGACCTATGAATGAGGCCCCAGATTGCAAAAAATCAAAACGTGGGTCGCCTGACCCCGCTCATCTCTGCTGGCCAGGACGTGTTGCCGGCGAAGCCGCTTGCGAAGAGCGCGCCTGAGGCATGTTCAATGATTGAATCGAGTTCCGCGTTCAAGGGGGTAGTAAAGATTCGTGGCGTTAATCCGTTTGTCTCAGTCAGTGCCTCATGGGCTGAGCGGCTGAAACCGGGTTGGCGTAAGCCGCTTCCCGTCCTCGTGCGCGTGAATGGCCGGCCTGAAGATGCGTGGCGCACGAACTTAATGCCGGATGGCCATGGCGGATTCTATTTGTATCTAAATGGGGTGATGCGTGCCGGGACTGGAGTCACTACGGGGAGTGTAGTGAGGGTGGAGCTTGCCTTTGATGCGAGCTATCGCGATGGACCTCAGCACCCGATGCCATCCTGGTTCTCAAAGGCCCTCCATGAGAACGAAAAAGCCAGGAAGAATTGGGTGGCGCTGTCGCCGAGCCGCAAGAAGGAAGTGCTGCGCTACTTCGCTCAACTTATATCCCCTGAAGCTCGCGCGAGAAATGTTGCGAAGGCCCTGCATGTGCTCTCGGGACAGACCGGGCGTTTTATGGCGCGCACATGGACGAATGGGACTTAGAGTTGTTGGCGCACCTATGCCGCCGTGATTCCGATATTGCGAACTATCCCACCCTAGCTTCGCTAGAAGAGCATCCAGCTCGCCGTTTCGTGACTAGTATCTCCTCAACTGTTTCTGATGAGTAGAAGAGGAAGAGGATGGCGGGCGTCAGCCGATGGCTTTTGCGGGATCACATGCGTGGAACCGCTGCGACCAGAAATAATCGGTCTTCGCGCAGTTTGCCGGATCGGTTCGAGGAGTGAGGCACGCCACCTCACTCCCCGATTGCCGGCTACGACTTGTTGAACATCACTGACATCTTTGATGGCGAAGGCGCCGGGGTGATGTCTGTTTCGTGGACCGTCTTGCCGTCGGAGCTCAGGACGAAGGTGTTTTCGCGGCCGACTTTGCCGTCACCGTCGCTGTAGGTCACCTTCAGGGTGCGGGGTCCGACCTGCTTCACGGAGATTGTCCCTCTTCCGAACTTTGTCGGCGTGCCGTCCAGCTTGCAGGTGAGCGGCTTGTCGTTGTCGGTCTCCTTGAAGTCGACGCTGTCGCCGTTGACCTGGATGGTGAGGACTCCGGTGTCCTGGGACTCAGTGAAGCCGGTTTCCTTCCATGTGCCGGACATGCCGTCTCCGCCCGAGACCTTCGTTGATGTGATCGTCATGGTGTAGGGGTCACCGTCCGGCGGAGAAATGTTGATGGTTCTGGTCAGGGTCTTGCCGTCGGCGGACAGTTCGGATTTCCCCTTGCTCGCGGGCTTACCGTCGCGGGTGTTCTCGAACTCATAGCCGGTGCCGGCCTTTGTGCAGGTGGTGACCATGCCGTTAGCCGGCGGGTTAGGCTTGCCGTCGCACGTTACCTTGGGGCTGGCCTTGCCGTAGCGGGTGACGGTGTAGCCGTCGGCGTCTGTCGCGATAGAGACGACAGGACCCGTGTACTTGAGGGTGGAGCGATCGATCTTCCACGATCCATTCCAGGGATTGCTCTGGGAATTGTCCTGGGCGATGCAGGGAAGAGTCAGGGCCACAAACGACGCGAGAGCGCAGACGCTCATGCCATAGCGTTTCATCATGATTTTGCCTTCGGGAAATAGATTTGGGCCCGGGATTGCTGGTTTTGGGGGGTGATGCATCTTGCGCGTAATGCGAGTGGCTGTCAAGGACAGCTGCAGTTACAAAGGCGGCTTCTTCGGGCAACTCCCTGCGGATCCGGCGGGCGCAGCGTTACGCCTAATCGCGATTCCAGCATCGGAAACGAGCGGATCACACGTGAAGGATTGGCCTTAGAACTGAACGCGAGCCGAGAGTTGCAGCACCCGCGGGCCTTCCCCAGTGTGATCGCCCGAATTTGTCATTGTCGTTAGGCGGCCGAAGCTGCTGCCCTGGGTAATGTCGTCCTCGTTGCTGGGAACGCCTGGAGCTTCGAAGTTGGGATGGTTGATCACATTGAAGGCATCCGCCCGGAAGATCAGTTTTACGCCCTCGCGCGGCAGGATGGGGAAGCTCTTGGCGACGCCTGCGTCGAGGTCGAAGTACTGGGGACCGCGTAACGAGTTGCGGCTGCCGATCTGGAAACCGATGGGACCCTGGAATGAATTGAGGGCGGCCGTGGGATCGGCGAAGAGGTTCAATTGGCCGCCGGAGGTCTTGTGTATCTTGCGCTTCAAGGACCCGGTGTTTCCTTCGAAGATAGCGGGAGCATCGTTGGAATAGCCAGCGACAAACGCGCTAGAGACCGTGGAGAAAGCCTGACCGCTATGCCAGGTGGGAATGCCACTGATGTCCCATCCGCCTATCAGCTCGTCGAGTCCCCAGGGAATGTTACCGCCGAAGGTGCGTCCACGGCCGAAGGGCAGTGAGTAGGTGAAGTCTCCTGTGAAGTAATTGGAGACGTCGAAATCGGAATTGCCACGGCAGAGACGGGGACGCAGCACATCGCAGACAAAGCCGTAGCCGCCGATTGCGGGAGAGTTTGCGGTAACCGAGACATTATCGATGGAGTGCGCCCACGTGTAGTTCGCATCGAACTGGAGCCCGCGGGTGAGGTTCTTCTGCAGGGTGACGAGGAGCCCGTTATAGGTGGAGAAACCCTTGTTTGTGTAGAACGAATTCTCCGAGAACTGGGCGCCCATGCCCACGTTGTAGTTGAGAAGAGAAGAGAGCGCCTGAATAGTATCGGCGAAGTCGCCCTTGGTGATGAGCGACTGCAGGGCGGAGGCTATGAATGAGGTGTTGTTGGGGGCACCCTGAGAAACACCTATACCCGGTGCAACCTGGTTCTCAAACCATGGCTCCGCAGGAAGGTTGGTCGGATCTGCTCCGGCGCGGAGCTCTGTAGTGACGTTGGCCATGGCGTGCGACATCAACTGTCCAGATGCCTGATCGGGAAATTCGACCAGCTGGTTGGCGTCCGCCTGCGCAAGAAGGCGGCGGCCCAGGCGACCTGCATAGCTGATTCGCAGCAGGGTGGAACCGGGGAATTGGTGCTGAAAGTTGGCGCTCATGATGATCGAATAGGGCGTCTTTAAATGCGGATCGATCGCCTCGTTGAAAGCGCCGCCATTCTGCAGTCCGAAGGGTGTGCCAGTGCTGTCCACATACGGCTGGAATGGGGCACGTGGTGAGGCCGGAACGGGAGCCACGGGCGGGGCGTCGAAGCGGGGATCCGTTGCGAGCGAACCGGCTGGATTGGTGCCGTCACCGAAATTCTGGGTAAAGTTCTGCTGAAAGAGATAAGAGTACTGATCCTGCTGATATTGCACAGCGCTGACAACGGTGCGGTCATACACCAAACCGCCGCCAAAGCTGATCACTGTCGATGGATCGAAGCCGGGATTCCAGGTGACGGATGCGCGGGGTGCGAAGTTGAGCGGATCCGAATCGTACAGGCCCGGCCCATGGTTCTTCGGACCGCCGAGCACATAAGTGATGAGAGGGACCGCGTTGGGGCCGCTAACACCCGCCTGGCTTTGCGCGACCCGAGCGCTCATGTACTTGTCGAAAGTGAAACCACCGACTTTCGGCTGAACCGTTTCCAGTCCGTTGGCTTCATAGGGCACAGAGAAGTACTGATAGTTGAGGCCGTAGGTAAACGTGAGGTGCGGCGTGACCTTCCAGTTGTCCAGGACGTAGACCTGCGTCTGGTTGTACTTGTAGGCACGCTTGGAACCACTGGCCGGAGCAAGTGCGTTACCGGTGGTGTCGTAGTTGGTAGTCGTCGCTATGGAACCGACGCGGCCCAGCGCCGCTGCGAAGGCGCTGTCATAGGTAACCTGCGCGGTCGCGCTAGAGCTTAAGAGATCTGCCGGTCGAACAGACGCGTCCAGACCTTGCACCTGGCCACCCAGACCGAGGCCGTAAGAGTTGTAATCCAGCACCGTACTCTCGTTGGTGTGGATCCACTTGAAGGTGCCGCCGATCGTAGCCGTGTGCCGTCCCAGGCTCCAACTGAAGTTGTCCGCTATCTGCGGGATGGGCACGTGGCGAGCCTGTGAGTTCGACGGGCTGGAGTAGGGATCGTCCATCAAAGTCGTGGTGCCCGTAGCAAATGTAATCTGATTCACTCCCAGCACATTCGATGGGTGCGGGAAACTCCAATCCTGGACGACAGAGCCGAAGGTGAGCTGGTTGGTCTTGTTGGTGGAGAGCTGCCAGTCCATCCCGACGAGGTAGCGATAGCTGCGATCGATGAACTGCACAGCCGGCGGCCGGCCCGGAAACTGCGCTGCTCCGGTTTTGCCGTCTACCTGATTCTCTCTGGAGAAGCCCCCTACGCCGAAGAGATGGATTGCGCTGGTGAGGTTATAGTCAATCTTCCCTACATACACCGTAGTGAAGGTCGGGGTCGACGCATTGAAGCGGAAACCGCCAGTGTTGATGCCGTCACCGACAGTTAGATCGTTGGCTGCGGGATACAGCGATAGAAGCTTAAGGAGCGCGGGGCTTTCACCGACGCCAGCCGGGTCGAGCGCCTGGACCTGTGCGGGAGTGAGTGAAGTGATGCAGTTGGGCGTAGTGTCTTGGCGACTGGTGGCATCGCATCCCGCGTTGCTGTTGATGTAAGAGACATTTCCCGCCTTATACGAGTCCAGCGGCACGGTACGGAGTATCGACGTGGACTCTGCGATTCGGGAATTGGTGTAGTCAAAGAAAAAGAAGGCCTTGTCACGCTTGATGGGGCCGCCGAAGGAACCGCCGAACTGGTTTTGCACAAGCTTGGGAGCACGGAGACCCGCTGCATTGTTGAACCAGTCGTTCGCCGTGGTGGAATTGTCGCGGTGGTACAGATTGGCCTGACCATGCCATGCATTGGTGCCGCTTCTGGTGACAAGCTGGAACTGGCCCCCACCGCCCGGACCGCTGTTCGGGGTGAAGCCGCCGGTAGTGCCGCGGAACTCCTGCACCGAATCGACAGGAGCGTTGGTAGTGATAGAGCCGAAGTTGCCGGTGCCAAAGTCGTTGACGTCCAGACCGTGATGGCTGTCAAGGAGGGTGGCGCCCTCTACAATGGCGGCCATGATGACAAACCGGTCTGTGCCGGTGGATACGCTGCTGCCGCACCTGATGTATCGCGACCTGCCCGCTGCGATCGCGTGGCTGGGCGAGGCGTTTGGCCTAGTGGAGCACTACCACTATGGGGACCCCGTAAGCGGCGCCCAAATGTACTTGGTTTTGCCTCCCGGACCCGTGTTCTTTATGGTGCAGCGAGCGAGGGATGCGAGCTATGGGGCGCAGTCGCTGACTGTTTTCATGGACGACGTGGAGGCGCACTATGCGCACGCGAAAGCGGCTGGAGCAAAGATTCTGGAGGAGCCGCACGAGACGGTCTACGGCG
This sequence comes from uncultured Acidobacteriaceae bacterium, assembly GCA_963737035.1. Lineage (GTDB taxonomy): Bacteria > Acidobacteriota > Terriglobia > Terriglobales > Acidobacteriaceae > KBS-83. The sequence goes on along the minus strand of CAVTRJ010000005.1, from coordinate 306,141 downwards.
AGTTTCAGTATGCGGCTGAGGATCTGGAAGGACATCGTTGGCTGTTTTCGCGGCACGCGCGCGACCTGAGCCCGACCGACTGGGGCGCGGTCATCGTTCACGAGCCAAGATAGAAATGAGCAGGAGAGGACACGCATGATCGGTTGTGGCGGAAGAAGTGTGCTTGCGGCGCTGATGCTGGGTTGTATGGGAATGGGGACGGCGCGCGCTGCGGACAAGCCGGCGATACCGCCGCATGGGCCGGCGGAGGTGCTGTTCGACGGGCACGGCCTGAATGCATTCGACAGCTTTCTCAAGACGAAAGGGCTGAACTCCGACCCGGAGCATGTATTCACCGTGGAGCACGGGGTGATTCATATCTCGGGCAAAGAGATGGGCTATCTGATCACCAAGCAGCCGTTCCACGACTTCTATTTGCGCGCCGAGTTCAAGTGGGGCGAGGGCACCTACGGCGAGCGCGCGGGCAAGGCGCGGGACAGCGGCATCCTGTACAACGTGCAGGGCGAGCAGAAGGTGTGGCCGCGTTCGATTGAATTCCAGATCGTCGAAGGCGGCACGGGTGACTTCTGGATGACGGATGGCGCGGCGTTGACCGGGCGCGATGGCAAACGCGTGACCGGGCCCCCGGGCAGTGCGCTGAAGATCGACCGCTTCGGCAAAGGGCCGTGGCAGAACGTCGTTGGCTATCGCGATCCGGTAGGCGAGGTGGAGCGGCCGCGCGGCAAGTGGAACTTGCTGGAGTTGGTAACCGAAGGCAATACGGTGCGGCAGTATGTAAACGGCAAGCTGGCGAATGAAGGCACGGATCCGTTTCCGAAGGAAGGCAAGATATTGATTCAATCGGAGGGCGCCGAGGTTTATTTTCGCAAGATTATATTGTATCCATTACAGTGACGACTATAACGACCTTCCTTCCGACGAGCGCGTTCCTGTTGTTCCCGGCGATGATTCTGCTGCTGGAGGTAGGGCGCCGCTTGCGCCGAAGGCGCGGTAGCGCAGAGGGCAGCAGCGCGATTGAGGGAGCAATCTTCGGGCTGTTTGGACTCCTGCTGGCGTTCACCTTCTCCGGAGCGATTTCGCGCTATGACAATCACCGCCTGCTGCTGGTTGAGGAGGTGAATGATATCGGGAGCGCATATCTACGGTTGGACTTGCTGCCGCCGCAGATGCAGCCGGAGCTGCGGCAGCTTTTCCGCGATTACACGAATTCACGGCTGCACCTGTTCGACGCAGTGGGAGACGAGATCACGCCGGAAACGACGCGGCTGCAGGGAGTCATATGGCAGCGGGCGACGGTCGCGGCCACATCGCAGGGAGCGGCTCCGGATGCCGCGAAGCTGCTGCTTCCCGCGATCAACGACATGATGGACATCACATCCAAACGGCAGAATGCGTTCAATATGCATCCGCCGCCGGTGGTGTACTGGCTACTGTTCGCGTTCAGTGGAGGCTGCGCGCTGATGGCGGGATATAGCATGAAGCCCGGCGGCCGCGACTGGGTGTACTCGCTATCGCTGGCGCTAGCGGTGACGCTGACGGTGTATACGATTCTGGATGTAGAGTATCCACGGCGAGGATTGATTCACCTGCGCGATCGCGACCAGGCACTGATCTCGCTGCGCGACTCGATGAAGTAGATTCCATGGGGAGTAGATTCCATCGACACGGGCGTGACGGCCCTCGCTCTTCATCTGCAGGAGCTGCGCGACCAGCTTGCGATGCTGCGCAGTCCGCGCGCAACATCGCAGCTCGAGCACTTCTCTAAAACGAAAGCAGCCGGTCAAAAAAAGCGCGATAGCGTTTGAAGCCCTGGCGGAGGTCTTCTGTAGAGACATTGTCGCCGCGGTCCCATTGTTTTTCGAGCTTCGCGCGCTCCTCGGCGAATTGCTCCGCGATCCGCTTGACGACGGTGGCTACCAGCGTATCTGCCTGTTCGACCGCGTGGCGTGGCTCGTCGACGAACGAGGTCTGAATCTGGTCCCAGCGGCCACGGAAGTCGCGCAGCTCGTTTTCGGCGAATAGGGGACTTTCGTTCCGGCCATTGGACTGCGAAGGCGAGGTGGTGGGTTGCGAGGCTGTCGATTCTCTTCCGGGTGAATACGTCTGGCCGGCGGCCTGGCGTCCGCTCGCTGATGATGGCGGGGCAGAGCCTACGTTGTTCCCCGTCGGCGCAGCATCGACGTGCGAGTCGACGATCTCTCCATCGTAGGTGTCGTCGGTACTATTTCGGGTGTCATTGCGAGTGGCGGTGCGATCGGCGGTGGCGGCCGTGTCGTTGACTGCCGGGGAGGGACTAGCGGCGGAACGTGGCGGCCGGCGATCGGCTGGATCGATGTTGGTTTCATCGATCACGTCCGCTCTGGCCGCGCGCGGGTTTGCAATGTCTGCGGTGGACAAGGGTTCTTCCTTACGAAGCGCGCTCATGGGCAACTCCTCTGCGTTTGTGGTCGATCGTTTCGACTTTGCCGGGTTCGAGCAATTCCTCAAAGAGCGAACGGTAGTGAACCATCGCCTGGCGCAAATCTTCCGTAGTCGCCTTGCCGTCGCTGTGGCGCGTGAAGATGTCGTGAGCCGCGCGATAGTTCTGGACGACCGCGGGGTGAGTTACCGAGACATCGTCGGCTCTTTGGTCGAAATCGGTCATGGGATAGCCGCGATCCGTCATGACGCGGCCGACCAGCCGGTCTGCGGTTCCAACAGCGGCCGACGGGTCGTCGACGAAGCGGCGTTGCACAGCGGCCCACTCCATCGCGTAGGCCTCGCGGTCCACTGCCGAGAGCGATCGAAGGGGGAAGGCCTCCACACGCTTTTCCCGCTCAACCAATGTGGCTTCGGCACGGCGGGAGTCGCCATGCTGCTGCAGCACGGTGCGATCGTACTCAGGTCCGAAACGGCGTTTCAGCTGCTCGCTTCTGCGGCGGCGCATGGCCAGAGCAACCGCAACGACTACTAAAATGGCGACGATTACGACTATGGGAATCACAATCCTGGTGTCCATCGCTCTATACCCTCTGCAACTCTGATGCGCGAAGGCGCGGTGAATGATGTCGGATGGTTGGAAATGAGGCGCATACAGAGTGCGGCTGCAATCACCGTAGAGAAATGACCGGGCAAAGCAGGAAATCGATTCGGGTGACTGGAAAATCCTGCAGGAGTTATCTAAGTAGGTGGCGCAGGTGGCCGGCACGAGTGCCCGGCGTAATCGAGAAAGATAACGGTAACTTAGGCCACTGGTACGAGAGAAGACGCATCACGCCGGTCGCCGTGATGGCGACATTCTCCGTCTTGCGACAAGACGATCAGAAGCAAAGCGCAGAGACGGTGACGTGCAAACGATTATCCGCCGGCGATGGCGCCTAGAACGATGAGCGGCTCGCGGGCCGTGACTACCGCTTCCGGCAGCGGGGTGTCTGGCGGGTGGTGCGAGAGGTCTTCCTCGCAAGCAAAGTAGCGGATGAACGCGCGACGCTGCAGGGTGCCATGGTCACGGATGGTTCCGCAAAGCATGGGGTAGCGGGCTTCGAGTGCGTCGAGCACGGAGGCGATGGTGACGGGGGGCGCGACCTCGAGCGTGACCTCGGCCCCGACACGCGCGAGGTTGCGCAGGTGCGCGGGCAGCATGACGCGAATTGTCGCAGTCTGGGTCACGATAGCTATTTCACCTGGTGATGGATCAGGCCAGGGTCTGCACCTCGACGGAGAGGACGGCAGGCAGATCGCGCACGATGGGCGCCCAACTGTCCCCGGCATCCGTTGAGCCGTAGACCTGGCCGCCTGTGGTGCCGAAGTAGATGCCGCACTCGTCCATGGTGTCGACAGCCATCGCATCGCGCAGCACGTTCACGAAGCAGTTGCTCTGGGGCAGGCCCTTCGTAAGCGGCTCCCACTCGTTGCCGCCGGTGCGGCTGCGATAGACACGCAGCTGTCCGTCGAGCGGGAAGTGCTCGGAGTCGCTCTTGATGGGGACCACGTAGATGGTCTCCGGCTCGTGCGCGTGGACATCGATGGCGAAGCCGAAGTCGGTAGGCAGATTGCCGCTCACCTCGCGCCAGTTGTCGCCGGCATCATCGGAGCGCATGACGTCCCAGTGCTTCTGCATGAAGAGCACGCCCGGGCGGTTGCGATGCATGGCGATGTGGTGGACACAGTGGCCGACCTCGGCCGTGGGGTCAGGGATGTACTGCGAGCGCAAGCCGCGGTTGATGGGCTTCCAGGATGTGCCACCGTCATCGCTACGAAATGCGCCGGCGGCGGAGATAGCGATGAAGATGCGGTTGGGGTTGGCGGGATCGAGGATGATGGTGTGCAAGCACAGGCCGCCTGCGCCCGGCTGCCAGCCTTTCGCGGTGTCGTGCTCGCGCAGGGCGGGAAGCTCGGTCCAGTTCTGTCCGCCGTCGCTGGAGCGGAAGATGGCCGCGTCCTCCACGCCGGCGTAGACGGTATCGGGATCGGTGAGCGAGGGCTCGATGTGCCAGACGCGCTTGAACTCGTATGGGTGAGGAGTGCCGTCGTACCACTGATGGGTACCGGGAGTGCCTTCGTAAGTAAATTTATTGCCGACCGGCTCCCAGGTTTTGCCACCGTCGTCGGAGCGCTGGATGACCTGGCCATGCCAGCCGGTGGAGGGCGCGCAGAAGATGCGGTTGGGGTCGGCGGGCGAGCCCTTGAGGTGATAGACCTCCCAGCCGGAAAAATGGGGGCCGCTGACCTCCCAGTTCTGGCGCTTGCCGTCTGAGGTGAGGACGAAGGCACCTTTGTGGGTGCCAACCAGTACGCGTACCTTGCTCATGATTACGAATCTCCTGCGCGATCTGTGCTGCAACACGATCCGTCTGGGGCGATGGCTTGTCAACCGAACGTTAACAACGCCGGGCGGGGGAAGCAACTGGTCTGTGACGAAAGTGCAGGCGATGCACGTGGGGTTGTGATTTGCTCGGCGCTCCGGCATTTTTCTCCGAACTGTAACCCTCTCGTGACGCAGGCAAGTGATGACGAAGCCTATTTCTTCTCTATCGGCTGCATGGGCCGCAAGGCTGCAACACTATGGCCGCAACGAGAGGAACAGTGATGCAAAGAGCACTCGCAACAGCGGTGGCAGGTCTCATGATTGCCACCCAGGTAAGTGCGCCCGCGGTTCAGGCGCAGCGCAACGAGTCTACGGCAACGCCCATCAAGCACGTCGTGGTCATCTTCGGAGAGAACATCTCCTTCGATCACTACTTCGGCGCCTACCCCAACGCGCTGAACCCGCGTAACGAGCCGCGCTTCATCGCAGCCCCGGGCACGCCTTCGGTCAACGGCTATACCGATGCGCTGCTGTACAGCAACCCGAACCTGCTGAACAAGGCGGGCAATGCGGCCGGCGCGAGCAACCCCTTCCGGCTGGACCGCTCGCAGGCAGCGACCGCGGACCAGGACCACGACTACACGCCGGAGCAGCAGGCCTTCCACGGCGGGCTGATGGACTCTTTCCCCGAGTACACGGGAACGCCGGGACCACCGCCGGGCGGGCAGACGACGAATGGCCTGGTGATGGGCTATTACGACGGCAACACGGTGACGGCGCTCTGGAATTACGCGCAGCGTTTCGCGATCAATGACAACTCCTATAACACGACCTTTGGGCCTTCAACGCCGGGCGCGATCAATTTGATTTCCGGCCAAACGAACGGCGTGACCGACCAGTCGAATGCAGGCGGTGACGTGGTGGAGGACGGCAACGGCGGCTACACGCTGATCAGCGATGCGGACCCGATCGGCGATATGTGCTCGACCACCAGCGGCGCGCTGGTGCAGCTTACGGGACAGAACATTGGCGACCTGCTGAATGCGCGCGGCATCAGCTGGGGCTTCTTCGAGGGCGGCTTCGACTTGACGAAGACGAACCCGAACGGCTCGACGGGTTGCACGCGGTCGCACACCTCCACGGTGACGAACACTAAAAAGAACGACTACATCCCGCATCACCAGCCATTCCAGTATTACGCTCAGACGGCGAATCCCAAGCACGTGCGTCCCTCGTCTGTTCGCTCGATCGGTCTGAACGGCGACCAAGCGAATCACCAGTACGACACGCATGACTTTTTCGAAGCAGTCGAGGCGGGGAATTTTCCTGCTGTCAGCTTCCTGAAGGCTCCGGGCTATCAGGACGCGCACGCCGGCTACTCCGACCCGCTGGATGAGCAGACGTTTGTGGTGAAGACGATCAACTTCCTGCAGCAACAGCGTGATTGGAATTCGACCGCAGTGTTCATCGCCTATGACGACTCGGACGGCTGGTATGACCACCAGCTTGGCCAGATCGTGAACCAGTCAACCACGGCGGCGGATGCGCTGACCGGGCCGGGCGCCTGCGGCAACGGCACCGACTCGGCACTGGCTGGGCCTTCGGCGGCACACGCGCAAGGCCGGTGCGGCTACGGTCCGCGGCTTCCGCTGCAGCTGATCTCGCCGTACGCGAAGCAGAACTACGTGGACCACACGATGACCGATCAGACCTCGATCATCCGGTTCGTCGAAGACAACTGGCTGGAGGGGCAGCGGATCGGCAACGGTTCGTTTGATGCACTGGCCGGATCGGTGAACAGCATGTTCGACTTCTCGCATCGCGGCAACGACCGGCCGTTCTTCCTGGATGAGAGCACGGGCGAGCCGGCGAACGGGCACGGGAGATAGTGCTGTATTTGGTTGAGCGGCGCTCCGCGCTAACCGTGGTGGAAGACACAGCAGCTTCCCCGCTCCACCTTTGGTTACGCGCAGGATGACAAAGTGAACGTTTGAGGATACCCGGAGTGGACTTCCGGGTATCCTCTTGCTTTTGGACATTGATTTAGATGACTGATTTTTTTGATCGGACGCGCCGCGAATTTTTGAAGAGCGGCGCGCTTGCCTTGGGCGGCGCAGGACTGATGTTGCCGCACGGGATGGACGCCGGAGCCGATGCGCTGGATCCGTCAACGCTGACGCCGTTCGTCGATGCGCTACTGGTGCCGCGCGTGATGAAGGCGACCGGGATGCGCGCGCATCCTGAACATGCGCATCCTGAACAGGGACAGCAGATTCCGTACTACCGCATGGCGATGCGCGAAGTGCGGCAGAAGGTACATCGCGACCTGCCGCCGACGCGCATGTGGGCTTTGAAGACAGCTTTCCTGGACCGACGATCGAGACGCAAAGCGGGCAGGCAGTGATGGTGGAGTGGGCGAACGAGCTGCCGGCGCGACACTTTCTGCCGATCGACCACACGCTGCATGGGGCGGAGAGATCGCTGCCTGAGGTGCGGTCGGTAGTGCATCTGCATGGTGGGCGAACGCCGGCGGCGAGCGATGGCTACCCGGAGGCGTGGGTGGTGCCCGGCAAGTCGCAGACCTGTTTCTATCCATCGAAGCAGGATGCGGCGCTGCTCTTCTATCACGACCACACGATGGGGATAAACCGCCTGAATATCTATGCCGGGATGCAGGGGATGTTCGTGGTGCGGGATGCGCAGGAGGCCGCGCTGAAGCTGCCGTCGGGCAAGTATGAGGTGCCGCTGCTGATTGCCGACCGGCTGCTCCGCAAGGATGGGCAGCTGGTGTATCCGGTCTCGGAGCATCCGGACCGGCCGTGGGTGCCGGAGGTCTTCGGCAACGCCATTCTAGTGAATGGAAAGCTGCTGCCATATCTCGATGTAGAGCCGCGGCGCTACCGACTGCGCATCATGAATGGATCGAATGGACGCTTCTATCGCCTGTCGCTTGCAAACAAGGGTGAGATGCATGTGATCGGGAACGATCAGGGGCTGCTGAGCGCGCCGGTTGCTGTGAAGCGTGTGCCGCTGGCGCCGGCGGAGCGCGTGGATATCATTGTCGATTTTGCCGCGATGGCGGGCACGCACGTAAAGCTGGTGAGCGACTCGTTCGACATCATGGAGTTTCGCGTGGCGGCGAAGGGGCGTGCCTGACACGAGCATGCTGCCTGCAGTGCTGCGGCCCGGATTGCGGCTGGATGAAGCTACCGCTGTGCGGACGCGACGGCTGACGCTCGATGAGCGCATGGATGATATTCAGCGGTCGATGGGCATGGTGCTGAACAACACGCCGTGGCATGCGCCGATTACAGAAAAGCCGAGGCTGGGCACGACGGAGATATGGGAGCTGGTGAATCTTACGGATGACTCGCATCCGATTCATTTGCATCTTGTACGGTTACAGATCCTCGACCGGCGACGCTTCGATCAGTTCGAGTACCAGGCAAAGGGCACGCTGCGCTTTACCGGACCGGCGCAGCCGCCGGAGGCGCATGAGGCGGGATGGAAGGATACGGTGCGCGCCGATCCAGGGATGGTGACGCGGATCATCGTGCCATTTGAAGGCTACGCGGGACGTTATGTGTGGCACTGCCACATTCTGGAGCACGAAGACAACGAGATGATGCGGCCCTATGAAGTACTCCCGCACACCACGTAGTGCAACCAAGCGAAAATTTTCATGTGCTGAATTTGACAACTGTCCGCGCGATTTTCTATTGTGTGCCTGCTCTCTGGTAACGCTATCTTAGAGCCGCGAAAAATAACGCACCAACTGCCACCTCCAACCCCCCTGAGGAGAGAGCATGTCTACGTCTCTGACCACGTTGTCCCGCCGCACATTCCTGGCTTTGAGCAGCGCCGCCGCCGGCAGCTGCGCGCTTCCCACCCTCGCCGCAACTAGCAGCTCGCAGAACCGCACGGGCGTGCTGCCCACATTTCCCCGCGCGGATTTTCTCGACGCCGCGGACCTGACCGCGCTGACCGGCGATGAGCAGTGCCTGCTGGTGAGCCTGCAGGGCCAGGTGAACCGTAAGCAGCCGCGGCTCTATTTTTACTGGGGCACCGATACTTCCAACCAGACATGGCTGAATACGATTACGGTGCCGCACCGGGTCAGCACCGACCCGTGGGAGTTTCTGGCGAAGTATCGATCGGAGATTCGTGGCGCCGTGGTCTACGACGTGAATGTGCCGGACACGGTGAACGTGGCGACGGCGATTGCGAGCATGCGCGGCGCGGTGATTTGCACGGCGGATCTGGCGAAAGCGCATCAGTTGAATGTGATCGAGGACCTGACGGGTAAGTTCGCGAACGGGCTGGCGGCATATCAATGGGCTTTCGACAACATCTGGCCGCAGATGCCGCAGCGCATCCTGACGGGGATCAGCGGGACGAATTCCGTGCAGGTAGCGAATGTGCAGTGGACGACGCTGCTGCAGGTGACACAGCCAGTGACCGATAGTTCCAATAAGGCGGTCTATACGGCGGACCTGACGCCGTTTCTCACCAGCGGCGGCGCGGTCTATGTTCGGTGGACGGATGCGTATCCAAACGATGGGTGGGGGCCGTCGGTCGATCAGGTGACGGTGACGGCGGATGGCAATGTGATTGCGTCGTTCCAGCCGGGGAGCGCGGGCGAGGCGCCGTACGTCTTCGACCTGGACAGCTCACAGGTGGCGAGCGGGTGGCGCTTTTCCGACGGCACGGAGTATTTCATCTACAAATTCGCACCTCCGGCAGGCACGAAAGCGCTGACACTCTCGTGCGAGATGTGGAATGAGTACGTTGTTTCTGCCACGGCGACGGCGCCAAGCGTGCAGCAGGGCAATCCGAACTTCCGCGATTACATTGTGGCGGCGCAGGCGCCCGTCTTCTGGCTTGATCCGCAAGACCCGGCGCAGACGGCGCTGTTCACCCAGATCCTCAAGCGCGCACAACCGGATACGCCCTATCTCGGCTGGTTCCCGCAAGGTCACGAACAGCCCGGCGTTGCATTGTGCGGGCAGTATGCCTCGCCGGTGGTGGCAGCGGATTACTACATCAATGGTTCGGTTTTTGCGGGCGGCGCGCGGGCGCCCATCAGCTCGCGTATCACGCATCCGCCAGTGCCCAAGGTGCAAAAGAAGATCTACCTGACAATGACGATGGTGGAGGGCGACAACGCGCAGTACAACCAGCACCGCATGCGTGCGATCTGGGACGATCCGGGACGGGGCTCGGTGCTGCTGAACTGGAGCATCAGCCCGTTCCTCTATGACATCGGCCCGGCGATTTTTGCCTACTACCAGCGCACGGCGACGGCGAACGACTTGCTGATGACGGGGCCGTCCGGCGCGGGTTACACCTACCCGGCAGTATGGCCGCCAGCTGCGCTTGAGGGCTACACGCAGCGCAGCAACGCGTACATGCAGGCCACGGGGATGGATACGCTGTTTGCGTACAACCGGAACGCCACTACCGATCTGCCGTTTACTGCGTCGATCGTCGACCGCTACGCCCGCAACATTCCGGGGCTGCTGGGCATTGTGTACAACTACGAGTCTTCGAGCCAGGTGAGTTTCATCGACGGCATGCCGCTGGCGACACTGCTGGGCGTGAACGATCTGGCAAGCGGGCAGACGGAGCTGGCGCAGGTAGCGGCATCGTGGGATGGCACGGCTCCGCTGTTTGTTGCGGCCGGGCTGGAGTCGTGGAACATGACGCCGACGGACGCGAAGAACCTGGTCGCTTCACTGGGCTCGCAGTTCCAGGTGGTGCGTGGGGATACGTTCTTCCAGATGTTGCGGGCTACACAGACGAAGAGTTAGCTAATCGGCGACGCGGAAGGCCTCAATGACCATGAACGCGGTCCAGGCCTTTCCGTCGTCGGACTTTTCGCCTCGCCAGGTGAAATGCGACTCAGAGATGTTGGTGTAGGTGGCGCGGGTGAAGGGGTGTGAGGCCTGTGGTTCTTTGAAGGCGAAGACGATGGAGTGGCCGTCGAAGCGGACGCCACCTAGTTCTTCCGGGCCGAGATCGGTCCATGTACCGGTGAGCGCGTTCAGCCACTTGATGTTCCACTGCTGCCGCGAGGAGTCATAGGCGCGAAAATTCATGCCGAGGACGATGGTCTCTCCGGCGGGAATGGCCATACCGTACTCATCGGCGATGACATAGCCGTCGAGGATGTAGCGGCCGATCCATGCGGCTTGGTATTTTTGCGATTGGCCGTTGGCCAGCGTGATGGTTGCTTCGCAGCGCCATCGCCCGATGAGGAATGCGAATTGCGAGAGCGCAGCGGGCGCGTTCGGATTTGGTTTCCCAAAGTTCTTATCGATGTCGACCATCACCATTCCCCGCAGAATGACAGAGATCAGCCAAAGTTGAGCTGCACTTCGTCGATGTAGCACCAGCCCCAGTCTTCGCCGGGCTCGTTGGAGCGCATGATGGGGTGCTTGGTCGCGTGGAAGTGCTTGGTTGCGTGCTTGTTCTTTGAGGAGTCGCAGCAGCCGACGTGGCCGCACTCCATGCAGAGGCGCAGGTGGACCCAGGTGTCGCCGGACTTGAGGCATTCTTCGCAGCCGCGGGTGTGCGGCGTCACGTCCTGGATCTGATCGAGATGCGTGCAGCGCTTCATCGCTTCCCTCCTCTTCCTGAGATTACTCCGCGCGCGATTTTCCATTCTTTTTGTTGTTCCAGATAGGTGTTGGTGTAGTCGAGGTAGTTGCGCGCGTACATCAGGATCTGCTCACGGTCTTTATCGCCGAGCTCGCGGCGCTGTTTTGCGGGCAGGCCGGCCCAGAGGGTGCGCGGCGGCACGACCGTGCCCTCGGGAATGAGCGCACCGGCGGCGATGATGGAGCCCTCGCCGATGCGCGCTCCATTGAGAATCACTGCGCCCATGCCGATGAGGCAGGTGTCTTCGATCACGCAGCCGTGGACGGTGGCGTTGTGGCCGATGGTGACCCAGTCCCCGACGATGACCGGCCACTTGTAGCGCATGCCGTGGAGTACGGCGCAGTCCTGCACGTTGGAGTTGGCGCCCAGCCGGATGGAATGCACATCGCCGCGGAGCACTGCATTCATCCAGACGCTTGCGTGCTCGCCGAGGATAACGTCGCCGAGGATCTGAGCGGAGATGTCGACGTAGCAGGATGCAGGGATGACGGGCGTATGGCCGAGATAGGTGCGGATCATGCTTTCAGTTTAGTGCGCTGTCAGCGTCTGCTCAGGCTGATGGATAACTCCGTGTTGGCGGGGAAGCTGACCTGGTGGCCGCGCGCAATATAGCGGCGGTAGATGGACTTCGCTGTCGCGAATGCGGCGAAGCCGGTGGATGCGTTGCGGCTGGCAGTTGCCATGGTGAGAACGCGGGCGAAGATGCCGAAGCCGTTGCTGGTGACGCCCTGGCGCGCGATGCCGCCGTCATCGTCGGTTGAGGCCGCGGCCATCACGCCGAGCACGAGTGGCGCGAGGAAGCGGCCGTTATCGGGTTGGGCACGGGTGCCGCCCTCGGCGTCCAGCGCGACGTTCTGTCCCTTCTGTCCCTGAATTGACGAGAGGCTTCCTTCGATATGTTGGGCTGCGCCAGTCGCGGTAGAAGCGCCGATGGAACGGAAGCTGAAGCGCAGGCGTCCGCTGCGGCCGAAGGAGCGCGCCGCGCGCGTTTGGATCACCTGCCCATTCAATGATGTGCCGGCGGGCAGCATCACGCGTCCCTGCGGATTGCAGAAGGGCTTGACGAGTACGGCGGAGACTGGATCGCCCTTCTTTGCAGATGCGGAGCTGATGCCTTCGGTGAGGCGCGCCTGCATGGTGCCGGTGGTGAGGTCCACGGTTGCGGCGGGCGGCATGGGCGGCGAGGCGGAGGCTTCGGGCAGGCGCAGCGGCTCACGCAGCACGGCGTCGAACTCCGAGCCGGCCCAGACGCGCTGGGGATGATAGGGCAACTGCCGATATAGAAGCTGTTTCAGCATGTCGCCCCGGTGCGGGTCATGGGCGGTGTCACGCATTCCCTGGACCTTCGCATGGATCATCGCCTTGACTCGGCCAACCATGGAGGATGGCGGCGGATGCGCAGCAAGCGAGATGGTGGCGGCGTTGCGCATGCCGCCGACGGCATCGACCGGGAGAGCCACTCCGGAAGCGAGAAGGAGTTGGGTGACGCGTATGACAGGGACGCGCAGCGGAGTGAAGTCGCCGTCTAGCTTTGCGTTCACGCGGGTGCTGCGGTCGGCGGCGGGGGTGGCGGAGACGATGCCTTCTGCCGCGGTGCCGGCAGGCAGAAGGAGGCGATCGGGGCCATAAACCGGTTCGATAAGCTGGCCGCGGAAGGGCGTGCCGGGCTTCAGCGAAACGGTCTGATTGACTTTGACACGTAGCGGGATCTTCGCGGGAATTCCGATGAACGCGATCGGATCAGAAGCTGACGGTGATGGTGTTTCGGGCGGCGGTGTTTGGGGCGGCGAAGGCTGGGACGGCGGACGCTCCGTCAGTAAGGCTTGCGGCGGCAGGGCCCATCCTGGAGACACGCACGCGGCGAGGAGCAGAAGGACGCCGGCATGGCGTGTGGAACGGAGATGCTTCATAACTGACTGCTTTCGCATCATTGACCCGATCCAGACGGACCCGATCCGGACGGGCTGGATGGCTGGGTAAGCGCCGCGGCCTGGGCTAGCGACAGATTCGGAGGAAGTGGCGCTGCGCCGGAGTGGGTTGCGTTCTGCTCGCGCGAGATGCTCTTGAACAGCAGGACCTTCCCGTCCACGTGCACCTCAATGTGCGCGCTCTTCCAATCTGTCGCCGTGACGGGCACGCGTACGACGCGGAAGTGGCTGCCCTGGTCGATGTGGCCCAGCAGTCCGAAGCCGAAGCTGACCCGGTCCACGAGATGGCCTTCGATGCCACACAGGCGTTCAGCCGGCATGCGGATGAGGATGGTGCCGGCGAGGCCGTGGACGATGCGCTCGTCGTAATTGGACGGCGAGAAGGCGGGGTCGGGGCGAAACGCGATGCGCACGCAGTCGCCTTGCACGCCGTCCGCGGTGAAGAGAAAGGCCCGGGGCAGGATGTCCAGCACCTTGCCCAAACGCTCTTCGTCTGCGCGGCGATCGGCATTGGCGGCGCGCAGCGCAGAGGGGTCCGCGACCAGTGCGGCGATGCGGCGATTCTCTGCGATAGCGCGATCGGGAGAAAGCGGCTTGCCGTCTTCGGCAATCAATCGGCGCAACAGACCATCCGGAGTTTCGACGACATTCTCGGTCCAGAGATGGCCGCCGGTGCGGGTGGAGCGCTCAACGGACGTGTAACGGAAAAACGTGGGATGCTGCCGGGCCTGTTTTTCGTTCTGCACCATCGCGGTCACCACCTGCAGCGGGGTCTGCTGCTGGGCAATGGCGCTTGATCCAAACAAACAACAGCCGCTCGCGACCAGCAGCAGCGACAGCAGTATCACTTGGAGTGAGGACTGCTGAACGGGAAGGCCAACTGCCGGGCGGCGGCTGTGTTCCATCGATCGCGAGAACCGCTTCGGCGGGGCAGCAATGGGAAGCTTTGAAATCAATCGACCTTTACCGGATCCCCTTGAGGACTGAAGGCGATTTCACGGCGGTGTCCATTCTTGGTGATAGTCGTCTCATAGCTCGCGACCGCGCCTCCGCGCGTGACAGATTCAACCTTGCCGACCTTGCCGCCGTTTGCAGCCTTGGCGATGGCATCGGAGACGGCAGGCGGCACGCCGCTGGCCGTGACCTCCTGCTCCACTTCAAGGACCGTTCCCGATGCGTCCAGCGCGATGTCTCTGCTCCTGCCGTCTTTCAGGGTCTCCACCTCATAGATTAACTTGCCGTTCTCTCTGTCTTTGACGCAGCCGCGGATGGTTGCGTCTCTTGCCTCGCTCTTTGCCTGGTTGAGGACAGCGGCGGGAAGACTGCTGCATGGTACGTGGCTCTCTGCCGTCGCGGCTAAAGCGAAGAGGGTTGCGATGCAGGCGCCAATCAGCATGCGACTCATGCATCCAGAGTGCAGCCTCTGTGCTTAAGGGGTGCTGAACCGCCAAGCGCGGGAATCTGCTTCATTTGCGAACACCTGGAATCGCGAAAGTGGACAATGCGGCGATGCCTTCACGCGCGGGCAGCTTGGGAATCAGCGACTTAGCGGGATGACGAGTTGGCAACCGGCGTGCGTTCTGCTAGGTGGGCCTGCTGTCTGTTTCGACCGTTCAACTCTTCCGTTCAACTCTTGTCGGACCGGAGCGATCATGCACACGCTGCTTCAGGACCTTCGCTATTCCCTGCGTCAACTCGTTCACGCTCCTGGTTTCGCCGCCGCCGCTGTTGTTTCGCTCGCGCTGGGGATTGGCGCCACGGTGGCGGTGTTCAGCGTGGTGTATGCAGTGCTGATGGATCCGTATCCGTACCAGGCACCGGATCGCATGGTACACATGCGGCTGACGGAAAAGGACGGGCAGAACCGCTACTTCGGCCTCACAGGCGCGCAATGGCAGGTGCTCCGCCACTCTCCGGCGGTCGAAGACGCCTTCATGACCGACCAGTGGAATTTGACGGTCACCGGTCACGACCTGCCCGAGGATGTGAACGGCGACTATGTGACCTCGAATACATTTCAGTTTCTGGGAGTGCCACCCGCGCTGGGACGCGGGCTGCTGCCCTCGGATGCGGTGGATGGACACGATCCGCAGCCGGTAGCGGTATTGAGCTACAAATTCTGGCGACGGCACTTCAGCGGCGATCCGGCCGTGGTTGGAAAGACGCTGCAACTTGTCAGGAAGAACTACACCATCGTCGGGGTCGCGGCTCCACGTTTCACCTGGAATGACGCTGACGTCTACCTGCCGCTGAAGATCACGGCGGACCCGTTGCGCTCTTACGGGGCAGAGCTGCGGCTGAAACCGGGCGTGAGCCTTGCCGCGGGAGCAGCCGCCCTGACGCCGCTGATGCATGAGTTTGCCAAGCAGACGCCGGATCATTTTCCGAAGAGCGCCTATAGCTTTTCGCTCATTGGGCTGAACGACGATTTCATCAAGCAGCTTGGCGGCACATTGGCGCTGCTATTCAGTGCGGTTGCGCTGCTGCTGGCCATTGGGTGCGGGAATGTGTCGATCCTGTTGCTGGCTCGCGGCACCGCGCGGCAGCAGGAGCTGGCGCTTCGTTCAGCGATCGGGGCGAGTCCGGGGCGGATCGTGCGGCAACTGCTGACGGAGGCCCTGCTGCTGTCGTTTACGGGTGCTGCACTGGGCGTGCTGCTGGCGTACAAGACGATCGCGTTGATTGTGGCGCTGCTGCCGCAGTATTCCTTCCCGCATGAGGCGGCGATCCAGGTGAATCTGCCGGTGCTGCTCTTTAGCGTCGGAGTGGCGCTGTTCACCGGCGTGCTCTTCGGGCTATGGCCGGCACTGCGGTTGTCGCGGCCGGATGTGGGCCAGGTGATGCAATCCGGTTCACGGAGGGTCGCTGGACGGCTGGGCGGCCGGGCTACGAACAATTCGCTGATTGCGGCGCAGATCGCGCTGACCCTGCTGATGCTGGCCGGGGCGGGAGCGGCGATCCAGGGCTTTCTGCGGGCGATGCACACGCCGCTGGGCTATGACCCGCACAATGTGATGTCGGTCGGCATCCCGATTCATGACGGAACGTTTAAGACCTGGGGCGAGCGCGCCGCGTACTTCGATCAGTTACAGAAGAAGGTCGCGACCATCTCCGGTGTCACGATGACGGCCATTTCCAGCAATGCAACGCCTCCCGCGAACGGATTCCCCACCCACGTGGAGTTCCTTGGAAAATCGGCTCAGGACGAGCAGAAGGTCCTGGTGAACCTGGTCAGTCCCTCGTACTTCCCGGTGTTACGTATTCCGCTGGCGCAGGGCCGCATCTGGGACGAGACGGAGAACCGCAACGGAGCACATCTCGCGGTGATCAACCAGACGATGGCGCGCCGGTATTTTCCCAAGGGCGATGCGATCGGCCACTCGCTGAAGGTGCCGGAGTTGCGGGACCAGCCGCCGTACAATCTGGCCGCGCCGGATGCGACGGGCTGGCTGCAGATTGTCGGGATCGTTGCGGACAAGGTTGACGATGGGCTACGCAAGCCGATCCAACCGGAAGTTTTCGTGCCGTACACGATATCCATGGGGATGTACACGCAGATCCTGGTGCGTTCCAATGTTTCGCCACTGCTCCTGGTGCACGCCGTGGGCGCGCAGGTGAACGCGATCAACGCCGATCAGCAGATCAACGGGCAGGTGCTGGACCTGGAGCACTGGATCACCACCCAGCCGGAGATCCAGCAGGAGAACCTGGTGGCGTGGCTCTTCGGGCTGTTTGCCGCGCTGGGTCTGGTGCTGGCGGCGGTGGGGCTGTACAGCGTGGTCTCCTACACGGTGGCGCAGCGGACGGGTGAGTTCGGCATTCGCATGGCGCTGGGCGCGCCGCGGACGCATGTACTGCGCATCGTCTTCGAATCGACCGTCCTGAGTGTTGGGTCAGGGATGCTGGCGGGGCTGGTGCTGACATTCTCCCTGCAACGCGTGCTGGCACACTGGGCAGAGGGGACCTCACGGGACCCGCTGGTGGTGATTGCGGCGGCCCTGCTACTTGCCCTGGTCGCGGTTGTAGCCTGTTCGGTGCCGGCGCGGCGGGCCTCGCGGGTCGACCCGGTAACCGCCCTCCGTTATTAGTGCTTTATTCCATAATTGAATACCGATGGCAGTTACTTCAGTGCAGCCGACGGTGATATTGCGCCTTCATCCAGGCACCCGTTGGGAACCGAATGTCGGCTATCCGACGGTTTTAGCGCCATTTTTGGGCTAAATTCCGCCATTGTGCCGCATTTGTCCTGGAAAAGAGCGTGGTGACGATTCTCGGAGCCACAGTAATTCCTTGACGGGTGCGGATGAGCGTGCCGTATTCTAGCTGTTGACCCCATTTGGGAAGTTTGGAGGTGTCGTTCATTGGCAGAGGTTCGTGTGCAGGAAGGCGAGCCGCTCGAAAATGCATTGCGTCGTTTTAAGCGGAAGGTGCAGCAGGAGGACATTATTAAGGAAGTAAAGCGTCACTCCTTCTACCTGAAGCCTGGTGAGCGGAAGCGCGTCAAGGAAGCACTGGCGCGGAAGCGTAACCGGAAAAAGGCGCGTAAAGAGCAGGACTAAGGTAAGAAACAATCCCCCGGGCCCGCAGATTCGTATAACAATCGCGGGCCCTCGGTGTCTCCGGCTCATGTAAGAAGGCATAAAGGGCGCTCGAAAGCATTCTTCCCCTCTCCAGCTTCTCCCTCCCCCAAGGTTGACGCAGTTGCAGTAAGCCGCTTCGGTGGCTGGGCCCTGGCAAGTTGGTTTGATTTTTCGAGGAGGGCGGGAGCTGCCGGCCATGCACTGAGGCGGCAAGCAACCGGGTCATGGAATTCCAGGACAAGGTACTCAAATGCGTGGACTGCGGGAAGGACTTCATCTTCACCGCCGGCGAGCAGTTGTTTTTTCACGACAAGCAATTTCACAACGATCCAAAGCGCTGTAAGGCGTGCAAGTTGAAGCGGGGCGGCGGTTCCAGCGTCCGGGCAGAGACCCGGACCCACTGTTCGGTATGCGGGCAAGAGACCACGGTTCCGTTCCGTCCGACGCAGGGACGGCCGGTGCTGTGCCGGTCCTGCTTCGAACAGAACCGGCGGGCGCCATCGTCCACCGGGCAATCGACCGCCGGGACGCCCGGGGATCCCATCGTTGCAGCGATGGGGCAGCCCACGGCTTCGGCTGAGACCGTCGGCGCTGAGGTGAAATCGGTGGGTTAGAACGGTTTCAGTTGGCGGAATGCCTACCGGCCCGGGCTGGCTCAGGAAAGCTTTGGGCCAGCGCGGCAGGAGAAGTGCGACGGAATTTGCCCACTCGGGCAGCGGCTGCGAATCACATCCTTGCGCGAGCCGCAATCAGGACATCGACAGGAGCGGTCAGAGCAGGATCTCAGGTGCTCAGCTGGAGGCGGTCGCCTTACGGCGCGCTCCATTGCTCTTTCGGCCGTCCGTGGCAGCAGCCGCGTAGTCGGGCTGAACGTTCTGCTTGGCCTTTTGCTTTTGGTCTTCGTGGGTCACCAGAAGCGCTTCAATCTGCAGCAGCAGGTCATTGGTGTTCATCGGCTTGACCAGCATCTGGTCAGCGCCTGCATTCTCCCACTCTTCCCCGGGCAGCGGGAAGGCGGTGAGCATGGCGACGGCGGGGTCGTACTCGGCTTCGCGGGCGGCGCGCACCACCTCGATGCCGGCGCGCTCGTTCTCCATGCGCATGTCGGTGATGACCATGTGGTAGGTATGGGCGCGGATCTTGGATTTCGCCTCGCGCGCGGAGGCGGCGGTGTCCACATCGAAGCCATGGAGTTCAAGAACCGCCTTGAGCGTCAGCAGGATCGCGAGCTCGTCATCTACCAGCAGAATGCGTCGTTTCATGGGTAACTTCCTTACGTCAACATACCAGCAAGGGCCCGGTGGAAGCCTGACAGAGATCGTCTCCGCAAGTCCTACTAGACTGGGGAACGTGGAAGGATATCACGTAGAAAACTTCGGCTGCCGGGCCAGCCAGGCGGACGGCGATGCGCTGGCGGCAGAGCTCGGGCGCGCCGGTGGGCGCGCTGTGCCGGCGGAGCATGCCACCGTTGTAGTGCTGAATACCTGCGCGGTGACGGCACAGGCGGAGCGCACCGCGCGTGCCTACCTGCGCCGGGTCAAGCGGGAGAATCCCGAGGCGCGTGTGGTGGTGACAGGCTGCTATGCGCAGCGCGCTCCTGAAGAGCTGGCGCGGCTGGGCGGCGTCGATGCTGTGGTGGGCAACAGTCATAAGGGTTTGCTGGCGCAGGTGGTTGCGCGGATACAGCGGCAGTCTGACACAGGGTCTGACACAGGGGCGAGCGGATTTGTTGCGCTCGAAGAAGTGGCGGGCATGCGCGGTGTGCCGGTGCTGGTGGACGATCGCTTTGCGCATGCTAACGTAGCCGCCGAGGACTTGGCTTCATCGGGGGATACGCGCCCGAACCTGAAAGTGCAGGATGGCTGCGGGAACCGCTGTTCGTTCTGCATCATTCCGACGACGCGAGGCCATAGCCGGTCGGTCTCTGTCGGGGCCGTACTGGAGCGGGTCGTTCGTTTTGTGGAGGCGGGCGGCAAGGAACTGGTGCTGTCGGGCATCAACCTGGGACGCTGGGGACGGGATCTCGAACACCCGGCGCGGCTGGAGGATCTGGTAGCGGCGATCCTGGACCGGACTGAGCTGCCACGGCTGCGCGTCAGCTCCGTGGAGCCGATGGACTGGAGCGCGGATCTGCTGGCGCTCTACCGGCAATATGGGCGATACGACGCGGCTGCGACCGGTCCACGGCTGGCGCGGCATGCCCATCTGCCGTTGCAGTCGGGGGCAGATGCGATCTTGCGCGCGATGCATCGGCGCTACCGGCCCTGGCACTATGCGGAGAAGCTGGCGATCATCCGCGAGGCGATGCCGGAGGCAGCGATTGGCGCGGATGTGATGGTCGGCTTCCCGGGCGAGAGCGACGCGCTCTTTGAAGAGAGCTACCGGTTTATCGAGCAGCAGCCGTTCACGTATCTGCACCTTTTCCCATTCAGTGCGCGGCCGGGCACGCCGGCTTGGACGCTGGCCGAGGAGAAGCCGGTGCCGGGCGAGATGGTACGGCAGCGGATGGCCCGCCTGCGGGCGCTGATCGATGAGAAGCGGACGGCTTTTCGAAAGCGGGCGGGCGAGGGCAGGCTGCCGGTGGTGACGCTGAAGAGTGGCGAGGAGCATCCGCGGTGGGGGGTGACTCCGGCTTTGAGCGATAACTTTCTTCCAATCGAAATTGATGGTGTATTTCCTGCGAACCAGATGCTCTGGGCAGCCGTATCTCATCCAAACAATGGTGAGGATGGCGCCGCGGCAATGTGGCGGCCCGTCTGAACCTAGAGGGCAGTCGGCAGAGGCTGTTTTAGGGCAGATGCTATACTCGTCCCGCGAGGGTGCGCCCTCGCAAAACTTTGGAGGATTCCCATAGCACTCGATAAACGTTCAGCCAAATCCTTTATCCGCACCAATGATCGAATTCGCGCGAAGGAGATTCGCGTGATCGACGACCAGGGCGAGCAGCTCGGCATCATGCAGCCGTTTGAGGCCCTGAAGATCGCGCGGGAGCGCGGACTGGATCTGGTGGAAGTCTCCCCCAATGCCGTGCCACCCGTATGCCGCATTCAGGACTACGGCAAGTTCCTGTACGAAAAAGACAAGAGCGAGCGGGCTGCACGCAAGAAGCAGAAGGTGATCGTGGTGAAGGAGGTCAAGTTCTCCGTCACCGTGGATGAGCACGACTACCAGACCAAGAAAAATCAAGCCGTCCGTTTCCTGAATGAAGGCGACAAGGTGAAGGCCTCGCTGCGCTTCAAGGGGCGCCAGATGGCGCACCGCGAGCTGGGCTACGCCATCATCAACCGCCTGATCCAGGATATGGGCGAGACGGGCATTGTGGAGTTCATGCCGCGCATGGAAGGCACCACACTGCACGCCATCCTGGCGCCGGGAAAGAAGTCCGAATCGCAGCGTGTGCAGAAGCCCGCGCCAACGCCGAAACCTCCTGCGGCGCAACAGGCTCCGGTGAACGCACAGGCTACTGCGCAGTCCTAAGCGAAAGCGGCCGCGCGGCAACGACGGTATGGATGGATCGCGCGAGCCGATTCTGCGTACGGCGACGGCTGACGACCTGGATTCGATCCGCGCTTTGATTGCCGCGTCCGTGCGTGGACTGCAACATGAATACAGCGAAGGCCAGCGCGAGCAAGCGCTGGCTTCTGTGTTTACGCCGGATACGCAGTTGATCGCCGACCAAACCTATTTCGTTGTTGAAACTGAGAATCGCAGCCTGGTCGCGTGCGGGGGCTGGAGCTGGCGCAAGACGCTCTATGGCGGCGACCATCATCATGCGTCCCGTGATGCTGGGCGGCTTGATCCGGCGACGGATGCTGCAAAGGTCCGCGCGTTCTTTGTGCATCCCGCGTGGTCGCGGCGAGGGTTGGGCACGCGACTGCTCCTGGCTTGCGAGCGGGCGGCGTGGGATGCGGGCTTTCGCCGGTGCGAGATGGGCGCTACCTTGAGCGGGGTGCCGCTGTATGAGCGGCATGGATATCGGCAAGTGGCGGAGATTCTGGTGGACCTGCCGGGCGGCGAGCGGCTGCCTGTGGTGCGGATGGAAAAGCTGCTCTAAAGAGCATCGATCGATTTCTTTTGTGCGGTGCGACACGCAAGAGCGAACGTTCGCTGCGGTCGTTGGCGAGTGAGTTAGGCAACTGCGCATCTCCTCATCGCTGCGGGTAGACAGGATTGCTTCGCCTGGTTTTGAATCGAGAACCGAATGGCGATGCGCAAAGCCAACCTGCAATCTATGGACGAATACATTTCGCTGCAGCCCGCTGCGGCGCAGATCGCGCTGGAGCGTGTTCGCAGCGCGATCGGCAAGGCGGTGCAGGATGCGGAGGAGTGCATCTCGTACCAGATACCAGCGTTCAAGCTCGACGGCCGGGTGCTGCTGTATTTCGCGGGATGGAAGGAGCATTACTCCGTGTATCCGGCGAGCGATGCGATGATCGCGGCATTCCCCGGCGAATTGGAGCGGTACCGGGTGAGCAAGGGAACGTTGCGCTTTCCGCTCTCTGAATCCGTGCCGGTGAAACTGATAATGCGGATTGCGAAGTTTCGCGCCGGTGAGCTGGCTGCACGCAAACTGGCGAAGGCCGCCGCGAAGAAAAAGCAGTAGCCCGAGCGGGTATCATGGAAGCGTTATGCCTTTTCCGATCAAAGTCTGCTCGATCTGCTCAGAAGAGTTTGAACTGAAGCCCGACAAGCCTGGATTTGCCAACCGCTGCCCCGAGTGCAGTGCGCAGGACGAAGCGGATATGACCGCGGCGCGCGGCGAGAACAAGGCTGACAGTGGCCTGAACGAAGCGCGGCGCCATGCGATGCGCGATCTGCTGTATCGCAAGGAATAGACCGGTTTCACAGCAGTGTGTCCCCGCAGCGTGGCTTTTCGTCACGGCAGGGTCCGGCGGGTTTTCTCGACGGCTACACTCTTCTTGAAATGATCTGTGAAATGGGCGGCGTTCCTAGGGGAGACGACGATTTGACGACGGCTTCGGGACAGCAGTGAGCGCAGCCGCGACCGTCGCGAATCCGGAATCCGTGTGGACGCCGCGGGCGAATCCGTGGCTGATTGCGTTTGTCGTATCGCTGGCGGCATTCATGGAGGTGCTGGACACCAGCATCGCGAATGTCGCACTGCCGCACATTGCCGGCAACCTGGGCGCGAGCAGCGACGAGAGCACGTGGGTTCTGACGTCGTACCTGGTTTCGAATGCGATCGTGCTGCCCATCACAGGATGGCTGGTGTCACTGGTAGGGCGGAAACGGTTCTTCCTGATCTGTATTTCGCTGTTCACGGTGAGTTCGCTCTTCTGCGGCGTGGCGCCGACGCTTCCTATCCTGCTGCTGGCGCGCGTGATCCAGGGCATTGGCGGTGGAGGATTGCAGCCCATGGCGCAGGCGATTCTGGCCGACACATTTCCGCCAAAGAAGCGAGGGCTGGCGTTCTCGGTATATGGAGTGACCGCGGTGGTGGCTCCTGCAATCGGCCCGACGCTTGGCGGGTGGGTAACGGACAGTTATAGCTGGCGCTGGATCTTTCTGATGAATCTGCCGGTCGGCATCCTGGCGATTTTCCTGGTGTTGCGGTATGTGGACGATCCGCCATTCCTGAAGCGGACGACATTGCATGAGAGCAGGATCGACTACTTCGGATTCGGATTGCTTGCGGTCGGCGTGGGTTTTCTGCAGATCGTGCTGGATAAGGGTCAGGAGGATGACTGGTTCGGCTCGAACTTTATTCTCACGCTTACGATCATTTCCATCATTTGTCTGGTGGCGCTGGTCATTTGGGAATTCCATACCAAGGACCCGATCCTTGATCTTCGATTGTTCAAGAATGTGAACTTCGCCACAGCGAGCGTGATGATGCTGATGGTGGGCGCAGCATCGTTTTCAACGACCGTGCTGATGCCGCAGTATCTGCAGAACCTGATGGGCTATACGGCGGAGAGTGCCGGCATGGTGCTTTCCATGGCTGCGGTGCTGCTGCTGATCGAGCTGCCGATGGTCGGCCAATTGACCGCGAGGATTCAGGCGCGCTATTTGATTGCGTTCGGGTGGGCCATGCTGACCATTGCAATGTTCTATTCGACGCATCGGCTCGATCTGCAGATGAGCTTCGCGTCCGCAACCTGGCTGCGCATTGCGCAGTATCTGCCGATGGGGTTCATCTTCATACCGGCGACGATGGTTGCGTATCTGGGGCTGCCGCAGGAGAAGAGCAACGCGGTGGCGGGCCTGATCAATTTTGTGCGGAATATTGGCGCGAGCGCGGGCACCTCCGCCGTGACAACGGTGCTCGCGCGGCGCGCGCAGGTGCACCAGGTGATGCTGGCAAACCACACCGGGTTGGGCAATCGGATGTTTCAGAGCTCGACGCACTCGCTTGCCGGGCAACTGCAACACGCAGGCGGAGCCCAGGCGCAGACGGAAGCGTACGGCAGGATGTATCGCGGGATGTTGAGCCAGGCATCCACGCTTTCATACATTGATACGTTCTGGCTGCTGGGGGTGATTACGGCAGTGATGTTCTTCGCATCGTTTCTGCTGAGGAGCAATCATCCGCGCAAGGCGGATTCGCAGGCAATGGCTCATTGAGGTTAGGGACGGCCCGCGCTTGTCTGCTTTGGTCTATTTGGTCTATGCGGAGACAGGGCTGCTCATTCGTAGCGGAGTGCCACCATAGGATCGACGCGCATTGCTCGACGCGAGGGAACATAGGCGGCGAGCAACGCTATCGCCAGGAATAAAAGGGAGACGCCGACGAATGAAATGGCATCGACGGTGTTGAGCCCGTACAGTATGCCGCGCAGCAGGTAAGAGGCTCCGACCGCCAGCGCGACGCCAACGAGCAATCCGACTAACACCGGTTGCGTGCTCTCGCGCAGGATGAGTCCAAGGATGTTGCGCTTCTTTGCGCCGAGCGCCATGCGGATGCCGACTTCGCGTGTGCGCAGAACGACGATGTAGCTGACCGTCCCGAAGATGCCCATCGAGGCAAGCAGAAGCCCGATGAGGCCGATGATGGAAGCGATACTGGCCGCAAGGCCGGGGACGAGAAAGGCGGGCGTCTGGTGAAGGAGTTCATCCAGAGTGGACGCCCCGACGACGAGATCTGGATCGACGGAAGACATTATCGCGCCCATTGCAGTTATGGACTGCGCCGGGTCGGCGGAGGTCCGGAATAGTAGCGGGTAATCCTGTACCCGGTCTTCGCGCATCGGAATGTAGACCTGCTGGGAATCGCTTCCGTCCAGCTCAACTCCGCGTGTGTCGCGGGCAACGCCAATCACCTGGTAGGCCAAGCCGTCGGGAAGCAATTCGTTCTTCCCGTGGAACTGCTCGTCAGTGTTTAGCCGGAGAGTGCGGCCGATCGGATTCTGGCCGGGCCAAAGCTGTTGCACAGCGGATTCGCTGAGGATGACGGAAGACTCAGGTTGACCCGCCTGGGTCTGGAAGGTGCGGCCGAAGAGCAAAGGAATGCCGAGAGTCTGGAAGTAGTTCGGCTGCACGTAGGTGTAGTAGAGGAAGCCTTTCGTATTGTGGGCCGAGGGTTTATCCCTATTGATCGAGACTGCGGCGACTCTAATTCCCTCGCCGTCTGGCGGGCGGCCCGCACTGATGGAGCTGACTCCAGGAAGCGCGTCGAGGCGGTTGCGAAGCTCGCGGACCAGAGCGAGCCGTCGCTGAGCGGTGTAGTTCGTGCTCCCCGGAAATTGGATATCAAGATTGACGACATGCTTTTTGTCGTAGCCGGTCTCCGTTATCAGCGCATGTCTGGAGCTGCGAATCAGCATGCTGCCGGTAATCATGAGCACGAGGGAAGCAGCAACCTGGGCGGCGATCAGCAAATCACGCAGCCTGCGGCTGCGGCCGGGTGATGATCCCGTGCTGTTGTTTGCCGCGGAAGACAGCGCCGTGCGGGAGCTTTCGAGTGCCGGAGCCAGGCCGAAGAGAATGCCAGCGACGAGAGAAATGGCGAAGACGTACGCGAAGATCTCGAGGTCTGGGGTGACGTGCAAGACGAGTGAGCCGTATTCAGCCGGAATGGCCTGGGCGGCCATAGTGACCGACACCTTCAGCAAAGCCCAGGTGAAGAGCAGCGCGACGATGCCGGCGATCAACGCCAGCAATGCGCTCTCCGTAAGCAGCTGCCGGACAAGACGGCGACGGGTGGCGCCCAGAGAAAGGCGGAGGCACAGCTCATTCTGGCGAGATGCGGCACGGGCGAGTTGCAGGCTGGCGACGTTGGCGCAGGCTATGGCCAGCACCATGCCAACCGCAACCATGATGAGCAGAATGGCGAATTTCAATCCGCTGTCCATCGTGCGGCCGAACGGAGAGCCCGGCCAGAGCCGTACGGTGGAGGGCTTGCTCAACTCGGAGTGGGGATCATGGAGGGTGCGGAGATGATCGGCAAGCACTGTCATCTCCGCCTGCGCCTGACGGATGCTGACGCCGGGGGCGAGGCGAGCATAGAGCCGGCAGCATTGGTTTTCCCGGTCGCGGAGCCAATTGTCGCTCGGGTATACCAGAGGCAGGAGGCTCAGCGGAACCCAGAAGTCCGGCGTGGTCACGCTCGTCCCTACGAAATCGTGTGGTGTGATGCCGATGATGGTGAAGGCGGCGCCGTTGAGCCGGATGACCTTGCCGATGATGGACGGATCACCGGCGAATCGCCTCTGCCAGTAGTTTTCGCTGATGAGTACGGAAGGCGACGCGGCGAGTTCCTTACCGTCTCCAGCTTCAAACGTGCGTCCGCGCACGGCGGCAACACCAAGGACAGAGAAGTAGTTTTCCGAGACGATGAACGTGGTGGCGAGTTCCGCACCGCCGACGTTTGGCTGAGGCAGCAAGAATTTAAGGAACTGCGAGCCGCCGGAAGATCTGGGCGGTCGTTGTATGCCTCCAGCTTGGGTGAGCGTCAGCCTCTCCATGCGCTGTGCGATGACACCGCTGAAGGAGTGGAGGTTATCTCGATAGACCTTGTAGTCGGGATAACTAAATCCGGGATCGAGGTCGCCTGCGTGTCGAGTCAGCACGATATCCACCATGTTGCCGGGGTCTCGAGCGTCGAGGGATCTGGCCACGATGGCTTTGTAGGCAGTAAAGGCAGTGGTGTTGACGCCGATGCCGAGTGCCAGGGCAAGAATGGCCACTGTGGTGAATCCGGCATCGCGGAACAAGATGCGCAGCGCGAAACGGATATCAGCGAGGATGCTTTCGGCGTGCGGCCACATCCAGGGTTCATGGCCGGATTCCTCAATGCGTGCGATGTTGCCGAACTCGCGTTTGGCGGCGTACTCGGCATCTTTGCGGCTCATGCCATCGGCCATGAGCGCTTCGACTTTTTCGGCGAGGTGCTGTTGGATCTCCTCAGCGAGATCGCTGTAGATCTGCCGGCGCTGGAAGAGCGAACGCAGCCATTGCATAGGGACCCTCAGGATTCGGCGGGAGCGAGAACGAGATGGATGCCTTTGAGCATCTGCTCGAAGCTGGAGACTTCGCGTTCGAGATGCTTGATGCCGGCGGGGGTGATGCGATAGGTGCGCACCCTGCGATTGCTCGCCGAGATCTCCCACTGCGCTTTGACGAGACTGTCTTTCAGCATGCGCTGCAGGGCCGGATAGAGCGAGCCTTCCTCGACCTGGAGGAGTTCGTTGGAGCGCTGTTTGATGTGCTGGACGAGGGCATAACCGTGCATCGGCTGGCGGCGTAGCGACTGGAGGATCATCATCTCCAGCGCGCCGCGGAAGAGGTCGCGCTGATCGGTCTTTGCGCCAGGAGTCATAGGCCTATCTTGAACAGGCCTAGATTAAAATAGTGTCCATGCGACTGTGTCAAGACCTTTCTCGGGATGGGTGATCTTCCCTGAAAATCTTGCCTGCGCGCGGCACTGTGGTTCTCCGGGCTGGTCAATAACATCTCCTCGGAGAACATCTCCTGAGAGAACTGCGTTGCATCCCTCGCATTCGCCGCATCAAAATAGTTGTCGCCCTTTCGTGTCTAGCGTTGAAAGCACCGCAGCGACAGTCTAGAATTCGCTCGCACGAGTTCGCTGAACTATCCCTTCCCCCAACTTAATTTTGGCGTTAATACGAGGGCTGCCCGTCCCCCGCGGCCTGCCTCCATTTCTTGCTTCTGCACGTCGATCGCGAATTGAAGGCCGGGTTATGAAGACGATTTCCTCTCTGCTTTGCGTAGTTTTGTCATGTGCCGCTCCTCTCTTTGCCAGTGTCACTGTCAGCAGCCCGAAGAGCGGCTCTACGGTCAGCTCGCCTGTTCCCTATGTGGCGACGGCAACCACGACCACCTGCTCAAAAGGCGTGGCGTCTATGGGCATCTACGTCAACAACAAGCTGACGTATGTGGTGGACGCGGCAAAGATGAACACCACGCTCTCGCTGGCGGCAGGCACGTACAGCACGACGGTCGAGGAATGGGATAAGTGCGGCGGCGCCTCCTACACCAAAGTGGGGATCACGGTTTCTGCCAGCGGCGGTGGTGGCGGCGGTGGCGGCACCACCTCGGGGGTTACGGTGACCGCGCCTGCTCCCAACAGCACAGTCGCTTCGCCTGTGAGCTATTTGGCAACAGCAACGACCACGTGCTCCAAAGGCGTGGCGTCGATGGGGATCTATGTCAATAACAAGCTGATCTACGTGGTGGACGCGGCAACGTTGAGCACCAGCATCAGCCTCGCGACGGGCGCTGAGCACACCGTTGTCGAGGAGTGGGACAAATGCGGCGGGGCCGCGTATACAACGATCAATGTCACCGTTGGCACTACAACCAAAACATTGAGTTCGATCGCGGTGACGCCGAGCGATCCGAGCGTCGCGGTGGGATCGCAGGAACAGTTCACGGCCACGGCAAATTACAGTGACGGCTCCACGGCGAATGTCACCTCCACGGCAATCTGGATGGTCGCAAATACGGGTGTGGCGACGATCACTTCGGGTGGGCTGGCGACGGGAGTGGCGGCCGGTTCTACGCAGGTAACGGCCACGCTGAGTGGTGTCACCGGAACCGATCCCTTCAACGTGACCTCGGGGGCCAGCAGTGGTGGAGTGAATATTCCAACCTGGCACTTCGACAACGGCCGCAGCGGATTGAATCCCAAGGAGACGATACTTTCGCCGGGCAACGTGAGTTCGAAGACCTTCGGAAAACTCTTCTCATACCTGGTGGACGGCTATGCATACGCGGAGCCGCTGCTGATGTCCAACATCACCATCAAAGGCGCAAAGCACAACGTCGTGTACGTCGCGACAGAGCACGACAGCGTGTATGCCTTCGACGCCGACAGCTATGGGAGCGGAGCGCCGCTGTGGCAGGTTTCCTTGCTGAAGTCCGGGGAGACGCCGGTCACCGGCAGCGACATTCTGCCCTATCTGGGGGTCACATCCACGCCGGTCATCGATACCGGCACCAACACGATGTACCTCGTGTCTTCGCAGAAATCGTCAGCCAGTGGCTCTACCTATCGTCTGAATGCGCTGGATATCACGACCGGGGCGCAGAAGTTCGGCGGACCGGTGACCGTACACGCATCGGTTGCTGGGACCAATTCGACCAATGTCAACGGCACAGTATCGTTGCCCGGCTCGTGCATTCAGCGTGCAGCGCTGCTGCTGGCGAATGGCAACGTGTACATGGGCTTCGGCAACTGTCATAGCGGATGGCTGCTGTCCTATAACGCGACGAGCCTGACTCAGAACGGAGTGTTCAATTCCAGTCCCAACCTGGATGGCGAGGGCACCTTTGGGGGCGCGGGCGGCGTGTGGATGGGCAGCGGCGGCCCAGTTGCGGACGGCGCGGGAAATATTTATGTGTCCACCGGAAACGGACCATGGGATGGGAAAACCGCATATGCGGATTCGATCCTGAAATTCAGTCCGACGCTGAAGCTGGAAGACTATTTCACGCCGGACAATTACGCATATTTGAATTGCAATGATGGAGATCTGGCCGCCGGCGGATTGCTGCTGATCCCCGGAAGCTCGGACCTGGTTGGGGGCGGAAAGGGTGGCAAGTTGTACCTGGTGAACACCGCCAACCTGGGAAAAGAGCAGGCGAACGATGCAGGAGCGGTGCAGACGATATATTTCGAGTCCGACCTGATCGCGCCCTACTCCGCGAGCTGCACCGATGCGTCGGGTACGCATACCACACAGTCCAACTCATATGAAATCTTCGGAACGGCTGCCTACTACAACGGCTCCATCTTCCTGGGGGTCACGCCCACGACGACTACGGCGCCGGCCGGAATACGGGAGTTCGTCTATTCAGGCAAATTGAGCTACGGAGCGGAGACCAAGCCGAGCATCCAGGAGAACACTCGCGGAACGACGCCCTTCATGTCGTCGGACGGGAATGCAAATGGGATCCTGTGGATGATCGACACGGGGCATCCGCTACAACAGAGCAGCACCCCAACCAGCTCGACGCTACGAGCCTACGACGCAAACGATCTGGGCGCGGAGCTGTACAACAGCAGCGATAACTCCGCAGACGTTCCGGGATTTGGGATCAAGTTCACTTCGCCGGTGGTGGGGAACGGGAAGGTCTACATCTCTACTGGCCACGATCCTGTGTCGGCTACAAATCCGCGCGGCGAAGTGGATGTCTATGGTCTGAAGTAGGGGTCTGAAGTAGGGTTTGAAGCAGACTCTCGCGCCAGTCAAGCTCGATAACATCCGGCTTGCTTCCGGTGTTCATTTGGCGCTGCGGCTGCTATGGTGGCGAAGCGAGAGTGCCGAGCGCATTCCCGGGGCCATTTGCGGTTCGCATGGGATGTTCATGAGCAGCAATCGGCCGCGCATCTTCTACGGGTGGTGGATCGTCCTCGTCAGTGTGGCGGGGCAGCTCTTTGGCGCACCTGTCTCGGTGTATTCGTTCGGCATTTTTTTGAAGCCGCTGGTGCATGAGTTCCATGCCAGCCGCGCCGCGATTTCCTTCGCCTTTACTCTGCACAACGTCGTAGGGGCGCTGCTGCTGCCGGCAATGGGCCGGCTGATCGACCGAGTGGGAGCGCGTCGCGTGATTCTGGCCTTGACGGCTATCTTTGCGCTGGCGCTGCTGTCTGCATTGGGGATTGGCAAGGGCATCTGGCAGCTGTATGTGTTTTATACGGTGCTGGGTATTACGCTGGCTGCCGGCCCGGGGCCGGTGCCCTTTGGCGTAGTGATTTCGCACTGGTTCAATCGAAGACGTGGACTGGCATTGGGCCTGGTGGGTCTGGGCATCGGGATCGGCGCGTTCGCCGTTCCGCTCCTTTCACAACGGCTTGATCGCGCACTTTGGCTGGCGAGTGGCGTATGCCGTGTTTGGGGGAGCGATGCTGCTGATTTCCACCCCCCTGGTCGCGAAGTTTCTGCAGAATGACCCTCGCGATCGCGGACTGCAGGCGGACGATGGGGAGACCGCGATGGAAGCGACTGCGGGCAAGGAAGGTATGTGCTGGGCGGATATCCGGCGCAGCGCGGATTTCTGGCTGATGATCGTCATTTTTACGCTGACGAGTGCGAGCATGCATGCAGGTGTGCTGCATATGCCGGCATTACTGACGGACCGCGGCGTGAGTTCAGCGCAGGCGGCGATGGCCAGCGCGATGATCGGGATCTCAGTGATATTAGGAAGGCTCGGCTCCGGATATCTTTTGGACCGCTTCTTCGCTCCGCGTATCGCGATGGTTTTTTACGGTGCATGCGCCATCGGACTGGCCATGCTCTGGTCGAGCGAGGCGCGGAGCAGCGCGATGGTTGCGGCGTTTCTCGTAGGCCTGGGTATGGGGTCGGAGGTGGAGCTGATGGCTTACCTGGTGAGCCGCTACTTCGGTCTGCGCTCCTTTGCAACTGCGTATGGCTATGCCTTTGCTGCGTTCATGCTCGCCGGAGCTGCGGGGACGCTGCTGATGGGCGCGGGATACGATCATTTCCATTCCTATTCCGTGCCGCTGGGGTGCTTCTGCGTGGCGATGATCTGTGCGGTGGCGCTGCTGACTCGCCTGGGGCCGTATCGGTATGGAGTGGAAAGTGTGCGAAAGCCGCCCCTCCAAGCGGTGCCCGCGGTGAGCGGTGCGTAAGGCGGCGGTGAAGGCGGCGTCGGTGCTGAGTCTGGAGCGCCACTCGAAGGTTGACCTCGATTGAAGGAGCGGGATGGTATTCTCCGGGGCAATCCGCAGTATTCGCGAATCCCGTCTGGCAGCTTGCAGAGGGCTGATCGGA
The DNA here is from genome assembly GCA_963737035.1 of uncultured Acidobacteriaceae bacterium. Lineage (GTDB taxonomy): Bacteria > Acidobacteriota > Terriglobia > Terriglobales > Acidobacteriaceae > KBS-83. Next base: position 273,971 of record CAVTRJ010000005.1, on the reverse strand, counting down.
CGTAGAATGGTAGTGCGATGTTGATTACTGTTGCGGATCTTCAGCTCGATCCTGTTGAGTTTGACCAGCATTTCCCTGCCGAAGCGATCGATTATGGGCCGGACATCCAGCAGGTGGGCGTCCTGGATGTGAAGGGGCGCGCGGACCTGATCGAGGAGCACCGGGGGCACAAGCAAGTGGTGCCGGATATCCGGATGCGGGGCGATTACTCCGGGCGGTTTGAAACGCCCTGTGCGCGATGCGTGGAGCCGGTGGAGCACCCGCTGGAGGCGTCCTTCGACCTGCTGTACCGGCCGATTGGCGTGGATGCCGATGGGGCGGAGCGTGCCATCTCGACCTCCGAGACCGAGATCGGATACTATAACGGAGACGGTCTAGTGCTGGAAGACGTCTTGCGCGAGCAGGTGTTGTTGTCCCTGCCGGAGAAGACCCTTTGTCGCGCGGACTGCAAAGGGCTTTGCCCAGGCTGTGGCCGGAACCTGAATACAGAGCAATGTTCCTGCGAATCGACTGAGGTCGACACGCGCTGGAGTGCTCTGTCAGACCTGCGCAGCAAGATCAAGTCCTAGAAGCAGGATCAAGCTTAGAGAAGTACGAGGCCTGGAGACTGGCGCCGCGACGGATGAACCCCGCGAGCCCGTTGATGGCCGGATCGAAAGGAATCTGTCATGCCTAATCCGAAACGGCGCCACTCGAAGGCGCGCACCTCCAAGCGTCGCGCGCACGATGCGCTGACTCCCACCGGCCTCTCCGAGTGTCCAAACTGTCACGAGCGCAAGCTGCCCCACCATGCCTGCGCGAAGTGCGGCCAGTACAAAGGCCGCGAAGTGCTCGAGGCGAAGGAAGCTTAGGACACCGCTGGTGCCCTCGCTGACGGACATCGCTCTGGATGCCATGGGCTCGGATCACGCGCCCGACGCGGAGATCCGCGGCGCCATCCTTGCCTGCCGTGCCTTTCCTGTTCGCGTTCACCTGATCGGTCCTGAAGCCAAGTTGCGCGCCGGCCTCGGCGTGCTGGGCCGTCGTGTGCCCATCGAAATTGTCCATACGGACGAGTGGATCACGATGGAAGACAAGGCCGCGAAGGCCGTCCGCGAGAAGCGTAACAGCACGATGCGGCTGGGCCTGAAGATGGTGAAGGAGCGACGGTCTGCCGGGTTTGTGACCGCCGGCAACACCGGCGCGGCGATGGCTTCCGCCAAGATGGTGCTGGGTGCGCTGCCGGGTGTAGACCGTCCGGCCCTCGCGATGCCGCTGCCGACCACGACCGGCTCGCCATGCGTGCTGCTGGACGTGGGCGCCAACGTCGATTGCAAGGTGCAGAACCTGGCGCAGTTCGCCATCATGGGCGAGATGTATGCGCGCTCCGTTTTGATGATTGAAAAGCCGCGGGTTGGACTGCTCTCCATTGGCGAAGAAGAGAGCAAAGGCAACGAGCTGACACGCGAAGCCCTGCAGGTGCTGAAACAGCTGCCGATCCGGTTCATCGGCAACGTCGAGGGACGCGACCTCTATAACGGACACGCGGACGTGATCGTGTGCGACGGCTTTGTCGGCAACGTTGCGCTGAAGACCTCAGAGGGACTGGGCCGCATGGTGCGCGAGATGCTACGCGAGTCGCTGATGTCCACGGTGAGCGGACGCGCGGGAGCGCTGCTGGCGCGTCGCGGCTTCAAAGAATTCAAGAAGCGCTTCGACCAATCCGAGTACGGCGGCGCACCACTGCTGGGCGTGCGCGGACCGTGCATCATCACCCACGGCTCGGCGGACGATCGCGCGATTCTGAACAGCATTCGGGTGGCGGCGGAGTTTGCCACCTCCGGCGTGACCGACCGGATCGAGCGCGAGTTCAGCGCGCCTACCGTTTCGTAACGCTTTCCTCTCCGGCACTTCCTTCCGCATCCCTGGGGATGCGCTGCTCATACTCTGCTTCCAACGGGTTGAATGTGTTCCAGAAGGCGGCTGGCGTTTGGCCGCGGAGCACGTCGTCCAGGATGGAGAGATGTGTGTGCCAGCCCGCGCCTACCCCCACCATCGCGCCACGGCTGCCGAGACGCCGATGCGTGATAACCAGCAGAACATCCTCACCCTGCTGCGACAGCTCAAACGTAGCCTCGGAGTGGTGATTGTTTGGCTCGCTCCAGGTGAAGCGTAGACGCGTGGGGGGCTGCCACTCGAGCACCTCTCCAGTCATGGAGGAGCCCTTCTCGTGTTCGCGGTATTTCTCCGGCGGCGGTGCGTAGTGCGGCGAGAGCTTCGCGTTGAGGAAATGAAAGGCGAGCTTGCCGCCCACGCGCGGTTCGATGGGCCCGGTGGCCAGCCACTTGCCGCGCTTTTCCGAATCGGTCAGGAACTCCCACACGCGTTCCATGGGACCGGGCAGCACCCGTTCGATGCGGACCTCGCCCGGGCCGGTGACGCTGGCGTAGTTCTGCAGTTTGCGATGCAAACTGTCGAGGATCATCTCCCAGCCTTCCTGGGTGCGATCTGCCCACTCAGGCAGAACGCCTTCATGCGTGAGGGTGAGCTTTGAACCGCCGCCTGCGGGCACGATCTCGATGCTGACCTGGGTGTAGACCGCGGAATATTTGGGGACCGCGAAGGTGAAGACGAGACGGCGCGGCCGCTCGATCACAAGATACTCACCGACATGTTCCACATCGTCGCCATCTGTGCGGCGCACGATAACGAACTTGCCGCCGACCCGGGCATCGATGTCCACGCGCACCATCTCGCCGGTAGGAGTGGCAAAAAGGAAACGGCGGGCGATCTCCGGATTCAGCCATGCGTCAAAAACGCGCTCCGGATTGGCAGCGAGGATGCGTGTGACCTGCACGGTCTTGCCGGCCATAGTGTCTATGCTCTTCATGGATTTGATCCTTTCGTGCCAGGAGTTTTGCTCCTGCGAGGAGATTTGGCGCGAGCGTCGTCTTCGCGCAACGCCGCTTCGAGAGCGTCGAGACTCTGCTCCCAGAAGCGCGAATAGTAGCGGAACCATGCGTTCGCGTTAGCGAGTGCCGCAGGCTCAAGCCGGCAGATGTGGGTACGGCCGCGGATGGTGCGACGGAGAAGCCCGCTACGCTCGAGCGTCTTGACGTGCTTAGCAGCCGCCGCGAGCGACATGCGAAAGGGCGCGGCCAGCTCGCCGACCGTGTGCTCGCCATTCGCGAGAGTGCGCAGCATCTGGCGGCGCGTTGGGTCAGAGAGTGCGTGAAAGACAGCGTCTAGCCGGTCGGCTGATCTTCGCTGCAGTCCTTGTTCAACCATATGGTTGAATATGCGCCGAGCCTTTCAGAATGTCAACCACTTGGTTGACTAATTATTTTGATGGCATCGTGAAGGGTTGCACCTCGCTGCCGCCGCCGTGCGAGAATTGCGGTTTGTTGTGAGTGACGACTATGAGTGACCAGAAGATTGCGTTTCTTTTTCCCGGGCAGGGATCGCAGGCGGTGGGGATGGGCCGCGACCTTGCGGAGAAGTTCACGGTGGCGCGCGATACATTTGCGCAGGCTGACGACGCGCTGGGCTATTCGCTTTCGAAGCTGTGCTTCGAGGGGCCGGCCGAGCAGTTAAAGCAGACGGAGTTTACGCAGCCGGCGATCTTTGCGGTCTCAATGGCGGCGTATCGCGTGCTGGCATCGCGCGGTGTTGAACCGCAGATTGCAGCGGGGCATTCGCTGGGCGAGTACGCGGCATGCGCGGCGGCGGGTCTGATGAGCTTTGCAGATGCGATCCGGGCGCTGCGGTCGCGCGGACAGTTCATGCAGGAGGCAGTGCCCGAGGGCCAGGGCGCGATGGCTGCGGTGCTGGGGCTGGATGCGGACGCGGTGCGCGGCGTCTGCGAAACGGCCGCGAAGGAGACCAAAGAGATCGTCTCGCCCGCGAACCTGAATTCACCGGAGCAAATCGTGATCTCAGGCAGCGCGGCGGGCGTGGCGCGGGCCAGCGAACTGGCAAAAGAAAAAGGTGCCAAAAAGGTGGTGCCGCTGCAGGTATCGGCTCCCTTCCATTGCGCGCTGATGCAGCCGGCGCAGGAGCGGCTGGCGGAGGTGCTGAAGCAGATTGACGTCCATGATCCGCGCTTCCCTATCGTCTCTAATGTCACCGCAGATGTGACGAAGCGAGGTGGACGGGAACGCGATCTGCTGATCGAACAGGTGACGGCGCCGGTGCGGTGGGTGGAGTCGATGCGCTGCATGATGGATGCGGGCGCAAGCACCTTTGTCGAAGTTGGGCCGGGCAAGGTGCTGACCGGGCTGCTGCGGCAGATCGATCGTGCGCAGAAGTGCGTGAATGTGGAGGACTCTGCAAGCCTGGAAAAGGCTCTGGCGGGAGACTAGCGGACTTGCCGTCCAGGCGTACGCGCCTTCGGCGCAATTTGTTTTCGCCAGAAGGAACGAATAGTTACTGGTAGCTGACCTGCCAGTAAGTGAGGCCGAACTGACCCTTCTGCGGAGTGAGCGAGAAGGGCGTGAAGCCGATGGTGCCGTGCGAGACACCAAGGGTCACCAGCGATTTGCGGCCGTTGACGCTGACGGCCATCAGGGTGCTGTTGCCGAGGCTCGATGTGGCGTAAAGGATCTTGTAGCTGGTGATCTTGCCGTACTCGCCGTTCAGACTCCAGTCGTCTAAGAATTTGTTGTAGGGGTAGGCAGAGTTTTTGTACTTGTCGGGATGCCGCTGCCAGTCGGGATCGTTGTTCCAGATGCCATAGGCCTTTTCAAATTGCTGCTGCTCGAGCGCGGTGAAGAAGCGATTCACGCGGTGCTCAGCCGGCCAGTTCCAGAAGATCCAGACAAAAATGCCGATGATGAGCACGCCAATCAGCGAGGCGATGATGATCCTGCGCCGTTTGCGGGCGCGGCCGGGGTTATAGGAGGGAGCGTCGAGCAGGGTCATAGGCGTCTCGTGGACATTCTAGAGCGACAGGGCGTGACTCTGCCTGGGACTTGAGACACCGGGAACGGTGCGGTTGTTCCTGGGACGTAGTGGGAATCGAACATTATGGGACACCTCAGCTGCTCTGCAGGGGTTTGGAGATGGCTTCCAGCGACTTGCCTGCGGCCTCTACGCCAAAGCTGGCTTCGCAGATCGCGGCAATGAGCATGAGGAGGGCGCCCAGGCCGTAACCGAGCCCGAGCCAGGTGCGGGAGTGGGTCTCGATGAGCACCCCGAAGAGCAGCGGCGCTCCAACGCCGCCTGCCAGCGTGCCAAGCGCATAAAAGATGGCGATGGCGAAGGCGCGAAGTTCGAGCGGGAAGATCTCGCTCACCGTGAGGTACGCGGCACTTGCGGCGGAAGAGGCGATGAAGAAGATGATGCTGAAACAGATGCCGACTCCCCGGGCACCGATATGGTTGGTTGCGAAAGGAATTGCGGTACCCGCCAGCAGAAGACCGGCACTGCCATAAGTGATCGAGATCATTTTTTTCCGGCCGACAGTATCGAAAAGACGTCCGATGGTGAGCGGGCCGAGGAAACTGGCCACAGCAAAAGGCAGCAGGTGCCACGGGATCTGCTTGTCGGAGACGTGGAAGAAGGTCTTTCCGACCAGGCCGTAGCTGAAGAAGACGGCATTGAAGAAGAACGCCTGGGCAACCATGAGGACGAGCGCGAGATAGCTGCGGCGCCGGTTTTCCCCAAGCATGTTGCCAAAGATCTCGCGCCACGGTGTGTGGTCGCGGACTTTGATCTTGAGCGGATCTCCATCGGGCTTTGGCAGCGACTCGGGATTGTTGCGCGAGGCTCTGGATTCGATATCGCGGACGATTTCATCGGACCGCTGCTCCTGGCCGCGAAGCATGAGCCAGCGCGGACTCTCCGGCACGGAGAGGCGGAGGAAAAAGATAACGATGCCGAGCAGACCGCCGATGCCAAATGCGAAGCGCCAGCTGTGGTCACCGCCAATGGCATGACCGCTTAGCAGGTAAATGGCCGTGAGTGAGCCGACCGCGCCTCCGATCCAGAAGGTGCCGTTCACGATCAGGTCGACGGTGCCGCGAACCCGGCCGGGGATCAACTCGTCGACGGCGGAGTTGATGGCGGCGTATTCCCCACCGATGCCAATGCCGGTTACAGAGCGGAGGATGGCGAAGGAGAGGAAGTTCCAGGAAAAGGCGCTGGCGAGCGTGGCGAGGGAGTAGGTGGCGACCGTAACCAGGAAGAGCCGCTTGCGGCCGAGGCGATCCGTGAGATAGCCAAAGAGAAGAGCGCCGAAGACAGCTCCCGCCAGGTATGTTGTCGCAGCGGCGGTGACTTGTGCGTCCGTGAGCGACAGGCCCTTAGGCGAAGTAAGAATGCCGGCGAGCGAACCAACGAGCGTGACTTCGAGTCCGTCCAGCAACCAGGATGTCCCGAGCGCCGTCAGGATGCGGAGGTGCCACCCCGACCAGGGGAGGCGATCGAGTCGGGCGGGAATTCTAGTTTCGAGCGTCTCACCGTTGGGAACCGTGCGGGCGGAAGTGGACATGATGAGCCTTCAGGCGCGGAGAGTATTAGCGTTATGAATTACTTTGCTTCGAGAGAATACTGATCTGGCCGTTGCGTTCCAGGATGGCGTAGTCGATTTCCTCGATTCCGCGGAGCCCCTTGCCGCGTGCGGCTGCGAGCACATCGTCGGGAGCGATCCTCATCTCGCGCATGATCTCCTCCTGCCAGTCTCCGGATTTGTAAATGACGAGCGGAATGCCATCGACAAGCATGCCGAAGCGTGGCCAACGGTTGCGTGCGTAGGCAACCGTGCGATGGAGAAGGCCCACGATGATGACCGCGCAGGTGGCATTGGTGAGGGAGCGGTCCCGGCCCATGGTGGACGCGATGATGACGCCGCCCATGAGGAAGATAAGAACGAATTCAAACACTGTGAGCTGCGAACCAGGCCGACGGGTGAGTAGGCGAATGGTGATCACCAGGATGAAATATCCGGCGAGCGCGTGGAGGAGCGTAGCGAGAGCAGTCATGGAAGCACGACGATGGTGGCGCGGATGGGATCGGCGCCGGGCACGTGAAGCTCCAGGTGATGGATGCCCGGAAAGCTGGGCTGCAGCGAAATGCTGGCAGTGGCCGGTGATCCGGTCACCGGGAACGTGTAGGTGATGCCGCCGGGTCCAATCTCAGAGAGCGTCGGCTGGGGGATGATGCGCTGCGCGCCCAGCTCCTTCACAATGCTCTCGCTGGAGAAGAGGCGGACCTTGTGGTCGTGAATCGCGGACGGACCAAAGTCGATGATCATATTTGACGGCGTTCCGGTGCGTTCAATGCGCTCATAACGGAGGCGAAGCGTGCCATCGGCAGAGTGGCGCTCGCCGCGAGCAAGCCAGCCACGGCCGAAGACGCCGAGCGCATCAGCGACGAGCACCAGAGCGAGCAGAATCCAGGCTGCTTTCTCGAAACGCCACCAGCGACGCTGAAAGTCCAGATCTTCGCCGACGGAGACGGCATCCTCCACGCGAGGGATATGGTCGAGGACGCGCTCGGAGACGGGTTGAGGGGTTGACATATGGAACTACTCCTGTTGCTTGATGATGCTGATTTCGCCGTTTCGCTCGAGGGTCGCGGTGTCGATGTCGGAGAGTGTGCGGACGTTCCGGTCGCGGGCCATCGTCATTACGTCGTCCTGAGAGATGCGCATGTGGCGCATGGTCTCTGAGCGCCAGTAGCCGCCCTGCAGCAGCACGAGTGGCGTGCCATCGAGGATCTTGCCAATCCGTGGGAAGCGCGCGCGGAGGATGGTGATCACCCAGTGAACGCCGGCGACGGTCATGATCTGACAGACCGCATTCGTCATGGAGAGCTCGTCGCCAACCATGCCGGTGAGAGTGAGGCCGCCGAGATAAAAGACCAGCACGAACTCGAAAGGCGTGAGCTGCTTTCCCGGACGGCGGCCCACGATGCGGGCGATGAAGATGAGGAAACAATAGCCCCAGATGGCACGGAGGATCGTTAGTAATGCCACAGAGCGCGACCCCCAACAATGCGCGCCACCGGCAAGCGGCGCGCTGAATGCGCGGCGGCTGAGTCCCATACGGCTAGCCGTCAATCCAATCTGATGCCGAGTGGAAGAGACGGAGTTGGACTGCATGCAATGCTCGACTGCGGACTAGGAAGCATGGCGCAATACTGCGTGCGAAGGTTTGTCGCAGAGAACGTTGTGTTTCACGAAATCGATTCACAGCGCCGGATTGTGTCTCGTGCGTAGCGATGCGCCAGTTCAATGGGGCGCATGCTACGACGCAAGCCGCACGTCATTGTCATTTGTCGTGCAGGATGTTCTGCGTTATTTTCGGCTGCTTGGCCGTGCCGGTTACGGCTATGGAGACGATGGCGCCGGCGTCGTTGTGACGGAAGAAGGGGCTGAGCGGCTTGAGCAGTGCGGATTTCCATCCAGTTGCGGAATGAGAAATATCCTGTTGGAGGTCGGCTTTTCCGGTGAAGTGAATCCGGGTATCCAAAAGACCAAAGGTGCCGCGCAGATAGGCGTCCGCGCCGGGAAAGGCGACGTGAATGTCGGGAAAGTACGCCATTCCGTCATGGAAGGTGGTCGACGACGAGGCGACCGCCGTCACCGGAGGTGGATCGTTCTTGGAATCGGCTGGTGGGTCTTTCTCCACGCGCGCGGCGAAGGCATTCATCGTGTGCTGCGTCTCGGGTTTTGCGAAGCTGACCTGGGCAAGTGAAATCCTACCTTTGAGATCCAGCCGCTGAAGAAACCGTTTCGGACCATTGTTCAGGCTCACCGTTGCTTGGAAGCTAACCTTGCCGCGTACCGACGGCTCGTCCTGTTCGATCATCCTGAGTAACTCTTCGATGCGGCTGTTTGTTGCGGCAATAGTGAAATTGACCTTATTTGGTTTGCCTACGACGGAGCCGCTTGCGGTGATCACACTTGCGCCGGTCTTTACCTGCGTCTGCTGGATCTCGACATCACCGTTCGCGCCATTCACGGCCACGTGATAAGTCGCATCCAAGCGCACCTTGTGGGCAGACGCGGCGCGGAAATCGGGGATAGATGCTTGTCCGGAGGTTTCGATCCGGGAGAAGGTACCGCTATAGCGCCCGCTGCCCGCCGCGTGACCGGAGACGCCATGCACCGTACTCAGATCAGCGTCTTCGAGCGAATACGTCCCCGAGAGCGGGGTTGCACCATAATCATTCGTGCGGAATGGCCCCACTGAGCCGTTGGCGAGCACTGTCCCCCGAGGGCTGGGAATGAGCACACGCGCAGAGAAGCTGAGTGGCTGGACTTCTTGCACATTATGGACCTGAAGTACGGGGAATTGCAGGCGTAGTGGAGGCTTGCCCGCTTCCGCAAGAAAATCCAGCGTGGTTCCATCCGCGACGATGGTCTCAATCTGAATCTTCTGTGAGGAGGAAGCAACCACACCCTGCTCGAAAGCCAACCTGCGCGCCGTCGTACCCGGCGGCGGAATCTGCACATGCAGTCCTCCCAGCCGAATTTCGTAGAGTTCGTGTGGATGGAAGATCAGATTCGTCCAGCTACCGACAACGATCATTCGATCGAGCGTCGCGAGAGGCGGGATCTGCATATCCCCGTAGCGATGGAAGGTGACGCCCTCGGCCACGTAACCGGGATGCGGGAAGTAGGTCCGGTGGAAGCGCTTTACCAGCACTTTGCTGCGGAAGGTGTGCTCCAGCAATGGATGTACCTCCCGATAGCGGAAGGGCCAGTAGGTAAGCATCACGGCAACGCCCACCATCGCGAGCACAAAGATGACAAACAGAGTCAGCTCGATGATGTGGCGCCGATGCTTCCGCGAAGTGGAACGCCGTTGTTCCCCTGAGATGGAAGGGGGGCTGCTGGCCATGACCTGCGGCTCCTGAACTATGGAACGCAGATGGTCTGTCCCGCAGACTGGTTGTCCCCTGAAACTTTGTTCGTTTGCGCGAACAGGCTGAGCAGTAATAAAGAAGGGTGCGGGCGGCATGCGGGCGGGCCCGAGCGAGCCATTCTCTGGTTCCAATAGCACTCGAGATGCGGTGTTAATCTTTCCAGGTCACACGCATAGAGACCCATGCCAAGAACTGACGAGCGCCCAGAGCTCCGTTATCGCGGGCACATTCCTGGGCTTGATGTGCTGCGCGGCGTCGCGATTCTGGAAGTGTTGTGCTATCACGGCATTGCCGGAAATCAGCCGCCGCAGTCCTGGACCGGTCTGCCGCGACTCTTCGTACGGGCCGCAACTTATGGGTCGACTGGTGTGCATCTGTTCTTCGTGCTCTCCGGATTTCTCATCACTGGAATTCTCCTCGACGACAGAGGCAGGCCCGGTGCGATGCGGGACTTTTATATCCGGCGCGCTCTGCGCATTCTGCCGGCGTACCTGCTCATGCTTATCGTGCTGAAGCTCTCTGGCATGATTGGTTGGAAATTTGTGCTGGCATGTCTGCTGTATATCGCCAACATGGCGCGATTGGTGGGCGCACGTGATAGCGAATACGGTTCGCTCTGGTCGCTGGCAGTGGAGGAACAGTTCTACCTGATATGGCCATGGATAGTACGCCGCTGCAGTCTGCGGACTCTGCAGCAGATCATGGCGGCCGTTTGCGTTGGCACGGTGCTGCTGCGTTTCGGCATCGCCCTGTGGATGCCGCAGAGCGACCACTACTACAAGACGTGGGTGAATGCCGACTATCTGCTCTATGGCGCCATCATTGCTACCGCATGCCGCCAAGGAACGCTGCATCGTGGGAATATCGGCCGAATCAGGACCGCATTGTTGATCTTCGGCATTGCCGGCATCGCCGGCGTTGTCACGCTTGCTCAGTTCTCCATGCCTGTAACCCTCGCTGCGGCCATAGATGCGTGCCATCTGCTTCCCTTCATCGCCGTCTATCTGGGCCTGCTGCTGCTTGCGCTGGAGCGGAACTCGGGGACCACATCCACGAATGTTGCGGCGCGCGTGATGATGTTTCTTGGCGGGATCAGCTATGGACTCTACCTGGTGCATTCGCTCATCTACACGCTCTATGACAAGGCGACCGAAAGTACGAAATTCGTGGCCGTGGCGCCGCACTTCGGCAATCAACTGCTGCGCGCAGTTCTGGGAGCGGTGATTTCGATCCTGCTGGCGTATCTCTCCCGTACATATTTCGAGGAAAGATTTCTGCGCCTGAAGGAGAGATGGACGTCGAAGCCAAAGCGGCCCACGCCAGAGCCGCAGACCGTCAGCTGAGATTCACTCTGCTATTTTGTGTACGGCTGTTGCTGACATCGAAGAGACCTAGCGGCTATATTGCGTATCGTCTCGTTCGGCGCGGCGTTCCAGTGCCAGCTCGATGAGGCGATCGATGAGGTCGGAGTACTTGAGGCCGGAGGCCTCCCACAGCTTGGGATACATGCTGATGGAGGTGAAGCCCGGCATGGTGTTGATCTCGTTCAGATAAAGGCGGCCTGGTTTGCCCGTGCGGCTTTCGGGCTCGAGCAGGAAGTCGACCCGCGCAAGGCCGGAGCAATCGCAGGCGTGGAAGGCGGCGATGGCCATCTCGCGAACCTCCTTTGCCTGCGCCTTGCTGAGGCGCGCGGGGATGATGGGGAGCGATGCGTCGCTCTCGTACTTCGCTTCGTAGTCGTAGAACTCCTTGGCGGGAACGATCTCGCCGACCACGGAAGCTTTGGGGTCATCGTTGCCGAGCACGGCGACTTCGAGCTCACGCGCGCGCTCTGCCGGCTTGCTCTTGGTGGCTTTGCCGCCGACACCCTGCTCGATGATGATCTTGCGGTCGTAGCTGGCGGCGAGCACGATGGCGGGTGCCAGCTCGGAACGATCGTGGACCTTCGAGATGCCGACTGAGGAGCCGAGGTTCGCGGGCTTGACGAAGAGTGGGTAGCGAAGGTTGGCTTCGATCTCCGCGATGGCTTTGCGCGGCGCTTGATGCCATGCGCCGCGGAGCAGCGTGATGTGCTCAACGATGGGAAGCCCGGCAGCGGCGAAGAGCCGCTTCATCACGTCTTTGTCCATACCGGCAGCGGAGCCGAGGACACCAGAGCCGACGTAGGCTTTTCCGGCGAGTTCGAAGAGCCCCTGGATGGTCCCGTCCTCGCCGAAGGTGCCATGCAGCACGGGAAAGAGGACGTCGACGCCGAGCGCCCGCGCCTGGGCTTGTTCTTTTGCAGCAGATGCGGGGAGTTGCAGCAGGCCCGCGGGATGCGCGGCGGGCACCAGCGCACTCTGATGTGTGGCGCGTGTTTTGTGAGCGGCACTGCCGGCCGTGACAGTGGTGCCACCGGCAAGCATGTGCTGGGCCTCGTCTCCGAGCAGCCACTGGCCGGTTTTCGCGATGGCGACGGGAACCACGTCGTATTTCTTCTTATCAATAGCGGCAAGTACGGAGGCAGCAGAGCGGAGCGACACTTCGTGCTCGCCCGAGCGGCCGCCAAAAACGATTCCGACGCGAAGTTTCCGAGGCATAGATGTGGCCAGTCTATCGTCTCGGGTGAGCGACGTATGTGGCGCGAAATGGTGAGGTATATGGTGGGGCACTATCGGCCCGAGTTGAAGAGCGGACGTCGCTGCGCGGCAGCCCGCGGCATCGCTGCGCTCGGCGTAATATGTTGGCGGTACGAAGGGAACGTTTTCTATGGGCAATCTGACACGCCGCCGTTTTGTTCAGAACAGTCTTCTGACGGGTGGAGCTCTGGCCGTGCCGCGCGGACTGATGGCGGGCACTCCTGTGCCAACCAGACAGACGCAGCTCTCGCCGGTGGCTTACGACCAGGTGCGTCTGCTGGATGGACCGCTGAAGGAGCAGTTCGATCGCAACCATGCATTCTTTCTCGCGTTGAGTGAAGACAGCCTGCTGAAGCCCTTCCGGCAGAAGGCGGGACTACCGGCGCCAGGCGAGGACATGGGCGGCTGGTACACCTTTTATGCCGACTTCAGTCCCAAGGGGCCGTTCCACGGCTACATCCCCGGTCACAGCTTCGGGCAATACCTCTCCGGGCTGGCGCGTGCGTATGCGCAAACCGGGTCGAAGCCGACACAGCAGAAGGTACATCGGCTGGTGGACGGATTCTCGAAGACGATTACACCGAAATTTTATGTCGACTACCATCTGCCCGCGTACACCTTCGACAAAACATGTTGCGGTCTGATCGACGCGCACGAATTCGCGCAGGACCCTGTCGCGATGCGGGCGCTGGGGCCAGCTACGGATGCGGTGATCCCGTTCCTGCCCGGGCGTGCGCTGAACCGACAGGAGATGTACGCGCGTCCACATAAGGACGACGCTTATTGCTGGGATGAGACCTACACGCTACCGGAGAATCTGTTTCTCGCGTACCAACGCAGCGGCGAGGTGCGCTATCGCGACATGGCGAAGCAGTACATCGAAGACGAGAGCTGGTTCACGCCGCTCTCTGAAGATCAGAACGTGCTGCCCGGCCAGCATGCGTACAGTCATCTGAACTCGCTTTGCTCGGCGATGCAGTCGTACTTGAACCTGAACGAGGAACGCTATCTGCGGGCGGCGCGCAATGGCTTCCGGATGATTGCGGAGCAGAGCTTCGCGACCGGCGGGTGGGGTCCGAACGAGACTTTCGTAACGCCGGGCAGCACGACCATGGCCGAGAGCCTGACGAAGACGCACTCGAGCTTCGAGACGCCGTGTGGCGCGTACGGGCACTTCAAGATCACGCGCTATCTGCTGCGAGAGAGCGCCGACAGCCGCTATGGCGACAGCATGGAGCGCGTGCTTTACAGCACCATTCTGGGCGCGAAGCCGCTGCTGCCGGATGGGACTAGTTTTTATTACTCGGACTACAACGAAAACGCGCAGAAGGGTTATCACGAAGACAAGTGGCCGTGTTGCTCCGGCACCTTTCCGCAGGTCACGGCAGACTATGGCATCAGCGCATACATGCGACGCGGCGCGGATGTGTACGTGAACCTGTATGTGCCGTCGGAGCTGCGTTGGCGGCAGGGTGGCGCGCCGTGCTCGCTGACGCAGACGACCGAGTATCCCGCATCCTCGCAAACAACGATGGTGCTGGCGCTCGATCGGCCGCAGACATTCGCGATACTGCTGCGCATTCCCCAATGGGCCGGAGCAAAGACGCGCATCTCGGTGAACGGGCGCGCTGTGGATGCCATGGTGCAGCCGGGGACGTTCGCCCGCGTGCAACGCACATGGAAGAGCGGTGATCGCGTCGAGTTGGAGATGGATATGCCGCTGCGGCTGGAGACGATTCCTTATCAGCAGGCCGGCGGCGAACGCGTGGCGCTGATGTATGGGCCGGTGGCGCTGTGCGCCATCGGAGATCTGTCCGCTTCGCTCACCAAGCCGCAGTTACTGAGGGCGGAGCGCATCTCAAAGAGCAGCACTGACTGGAAAGTGAAGAGGGCCGCTGAGCCGCTGACGATGCGGCCGTTTGCCGCGATCGGCGATGAGCACTATCGGCTGTATCAAACTGTGACGGTTTAGTTGGAGGCTGATGTGGCCGGTGTGAAGCGCTTGAGCGGATGCGCTTCGGTGTTGAAGACGAATTTCCGCCAATCGACCGTGTCGCTTGGTGCATAGAGGAGGTAAAGGTACTTGAGCGTCTCGGCGAAGAAGAAGCTTTCCATATCATCCTTCTGCTTCTTGGTACGCACATCGGTGAGTGCGGCATAGGCCTCGGGCGTGCGGCACCAGCGGACGAGGGAATCGAAATAGTCCTGGCCCATGTGCAGATAGATGGGGTCACCGGTCAAGTGATGGAGATAGTAGGTGGACTCGATGATCTCCGGTCGCAGCGGGTAGCCGGCGTCGGGCGTGGCGAGCCGGATGTAATCGAGTGTGTCCGGTTCGATGCCGTAGAGCGTCCACATCTGGAAGCTGGAGCGCTGCAGCGCTTCGGCGCGGGGCAGGTCGCCGCCCAGCGCGAGCACCGCGGGGAAAAATGCATCCAGTGCGCCGTATTCATGCGTCATGCGCGCGCCGGTGCGCATGTCAGCCTGTCCGTACCACAGGCCGAGGCGCGTCTGCTCAGCGAGATATCTATTGATTGCGACGATGCTCTTCTGCCACATTTCGAGACAATCGCGGTCGCCAAAGAGCAGCCAGCTCTTGAGCAGGTATTCGTCAAACGAATCGATGCCGCCGCTGATGGTGGAGGTGGAGTCGGTCCAATCGCCGGTCTCAACGTTAATGCCGAGGCCCACGAGGTCGAGGGAAGACCGGCGCTTCCACAACTCGGTCATCGCGCGCTTGGCCGTGTCGTAGTAGACGGGATCGCCGGTGAGTTTGGAGAGCGTGCCGAACTCCGGCAGTAGCGCGACCTCAGCCGGATTGGTGACGGCGCCGCGCACTTTTCCGGTGCGCAGGTTGATGAACTCATAAGGCATACCGGTGGGCGAGTGGAAGGCAGGCAGCAGGCGGCGGCCGAGATCGGTGGCGAGCTTCAGCAGTTGCGGATCGTTGGTGGCTTCATACTCGCTGAGCAGGCCGCCAAGGCAGCGAATGGTGATCTCGAAATTCTTGACGTAGATGTCCTGGTCGAAGGAGAGGTGCTTGTCGATGTCCTGTTGCGCTTCAGCGGCCTGCTTATCGAGGCCCATGAGCAGCATGGTGTCCAGGCCATCGATCTGGCTCATGTGCAACGAGACCCCGTACCAGTCATGCGGCTTTTTGGAGAGCGGCATCAGCGCATCGTGACCCCAGGCGTAGGCGTGGTAGCCCTGCCAGGCGTGGAGATATTCGGCGCGGACTCGCGCGGCCATGGCGTCGCTGTCAGCGGGGGTGCCGAGGGTAGGGGCGGGCTGTGCGAGCAGTGGGAGTACAGCGGCACCTGCAATTGCCAAAGAAGCGAACTGACGACGGAAGTCATGGAAAATCATGGAGAGTCTCTGGTTCCTTGACGAGGATGCGCTGATCCAGTGTAGCGGCGAGAACGCAGGCGGTATGCTTCCCTCAGTCTGCTGATGCTTCTGTTTCGAGCATAGGAGACGAGAAGCAGGATCATGGAGCCGAGATGAACCGTCGTGAATTCGCCCGTATGTCCGCCCTGTCTTTGGCCGCCACCCAGCTTCCTACGACGGCTGTTTCCCAACCGGCACGCAAAATCGGCTATGCCCCGGTTGGTCTGGGGCAAATCTCCAGCATCTTCATGCGAGCGGTCGCGAATTCGTCGACCACGAAGATTACTGGTCTGGTCAGCGGGCATCCGGAGAAGGCTGCTCGCTACGCCGATATGTATGGAGTGCCTCGCTCCTCGATCTATAACTACGAGGACTTCGACCGGATTCGTGAGAACAAGGACATTGACGCGACGTATATCGGGCTACCCAACTCGATGCACAAGGAGTTCACGATCCGTTCGGCCCAGGCGGGCAAGCATGTGCTGTGCGAAAAGCCGATGGCGATCTCCTCCGCGGAGTGCCGCGAGATGATTGCGGCGTGCCGTAAGGCCGACCGGAAGCTGATGATTGCTTACCGCATTCACTATGACCCGACGCATCTGAAGGCGATTGACCTTATCAGGCAGGGCCGCATCGGCGATATCCAGTATTGCGAAGGCAACTTCGGCGGCTATTTCCAAGCCAACCAGTGGCGGCTGACGCGCGCCATGGGTGGTGGCGGTCCTTTGATGGATATGGGGATCTATCCGCTGAATACGATCCGCCTTTATACAGGCGTGGAACCTGTCAGCTTCAGGGCGATGACCAGCACAATGGACCACCAGAGCGGCCGTTTCCAGGACATCGAAGAATCGCTTTCGTGGACGATGGAGATGTCGTCCGGCGTTCTTGCCAATTGCGCGACCAGCTACACGACGCGGCTGCCCGGATACATCAAGGTGATCGGCAACAAGGGCAGCGTTCTCGTCACCACCGCATACAGCTACGATGGCCTGCGTCTTGAAGCGCATGTGGACGATCCAGACGGCAAGTCCGGCAGCGATATCCAGGAAGACGCTACAGGCAAAATGCCTTTCCAGTTTCAGATCGAGGCGGAGGACTTTGCCAACTGCATTCTGCAGAACAAAGAATCGCGGACACCCGGCGAGGAGGGACTGAAGGACATGCAGGCGATCGAGCAGATCTATATTGCGGCCGGCCATCCGATCGCTTAGAGAATCTTCTTTCCAAACGCCGAAGAAATGAGCTCGACCGCGAGATGCGCGGTGCGGTTGTGCTCGTCGATGACGGGATTCACTTCGACGATCTCGAAGCTGAGCATGCGGCCGTGGTCGGCGAGGATCTCCATGGCGAGATGAGCTTCGCGATAGGTGGCGCCGCCGCGCACGGGTGTGCCGACGCCGGGTGCGTCCTCGGGGTCGATCCAGTCCATGTCGAGCGAGACGTGGTAGCCGGCGGTGCCGCGGCCGGCAGCGCGCAGCGCCTCTTCCATCACAGTGCGCATGCCGCGCTCGTCGATGTCGCGCATGGTGTAGACCTCGGTGATGCCGGCGCGCTTGATGTTTTCCTTCTCGGTGGCGTCGATGTCGCGCACGCCGATGAGGACGACGTTATCCGGATCGACTTTGGGGGAAAAGTCGTAGATGTCGGAGAGTTCCCGAGGCCCAAGGCCAAGCAGCGCAGCCATCGGCATGCCGTGGACGTTCCCCGAGGGCGAAGTTTCGGGCGTATTGATGTCGGAGTGGGCGTCGATCCAGATGAGGCCGATCTTCTGTCCTTTGCGGCGGTAGAACTCGGCGACACCGGAGACCGAGCCGGCCGCTACAGAATGATCGCCGCCGAGGATGACGGGCGTCGCGCCTTCTTCGAGCGTCTTGATCACCAGGTCACCGGCGCGAACGCAGGTTTCGCGAATCTCTTTCAGGTAACGCGCGCTCTCGTTGCCGGGGCTCTTGGTCTCCGCGATCGCCACGCTGATGTTGCCGCCATCGGTTACGACGTGACCGAGCGCTTCCAGATGCGCTTCGAGGCCGGCCACGCGCACGGCGGAGGGTCCCATGTCGACCCCGCGACGCTGCTGGCCGAGGTCGAGCGGCACACCGATGACCCGGATGTGACGCGGTGGCAGCGCCTGTACGCCGGTGTACATCGGTTGATGGCCGCGGGAGGTCTCTGCGTGAATCGTATCTTCGTTCTTACTCATAGATCGATGCCCCATTCCAGGGGGAAGCAAACCCTCAAGCATAGAGAGGCGTCGGCGTTCGGGCAAATCGATAAAGAAGTCAACCGCTCTGCTGGGCCTGAATCAGGGGTAGACATCACGGATAGATACGGTTCAGCGTGCGGGCAAAGGGAATGGTTTCGCGAACGTGTTCGAGGCCGCAGATCCAGGCCACTGCGCGCTCAATCCCCATGCCGAAACCGGAGTGCGGAACGGATCCGTAGCGGCGCAAATCCAGATACCACTGGAACGATTCCAGCGGCAGGTGGTGGTCTTCGATGCGCTTCTTGAGTAACTCGTAAGAGGCGATGCGCTGCGAGCCGCCTATGATCTCGCCGTAGCCTTCAGGCGCCAGCACGTCGACGCAGAGGGCGTACTTCGGATCGTCTGGGTCGGGTTCCATGTAGAACGCCTTTACCGCGGCGGGATAGCGATGCACCATGACGGGCCGGTCGAACTGCGAGGAGATATACGTCTCGTCCGGTGAGCCGAAGTCGTTGCCGTACTCAAATGGATGTTCGAGCAGACCTTTGGCGTGCGCCTCGTTCAACATGGCGGCGGCTTCGTCATAGCGCAGCCGCGGGAAGGGCGCCTGGATCGATTGCAACTTTGCGATGTCGCGCTCGATGACTTTGAGATCGGGCAAACGGCGCTCGAGGACGCGGCCGACGATAAAGCTGAGGAAATTCTCCGCAAGCGCCATCAGGTCGTCGAGGCCGGCATAGGCGAGCTCGGGCTCGACCATCCAGAACTCGGTTAGGTGGCGGCGGGTCTTGGACTTTTCCGCGCGGAATGTAGGGCCGAAGCTGTAGACCTTGCCGAGGGCGAGCGCGGTGCTCTCGATGTACAGCTGGCCGCTCTGGGTGAGGAAAGCCTCGTCGCCGAAGTACTCGACAGGAAAGAGCGTCGAAGTGCCCTCGCATGCGGCTGGCGTGAGGATGGGCGGATCGGTAAGGACGAAGCCGTTGTCGTCCAGGTAGTCACGCGCGGCCTTGATGATCTCCGCGCGGATGCGCAGAATGGCGGATTGTCGCGGCGAGCGGATCCAGAGATGGCGATGTTCCATCAGGAAATCAACGCCGTGCTCCTTCGGCGTGATGGGGTAGGGCTGCTCCTCGGGCACGCGCTGCACCACCTCGACGTTCTCGACGTCGAGCTCGTAGCCGCCGGGCGCACGCTGGTCCGCACGGACGCGACCGGTGACGATCACACTGGACTCCTGGGTAAGGTGCCTGGTCGTCTCCCAGACTTCCGGCGTGACCGCAGCCTTAGGCATGATGCCCTGCACGGTGCCGGAGCCATCGCGAAAGATGGGAAAGAGCAGCTTGCCGGAGGCGCGCATGTTGTAGAGCCAGCCGTGCAGCACGATGGTCTGGCCCTCGTGCTGCTTCAGGGTGGCGATGGTCGCAGGGACGGCGGTGGTATGTGTGCTGGACTGTGTGCTGGATGGGGTTACAGGTGTATCCGTCATTGTTTCAAATTCCGAATTTCTCGAAAGTCTGGGCGGCGCGCTTGGCTATTGTGTCCGGCGTTTCGCCGAGCTCGTAATGAATCTCGAGCAGTGCTGCGGGCGAGCGCGGTGCTGATTTGAGTGCATCCATCGCCGGTTCCCAAGTAATTTTTCCATCACCCGGCCACAGATGCGCATCGCGGTCGCCGTTGTTGTCGTGGAGGTGGGTCGATCCGATGAGCGGCAGCAGGGTCTCGAGCGATGGATCTACGCCTTGCATCAGATTGGCGTGGCCGATGTCGAAGCAGACGCCGACGTTCGAGAAATGACCGGCGCGGATGATTTCTACCAAGTTTGAGGGCGCGGTGACATCGTTCTGAATATTTTCAAGTAGCAGCTTGACGCCGAGCGGCGCGCCGAAGGCCTTGAGGTGCTCGATGGCAGTGATGGCGTGTTCGAGAGTGCGCTCGTCCCAATCCGAGTCCCGCTCGCCGAGGTGCAGGATAAGGAACTGGTAGGGCAGGATCTCCGCCGCTTCGAGCGCGCGCTTTACCTCATCCATGCCATCGATGCGCCGCGACTTTTCCTGATGCACCACGTTGATGGAAGGCATGCCGCCTCGGCCCATCTCGGAGTCAGCATACAGCGGTCCATGCAGCGAATGCGGCTTGACATCGCTCGATTGGAACCAGTCGGCGATCTCCTTGATGTGCTGACGGCTGGTGTAGTCGAAGTGCTGTTTCGCAGCGAAGACTTCAATAGCCTGCGCGCCGCCGCGGGCCAGCGTATCGAGCAGGCCGGGGTGCAGACGCTGGCGAAGAAAAACATGGGTGGAGAGGGCTCGGAGCATGGGAGGTGGTTCCGAGGGCTATTCTCTCATCTGCGGTCTGTTTCTTCGAAGCAGCCTGGCCGGTCGTTCCGTAGTTGTCCCCAAACAGTCAGAAGCGCGGCAGGCTGCTTCCTGCTACTAGAGCCGCAGCGATACTCCGTATCGAGGGCGCGTTCATGCTTTTTGTTAACCTCATCTCAATTCGCTCGGCCCATCTACATGACCCTGCAAACAGAGAATTCAGCCCCGCAAGGTAAGCACTACCAGTTCTTCGCGTTCGCCCTCACTTTCGCGTTTGGCATTGCCATGATCGCGAACACCCAACTGGCTGCCGAAGGCACATGGTTGTTCTATGCGAGCCTCTTCCGCAAAGGGGAGCACCTCTACTCTCACCTGCAGCTGGCGCTCCAACCGTTGTTTGTTCTCGAGACATCTTGGTCTATGGCGCTGCTGGGCAACAGCTGGCTGGCTACGAAAGTGCCCGCTGTCCTTCATGTGGCTGCATTGTCGCTCGGGTTCTTATCGATAGCTCGATACCTGCCGCTTTCGGATCGACAGAAAGCACTCTTAGCCTGCGCCGCATTTTTCATGGGAGTGTCCTCCGTAGCGTATCGCTTCGATGACTACCACGTTCTGGCAGAGTTGTTCCCGGTCTATTCCATTGTGTTGCTGCTGAAGCTTCATCGGGGCATCAGCTCACGAGCTACTTTCGGCACGGCCGCATTGCTGGGCATCTTCTCTGCTCTGTCATTCGCGACCCGTGTGAATAATGGCGGTGCGCTTTTCATCGGCGCGGGCATTGTTCTTTTCTGTTTCGCTTCTGACCGGCGATGGCTGCTACTTCTCACCTTCGTTGCGGGGGCCGCGCTGACATTGCCCCTGGTTGTGCAGTTGACCGGTGACTCCTTCCATACCTACTGGATGTACTCGATCACGAATGCGGCGGCGGCTAAGGGCGGCAGGGGAAGCGTTCTTCTAAATCCGCTGCTCTTACCCTGGCACACGCTGCTCTTCTTGCATACCAGCCGTCGCTACCCTGAATTAGTTCTTATCTTTACCGGCGTATGCGCGATATTGGCCTATGTCGTGCGCCCAGCTTTACCGATACGGACAATGCGTGCGCTGCTCAGAGTAGCGATCGGCGTTGCCCTGATTCTCTTTCCTTTTTTCTACATGCACAATCGTGGACTGGTGGATGGCAGCTTCATGCTCTCCGTGTCGACGATCGCGACATTTCTTCTTTATGGCTTCGGAATACTTGCCTTTCTTCGTTTCCTGACATGGGAGATCGCCCCCGGCCGCTTTAAAGAATGGAACCGTCTCGAAATTCTGCTTCTCATTCCTCTCGGACAATTAGCGGCTGAGGCGCTATCGACTGGTGCGAGCCACGGGGAGATATACATGCCCATGGCGACCCTCTTCCTTCTGTTGCCGATTGCCTCGCCGATCAAGTTGAACCCGCGTGGACTCTCGTTTCTACTGGCGGCCGCGGTGGTTCTTCTGTGTTATGGATTCAGCTTCAGGGTGGTGGAGCCCTGCCGCTGGTGGAGTTTCCGCTCTCAACCCATGTTCGTAAACCGGGAATGGTTCATGCATCCTGTCTATGGTCCGATGGTCGTCGAGCGAGACCTGCTCACATTCATACAGCCAGTTTGCAAAAATCTGGATCCTGACGGATCGCATCGCGAACTACTTTCACTGCCCTATTCCTTCGCGAACTATTTCTGTGCTGTTCCTCCCTGGCACGACTATGTGCAGACCTGGTACGACACCACCGAAAAAAGCACCATCGATGCCTTGACGGGAGAGTTGCAAGAGGCGCCGCCAAAGTGGATCTTCTACCAGCGGCAGCCGGAGGTCCTAAGCTTTCACGAACACCTTTTCAACGGAGACCGGCCTCTTCCACAGCGATATCTCGACCAGTTGATCGAAAAGAAGATCAGCGACGGAGCTTGGAAGGTGGTCTACAGAAGCAACTATGGCAGCCTTCCACTTATGGAGCAGGACTGGCTCCTGATCCAGACCCACCAATAGACATGGCCCACGCCGACATCTGATCGCTCGACGGCCTCCTTTGAAAATAGAGGCTGTCTTTCTCGCAGTTCCTAGTACCCGGCGGCCTTGCCGAAGTGGTGGCGATGGTCCTGGCCACCTTCCAGTTTCCCGGTCTTCGGGTTGATGGCGATGCACTCGCCATCGCTCCAGTGGCCGCCTTGCTTGAGGGTGTAGCCCTCGGCAGTTAGCGTCGCGGCGCTTTCGGCGGGGAAGCCGGCTTCGACGTAGAGCGTGTCCGGCAGGTACTGGTGGTGGAAGCGCGGCGCGTCGACCGCCTGCTGGATGTTGAGGCCGCCCTCGGCGGTGCTGAGGAAGATGTTGAGCACCGTGGTGGTGATACGCGGGCCGCCGGGTGAGCCGAGCACCATGCGCACTTTGCCGTCCTTCAGCACGATGGTCGGCGTCATCGCGGAGAGCGGGCGGTGGCCAGGCGCGATGGCGTTGTTTGGACCCTGGATGAGGCCGTACATGTTGGGTGCGCCCTGCTTCGAGGCGAAGTCGTCCATTTCGTCATTCAGCAGGAAGCCGAGACCGGTGGCGGTGACGTGCGAGCCGAAGCCGTCGTTGAGCGTGGTGGTGACGGCGACAGCGTTGCCCTCCGCATCGAGAACGGAATAGTGGGTGGTGTCGGTGGATTTCGATTCGGCTACGGTCGCGCTGGGCGGCGGTGGCAGGAAGCCGGCGGGCCGCTTCAGGTCCTTTGAGGGTGTGGCGTGGTCGGACACGATGCTCTTGCGCCAGGCGTCGGCGTATGCGGGATTGAGCAGCGCGGCTTGTGGAATCTTCGCGAAATCAGGGTCGCCGAGATAATCGGTGCGATCCATGTAGGCGCGGCGCATGGCTTCGGTGATGAGATGGACTTCTGGAGCACTGCGATCGCCGAGCTTTGCGAGATCATAGGGACGCAGGATGTTCAACATTTCGATCAGCGCGATGCCACCGGCGGAGGGTGGCGGGGCGCTGACAATTTCGTAACCGTGGTAGGTTCCTTTGACAGGATCGCGTTCCCTGACCTGATAGTTGGCGAGGTCGGCCTCGGTGATGAGGCCGCCGTTGGCCTTCATGTCCGCGGCCAGCTTCTTCGCAATTTCACCATGGTAGAAGTCGCTAGGATCGGCGGCGATGCGCTTGAGGGTAGCGGCTAGGTCGGGCTGGCTGAAGGTGTCGCCGGATTCGTAATACTCACCCCGCTTCGCATCCAACTGGAAAATCTTGTGGGATTCGGGGAACTTTGCGAGGTCCGAGTCGTGCAGCTCCTCGGCTTCCTGGTCGCTGAGGGTGAAGCCGTCTTCGGCAAGCTTGATGGCAGGAGCCATGACTGCCTTCAGGCCCAGTTTGCCGTAATTCCTTTCCGCGTAAGTAAGGCCTGCGACCGAGCCGGGGACAGCGACAGATTTATAACCGAGCGTGCTCGTGCCCGGGATGACGTTGCGTTGCGCATCGAGATACATATCACGCGACGCGGCGGCGGGCGCGGTCTCGCGGAAGTCGATAAAGAGATCGTGCTTTGCGCCCTTCGCGAGATGGACCAGCATGAATCCTCCGCCGCCGATATTGCCCGCGACCGGATGTACGACCGCGAGGGCAAAACCAGTCGCGACCGCCGCATCCACTGCATTGC
The DNA here is from genome assembly GCA_963737035.1 of uncultured Acidobacteriaceae bacterium. GTDB lineage: Bacteria > Acidobacteriota > Terriglobia > Terriglobales > Acidobacteriaceae > KBS-83. Next base: position 249,941 of record CAVTRJ010000005.1, on the reverse strand, counting down.
CGCCCTGCTTCAAGATGGCAAGGCCGGCATCGGTCGCGTCATGGTGCACGCTGACGACCATGGCGTGGTCAGCCGTAACGGGCGTTTCGTTCTGCGCGAGGGCGGGAGTAGCGGCGAGAGACACGAGGAGTGCGATGGGAGCGAAGGCGCAGAGCTTGCGTGTCATGGCAGGAGTGTAGAGCCTCTAGCTGCTAGCTCCTAGCTTGTAGCTGCGATTGCGATAAGACCAGCAGCCGTGATTTCCCGCGGCCTTAAAAGCTGGAGGCTGGGAGCTAGCAGCTAGAGGCTGTCTTTAGAATGGCGAAGGCATGTCTGTCACGCTGCGTTCGTTTGCGAAGATCAACCTGGGATTGGCGATTGGCCTGGTGCGGCCGGATGGCTATCATGCGCTGACCACCGTCTACCAGACGATTGCCCTGCATGATCTCGTTACGGTGACGGCACGGCGCGCGGCGGCCACACAGATCAGCGTCACCTCGAACGATGAGCGCGTGCCAACGGATGCGCGCAATACCGCGTGGAAGATGGTGGAGCGGGCTCTGTCGGCGCTTGACATTTCGGCTGAGGTGACGATCCACATTGAGAAGCGGCTGCCGGTGCAGGGCGGCCTGGGGGCAGGTTCAGCGAATGCGGCGGCGGCGCTGGTGGCTTTGCAGTGGCAAATCGGCGCCGCTCTGCTGCCCGAAGACCGCACGCGTGTGGCGGCGGAGGTTGGGTCGGATGTGCCGCTCTTCCTGGTTGGCGGCGCGGTGCTGGGGCAGGGACGGGGTGAGCTGGTGACGCCGCTCCCGGATATGCCAGCGATGCCCTGCGTGGTTGCTGTGCCGGAGCTGGGGGTGTCGACACCTGCAGCTTTTCGGGAATGGGATGCGCGGCATTCCGCATTGACCCCAGCCGCTTCTGCCGATAGACTTGAAACGTTGAGTCGGTCTGTCTCTGCAGCATGGGGTCAGCCGCACTCCTCCGGTGTCTCCTGGGCGGCCTCTTCGGGAAAGATGTTCTCCGAAGCGGATGTGGCCCACAAGGGAGACCTGGCCGAGACTCCGCTTCTCGCGCTTGTCCGCACCGGGATTGCAAACGACTTCGAAGAGGTCGTCTTTGCGCAGTATCCCTCTCTTGCAGACATCGTGCGTGGGCTTTGGAGCTCCTCCAGCAATCCTGAGGATGCGGCTATCTATGCTGCGCTTTCGGGCTCGGGTTCGGCCATGTTTGGGCTGTATGCGAGTGCGGAAGCGGCAGATCGAGCGGCAGAGCGTCTTCGGAATCGCGGCATTGTGGCGCTGCGGACGGAAACCTTGCCTCGCGAGCAGTATTGGCGCACGATGTGGATGGAAACGTAGCTTCCGGCGAAACTGCTGGCAGCATCATCCCCTCTCCGCCAGCAGCCTGTTGGGCGATCGACTAATGGTAGGTCAAGTGCCTTTGGAGCACTTTGTCTAGGTTCGAATCCTAGTCGCCCAGCCACTCTGTTCCGGTGCACCGTGCGCCGGAGCGTCTGCCGCGGATGCTGTTCAAGCCGAGGCGCGAGACATCAACGCAGTTCACCAACGCAAACCAGCTTGGGAGACACGTGATGAAGCAAGAGACGGCAGTGGCGACCGAAGTCGAGCCGGAGACGGCGAGCAACAATAACTTTCAGCCTGCGCCAGAGCGCAAGCGCAACCGCGGGCTGAGCGAGGACAAGCGCTTCAAGATCTTTGCCGGATCGGCGAACCGCCAGCTTGCTGAAGAGATATGCAAACAGATTGGCGTACCGCTGGGTGAAACCAAGATCCAGCGCTTTGCCGACGGGGAGATTTACTTCCAGCTACTCGAAAACGTGCGCGGCGTGGATGTCTTCGTGGTGCAGCCCACGTGCAATCCGGTGGACTCGAATCTGGTGGAGCTGCTGATTATGATCGACGCCCTGAAGCGCGCTTCTGCCGGCCGCATCACCACGGTGGTGCCGTATTACGGATACGCCCGCCAGGACCGTAAGGACCGTCCGCGCGTGGCCATCTCGTCGAAGCTGGTTGCCGATCTGCTGACCACGGCCGGCACCAATCGCGCGCTCTTCATGGATCTGCACGCGGCGCAAATTCAGGGCTTCTTCAATATTCCGGTCGATCACCTGTTCGCGAGTCCGGTGATGGTGGGCTACTTCAGCAAGAAGAATCTGCCGAATTTAACCGTCGTCTCACCCGATGCGGGCGGCGTGGAGCGTGCGCGCTTCTTCGCTACCAAGATGGGTGCACCGCTGGCAATCGTGGACAAGCGCCGTACAGACATCAATGTGACCGAGGTGATGAACGTGATCGGCGATGTGCGCGGGCGCACTTGCCTGATCATCGACGACATCGTGGACACGGCGGGCACGCTGGTGAAGACCGCACATGCGCTGCTCGACGAAGGCGCAACCGAAGTCTACGCGTGCGCGTCGCACCCGGTGCTGTCGGGCCCGGCTGTCGAGCGCATCGCAAGCTCGCGCATCAAGGAGCTGGTGGTGACCAATTCCATACCGCTGTGCGAAGAGGCCAAGGCGGTGGACAAGATCAAGGTGCTATCGATTGCCGGCCTGCTGGGTGCGGCCATCGAAAGCATTCACATGGAGACGAGCGTGAGCTCGCTCTTTAACTAGAAACCAACGGTTTCGATAAAGGGAGTAGGGAGGGGCCAAGCTCCTCCCCATGACCGAAAGGATAGAAGAGAACAATGGCAAGCACAGAACTGGTAACGGCGGTGACCCGCGAGGGCAAGTTCAACAAGAACGCGGCACGCCGCGTGCGCGTGGCGGGCAAGATTCCCGCGGTGATTTATGGGGCGAAGGAGCCTTCGGTCGCGGTGGAGCTCGATCCCAAGCAGATCCTGCGCATCCTGCACTCGGCATCCGGCCACAACACCATCTTCGATGTGGACGTGCAGGGCAGCGCGCGCGTGAAGGCGATGATCGTTGATTGGCAGTACGAGCCCATCAAGGGCAGCCTGCTGCACATCGACCTGAAACGCATTGCGATGGACAAGGCGATGGTGGTCGAAGTGCCGATTCACCTGGAAGGTATTCCGATCGGAGTCAAGGCCGAAGGTGGCCTGCTGGACCAGGTACTGCGCGAGGTCGAGATCGAGTGCCTGCCGGCAGACATTCCGCCGCACATCTCGCTGGATGTGACCGGGCTGAAGCTGCACGACGTGGTCCGCGTCTCCGACCTGCCGCACGGGGGCAAGTTCAAGTTCATCACCGACGAAGACGCGACCGTGGCCCACGTCACCGTGATCAAGGAAGAAGCCGCACCGGAGCCGGATGCCGTAGCTGCTGCGACAGCAGCCGAGCCCGAGGTGGTGAAGAAGGGCAAGCAGGAGACGGAGGAGGCAGGCGGCGATGCTGCCAAGGCCGGCGGCAAGAAGTAGGCAGTGCCGTTTGGAGCGAAGGATCCGGAAGAGGCGCCACAGGATGCCGCGGTGCGGGAATCAGTTCGCGGACCGTTTCTGGTCGTCGGACTCGGCAATCCCGGGATCGAGTACCAGTGGACCCCGCACAACGCCGGGTTTCTGGCTATCGACCGGCTGGCAGAGCGCACGGGAGCGGTGGTGAGCAATCGCCGCTGCCGGGCACTGACCGCCACGACACGCATTGCGGGCCGTGAGGTGGTGCTGGCAAAGCCGGAGACCTTCATGAACCTGAGCGGGTTATCCGTCCGGGCTTTGGTGGAGGAGTTCAATGCAGGGCCAAAGGACGTTCTCGTGCTCTATGACGAGCTGGCCTTGCCGCTGGGCACGCTGCGGGTGCGGGCGGGAGGATCTTCGGGTGGCCACAACGGCGCCCGGTCGATCAACGGCGCGCTGGGCACGGAGGAGTGGGCAAGAATCCGGATCGGTGTGGGACCGGATGGGTTGGAAACAGCGTCGCGGCGGGGGAAGGATTACCTGCTGACGCCGATGCGGAAGAAGGAACTGGCGGTGCTCGACGAGGTGCTGGATCGCGTCGCCGAGGCCGTGGAAACAGTCATCGTGAGCGGAGTCGCCGCTGCGATGAACAAGTGGAATGGGACTTTGGGAAGTGGGTCTGGGGGGAATGGTTCCTCGAAGACCGAGTGAAGCGGCAAACAGTATCTGGAGTTCAGGTCTGCAGTTCAGGTTTTAGGGAAGAGAGAAACGCATGCAACGTAGCTATGAAGTGATGTTCATCGTGCGCCCGGATATGGAAGAGGCGGATGTCGACAAGCTGATCGCGGGACTGGAGCAGACCATCACCCAGGGTGGTGGTGTTCTGAAGTCGACCGAAAAGCTGGGCCGGCGCAAGCTGTCCTACATGGTGCGCAAGTTCAATGACGGCAACTATGTCCTGCTGGTGGTTCAGGCGGAGGGTGGCCTGATTGCCGAGGTGGAGCGCCGTCTCCGCGTGACAGAGCCGGTGATCAAGTTCATCACCGTGCGCATGGACGAGGAAGAGAAGCGGGCGGACAAGATCAAGGCGATCCGCGCGACGCGCAAGAAGCTGAGCGCGCAGCCAGCCGCTGCGGCTCCTGCTCCTGAAGCCGAAGCGCCGGCCACGACGGAAGCCGCGGCCAGCGCCTAACTGCGTCGTCATTGAGAGTAGCGCCGGCCATGCGCCGGCACAGCAACCCAGCCGGTCCTGTCCACGCAACAAAGCCGACAGCAGGGCCTGTCTCGCCGACTGAATATGAAAGCCGGGCGGGAAGAAAGAAGAAGGAAACCATGGCTGAAGAGACCAGCACAGCAACAGCAACACCGAGCGCGACAACCGAGCGTCCCGCAGGAGATCGTCCAGAGCGTCCGGCAGGCGACCGCCCAGATCGGCCGGCGGGTGACCGTCCAGACCGTCCCGCGGGCGGCGGAGGCGGACGCGGTCCCGGCGGACGCGGACCGGGTGGTCCCGGTGGCGGACCAGGGGGACGCAAGTTCTTCCGGCGTAAGAAGGTCTGCAAGTTCTGCGTGGAGAAGATCGACTCCATCCACTACCGCGATGTGCGGCTGCTGCAGCAGTTCGTCGCCGAGCGGGGCAAGATTGTTCCCCGTCGTCTGACCGGTGTCTGCACCACGCACCAGCGGCGGCTCACGCGCGCCATCAAGCAGGCCCGCAACATCGCCTTGCTGCCGTTCGCGGCGCGGTACTAGTATGGCGCGTTCCGGCGGCGCGGCGCTCTCGACTGCCCGCAACGCTGGAGCGCCCACAACATTGAGGAGAGTTATGGAAGTCATTCTGAAGGAAGACGTCGACACACTGGGTCACCGCGGAGACGTGGTGAAGGTGGCCGACGGCTATGGACGCAACTTTCTGCTGCCCAAGAAACTGGCGATTGAAGCCACGGCGGCCAACCGGAATGTGATCGAGCAGATGAAGCAGTCGGCCCTGCGCCGCTCCGCAAAGGAGAAGGCGGATGCGCAGCAACAGGTGGCGCAGATGGAGCAGGTGGAGCTGGTCTTCCAGCGCAAGGTGGGCGAGAACGAGCACCTCTTCGGCTCGGTGACCTCCTCGGACATCGCGCACGCACTGGAGCAGAAGGGTTATGTCATCGACCGCCGCAAGGTACAGCTCGATGAGCCGCTCAAGCAACTGGGCGAGTTCCACATTCCGGTGAAGCTGCACCGCGAGGTGAGCGCGCACATCAAGGTCACGGTGAGCGCCGAGGACGGCGAAGCTTAGGCTTCCTCGTTCACAAGACTGAAGGGCACGCCGCCTTGCGCAGCGTGCCTTTTTCTCTGCTCCGCCGCGATTTCTCGTGTAGTCTGCAGCCCATGCAACGAGCGCGTCTTCTCCTGCTGTCGATGCTGGTTCTGGCATGCCTCGTTGCGCTCGCGCGGCCACTTCCCCCCGGTCCTCCTGTTCCGGCCCAGACACCGGTCGAGGTGCGGCTTGGCGACTCGACCATTCCGCTCGCCGGCCCGTGGAAGTTCGCGCCCGGCGACTCGCCCGGCGCGAATGGTGCCCTCCTTTGGGCGAGTCCTGCATTCGACGACTCGGCATGGTCGGAGATGGATCTTCATGCCCGGCCCGGCGAAACGGATGCAGCCTACGGAGATCCGGGTTACATTCCTGGATGGGGCGGACGCGGCTTTCCGCACCTCACCGGCTTCGCCTGGTATCGTCTCCGCGTTCATCTCGCCAGATCGCCCCAGGCGCTCTGGCTCAAGATGCCCGATCACGTCGACGACTCCTATCAGGTCTTTGCCAACGGGCGCTACGTTGGAGAATTCGGCCACTTCACAGCCGGCGGCGTCGAGTCCTTCCGCTCGCGTCCCCTCACCTTTCAGCTCCCCGCACCTGACGCCAACGGGAACATGCTGCTTGCGATTCGCTGCTACATGGAGCCCTGGGTGCTGGTCAGCGGCACTGCCCCGGATAGCGGCGGCTTGCACGAGGTGCCGCTTCTCGGGTTGCGCTCCCAGATCGAATCGATTCGGGCGCAGGAGGTCACGGGCCGCATACTCAACGTGCTCACCTCGATCTTCGTCGCTCTTTTCATGCTCATCGGCGCAGCCGGAGCGTTCTGGATTTGGCTGCTCGACCGGCCGCAGACGAGATATCTCTGGCTCACGCTGGGTCTAGTCTTCGTTGCCGCTTCCACTCCGGCCCTGCTGATCGCCTTCTTCTCCTATGCATTCACGCAGGCCGGCGCAAACATTCTGGTACAAGCCTCCAATATTCTCGGTCTGGTCTGCTGGATTTTCTTCTGGAGGCAATGGTTCGAGCTTCCACGGCAACGCTGGCCGGAGCTGCTGGTGGCGCTCTCTGCGGCGACAAGAATTCTGATGGATATCTTCATCCGCTGGTCGGCGCACGCGCCTGCATCTCTCATTCTGTTTGCCATCGAGCTCCGGGCCGCGTGCAGTGTGATCCTCGGCATCATGCTCTTTATGGTGCTGCTCCAGGGTGCGCGGAAAGACCGCACGGGAGCTCTCCTGGCCCTGCCACCGATCATCCTGCTCGCCATCAGTCTGTTGAGCGTCGAACTGCTCACGTGGTTCGATGTTCGAACGTCCATCTTTCCTTTCGGAATTCAGATCAGCCTCCAGGACGTCGCGTTGGTCCTGCTTGTCCTCGTGACGGGGGCACTCGTCGCACGACGCTTCATCAGCTCCCAGGTCAGCCAGCGGCTGGAACGGCAGACGGTCGACCGTGAGATAGAACAGGCGCGCGAGCTGCAGCAGCACGTGCTCACGCCCGAGCCCGTATCCTCATCGCTCTTCACGGTCGAGACTGCGTACCATCCCGCCCGCACCGTAGGCGGCGATTTCTTCCAGGTGCTTCCGCATGCCGATGGCTCGTTGCTGATCGTGGTGGGCGATGTCTCCGGCAAGGGCATCGCCGCAGCCATGCTGGTCGCCGTCCTTGTTGGCACGGTCCGCACCCGCGCGGAAGAGAGCTTCGATCCTGCCGCCATTCTGGAAACCTTGAACCAGCGCCTGCTTGGCCGCGCCGGCGGCCATTTCGCTACTTGCGTTGTTGCGCATCTGCGGCCGGGCGGGACAATGCTTGTCGCCAACGCCGGGCACCTGCCGCCGTATCGCAATGGCATTGCGCTCGATCTGCCCGGCTCCATCCCGCTCGGCATTCTTCGCGACGCGCACTACGATGTACACACCATTCACCTCGATTCTGCGGACCACCTCACCTTTCTCACCGACGGCGTGCTCGAAGCTCGCAACACCGCCGGACAGCTTCTTGGCTTCGAGCAAACTGCGGCGTTGTCATCGCTGCCACCGGAAGCGATCGCCCGTGCGGCCATCCAACATGGCCAGGATGACGACATCACCGTGGTCAGCGTGCGCGTTGGCCTGCTTGACCATGCCGTAGAGAGTGCTTCGCTGCTCACAAGCTCGCCGGTTTAGATGGGCCTTAACTCTCGCGTCACCCCCCTGCCGTAGATTGTGCTTGCCTGTCTTTCCGATCCGGCATGATTGGTAGACAGCCCCAGTTCCAACTCCGGCGAGGTGCTCGTTGTGGCCACTGCACGTCTGCTTGCCTGTTCCTCGTTCGCTCTCCTGCTCGCGCTTGCGGTTCCCGCCGCTGCGCAGGAGACGAGTGCTCCACAGCAACCGGGCCCGCCGCAACCTGAATCCGTTCAGCCGGTGATGCCCTCCGTGCGCCTGCCCAGCGGGCGTGCCGGCATGACGGCGCCTATTGACAACACCATGGTGAAGACGGACAGCGCACCTGCAGGCGCCTTGCCTGCAGTGGTTCCTGCGGGCAGGCCGAGCATCGGGCTGGTGCTGGATGGTGGCGGCGCCCTCGGGCTGGCGCACATCGGCGTGCTGAAGTGGTTTGAGGAGAACCGGATTCCGGTGGACCGCATCACCGGCACCAGCATGGGTTCGCTCATCGGAGCTCTCTACGCAACAGGCCGCTCTGCGGAGGAGATTGAGCAGATCGCAACCGGCGCTGAGTTGCCGAACATCTTTCATCTCTCAGTCAACTATGACCAGTTGAGCTATCGGCGGCGCGAGGATCGCCGGGAGATGCCGGGCGCCTTTGAAGTTGGGTTGAAGGGTGGCATCAGCCTGCGCAATGCACTGCTGACCGATCGCGGATTGAATGCGTTTCTGCACGATGAGCTGCGCAACTACGACGGCGACCACCTGCGCTTCGATCAGCTTCCGATTCCATTTCGCTGCGTTTCTACGGACCTGAACACGCTGCACCCGGTGATTTTCTATGGCGGATCGATACCGCTGGCGGTGCGCGCGTCGATTGCGATTCCCGGCATCTTCGCGCCGGTGAAGTATCGGGGCCACTATCTGGTGGACGGCGCCATCATGGAAAATCTGCCGACCGAGGTGGCGAAGCGCGACCTCCGATCGGATGTGGTGATCGCAGTGCTGCTGCCATCCACGGAGTTTGCGGACAGCGATGTGGCCTCTGTGGTGGGCGTCTTCGCGCGTGCCTTCTCCGCAGGGACGGCGCGCAATGAACGTGAGTCGATGAAACTGGCGAACGTCCTGTTGACGCCGGATACAGGTAAGTATGGCGTGGGTGAGTACAGCAAGGCGCAGGAGCTGATCGATGCCGGCTATGCATCCGCCAAGGCGCAGAGCGGAGAGCTGCTGAAATATCAGCTGCCGCCGGATGCGTGGAAGGAGTACCTGGCCGACAAACGCGCGCGGCAGCGCGTGCGTCCGGGGCTACTTGAGACGTTGAAGATAGAAGGCGGCTCGGCGGGCGCCAAGGAGAACGTCTCGGAAAGCATGAAGTCTCTGCAGAGCAAACCCATCCGCCCCAGGCCCATCATCCGCGCCCTAAATCAGGTCCAGAATAATCAGACCTACGAGGCAGAATTTGTGACGCTCGCACCACGCCGCCCGGATGGCACCGTTGCACCCGGCCCGGATAATGGCGTGCTGGTGGACCTGGAGCCGACACGCAACGGACCGCCCTTCTTGCTCGTGGGTGCAGACATTACCGCGATCACTGACAACGTGTCGCGCGGCACACTCGACCTGCGGCTCATCAACAACGACCTTGGCGGCTACCAGTCGGAGCTGCGTACGGATTTGCGGATCGGATTCCTGACGCAGGCTTCGACGGAGTACTACCGTCTGCTGCGGCAGGACGGGCTCTTTGTGCAGCCGCATGCCGGCCTGCTGCGGCAGCCGGTCTATATCTTCAGCGACCAGCATCGCATTGCGGAGCGTCTGCAACAGAATGCTGGCGGCGGTCTCGACCTTGGACGCACCTATCGCTCGCGCGCGCAGCTTGCCGCAGAGTGGCGCTATGAAGCAGTGCGCTGGCACACGCAGAGCGGCAACGACTCCCGCCCGGATCTCTCTGGAACCGCGCAGACGGGCGTGCTGCACTTCACCTACAACAGTCTGAATGCCGGCCAGCTCGCCACGCATGGAGTGTTGTTCGATGTCGCGGCCGGAGCGCTGTATCACTCGGTCGCGAGCCAGAATGCGCCGCTGGCACACCTCAATGCGATGTATTCGACAACTTTCTCAGATAAGAACATCCTGGGAGTCGGCATAGCCGCGGATACGTATTTCCGCCACAACGTTGCCGACCCACTCCGCTTCACACTGGGTGGCCCGATGCGGCTCACTGCGTCCTCCATCGATGAGTATCGCGGCACGGACGACATGCTGGTGCGCGCCGCATATCTGCGGCGCATCGCGTCCCTGCCCACGCAACTCGGCGACGGTCTCTATATCTCCAGCGCGTATGAGGCCGGCGAGATGTGGTCGCCGGAGCGGCGGGCGTTTCTGCGGCAGGATGGCGTTCTCGGCGTACTCGCGGCGACGCCGCTCGGCTCGGTTACCCTGGGCGGCGCGGTGGGCGATGCGGGCCGGCGGAAATTCTTCTTTACCTTCGGGCGGCTCTTCTAAGCGGGCAGCCGGCGAATGTGTGGCTGCCGTAAACTATTGGCATGGCACGGACCGAATCCACGATGCAGCCTCTGGGCACAATTGCTCCGGACTTTTCGCTTCCCGATGTTCTCTCCGGCAAGATGGTGAGCCGCGACAGCGCGAAAGGTGCAGGCGGACTGCTGGTGATGTTCCTTTGCGTGCATTGCCCATTTGTGAAGCATGTCGAGCAGGGCGTCGCGCGATTTGCGGGGGACTATGCAGGGCAGGGGCTGGGCATCGTTGGCATCAGCAGCAACGACGCTGTTGCGGTCCCGGACGATTCGCCGGAGGGCATGCGCGCGCAGGCAAAGCGGCTCGGCTTCACCTTCCCCTATCTCTACGACGAATCCCAGCAGGTGGCGCGTGCCTACGAAGCTGCATGCACCCCGGACTTCTTTCTCTACGATCGCAATCTGAAGCTGGTGTATCGCGGGCAATTCGATGCGAGCCGTCCCAGCCTGCATGTACCGGTGACGGGCAGCGACTTGCGCCGTGCGGTCGAGGCGCTGCTGGCGGGCAAGCCGCCGCTCGAAGCAGCAGCAAGCGAGTCTTGGCTGCAATATCAAGTGGAAGTAGCGCCGCCCGAATGGTCTTGTCAGACGGCGCGTGAATTCAGATTCACTTCTTGCTTGTCAGCGCGGCTTGAGCCTCTGCTGACTTCAGCATGAAGCGATGCGTTGCAGGCTGAGCATCTTTCTGCTGCTGCGCGACGGACGAAGCGACTGCCTGTTGCATGGCCTGCTGCTCCGACTCGGGCGCTGCCTCAGGATCCCTATCCGTCCCCGCAATCAACGTGAAGAGATTGCGTTCAAGCTGGTTGCGGTGCTCCGTCTCCCACGCAAGCGTCTGCGACTGCCGGAGCATCGGCGTCGCCATGCGCGCCAGATTGACCCCATGCTGCAGCGCGTCTGCCGTGAAGGTAGCCACCGGCTGATCGTCGATGGTGAGCGCGTAGTCACCAGCAGCGAGCCCGGTAACGGTCAGCGTCTCCTGATCGAGCGCAGTCTCCAAATCGCCGGCTTTCAATGCCAGATCCGTAATCGGATCAGTGCCGCTGAGCGGGAACGGCAAAGGTAAAGCGTTTTCGATTTCGGTCCACTCGAGCGTGCCGGTCTTCTTCTCGTGCTTCACGTCCGTGACGCTCGCGTTCTGCACGTCAGTTGCCTTTGCGCCATGTGCGTCCACGGTCACGCTGCTGACGAGTGCGGGCGCATGCCACGCTTTCAGGATGCTCGCGGCCATTACCCAGTGCACGCCCTCGCCGGGATGAACGCGGTCCGGGATGAGGCGAGACGCCAGATCGGAATGCGCGGCCTCGGCCTTCTGCAGCACATCGACGACCGGCGCGTTCAGGTCAACAAAGCCCTGATGAGTGCGATCTGCTTCGTTGCGATCGAAGGCGCTATAGGCCTGCATCACCTCGTTGTAGTGCTTGGTCGGATGCGTGACGTCGTCATACGGCGACGGACCGATCAGGGTGAGCTTTACGCCGGGTGCGCCGGCGAGGATGGTGTCCACCATGGATTTGTAACCGTCTTGGTACGTTTTCTGAATCGCCGCATTTGGCTGGCGATAGTAGCCGTCGTTCATGCCCAGCATGATGGTGACAATGTTTGGCCGGTACGGCAGGATGTCACGTTGGATGCGCAGGTCGATCGGCCCTGCCCAGCCGCCAGAGACCTTGTCGCCGCCTACACCTGATTGTGTCCACTGGTTTTTCCAGGTAGGAAAGCGGGTCAGTACATACTCCTCCACGAAGGTCGAATAGAGACGCTGTTCGGTGATGCTGTCGCCATAGAGCACGATGCGGTCGCCATCATGAATTGCAAAATCGCTGGTGGCCGGCGGTGTGGCTGTTTGTGCAGAGGCGAAAGGAAGGACCGAAAACAGCAGGCCCGCACAGAGAGCAGTAGATCTCGCAATATCACTCATGGAGCAAAAGTCTAAACCGAGATCAGCAACGATGCAGAACTGCGGACGTAGTACGCTCAGTTTGTGCCAAGCGAGTCCTCATCGCGCAAGCCGCTGCTTGCCATCGAACAGTTGACAATCGCGTTTCGCGGAAAGCCTGTCGTGCGCGAGTTGAGCCTTGCAATTGCGCCGGGCGAGGTGCTCGGCCTGGTGGGCGAATCGGGGTCGGGTAAGTCCGTTACATCACTCGCGGTGCTCGGACTACTGGAGAGTGCGGCCGAGGTGCGTGGCAGCATCCGCTTCGATGGTGAAGAACTGCTGACGCTGCGACCGGAGGCAATGCGCCGTTATCGCGGCCGGCACATCGCGATGATCTTTCAGGAGCCGATGACCGCGTTGAACCCGGTGATGCCCGTCGGGCGGCAGATTGCAGAAGCGATTGAAACCCACCAGCCTACGTTGACGCGGCGCGAGGTGCGCAACGCAGTGATCGCGAATCTGGAAGCCGTGGCCTTGCCTGAGCCGGAAAAACGGTATGCGGACTATCCGCATCAGTTCTCCGGCGGCCAGCGACAGCGCATCCTCATCGCCATGGCGCTCGCGAACCGGCCGCAGCTTTTGATTGCCGACGAGCCCACCACAGCGCTGGATGTAACGGTGCAGGCCCAGGTATTAAAACTACTCCGGGATCTGCAGCAGCAGTTTGGACTGGCCATGCTCTTCATCTCACACGACCTCGCCGTAGTAGCCGAAGTGGCGGATCGCGTCGCCGTGATGCGCCATGGGTGGCTGTTAGAGCAGGGCAGCCGTGAGCAAATTTTTCATACTCCGCGGCATCCTTACACACGCAGCCTGCTGGGCGCGGTCCCGACGCTCGATACTGATCGCACCCTGCCACTTTCGACGCTGCCATCTGCCACGGACGTGCTTCCCGGACCATTGGTCGAATACGACATTGGTCACCAGGTACGCGCGCTTTCCTAACTGCGTGCGCCGTCATTCGTGACATCCTAGAAGAGCTTCCTACAACGGGACCGCTGTAAGAGATAACTCGCTGTACCTTGCACTTATAGAACACTTTTCCCCCCGGGCTTCGTTCATGCGCGCTCTCATCCTGTCGGACATTCACGCAAACATGCAGGCGCTCGCCGCTGTGCTGGCTGCTGCGCCGGACCACGACATCGTGTGGAACCTGGGCGATGTCGTCGGCTATGGTGCTTCGCCGAATGAGACGATCGTGTGCCTCGGAGATCTGAAGAGCGTGTACGTGCGTGGCAACCACGATCGCGCGTGCTGCGGACTGACATCGCTAGAAGACTTCAACCCGGTTGCACGGCAGGCCGCCGAGTGGACGCACGCGCAACTGTCGAAGACCCGCCTGAAGTGGCTGTGTGACTTACCGCAAGGGCCGATCACGGTGGGCGAAGGGCTGGTATGTGTGCACGGCTCGGCAGCGAATGAAGATATCTACGTTCAGTCGCTGGGTGAAGCGATCGATGCGCTGCAGGCGGTGCCCAGCGCATGGGTCGAATTTTACGGCCACACGCATGTGCAGGGCGGCTTTGTGCGCAGCGATGACGGCTGGTATGTTTTCAAGCCCGAGTACACCTCCAAGCACAACGAGGAGTACTTTGACCTGCCGATGCGTCGCGGCGTGCGCTACCTGCTGAATCCCGGCTCGGTGGGGCAGCCGCGCGATGGCGACTGGCGCGCGGGGTTTGCGTTATACGACGATGTGGTTTCGGTGGTCCGCTTCTACCGCGTGCCCTACGATTTGGATCGCGCGCAGAAGAAGATTCTTGCTGCAGGACTGCCGGAGAGACTGGCGACCCGGCTGGCCGAAGGCCTCTAGAGCGGATTTCCCATTGCTATGCATTGCCGAGTTCACCGCAGAGCGGCTTTTCTTAACGGAAAAGCCGCGCAATCTTTATTGGCTCCGGTGTAACACCTATGGGAAATCCGCTCTAGTTTCCGCGCTGTGGCATTACTTGAGCGGCGAAGCGCTCCATCTCCTCGCGCTGCGGGCTGGATTGCATCAGCAGTAGGTCCACTCCCGCTTCACTGAATGCGGCAATGCGTTCCTTCACCTGTTCCGGCGTGCCGACCAGGCCGCTGCGCAGCCCGCGATTCGAGACGGAGTAGTCCTCAAGCGAGATCTTCTGCTCGAGCTTCGACCCTGTGATCCACTGCTGGTAATTCTGGTAGCCGCGCGCCGACTGCTGCACATCCGTGATGCGGGCCACCTCGCGCTGCGCTTCGGCTTCGGTGTCGCGCACGATGGCATATCCTGCAACGCCGTAAATCATCGGCGAAAGGCCCAGCCGTTCGCGCCGCTCGCGCATATCGGCGATCTTGCGGCCGACGATCTCCGGTGGATCGCCGTGCATCAGATAGGCGTCGCACTTGCTCGCGATCAGGTTCTTTGCCGTCTCGCTTTCGCCACCGGCATAAAGAGTGGGCCGCGGCTGGCGCACCGGCTTGGGTGAGAGCACATTCTCCGCAACGGAATAGTAACGGCCGCTGTAGCTGAAGCCCTGTTGCCGCCAGCAGCCATCAATCACATCCAGCCACTCAGAAGTGCGCGCATAGCGGTCATCGTGGGTGTCGAAGTGCACACCGTACTTGGTCGCCTCGTCGGCCCACCAGCTGGAGACGACGTTGAGCGTGAGGCGGCCGTTGGAGATGCGATCGATGTTGGCGGCCTGCTTTGCCAGCAGCGCGGGATTGTGGAAGGTGGGTCGCACGGCCACCATCAATTCCATCCTGCTGGTGACGGCAGCCAGCGCAGCAGCGGTTGACCAGGCGTCGAGCGATGGCGCCTCGACGCCTTTGATGTCGTTGAGGTTCAGCTCTGCAATCAGAGACAGATCGTAGCCGAGGGCTTCGGCGCGGATGGTCAGGTCGCGCACATATTCCCAGGTCGCGGCCATCTTCTCGTCTTCGACGTTGCGCAGCCAGCCGCCAAAGACGGGCATCCAGAAGCCGTAACGCATAGTTTTTTCAGCCATGCGTCAGCTCGGGAACGCGCGTGGCTTTCGCTGCTTCCTGTTCCAGCCAGTCGGCGAGCTTCGCGAAGGGATCGAAGCCGACGACGTTGGCGCCGTCGGCGACGAAATTCGAGAGCGCATTGATGTCGTAGTAAAGGCGTTGCCCATCGCGATCGTCAGTAATGTATTCGACGCCGCCGATCTCAATGCCGGCGTGCTGCATAATGCGCTCGACATCTGCGATGACCTCGCGCGGCGGCTGAAACCCTTCGACGCGCAGTCCAGTCTTCGGAGCATCGATGGCACATGCGGCGCGATTCAATTCGACGCCACTGGTGGTGCGGCAGATATCCGCAGGGCACAGATCGAAGGTGTCGCCGGTGATGTGGACTTTGATCGCGTAGAGGTAGCGGCCGTTCAGCACCTCCACGCGCACGATGTGCGCGTCGCGCGCGGGAATGAACTCCTGTACCAGCGCGGTCGAATCCATGCCCAGTGCGAGGCCGTCGGCGGTGTCAGGAGGCAGGACGGCCGCGGCTGCAAGCTGCGTGGGGTGATCGAAACGCTTGACGCCAGCGCCGCTGCCGCCAATGTTCGGTTTCACCACCACCGGCCAGCGTAGGCCCTCCGTCACGGAAGTCGCCTGGGCTGCGCGATGGATCACGCGCGCCTTGGGATACGGCAGGCCGAGCTCTTCGAGCAATGAGAGCTGCGCAGCCTTCGATAGCTCGGTGCGAAACGCCTTCAAGCCATTGATGACGCGCACGCCGCGGCGTTCGAGATGATCGAGAAAGCCAAGCGTATAGAAGATCTGATCGCCATGATCGCGATTCCACGCCGACGGGCTCATGCGGTTGAAGACCAGCGCGTATTCCTGCTCGGGATGCTCTTCCGGCGCGAAGCTATGATCGGGCGCGTGCAGTTTGACGTAGCTGGTACCGCGCCGATCTAGTTCCGCGAAGAGCGGCTTGAACCAGTTGGGCTGCTCGTAATAGATGGCGATCGGCAAGGCGGAAGATGGCGGCATGGCACTCCCTTTGACGCGGCAGAAGGCATCGCGGGTACACGGCCCGCGGCATTCTTCAAGTTAGCAATAAGGTGAGCAGGCAGCAACCGCAGGCAGGATCGTTGCTTAAAAGAGCAGGTTCGCCTTGCGCGGCAGCGGCAGGTTGAAATGTTCGTATGCCAATCGCGTGGCGACGCGTCCGCGTGGTGTCCGGTCGAGAAAGCCGATCTGGATAAGGAAAGGCTCGTAAACCTCTTCGAGTGCGTCTTCCTCCTCGGCCAGCGTGGCGGCCAGGGTATTCAGGCCCACGGGGCCGCCGTCGTACTTCTCGATGATGGTGAGCAGCAGGCGGCGATCGAGTTCATCGAAGCCGTGGGCATCGACCTCGAGCATCTTGAGTGCGGCCTGGGCGGTGGCGCGATCGATGGTGCCGGTGCCGCGTACCTGCGCGTAGTCGCGCACGCGACGCAGCAAGCGATTGGCAATGCGGGGAGTGCCGCGCGAACGAAGCGCGATCTCCGAAGCGCCATCCGCGTCAATCGGAACCTGCAGCACTTCGGCCGAGCGTTCGACGACGTAGCGCAATTCTTCTTCGGTGTAGAACTCCAACCGGAGCAGGATGCCGAAACGTGACCGCAGCGGTGACGATAGCAGTCCGGGCCGCGTGGTGGCGGCGACGAAGGTGAAGGGCCGGATCTCCATCACGTGCGTGCGCGCCGCGGGGCCCTGCCCGATGATGATGTCCAGCTTGTAATCCTCAAGCGCCGTGTAGAGCTTCTCTTCCAGCACCGGCTGCAGCCGGTGGATCTCGTCCAGGAAGAGCACCTGGCGCTCGCGCAGGTTGGTGAGGATGGCGGTGAGGTCGCCCTGAATCTGCAGCGCTGGGCCGGAAGTCTGCTGGAAAGCGACATCGAGCTCGTTCGCGATGATGGATGCAAGCGTGGTCTTGCCCAGGCCCGGAGGCCCGAAGAGCAGCACGTGATCCAACGCTTCGCCGCGGCTCTTTGCCGCCTCCAGCGCGATGGCGAGTTGTTCCTTGGCCTTGGTCTGGCCGATGAACTCTGCGAGCCGCCGCGGCCGCAGTTTCAGCTCGAAGGAGCTGTCCTCCTCACCACGCGTTGCCGAGACCAGCCGCTCCGGATCGTTGTCGCTGCGCTTCACAATCCGGAGTGTATCAATCGGCTTGCATGGTCATTTGCGGAAGTTCATCGCGTAGGTATCGGAGGGCATGCCGGCCGTTCGCGCTGCATCGCGCTGCGCAAAGGCCTCCTGCCGATTCATACCTCCGCCCAATGTAACCAGATACGGCGCATGTCCGGTCGGAGAGAAGACCTGCGGCTCGAGCTTGGGATACTGCGCGGCCAGTTCGGTGGCCTTGCGCTGCGCCGCGCTTTCCTGGTTGTAGGTGTAGGCGACCACGTGCCACACGCTGCGCTCTGCGGTTGCCGGTGCGGCTTGCGTGAGTGCTTTTGTGGGCGAGGGTCGCGGCGCGGGCTTCACCGTCTCCGGTGCGCCCATGGTGGCTGCGGCATCCCCTACCGGAGTTGCCGCCGGGGGAACAGCCGCCGGTGCCGCTTGCGGCGGATTTGCAGAGGAGCTTGCTTCGCCGCTAATGGGCGTGTGTCTAGCGGGCCGCTTCACGGCGAGCCAGAAAACGACCAGCGCGATGCCCATCAGCACAATGGCGGCGATGGCGACGCCTGGCCGTTTGTTCGCCCGCGGTCTTCCTTCGAGCCTGGATTCGTCCCTGGGCAGTGCCGCGCGAGGGATAGCGGCGGCGGGTGCCGGGGTGCGGGGATTCGAGGGCGACGACGGCGCGGCAGCCCGGACGGGTGCGGCAGCGGTCGCGGCAACTGGAGCCGCCGCTTCAACATTCGAGGAAGGCGCGGCGCCGGCACTCGTTGCAGCCGGACCGCTCAGCACGCGACGCATCGCAGCCAAAGAACCGTTGCTGGAGGCGCCCGCGCGCACCAGCGTGGCAAAGGGAGCAGGGAGCGCGAGGGCATCGCGCTCGCTTGAAAAACGGCGGCCGGTGAGCGCGTTGTAAATGAGGGCGGCCAATGCCGGAGCGTCGCTTTCACCCTGGCGCTGGGTCAGGCAATCGCTGCGCAGCTTGATGCTGTCGCCAACGCCCAGCACGCCCGCAGAGTCGACGTGGCCGTGATAGAGCCCCGCGCCTTCGACCGTTTCGAGGGCACTCAGCAGGCTATCGGCAACCTCGCGGGTCTCCTCCGGCGTGAGAGGCCGCTCGCGCAGCACGTCGGCAAGCGTCTGGTCAAACGGCTCCATCACCGCGTAAACATAGGGGTCGCCAGCGATCCTCGCCGATCCTGTGCGGCGGATGATCAGCAGATTCGGGTGCTCGACGCGCGCCGCCGTCTTCAGGCGGGCGAGGGCAGCGTCTTCATCGTTCAGCGCCTCGAAGACGCTGACAACGCTCGGTTGTCCATCTGCACCTGTGGTGGCGAACCAGGCGGTGCGGCCTTCGCTGCGGAGCAGCTTCTGCAGCGGCAGATTGTCGTCTAAAACCTCGCCTTCGATCTCGTTCCAAAGCGGCATGTGCATTCATCCCCGTGGGTGAAGTGTCCGGGCAGAAGAAAAGGGCACGCCTGCGCGCCTCACGTCGGAGATTGCGCCGGCACAGCCGAAAAGCCTGCACGCAGCAAAGGCCGGGCGCGTGGCATAGCCCGCGCCCGGCTGCATTGCTGTTGTTCTTTAGGTGAGTCTACTCCGTGGCGACTCAGGCGAGATTGACTTCGACCGGCACCGGCCCAATCGCTGGCGAATTTGAAGCACGTTCCGCAGAACCACCGGCCACCACGCGGCCGCCGGCGCCGGCGCGTGCCAGCAGACGCATGCCTTCGCCCGCCATCTCGCGCGCCATCTGGCGCAGTTCTTCAGGGCGCTCGTTATGCGTGTTAGTCAACTCCACCAGCGCCGCGGCGGCCTTCAGCTTGGCCACGCCGTCGAAGGATGCCAGACCCGCAGCTCCACCCGTGGCCTGGATGATGCAGTCGGCCGTGATCTTGAACATCGTGTCGCCCTGGATGACGAAGGCGACCAGGTATTTTTCCGGGGTTGTCGGTGCAGTGCTCATGTGTAGCAGTCCTCTCGTGCAGGTCTTTCCTGGCTCTTTCAGAACACTCTGTGAGAGGCGTTCGGGTCAAGAGTAGAACGCCTGATTCCCAGTACACATTCTGGTTCCCTTCTCATTGCGATACCATCACGATGCACATGCGCGATTCGAATTCCGCAACAGGACACGTCTCCACGCTTTCGACGCTGCTGACCGAAGCGCGCTACAGGCCGAGCGAACGTATCGACGAGCTCTCAACGGTCGAGATGCTCCAGGTGATGAACTCAGCCGATCGCGAAGTGGCCGATGCAGTGGCTCGCGAGATTCCTGCTATCGCGCGTGCGGTAGATGCGATTGCGGCAGCGCTGGATCCGGAACGCGGCGGGCGGCTGTTTTACGTGGGCGCCGGAACATCGGGCCGGCTTGGTGTGCTGGATGCATCGGAATGCCCGCCTACCTTCAATGTGCCGCCCACAATGGTGCAGGGCTTCATCGCCGGCGGCGACTATGCCTTGCGGCACTCCGTGGAAGGCGCAGAGGATTCGCCGGAACTGGGTGCAACGGATCTGCGTGCGCACAGCTTCACGGCGAAGGATGTGCTCGCCGGCATAGCGGCCAGCGGGCGGACGCCATATGTGCTGGGCGCGATGCAGCATGCGCGCACGCTCGGCGCGGTCATCATCGGAATCAGTTGTGTGCCTGATTCCGAGGTGGCGCGAGCGGCGCAGATCGCCATCACGCCGGCAGTCGGGCCGGAGGTGGTCACCGGATCAACGCGGCTGCGAGCGGGCACCGCAACCAAGCTGGTGTTGAACATGCTCTCCACCGGCGCGATGATCCGGCTGGGCATGGTCTACAGCAACCTCATGGTGAATGTGCAGCCTACGAACGAGAAGCTGGCGGACCGCGCGGAGCGCATCGTGGTCGAGCTCACCGGTCTTCCGCGTGAGCGCGCCTCAGCATTGTTCCGCGAGGCGGGATCGATCAAAGCCGCGCTCCTGATGCATGCGCACGGGTTGAACCGGGAACAGGCGGAGTCGCTGCTGCGCACGACCCACGGCCATTTGCGCCACGCGATGGAAGCAGCAGCGCGCTAGGCTTCCGAGAGAAGTGCGTCCGGTACACTGAACGGGACGCGTTCTCATGTCCACCGATACCTCTCAGCCAGTCCTGACGCCTGCTTCACCAGAAGAGGCATCCGGCGCAAAGGCGCGGCTAGACAGCCATCCGGGGCACCATCTGCGGCGGTTTCGTTTTGACCGTCCCCAGCAGATCGCCGCACTTCTGCTGCTTCTGCTGCTGGCGCAGTGCCTGCGGCAGATCGCGCGCACCCCGCTGACCGAGAGCGACTACCAATACGCGCGTTGCGGGCGGGAAATGTGGGAGCGGCCCTCCCCGATCGCCGGCTACTTCACCAGTTGCGGCAATATCCATGATGGCGTTCTGGCGTATCGCATGGCCGGACTGCCGCTCACACTGCAGCGCATCCTGGCTGGGCAAAGCAGCGACACCAGCACCTGGGAGATGCGTCATGAGGTGAGCTTCGTACAACTGCTGCTGCGTTTTCCCTTCACCATAGCAGCGCTACTGCTGGGCGGCGCGTTGTGGTGGGTCACGCGGCGCCTCTTTGGAAATCGGGGCGGCTTTGTCGCGCTCGCGTTCTATTGCGTGTCACCGGCCATCGTGGCCGCAGGCTCGCAGCCGAATGCCGAGATCACCGCGGCGCTCGGCATCTTCGCCACCATCTACACGGCAATTGGGGTAGCGCACGCCATGCAGGGACCGCGGCGCAAGTGGCGGCCGCGCATCGTGCTGCTGGCAGCCGGGCTCGCGCTGGTGGCGGCCTCGCACTCGGCCGCGCTGCTGCTCACACTGCCCCTGGCGCTCATCTTCATGGTGTATCTTGCGGAGCGCAACCGCACCGCCGTGCCTATGGTCATGATCGCGGGCACAGTGGGCGCGTTTCTTCTGCTCTTTGCCTGCTATGCCTTTCATCCTGACGCGCTGACATACTACTTCCGCTCCGGCGCTGGACGTCTTGGCATCAGTACGGCTGCGGCACGCTCGCATCTTTTCTCGTTCGGCAACGCCGGGATCGCCATTGCGCTCGTGTCGGCGCTGGCGTTGTACGTGGCTACACGCCGCTCGCGCTATTTCGGCAACACCACGCCGCTGCTCATCGCGCTCTGTTTCCTGCCGCTGGTCACAACCGGTGTTTTCGGTCAGCCGTGGCTGTGGGCGCTTCCCTTCCTGATGACCTTCGTGGGCGGTGTTTTCGCTGACGCACTGGAAACGCAACACGGACGCATCTTCCGCTGGGCTGTGATCGCAATGGTGGCGCTGCAGGCAGTGCTGACGATGGCGCTGCCCGCACTGCCCTAGAGATTATTTAGCCCAGGTGTGAGAGTGGCCGGTCGTACGCAGGCATCAGCAACTCTGCACTTTGCGGCGGCGCCTGCATGACCTCCGCGAACGCGGTCTGGAAGGTCTGCATCTCCTGCGCCGTGCCCACGGTGATGCGGACGTAGGTGGGCCACGCGGGCCATACGCGGCCTATGTAAACCTTCTTCGCCTGCATGGCCGTGATCACCTGCTTCGCATCGCGCCGTGTATCCAGCATGAAGCAGTTGCTCTGCGAGCGGGTGTAGCTGTAACCCTGCTTGTCCAGCCAGGCGAAGGTCTGCTCACGGATGTCGGTGTTGATCTTCTTGCGCTCCGGAATCATCGCCGGATGCAGCAGGCTGGCATTTGCCGCGGCTGCCGCGGTGATCGGCATCGCGTTCATTCCGTAGGTCTGCAGTTTGGTCAACAGATCGGGGCGTCCGGCGGCGAAGCCGCAGCGCAGCCCGGCCATGCCGTAGAGCTTCGAAAATGTGCGCAGCACGATGACGTCTTCCCCGGCACGCGCCATGTCCATGCAACTGGGCACATCGGCAAAGTGGATGTAGGCCTCGTCGATCAGCAGGATGGATCCCTTGGGCTTGTTCTTCAATGCCCAGACGATGTCGTCTTTAGGTGTGGTGGTGCCGGTCGGGTTGTTCGGATTGCAGATGTAAAAGACACCCGCGTTCGGGCTGGCCGCGATCATCGCCTTCACATCATGGGCGTGCGTATCGCGGGTGAGCGGCACTTTGATGACCTTCGCACCGGCCATATCGGCGGCGCGCATCCCCGCTTCGTAGCCCGGATCGGCAGTGACGTAGGGACGCGACGGGCTGGTGAACGACATCACCGCATAGTGCAGGGGTTCGCTCGAGCCGGCATAGATGGCGAATGAATCGTCGCCCAGCCCCTCCTGCTTCATGATGGTGTTGCCGAGTGCGATGGTTTGTTCGAAGTCGTAGCGGCCGCCGTTGGGAGTGATATTGCTACACGCCTCGCAGGCCAACTTGCATGGGCCAAGCGGGTTTTCGTTCGCGTTGATGAGAATGGCATCCGGCGGCACCGGGTTGATGCCACCGTGAAAGCGCCGAGCCGTTCGCAAGCCACTGGATGTGGACTGCCCTCCGGTGGAGTAAGCCCATGCAAGGTGGGCCTCGGTAACGATGGGAACGGCAGCGGCTGCGGTGGTGGCGATACGCAGGAAAGAGCGGCGGGAAACGGAAGAAGAGCGGTCGGCTGGCATCAGGAAATCCTCCAAATCTGGCAAAGGGGAGAAACCCTCGTGAACGTTGCAGGCGCTGGCGGAATCGGGGCAGCGCACTCGGCATCGAGGCAACGAGGGCTCGACCTGACGGATGGCACCACTGTACTCCGCTTCTGGCATGGCTCCAAGCAAAGCATTTCACCCAGCGGAAAGCCTGCGGAAGAGCGAATGCGGAATCGCCTGGAAGGCATTGAAAATAAACCTCCCAGAACCACGCCGGTAACGCGGAAATATGCGCCATTCCTTGCTAAAATAGACACAGAGCTAATCGTTATCCCAACGCACAGAACGTGCCTGGATGGCACCGTTTTTAGTGCCACGAGCGGCTCTCCCTATCTATGGCAGACGATCAGAATCCTCAGCTTCCCCTCGGCGGTCCAAACGGCAACAGCGGGGACGGCACCACGCCCCCGACCGGTCCCGGAGCCGCCAACCTGATTCCCATCAACATTGAAGACGAGATGCGCCGGTCGTATCTCGACTATTCGATGTCAGTCATCATCGGCCGCGCGCTGCCCGATGTGCGCGACGGCTTCAAGCCCGTGCATCGCCGCATCCTGTACACGATGCACGAGATGGGTCTGCAGTACAACAAGAAGTACACCAAGTGCGCCAAAGTGGTCGGCCAGGCCATGGGTCAATACCATCCGCACGGCGATAGCGCCATCTACGACACCATGGTGCGTCTGGCGCAGCCCTTCAGCCTGCGCTATCCCATGATCGACGGTCAGGGGAACTTTGGCTCGGTCGACGGCGACCCGCCGGCAGCGATGCGGTACACCGAAGCCCGCATGATGCGCATCGCGGGCGAGATGCTGGCGGACATCGACCAGGACACCGTCGATATGGTGCCGAACTACGACGAGAGCACGATGGAGCCGGCAGTGCTGCCGGCGCGCGTTCCCAACCTCATCGTGAACGGGTCGAACGGCATCGCCGTCGGCATGGCCACCAACATTCCGCCGCACAACCTGACAGAGATCGTCAACGCGACTATCGAGCTCGTGAACAATCCGCACGCCGGTCTCGCCGAGGTGCTGAAGCACGTGCAGGGCCCGGATTTCCCCACCGGGGGATTCATCTACGGCCGCAGCGGTATTCCCGAGGCCTATCGCACCGGTCGCGGACGCTTCCTGATGCGCGCCAAGTGCGCCATCGAAAACATCTCCGGCGGCCGCCAGGCCATCGTCGTTACCGAAATTCCGTACCAGGTGAACAAGATGAAGCTGATCGAGCGCATCGCCGACCTGGTGAACGATGGCGTGATCACCGATATCGCGCGCGACGAATTCCGCGACGAAAGCGATCGCGACGGCATGCGCATCGTGATCGGGCTGAAGCGGGGCTCCGAGGCGCAGATCGTGCTCAACCAGCTCTACAAGCACACGCAGATGCAGGAGAGCTTCTCCATGATCTTCCTCGCGGTGGTGAACGGTCAGCCGCGGGAACTGCCGCTGCCGGATGCCATCCGCCACTTCATCGACCATCGCGTCGACGTAGTGCGCCGCCGCACCGCCTACCTGTTGCGCAAGGCGCGCGAGCGCGAGCATATCCTGCTCGGCTATCAGATCGCCCTCGACCACCTCGACAGCGTGATCAAGATCATTCGTGGATCGTCCTCCCGCGCCGATGCTCGTGAGAACCTCTTCCGCTTCTTCTCCGGCACGAAGATCCAGTTGCGCGGAGCGGAGTTGAAGGGTGTGTCGCTCGATGCGGCGAAGTATGGCATCGACATGGCGACGCAGACCACGGCTACGCTGATCCTGAGCTATCGCCAGATCGATGCCATCCTGGAACTGCAGCTCTATCGTCTGACCCAGCTTTCCATCGATGAGCTGCTGAACGAGTTGAAGCTGGTGCGGGACAACATCGCCGAATACGAATCGATCCTGGCCTCGGAGAAGAAGCTGCGCGCGGTCATCGTCAAGGAGCTGGAGCAGATCCGCAAAGACTTTGGCGACGAGCGCCGGACGCAGATTCTGGACGAGACCGCGGAGTTGCAACTGGAAGACCTGATCGCAGACGAACAGGTCGCCGTCACTGTATCGCATTCCGGCTACCTGAAGCGCACGCCGATCTCCACCTATCGCCAGCAGCGGCGTGGCGGCACAGGCCGGCTGGGCATGAAGACGCGCGAGGAAGATTTTGTCTCGCAGCTCATCATCGACTCGACCCACGCGTATCTGCTCTGCTTCACCAACACTGGCCGCGTCTACTGGCTGAAGGTGTACGAGGTTCCCGACGTGGGCGCTGCAGGCAAGGGCAAGTCGATGGCCAGCCTGCTGAATCTGCAGCCGGGCGAAACGGTACGCACCATCCTGGCCCAGCGCAATCTCGAAGAGGAAGGCAAGTTCGTCTTCTTCGCGACGCAGAAGGGCACGGTGAAACGCACCCCGCTCAAGGACTTCTCCAACGTCATGGCACGGGGCATCATTGCTATCGGCATTGATACGGATGACGAGCTGATTGGCGCGCGGATTACCTCCGGGGACGAGATCGTCTTCCTCGCCACCCACGACGGCATGGCCATCCGCTTCCATGAAACCGACGTCCGGTCGATGGGACGTCCGGCGTATGGCGTGCGCGGCATCGATCTCGGAAAGGGCGATTACCTGGTCGGACTCGCGGTAACGCCCAAGGAGCGCAAGAAGAATGGGAATGGCGGTGACTGCGCCTGCCTCATCCTCTCGGTCACGACGCAGGGCTTCGGCAAGCGCACAGATGTGGACGAGTATCGCCTGCAGACGCGCGGGGGCAAGGGCGTGATTAACCTGAAGACCACGGCGCGCAACGGCAAGGTGAATGCGATCCAGTTGGTGGATGACTCGTCCGAGCTGATGGTGATCAGTCAGTACGGCAAGATCATTCGCATCGACACCAAGACCATCCGTGCCGCGGGCCGCTCCACACAAGGTGTGAAGCTGCTGAATCTGGAAGAGGACGACAAGGTCGCCGCCGCCGTCGTCATTCCTCCGGAAGAAGCAAAGATCGAGCCGGAAAACGGGACGTTATTGCAATAGCATCGCTGCGGTCACGCAGATGAGGCCTCCCAGACCGGAGGCCTCATCTCTTTGCTAGCCGTTCAGTACCGCCAGTGGCCCTGGACAAATACCCAGCCACGACGCCGCTGTACCCAATGGCCGGGGACCCAGACCGCACGTGGACGCGGCGGCGCTGCCCAACTGCCAGGGACCCAGACGTAGCGGCGGCCATCCCAGCGCTGGTAGCCGGCGCGCCAAGCCCATCCGGGATGCGGCGGCCGTCCGTAATGCTCCACCACCGGTGGAGGTGGCCCTACGCGGACATAGACTTGAGCATGCGCCGTGCCGACGGCCAATGCCGAGGCAAAGAGTGCAGCCATAATGAGCTTTCTCATGGTCGTTTCTCCTGCAGTTCGTTCACTGCTGCCGGAATAGACACAAGCTGCAAACGCAAAGTTGCGCTCGCCATTCCGGGTCAATGATCTTAATCCAGATGGCTCAACTTATAATCAATAGTTCATGCTGACATCCGCACGTATCGCGGCCGCTCGCGAGCGCATCCGCGATGATCTCTACTATTCGCCGTGCCAGATCTCGCACGATCTCTCCGAGCTGGCCGGGCATCCCATCTATCTGAAACTTGAAAATCTGCAGCGTACCGGTGCGTTTAAGGAACGCGGTGCGCTGAATCGGCTGCTGCAGCTTACGCCGGAAGAGCGCGCCCATGGCGTGATTGCGGCCAGCGCCGGCAATCATGCGCAGGGCGTTGCCTTTCACGCAGCGCGGCTAGGCATTCGTGCCCACATCGTCATGCCGCAGCCCACCCCGCTGGTGAAGGTTTCGGCCACACGCGGCTTCGGCGCGGACGTTATCCTGCACGGCGCAAATTACGACGAAGCCTGCGACGAGGCCACGCGTCTGCAGCAGGAGAAGCAACTCACCTTCATTCATCCCTTCGACGACGATGAGGTCATCGCCGGGCAGGGGACGATCGGGCTGGAGGTACTGGAGCAGCTTCCGGATGTTGAAGCGATCGTGGTGCCCATCGGCGGCGGCGGACTGATCGGCGGCGTCGCTTGCGCCGTGAAAGAAGCGCGGCCCGACGTCCGCATCGTCGGCGTCCAGACGGAGCGGCTTGCCTCCATGTTGCGGGCTGTGGAGGCGGGATCCCCGGTGACACTCCCGGCGCAGGCCACCATCGCCGATGGCATTGCGGTGCGTCGCGCCGGAGAGCGCACGTTTCCGCTGGTGCAGCGCTACGTGGATGAGATCGTCACCGTGGATGAGGAAGAGATCTCGAGCGCCATCCTGGTGCTGCTGGAGAAGGAGAAGACGCTGGCCGAAGGCGCAGGCGCCGCGGCGCTGGCTGCGCTGCTGCAGGGGAAGACGCATCTGCATGCGGAGAAGACCGTTGCGCTGGTATGCGGCGGCAACATCGATGTCACACTGCTGTCTCGCATTATCGAGCGCGGATTGGCGAAGGACGGCCGGCTGTTGCGCATCCGGGTGTATCTGCTGGACCGACCGGGATCACTGCATCAACTCACCCGCATTCTCACTGAGTGCGAAGCGAACATTGTGCAGACCAGCCATAACCGTTCCTACTATGGCGTGAATCTGGGTGACACCGTCATCGAAATCACGTTGGAAACGCGCGGTGCAGCGCACATTGCCGCGATTGCCGATGCACTGACCGCGGCCGGCTACCGGCACGAACGCGTGCATTGAGGGGCTCAAATGCAACGAGAGCGCCCGCGTAGGCGCTCTCGTCAGCCTGATCACAACGACTAGCCTGGAGAACCAAAGGACTGCAGTGTTTCAAAGAACAGGAGCCGCCTACTTCTTCGCGTATTCCTTCAGCTTCGCGAGGCTGTCAATGCTGGAAGCCTGGAGCAGACCGGAATTGCCGCAGTTGTCCACCTCATAGTCGTCGTAGTTGCGATGGACGAAGAGCAGATACTGTTTGCCAATCTGCATCGGGAATTTGGTCGGGCTGTTCTCGCTGAAGATGTCGACGACATCGCGGTCGATCATGCGTCCCTTCAGGACGCGATCCACATGCACGATGTAGTTGATGCCATCCAGGTGAAAAGAGGAATCCGGAACCGGAACCGCAGCTTCCACTGTGGCGACTACCGTGCTGCCGGTCTCGTGGAGTTCCTGATTCAATGAAATCCGATTGCTTTGGCATTGGGCAAGGCAGGTTGCCGAGGCAGCGGCGACTGCTAGTGAAACGATCAAAGTCTTCATGTGGTGCCTCCCGTACTTCAAGTGCATCTTTTTCTGTACTGCGCGTGAAAGTGAGAATCCCACGCATCGTGGAAATGACCAAGCGAAACCGCTGCAGACCGTGTAGTTAACCCCTTACTGGGGACTGCACTTTCCGGGGTGCGCCAGCCATGAAATTAGTAACTTGTGTAATGTAAATTTCTCATTGTTGCTGGGATATGTCACCGCAAATCATACAAATGAAGCATCTTGATTGAAATTGTTTATCCTTTTCGCAACGACGTGATTACCTGGTTACCGGATTGACGGTTCCAGCGACAGAAGTCAACCTGGCCGTGGGCCTGTTGCCCGGGCACGGCCACCGTGCAAAATAGATATGCCTATGTATGCAAGGCGGACTGCACGAGCTGTGAGGCAGATGGTGGCGAATCATGGCTGGGCCGCGGCCATGCGGACGGCCAGCGACCAGCTGCGGCAGCGGTTGCGCCGCGTCCGGCCTTCGGCCTCCGACACGACCACCTGGTTGCCAACCGCCGAGCACGAGTTCGATCGTCAATATGACGTCGACACCAGCGGACTCGTCTGGGGCGTCGATCTAAAGACCGGCAGCCCCAGCGATGCGTGGAACACGGCGTACTACGGCATCGGTCCCTCGGTCTTTCACCATGTCATGGCGCGAGTGCCGGAATCGTTGCGGCGGTCGGCTACCTTCATCGATCTGGGGTGCGGCAAAGGCCGCGCCGTGCTGCTGGCCTCCGAGTACCCCTTCGCGGAGGTCATTGGCGTAGAGATCGCGCCGCAACTGCATCGCATCGCGGCCGAGAATGTCGCGCGCTATGCTGTCGCCCGGCGGGCAGAGGCGCGCGATGTCGCACCCATGCGCGTTCTCCTCGAAGATGCGGCGAACTACCGGTTCCCCAGCGGGCCGCTGCTCGTGTATCTGTATCACCCCTTCTGCCGCCCGGTGCTGGAGAAGGTGCTCCGCAATCTTGGCCGTTCCCTCAGTGAGGAGCCGCGAGAGGCTGCCGTCATCTACATCAATCACGAGCTGCGCGATGCTCTGGATCGTGCGCCGTATCTGCAGCAGGTGTGGAGCGCAACCGTAGCAATGGATGCAAGCGACCGGCTGGCCGACCGCGTCGGCTCCAGCGCGGAAGACTGCGCCGTCTATCTGACACGTCATCAAAACTGAGCGGGGAATGCACTCCAGCCGCGACACCCGCACGCGCATCGTAGTGAAAGAGGCAGAGCTCCGCGGAACCACGTAGAATCCTGCCACGCATGCAAAGCAGAAAGGCAAAACATTTATGGCAAGTGAAGTGACGCTGGATGCAGCGCGCCGCGTGATTGCGGCGGCGGAGAAAAAGGCGAAAGAAATCGGGCAGCCCATGAACATAGCGGTGGCTGATGAGGGCGGCAACCTGGTGGCCCACGTGCGCATGGACGGCGCATGGCTGGGCTCGGTAAACATCTCTATTAACAAAGCGTGGACTGCGCGGGCGTTCGATATCGCAACCCAGGACCTCGGAGAGAATTCGCAATCCGGCGATCAGTTCTTCGGCATTCACGCATCGAACGGCGGCAAAGTCATGATCTTCGCCGGCGGCATTCCGCTGAAGAAGGCAGGCAAGGTGGTCGGCGCGATCGGCGTAAGCGGGGGACTTGGCAAGCAGGACCAGGCCGTTGCGGAAGCAGGCGCTGCCGCATTCGAATCGTAGCCGTCACGACTACGATCCTTCCGAAATCCACAACATTTGCGGGTCTTCTGACGCGAACGTATCCGACTGGGCACTTCGCGGCGGCGGTCCCGAGAGCTAGCATGAAGATCTCTGGCATTCTTCGCGCACCTGCTCTCGGGCATGCGCTGTCTTCACCCTTGTCTTCAATTTGATCGTCGTGATTATGCAGCGATAGCTGTGCTCCTCTGCCTTGGTTTTTGGCTGATGCCGTCGTCGGCGTTGGCGTCCCGGCGGCACGATGGAACACGTCATCACGTGCATAGCGTGCCCGCCTCCGTGCGAAGCGCCGGCGCGCGGGTGGTGCACCCGCATAGTGCTCGGACCCGCAAGCACCATGTGCGCCCGCACACCGCCCGCGCTCTCGAGCACGCTCGGAAACACGGCACCGAAGCGGTTCGCGCCGCGGCGCGTGAGGAAACTCAGCGCGTAGCGCGTGGCGAAGATACCGATGACGATTCCCAATCTGCATCTCTGAACCTGCCGGAACAGCCACTAGCCCGCATGAATCTACCGCCGCTGCGCGGGAACCATGAATCGCTGGTGCGCCAGAACGAGCGTGCCGAGCAGGAGGGTATTCTCCGCGTCAAAGACGACGACGACCTGCTCACATTGCGCCGGCAGGGCAGCTTGATCGCGCTGCCGCAGCTCGCTTCCATTCGGGTGGACAGCCGGCTGCCGGCGAACCGCCGATACTGTCGCGTGTGGACCGGCGAATTCCTCACCGATCTCGCTCGCGTTCACTACGAGCGCTTCCGCAAGCCACTGCAGATCAACTCCGCGGTGCGCACCGTCGAATACCAGCGGCACCTCTTGCACATCAACGGAAATGCAGCGCCCGCGGAGGGTGACGTGGCCTCGCCGCACCTTACCGGCCAAGCCGTGGACATCGCGAAGAAGGGGCTCACGTCATCGGAAGTGGCGTGGATGCGCGCTTATCTGCTGCCGCTGCAGACCGCGGGCAAGATCGATGTGGAGGAGGAATTCAAGCAGTCCTGCTTCCACATCTCGGTCTACAGGACATACCTGAAACCTCGTCCCGATCCCGCGAGCCCATCGAAATCATCGGCGCTGCTCGCCTCCGGCGTGCGCTGAAGCGGCGCTTCGGTTTCAGGTTCACGTTGGCGTGCAACAACTCACTGCCAATTTTGATCCTGGACCGCATCTGAAGGCCGCGATGAACTAGAAATTCGAAAGCGCTGCGTAATTCGCGCAGCGCTCTGCCGTACGGAAAACAACGAGCTAGTCAGTCCAGCGCCGGAAGATCAGCGAGCCATTTGTTCCGCCAAACCCGAAGGAGTTCGACAGCGCGTACTCCGCCTGGATTTTCTGCGGCTTGTTCGGCACGTAGTGCAGTTCGCAGACGGGGTCCTGGTTCACCAGATTCGTCGTCGGCGGGGCAATCTGCTCGATCAGCGCCATCACTGTGATGCCCGCTTCCAGTCCGCCCGCGCCGCCCAGCAGGTGACCGGTCATCGACTTGGTGGAGCTCACAGGCATCTCGCCGCTCAGTGCGCGCTGGCCAAAGAGCTTCTTCATCGCAGCGGATTCCAGTGCATCGCCCAGCGGCGTGGAAGTCGCGTGCGCGTTCACGTAACCGATGTTGTCCGGGGAGAGCCCGGCAGACTTGAGCGCATTGTTCATGGCGCGAAAACAGCCTTCGCCCTCCGGCGCCATGCCGGTCATGTGATACGCGTCGGAGCTCATGCCGTAGCCGACAATCTCCGCCAGAATCTTCGCGCCACGCGCCTTTGCATGTTCCAGCTCTTCCAGAATCAAGATGCCCGCGCCCTCGCCGACGATGAAGCCATCCCGGTCCTTGTCGAAGGGACGGCAGGCGTGTTCCGGATCGTCGTTGCGCGTGGAGAGCGCCTTCATCGCTGCGAATCCGCCAACCCCCATGGGAGTGATGGCGGCTTCCGAGCCACCGGCGATCATCACGTCGGCATCGCCGCGCTGGATGATGCGATATGCGTCTCCGATGGAATGCGCGCTGGTGGTGCAGGCAGTGGCGGTCGCTTGATTCGGGCCCTTAGCGCCGTAGCGGATGCTCACCTGACCTGCGGCCAGGTTCACGATGGCGGCGGGAATGAAGAATGGTGAAATCTTGCGCGGGCCGCCGTTCAGCATATTGCTGTGCTCGCGCTCGATAATGTCGAATCCGCCGATGCCCGAGCCGATGTGAACGCCAACGTGCTCTTCATTTGCGGGAGTCACCTGGAGGCCGCAATGCTTCATTGCCTCGTCGGTCGCGGCGAGGGCGAAGTGGATGAAGCGCGACATCTTGCGCGCTTCCTTCTTCTCAATGAACTGCAGTGGGTCGAAGTTCTTCACCTCGGCCGCGAAGGTGACAGGAAAGCCGGTGGTGTCGAAGCCGGTGATCGGCGCCATGCCGCTCTTGCCGGCCAGCAGATTCTGCCAGAGCTCCGGAGTCGTATTTCCGGGTCCGGCAATGAGGCCAAGCCCCGTCACCACTACCCGTCGATCGCAACGCAAGGTTACTTGCCGCCTTTCGCGTGTTTCTCGATGTATTCGGTCGCATCCTTGACGGTCTTGATCTTCTCGGCGTCTTCGTCGGGGATCTCCATATCGAAGGCTTCTTCAAACTGCATCACCAACTCCACCACATCGAGCGAATCCGCACCCAGATCTTCTTGAAACGAGGCGCTGGGCGTCACCTCCGCCTCATCCACCTGGAGCTGCTCTACGATGATCTGCTTTACCTTCTCGTCCACTGCTGCCATGCGTATCTCCTCAAAAATCGAATGAACTGAATCACTTTGAGACTATCAGGTGCGCGAAGTGCAGGCGCACCAACGGCACGCCTGCATCCCGGTGTGTGGATGCGGCTCCCGAACCTCCAAGTCTACTGAGGGGGGTCTGGGGTGTAAAGGCGGGCAACCTGGCCGGATTGCCGCCACAACAGCAGCGTCCGGTCGTACATTGCGAAAGAGTGGTTATGAACCTCACGGGCTATTTCTTCGCGGCGCTTGCCTGCCTCGCCATCGGGGCGCTCGGGGGCTATCTGGCGGCGCTTTCCCGGCGCGCGGCAGTGGCCGAGGAGGCAGCGCAATTGCGCAGCCAAGTCGCCGCGCTGGACGCCACTCTGGCTGCCGAGCGCACCGCGCAAGCGCGCCTGGACGATGGACGCGATCTTATGGCCGATCAGTTCCGCGTGCTCGCGAATGACATTCTGGAGGAGAAGTCACGCCGCTTTGCGGAGCAGAATCAGTCAAATTTGGGGCAGCTCCTCGATCCGCTCAAAACGCGGCTCCAGGAATTCCAATCCAAGGTCGATCAGGTCTACGTGCAGGAGAGCAAGGACCGCAGCGCGCTGGCGCAGCAGGTGACTTCACTACTAGAGATGAATCAACGGCTCGCTGCCGAGGCCAGGGACCTGACGCAGGCGCTGAAGGGCTCCGCGAAGACGCAGGGCGATTGGGGCGAGGTCGTGCTGGAGCGCATCCTCGAAGCGGCGGGACTCCGCCGCGGCCACGAGTACACGCTGCAGGAGACGATCACGAGGGCGGATGCGACGCGCGCGCGGCCGGATGTCGTCCTGCATCTGCCGGGAGATCGCAAGCTCGTCGTCGACGCCAAGGTGTCGCTTGTCGATTACGGGACCTACTGCGCGACGACAGACGAGGCGTTACGAAAGCATGCCGCCGCACGCCATTGCGCCTCCCTGCGCGAACACATCCGCGATCTTGCGGCCCGCAACTATCACCGTCTTCCCGGCCTGGAGACGCTGGATTTCGTCATTCTCTTCGTGCCCATCGAGCCGGCGTTCCTGCTGGCGTTGGAGACAGACAACACGCTGTGGGTGGATGCGTGGGAGAAGAACATTCTGCTGGTCTCGCCCAGCACATTGCTCTTTGTCGTGCGCACCGTGGCGCATCTGTGGAAGCAGGAAGAGCAGGTGCGCAACGTGCAAGAGATCGCAACACGCGGCGCCGACCTGTACGACAAGTTCGTCGGCTTTGTCGATGACCTGAGCGCCCTGGGCGCGCAACTCGAACGTACACGGGGCACTTACGATGCGGCGATGGGCAAGCTTGCAACTGGACGCGGCAATCTGGTGCGCCAGGTGGAGATGCTGCGCACGCTCGGTGTGCAGCCAACGAAACGCCTGCCGCGGCCGCTGACACAACGTGCGGAAGAGCTCGACATATTTGAGGACCTCGATCGGTCCGGTCAGATCACTGCCTCATCGCAAAAGGAAGAGCCGACGGCTGGAGAGCGAGATCGCGGCGAAACTTAGATGCAACGTTCCCGGATGCTGCACAGTTTTCAAACCGGTGGGCCATCCCCCAAACGGGTAGCTTGCAAACCGTCGCGCCGCTCGGTAGCATCCGAAACAGAAACCGGCCTGCAAAGCAGGTGCGGAGCTAACGCTGGTAGAACCTATAATTCTTGAACAGGGACTCGACTCGAATAATTGGCTCGGTGTGCAGTGTCCGCCAGTCCGGAATGCCTAAAGAGCTGCGGAGAGTCCCACCGTCTTAGGACGGGTTCACCAGCGCGCACCGCACGGCCCCGTGGGTCGGTTTTGTTCTTTCTCTTCCCGCCGAATCTCTCTCACTGCGTTGCAGGATCACTGCCTTAGCGAATGTATCCTCGCTTCCTCCAGTTCGGCGCGTTTGTGATCTCCACCTATGGAGTCCTTGCAGTTGTCGCGGCTTTTTGCGGCATAGCGCTCTGGACCAGCATCGCGCGCCGCATCGATTTAGAGGCGGCAAAGATCCAGAACGCCGGCGTGATCGCCGTAGTGTCCATCGTGGTCGGAGCGCGGCTGGCAGTTGTCATCGCCAATTGGCGCGGCTTTCTCGAAGCGCCGCTGCTCATCCTGAGCGCCGGCACATTGGCATCCGGTAGCGCGGCGATCTTCGGTGTGTTGCTGGCGGCGGTTGCAGTCATCCTCTACCTGCTGCGCCTTCACGTCCCTCTCCTGCGTGCGCTCGATGCGGCAGCGCCCGCGGTGATGCTGGCTGCTGCAATTCTCGACATCGGCAACTTCGCGGCTGGATCCCACTATGGGGCTCCGGCAAGTGTGCGCTGGGGCGTCGTCTACTCGAGCCGCTTTGCCGCGCGCACCACGGGCGTGCCGCTCGGCGTCGCACTGCATCCGGTACAGCTCTACACAGCCATCGCGCACTTCGCGCTTGCCGCGGTTCTGGTCACGATGCTGCGTCACGAAAGCCGGCCAGCGCATGTGCTCGGCACGGCGCTCTTTGCAGAGGGCGTCCTCCGCTTTGTGCTTGCGCCTCTGTCGGGCGACTACGCCGAGGCATCTGTTTTCCTGCACGTGGTCACGTCCGCGCAGGCCATTGCCATGTTGATGGTGGTGCTCGGCGGCGCGTGCTGGCTCAGTCCACGATCGAAACATCAAGGATCGCAACCTCCAGGATCGCAAAATCGGGAATCGCAGTCTGCGGTGCACCATGCCTGATACGGCAACTGCCTTGCGCATGCTCGTGGTTCCAGCAGAGGCCGCCGGCCGCCGGCTTGACCAGTATCTGGTCGAAGCGCTGGAGGTCAGCCGTGCGCGTGTCCAGTGGCTGCTGTCCGAAGCCAAGGTCCTGCTCGAAGGCAAGGCGCCGAAGGCCAGCCTGAAGCTGCGCGGCGGCGAGCAAATCTCCGTCACCGGGGAAGCTGAAGCGCGGCCACTCCGTGCCGTGCCCGAGGCCATCACGCTCGACATCGTCTACGAGGACGACGACCTCGCGGTCATCAACAAACCTGCCGGCATGATGGTGCACGCCGGCGCCGGTTCCACCGATGACGTACGCAACCGCGGCACGCTGGTGAATGCGCTGCTGCATCACTTTCAGGAGCTCTCCTCGCACGGTGGAGCGCTGCGTCCCGGCATCGTGCATCGGCTGGACAAGCAGACGAGCGGGCTCCTGCTAGTGGCGAAGCACGACAAGGCACACGCGAAGTTGGCCGACATGTTCGCGCGCCGCCAGGTGCGCAAGACCTACATCGCGCTGGTGCATGGTGCTGTGACTGCCGACAACGGAACGGTGAACGCCGCCATCAGCCGCGACACTGTGCGCCGCACACGCATGACCACCCGCCGCGACGACGGGCGCTCCGCCATCAGTCACTATCGTGTGCTGCGCCGCATCGAATCGCCTTTCGGCCGCTTCACTCTGGTCTCGGTGCGCATCGAAACCGGACGCACTCACCAGATCCGCGTCCACATGGCGTCGCTGGGCCATCCGGTTGTGGGCGACACGCTCTACGGCGCGCCCGCGCAGATTCATTTGGCTCCGGCAACCGGCCGCGCACACACTCCGCGCCGCAAAGCAGCCGAACCTGGCGCAGCACACCCGACACTTCAGCTCGAACGCAACTTCCTGCACGCGGCCGAGCTTGCGCTCGCGCATCCGGTCACGGGGCGACCGCTGGCCTTTGAGGCGCCGCTGCCTGCGGAGTTGGAGCAGTTTCTCAAACAATTAACGACCGAGTTGATCACTCAGCGCCTCTCTGCACCAGCAGCCGCTTCTGCGGGCAGGGAACGCATACAATGAAAGCAGCCTCCATGAGTCCTCGTCATCCCTCTGCCCAGGGCCGTTCGGGCTGCCGCCGCTTCAGCTTATGTCACTGCGTCTCTGGCGTTTTGCTGACAGGCTTGCTTCTCAGTACGCTCCCGCTTGCCGCGCAGACTGCGGCTCAGCCTACCGCCCTTCCGTCCGCTCCGGCGGCCCAGGGAACTGCGCAACAGTCGGCCCCACCGAACACGCTGCCCAATGCACCGGGCCAGACAACGCCTGCACCAGCGCCGAAACCCCAGACGCCCGCGCCCCAGGCTCCGCCAACTCCAGCCACGCAGCCGCCCGCGCCTCCCGCGCAGCAACCATCAACATCTCCAACTCCGGCTCAGGCGGCGCCGTCGAACCAGAACCCCGCCAGCGATCAGGAGCCGGAGCAGGCCGCGCCGGGCGACGAGCAGGGCACCTACACGCTGAAACAGAACGTGAACGAGGTCAACCTCACCTTCACGGTGACGGATCATCACGGGCGATTCGTCAACAATCTGCAGCAGCACGACTTCGCGCTTCTCGACGATCAGCGCGCGCCCGCTCAGGTCTATAGCTTCAGGCAGCAGACGAATCAGCCCTTACGCGTGGGTCTGGTCATCGACGCCAGCACATCCATCCGCGCGCGTTTCAAATTCGAGCAGCAAGCCGCTACGGAGTTT
The DNA here is from genome assembly GCA_963737035.1 of uncultured Acidobacteriaceae bacterium. Classification (GTDB taxonomy): domain Bacteria; phylum Acidobacteriota; class Terriglobia; order Terriglobales; family Acidobacteriaceae; genus KBS-83. The sequence goes on along the minus strand of CAVTRJ010000005.1, from coordinate 212,827 downwards.
CTGCTCGACATCCTGCGTCCGCGTACCGACCGCGCATTCATCATGGGCTTCGATGTCACCTCCTACGTCACGCAAGGCTTCACCAACAACCCGGACCTGCTGGAGACCGGACTGAACCGCCTGAAGCCGGGCGGCGGCACCGCGCTCTACGACGCCGTCTACAGGGCATGCCGCGACCAGATGCTGCGAGGCGTTCCGGAGAATGCCGAGGTACGCAAGGCGCTCATCCTGGTCTCAGACGGCGACGACAACCAGAGCCGCGCCTATCTGGATGACGCGATCAAGATGTGCCAGCGCGCAGAGACCACGATCTACAGCATCAGCACCAACACCAGTCCGACGCGCGAGCGCGGCGACGATGTGCTGAAGAAGATGGCGCTCGCGACCGGCGGCACCGCGCTGTATCCCCAGCGGATTGAAGACATCGCCAACGAGTTCCATCGCATCGAGGAAGAGCTGCGGTCGCAGTACTCGCTTGCCTATAAACCGGCAGACTTCCGCGCGGATGGCTCCTTCCGCACCATCTATCTCACGGCGCTCCGCAGCGGCTATGTGGTCCACGCGCGCACTGGCTACTTCGCCCCAAAGTAGACGTCAGCGCTCATTCGGCAGCGGCGGCGCGACAAAGCCGCTGTCGTGCACGGCCTCCATAAAGATGCCGCAGCGCTCAAAGTAGAGCCTGCTCGGGTCAAGGAGCACGATGGTGTCGAACGGCAGCGTGCCGGGCGAGCCAAGGTGAAGCACCTCGACCTTCGAGCCGCGATCGAGACCAAGCTCATGCATCGTTGCGCCAGCCTGCGAATGCTGTGCGCTGAACTCCCCCGGATCCACCATGCTGACGCGCGCCGCCGGATCTGTTGCCGAGGCCCCACCCCACACGATGTTGCGGTCGCTCATGAGCACGCGCGAGCCCCGGGACATCTTTGAGAAGAACGCCGGGTTGGCAGTGCACGCAGGCGTAGCGACCGGCTTCTTCGGGAGCATCTTCGTGATCTTCCAGTAGCCACCCACGCCGGCCGGCAGGTTCTGCGCCAGCGCCGCGGGCACGGTTCCCAGCACGGCCACGAGAGCAAGCGTCTTCAACAGCGGCAATCCATTTTTCATCCAAGCATCTCCAGTAGTTCTGCTTCGCCGATCACCGGCACCTTCAGGTCGCGGGCTTTGTCCAGCTTGGAGCCGGCTTCCTCGCCCGCCACGACATAGTTCGTCTTCTTGCTGACAGAGCCGGACACCCGGCCGCCCGATGCTTCGATGCGTTCTTTCGCGTCCTCGCGTGTCAGCGTGGGCAATGTTCCGGTGAGCACAAACGTGAGCCCTTCGAACTTGGCGCTTCGTTTGCGTCGCTCCGCGGTAAACGTCAGGCCCGCTGCGCGCAGGCGCTCGATCAGCTCACGATTCCGCTGCTCGGCGAAAAATTCATGCACCGCTGCGGCCACTCGCGGTCCCACTTCCTGCACGCGCTCCAGCTCTTCCGGTGTTGCCGTGAGCAGCGCATCCATCGATCCGAAAGCGTCCGCCAGCAGCTGCGCCGTCCGTTCGCCAACAAATCGGATGCCCAGCCCAAACAGCACGCGATCGAGCGGCGCTTTCTTCGATTGCTGGATTTCTGCGATCAGAGAGTCGGCCGTCTTCTGTCCAATGCGCTCCAAGGTCAGCAGTTTTTCGGTGGTGAGTGAATAGAGGTCCGCGATCGAGCGCACGAGTCCGCGTTCCATCAACTGCACCACCACGGCCTCGCCCATGCCATCGATGTTCATCACATTGCGTGAGGCGAAATGCAGCAGGCTCTCCCGCAGCCGCGCTGGACAATCCACGTTCACGCAGCGGTAGTCGGCCTCGCCCTCGGTGCGGACGATCTCGCTGCCGCACACCGGGCAATGCGCCGGAAAGTGAAAAGATTTGTGACCCCGCGGATGGTCCTTGTCCTCGACGACTTCGACGATCTTCGGAATCACATCCCCACCGCGCTCCACGCGCACAAAGTCGCCGATCTTGACGCCCAGCCGCTCGATTTCATCAGCGTTGTGGAGCGTCGCGCGCGTCACGGTGATGCCGCCGATCGCCACCGCGCTCAGCACGGCTACTGGCGTCAGCTTTCCGGTGCGCCCCACCTGCACCGTGATGTCTTCCAGCCGCGTCACGCCGCCGCGTGCGGTGAACTTGTACGCCACCGCCCAGCGTGGCGCCTTCCCCGTGAATCCCAGCCGCTTCTGCACCGCAGTGCTGTTCACCTTGATGACCACGCCATCGATCTCGTAACCAAGCGAGGCACGCTGCTCCTCTGCGCGCGCGACGAAGTCTTGAAGCTGGTCGAGCGACTTGCGCGCCTCTCGATGCGGGTTCACGCGGAATCCCGCTGTCGTCAGCGCGTCGAGCGTCTCCACCTGCGTGGCAAAGGCGTTTTCGCCTTCAGAACCAGGCGCGAGTTGCAGCGCGAAGTAGCCATAAAAATCCAACCGTCGCTGCGCCACGACATTGGGTTCGATGGTGCGGATGGTGCCCGCCGCGAAATTGCGCGGATTGGCAGCGGGCGATTGGCCCAGCGCCTCGCGCTCCTGATTCATCTTCAGGAAGGCGGCCATCGGCATCACTACCTCGCCGCGCACTTCAAACGGCACCGGCAGCTTGCTCTTCTTCATCTTCTCCGGCGAAATCGACAGTGGCACCGAGCGGATCGTTCGCACATTGCTGGTCACATCCTCGCCAATGGTGCCGTCGCCTCGCGTGATGGCACGCGCCAGCACGGCGCCACCGTTCGCATTTGCCGTGTAATGGAGCGCGAGCGAAAGCCCATCCAGCTTCAGCTCGGTTACATAGGCAATCTCTGCGTCGCCCGCCAGCGCCCGCACGCGCCGATCCCAATCTGCCAGTTCCTCCGGCGTGTTCACGTTGTCGAGCGAGAGCATCGGCCGCGAATGCGCGACCTTGGCGAAGCCCGCCTTCGGCTTGCCGCCAACCCGCTGCGTGGGCGAATCGGGCGTGATCCATTCCGGATGCGCGGCCTCGATCTCCTTCAGCTCACGCATCAACGCATCGAACTCGGCGTCCTCGATCTCCGGCGAGTCGAGCACGTAATACAGATTCTCGTGGTGCCGGATCTTCTCGCGCAGCGCCTCTGTTTTCGTTTGTGTTGGTGACTGTCTCGCTCGCTCGGCCATCGTCCCGGATTATAGAGATGCGGGCGGTGTGCCTGTATGCTTCCCTCGAGCGCTCAACGTCCGTCATCGACCATGGAACCAGTCACTCACTTCCTTACCGGCGCATGCCTGGGCCGCGCCGGTTTTAATCGCAAGACCGCGTACGCCACGTTGGCCATGACGCTGGCCGCCGAAACGCCGGACCTCGATGTGTTCTGGGGCTTTCGTGGACCGCTGGTCGCCTTCCAGCACCATCGCGGCTTCACCCACACCTTCCTGGCGGCGCCGCTGGTCGCGTCGGTGGTCACGCTCTTCTGCTGGGGCTTCCATCGCCTGCGACGAAAGCAGCCTCCCATTGCGCCGCGCTGGCTCCTGCTCTGGCTTTTCGCGCTGATCGCCGATCTTAGCCATCTCCTGCTCGACTACACCAACAACTACGGCATCCGCCCCTTCGCGCCCTGGAACCCGCGTTGGTACTCCTGGGACATCGTCTTTATCTTCGAACCCGTAATGTTTGTCATGCTGCTCAGCGCCCTTGTGGCCCCGGCGATGCTTGGTCTGGTGGACCGCGAAATCTCCAAGCGCAGGAATGTTTTTCGCGGCCGCGGTTGGGCCATCGCCGCGCTGATCGGCGTGGCCGCGCTCTATGCACTGCGCAGCACGGAACACTCCCTTGCAGTCCATCTGCTGCAGCAGACCTCGTTCGGCCGGCCGGTGCTCCGCGTCGCCGCGGAGCCCTACCCCATCAATCCGTTCCGCTGGCAGGGCATCGTCGAAACGGACAACGCTTACCACTTCGCAGATGTGCGTACGCTCCCCAATAGCGTCAATAACGACAGCGTCGATATCGATGAGACCACCGGCGCGATCTACAAGCCCGCAGTCACACCGGCCGTCGCTGCGGCCAAGCGCTCATGGCTGGGCCGTGTCTATCTCGACTGGTCGCAGTTCCCCCTGGTCGAAGACATCGGCCCCGGCAGTCCGCCTGACATGCCCCAGGATGCCAATCAGCACCTCGAGCAGGTGAACTTCCACGACATGCGCTTCGGCTACACCGACTGGTTCGGCACCCATGAGCGCCGCAAGCCGCTGTCCGGTTCTGTCTTCGTTGCGCCCAACGGACAGATTGAGGCCACTTACATGGAGGGACGCCCGCAGGATTGAAGGACGTATGTCGCGACATGTTCTTACAGGATTCCACCGCTGTCGCGATAAGATAGATTGTTCCCTGCGAGCACCTACCTGGCGTTCGCATGAACGGATCGAGGTTCCGCTATGTCCGCGTTCGTCCTGATTCTGGCCGCTCTTGCTAGCCGCCTTGCCGCTCTCTCCGGCTGGTTCAACTTCACCGCCGTTGGCGGCTCGCTGCTCTACTTCGGCGCGCGGCGTCCCCTCCGCCAGGCAGCCTGGGCCATCGTGCCGTTCATGGCGATGGACGTCTATCTCACCACGCGCGTTTATCGCATGGCCTTCCACGCGCAGGACTACCTCATCACCTGGGTCTGGTATGCCGCGGTGCTGGTGCTGGGCTCCTTGCTGCTGAAGCAGCGGACCAATGTGACCCGCGTCGTCACCGGCTCGGTGCTGGCATCGACCTCCTTCTTTGCCGTCAGCAACTACGCGGTTTGGGTCGGCTCCAACATGTACCCGCACTCCCTCGGCGGACTCACCGCCTGCTACGCGTCCGCGCTGCCGTTCTATCGCAACGATCTCGTCTCCACCCTGCTGGTCACGGGCGTAGCCTTCGGCGCGGAAGCACTGCTTCGCCGCTCGCGCGAGGCCCATGCCGCCGACCATGGGCAGATCGCGGCCTAAGCCGAACCTGCGTAGCAATGAAAAAGGGGCGCGGCCATCAGCCGCGCCCCTTGTGTCTGCAGCAGTCTAAAACGCCGCTTTGGCGCCCACTTCCAGCTCCTCCGGAGTCACGGTCTTAAGCGTCTGGCCCGCCGACCACGAATGGCCAAACGGGTCGGTGAACTGCCCATAGCGATCGCCCCAGAACTGGTCCTGCAGCGGCATCGTCACCTTCGCGCCCGCCGCGACGGCATTGGCCCAAAGCGTGTTCACATCGTCGGTGTGCAGATGCAGGGTCACCGGCGATCCGCCTAAGGCCTCCGGCGTGCGGCTGCGGCCCATGTGCTCGGGAAAGTCGTCGGAGAGCATCAGGTCCATGCCCAGCACTTTCAGAGAGGCATGCATCAGTCGCTTGCCGTCGGGCGCTGTGTGGCGAGCCACCTCCTCGGCGCCAAATGCCTTCTTGTAGAAATCGATGGCCGCGGCAGCGTCGCTCACGGTCAGGTACGGTGTCAAATTCTGGCTCATGGATATCTCCTCGCATTTCGCTGTGTCGGGATCGTGCTGGGGAGAACCCCCACCCAGCGCAGGCCAGCATACGCGCCCTCAATGACAGCCACAACCGCCGCGGTCCGAATCAACCGCATGCTGATTTATCCTGACGTTTGACCATGCCAGACGATTCGATTCCTGAACTTGGCGGCTATGACGATGCCGCGCTGGACCGAGCTTTTGCTCTCCTGACTACTGATCTGGAGCGCGCCGCCGGCTCGCTCGACGGCGCCGATGCCGTGGAGCAATTCCGGCTGGAATGGCTTGGGCGCAAGCACGGCCGCCTCAAGACCGTCAGCGATGCCTGGCTGAAAACCGCTCCAGCGGAGGCGCGCCGCCCACTCGGCCAGCGCTTCAACAGCCTGAAAGAGCGGATCGAAAACCTCCTCACCGACGCCGCGGCCGGCAAGCGCTACGCCGCCATCCGGCACAGCCATCGACGTCACCCTCCCGGGCACCCGTCCGCAGCTTGGCGCCGAGCACCCCATCCTGCGCACCTGGCATGAGGCCGTGCGCATCTTCGCGTCCATCGGCTACTCGGTCGCGACTGGCCCGGAGGTTGAGACGGACTACTACAACTTCGAGTCGCTCAACTTTCCGCCTAACCACCCGGCACGCGACACGCAGGACACTCTCGTCGTCGCCCACCAGGAGCGGAAGCCGCTGCGCGATCGCCTGCTGATGCGCACCCACACCTCGCCGGTGCAGATCCGCACCATGGAGCAGCAGCCGCCGCCGATCCGGCTCGTGATCCCCGGCAAGGTACACCGCAACGATGCCGCCGACGCCACGCATTCGCCCATCTTCCACCAACTCGAAGGTCTCTGTGTCGATGAGGGCATCACCTTCGCCGACCTGAAGGGCACGCTCGACTACGCGATGAAGGCCTTCTTTGGCTCCAGCGTGAAGACGCGCTTCTTCCCATCGTTCTTCCCCTTCACTGAGCCGAGTGCAGACGTGCAGATCTCCTGCATCTTCTGTGGCGGCAAAGGATGTCGCAAATGCAAGCACTCCGGCTGGATCGAGCTGCTCGGCTGCGGCATGGTGGATCCCGCGATCTACGGTTTCGTCCGTGAAAAACAGCCGGCCTACGACCCCGAAAAGATCTCCGGCTTCGCCTTCGGCATGGGACTGGACCGCATCGCGATGATGAAGTACGGCGTCAGTGACATCGGCCTGCTCTACTCCGGTGACGTGCGCTTCCTGGAGCAGTTCGCATGAACGTACTGAGTTCCTGGCTGCGCTCTTATCTACCCACACTTGTCGCCACCGATCGCCAACTCGCGGACGACTTAACTCTGCGCGGCATTGCTGTCGAGGGTGTCTTCGATGTTGCGCCTCCGGTTGGCGGGTCATTGTTCGAGATGGACATCACCACCAACCGCGTCGATGCGATGAACCACTATGGCGTCGCGCGCGAGGCAGCCGCGATCTATGGACTCACGCTTGCGCCGCTCGATACAACGCTCCCCGCAGCGAAAGTGGGCACGGGTCATCCTGTTCGCATTGAAGCACCCGAAGCCTGTGGCCGCTTCACCGCCCGCATCCTGCGCGGCGTAAAGATCGGTCCGTCGCAGGGCATCGTTGCAGAGCGCTTCGCCGCTCTTGGCCAGAAGCTCATCCTCAATGCCGTCGACGCCAGCAACTACGTGCTCTTCGGCATGGGTCACCCCACGCACGCCTTCGATCTCGACAAGATCGAGGGCGCCATCCTCGTTCGCCGCGCTCGTCCTGGCGAGCGGCTGAAGACGCTCGACGGTGTTGATCGTGTGCTCGATGCCGATGATGTCGTCGTGGCGGATGAGAAGAAAGCGCTGGGGCTCGCCGGCGTCATGGGCGGCTGGGACACCATGATTACGTCCCAGACGAAAAACATCCTGGTCGAAGCCGCATGGTTCGAGCCAGCTGTGGTGCGCCGCATGAGCCGTCGACACGGCATCCATTCCGACGCCTCGCATCGCTTCGAGCGCGGCGCGGACTTCCACGCACCGCCGGTCGCGTCCGCTCTGGTCTCACAACTGATTTTGGAAGGCGGCGGCCACATCGAAGGCGAATTTGTCGACGTCGTTATCCCGCAAGTTCTCGCGCGAGTTGCGGCCCGGCGTCCTGTCCCCTTCTCCGTCACCCGTTGCGCGCAGCTGCTGGGGCGCACCAGTGAAGGCCACGGCATCACTGACGAGGTCGCCACCGGTGTGCTGCGTGCGCTCGGCTGCACGCTGTCACAAACCGCAGAGGGGCATTATGCGGTCACGCTGCCCAGCTGGCGGCTCGATCTGGAGCGCGAGATCGACCTCATCGAAGAGGTAGCGCGGGTCTACGGCTACAACCGCTTTGCGAACACGCTGCCTAGTTTTTCCGGCACGGTGCTGGAGCTTCCGCACGCGCCTAAGCACGCGGCGATCCGCGAACTGCTCCTCGCGGCCGGCTATCACGAAGCCATCTCCTCCACTTTCTGTTCTGCAACCGACGCAGCGACATTTGCCGCGCAGCCAGGCGTTGCCGTGGCCATGGATAATCCGCTCAGCGAAGAAGCCGGCATGCTTCGCCCATCGCTAGTACCAGGCATGCTCACCATGCTGGCTCACAACCTGAACCGCAATGTCGACGATGTACGGCTCTTCGAGATGGGCACCGTCTTCACCGGTTCGCCTGAACGCGTGGATGAGGCGCAGGGGCTTGCCTTTGGCGCCACCGGGCAGCTCCGAGATGGGCTCCACTCTGCCCGCGCCATCGATTTTTACGATCTCAAAGGACTCGTCGAAGCCATCACTGGCCGCTTTGCCTCGCGCTCGGTCTATTTTGACGCCTTTCCGCCCGAGAGTGGACTGCTGCCGCGCTGGCTGAACCCGGCGCGTGCCGCGCGCTGCGTGGTCGACGGCAGCACCATCGGATACTTCGGCGAGTTGCATCCCGACGAGAGCGCACAGCGCAAGCTCCGCCAGCCTGTGCTTGTCGGCGAAATTTATCTTGACCGGCTCTTCCGGCAATCGCTGCGCCAGCCGGTCGCGCGCGAACTCTCGCGCTACCAACCTGTGCGGCGTGACTTCTCCCTTGTCTTTCCGGACACGCTACATTGGGAGACGGTCGGCTCTGCGCTTGCCGGCCTCCAGATCGCGGAGTTGCAGGAGTACCGCCCTGCTGAAATCTTCCGCGACCCAAAGGGCAACGCGGTTCCCGCAGGCCATTACTCCATGCTCGTCGCGACCACCTTCCAATCGCCCGAGCGGACCTTGCGAGACGAGGAGCTGCACTCCTGGTCGAGCAGCATCGTCGCTGCGCTGGAATCGCTCGGCGGGAAACTGCGCGCATAGAGCATTTCCTGATGCCGTGCGCAGTGGAGAGTATCTCGGCGTGGCTTTTCCTTAACGAAAAGCCACCCGGACATCCGTTGGCCGGCTAGACCTACAGGGAAAATGCTCTAGCACAGCTGCGCGGACAAGAGGTTGTCAATTAGGGCACACATATGCACAGGGGCTAAATCGGATTTGCTTTCACCCCTTTGCATTGGCGATATACTGCGCCTTGAGCGGATTTCACTTGCGTGTTCGCCGAAACGATGGGTAATCCGTTCTAAGTAAGCTCATTTCCCAAAGCAGTGAGGATGTATGGCAGCGGTAGCGATGGACATCAGCGATCAGGGAGCGGAAACCCTGGCGGCAGCCGATTTTCAGGCTCTGGAAGAGCGCGTTCTGCGCGCAGTGGAGCTGCTGAAGGCCGAGCGCGAGGCACACGCGGCGGCTACAGCGAAGGTCGAGGAGCTCGAGCGTCACAGCGGCGAGCTGGAACGGCAACTGACGAACCGGGCAGAGCAGTCGTCGCGACTGGAGAATGAAATCGGCCAGTTGCAGCAGGAACGGGACCACGTACGCGGCCGCGTCGAGCGGCTCTTGAAGCATCTGGACGAATTCACAGCGTAGTCGAGACTGCGCAGCCACGCGCGGCCAAGGCTGCGCCAGTCAATCTGAGGGAGAAGACCGACCGCGATGAACGATACCAGCCAAGGCGTTACCGTTGAGATCTACGACCAGCCCTACCACCTGCGCGGGCAGGATCCCGTCTACATCGAGCGGCTGGCCAATCTTGTCGATACGAAGATGCGGGCCGTAGCTGCGCAGGGCACGACCGTGGACTCCCTGCGGGTCGCGGTGCTGGCGGCCATCAACATCGCTGACGAGTACATGACCCTGCAGTCGCGCCATCGTGCGTTGAACGGCAGCATGACGCAGGCAGAGAGCACGCTTCGCACGCGCGCCAGCAATCTCAACGGGCTGCTCGACTCGGTACTCAGCGAACGCCGCACCGGCTGAAAGCCGGTTGGCTCACGTCTCGATCGGCGTATGCGTAGAATTCCTTTGCCGCCTCATCGCTAGCGAACGTAGCCGTAGCCTCGCCCTCTTAACTCGCAGCGATCCTGACATTTCCGTCTGAGGTGTGCACCGTGAGCAGCGTCCCGCCGCCGTTCAGGCGTCCGCGCAGGTGATGGCCTGACGATTCCTTGCTGTCGTAGTGATCCATCGTCAGTGGCAGGCTGCAGTCGACGTGTCCATCGCTCGTCGTGATATCGAGATCGGCCGCCAGTGTCGCCGGCACCCGCACCTGCACATGCCCATCTGAACTCTCAATACGCGATGCCGCATTCAATTGCGATCCCGGCGCCAGCGTAAAGTCCAGATTCCCGTCGCTGGTATGCAGCTGCACTCCGGTGAACTGACCGTCGATCGTCATATGCCCATCGGAGCCGCGCGCCTCAAGCGTGCCCTTCGCTTGCCGGACCGTCACGTTGCCGTCCGAAGTCTTCAACCGGAGTGCCCCGTTCACATCTTCCAGCAGCACGGAGCCGTCGCCCGCATGCACCTGAAGCGTGCCGCTGAGACCGCGCGCGCTGAGATTGCCATCCGCCGTTCCCGCGTCCAAATCCAGGTGGGCCGGCGTCTCCACCGTTACCTTCGTCCCTTTTTCGGTTCCCCAATTGAACATGCCGATGTGTGGCTTCTCCTTGAACGAAAAGAAGACGTGATCCCCGTCCTGACGCTCTTCCAACCGGTAGTCATTCAGGTCGCGGGTGGCGTGCACCTGGACGCGGATCTCCTTGCAGTCGCCGCAGGACGAGATCTCCAGTCCACTGTCGGCGGTCTCGATGGTCAGCGAAGGACTGGCGCTCACCGAATACGTCTTCTGCCAGTCATGCCCGGTCGTCTGGGCGAGGGCAGGAAGTGATAGCAGCGAGGCTGCGGCAACAAGAGCAACACAGCCGGCGAAACGAGCGGGAAGGCGATCGGGCAGGAAGGACATAGGCGTTCTCCTGGCCGCCAGATACGTTCCAGGATCAGCGCCGGTTCCAGAAATCTGCCGAAATCGCGCAGAGGGTTGAAGTAACCCAGATCGGTAAGAATATCCAGAGAACTAGAGAACTACGGCTTGCCGCCCTGGCCGCCAGTTGTTCCGGTGTAGCTGCCGGTGCGGTGCTGTCCGGGGCTCTGATTGGCATCGCCCTCGTGCTCGCCTTTCTGGATGCTCTTCTTCATCTCTTTTTTCTGGTCCTGGTGTTGGCCGCCGGCAGCATATTGGTCTTCCGGCGCAATGCTCTCCACGGAGGTCGCCGCGCCAGGAACGGCGGTCGGCGTTTCGGGTTTCACTTCAGTCTGCTGCTTGTTCATCGATCCTCCTCACGCATCCGCGTCAGCAGGATTAGATGCCTGCGAAGGCCTCGCGCAGGCGCCGCCAGCTTTCCTCAAGGATCTCCGGCAGCACGCGCGTCTCCGCAATCACTGTCATAAAGTTCGTATCCCCGAACCAGCGCGGCAGCACGTGCATGTGCAGATGGTCCGCTACCCCGGCGCCCGCGGCCTTACCTAGATTCAGCCCCAGATTGGCGCCGTCGGGCGAGTAGGCGCGTTCCAGTGCCCGCGTGGTGCGCTGCGCCAGTGCCATCATCTCCAGCGCCGTCTCGGCCGGCAGAGCGCCCAATGAGGCCTCATGAGCGTGGGGCACGATCATCACGTGGCCGGAGGTGTAGGGATAGGCATTCAGGCAGATGTAACAGCTTCGCCCGCGCAGCACGATGTTGGCCGCGCGGTCGGCCTCCTCCGGCGCCATCCCGTGCTCGATCGCATAGTCGGCCGCGGCGATCAGGTTGCAAAAGACGCAATGCTGGTCACCGGGCCAGGCCGCAAGCGCGGCTGGCACGCCAGGCCGCTCGCGCGTGTCGGGACCCCGCGTGTCAGGACTTTGATCCTTGGGCTGGGTGACGTATGCGTAACGCCATGGCGTCCAGAGATGATCCACAGAGCCGAGTATAAGGGCCGACGGCGGACGCGATGTTCGTCGCCTGCGCTCCGATTCACGGTCCATTCACAAGGTTGGCCACACTCTCAAGTTTGTTTGACTGGCTTATTCGTGGTTGCTACACTTGTCACTGAAGCCCTGTCTGCTGGATTCGCAGATACGGTTTCCACTGCAATCCCTGCCCATTCCGAAGCCAAAGGCCACTCCCTCACTGGAGACCTGCAGCGCGTCCGCCGAGTTTCTCGCGGACCTCCGCGGGCCCGGCGGAATCGCCTTCGGTAACGATGCAGGCAGCAGCAGCGAGTGCCCTGGGTTCGCCACCGTCAGGAAGCCGAAGCGGAGCAAGCTATGCCGGTCTCTCCGGAAGTGCTTTGCACGCTGCTCGACAAGGGCCTGACTTCCCCCCGATTGGCGCACCTGGCCGGCGACTGTCCGATAACGCCCTATGTAGGGCATTGTTGCCAGAGCGCCGAGGCGGCAGATGCCGCCGCCGACGAATCCGGAGCTGGTTGCTATGGCTGACGCCCAATATTCCGAACAAACCGAGAGCAAACCTCTGAACACCGAACTGGAAACCCCAACGCTTGATGCCGCGACGGAGCACGAACAGCCGTCGACCGAACCCACCTACAACCACCAGAACGCCGAAGACCGGAACGCTGAAGATCAGCACGGCGATGCTGGCCAGGCCTCTGAGCTTCAGTCTCACGGCGCGTCCGTCGCCACTGCCGAAGCGGCAGACGAAGACATGAGCATGGAGGACTTTGCCGCGGCACTGGAGTCCTTTGACCGCGAGCAGGCCGCTGAGGCCGCCATTGCGCAGGGCGATGAGAACAGCATCGTCCAGGGCACCGTGGTGAAGCTGACGGACAAGCATGTGGTGGTGGACGTGGGGCTGAAAAGCGAGGGCCTCATTCCGTTGGAGCAGGTGACGGACCACACCGGCCAGTCCAAGCTGCACCCCGGCGATGTCATCGACGTGGTGGTGGAGCGCGAGGAGCCCGAAGGCGGCTACCTGCTGAGCTATGAAAAGGCGCAGCGCCATCGCGTGTGGGATTCCATCGAGAAGGCCTACACCGAGAAGATACCGATTACCGGCACTGTGGTCGGCCGCGTCAAAGGCGGCGTCACCGTCGACATCGGCATCAAGGCGTTCCTGCCCGGCTCGCAGCTTGAGATCCGTCCCGTGCGCAACCTCGACGCCTACATCGGCCAGCCAATCGACGTCCGTGTCATCAAGCTCAACAAGAAGCGCGGCAATGTCGTTGTATCCCGTAAGGAGATCCTCGAAGAGGAGCAGAACAGCAAGCGCACTCTGACTCTGGAGCACCTGGAAGAGGGCGCGATCCTCAACGGCACGGTAAAGAACCTGACCGACTATGGCGCCTTCGTCGACCTGGGCGGCATCGACGGCCTGCTGCACATCACCGACATGTCCTGGGGCCGGCTGACGCACCCGCGTGACCTGGTCAACGTCAACGACGAGATCCAGGTGAAGGTGCTGAAGTTCGACAAGGACAAGCAGCGCGTCTCGCTTGGCTTCAAGCAGCTCACGCCGGACCCGTGGCTCGACGCCGTGGAGCGCTATCCCATCGGCGCACGCGTGCGCGGCCGCATCCTCAGCGTCACCGACTACGGCGCGTTCGTCGAGCTGGAGCAAGGCATTGAAGGTCTGGTCCACGTCTCCGAGATGACCTGGTCCAAGCGGATGAAGCATCCGTCGAAAATGGTCAAGCCCGGTGACGAGGTCGAGACGATCGTCCTGTCGGTAAATCCCAACGACCGCCGCATCTCGCTCGGCATGAAGCAGCTGCTCGAGAATCCGTGGGAGCATCTCTCCGAGCGCTATCCGGCCGGAGCGATTGTCGAAGGCCGCGTGCGCAATCTCACCGACTTCGGCGCATTCATCGAGATCGAGGACGGTATCGATGGTCTCGTCCACGTCTCGAACCTGAGCTGGACGAAGCGCGTCAAGCATCCTTCCGAAGTCCTGAAGAAGGGCGAGAAGGTGCGTGCCGTGGTGCTCGGTGTGGAGGCGGAGAACCGCCGTCTGTCGCTCGGCATCAAGCAGCTGCAGCCCGACGTCTGGGAGACTTTCTTCGATCAGCATCGCGTCGGCGATGTGCTCAAGGGCAAGGTCCTGCGTTCGGCGCAGTTCGGCTCCTTCGTTGAAATCGCAGAGGGCATCGAAGGCCTCTGCCACGTCTCCGAGGCAGCCGATGGCCTGGGTCAACCGGTGAAACTCGAAGCCGGGCAAGAGTACGACTTCAAGATCATCAAGATGAACCCGGAGGAGAAGAAGGTCGGCCTCAGCCTGCGCGCCGTAGGCGAAGAGGGCAGCCGCGCCGATGTGGAAGCCTACAAGGCGCCTGCCGCATCCGGCTCGACCACCACGCTGGGCGATCTGATGAACTGGAAGCGCGGCGAGTAGGCGTAATTAGCAGGGAACTGAAAAGGGCCGCCTCATCGAGGCGGCCTTTTTTGCTATAGCCAGCTTCTTTTTGTCTCAGCTCCTTGCCGCTGGGGCAGTCTTTTTCATTGACTCGCTCTGATGGGCAGGGCCATACTTCGCAGGGTTCTCAGTCCTTGCTGAGCGAGCTGTTGTGACGTGCACAGCGGTGTCGCCCCTCCCACGCGAGAGCTGAAGTTCTTCAGGGACAGTTCAGGCCAAGTCAACGAATTCCCCCACACCAAGGGAACAAACACCGCCCCTGGCAGTCTTCCAGACGCCGAGGCGATGGAACAGCTTTGCCCGGAGGCACCACGATGAAGTTCGTTGGTTCGATTCGATTCTCCTACCTACTGCTTGCAGCGCTCACGGTAGCAGTACTCAGCACCGCACAAACTACGCAGGCGCAGCAGAATTGGCAAGCAACGGTAGGCGCTCAAAGCAATGACAAGGCGCATCAAGCGTTGGCCTTCCTTCCCAATGAACTCTGGATTCACGCCGGGGACACCATCACTTGGACGGCCAAGGCAGACGATATTCATACCGTAACTTTTTTGACGGCGACCCAGGTCATCCCGTCCTTCCAGGCTGGTTGCCCCGGCTATTCGCCGAACGACTCTTCGTTCGATGGATCTGCCTGCGTCAGCACGCCGCCGCTCGCGAAAGGGCAGACGTTTGCCATAAGCTTTCCCAAAGCAGGCAACTACAAGGTGGAGTGCCTGGTCCACACCGCAATGACAGGCACCATCCACGTGCTCGACCCATCAGCAACTCTGCCGCACGACCAGGATTTTTATGACGATCAAGCCGCCGTGCAGACAAAGCTCCTCATCTCCGAGAGTGAAGTCGGGATGCGGATGCCCCACGACGATGAGGATTCGGTTCGCGTCTACTCTCATGAGAAGCAAGTCATCGCTGGCGGTGGAGAATTATTAGCCACTACAGGAGGTACGCAAATCGGATCTACGGTGCGTTTTCTGCGTGGAACCATTCAAATCCACAAAGGCGACACCGTGGAGTGGAGCAACTTGGACCCGCAGGAGCCGCATACGATCACCTTTGGGACGGAACCCGCGAATACCTTCCTTCCATCTCCAAATGTGACCGTAGATGCAGACGGGGCCCGGCATGCCACAATCAACTTCCTTGGCGATAGTGTGCACTCGGGATTCATTGACGCCACGCCGCAAGATGTTACCGGAGTCTCGCCCGAGAATCCGCTTCATGTCACACGCTTCCGCGTGACTTTCACCGGGGTTGGAAGCTTTCCCTACATATGCGCGCTGCACGATAACCTGGGAATGGTCGGTAAGGTGATCGTTCTTCCGTAGTTCAGCAATCGTTAGTTCAGCAATGCGCCAGGCAGGCTAGCAACAGGACCTCGATGGCTGATTCGCTGTACCATGGCCGCCCTCTCGCAGGGCGGCCTTTCATTTGCATCCCGCGAATCCTACGCATCGATCTTCAGCGGAATATTGAATACTTTCTTCGTATCGAAAGAGCTGATTGTCTTCTCTTTGGACTTCTTGCCCTGGTACTCCGCCCACACTGTGTAGTCGGCATCCGAGTTGAGCTGTCCGAAGCGATAGCTGCCGTCGTCGGTGCTGATGTAGGTGCGCACTTCGAGCGTCTTCCCGTTCTTGAGGTAGACGATGGCGCCCTTCACCATTCCGCCGCTCGAAAGCTCGACTTTGCCCTGCACCACGCGCTGGGCCGTCTGCGCGACGGCAGTGCCAGGGATAGCAGCAAAGATGCAGGGACCGGCGAGCAGGCCGATCAGTACAAGCGGCGCGCCCATACATCGACCGATGCGGCGCGCGAAGCGACTATGCATCCTTACTCCTCTTCCTCAACCTTGAGATCCTCTTCTTCATCATCATAACCATCTTCCACCTGCGAGAGTTGCAGGGGTTCGGTGGCGATGATTTCGAATTCGGTTCCACATTCGTCGCACGAGACCACGTCACCTTCTTCGACGTCATCGGTGTCAATATCGATTGCGCTTTCACATTCCGGACATGCTGGCATTTCCCTGCCCTCCAAACTTAGGACGATCGCTTACGGATGGATGATGATGGCAGCCGCGCCGAGGCTGCCAACTTTACTGAATTTCCCTGAATCTATTTCACTCGGCCGCAGGCGGTGCGCGGCGCCTCACCGCAAGGGCCCGCATCGGGAACCTGGAGTCTCTCGAGACATCCGCAGGGAAAATGCTTTACGGCTAGTTTTAGAGACAAGCCCAGGGTGCGTCAAGGTGCCCGCGAGTATGAGACGATGCGCGTGTGAATTGGAATCCTCGATTGGATCACTTTCCCGATGGCAGCCGCCCTGGCCGGTCCCGCGGCACCTTCGCCTGGCTGGCTGTGGCGGGTGTGGCGATATGCGCGTGGCCCGCTCATCCTGCTGCCGCCCAGCCGGCCGTTGCGCAAACGAAGCAGCGAAAGAGCTTCGGCGCTCCCATCGCCGCCTCGCCGGCCGATCCCGCCATCGCGCACGCACTCGGGGAGGTCTCCGCCGCGCAGATCCGCCAGACCATCAGCACGCTGGCGGACTTCCATACGCGCAACACACTTTCCAGCATGGATACAGATCTGCCACCGAACACCGGCGTGACCGCCGCTGCGAAGTGGATCGAACAGCAGTTCAGCGCGATTTCCGAGGCCTGCCACGGCTGCCTGGAGGTGAAGACCGATACCTTTACCGAGCCCGGCGATCCCGGCCCGCATAGCCGCATAAAGGTGCCGACGACGATTACAAATGTTTACGCCATTATGCGCGGCAGCGAAGCCGCACAGGCCATCATGCGCGGCAGCGATTCCGCACAGGCTGGCCGCATGTATCTGGTCACCGGCCATTACGATTCACGCCGCACCGATGTGATGGATTCGCACGGCGATGCTCCTGGTGCGAATGACGACGCCAGCGGCGTTGCGGTGAGCATTGAGTCTGCACGGGTTTTGAGCCGTCACCGCTGGCCCGCTACCCTCGTCTTTGTCGCCGTCGCGGGTGAGGAACAGGGGCTGGTCGGCAGCAGCCATCTTGCGAAGCTGGCCAGGGAACAGGGCTGGCAGCTTGCGGGCGTTTTGAACAATGACATCGTCGGCGGCGACACCACGCCGGGAGACGCGATGCAGGACAAAACGCGTGTGCGCGTCTTCTCTCAGGGGATTCCCGCCACCGCGACGCCGGAGGAGATCAAGCACGCGCTGTCCCTCGGACTGGAAAGCGACGGCCCCTCGCGCGAGCTCGCCCGCACAATCGCCAGCGTCGCACGCACCTACTTCCGTGCAGGCGCCTTTCGGCCGGTGCTCGAATTCCGCCTCGACCGCTACCTTCGCGGTGGCGACCACTCTTCTTTCAATCAGCAGGGCTTCGCCGCCGTGCGCTTTACCGAGTGGCGCGAGAACTTCGACCATCAGCACCAGGATGTCCGTATCGAAAACAGGAAACAATACGGCGATTTGCTCAAGTTCGTCGATTTCGACTACGTGGCCAACGTAGCCCGGCTCAATGCCGCCACGCTGGCCAGCCTCGCCTCCGCTCCGGCTGCACCGGAAGAGGTGCGGATCGTCACGGCCGACCTCGACAACAGCAGCACGCTGCGCTGGAAACCCGGCCCCGGCATGCCGGCCGGCGGCCATTTCGATATTGTCTGGCGCGAGACCTCAGCACCCGACTGGCAATTGCATTATCCAGTCCCTCCGGCGAACGCTGCTAGCGGCGCAGGTTTCGTTTCTGCCACCCTGCCGGTTTCCAAGGACAACGTCATCTTCGGCGTCCGCGCCTGCAATCGCGCCGGACAGTGCAGCCCAGCAGTTGCGCCGCTGCCGGAGAGATAACTCCCGCCGATAGCGGATAATAGGGATCATGCCCGGTTCTCGACCATTGACGCTGTCCTTCCCGCCCTTCGCGGGCATGACGAAGAACCTGATCTTTATCAATCTTGCCGTGTATCTGGCATGGTTGCTGGCACGTTTCCTGCATCCGCTCGCGTTGATACCTGCGCTGCTCGCCCTGACTCCCGCGGCCGTGGTGCATCGCTTCTTCTTCTGGCAGCCGCTCACCTTCGGTTTCGTGCCGGACATGTCCCTGCTCAGCATCCTGTTCACCATGCTGTCGCTGTGGTTCATGGGTTTTTATCTTGAGGACGTGAAGGGCAGCCGATGGCTGCTCGAAACCTATCTCGTTTCCACGCTGGCCGGCGGCATTCTCGCTACAGCACTCTCTTTCACCGGCATCCTCGGCATGTCACCGAATCCGACGGTTCCCGGCACAGACGTCGCGCTCTTCGGTCTGCTCACCTGCTTCGCTGTACTGTTCGGTGATCAGCAGTTCTTCATGTTCCCGCTGCCCTTCGGCATCAAGGCCAAATATCTCGCCATCATCTTCATGCTGATCGCGGTGGTCATGCTGCTGGGGGGCGGCAATCCGGTCGAATATGTCGCGTATCTCGGCGGAGGCCTCGGCGGCTATCTCTATGCCAAGATCGCCCCGCGCCGCGGATATAGCTATGCCGCCAGCGAAGGCTTTTATGGCATGCGCAACGGCTACTATCGCTGGAAGCGCGCCCGCGCCGCGCGCAAGTTCCAGGTCTACATGGGCAAACAAGGCCGCGAGGTCCACTTCGACAAGGAAGGCCGCTACGTCGACCCGGACGACCGCCGCCGCATG
The DNA here is from genome assembly GCA_963737035.1 of uncultured Acidobacteriaceae bacterium. Taxonomy (GTDB): domain Bacteria; phylum Acidobacteriota; class Terriglobia; order Terriglobales; family Acidobacteriaceae; genus KBS-83. The sequence continues at coordinate 193,939 of CAVTRJ010000005.1, read as the reverse complement.
CACTGACTCCGGGCGATCCTTCCGGCAGATGAGACTTGCGCTGTAACCTGGGGCCGCTTTGACGCGTCGCACAGGGGGACACCCCATGGTCGACGGCCGCTCATTTCCTCATTCCGAATCTCCACGCCCGGGAACACCACGCCCCGAACTTCAGCCAGCTGCGGAGCCGCTGGCCAGCACACTGCCCTACGAGCCTCTCGCGCCACCGCGCCTCGCCCTCCATGAGAAGCATCCGATGGCCACGCGCTGGATGCACTGGCTCAATTTCCCGCTGCTCGGTCTCATGATCTGGAGCGGCCTGATGATTTACTGGGCCGACTCCGATCCCGCCAATCTCCACCCGCATCAGGTCTACCGCATCGGCATCGGTCAATGGACGCTCTTCCGTTTATTCCCAGATGCGTTTTTTAACCAGCTGGGCATCACCTTCTCGCTCGCCAAGGGCTTGAGCTGGCATTTCTTCCTGATGTGGCTGTTCGGCATCAACGGACTCTTCTATGTGCTCTACACCTTGATTTCGGGCGCTTGGCGTGACTTGCTGCCGGGCCGTCACGCGATCCGCGATGCCTGGCATGTCCTGCTGCACGACTTGCATTTGCGGCGCGAGAGGCCCTCGCAAGGCAAGTACAACGCGGCCCAGCAGATCGCCTACACAGTCGTCATTCTCGCTGGCGCCGGTTCCATTCTTACCGGCTTGGCCATCTACAAGCCGACGCAATTGCACTGGCTCACAACGCTGTTGGGCGGCTATGAGTTCGCGCGTTTTCTCCACTTCTGGCTCACCATGGGCTACGTAGTCTTTTTCGTCATCCACGTGGTTGAGGTCGCGATCGCGGGCTGGAACAACTTCCGCGGCATGGTCGCCGGCTTTGAATTAGTGCGGGACGCCGAGGGTGTGAACCAGAAGGAGCAGCGATGAACCGCGGCGATCCGGACGCTCCGCTATCTCTGTTTGGCGCAAGCGAGCCGGCCGATCCGGACGAAGCCATTCGTGCACACGCAAAACGCCGCGCCCGGCGTAGTTTCCTGGTCGGCGCGGCCGGAGCAGCCGGCCTCTATGGCGCTCTCCGCTGGGCCTTGAAGACTCCAGAACTCGGCGGTCTGCCTCCGCCGCTGCGTCACACACTCGATTTCAACGGCGCACTGTCCCATGCGGTATTCGGTGATCGCGCATTGGCGCCCACCTTTCCTGTCTCGCATGCGGTGGTCAACCCACGCGTGAATGGCGTCATCGGTCTTGATCCAGCGTTGCGCCTGGACCTTTGGCGTTTGCAAGTGAAGAACCTGGCCAACGCCCAGACCTCACCGCATTTTGTAGCCGATGTGAACTCTTGGAAATACGGAGATGACGCGGCCATCATGGCGCAGGACGATACCCTCGACACCTACGTCGAAGGCGAGGGCAATCTGGACCGCGAGAATGGCCTGCCTAAAGGCCCTGAGCCAGGACTGCTGCTGACCATGGATGCCATTCGTGCCCTGCCGCACGTCGAGTTGGTGACGCAACTGAAGTGCATCGAAGGCTGGAGCGAGGTAGTGCATTGGGGCGGTGCGCGCCTGAGCGATTTCATCCACGCCTATCCTCCAGCACGCGGCGGGCATGGTCGCCTGCCCCGCTACGTCGGTATGGAGACGCCAGACCGCCAGTACTATGTTGGCCTTCGCATGGACGACGCCATGCACCCACAGACGCTGCTTTGCTACGAGATCAACGGACAGGCCCTTACCCGCGATCATGGCGCCCCCTTGAGACTGGTGACGCCGCTCAAGTACGGCATCAAGCAGCTAAAGCAAATAGGCAGCATCGGCTTCAGCGACACGCGCCCCCGCGACTACTGGGCAGAAAACGACTATGACTACGATGAAGGTCACTGATACCCTGAGCGCCAACACCGACAACACCAGCGCCCGCAAGACCGGCACCCCTATTGGAATCAACGATGCCGGATCGCCGCGGCCCACGCTTGCCGAGCAGATCGCCGGCTCGCGATATGTCGGCATCTCCGCTTTCCTCTTCGCCTTCCTGCAGGCACTGTGTCCCGCCGTCATTGCTCTCAGCGCAGTACGCGTCTTCATCGGGCTTGGCGCGCTGGCCGCTGCCGCCGGTACCGATGCGCAGCCGCGGGGGTGGCACGCAGACTGGATCCGCATCCCCATGATGCTGGTGGCGGCCTTTGGCGCAGCCCTCAACCTCTTCATCATTTGGCATGTACGCCGGCTGCGCGCACGGCCCGCGGCGCAATGGCGCATGGCTCCGCTATCTGCGAAGAAGCTGCGCAGCGAGCGCATTCAGATCGTGCTCGCCGTCCTCACGTTCGTCTGCCTCGCCGCCGAGTGGATCACCCACCCGATGATGCATCATCTGCATCACTAGTCAGGATCAGGCGCGGCCTTCGCCAGCTCCACGCCAATCCGCTCGTGCAGCCGCTCACTGTAGCCCAGCGGCAGCCGGAAGATGCGATCGTCCGCCGTCAGCACCAGGATGTTGTGCACTGAGTCCAGAATCGCCGAGCAGATCTCGCATGTCTCCAGATGCTGCTCGATCGCGAGGCGCTCTTCCGGCGTCACCGTGTCATCGATGTAGTCGGAGATGTAGGGCCACACGTGCTTGCAATCGAGTTTCATGCCCTGCCTCCCAGCCAGGAGAACCAGCGCCGCCGCTGCGGCAGCTCTCGCCTCAGGTACGGTGTCAGTTGCTTTTGCAGCATCATCCGCGCGCGAAACAGCCGCACCTTCACCAGGTTCGCCGTCACGCCGAGTGCCTGCGAGATCTCAACAATCGACATCTCTTCTTTGTCCCGCAGCAGAAAGACCTCGCGATAACTCGGCGGCAGCCCCTGCGATCGCGCTCTCGATCTGCTTGGCAAGCTCCTCGCGCTCCAGCGTCTCGCTCGGAATCTCGCGCCAGTCAGCCACCAGGAAAGGCGTGTAGTCCTCCTCCTGCCCCCGGTCGTCGAGCGATTCCACCCTCACCCTGGCCGATTTGCGCAGCCGGCTACGCGCCTCGTTCAGCGTGATCGTCGTCAGCCAGGTGCTGAACTTGGCATCGCCGCGAAAGCTCGCCAGCCCGCGATAGGCCTTAATCATCGCCTCCTGTGCCGCATCTTCGGCCTCGGTCGCATCACGCAGGACCGACACTGCCGTCAGGAATACCGCGCGCTCATAGGGCCGGATCAGCTCATGAAACAGATCCCGCTCACCCTTTAGGATGCGCGTGATCCACTCCATCTCCTGCGCGAGCGCCTGCACCATACGGGCTTAGTGTCTCTCCTGCAGGGCCGTATCGAAAATTTTGCTCAGGACCTCTTCAGTCTGTTCGCCGGCCTGGTTATAAACTGCCTTTCCACTGCCATCCAGCACCACCAGATCCGGAATCGAACCCTCGTAATACCTCTGCACCAGCTTGAGCTGGGCCGGGGATTGCGGCTTGTCCAGGTCGATGATGATGAAGTTCACCTTGTCCCCATAGCGCTGCGAAAGCGCCACCGTGCGCCGCGCCTGCCGCTTGGAGTTGAAGCAGCCCTCGCCGTAAATCATCACGTAGTTCGGCTTGCCGGCGACCACGCCGGTCTGCGTGTCATTGCCGGTGATCAACGGCCCGTCCACGCTGTCGCTGTTGTAGTCCAGGTGCGGATTCAGCTTGAGTTGCTGCCCCTGCGCCAGCAGTGCCGCCACCATGACGAGTGCGCCGGCGAACAGCACGCAAAGCCTGATTCCCATCCTGAAATAGCGCATCGTCGTCCTCCCGGCACGGCATAGGACGCTGCGGAGAAGGCCGGGTTACAGGGCTTCCGTTGCGGAATTTACTTCGCGCCCACCACCTCAATCATGGCAGCGTCGCTGCCCTGCCAGGCAGCGGCACCGGTGCGAGTCAGCTTCTGTGCAGTATTGTCCCAGTGCAGGTGCGTGATCTGGCTTTCACCTTTCTCGTACCCATAGGTCTTGCCATCGTCGTTGTATAGTGTGAAATCCGCGTCCGCACCGGGATAGATGCGGAGCTTTTCAAGTCGCTGCGGCTGCGACGTACTCTCGATAGGACCACCTAGCGGCAAGATCGATCCGGCACGCACAAAGAGCGGAATCGTATCGATGGGAGCGGCCGCCTCAATCCACTGACCACCATGCACCCGCTCATTGGTCCAGTAGTTGTACCAGTCCGCGCCAGCGGGCAGATACACGCGTTTCGTCGTGGCGCCCTGCTCGGTAACCGGCGCCACCAACAGGTCTGGCCCGAACATATACTCGTCGCCCAACTCGGCCACATTTGGGTCGTTGGGGAAATCCATGAAGAGCGCCCGCATGTATGACGCGCCGGTTTCATGGGTCGTCCAGCCAAGCGAGTAGATATACGGCATCAACTCATAGCGCAGCCGCAGATACTTCTCGAGAATCGGCTCCGCTTCCTTTCCGTATGACCACACCTCGTTATGGTTTCGGCTGCCGTGCGTGCGGAAGTTCGGCTGGAAGACGCCGTACTCAAACCATCGCGTATACAGCTCCGGATAGTCGTCGTACTGGCCGACGTTATCGCGAGCATCGGAGGGATCGAGCAGCGGCTTGTGCAGCGGCACATGGCGATAGGGCAGGTACTGCCAGCCGCCGATATCGTTGCCCCAGTACGCAATGCCCGAAGCCGTCACGTCCAGCCCGGTTGGAATCTGCCGCTTCAACGTGTCCCAGGTGGGAGCGATGTCGGACGACCAGAACATCGTGCCGTTGCGCTGCGCCCCGAGATACGCGTCGCGCGAGAGCACCAGCGCACGCGTCTTCAGATCGCGGCGAAATCCGTCATAGATCGATGCGGTGTGAAACAGCGGATAGACGTTGAAGTAGCGGGTGCCCGGGCCGATCGAAAAGTAGCTGCCATTCGGCGGCAGGTCGGGCTCCGTTTCGTCCGCCCAGAAGGAATCGAAGCCCTTCGACACCAGGTTGTCCCGGATGATGCCCCAGTACCAGCGCGCTGCTTCCGGGTTCGTCGTGTCGATATCCGAGCCCGCTTTATCGTAGGGCAGCCCATTGGTCGGCGTGCCGTCTGCCAGATGCTCGAACCATCCCTTCTTCAACACGAGATCGTAGTAGCGCGAGCCCTCCGTGAAGCGCGGCCACACGCTGATCATCGTCTGAATGCCTTGCGCGTGCAGCTCCTTGTTCATCGCCGCAGGATCGGGCCACTTCGCGGGATCCATATCGAACTGGCCCATCTTCGTGTAGTAGAACCAGTCCACCACCAGCACATCGAGCGGCAGATGCCGGTCGCGATATCCCTTCGCCACCGCCAGCAGCTCATCCTGCGTCATATAGCGCTGTTTGCACTGGATGAACCCGTACGCTGCCTTGGGCAGCATCGGCGTTGCTCCGGTCAGCTTGCGGTAACCCGCATAGATCTCGTCGGTAGTCTTGCCCGCAATCACGAAGAACGAAACGCGGTTCCCCACCTCGGAGGTCCACTTCGTCTGTTCGTTGAAACCTGGCTCCACTGTCGTCTTCGACGGATTGTCCCAGATCAGCCCGTAGCCTTTATTCGTAACCGCGAACGGCACACAAAAGCTAGGACCGCCCGTAGCATCGTAGTCGTGCTGGCAGTACACCGTGTGGCCGCGATGATCCAGGAACCCATGCTGATCCTGTCCCAGGCCGTAGTAGTGCTCATCCGGCGGCGAGACGAAGGTCGCGCCCACGCGGAAGAACGGCTCATCCGTCGGCCGCTTGTCGTAAAGAATGTCCGCGTTGCCGTCCTTATGGTTCGGCACGGACTGCTGCCACCCCACCATATCCACCAGCGTCGCACCGTCCGGGGTCGCGATGCGGATATGTGCACCCGGCGTCGAGCCCGTGAAGAATTTCCCGATGTCCGACTGCGTCGCGCTCGGCTTGCCACCGTGGTGGCTGGCATCGAGCGTCACCACCAGCCGCGACGAGCGATACGTATCGCCATGGTCATCTGTCGTGTGGGCCCATCCATCGCCGTCCGGCTTGGCAACAAAGCCGTACCCCGGCGCGGCCACCGCAGGATCGTGCTGCATGCTCAAGGTCACCCGGATGATGTTCGGCGCGTACGGCTCGAACATCACCGTGCTGCCGTCGTGGTCCATCACCACCGGTTCCTGCTGCCCCCGCAGAGGAGCGAGTGACATAGCAGCCATCACAGGTAGCCACAGAAATCGAATCATCGAACAGGAAGACATCAGGGATTGCCTCCAGAGCAGGGTGCCCCTTCGCTCACCGCAAGCGAAGACGCTGGCTTTTGAGAAAACGTTAGCCGATACAGGGTAAGCCACATTGCCGCAGGCGCAAACCGGCGGCTGTTCCTGCATCTTCTGAAGTATGCGTGCTCTCCCCCGAGTCTTCGCAGTGCCCCTCCTTGGCCTGCTCGCGTTCGTGCCCACCCTGACCGGCTGCAAGAATGGCGGCGGCCTGACCGGCAACAGCTCGGCTACCGGCAACAGCGCCGATCAGGACCAGAAGCAGCAGCAATCGCAACAGAAGAAGCAGCAGGGCGCTCAGTCGCAACCGGCGGACACGGAACCGCATAACTCGGTCACTGGCGAGCCCTCCGCCGATTCAGATCGCGGCAGTTCCAGCGCCGTCGCTCACCATTCGGTGGCGGAGCCCGGCGCACCCCAAGGCACAGCTCCCGAGCCTTCACAGAGATCCGGGCCAAAATCGCCACCGGCGCAGCTCAGCGTCTCCGCAGCACTGAGTTCTCCCAGCACAGACCCGCGGCCAGCCGGACTTCACGGCCAGGAGGACACGGCAGCCATTTGCCCTTCGGCGCAGATACAATACCTCTACGCTCCGTTTCGGTAACGCCTTGCTCCGTCTCGGGTCAACGAGGGAATCAACGAGGGATTTGGATTTGCAGTCAGCTTTGCGCAGTACCCTGTCGTCTTCGCGCTGGTCCTTCCGCGCGCTTCCGGTTGCCGCTGCCGTTCTCGCACTCGCGTCTGCCGCCTTCAGCCAGTCCGCTAAGGCTGTCGCCACCACCACGACCTTGACCGCCTCGCCAGCCAGCGACGCTTCCGGCAAAACCGTCTTCACCGTCCACGTCTCGCCCGCACCGCAGTCGGCAGAGACCCGCGGCAGCGTCACCTTCCTCGAGAGCGACACGAACGACGCCAGCAGCCAGCCCCGCTCCCTCGGCTCCGCATTCGTCGCTTCGGACGGCACCGCCACCCTCACCGTCTCCAGCCTGCCCGCGGATGTGCATAGCGTGCGCGCTCTCTACAGCGGCACGGAAGGCGCCGCCGCATCCACCTCCGTCGCAGCCGATGTGACCGCGGAAGCAACTGCGCCGGATTTCTCGGTCTCCGCCGCGCCGGCCACACTCAACCTCGATGCCGGGGCCCAGGGCTCCATCGCCGTTACTATCGCGCCGGTCAACGGCTTCAATAACTACGTCAGCCTCTCCTGCGCCGGCCTGCCCCTTTACACCACGTGCAGCTTCCTGCCGTCGAACGTCGACATCACCGGCCAGAACGGCCTCAGCACCATGACGCTGAACACCACCGCGCCTTCCGGCAAGACCTCGTTGCTGCAGCGCGACAGCGGCTTCGTTTACTGTTTCCTGCTGCCCGGCGTGCTGGGACTCGTGGGACTCGGTTTTGGCCGCCATCGCGGGCTGCGCATGCTGGCCATGCTCTGCGTCGTGGGCAGTCTGGTGGGTGGCGCAAGCTCGTGCGCCCAGCGCTACCGCTATCTCAACTACGGTCCGACGCCCAATCCCGGCACGCCTGCCGGCGAGAGCATTATCCGCGTCTATGGCACGGCGGTGAACGGCGCGTTGTCTACCTCCAAGTGCTTCCAGGTCACGCTCAACATGACCTCCACCAACAGCTCCGGCACCGCAGGCAACAACCTCACGCCCTGCAGCTAGAGCGGATTTCCCATTGTTATGCATTGCCGAGTTCACCGCAGAGCGGCTTTTCTTAACGGAAAAGCCCGCGCAATCTTTATTGGCTCCGGTGTACACCTATGGGAAATCCGCTCTAAGCTCAGGCGTGTGATGAAGCGGCGATAGCCTGCATCACCGCCTGCTGGATCTCCGGATCATCACCGAAGCCAGCCAGCCAGCGCACTTCCGGCTCGCGCCGGAACCAGGTGAACTGCCGCTTCGCATAGTTGCGATGCCCGCGCTGCGCCGCCTCAATCGCCTGCGCTTCGGTCAACTCACCCGCCAGCAGCTGCCGCGCCTGGCGGTAGCCGAGCGCGTCCAGTATTCGCGGAATGTGGACCCTGCGCTCACTCCCGTACTTCGCGATCAGCCGCTCCGTCTCTGCGACCAGGCCGCGCTCAAACATCGCCGCTGCCCGCGCATCGATACGCTGATAAAGCGCCGCGCGCTCCGGCGCCAGTCCGATGCGCAGAATGCGAAAGTCCGTCAGCGGCTCCGCGCCTGCCCTCCACGCCTCCGTGATCGGCCGCTGCGCCTCGAGCGACACCTCGATCGCGCGGATCAGCTTCGGCGTATCGTTCCCATGAATACGGCCCGCTGCGTCCGCATCCAGCCGGCCCAGTAGTCTGGAAAGCCAGCCCACGCCATGCCGCGCGGCAGAACGCCGCAACCGCGCCCGCAGCGGCTCTGAGCGCTGAGGCCCCGCGAATAGTCCTTCCAGCAGCGCTCGCAGGTAGAGCCCCGTGCCGCCGGTCACGATCGGCAGGCGGCCCCGTCCCGCAATCTCCGCAATCGCCGCGCGCCCGTCCCGCTGATAATCGCCGGCGCTGTAATCTCGCTCCGGCGAGACGATGTCGATGCAGTGGTGCGGCACCTGCGTTCGCTCCGCCGCGGTCGGCTTCGCCGTGCCGATCTCCAACTCGCGATACACGGCGACCGAATCGCAACTAACTATTTCGCCGTTGAACCGCTTCGCAATTGCAAGGGAAAGTGCGGTTTTACCGCTCGCCGTAGGACCCAGGAGCACCACCAGCAGCGGCAGCGTGGGCGTCAATGCGGTCAATGAGTCAGACGGATTCTCTACCACCGCCACCAGCCGCGCGGGAAGAGTTCGCCGTGATGCGCGCGCAGCACGGCGACGATCAGCACCGCGAGCGCCAGCAGCAGCAGTCCGGCAATCTGTCGCTGCCGTAGTTGCATATCGCGCGATTTCACTGGACGCGGCTCATCGAGCATGGCTGCATTCCATCACGCGATCCCTCTATTTGTCTTGAGGAACGTTGTAGTAGAAGCCGAAACGCAGCGCCAGGTAAGGTCCTTTGAACGCTGTAGGCAGCGGCGGATACGATGCGCCGGTGATCGCACCCCAGGCTGCGCGGTCCAGCGCCACGTCGCCGGAGGGGAACTTCAGCACCATCTGCTTCGGACTGCCATCCTTGGCGATGATGAACTCGATTCCCACCTTGCCGGACTTATTCAGCGGCGGCCGCGCCGACTCCGGAATCAATGGCTCCCACGAGCGATACGTCGCCGCGATCACGCGCTGCATATATGGGCCAAAATCCACCCCCATCGTGTCGCTCAGAATCTCCGCGCTGCCATTGAGTCCAGGATGTTGCGGAGTGCGGTTGGCGCCATAGTCGCCGCTGTTTTCCTGCGGCTGTGCAGCGCCGCGCGCGGCCTGCCGGATTTGATCGCCTGCCGACAATCCCGTGTTGAAGTTCGGCTTGGTGGGCTGCGGCTTGGGCTCGGGTGGCGGAGCGGGAGTCACTCCCTGCAGCTGCGGCTGCAATGGTTGCGAAGGCGCTGCCTTTGGTGGTGCCGGCGCGGGCTGCTGCTGTTGTTGCGGCGCGACCTGTTGCGGCATTGGCGGTTGCTGCGGCTCTGGTCGCGGAGCGGGCGGTCCCGCACGACGCATCGCCTGCAGCTGCTCCAGCGTCTTCTTGTCAAGCGTCGGGTGCGCCGACTGGGCAATGCGGTTCTTATCCGAAAGCGCCTGCGGGTTCTTCGGCCGAATATGCTTCAACGCATCGGGCGGCAGGCTCATATAGGTCATCTCTTTTTTCTGCCGATCGGTCAGCACGTCGAAAGGGCTGATGACCTTGGGCCGGTGCAAAATGTAACGCGGCCCAAACAGAATGAAGAGGAAAATAAGAACGTGCGCCAGCAGAGAGATGTAGATCCCCTCGCGCACGCGGGACCGCGACCGCTCGTCCTCCAGGTTGTCGATGAGGTGCAGCAGCTCATCGGCTTCCATACCCTCGTAGCGGGTGGAAGATTTCCGGCGAAATTTGGGACCGACTGGCGGCTCGGGCGGCGCGCTCTGCGGTGGTGGAACTTCTGTAATCGCCATGCTCTCTGTGGAGGCCGGACGCGGTCTCTCACCTGGACGGCCCGCCAGGAACCCGCATTGCCGTGCAAATATTGTCTCATTCTTCGCCGCAATGGGTCCTGGCATCCTTTCGTCACGTCATACGTAACAAGGATCCCTCTGGAACGTCTTCCGGCCGCTCCGGGGAGGAGTACCCAATCGGGACGGAACCGGAATTGCCCTCGCGGCGACCATAACCCGGGCGTATGCTTTGCCACGGGTTCTTGCACCGATGAATTCTTGCAACAATGAAAGAGGAGGGATACCCAAGCCGGCCATGCCCAGCATCCTCGACACATCCCCATCGGCATCCCGGCGCAATGCGCGCACCATGCCGCGCAGCTCACGGTCCAGCGTTCACAAGGGCAGCGAGTCCATTGACGATTATCTGAAGGCCATCTTCGCGCTGGGCGGCGCGGAAGGACGGCGCGTCGGCTCAACCGCGCTGGCGGATCGCCTGCAGGTAGCGCCCGCCTCCATTACCAACATGCTGCAGAAGCTCGCCGCTGCCCAGAATCCGTTCGTCGAATACGAGCGCCATCGTGGCGTCCGTCTCTCTCCCGCCGGACGCCGGCGTGCCCTCGAGATCGTCCGTCACCATCGCCTGATCGAAACCTTCCTCCACCGCATGCTCGACTACAAAGTCGATGAGCTGCACGACGAAGCGGAACGCCTGGAGCACTTCATCTCCGAGCGCTTCGAAGCGCGGATCGACGCCAAGCTCGGCCACCCCGACCAGGACCCCCACGGCTGCTGTATTCCGGCACTCGACGGCAGCATGCCTGTCCGCCACCGGGTGTCCTGCAACTGCCCGGAGTAGCGGCGAAATCCCGTCACCTCCAACGCAACTTTCAAGACCGCTATACTCTCTCGGATCGAGAGGTTTGCCCTATGGTCTCGAAATCGCAGCCGGAAGTGCGCATTCGTCTGGCCTCGGCAGAAGACAGTACCGTTTGCGGCCAGATCTGTTATCACGCTTTCTCCACGATCAGCGCTGCACATAATTTTCCCGTGCGATGTTCCCGGGCCGGAGGCGGCTGTCGGCCTGCTCTCAAACATCTTTGCCACTCCCGGGCTCTACTGTGTCGTGGCAGAAATCGAAGGCCGCATTGTCGGCAGCAATGTGCTCGACGAACGCTCGATCATTGCCGGGGTCGGTCCCATTACCGTGGATCCTGGAACGCAAAACTGCGGCGTGGGTCGCAAGCTGATGCAGGCGGTTCTGGATCGGGCAAAGGAGAAACACGCTGCCGGTGTCCGGCTGGTACAGGCTGCCTTTCACAATCGCTCCCTCTCGCTCTACACCAGCCTCGGTTTCGATGTACGCGAGCCCCTGTCCTGCATCCAGGGACAACCGCGACGGCAGCCTATCCCTGGATGCGCAGTTCGGCCAGCCTGCCTAAACGACCTCGCGGCATGTAACGTGCTGTCTCGACAGGTGCATGGATTCGATCGCAGCAAAGAACTGGAGCAGGCTATCTCGCAGAACACCGCGCTGGTTGTAGAGCGCGGCGGGCGCATTACCGGTTATGCCACAGCATTGGCGTTCTTTGGCCATGCAACCGCAGAAACCAATCCGGACCTGCAGGCGCTGATCGCTTCGGTAGAATCCTTCGGCGGCCCCGGCATCCTGCTGCCGTCGCGGAATACCAGCCTGCTGCGCTGGTGCCTGGCAAATGATTTACGCATCGTTCAGCCGATGACATTGATGAGCATCGGCCTGTACAGCGAGCCCGCCGGCGCTTCGCTGCCTTCCATCAGTTTCTAAAGCAGCCAGCGACGTTCGTCGATGCGGGCCGCTGGCCGTTAGACCTTGTCGCGCGTCTGAACCTGCTGTTCCGCATCGCCTGCGCCCATGAGAATGAGCGACCTTTGTGCGAAGGGTGAGTAGACGAGCAGCGCCATGCAAGCGAGTGCCAGCCCGTAATTGATGTGGTGCAACAGCAGAAACGGCGAGAGCGCCCACAAAATGTCCAGCGGCAACAGATAGGGCCAGAGCTTCAGAAATTTCTTGCGCAATCCCGGCGCATGGAAGAGCACGGCACACAGCAGGAATGCGCGGACCGGAATCAGCATCGCAGCGGTCACGGTCAGCACCGTGAGTACGTGGGCGGAGTGGGGCAGTGGCGCAGCAAGCTCCCGGATCTCCGCCAGATTCGCCAGTGCTCCGACATAGAAGCCCAGGTACATGAGCTGCAAGAGCACGAAAAGTGTTTGCACAACGGAATGCGAACTCTCCGGCAAATCCTCCGGGCCGGAAAGAACTCGATCGAGAAGACTCGTCCCCGCCTCTGCCGGCTCGAGTTCCTCTGCCGACCCAGCGGTCGAGTCCGTTGCTTGCAATGCGATCCGCTCTACCGGTGCCACGAAGCGATAGCCCCGCCGAGCCAACGTCTCAATAAATCGTGGACTGCCCGCTTTGTCGCCAAGAGCTTCGCGGATGCGATTCACTGCCGAGTTCACGCCGTGCTCATAGTCGACCACGGTCCCGTCCGGCCACAGCTCGCGGCAGATCTCTTCCCGCGTCAGCAGCTCGCCCGGCCGATCGAGCAACATAAACAGCAGCTGCAACGGCTGCGAATGCAGCTTGATGCGCACGCCCTTCCGGCGAAGCTCTCCAGTCCTCGCGTCTGCTTCGAAGACGCCGAAGCGATAACGTAGAGCTGGTCGTGGTTCCCTCATGTTTGGCGCTCAGTTTATCCGACACCAGGCCCGTTTGAGCCGCGCACGCGACAGCGAGAACTCCTCAGAAGCCAAATAGATCCAGCGAGTTACGCCGTGAGGAACAATCTTCCTCCGCTTGAGGCGCCCTGCATTGTTTATCCCCGCCGGGACAGTGCAGGTTAAACGCATGAATCTGGGTTCTTGCAGCCGTCCTCGGGTAGTGCCACTGTTCTCTGCAGTGCTGCTTCTTCTTGGAGCGCCATGCGCACTGATCGGCCAGCCCACGCCTGCGGCCGTCGCAACCTTCAATGCATATACGGCCAAGGTGGAGTCGCGTCTGGCCTTCCAGCATCGTTCCGCCGATGGCTTCCTCGCGCCAGCCACAAATCCAGCCAGTGATACGAGACATCTGCAGAAAGGCGAACCGCTCATCGAACGACTCAGTCCTTCGGCTGGCGCGGAGGTCTCCGGATCGCTCCTTCATCATTGGCGTGGTACGGCCTTTGTTCCAGAAGCCAAAGCCGCGGACTTCGAGCGGCTCATGCGGGACTTCAAAGCCTATCCGCAGCACTTCGCTCCTCAGGTGCTGCAAGCGGGGCTGATCGCCCAAAGCGGCAACCAGACGCAGGCATTCATGCGCGTGCGGCAGCGACACGTCATCCCGGTGGTGATGGATACGGACTACGACATCACTTATGGGCGGCTCGATGCCCAACACGGCTTCAGCAACTCGAGAAGCACGCACATTGCCGAGATATACGGGCCAGGCACACCCTCCGAGCGGCCACTGAATGCCAATGAGGAGCATGGTTTTCTCTGGCGGCTGAACACGTACTGGAGCTATGAGGAGAAGGACGGCGGGCTGTACCTGCAGGTTGAGGCGGTCTCCCTCACGCGCTCCATTCCTCACGGCCTCGGCTGGGCAATCGCGCCTTACATCGAGAGCATTCCCCGCGATTCCCTGGAGTTCACGCTGCGCTCTGCATGCAACGCACTTCGAAAATAAAACGGCTGTGCGTCTTCAGAAAGGACAGAAAGATGAATCACTCGGCACTCATAACGGAAGAGGCGCCTAGCTTTGCGCCAGCGCGGCGCGTGAATCAGGCGTTGACCGCGTCGCTAGAAAAGCGTGCTTTGCAATGGATAGCGCGTCATGCGCCGCGCTGGCTCACCTCAGACCAGCTCACACTGGTGGGGCTGATCGCTCAGATCGGAGCGGGTGCCGCATATGCACTCTCCCATTACAACCGATACGCTCTGTTGCTGGTGAACCTTTGCCTGGTCCTCAACTGGTTCGGAGACAGCATGGATGGAACCCTGGCGCGTGTTCGCTGCCTGCAGCGTCCACGTTTTGGGTTCTACGTCGATCACATGGTCGACGTCCTCGGAGCCACCGCGCTGATGTGCGGCCTCGGCTTCTCCGGCTTCGCGCACTGGCAAGTGGCCGTCGCGATGCTGGTCGGCTTCCTGCTCCTGTCGAGTGAAAGCTATCTCGCCACCTATACCTTGTCGCGCTTTCAGCTTTCGCAAGGCATCTTCGGTCCAACCGAGATCCGCATTCTGCTGATCGCCGGGAACCTGGCACTGCTGCACAGCCCGTTCGCGACGGTCTTCGGTCACAAGATGCTGCTGTTCGACCTGGGCGGCATCATCGCGACCATCTGCATGTTCGCCATGGTGATCGTCCTCACCATTCGCCACACCGCGCAGCTCTATCGTGAGGAACCTTTGCCTTGAAGAACAAAGGGAGTCCGCGTCTGCAGAAGCTCTACAGATGCGGACTCCCGGTTTTCCATTCAGTGAGGAGCGCGCTACGAGTTCTTCAGCGATGCCATATCGATCGAGAAGCGGTACTTCACATCCGCCTTCAGCAATCGTTCGTAGGCCTCATTGACCTTCTGGATGGGAATCACTTCCACATCGGCAGTGATGTTGTGCTTGCCGCAGAAGTCGAGCATCTCCTGCGTTTCCGCAATGCCGCCGATCGGCGATCCGGAGAGGCTCTTGCGGCCAAAGAGCAGACCGAATGCGGCTACAGCCAGCGGCTTTTCCGGTGCGCCGACGAGTGTGAGGTTGCCGTCGCGCCGCAGCAGATTGAGCAAGGCATTGATATCGTGATCGGCGGAAACCGCGTCGAGGATGAAATCGAAGCTGCCCGCGTGCTTCGCCATTTCGTTGGCATCGCGCGAAATGACCACCTCGTCCGCTCCGAGCCGGAGAGCGTCATCCTTCTTGTTCGGCGATGTGGTGAAGAGGACCACGTGCGCCCCCAGAGCGTGGGCAAACTTCACGCCCATATGTCCTAGACCGCCCAGTCCGACGATGCCAACCTTCTTTCCCTTGGTCACGCCCCAGTGGTGGAGAGGCGAAAAGGTGGTGATGCCGGCGCAGAGCAGCGGCGCCGCTCCGGCGAGATCCAGGTTTGAGGGAACCTTCAGCACGAAACGTTCGTCGACGACAACACTCTCCGAATAGCCACCATAGGTGACGCTACCGGTGTGTTTGTCCGGAAAGTTATAGGTCAGCGTGACGTTGGGGCAGAACTGCTCCAGGCCCTCTTTGCACTCCGGACAGGTGCCGTCGGAGTCGACCATACAGCCGACCGCCGCAATATCCCCAACCTTGAATTTCTTAACAGCTGAGCCCGTCTTGGTGACGCGGCCAACAATCTCGTGGCCAGGCACGCAGGGATACACGGTGGGCATGACGCCGCTCCACTCGTTGCGCACCTGGTGCAAGTCGGAGTGACAGATCCCGCAGAAAAGAATTTCAATCTGCACATCGGTATCGGTTGGATCGCGCCGCGCGATCTGAGTGGAAGCAAGCGGCGATGTAGCACTGGCAGCGGAGAATGCTTTTGCGTTGTACATGGACATATCTAGGATGCACGGGCTCCCGCGGGATATTCAAAAGCTGGCGAGGCGGCCGCAGAGTGCCCCAGCTTGCGTGCATTCGGACTTTTCGCTCTAAGCGAAGTGGCTGCTACTCCGCCCGCAGGGCATCTGTCGGATTGACCGATGCAGCCCTGTGCGCGGGCAGAAAACTCGCTGCCATCGCCGCCAGCCCCAACACCACTGCTACGCAACCAAGGGTCACCGCATCCCATGCCTGCACACCGAATAGAAGTTTCCGGATCAGCATCGACGCACCCACCGAGCAGACCAGCCCGATTGCCAGTCCGGCCGCGGTCAGCCACCCAGCCTGCCGCATTACCAGCCGATAAACCGAACTACGCTGAGCTCCCAGCGCCATGCGTACGCCGATCTCCCGCGTCCGCCGGCTCACCGAGTAGGCAATCACTCCGTAAAGCCCTATCACGCCCAATATCAGCGCCATCGCTGCGAATCCACCCACCAGCCACGCCGAAAACCGATGCAACAGCGCTGCTTGCGTGGTGTCAATCTTCCCAGTCATCGTCGCTTCGTCGGATATGCCCAGGTCAGGATTCATCTGATGTAAGGTGCTTACCAGCACAGGCAGCAGTGCTGCCGCGTCCTGCCGCGTGCGTACCGCAAGACTGAACGAGTTTTGCGGTGTCTGCTGGATGGGGAAATACTCCGCAGGTGAGATATCGACATCGAGCGGTCCCTCGCGAACGTCGTCCACCACGCCGACAATCTCCCACACCGACGGACGGCCTCCCTCGTCATTGGCGATCCTCTGGCCGATTGGGTCCTGGCCGGGGAAATATTTACGAGCCAACGCCTGATTGATCACCGCCACCCCGGGCTTCGAAGCATCGTCGGCATCGGTGAAAAACCGTCCGCGCACCAGCGCCGCTTTGAGAGTGGACAAATAGGCCGGGCTCACATGACGCTCGTCCACTTCGTTGTGTTCGCCGTGGTCCGGCCTTCCTGGAAAATGAATCCTATCGGTGGCGCAGTCACATTGCACCGGGAGCATGCTGGTCATACCGGCGAGCTCCACACCCGGCAGACTGGAGACGCGCCGCACAATTTCCCGATAAAGCCCTGCTATCTGTTCGCCGTTCTTGTAAACCGTGCCGGGAGCCATGACTTGAAGGGTTGCGACATGGTTTGGATCGAAGCCCAACGGCACGTGCAGCAGTCGATAAAGACTTTGGCCCAGCAGTCCGGCGCCTGCCAGCAGCACGACTGCGATTGCCAGTTCGACGATGACCAGATTCGCTCCCACTCTGCGCCAGAGCCGGCCGGCGGCGCCGCGGTCCCCTTCGGCTAGCCCGTCGCGCACCTTTTGAAACGAGAGCCGCAGAGTGGGCGTGGCGGCCAGCAGCAGGGCGGCCAATAGTGCGATTGCAGCGGCAAATACGGCTGTGTGCGCATTCAAGCCTACGCCTGCCAGAAACGGCATGTTCGACGCCATGTCCTTGGGAACCATGCGGCTAAGGAGCTTCATAATCCCTGCAGCAACGAGAACTCCTGTCACGCTTCCGAGCAGGGCAAGGAGGAGCCCTTCGGTGACAAACTGCTGAACTAGTCGCGACGGCGTAGCACCCAGTGCGCCCCGAACGGCAATCTCGCGCCGGCGGCTCTCTGCGCGAACCAGCACAAGACTGGCCACGTTAACGCAGGCGATCAGCAAGAGCAGGCCGGCCCCGCCCAGCAGCGTCAGCAGGATAGGCCGCACATCGCCGATGAGGAGCTCGGAGAGAGGAACAATATTGGCGCTCAGATCGAGCCCAGTGATGCCATATTGCCGCTGCAGCTGCTTTGCGATCGCCGTCATCTCGGCCTGCGCTGTCTGGACGGTGACGCCGTCGCGCAGTCTGCCGATTCCCCAAAAGGGATAAAAGGTTCGTATCTGCTCATGAGGGCTTAACGCGTTGATGGGGACCCAGAACTCCGCGTTGCCGCCCGGCGCGAAAGAGAACGACCGGGGTAGGACGCCAATAATCGTGTAGGCGTTGTTGTCCAGATCCACGGTATGCCCCACCAGCTCGCGCCGCGCGCTGAAGCGATGGAGCCATGTTCCGTAACTCAGGAGCACGACGTTCGGGCCGCCTGGCCGATCCTCGCCGGCGTAAAAGTCGCGCCCGAGCATGGGACGCACGCCTAGAGTTTGGAAGAAGCCGCCGCTCACGCGCTCGGCCTGCACCGGCTCCGCACCGGAGGAAGTGTGCAGGATATAGCCGAGCCCGCCGTACACGTCGAGCGAGCTGAAGGATTTGTTTAGCCGCTGCCAGTCCAGATAGTCCGAATATGAAAGCGGCCAGCGAGATTTTTCAACGCTACTTTCATTCACCGACATCAGCCGGTTTGGATTCGCATACGGAAGCGGCTGCAGCAGCGCGGCGTCCACAAAACCGAAGATGGCCACGCTGGCGCCGATACCCAGCGCAAGCACCAGCACCGCGGTGACAGCGAAGCCCGGATTCTTTACCATCTGGCGAAGCGCAAACTTCACATCGCGCACCAGGTTGTCGAACCACTCCACCCGGTCTTTCAGATAGAAGCGCTCCTCGGCTGCCCGCCTATTGCCGAACTCAACCCTCGCCTTGCGGCGGGCCTCCTCTTCGCTCACTCCTTCACTTCGCAAATCATCAGCCTCAAGCTCCAGATGCGACCGGATCTCTTCCGCAAAATCTTCTACGCTCCGTCGACGCCTGAACATGGCTACGCCTCCTCGCTGCTCGGTCCTCGGCTGCCACCCAAAACCAACTCCATCGCCCGCGTCAGCCGTTTCCATTCGCTGGTCTTCGCGGTCAGTTGCTCGCGGCCCTTCGCCGTCAGCGAGTAGAACCGCGCCTTGCGGTTGTTCTCGCTCACGCCCCACTTCGCGCCGATCCACTTTTTGTCTTCCAGCCGCTGCAGGGCGAGGTAGAGCGAGCCGTGGTCCACGAAGAAGGCCTCTTCGGACTGGCGCTGTATCGAACGCGCCACGCCCTGACCGTGGCACGGGCCGAGCACAAGCGTTTTCAGGATCAGGAGGTCCAGCGTGCCCTGCAACAGGGCGATGCGGTCATCGGCGTTCTTTTGGGTAGCCATCCGACCTGAGCATGACACTAGCTTGGGTCGGATGTCAACATGAGCCTCCGCCTAGCCCGTACAATCAAAAAATGCCGCCAACTCCGCCGCAGCCCGCACGCGCTGTGGTCCTCACCATCAGCGATTCGCGCACGCGCGGCGATCGCCCGGATACCTCCGGGCCCGCGGTGGCTGCATCTCTTGAGTCAGCAGGATTCACCGTGGAAGGCCCGCACCTCGTACCCGATGAGCAGCCCCAAATCGAAGCAGCGCTGCGCCATCACGCCGCGGTTGTCCCGCTCATCGTCACCACCGGGGGCACCGGCATTGCCCCGCGCGACGTCACACCCGAAGCGACGCGCGCCGTGTGCACCCGCATCCTCGACGGCTTCGCCGAGCGGATGCGCGCTGCCGGAGCGCGTCGTACTCCGCTCGCGGCACTGAGCCGCGCCGTTGCCGGCACCTGCGGCCGCGCGCTCATCATCAACTTGCCGGGCAGCCCGGAGGGTGCCGTCACCTCGCTCGAAGCAGTCCTCGACCTTATCCCGCACGCGCTCGCGCTGCTCGGCGGCGCCGACCCACATACCGAGGCTGCCGGAGCGCCGCGCACGTGAGCAGCTTCATCATGAAGTGGATCGCCCGTTATAAGGGGTTCGTCCTCGGCGTCCTCGGGCCGCTTGGCATCTGGGGCGCCCTACTCGCGGGCGTCGTCGATTCCGGTACGATCCCCATTCCCATGGACCCGCTTATCGCCACCTGGGCGTGGAACGACCATCGGCACGCATACCTCTACGTCATCATGGCTGCAGCCGGCTCCGCCATCGGCGGACTTATTCCGTTCCTGCTCGGACGCGCCGGCGGCGAACTCTTCCTACTGCGCCGCATTGATCGCGCCCGTTATGAGGCGATGATGGCGCGCTTCGAAAAGCAGGAGTTCCTCGCCATGGCCATTCCCTCGGCTATGCCTCCGCCCACGCCATGGAAGGCCTTCGTCTTCGGCGCCGGCGTCTTCGAAATGAAGATCTGGCACTTCATGCTGGCGGTCTTCACCGGCCGCGCGGTGCGCTTCGGCGTGGAAGCCGTCCTTACGATCAAATATGGCCCGCAGATCGTCGACGTCGTCGGCGATCTCTTCAAGCATCACCTGACCGTGACTTTGGTCGCCCTCTTCCTGCTGCTCGGTCTGCTGCTCTTCTGGGTGCTGAGAAAGCGCTACACAAAATCAGGCAATCATGTGCAGGAAGACGGTATAGCTGAGTCGGAGCCGCACCGCCGAAGACGGCCGTGGCAGTAAAGCGCCGGCTTTCCCGCGTCGCGTTCTGACTCAAATTCCGGCGTGTTCGGTGCGCGCCGGTGACGTATGATGGAGCGCGTCCCCCCGAAATTTCTATGTAAGGGCCCGTACTACCGGAGCGCCGCCGCTTGCTGGATCAGGCCATTTCTCACTATCGAGTCCTCGAACGGCTGGGCGGGGGCGGCATGGGCGTCGTCTACAAGGCAGAAGATACGCGCCTGCATCGCTTCGTCGCCCTGAAGCTGCTGCCGGACGATGTCGCGGGCGACGCCCAGGCTCGGGCTCGCTTCCTGCGCGAGGCGCAGGCCGCCTCTGCTCTCAATCATCCGAATATCTGCACCATCTACGACATTGGCGAGCATGAAGGTCACACCTTCATCGCCATGGAGTTTCTGGATGGCGTGACGCTGAAGCAAAAGATCAACGGGCAGCCCCTGGCGATGGAGGAACTGCTCACGCTGGGAATCGAGATCGCAGATGCCCTCGATGCGGCGCACACCAGCGGAATTGTCCATCGGGATATCAAGCCGGCAAATATCTTCGTGACCAGGCGCGGGCATGCCAAAGTCCTCGACTTTGGACTCGCGAAGATGCCTCTTCTGGCTAACGCAGGCAACAGCGTCGGTTCGGCGGAGACTCAGGCCGTGGCAGCGGAGGAAGAACACCTGACCAGTCCCGGCCTGGTGCTGGGGACGATTGCGTATATGTCGCCCGAGCAGGCAAGCGGCAAGGAACTGGACGCACGGACGGACCTGTTTCCGTTCGGAGCGGTGCTCTACGAGATGGCGACCGGCGTGCTCCCTTTCCAGGGCGAGACATCGGCGCTGATCTTCGACGCCATCTTGAATCGCGCGCCGGTGCCTGTCTTGCGACTGAACCGAAACGTGCCGCCGCGCCTCGATGACATCATCGAAAAGGCGCTGGAAAAGAACCGCGAGTTGCGTTACCAGACTGCCGCGGAAATGCGACGCGATTTGCAGCGGTTGAAGCGAGACCTGGAGTCGGGGCGCAGCGAGGTCAGCCGTGCCATTGGGATGGCCGTCGAGAGCAACGGGGCACATCCTTCCTCGACTGTGGCGCCAGCCGTCGCGCCGCCGTCGGGTTCCTCTGCTGCGGCAGCATCTCCGCCATCCGGCAGTGTTCCAGCAAGCGGAGCGCAGGCTGCGGTAGCGACTGCTGCACCATGGTGGAAGCGCGGAAAGGTCGTCGTCCCGGCCGCTTGCCTGATTGTGGCGATTGCCGGGGCCGCTTACTATCTGTCCTCACGCTCAAGCAAACATCTCACCGACAAGGACACGATTGTTCTTGCCGATTTCAAGAATGACACCGGCGATCCGGTCTTTGACGATACGCTGCGGACGGCGCTGACGGTAGCGCTGGGGCAGTCGCCGTTTCTGGATATTCTGCCGGACAGCAAGGTTAGCAACACGCTGAAGCTGATGACGCTGCCGGCGACGACGAAGCTGACTCCCGAGGTGACGCGCGACCTGTGCCAGCGAGCCGGAGCGCAAGCCTACGTGGCGGGAACGATCAGCTCGCTGGGCACGGAATATGTTGTGGGACTGCGGGCGGCAAATTGCCAGACCGATGACACGCTGGCGCAGCAGCAGGTGACTGCGGTCTCGAAGGAGAAGGTGCTGAGCGCGGTGGGCGAGGCGGCCTCGGGGCTGCGCACGCGGCTGGGGGAATCGCTGGCTTCGGTACAGAAATACGATGCACCGCTGGAAGACGTGACCACCTCCTCGCTGGAGGCCCTGAGAGAGTACAGCCTGGGGAGGCGAGAGGCCAGTCAGGGGAGCTCGGCAGGGACAAGCGGCATATCGGCGGGTGTATCCCATTCCGAGCGGGCCATTCAGCTTGATCCTTCCTTTGCGAGCGCCTATGCCAGCCTGGCATCCGCGTATATCAACCTGTATGGCCCTTCGCGCGCAGCCATGTACTTCACCAAGGCCTATGAGCTTCGCGACCATGCCAGCGAGCGAGAGCGTCTGAGGATTGCTTCCACCTACTACGCGAACGTAGTGGGCGATCTGAACAAGGCTTCCGATGCTGTGGCAGAACAGATTGCCAGCTATCCCCGTCATGCCGGCGTCGCGCGCAATGGCCTTGCCATCCTTTACGCAGGGCTGGGGAAGTATCCGGAAGCCACTCGGATGGTGAGGGAGGCGATTGCCAAAGATCCGGGTACCAATATCTATTTCGGGAACCTGGCAAACTTCCAGATGGGGCAGCAACAGCTCGCCGAAGCGCGGGCGACGATTGAACAGGCGCATGCTCACAACATCAACGATTTTGTGCAGACTCTCGCTCTGTACGGACTGGATTTTCTGAAGGACGACGCGGCCGGGATGGCGGCGCAGCAGAAGTGGCTCACCGACCAGCCGGACGCCGCAAGCTTCGGGTTCGCCATTGCCGGAGATACGGCTGCGTATGGCGGGCACCTGCGGCCGGCGCGCGACCTGGTGCAACGCGGCGTGGATGCGGCGATCCGGGGAGACAGCAAGGAGTTTGCCGGGATCGGCATGGAGATGGCCGCTCTGCGCGAGGCGGCGTTCGGCAACCTTGCGGAGGGGCACAAGAATGCCGAGGCGGGGCTGAAGTTCGATGCGGAGAGCCAGGCGGTTCGCGCGATGGCCGGAACGGCGCTGGCGATGAGCGGCGATGCGGCCCAGGCGAGCTCGATTGCGGACGCGCTGAACAAGCAGTATCCCGAAGACACGCAGATACAGTCACTGTGGCTGCCGGGAATACGTGGGCAGATCGCCCTGGACCGCAAGGACGCCGAGTGCGGCAATCGATGCTCTGAAGCCGACGCTGCCGCCGATTGAGTACGGGCAACTTTCCTTCACTGTGAACCTGTCGTGCCTGTACCCGACTTACATCCGCGGGCAGGCCTATCTGGCGGCAGGACAAGGGAAAGCGGCAGCGGCGGAGTTCCAGAAGATCCTGGACCACAGCGGGATCGTGTGGAATTGCTGGACCGGAGCGCTCGCCCATCTCGGTGTGGCGCGGGCGAATGCGCTTGAAGCGCGATCCTTGCAGGGTGCAGATGCGGATATCGCGCGGCGCCGGGCGATTGCGTCGTACAAAGAGTTCCTCACGCTATGGAAGGACGCCGACCCGGATGTGCCGATCCTGAAAGAGGCAAAGGCGGAGTACGCGAAGCTGCAATAGCCCTGCTGCAGCCATGAGCGTGGGACGCCCAAATGAAAAGGCCCGGCAAGCGCCGGGCCTCGGAAGTTCATGGTGTTGTCCTAGACCGCAACCGGTTTCGCGGCAGCGTCCTTCGCCGTCTTTACCAGCGCACTGAACGCAGCGGCGTCGTTCGTCGCCAGGTCGGCCAGGATCTTGCGATCGAGCTCGATCCCCGCCACCTTCAGCCCATGGATGAGCTGCGAGTAGCTGGTGCCGTTCTGCTTTGCAGCGGCGTTGATGCGCACGATCCACAGTGAGCGGAACTGGCGCTTCTTCTGCCGGCGGCCGGTGTAGGCGAACTTCAGACCGCGCTCGACGGCCTCCTGCGCTGCCTGGTAGAGCTTCGATTTAGTAAGGAAATAGCCGCTTGCCCTCTTCAGAATCTTTTTGCGGCGGGCAAGCCGTTTGGTTCCACGTTTTACGCGGGGCATCTCGTTGGTTCTCCTTTGCGTACTTCGTTATGCGGCTGGAGGCAGGAGGCAGCGCCCGGGAGGGCATTGCTTTAAACCTCTTCACTCGCTCATCGCTCTGCTTCGGCATAGTGGGCTCACAGGGTACGCGTTACCCCGGCCCGTCCGAATCAGGCGTACGGAATCATGCGCAGCACTTTTGGCAAGTCGGCTTCGGAGACCAGCACCGTACCACCCAGGTGGCGCTTGGTCTTCTTTTCCTTCGAGGTCAAAATGTGGCGCATCTTCGTCTGGCCACGAAGCACTTTGCCCGTGGCAGTCTTCTTGAAGCGCTTGGCCGCGCCCTTGTGTGTCTTCAGCTTAGGCATGTATGTCCTGAAAATCGCCGGTGTGGCGACATCAGCCAGTATACCGGAGCCTCAACCCATCAGCAATCGGTGGAGTTGAGTGATAATATCGCCCCCGCTTCGCAAGGACTAGGCAGCTACCTAAAGTGAGAAAGAGGACCCACAAGGTGTCAAGGAAAGAAATCGTATTGCTCGTTAGCCGGGCGCTCGCATTGACTCAGATGCTCTACGCCTTAGTCGACGCTACATCCATTCCCGAACGAGTAATTTGGCTCGTCTACCGGCTTAAAGCACACAGCGTTCTTCAGTCGAACACTCTCGCGGGCGAGCCCGAGTTCTATTCCCTAGTGCTTAACATTGTCCGGCTGATCATCATCTCCACGGCTGCGATCTTGTTCTGGAGATGCGGTCCGAGAATTGCCAGATCGCTCCTTCCCGGTTCGGAAACGTCGGTCGAGAATAGCGGATGAGCCTGTCGCATATGGACCCCCAAAGTGTCCTCGCACCGTCTCCACAAAAGCCGTCGCAGTAGTGCTCGCGCCATCCACCCGCGTTCCAATATCGACCGAGGTCCATCGCTTTGAGCGGATCGGCCGGAAGACTGCTCCCGGAAATGCCACTGTCGCCACGCATCCTGGCACCAGCGATATCCCGAGCCCTGCCGCGACCAGCCGGATCAGCGTCGGGAACTGCGGCGCCTCCTGCACGATCTGCGGCTGGAAACCCGCGTCCAGGCAGCAGCGCATCGTGCGATCAAATGCCAGGTTCCCCATGCGCCGGGAAAACAGCACGAACGGTTCGCCTTCGAGCGACCGGGGGTCCACGATGCGCTGCCGTCGCAGCGCATGATCCGCCGGCAGCACCACATGGAAGGGCTCGCGCTGCAGCGGTGTGAGCGCCAGCTCCGGCCGGCGCTCGCCATCCCGCAGAAATCCCACATCAATCGAGCCATCCGCGAGTGCTGGGAGCTGCTCCGACGTCCACATCTCGCGCAACTGCACCTCCACACGCGGATACGCTCGTCGATATCGCTGGATCGCGGCCGGCAGTTCAGTAAACATCACCGAGCCCGAGAAACCCACTCTCAGCCGGCCCTCCTCACCGCGTGCGACGCGCCGCGTCTGCTCCAGGTCGTCGGCTACCCGAGCTATGGTCGCTGCAGCTCGCTCGCGCAACACTACGCCTGCCGGAGTCAGAGTGACCCCGCGCGTGGTCCGTGCAAACAGCGGCGCACCAATCAATGTCTCCAATTTTCTGATCTGCTGACTCAGCGGCGGCTGCGCCATGCCGAGCTTCTGTGCCGCGCGTCCGAAGTGCAGCGTCTCCGCTACGGCCAGGAAGTAACGTAAGTGCCTTAACTCGACGGAATCATTCATATGCAGTTCGTCTCAATCCAGAGCATTCGAATATTGGACATATCGCAGTTCTGATCCTAGCCTTGAATCAAGGCACGCGAAAGAGCCGCATACACGCGGACAGGAGGACCCAGCGATGTCCGATGTCATCGTCAGAGAATTTCAGCCAGCCGACGCCGAGGCCTTCTTCGAACTGAACCGCGAATGGATCCAGCGTCACTTCTGGCTCGAGCCGGCCGATCTGGAAGTCCTCTGGAATCCGCAGACGGCAATCCTCGACACAGGCGGGCACATCTTCATGGCTGTCCGCGACGGCGTGTGTGTAGGCTGTTGCGCGCTGATCGCGATGGGACCTGGCGAATACGAGCTCGCCAAGATGGCGGTGGCGCCCGCGGAACGCCGTCATGGCATCGGCCGCCGGCTCATGGCTGCGGCCATCGCGAAGGCGGAACGCCTCAGCGCGACACGCCTCTACCTCGAAACCAACCGTACCCTGATCGGTGCGATCTTGCTCTATGAATCGATGGGCTTTCGGCACCTGCCGCCCGCCCGGGTGAAGCCATCGCACTACACCCGCGCCAATGTCTTCATGGAGCGCATCATGGGGCCGGCAATGGGTGTGCTTCCAGTCTCCAGGGACGGCCGCGCACAGCTATCAGGTTGTTGAAGCGTTTCTATCGGGGAAACTGCTTCTTGAACGCATCGATGCAGCCCTTACCGGTCGCCTTCTGCGTCATGCCGCCGCAGCCATCCTGCCAAAAGGGCAACGATCCTGGACCCGGCCCATATCCTTTGAAGTACGCGCGCGCTGTCGCCCCCGGCGAAAAGCTCGCGCCATAGCTGGTATCGCAGCAGGTTCCGTCCTTCTTGTTCTCGTTCTTCTCCGTGTTCTGAACGCCATTCTTCGAGAGAACGAGAATGATGTCGGCGCTCCCCTCATCATCGGCCAGGGTGAACCGGCCCCACTTCGACAACTCCTCATCCGCTGCATTCTCCAGGGCCGCGCCACCGGCATTATTCCGAATGAAAATCGTCTTCGCCCGATAAGCCTCGGGCGGAACGCCTTGCGCGAAAGCAGAGAAGGCGGGCAATAGACAGATTGCAGCAACGACGAATGCAGAACAGAGGAAACGCGAAGCAGACATGCTGGCCTCCGGAACCGGAAGTGTCCACCACTCTAGCGCACCTCGCTTGATTTCGGTAAGTAAGGAGTTCACCGCGACAGTGATTGCTACGGTACGGCTTGCCGGCCGCGCCTTTGCCCGCGAAAAACTAGTTGGAAGTCGACATTTATCCAACGTTCCTTCCTGGATGGCCACGAGCCTGTGCCGTCAACCTTGGCATTTATGGCTGGCGAAGGTCACGCGACTTTTCCTCGGATGTGGGTGACGAAAGAAATTTGTGACCGCATCGGAACGAAAAGACGTCAACACATCTTCTTCACATCCCGGGCTCATCTCAGTTGAAGTGCGGCGGATTTTGGCGAAACGGAGTGAAACATGGCTACACAACTCGCATTGGTCACCGGAGCCTCCAGTGGCATTGGCTTTTCTCTCGCAAAGGAACTCGCCAGTCGCGGTTACGATCTCGTGATCTGCTCTGCAGGCGACCGCCTTCCGGCTGCCGCCGAAGAGATTCGCGCGGCAGGAGCAACGGTCACGGACGTTAACGCAGATCTTGCAACGTCGGAAGGTGTTGACAAGCTTTGGGCAGAGGTCCGCAATCTGGGCAGGCCGCTTGCGATTGCCTGCCTGAATGCCGGCGTGGGCGTTGGCGGACTATTTTACGAAAGCAATCTCGACGCCGAGCTGAACATGATCCGTCTGAATTGCCTGGGAACCGTGCAGCTCGCGAAGTATGTGGTTCAAAACATGGTGGGACAGGGCGAAGGCGGCATTCTGTTTACCTCCTCCATTGCCGGAGAGATGGTCGCGCCGCGCGAGGCGGTCTATGCCGCGACCAAGGCTTTCGTTCTCTCGTTCGCGCACAGTCTCCGTTACGAGTTGCGCGACAGCGGCGTCACCGTTACCGCGTTGCAGCCCGGCCCCACAGATACGGACTTCTTCCATCGCGCAGGGATGGACAACACCGAGGTCGGCTCCAAAGGAAAATCGGAGAGCCAGCCCGATGACGTCGCAAAGCAAGGCATCGATGCTCTGCTGGATGGCAAAGACCATGTCTACTCCGCATCGATGAAGACCAAGATGGAGGGCATGCTTGCCAACGCCACACCCGGCGCCGTGAAGGGTGCTATGCATGAAAAGATGGCCAAGCCAAACAAGTAACCGCAAAAGGATCTGGGAGAACCGGTATGGCAAATGCATTGAAAGAGCGGCCAAATTTCGCGCCGCTACCAAAAGCCGCAACCTCCGCCGTCATTCAGGACGGCCGCTATCTTCCGCCACCGGAAGACAAGGACGGGAAGCAATGGATCAGGACAAGTGCGCTTGTCCAGGCGTCGGCGGAGGATCTCTACACCACGTGGCGCGATCTCGAATCCGTCCCGCTGTGGCAGGAACAGATCCGGCAGGTCGTGCAGACCGGTCCCAAAACCTCGCACTGGGTCATGGCCTCAGGCGACAAAACCATCGAATGGGACTCCGAGATTCTCAACGATGAGCCGGGGAAGCGCATCGCCTGGCGCTCCATCGCCGGCGATTCGGACAATGCCGGAGAGGTCATCTTCGAAGCTGCTCCGGGCGGCCGCGGAACCATCGTTACTGTCCTGCAGGAATTCCGCATGGGCAAGCTAGCCAGCGCGTGGGAGACGATGACGGGAAGAAATCCCAAGCAGGCGGTAATCGAAAATCTCCGCCACTTCAAAGCCTTCGCCGAAACCGGAGAGATTCCGCGCACACAAGGGCAGCCACATGGACCGAGAGGCATCATCGGCAAAATGAAGGCGTCGCTGTATGGAGAAGATGTGAAAACTCCTCCAGCGTCTGAACGCAAGGTCAGCTAGAGCAGCTTGCCCGATTCAAGTCTGAGCGCTTCCTGCGCATGAATATGGAGATTGTCTATGAAGGCCGTATGTTGGATGGGAACCAGCAAGGTGGAGACGTTGGATGTGCCGGATCCAACCCTCCTGAACCCGCATGACGCGATTATCAAGATCACCCGAACCGCCATTTGCGGCTCGGACCTGCACCTCTTCGACGGCTTCATCCCTACCATGGAGGCGGGCGACATCCTCGGTCACGAGTTCATGGGCATCGTTGAGGAAGTCGGCAAAGGCGTCACCAATCTTCAACGAGGAGACCGCGTCGTGGTGCCGTTCACCATCGCGTGCGGTAACTGCCTCTTCTGTAAGAAGAAGATTTGGGCAGCGTGCGATAACACCAATCCCAACGCACATCTGATGGAAATGGCTTACGGATATTCCGGATCGGGCCTTTTCGGCTATTCGCACATGATGGGCGGCTATGCCGGCGGTCAGGCGCAATACGTCCGCGTGCCGTTCGCAAATGTCGGGCCGCTCAAGATCGAAAACGATCTGCCCGATGAAAAAGTCCTCTTCCTCTCCGACATCTTCCCCACCGGCTACATGGCCGCGGAGAACGCGCAAATTCAGGAAGGCGATACCGTCGCAGTATGGGGATGCGGCCCCGTCGGCCAGTTCGCCATCGCGAGCGCATTCATGCTCGGAGCAGCGCGCGTTATTGCCATCGACCGGCTTCCCGAGCGGTTGGAGCTCGCTCGATCGATCGGCGCCATCACGGTCGACTATTCGGACGAGGATGTCAGCGTCCTCACAGCGGTGAAGGATCTGACAGGAGGCGCGGGGCCGGACGGCTGCATCGATGCTGTCGGGCTGGAATCTCACTCGACCGAACTGCAGGGTGTTTACGACAAAATCAAAACTGCCGTAATGCTCGAAACCGATCGCCCCAGCGTTTTGCGCCAGGCAATTCAGGCGGTGCGCAAGGGCGGCACGCTCTCCATCCCGGGTGTCTATGGCGGTCTACTGGACAAGGTCCCGTTCGGCGCGGCATTCGGCAAGGGCATTACGATGAAGATGGGCCAGACCAACATGCATACCTATATGAGGCCGCTGCTCGATCGCATCGAGAAAGGGCAGATCGATCCGAGCTACATCATCTCCCACCGCATCACGCTGGACGAGGCTCCAGAGATGTACAAGGTTTGGCGCGACAAGCGGCAGGCCGTCACCAAAATTGTCATCGACCCGTGGGCGGCCAGAGCAGCCTGACCCCCGCTCTGGTTATGTCGCTGGCTTCTCCTGCTGACAGGCACCCGCGCAGACTATTAGCCGGGTGCCTCTTCTTTTTTCAGGGGTTTCCAGTCCTCGCCTAAAAACGTCCGTATCCCTGCGACGCCGGCCGCGCCTGCCGCGATGCACGAAGCCGCATTCGCTCGGTTCACGCCGCCCAGCGCGTATACCGGCATCTTCCCCGCTGTCTGGCACGCCGCCGCCAGCACCTCCAGGCCGAGCGGCCGCGCCTGGGGGTGACTCTCCGTCGCGAAGACCGGCGACAGCAGCGCCATATCCGCCCCGGCCGCACGCGCCACCGCCACTTCGCCCACAGAATGACAGCCCACGGAGACAATTCCGGAAATGCGCGCCCTGCCCGCCTGCTCCGCGTGCCATCGTCCTGGCAGGTGGATCCCCGCCGCCCCTACCGCGCGCACCGCTTCCGCCGCACCCGCCGCGCCCGCATTCACCAGCAGCCGCGGCTGCCGGCCGGGTCCGCAGTCTCCTGCGCAATCCTGCATCGCCGCCAGCATCGCGCCAGCCAAGTCCGTCAACTCCTGGAGGCCCAGGTCCTTTTCCCGCAGCTGCACATACTCCACGCCGCCCGCAGCCCACTCCGCTGCCAGCCGCACCAGCGCCTCGCGTTCCGCTGCGCTCAACCGCCCGGCTTCATGTGTGCCCGGCAGCAGCCGGCGGTCGGTGATGGCATAAAGCCGCATGGGCTAAAGTCTAACGGCACAGCGATGGAAATGATGAATATCCGTCGAAACGGTAAGCGCGTTCAACAGGGAACAGTTTTGAGCTCGACGCTGATCACCTGCAACTTCGACTCGCCGACGTTTTCCAGTGTGTGCGGTGCCAACGGACCGGACCAGAACGCAATTCCCTCGGCGGGCTTCCCCGCCAGCCGGCTATCCGCCATTACGGAGCCCTCAGCATCGCGGCGCACAAAGTCGCTCCAGCTCAGGATGTACAGCGCGGCCGGCCACCGGTGCGTGTGCAGCGGAACAGTCTCCCCGGGCGGAACTGTGGTATCGAGAACACGGACCGATTCGTTCTCGAACAAGAGCGTGTGATAACGCGGCGCGGCATGCAGAGCATCCAGTTCATCGGGCCAGATCTTATCGGGCCACACTTCATTGGACCGGACCTCACCAGACCGAATCTGGGTGTTCGCCATGGCCGACATTCTACTTGCCCTCACTCATCCGCGAGCGCTGCGTCCACAGCGGCCCACCAGAAATGCACCCGGTTTCACGATGGTGCGGCAAATTGCAACACGCCTGGAGTACCGTATGAGCGATTGCCTGAAGGTGTGCGGGAATGCGCTGTCCGGCAAACTTCGATACCCTTGAGCATTGAGCATGCCAAACTACGACCTCATCATCATCGGATCGGGCCCGGCCGGACAGCGTGGCGCTATCTACGCAACCAAGCAGGGGAAGAAGGTGGCGGTGGTCGAGCGCATGCGCTCGGTCGGCGGCGTCTGCATCAACACCGGCACTATCCCCTCCAAGACCATGCGCGAGGCGGTCCTCCACCTCTCCGGATATAACTACCGCTCGATCTATGGCATGAACTATCGCGTGAAGGAGCGGATTACGATGGCCGATCTCGCCTTCCGCGTCCAACACGTCATCAAGACCGAAGTTGACGTCACCGAAGCTCAGCTCTCGCGTAACGGCGTCGATGTCCTCTACGGTGTCGGCAGCTTCGACGATCCCAACCACATTCGCGTCACCGACGATGGCAGCTCGCAGGTCTACGAGACGAAAAACGTTGTCATCGCCGTGGGCACCAAACCTGCGTTCTCGCCCAAGGTGCCCATCAACGGCCGCAATATCGTCAACAGCGACCAGGTGCTCAATCTGCCGACGCTGCCCAAGACCATCATCGTGGTGGGCGGCGGCGTCATCGGCGTTGAATACACCTCCATGTTCGCTGCCCTTGGGATCCGCGTCACGCTCATCGAAAAGCGCGCGCGGCTGCTCGAATTCGCCGATCAGGAGATCATCGAATCGCTCAGCTATCACCTGCGCGACAGCCGCGTCACCATGCGGCTCGGCGAGGAGGTAGACAGCGTCGAAGAACTGCCAGAGGGCGGTGTGGTCGCGCATCTCGAAAGCAAGAAGCGCATCCAGGGCGACGCGCTGCTCTATGCCGTCGGCCGCTCAGGGAACGTGGAGGCGCTCAATCTCGAGAAGGCCGGAATCGAAGCCGACTCGCGCGGCCGCATCCCGGTTGATAAGGATTACCGCACCAAGACGCCCAACATCTTCGCCGTCGGCGATGTTATTGGTTTCCCTTCGCTCGCCTCAGTCTCCATGGAGCAGGGCCGCATCGCCGTCGCACGCGCCTTCAATGACAACACCGCGCACTCCGACCCGACGTATTATCCCTACGGCATCTACACCATCCCGGAGATCTCTTTCATCGGAAAGACCGAGGAGCAGCTCACGGATGAGGACGTGCCCTACGAGGTGGGGGTGGCCTACTATCGCGAGATCGCGCGCGGCCAGATTCGCGGCGACACCACAGGTCGCCTCAAAATCGTCTTCCATCGCGAGACGCGCCACCTGCTCGGCGTCCACATCATCGGAGAGGGCGCCAGCGAGCTCCTGCACATCGGACAAGCCGTCATGGCGCTCGGCGGCACGCTCGACTACTTCATCGATACGGTGTTCAACTATCCCACGCTGGCCGAGTGCTACAAGACGGCGGCGTATAACGGCATCAACCGTCTGGGCCGCAGCGCAGACAGCAACTGAAGGACATGAGCCGCAGCGCTAGGATTCTGTAACACGTGGATTCTGTAACAGGGGAAGTGAAAATATGGGCAGAAGCATCGGCGTGGTCATGACGAACGACATCACCGCCGGCCTGATCGAGAACAGTCGGCTCATCGGCGAGCTCCGGCGCTATCCCGAAGATCCGGATGAGCACCATGGCCTGATCGACCTGCCCACCGACCCCCTGGTCGAGCTTATCTGCGATCTCATCACCGCGCTTAAACCGGCCGGCAGTGAACTGGACGCTATCGGCATCGCGCTTCCCGGCATCGTCCGCGCCGGTGTCGTCGAAGACTCGCCCAACATCGCGCAGCTCAAGGGCGCAAGGGTCAGCCAGAAGGTTGAAGCCACTCTGCACGCTCGCGGCGTCAAGGCTCCGATCTCACTTTTCAATGACGCAGACGCCTCTGCAGCCGGCCTCGCTGCCACCCGCAATCAACTCGACAAGATCGTGCGCGTGTGGACGATCGGCAACGGCATCGGCTTCGGCCGCTATCCTGACGCACCAGGACCATTCGAAGGCGGCCACACCATTGTCACGCTCGATCCCAAAGAGACCTTCTGCGCCTGCGGCGGCGTAGGACATCTCGAAGGCATTATGGGCCATCGCGCTATGCGGCTCCGCTTCATGGACATGGAGCCGGAAGAGATTTTCGCCAACGCAAAAAAGGGTGACTCGCGCTGCGCCGACTTCGTCAAACGGTGGCACCGCGCCCTCGCCGCCGGCACTGCGACCTCCATCCATCTGGACGGCCCGGGCCGCTTTTACATCACTGGCCTCAACATCGGCTTCCTCGACCTGGCGCTGCTCAAGCAATACCTATGGGACATGGTGAAGATGAGTCCGCTCCAGAGCTACTCCGTAGAAAGCATTCCCGGAGACTCCAGAGATTGCCGTAATCGGAGCCGGCACCGCGGCCGACATTGAACAGAACCGCTGACCTTCCTATTTTTGTGTCAAGGACGGAATGATGATTATGGCCGCACCCGCTCGCGCGAATACGAGGATATCGCCGCAAGTGCCTCGGCCAGACGGCGGTGCCACTAGCATGGCGCGCATTGTCGTGTTGTTCTTTCGCGTAATCGGCACAGTCACTTGTATCTTCCTGCTAACTCACGCATTTTCCGGAAAACCCTATTTCTAGCTCGGCTTCCTGATGCAGGGAAGATCTGCCAATGTCTTCCGAATTTGTGTGGGCATTGCCATAATTGTCCTCAACATGGGAGCTTTTCTACGATATATTCCCGCCTATTACGGCCTGTTAATCGTGCAGGCATCGAACATCCTATCTTTAGGATTGATGGTTTTCCCGGCATACCGCGCGCGTTCTGTGGTTCACGCTGCATCTCGAATACACGCTCAAATACCGACTGCAAATGCGCACGCCGTGGCGCTCGCTCACGCAATTCGAGGGACATCCATTGGGCTTTCTGCGTTGAGTTCAATACTTTTCGGGTGAGCGCTCTGGCGCGACCTCGCGAACGCACGCGGCGACGTTATGCCCCAGCAAAACAAGGTCAGCTGAAATCAACGAGCAGCACCCGCCTTGGCAACCTCCTCCCCATGCGCGCCGCTATCGCCTGCTAACTGCGCATGGACTTCCGCAAGCCATGCATCGAATTCCTTGTCCGCGACCCGCACAGATCCTCGCACCTCATTTTGGTCCACAGAAACGCCCGCAGACCGAGTCCGCAGCGTATCTGCGATCGCCAACAGGGGAGACCGGCCGCCGAGATGCGCCGCTAAAGCAGCCGCTGCTTCCAGGCTGTCGGTGGCAATGGCAAAATCAACGCGGTCCTTCGATCCATAATGCACGCTGACCGTCACCTCGTTGACCCCGTGCAGAAGCGTGTCCGCGGTTTCATCCAGCGCTCCCGGACGCAAGTGACGGGCCAGCACTGCGCCGGACATGGAGAGCACGCTCCAGCAGTTCACGTCCGGCTTTAACGCCTGCAACCGCTTCATCAAGGCACTATCGGCAGTAGCAGACGACAGATAGCGGTCGAGCGCGTTCTTTACCATTGCCGGCGTGCCGAAGATTGACGTGTTGTCGTCGAGCACCGCGAGCCACCGCGTGTCCGTCATCTCTTTTTGCTCGCGCGCGAAGGGCTTCAGGATCACGATCTTCACGCCTGCATAGCTATCTGGCGTGCCTCCGTTATCTTCCGCGGACTGTAGAATGTGCCTGCCGTTGAACGAGCCGCGCGCCAGCAGAAGGTGGTCGCCCAAATCACCTCGGGACGATGGCATCGCTACCTCGATCAACTTATCGACCTGCTGGCGGTCGTCGACTGTCGCCAGCGTGATCCAGTCGCGCAGGTCGACGTTGTTGTTATCCGTGACGATCAGCAGACGTCCACTCTGGTCCCCGTGATGGGGATCTTGAATGCCTGCGACAAGCGCCGCATGCGCGGGAACCAGTCGCAACAAGCGATCCTCTGCCGGACTGCTGCCGAACGCACGCACACCGCTCAAAGCCATCGCGCTCGCGGCGATGACTAGATATCGTAACCATTGTGGGAACATAAGGGCTCACCTCGTGAACCCATTCCAGCAGCGCGCCCAGACCAGTGCGATAAAGATTGATTAAGTTAGGTAAAGATTGGTAAACCCGCGACGCAAAGTGAATGCCGACTAGTGCGCCATTACGGCGCAGCAGGCATAACCAGCATGTATCGCGCGATACACACCACCATGAACGCGGCGTCGGAGACGTTCTGAATCAGCAGTTCACTCATCGGCGTGGTTCTGCCGCACGCGTTGCCAATCGTATGCGCTCTCTTATTCCACTCGCAGAGCGCGCATCGGATCGATCGAAGCCGCTCGCCGCGCGGGAATCATCCCCGCCAGAGCCGCAGCCAGCGCCAGTGTCAGGACGGCGAACGCCATCAAGTTCGCATCCACATTCGTGATCTCGTAAAGCTGGGCCTTCACAAAGCGCACGCACACCAGCGCCACCGGAATGCCAATGGCCAGTCCCAGCAGCGTCTGCATCATCGCTCCGCGCATCACCATCGCTACCACGCTGCCGCGTTCGGCTCCAAGAGCCATGCGGATGCCGATCTCCGAGGTCCGCCGCGCCACGGTATAGCTGGTCACGCCATACAGACCTACCGCGGCCAGCACCAGTGCCAGCGCGCCAAACAGCATTGTCAAACGCGCAACCATCCGGTCATCGTTGAATCGATCCGCAATCTGCGCATCGAACGTCTGGAACTTCACCACCGACAAATTCGGATTGATGCCTGCCAGAGTCGCCCGTGCCAGCGATTCCATATTGCTCATCGGCGCCGCTGCTTGCAGCACAATCGCGCCGGCATACAGCGAATCATCTTTCTCAATCGGATCGGTGTCGCTCCGCGGCCGTTGCATCAGGGGCATGAAATACATGGAATGGTCCGTAAAGCGCACATCTGTGTAGACCGTATCCTCGACCACACCGACGATCTGGAAGTCCCCGGTAGTCTTCGGTCCTCCGCCGAAATGCTGCCCAATGGGGTTTTCTCCCGGCTTGAAGAATGTCTTCACAAATGTCTGGTTCACCACCGCCACTGTCGGAGCTGCGGGCGTATCCCGCACATCGATCCCGCGTCCCATCAGCACGCGCGTCCCTACCGAATCGAAATACTCCGGGTTCGCGCGCACGATCGAAGCGCCCTTATGCAGGTCCGGCTGTCCCTGCACTTGGACACTCCAGCCATTGTTGTCGTCCTCCATCGGTGTGTACGACGAAATGCCCACCTTCATCACACCCGGCAACGCCTGGAATCGGTCCTCCAACGTGCGGTAGAGTGCCTCCAGTTGCCGTTGCGAATATCCCGCTGCCTGCGGATTGATGTGCACGATGTACCGGTTCTTCGCATCCAGCTTCAGGTCCGTGCTCTCCAGCTTGTTCAGGCTCTGCGCAAACAATCCGGCGCCCACCAGCAGCACCAGCGACAACGCCGCCTGCACCACCACGAGCCCCCGCTGCAATAGAGAAGCCCTCGTCGTCGTCGCGCGCGAGCCGCTGCGCAGTGCATCCGCTGGTTCCGCTTGCGCCGCAATCCACGCCGGCGCCACGCCGAACAACACGCCCGTCACGAGCGATAGCCCGCATGCAAACCCCAGCACCGCGATCGAGGGCGCCGCATCGATCGGCACATCCTGCACGGCGCCAGGAAACGCCAGCATCAGCAGCATCCGCGCTCCGCCATACGCCACTGCAAGTCCGGCGATGCCGCCCAGCACCGCCAACAGCACGCTCTCGGTCAGCAGTTGCTGGGTCAGCCTTCTGCGGGTTGCGCCCAGCGCTGTGCGCACGCTCATCTCCGCTTTGCGCCCCATCCCGCGCGCCAGAAGGAGGTTGGCAATGTTCGCGCAGGCAATCAGCAACACAAGTCCGGAGATCCACATCAGCAGGTGCAGGTGGGCCCCGTAATTTTCCTGCATGTTCTGAATCCCGCCGCCACCCGGCGAAAGTACAACGTGCACCTTTGGCAGCAGCGGCTTATTTTCGGCGTTGGCAAAGGTTCTCGTATCCGCAAGCGATTGCCGCACCAGCGCGCTCACTTTCGCTTGCAGCGCGGGCAGGGAAACACCCGGCTTCGCGCGGCCAACCATGTACAGCCAGAGCTGGTTCGGATCATGCACATACGGCACATTCGCCAGCACCGGCATGGTCTCAATCGGCAGATAGAAATTCGGCGGTGTGCTCGACAGCCGGTCACCGAAATAACCCTCCGGCGCAATACCCGCAATCGTCACTGCCTTAGTATTGATCCAGAATGTGCTGCCCACCACTGATGGATCGCCCGCATAGTCGCGCTTCCAGGTCGCGTAGCTCATCACTGCAACCATCGGCGCGCCCTGCACGTCATCTGCGTCCGTAAAGAGCCTTCCCGCCTGTGGCCTCAGCCCAAAGGTGCGGAAGTAGTTGCCGGAAACGAACTCGCCCATCATCGACCGGGCCGCGTCCTGCGATCCGCCGCGCCGCGCCGTGATCGGTCGGGATTCAAACCCCGCCTGGATGGCGGCCAACTCTTCGAACTCCGGCGTGTTTTTCTTCACGTACTGCCACGTCGCTGTCGAGAAGATCGCGTAGTCTTCGTTCTTGCGCACCCCTGAACCGACGCAGCAATCGTTGCTGTCGCCCAGCCACACCAGCGCCTTCGGATCGGCTACCGGCAGGTTCCTCAATAGCACCGCATTCACCAGCGTGAAGATCGCGGCATTCGCGCCAATCCCCAGCGCCAGCGTCAGGATGGCGGTCAGCGTAAAGCCCGGTGTCTTGCGCAACTGCCGCAGCGCATAGCGAACATCCTGAATCAGCGTCATCAAAGTCGTCTCCGTCCGCGGAAGCTGCCGGGAAATCACGCAGCCGGGTCTTCCGGCTAGCCTGAGCGCACCGGTCGCAGCCGCCGGCTAGTCCGACAAGAGAAATGCACGCTGAAAGCCAAATTGCGAATGAACGTTCTCTCGAGTTATCCGCTACTTACAGGGAAGGAGAAGAGCGCTGACTGTCCATCTGCGCTTGCAGGCTGACCACGACCGGACACGGCACCATGCAGCTCAGCGCCCGGGAAGATCCATCAGTACGACATCGGAGCGCTCTTCGACACGTTCGAGGACAAGCTCACGGCCGTTTGGGGAAATATCGAAGTCTCGCAGCTCGAATTCGGAAGGAAGATGGGTGAGCTGCCGTTCGGCACCCGTATCCAGGTCGATCAGCCAAATATCTTTGTGCCGGATATCCCCTCTCATGCACACAAGGGTGCGTCCTCCGGGCAGGAATGCCAGGTGCCGCGCTCCGCGGGTCAGGGTCAGAGTCGGCAGAGGGTGCGGCGTGGCTTGGCCGGTGACAGCCTTCACAGAAAACGTCGTACCGATATCAGGTCCGGAGTAGACCGCGAAATCTCCTTGGGTCGTCCACACGGGAGCGATCGAATACTCCCGAACGAGAGGAGTCGGCGAGCGGCCATCGGTTGGTATGCGAAAGAGGTGTGGAACACCGCCATCCACCACCGCAGAGGTAATCGCTTGGCCGTCCGGCGTCCAGGCTGGCGGACCCTGCAGGTTGAGGGAATCGGCGACGATCTGGGTATTCGTGCCATCAACCTGCATCACGTACAAGAGCGTGTGGCCGTGTTGGCTGATGGAGAACGCAAAAGTGTGGCCATCGGGAGAGATTGCGGGGCCGCCTAAAACCCGCGCTCCCTCACCGCTCCACAACTGGGAGCTGGTGCCGTTCGCCAACTTCCAGATGCTCTCGCCCGTCCCGGTCCCAGAAACATACAGAAGATAATTCGGGCCGAGGCGAGGGAAAAATCCCGTTCCGGACGTTAGCGGAATCGCGATTGGCGCCGCCGCTTTCGCAGGTGAATCAGCAATCGGCAGGCGCCATAGCGTGGTCTTCGAATGTGCCAGGGCGGCGACCAGATGCCGGCCGTCAGCGCTGGCCGCCAGAGACGTGTACGGTTCAGGGCCAGAAGCCAGCCGGTGAGGAATGCGGCGGTCCACGTCCATGCTGTAAAGCCATGGCCCGGAATCATCGGAGTCGGTAGCGAGATACATCAAGGTCCGCCGATCCAGCAGGACCGGATGGCTGACACGCGCATTCTGTGACGTGATACGCTCCGGAGTTCCTCCGATCGGACGGATGCGCCAGATGTCCAGCTTGTTGGGAAGAGACCCCTGGACGAAATAAAGGAACGCCGCGTCGGGCGACCACGTGGGAAAGTGGGAGTGCAGCCCGGCTGGAGCAGTAAAGATGGGCTGACCTTTGGATCGGCGGTCTCCATCGGAGACGAAGAGCGGGTCCCCGGGGCCAGGCGTGTGATATGCAAGCCGGGCGCCATCGCGCGACCAGTCGTACTCAGCCGCGTCTTCAAGGTACGGCGTCGGCTCTCCACCCAGAGTCGGCACCGCCCATATCCCGATCTTGTCGCTGCCGCTCGCGCCATCCTGCCTGCGGACCCAGAACGTAACGAGAGAACCGTCCGGGGAGAACCCCAGAGTGCGGATCGATGGATTGACCAGCTCCGGCGCGCTGCCTCGCGTCAGGTTGTGAAATTGTCCCGAACCGAGTTGCGTAACCCAAACGTCCATTTGCCCGTCCCGGTCCGACAGAAACGCCACGAAATGGCCGTCGCGTGACACCGCGGCGTCCTGCTCCATTCCACCGAAATCCGTGACCGTCTGAAATCGCGCATTCGTAAGGGGACTGCGCCAGAAATACTCCGTTCTCTGGAGCCAGAGGCCCGCGCCCGTAGCCAGCGCGACCACCACCCCTGCCGCCACCAACAGCGCGAACCTCGATCTACTTCGAGGCGGCGCGGCGGCGGCGTCCGGCTGCGCCGGAGGAATCGCCGGCCGCAGTGTCGGATCAGGTAGCAGTGCCGGATCAGATGACGGTGCGCCATTCCCGTTCTCCTGTCGCGCCTGCAGATTTCGACCGCGAGCCCACGCGTCCAACTCCGACCGGGATGCGTGGACCGAACCCATCCTGGCGTGCAGGTGCCGGTGGACAGGCATCCCTTCGCGCTTTTCCCAGCGCTGGGCCGTCGTCACGTCGCGGTTCAGGTATGCCGCAATTTCCTTCCACGAATCCAGACGGTCGTCGGGCGGTCTCTCGGATGACGGTGCACCCACTGACGGTTCGCCCATCGCGCTCTCCTGATCTAACCGCACCATCAGACAGTTTTCACAAATACGGTCTCTTCCGCATCGGTTCTTTCGCGCCGGGAAGAGCAGCTTTCTGAAATGAAAAAAGCTGTGTCAGAAGCTAGGACAAGCCCTTAAATCCTTTGTAAAGGCGATCCAGGGCGGTCCAGCCCGGGAACCGAATTGTACGTCCGCGGCCCAATGGAGGCACGGCAAAAGACGGCATTCGACGGCAAAGCGTGGAATTGCCGCAATTCTGCGCCTTACCGCTTGATGCCAAGCAGCAAGGTGGCCGATTGTGCCCCTGATCAATCTCAAACCCTGGGAGTCTTTCATGAAGAGCAAAACAATCGACTGGACAATACGTACCATTGCAGTCCTCGCGCTGGCATCAGGCACAAGCATGCTGGCTCAAGACTGGAGACATAAGGAATTTAGAGGGGAGATCAATGCCTATTCGCCCCAGACCACCAAAATTGTGAACGGAATCACCACTGCAAGCGGTCCCTATGAGGTTCGAGGACCATGGTCCTTGAAGATAGACAGAGATGCAGACAAGGCGGAGTTTTCCGCGGCCCTGAACATGGAGTTCTCGGATGGCTGGGTCTTGACGCCCTCCGGCGGGAACGGGAACTTCGATCCTAGTGTCAGGGGTGCCCATACTCATCACATCACGATGGCAGATGGCGACGATTACCAGGCTTCCGAATGGCGGATTTCAGGTCTACGGTCCGGCCACCGTTACGCTCAATGGAGGCGCCACGCCCTTTGCACAAACGTCATATTTGACCATTGTCATCACGGGTGGCGGTGCAGATGCCAACCCGGGTATCGACCCCGTCGAATTTTCCAATATCACGGTGGCATTTGGCGCCCCGGCCAACGGCCATTTTGGAATGGTGCCTCTTTCGGGCGTTGTTCGAAGTGTCTCGAGAGACGAACGGTAGGTGTAACTGGGTGTTTGATTTTCGTATACCCACTGAATACCGCCGATAGAAGAGGACGAAAAGGGATACATCGTCCTTCTATCGCGAGAAGCTTCTTCCCAAGGGGATAGCCAGTTGTCGATCGACGAGACGTGATCGAATCATGATCGCGGCCGTACGATTGCTGGCCATCCCCGCTTTGTCTTGGCCAGCATTCCCGACACGCGGACTAAGGGAGGGACGTAGCAAGCTCGATTCCCCGCGGTTGTCCCTGCGCGGCAGCGTCCTTATAACCAGAGAGCATGAGCACCCGCCGCACCATGCCTGGAGGCTGGGCCTCCCCTCGCACGCTCCCGCGCGGCACCGGCGGTCGCTGCCTCTGCCGCTGGTGTGCGATGGAAGTGGGCAAAGGCCGTCGCACCTTTTGCTCTGATGACTGCGTTCACGAATGGCGCCTGCGCTCTGACCCTGGCTACCTCCGCGAGCAGGTGCTCAAACGCGATCGCGGCTTCTGCAAAAGCTGCAGGATCGACACGCTGGTCGCCCAGGGCATTCTCAAGCGCTCCCGCGGCGCGACGCGCCAGCGCCTGCTGAGCTACTGGGATCTGGCCGCCTACACCGGCCGCTCCCTCTGGGAGGCTGACCACATCGTTCCGGTCGTCGAGGGAGGCGGTGAATGCGATCTTTCTAACCTGCGCACGCTCTGCCTGCGCTGCCACCGGATGGCAACCCTTGGCCTCCATCTCCGCAGAGCCGAAGCGCGCGACGTGGCACGCGCCGGCGCACGACTGGACCGGAGCGGGCTTGCCGCCGCCTCCGCGCCGGCCCTATCCTGATCCGGCCTTTCTGCTGACCGGGAGAAACACATGCGAGCAGCGCTCTTCACCAGGGAATTTCCGCCCCACATCTACGGCGGCGCCGGCGTCCATGTCGACTACCTGAGCCGCGAGCTCGCTAAAAAGATCGAAGTCGAAGTCCATTGCTGGGGCAAGCAATACGCGGACCTCGGCCGCCTCCATGTGCGCGGACAGGAGCCCTGGGACCAGATCACCCACGGCACCACCGGCAAGTTCAAGGGCGCTCTCGAAGCCCTCAGCCTGAATCTCACTCAGGTGAAGGCCCTGGATTCCATTGACATCTGCCACACCCATACCTGGTACGTCTCGATGGCTGGTTTCCTCGCCAAAAAGCTCTACAACATCCCCTTCGTCCTCACTACGCATTCGCTGGAGCCGCTGCGCGCCTGGAAGTCCGAGCAGCTAGGTTCGGGCTACGCCATGAGCTCCTGGATGGAGCGCACCGCCATCCTGGAAGCCGATGCCATCATTGCCGTCTCCAACGGCACCAAGGCCGACGTGCTGCGCGCCTACGACGTGCCCGCCGAACGCGTCCACGTCATCTACAACGGCATCGATCTCAACGAGTACCAGCAGACCAGCGACACTACCGCGCTTACCCAATACGGCGTCGATCCCGCTGTTCCCTACGTTCTCTTCGTCGGCCGCATCACGCGCCAAAAGGGCGTCACGCATCTGGTCGATGCGATCCGTTATCTTCCGCCGGAGACGCAGATTGTCCTCTGTGCCGGCGCTCCGGACACGCCCGAGATTGCGGCAGAGATGCGCGCCAAGATCGACGAGGCCCGGCAGCATAATCCGCGCATCGTCTGGATCGAAAAGATGGTCACCCGTGCCGAGACCATCCAGCTCTACTCCCACGCCCGCGTCTTCTGCTGCCCCTCGGTTTATGAGCCTTTCGGCATCATCAATCTCGAAGCCATGGCTTGCCGCGCGCCCGTAGTCGCCAGCGCCACCGGCGGCATCC
Organism: uncultured Acidobacteriaceae bacterium; assembly: GCA_963737035.1. Lineage (GTDB taxonomy): Bacteria > Acidobacteriota > Terriglobia > Terriglobales > Acidobacteriaceae > KBS-83. Next base: position 151,073 of record CAVTRJ010000005.1, on the reverse strand, counting down.
TCGAAGTCGTCGTCGATGGCGAGACCGGCTACCTGGTCCCGTTCAAACAGGACCCGGTCACCAGCTTTCCTGTAGATCCGGACCAGTTCGCGCGCGACCTGGGCGCTAAGCTCACAACATTGCTCAAAGACCCGGCCGCCTGCAAGCGCATGGGCGACGCCGGACGCAAACGTGTCGAGCAGCACTTCGCCTGGTCCAGCATCGCCGACCAGACCATCGCCCTCTATGAGGAGCTGATCGCGCGTAAGAAGTAGGTCTTTGAGCGCAGGGTGGCGCCCGAATCTGAAACTCCAGCCGCTCAACGGCATCACTGTCAATCAGCGGGCGATATCCTCGAAGCCTAGCCATCAGCAGAACGCTGGCGCAGGCAGGCGAACAGGCCGCACAATACAACCGTGCACCCAATCGGCTTGATCTTCGGACTGCTCGCCATCGGCACCGTGTTGCTCGACGCCTTCGAGACCATCATCCTGCCGCGTCGTGCCAGTGGAAAGATCCGCCTCACCCGGCTCTTCTATGTGCTTACCTGGGGGCCGTGGGCAGCGGTTGTGGGCCGTTTCCGCAACCGCCGATTGCGCGAGAGCGGCTTCAGCTTCTATGGCCCACTGTCGCTGCTCTTCCTGATGGCGCTCTGGGCGGTAGGCCTGGTTCTCGGCTTCGGGCTTATGTTCTACGGCCTTGGCGCACCCCTGCATGATCCGCTGGGTCTGCATCCGCTCCATACCGGTATCTACATCAGCGGGACCACACTGTTCACCCTCGGCCTCGGCGACATTATTCCTCTGAACCACTGGGCGCGCGACCTGGTCATCATCGAGGCGGGAACCGGACTCGGTTTCGTTGCGGTCGTCATCGGCTACCTGCCGGTGCTTTATCAGGCCTTTTCACGCCGCGAAGGCTCGATCGCGCTGCTCGATGGCCGCGCCGGTTCTCCGCCGACCGCCAGCGAACTGCTGCGACGTCACGCCACCGACGGCGACAACGATGCCCTGATCGCGCTGCTGGCCGAATGGGAGCGCTGGTCCGCGGAGATGCTCGAGAGCCACATTTCGTATCCGCTGCTGTGCTATTTTCGCTCGCAGCACGATAACCAAAGCTGGCTCAGCGCCGTCACCGCCATCCTCGATACCTGCGCCGTGCTCCTCAGCATCGTGGAATGCTCTGCCTGCCGGCAGGCGCGGCTCACATTCGCCATGGCGCGCCACACTGTGGTGGACCTGCTGCTGGTCTTTGGCATGAAGCCAGTCGCGATGCCCAAGCCGGCTCTGCCGGGTTCCCCTGCGCCGGTAGACGTGCCCAAGGAAATGGCCGCCGATATGGCCACACGGCTCAGCGAACCGGAACTGGTCAGACTCACCGAAGTTCTCTGCAAGGCTGGTTATCGCCTGCGCCTCGAACCGGAGCGGCTGGCGCTGCTGCGCAAGCTGCGCTGGATGTATGAAGGGCAGGTCGTCGCGCTGTCGCGCTATCTCTGCATGCCGCTGCCGCCGCTGGTCACCGAAACACCGGGCCGCGACACCTGGATGCTGGTCCACAACCTGCTGGAACTCTACTCTGCGCAGCCGCAGGCAACCGATGAAGACACGCATGCCGCCACGCTGATGGCCCGCACACGCGAAATCTTCGCCGACGAGCCCCACGCCTTCTAGCGAGCACTCAGGCCTCGACCACGCTGCTAAACGATCAGCGCGCCGCTCGCGACCGGCAGGTGAAGAGTTGTGCCGGCACTCTCATGCGAGTTTGCGTGCCAGCTTCCATCGGCTCCGATGGGTGCACCGCCAAAGGTCTCGCCCGTTTTCGCAGCCGCGCCGGGCGCCTGCAGGCGAACCAACTGCATGCCGGCAAGCTTGCGGTCCAACGCAAGGTCGATCGGATGATCCAGACTGAGGTTCAGCGCTATCAGGGCCATGTGTCCACCCGGGCGCTGAACAGCATAGACGCGCAATCCATCGGGCGCCGTGCTCAGAGTCGTATCGAGCAGCTCGCCCGGCGACGCCTCGCGAAACAGCCGCATGCCGTAGTAGAGTGGCCGCGCTTCGAAGCCCTTAGCGCGTGTGCCCGCAATCGGGGTGTACCAGCCGTAGCCGCCTCCATGGAAATTCACGCCAATGCCGCCTGCCTGCGCGATGCGGAACATGTAGTCCGCGCCCCACAGTGCCGAAGCAAATGTATCGCTTACGTCTGCCTTGCCGCCGCCGAAGCATGAGTTGGTTTCTGCCAACCGGAAGGGCAGTCCGGTCTCTTTCGTCACCTGCTCGAGCCCCTCAAATTCGCGCTCCAGCTTGGGGTCGGGACGCAACAGCCGCGGAATATCCATGGACGGATCACTCGGCGGCCCTTCCGCATAGTAATGCGAGGATACAAACTTCAAGTCATTGCGGAACGCCTTGGCGAACGGCACCAGCCAGTCGTTGTTGAAGGCAGTGTCCGGCCCGGCAAAGGGCGCCGCCGGCACGCGCTTGCGCACTGCCTCAAAGAAACGGCGCCATTCCGCGATGAACTGATCGGTGTTGTAGCTGGACGACCGCAGCCCGTTCTTGAAGAACAGATCGGGTTCGTTCGCCATTTGAAATGCCAGGAGTTTCGAGCCCATGACCCGCGTGACGAAAGCGGCTTCTTCTGCCGCCATCTCCGGCGTGCCCAGCCCCAGGTTGAGTCCGTAGATCAACGACCATCCGGGCAGGCGATCAAGAAATTCGCGCAGGTTGTGAATCGCCTGCTCCGTGATCACCCGGTGCGGCGGCGCCTTGTTGCCCTTGTCCGGTCCCAGCGCATCCTGGATCGGATTGGTTGTGATTCCATGCGCCTGCGGATCCGCTTTCCAGAAACAGTACTCGCTGGTGTTGCCGCCGATGCGCAACACGCCGCGCGGACCAAGTCCGCCTACCAATTCGATGAGCTGCTTATTGTCGCCTGCGAAAAAGTCGGGATCGCTCAGTTGCGCCGACTCATAGCTGAGGCCGGTGAAGTCTTCGGCAATGCGACGGCCGGTCGGCTTACCGATGGTCACCGTGACGGGCAGTGGATTCGCTTGAGCCGCCAGGCGGGACACTGGGTGCAACGCGGCCGTGCCAAGGGCAGAGAGGGAGAGGAAGCGGCGCCGGTTCATCGCGACGATTCGACCGCAAGCGGGAGTCGACAAGCAAAATCACATTCCATGGGCGATACGATGTATCGACCGGGCGCGCGGTTTACTTATACGACCGCTGATAGGTTCCGCTGATCCTGTCGTGCCAGCCCAACTGGTCTTCGTCAAATGCGGCCCATACCAGCCCAAGCCCCAGCGGCAACGTAGAGAGCAGCAGCGCTCCCACGCGCCGCTGCATCGCCTGCCGGGTGGGATTGTCGTCATCGAGCGTGCACAAGGCGATGCGCGCGTAGCTCATGCCCGGCGTGCTCTCGCCGAAGCGGAAGAACAGCCATTGGTAGGCGGCGAATGTAGCAACCAAGGCCAGAAAGCCGGCACCCAGCGCAGTCCTGCCCGCTGGCGGATGTGCGGTGCACGAGCTGAAGACAAAGACGAAGATCAGAAAGCCAGCGAAGCTGAGCGCTCCGTCCACCAGCGCAGCCATGATGCGATCTTCCAGCGCCGCAGGCCGGATCGGTACCTCTTCCGCGGCTGCGCGCGCGCTGCGCGCCGCCCGTTCTGATACCGGCGTATCCAGCCGGATGGACGACCAATCCAGCCCGGCAGCTGCCGCAACCATTCCCGGACGATGGTCGATCATCTCCGGTTCCACTTCGAAGATCCGCAACTGCCCTGTCTGCGGTTCGGCATCGCGCAACGGCCCCTCTGCCAGCCGTGGACGCGCTTTGCGCGCCGCGACCAACTCGCGCGGAAACTCAATCAAATTCGCCGCCAACGGAATCGCCGGCGTCACTGTCTCCTCTTCCAGAGGATCCGAGATCTGTATGCCATGTGGGAACTGTGGCATCTGCGGAGGGCTTGCGCGATGTGGTGGCGACGGCTGCGCGCTCCGGCGCGCCTCATAGGCCTGCATCTGCCGCTGCGTGCGTTCGTCCAAGTTCGTAGCGCACCTCAACGCTTTCGCGCTCCATGCGTTCCTGTTCGACCCGCAACCGCTCCTCTGCCTCGCGCGCCTCTGCGGCGGCGGCCTCCGCCAACCGGGCATCCTCCAGGCGGTGACGTACGGCCTCCTGCGCGGCCTGCGCCTCTATCAGCGCTTTCTCGGCGGCCAGCGCGGCTTCTTCGGCTTCGCGCTCCAGCACCTCGCGATAGCTCGGCCGTCCTGCATAACGGGCCGCAACCGCCGCGGCAACATTGGCACGTCCGGAGTCTTCATTGTCTATGGGACGGGCTTCCAGCGGCAGGCGAGGCTGGTTGGTACCGCGCACCGAACGGCGTGCCCGGCTGGCAGCCAGCTTCTCCGTCAGCTCGGTCTTCCACGCCGGCACGTCATCCGGCACAAATTTGGCCATCACTCTCGTCCCTGCTTCCGGCGCCTCTGCTGGCGCTGCGTCCATGCATCTCCAGCACTCGTGCGTTGCTCACCGCCTGCACGGATCTTCGCGAGCAGCGCGAAGAGGCGGCATGGGTAGCGTTGGCTGAGCCAGAGCTGCGCGGGCGTTCACAGTCCGAAGCAAGCATCGCCTTTGCTATTCTGGCCTTGCCCGTGCCGAAGAACCTGCGCAGTTTTTTATGTATCACGGTGGTGTGGCTGTGTCATCCGCAGCTTGCACTTTGGGCGTGGCAGAGCGGGCACCCAGAATCAAGCGCGGTACCGGCCCCGCAGACGCAACCATCTTCCGCGCCTCCATCCGCATCCACCGCGCTGCCGGATGTCCCGGATGCCGACGAGTTGCCGCGTCTCGAACCGGTGCCCGGCACCGGCAAGGTGCTGGTTCCGGTTCACATTGCGGCGAACACGCAGCGAAAGGATGGCTCCTCCTACACTCTGCTCGGCGATGTCGAGATCCGCTACAAGGACTACGTCGTTCACGCCGACAGGATGAACTACAACGAAGATACCGGCGAGGCGCGCGCCGAGGGCCATGTGGAGCTCGACGGCGGCCCGGCCGACGAGCATATCCTCGCCGACCATGCCACCCTCAACCTCGATCTCGACACCGGCCGCTTTTACAACGTGACCGGCAGTGTGGGCGTGCGCCAGAATATCAGCCGCAAGAAGGTCATCTACACCAGCACTAATCCGTTTCTCTTTACCGGCCGCGTCGTCATCAAGAGCGGCCCCGAGCAGTTCCGGGTCATCGGCGGAACGATGACTTCCTGCCGCCTGCCGCATCCCGACTGGGTGATTGCCGCCGGGCGCATCGACATGGCCGATGGCCAGGCGAGCGCGCGCAATGCGCTCTTCCGCGTGCTGAATATCCCTATCGTCTACCTCCCCTACTTCACGCATCCGGTCATGTCGTCTGATCGCCAGTCCGGATTCCTCATCCCGGTCTATTCGCAATCCAATACCAAGGGCAGCGTCTTCGGCGAACAGTATTACCTCGCGCTCGACCGCAGCATGGACCTGACCATCGGCACCGACTTCTACTCCAAACGAGGCTGGGCGCCCAGCGGCGAGTTCCGCTATCGCGGCCGGGGCGACGACTTCGCGGACATCCGCTTCACCGCGCTCTTCGACCGCGGCATCCTGCTCGGCAACACGCTCACCAATCAGGGTGGACAGGATATCTTCATCAATGGCCGGCACGGACTCGGCGCGCACACCCGCCTGGTCAGCAATGCCGAATACCTGAGCTCGATCATCTATCGCGAGGCTTTCGCGGAAAATTTTTCTCAAGCGACCGCGACGCAGGTGAATTCGAATATCTATCTCACGCACAACAGCGGCGGCGTCTCGGAGACGGCCAGCTTCAATCGCTATATCAACTACGCGCAGGTAAGTCCCTTCGTCGAAGACGTGGTGATCGCGCATCTGCCAACCATTGATGTCGCTTCGCTGGAGCGTCCACTCGCCGGCACGTGGTTGCTATGGAGCGCAAATGGCAGTGTGGCCGGGCTTAACCGCCATGAGCCGGGTTTTGAGACCGCTCACGAGGTAGGCCGTGCCGATGTTCATCCGAGCCTCTCCGCCCCGTTCCATTTCGGCGGTTTCGATATCCGTCCCGAAGTCGCGATACGCGATTCCTTCTACACCAAGAGTCAGGCGCCCACCTTCGTTCTCGATCCGGTAACCCAGACTTTTGTGCCTGTCTATCGCTCCGCCAGCCTGAACCGCAAGGACATGGAGGCCGGCATCGAGCTGCGAGCTCCGGTCATGGAGCGTGACTTCGCGCCGGCGTGGCTCGCGCACTTCGATCGCGCCTTGCGCCACACCATCGAGCCCGAGGCTCACTATCAGTTCGTCACCGGCATCGACAACTTCCGCAACATCCTGCGCTTCGATCCCACGGACCTGGCGAGTGACACCCACGAGATCGAATACTCCGTCACACAGCGCTTCTATCTGAAGAAGCTGCACCCAAAGCCCTGCGGCAACGCGCCGCTTCCTCCTGAGGGCTTTGGCCGCGTGTACCTGCCGATCGACTATCGCGATTGCTCCAGCACCGACACTACCGAAGTTCTCAGCTGGACGCTGGCGCAGAAGTATTACTTCGACCCGCGATTCGGGGACGCTGTCTTCGACAATCGGCGTAACGTGCTGGCCACCACACTCGACCTCACTGGCATATCGTTTCTTTCCGGACCGCGCGATTACTCACCGCTGATTTCCCGGCTGGCCCTGCGCACCAACCAAACATTGGCCTTTGGCTGGGATGTGGACTACGACCCCAAAGCCGGCCGCATCAACGGCAGCAACGTCTACGCGGACATTCGTCATGCAGGCTTCTTCGGCAGCATCAGCCACGCGCGTCTGGATGCTCTGAATCCCAGCACAGTGCCCAGTCCGACCATGCTGTCGCCCGTCACCAACTATGAACAGCTCCGTGCAACGCTCGGTTACGGCGCCAGCACAAAAACCGGTTTCAGTGGCGGCATCAATCTTGGCTATGACCTGAATCAGCAGGCTCTGCAATACGGCGGCGTGCAGACCAGCTACAACTGGAACTGCTGCGGCCTGACGGTGGAATACCGGCGTCTGGCTCTCGGCCCAGAGCGGAATGAGAATTATGAGAGCTTCAACTTCACCCTCGCCGGCATCGGCACCGCCGGTAACATCAATCGCTCCCAGTTGATTTATTAGGCCGTGGTCCGCTTTTCGGTCCAGCTCGGCGTCCAGGCCCGGATCGGCTTGCAAGCCAGCCGACCATGACATTGGCCCACGCCTGCCGCGCCCTGCGATAATGGAAGGGCTCGTCGTCCTGCAGCGAAAGGCGGTTTGTTTGTTCCGTACCCAACTTGTCCTCACCTGTGCTCTGGCCGCAATCGTTACCCTCGGCTGCCGGGCCCAGATGCCTCCTCCGAACGCCTCGGTAGAGCGCCGCATTGAGGTGCTGGTGCGCTCGCAGTTCAATGTCCCCTCAAACTACGACGTCTCCCTGGGCGGAAAGACGAAGAGCGACATTCCGGGATTTGACAATTTGCCCGTGACCTTCTCGCATAGCGGCAAACAGACTACCGTCACCTTCCTGCTCTCGAAGGACGGCAACACCCTGGCACGGCTGGAGAAGTTCGACATCAGCAAGGACCCGCAATCCATCTACTCGCTCGATCGGCGGCCGATGCGCGGCAATCCGGAGGCCAAGGTGACCGTCGTCAACTACGACGACCTCGAATGCCCTTACTGCGCCCGCATGCACGAGGAGTTGTTTCCGACCACGGTCGATCACTACAAGGGCCTGGTGCGCTTCGTCTATAAGGACTTTCCTCTGGTCGAGATTCATCCCTGGGCCATGCACGCGGCGGTGGATGCCAACTGTCTCGCCGACCAGAATGGCGACGCTTATTGGCAGTTTGTCGACTACACGCATAGTCACGGCCACGACATCGACGGCAATCACGAGAACGTGAAACAGTCCTTCGCCACACTAGACGAGCAGGCGCGTGCCATTGGCAAGAAGGCCAGCCTCAACGACTCGAAGCTGGATGCATGCCTCGCGAAACAGGATGAATCCGTCATCCGCAGTTCCATGCGCGAAGGAGAGAAGCTGGGCATCGATGGCACCCCGCAGCTCTTCGTGGATGGGGAACGCGTTGCCCCCGGCGCGCAACCGACATCGGCCGTGTGGGACGCCATCGATCGCGCCTTGAAAGCCGACGGCATTACGCCGCCCGAACGGACGGATGCAACGCCGGCGGCAACTCCCGCAGCCCAGGCGCCGGCGCCCTCCCGATAGTGCGAGTGGCCACTTGCGGCATGCATGGCATGCGCGTGTTTGGTCGCGGTGCCGTGCCCGCGGGAAGATACGATAAGCTTTGTGAGCCGGCGCGCGACCACCTCCGAGCCGGCGAGATGTGTCCTGCCCCGGGGCCACTTCTCGAAGGAGATAGAGTGCCAGAAGTTCCGCCGACTGCATCCATCCATGTCGTCCTCTCCCCGCTTCACCGCTTCAACTGGCTCGCCCGCAGTCTCCCGCTGGGTCTGGTATGCCTGACCCTGGCCGCCGGCTGCAATCGCCCCCATCAGCCCAACGTCGTCGCCACTGTCAATGGCCACCCCATCGACCAGGCCACGCTGGAGCGCTACTACCGCAATAATCTCGGGAACGCCCCGCAACAGCCTTCGCCGATACAGTCCCAGATCGCCCATCTCGAGATCCTGCGAAATCTCATCGACGACGACATCAAGCAGCAGCGCGCAGCCAAGCTCAACCTTGTCGCCACCGACGAGGAGGTGGACGCCAAGCTGGCCGAGATCAAAGCTCCTTTTACCCAGGAGGAGTTCAACCGTCAGCTTGCCGCAAAAAATATGACGCTCGACGATCTGAAGCACGATATCCGGCGTGGCCTCACCAACGAAAAGCTGATGAACAAGGAGATCTTCTCAAAGATCAACATCACGGACGCGGACATCACTGCGTACTACAACGGGAACAAGTCCCTTTTCAACTTGGTCGAGCCTGAATACCACTTGGCGCAGATCGTCGTCTCTGCCGTTCCGGCGCAGCAGCCCGCCAACATGCAAGCCGCCCGGGCCAATACCGACGCAGAGGCGAAGAAGCAGATAGAGGCGCTGCATACCCGGCTGGAAAGCGGCGATGACTTCGGAGCATTGGCATCGCAGTTCAGCCAACAGTCTTCGACCGCCAGCAGCGGCGGCGACATGGGACGGCTCACCGAGTCCCAGCTAAGGCAGGACAGCGCAGTCTTTGCTGCTATTTCCAAGCTCCGCCCCGGCCAAATCACCGATGCGATGCCCATCTATGATCAGGGCCACAAAGTAAATGGCTATGCGATCTACAAGCTTCTCGACAAGGAAGCTGCCGGCCAGTATGAGCTGAACGATCCCCGTGTGCAGCAGACCATTCGCGGTCAACTGCGCGACAGCCGTGCCCAGCTCCTGCGCAATGCATATGACGAAATGCTGCGCGACCAGGCGCATGTGGAAAATTATTACGCCGAAGATATCTTCAAAAAGGGCGCGCAGTAAACCACAGAAGATCCCGCTCGTTGTCCTGAACGCTTGCTACACTGGGCCACCCGTTTCGGAGGCTGCACTTGGCTCATCGCTCGTCGTTGCTGCTCTCGCTGTTCCTTACGCTCCCTGCTATCTGTTTCGCTCAAACTCAGCCGCAACCGGCGCGCACGCTGGTGCGTGCCGCGCATCTGGTGGATGTCCACGCCGGCCGGCTGCTCGACGCGCAAACCCTTGTGGTCTCCGGCGATCGCATCGTTGCGGTGGAACCCACTGCGCAGGTACAGCCGCAGCCGGGCGACAAGGTTATCGACCTGGGCGACGCCACGCTGCTCCCCGGCATGATTGATGTCCATACGCATCTTACGAGCGACACTAACTTCGATCCTTATCACGAGCTCTCGACGAGCGTTGCCAAGAGCGCGCTGATCGGCGCTCGCAATGCTAAGGTGACGCTCGAAGCCGGTATCACGACCGTGCGCAATGTCGGCGCGGATGGCTTTGCCGACGTCGACCTGCGCGACGCCATCAACGAAGGGCTCATCGAAGGACCGCACATGCAGGTCAGCGGCCCAGCGCTCGGCATTACCGGCGGCCACATGGACAACAACCTGCTGCCCGAGTCCTACCACGCCACTGGTGACGGCGTGGCCGACGGCATCCCCGCCGTGCAGCACATGGTGCGCCGGAACATCAAGTATGGCGCGGACCTGATCAAGATTGGCGCCACAGGCGGAGTGCTCTCCAAGGGCGATGATCCGCAGGCCAGCCAGTACACACTCGAAGAGATGCAGGCCATCGTCGCGGATGCTCATCGCCTGGGCCGCAAAGTGGCTGCACACGCACACGGAGCGCAGGGCATCCTGTGGGCCAGCGAGGCGGGCGTCGACTCCATCGAGCACGGCAGCTACATGAACGACGAAGACATCAAGATGATGAAAGCCCACGGCACCTACTTCGTGCCCACCGCCTATCTCATCGACTGGATGCGCGAAAACGGACACCTGCCTGCCATCTATCAGCAGAAAATGTTGACCGTAAGTGCCATTGAAAAGGCGAACGCTAAGCATGCCATCGCCGCAGGCGTAAAGGTCGCGATGGGCACGGATGCCGCTGTCTACCCGCATGGGCTGAACGCACACGAGTTCGAAGTCTACGTCCGCGACTTCGGCATGACGCCGATCGATGCGCTGCGCACCGGCACAGTGAATGGGGCTGACCTGATGGGCTGGAGCGATCGCGTCGGCTCGCTCGACGCCGGCAAGTGGGCGGATGCCGTTGCAGTGGAGGGCAATCCACTCCAGGACATCACCGTGCTGCAGCATCCTGTCTTCGTGATGAAGAGCGGCGTCGTGTATCGCGACGACATTAAGCGCCATTGAATGGTCTTCACTGCCGCTAAAGGTTCGCGACATTAACATGAACAGCATGGTGCGGTACGGGATTTTGGGCTTTGGCCACCACGGAGAGCGCCGCCTCGCGCCAGCGTTCGAGCACGCGCAGAACTCGCAGCTTACCGGCATCTGGCGCCGCAACCAAGAGCGCGCCCGAGAAAACGCGCAGCACTTCCACGTCGATCACATCTTCGATTCTCCGGAAGAGCTGTGCGCCTCACCCGCGATCGACGTGGTCTTCGTTGCCAGCCCGGATGCGCTGCACTGCCAGCACACCCTGTTGGCACTGCGCCATGGCAAGGCCGTGCTGTGCGAAAAGCCGCTGGCAATGAGCGCGTCCGAAGCGATCCGCATGGCGACGGCCGCACGCGCAGCCGGCCGCGCCTTCGGTGTCGCTCAGAACTTTCGCTACAACCTCTCGCTGGAGAGGATGCGGACTATGGTTGCTGAGGGCGTCATCGGCCAGCCGGTCTTCGCCACGGCGCATTTCTGCTTCCTGAGCCGCAACAGTCCCCGCACCTGGATCAATGATGGTGGCATGGCGTGCGGCGGCCCTATCGGCGACGTCGGCATCCATGCCATCGATTCGCTACGCTTTGTTCTGCAGCAGGAGGTTCTCGCGGTTAGCACGCTCGCGCGTGACGGACAGACGCGCCCACACATCGAAGATTCGCCGGCCCCCGGATCAGTGCGCGAGCTCGAAGAAAGTGCGGCCCTCACGCTGGAGTTCAGCCGCGGAGCACTGGCCAGCATCCAGGTGAGCTTCCGCGCGCAATATCGCACGCTCATCGAGGTAGTCGGCGAAGCCGGCGTCCTCACGGCAGAGAGCGGCCTCACAGTGGACCGCCCGGTCACCATCGTCCACCACAGTGCCGGCAAGATCATCCACCAGGAAGCCGTTTCGAATGCAGATGCATACAGCCGCATGCTCGACGCATTCTCCGCAACTGTGGAGGGCACCGGCAGCTTTGCCAGCACAGGCGAAGACGGAATACAGAATCAACAGATTCTCGATGCGGCCTTTCGAAGCTGGCATAGTGGCTGCCGCGAACGCATCCGCTGAAGCAGATTCCCATGGATGTATGCCGAAGCAACAAAAGCGAACGCGCGGAACTCAATGGGTTATGGCAATGGGAAACCTGCTTTAAGGCACCGCGAAAAAGATCACTCGATCACTGCCAGCACCTGGCCGGACGCTACCTTATCGCCCGCGGCAACACGCAGCTCCTTTACGCGACCTTCGCGCGGAGCCTTCAGCTCGTTCTGCATCTTCATCGCCTCGATGACAACGACGCCCTGGTGGGCCAGCACGGCGTCGCCTTGCGTGACCAGCACACGCGCGATGCGTCCTGGCATGGAAGCCTTGATCTGCAGCACGCCGTTGGCCGCCCCGGGCCGTTTGCGTTGCCCACGCAACGAGCGTCGATCGGTCACCGCGACGCGATGTTGCCGAGCGCCTACCGCAATCGTCTCCTCGTCCATCGTCACGGAGCGCACACAGCGATACGAGCGGCCGCCGATGACCAGCGAAAGCACGCCGGGTATCGGCTCATAGATGTCCACCGGGATAGTGCGCTCGTCCAGGTGAACCACGCAGCCATTCTCCTGCCGCTCCACGGAAAGTCGGCGCATCACGCCGTCCACTTCGACCTCAACGAGGAGTGGAGTCATCGGCGCAGCCCCCCGTGTAACCCTCGTTGCAGGGCATCCTGCTGCCAAGGCGTTTGTGCTTGCGAGGTCGGAGGCGCGGCGGCGGGAGAAGCAAACAGCACCGCAGCGATAGCCGCGGCATCAGCAGCTGCAGTGTCGCCTGCCGCATCTACGCTTTCAGGGGCATAGATCTTGCGAGCAACCGATCGAGATAGCTGGTATCGATCCGCGCTGCCTGGAAGTCGGGGTCATTTAGAACCCGGCGCAGCAGCTTCAGGTTCGTTCGAATGCCTCCGATAACATATTCATCGATCGCACAGCCCAGCCGCGCGATTGCCGTCGCGCGGTCCGGCGCGTAGGCAATCAGCTTCGACAGCATGGGATCGTATTCGGTTGGAACCTCCCAGCCCTCATACACGCCCTCGTCCTCACGAATCCCCGGGCCGCCCGGCCGCAGCAATCGCGTGATCTTCCCCGGCGAAGGCAGAAAGCCGCTCTCCGGATCCTCGGCGTAGACGCGCACCTCCAGGGCGTGTCCTCGCAACGTAATCTCCTCCTGCGTGAATGGAAGCGGCTTACCCTCGGCAATCGCAATCTGCAGATGCACCAGATCGACGCCTGTCACCAGCTCGGTGACCGCATGCTCCACCTGCAGCCTTGTGTTCACTTCGAGGAAGTAGAAGTTTTGCGCCTCATCGACCAGGAACTCCACCGTGCCCGCGTTGACATATCCTGCTTCGCGCGCGAGCCGGCACGCCGCTTCGCCCATGCGCCTGCGTAACTCCGGACCAACGACAGGTGATGGCGCTTCTTCAATCACCTTCTGGTGGCGCCGCTGCACCGAGCACTCACGCTCCCCAAGGTAGACCACGTTTCCATGCTGATCCGCGAGAAGTTGTATTTCGATGTGACGCGGCCGTTCGATCAGCTTTTCGAGATACACCTCACCCGAGCCGAAAGCGCGCGCTGCCTCATCGCTTGCCGAGATCAGTGCGGATGGCAGTTCGTCTGCGCTTTGGATTGCTCGCATGCCCTTGCCGCCGCCGCCCGCGGCCGCCTTCAGCATCACCGGATAGCCGATCTCTTTCGCGAGCTTCAGCGCCTCTTCGGGAGAGGTGAGGCCGTGCACCGATCCCGGGGTGCGCGGCATGCGGGCGCGATCGGCCGCAGCACGCGCCCGCGTCTTCGAGCCCAATTCGCGCATAGCGGACGCTGGCGGTCCGATGAAGGTAATTCCAGCTGCCGTGCAGGCTTCCGCGAACTGCGCGTTCTCGGAAAGAAATCCGTAGCCTGGGTGAATCGCATCCGCACCGCACTTGCGTGCGATCTCAAGGATGCGGTCTCCGCGCAAATATGAATCGATCGATGGCGCCGGCCCCAACCGGTACGCCTCGTCGGCATGTTGCACATGCAATGCGCCGCGATCCGCATCGGAATAGACGGCAACCGGTGAGATGCCCAGTTCGCGGCAGGCACGAAGCAGACGAAGCGCGATCTCGCCACGATTGGCAATCAGGATCTTGCGAAGGGAAGCCACCAGTCAGGGATTCTAAACTGGATCGCCAACGCTTGTTGCCGCAATGGCGGATTCCATCTCCAATCGTGATTGCGATGCATCTGTCGTCCGGCTGGAGCGGTCGGCTGCAAGGCCAAAAACGAAGGAGCCCCCAAGAGGGCTCCTTCGCGTCATCCTTGCTGCTGGCTACTTGGTGGTATCCACTCCGGGCTTGGTCGCTTGGTTCGCCTTCTCCACATTGGCTTTGCGTGCGCCCAGCGCCTTCTGAATCCAGTCTTGCGCCTGTTGCAGATCGGCCTTGCGTGCATCGTCGTCGCCACACTCTATTTCCGCCTTGCGGCGATAAGCGAGGTTGAGGTACGCCATAGCATCTTCGTAAGAGGGACGCAGGTCGATGGCCTTGTGCAGAGAATCCATCGCCTCGTTCACCAATGGACCATTTATCTCCGCCAGTTTCGGGCACTCTTTTTTGGGGATGGCCCCATCGGCAGCTTGCTTTTCCGTTAGACCGTGAGCCGCAAGAAAGTCCAGCGAGTTCTTGCGTGCCTTATTCCAATCGATGACGCCGATGGTGTAATACGCTTCCGGGTCCTTCGGATCGACCGCCAGCACCTTCTGCTGCCATGCCTTCGCGTCGTCCCCTTTGCCTTCGCCGAAATAGATAGCGGCGATGCCCTTGATCGCATTCACGTTATTGGGATCGATCTGCAGCGCGTCTTTGTAAGCCGCGATAGCGTGCTGTGCAAGCGCCGTATTCGCCGGAGTGTCGGAATTCGGCACAACCTGCTGCGCATATGCCGTGGCCAGGTACATATGCGTCATGGTCAGCGACGGATCCAGGTTCACTGCGCTCTGGAAGTGATCGATAGCCTCTTCATACCTGGCGTTCTTGTAGGCTTGGACTCCCTTGTTGAGCTGATCGCGCGCCTTTAGCTTACTGCACCCGGTGGTGGCGAGGAGCAACGACAGGCTGGCAACTGCCGGCATCCACACTCTTGCGATACGCATCATTCTGCTTCAATTCTCCTTGAATAGGTGCCAGACCGCGGCGCATTGTGGGGTCCGTTTACTGGGCAGGGAACAGAAAGTTCTCTGCGCTGTGATTGTAACTGTTTTCTTCGGGCCCGCAAGCTTTGGACAGACCGTTTTCACAATGGGCTCCGCCCTCAAAAGAGGCGAATCGATCTTTCCGCCGCGAAAAGCTGGCGTTCGCCATCGAGGACCGGATCATAGCATTGGAACACGGTAGAAGAACAAACCGCGGCCAGAGAGCCGGCCGCGGGCTGACTAAGTAAGTACGGGGTTACTGGCCCGCCTCAATTTTGGGGGTAATCAACCCAACGTGATCGACGCCCGCTCCTTTGGCGATATCAATCGCGTTGGCGACAGGACCAAAGTCAAGATCCTTGTCCCCTTTGATGAACATCACCTTGGTAGCGCGCGTGGAGAAGATCGTCTGCAGTCTTCCTGCCAGATCGGACTTCTGCACATCGGTTTCGTTGATCTTGTATGCCGGCTGACCACCATTGCCATGCAGAATCGACACCACGATGGCCGTGTCGTTTTCCTTTGGCGGCTCCTTGGTCTTCGGGGGCTGCGGCACCAACGCCTCCAAGCCGTGAGGTGTGACCGGCGTAATGGCCATGAAGATGATCAACAGCACCAGCAGGATGTCGATCATGGGGGTTACGTTGATATCGGAGGAAAGGCCTCCGCCACCGCCTGTTGAGAATGCCATGAAACACTCCTCGATTCTTCAGTCCCGCCATTGGCAGGGAATGCTGCTACTCAGCGGCGCCCGCAGCTCCAGCGTTCGGCTGATCGGTCAACACGCCCAGCGTATCCGTACCAGAGGTCCGGATGTTATCGATGGCTTCCATCACCACCCCGTAGTTCGCCCGCGTATCCGCCCGCAGATAGACCTCTTTGTTGGTCTTGTTCTGCAGCATGTCGGTGATCTTGGGGCCCAGGTCGGCTGAAGAAAGCTGATTGGCGCCCAGGAATACGCGCCCGTCGCGTGTGATGGCCACCACGACGGAATCTTCGTGGTCAGCGTCCGGCATAGGCGTCGCATCGACGCTTTTCGTTAGATCGACGTTGACCTTGTTCTGCACCATCGGTGTGATGACCATGAAAATGATCAGCAGCACCAGCATCACGTCCACCATGGGTGTGACGTTGATGTTGGAGTTAACCTTGGCGCCTTCGTTTCGAACTGCAAGTGCCATATATGCTCCCTACCTGAGCGGGATCGTACCAGCCATACCGCTGTCTCGTGCTTCGTCCAAGCGGAAGGAGGGTGGCGGGGTTTTCGCACCCCGCCACATCGATTCTCGCGTGGACGATGCCAAGCCGCTTTAGCGGCGCTGTGACTGCTTGATGAAGTAGTCCACCAGTTCGCTTGAGGAATTGTCCATCTCTACGTCGAACGCCTCAACCTTGTTGGTGAAGTAGTTAAACAACATCACGGCCGGGATTGCGACCAGCAGGCCGAATGCAGTGGTAACCAGTGCCTCCGAGATACCGCCTGCGATGGCGCCGATACCGGCCGACTTCTGCGTGGCGATCTGTTGGAAGGCGTTCAAAATACCGACCACCGTACCAAACAGTCCGATAAACGGCGCGGTGGAACCGATGGTCGCCAGGCCACCGAGGCCGCGCTTCAGCTTGGCGTGGACGATAGCCTCGGCACGCTCGAGTGCGCGCTTGCTGGATTCGATCTGGTCTTCGGTGATAGCGCCGCCGTTGCCGTAGCTGCGAAACTCCTGCAGACCCGCGGTAACGACTTCAGCCAGGTGCGATTTCTTGTTGCGGTCCGCTACCTTCACGGCTTCGTCCAGCTTGCCCTCGCGCAGAGCGCCGGCAACTTTGGGAGCGAATTCACGGGACTGCTTGCGGGCAGCGTTGAAGTAGATAGCGCGATCGATAATGACGGCCAGCGACCAGATCGACATGATGAACAGAATGATCACCACGGCCTTGGCCGGAATGCCCATTCTCGCCCACATCTCGGGGAGGCTGAATCCGACGGTACCGCCCTGGTCCTGGAACAACAGACCAAGGTTCGAAATGTGCGGAACTACGTGAGTGAGCTGAGCGAGAATCACTGAATCTTTCCTCCTGGGTATTGCCGAAGCTGATAACTAAAGCGCTTGAGGGTCGCAGTGCTTCGAAAAAGCACCCCGATGCTATCACCGGCCTCTTCAGGCCCTATATGACACGAAGAGGCCAGTTGGTGGAATGACATCCCCCTCGCCAGAGGGGGACAACGACAATCAGCCGCCGAGGTTAAACACCACGTTGACGGTGGTTTCGACCTCAACCGGTTCGCCGTTCAATTGATAAGGCTTGTATCTCCAGGTTTTCACCGCTTCGAGCGCCGATTGAGTGAGCATTGGAGGCCCGCTGATGACGCGCAGGTTTTCGATCGTGCCGGTCTTCGAGATCGTTGCCTGCAGCACCACGGTACCTGAGATGCGAGCCGCACGCGCGATCGGCGGATAACTCGGGTTCACGCCGCCCGTTTTCAGACCGGTCATCACGCCGGAGGAGATGGCGATCTTCTTCGGCGTGGCGGCCTTGACCACCGGTGCCGGCGCATTGCCCATGCCGCCCAGAATGCCGCCAATCGCGCCACCGGAGCCCATACCTTCCATGCCAGCCACGCCCTGGTTAGTCGGCGGCGGCGGCTCTTCCTTCACCTGCTTGATCTCATGGGGAATTTTGCTTGGCGCCTGGAAGGGATCGACTGTCTGCACGTGGATCTTGGGCTGCGGCGCCTGCGGCGGAGGTGGCGGAGGTGGCGGAGGTGGCGGTGGCGGCGCTACCAGCAACGTTGACATCATATTTTTCGGCAGTGATTCAAGATGCATCAGTGGCCAGAGAATAAGTCCCACCACGACTGCGCAGTTGATGATAAGCGCAACAATGGACCACCACTTGCTCTTGGTCTTGATCCTGTGGCCGGATTCCATCAGGGCATCTTCGAACATGGCTTACCTCGAATGTGCTAGACGCCAAATTCCGCCCCTTCAGACACTGCCCGGCCGCTCCCGGCCTGGGGAGCAGTCGCGGCGTCGAAGTGAGCGGAGACGGGGCCTGCGACTTCTTGGCTATAGACACCTGAGGTGGGTGTGATTGTTCCCATAAATTTGCAAATAATTTGGCCTGCACCGAAATCAGTGCAGGCCAACCAAAGAAAACCCGCTTCGCTTCTAGACGCGCGCGCGCTTTGCCGCCGGCAGCGCGGCCGTGCGGCCCTGCCCAGCCCGCCACTCCTGCCAGGCAACCAGCATGGGCGCCGCTACCGCGATCGACGAATAGGTCCCAATCAGGATGCCGATGACGAGCGCGAAGGAGAAGCCATGCAGCACTTCGCCGCCGAACAGAAAGAGCGAGAGCACGGTCAGAAAGGTCAGTCCGGAGGTCAGCACGGTCCGGCTCAGCGTCTGGTTGATGCTGCGGTTCACCAAGTCGGCCAGGGGTTCTCGCCGGCTCATGCGCAGGTTCTCGCGAATGCGATCGAAGACCACGATGGTGTCGTTCATCGAGTAGCCGACCAGCGTCAGGATGGCCGCGATTACGGTAAGCGTGAGCTCTTTATTCATTAGCGAGAAGGCACCGATGGTGATCAGGGTGTCGTGGAAGACCGCTACCACCGCCGCGACGCCATAGATCAGCTCAAAACGCCACCAGAGATAAATCAGCATGCCCAGCAGTGAGTAGAGCGTCGCGCGGATGGCTTGCCCCCGCAGCTGCGCTCCGACTTGCGGACCAACAATCTCGGTGTTGAAGACATGGAAGCCGGAGATATACGTCTGCTGCTGCAGTGTCGAAACCACTGCCGGGTCAGCAACGCTCTTTAGCGCATCGAAGCCGGGGATCAGCCCATCCGCCTGCTTGTCGCGGTAGCTCAGGATGGCATCGGCCTGCTGCGTGTACTTGGTCTTGCCCGCGTCCGGGCCCAGATGCTCCGGGTCTTGCTGCATCAGGAAGTCCGCCAGCGTCCCCGAACCGACATTGTCCAGATCGAGCTTGCCGGAACTGGCATTCTGATTGGCTGCGCCAGTAGCCGAATAGTTGGTGCCCAATGCCTTCACAATGGTGTCGCTGCCCGCCTCGGCGTTCGACTCCTGCACCTGCTTCTCCGGCAGGGAGATAATCACCTGATTGCTGGGACCCCGGCCGAGCTGGTTGCCGAAAGGCTGGATGCGGAAGTCGCGAATGCCGGCTTTGTCGACGGCCGCGCGGATGCGATCGGGCGATGGCGGCGCATCGAATTTGACGTACACCAGCGTGCCGCCCTTAAAGTCGATGCCCAGGGGGATGTGGTGCCAGAAGAGCATCGACAGCAGTCCGGCCACGCTGAAGATGAGAGAGAAGCTGAGGAAGTACCATTTCTTCCCCAGCCAGTCGATGTTTACGTCGTGAAACAGTTCCACTTGAACTCCGTTTACGCCATGTCCACGCGGCACACTGGCGAACTTTTGGCCGTCAGGCCGATAAAGATTATTTTCTGCCCAACAACTTCCCCGAAACGCCACGCACCAGAGTCCGCTCAGCCGCAACTGTCGCCACCACAAGCAGTGCGCCGGTCGCGAGGCCAAGCCCGATGAGTCCCGCCGCGGTCGCGGCACTGACAATAGCTAGTCGCATTAGATGGAAAGCGCCTCCCCACGCTGCTTGCGGTTCAGAATCGCGTCAAAGATCGTTCGCGACACGAAGACTGCCGTGAACAGGTTCGCGCCCAGACCAAAGACAAGCGTGACTGCGAAGCCCTTCACCGGGCCGGTGCCGAAGAGAAAGAGAATCGCCGCCGACACCATTGTCGTGACGTGGGTATCGAGGATGGTCGTCCATGCGTGCGCAAAGCCCTGGTCGACAGCTGCGGCCGCCGACTTCCCCGCACGAATCTCTTCCCGGATGCGCTCGAAGATCAGCACATTCGAGTCCACGCCCATACCGACGGTGAGGATCACACCCGCGATGCCCGGCAGGGTCATAGTGGCGCCGGTAAAGCCCATGAACCCCAGCAGGATCACCAGGTTCAGGAAGAGCGCAAGATCTGCATTGATGCCGGCGCCTTTGTAATAGACCAGCATGAAGATCATCACCGCCAGCATGCCGACGATCGATGCCGTCACGCCTTTGCGGATCGAGTCTGCACCCAGCGACGGACCCACGGTGCGCTCTTCCAGGTAATGGATGGAGGCTGGAAGAGCACCGGTGCGCAGCATCAGTGACAGGTCCTTGGCCTTCGCTTCACCCAAGCCGGAGATGCGTCCCTGGTCGCGGATCGCCTCCTGAATGTTGGCGACTTCCTGAACCTTGTTGTCCAGCACCACAGCCATGGGCTTGTTGACGTTCTTGCTGGTGAAGTCGTAGAAGCGGTCGCCGGCGGCGCGGGTCAGAATAAAAGTCGCATCCGGACGGCCATTCTCATCCCGGCCGGGCTGCGCATCGCGGAAGTCTGAGCCGGAAACGACGGCGATCCGCTGCAGCAGGTAGTACTGCCCCTGCTCCGCCTCATTGGTCCCGCCATACTGCAGCAGCTCCTGATCAGGTGGAATCGTTCCGCCAACTGACTGTTTCGCCGCTTCCTGCGTGGCGAACGGGCCGCCCGTCACGGCGTGAATCTCCAGCCGCGCCGTCGACTGAATAATGTCGCGCACCCGGCCGGGATCATCCACGCCCGGCAGTTCCACCAGGATCTGGTTCTTGCCCAGCCCATACTCCTGCACCGTCGGTTCCGTCACGCCCAGCGAGTTGATACGCGTCGTGATGGTCTCGATCGAGTTCTGCATGGCCTTCTTTTCGAGGGCCTGCTGCTCGCCAGGCTTGAGGGTCAGGGTGTAGCCGTCCGCGGTCGAGGCGATGTTGTACTGCTGGCCGTATTTCGTATCCAGCATGTTGCGGACGTCACCCGACTTGTCCGCCGGCACGCCGGAGATCTGGATGACCGTGGGGTCTGACGGGTTCGGCTTCAGAATCGAGCCTACGGAGATGCCCGCAGCCTGAAGATCGGTCTGCAACCGGCCCAGAGCATTGTCCGTCTCCGCGCCAACAGCCTCCTCGACCATGACCTGGAGCACCAGGTGCGTGCCGCCCTTGAGGTCGAGACCCAGGCTGATGCGCTTTGCAAGCGCGTCCTTCCATGCCTGCCCGCTAACGCCATTGGGGATGCCGAATATCCCGAAGACAAAGACCAGGAGGATGGCAACGATGAGAATTGCTTTACTAGTGAGATTCTTGCGCATGATGAATCAGGTCGCCTCTTCGCGGCGTTACTTGGCTTCCTCGGGTGTATTGGTGGTCACAGCCGCAATGGCCGACTTTACGACTTCTACCTTGATACCGTCCGGCGGCAACTTCAACTGGATCGCGTCATCGCGCAGCGCCACGATGGTGCCACGCATCCCGCCCGTGGTGGTGATCTTGTCGCCGATCTTCAGGTTGTTCAGCATCTCCTGCCACTGCTTCTGCTTCCTTTGGTTGGGCCGGAAGAGCAGCAGATAGAACACGCCAACCATCAGAACGGCGGGCAGGAAGGTCACGAAATTAGTAGGCAATCCAGCTACGAAAACAGCAGCAACAAGTTCAACGAGCACAGAAATCCTTCTTCCATCCAGACGCTCCGCCCCGCCATGCCGGTTCTGGAGGCTGGCTCAGTGACGCGTATGCGCCGGCTGCAGCTTTCAGTGCGGAGCACGGGAGAGGAGCGGGTGTGGCAGGCAAACCAGAGCAGATGCCAGGAAGAAACTCTCCCGGACCGCCACTCATCCCGCGCAAGCCAAACTCCCGAAACACCCGCAATCGGGCGAAGACAGGACACACAGATCGGCAGGATACCTAAGCAATAAGCATCATGGAGGCTGTGGCTTGTGTCAAGAGAGGAGAGGCGACATCCCGGTCGCGGTCAGGACGCTATCACATCAGGGCGAATAGTGCGTTATGCTGCTCCGGTCATGGCCTCCCGCGATGAACTCAAAGCCCTCATAGACCAGGTTGCCGAACCGGATCTGGAAACAGTTCGCATGATGCTGGAGCATCACATACATCCTTCCCCGCCCAACCCGGAGATCGAGCGCATGCACCAACGCTCCCGCGAATACAGCAGCATAGTGAGGCGGCGATTCCTTGAAACTGGCAAGCCGGGAACCATTGGAACCATGGGAGGCACGGGGCATATAGGCACCCACGAGGGCGTGCCTTTCGGGAGGCAGGGCTTTCAATATTGGGACGAAAAGGCTCTCGTCCACCAATCTCTGCAATCCTTTGACGGACAGGAAATCGAAGTGATGGAGCGATTGTCATTCTCCCCAGACCGCACCAAACTTTCGTGCGTCCTGGAGTTGTCCAGCGGTGGCCGCACGGTGCGATTTGAAGAAGAGTTTCCGGTCAGGAAAGACAGGGCGCAATCCTGATCGCGCAATTGGGTCTCGCAATAGCGCCGCCCAAGTCATTCCCGTTGTGCTTTCTCAGCCAGGCCGTAAGCTTCTGCGTGACATTCAGCCGCTGCTCCCACCGCACCGGGAAGTGCGGCGACCACGGGTAGTCACCATGCGCACCGTTTTGTGGCGCGCAGCCAGCAGTTGGAAGAATTCTGCCCACTGAAAGCTCGGAGGGCGGTGGTCGGCCGCCTAAGGCGACGGGCACGCGCTCGAAAGCGAGCCATCAAGGCCCTCCTTCTGCACCTCAAATGTCAACGCAGGTGCCATGCCGCCGGCTGTACGGGTGATGCGGAAAACATACATCGTCTCAAAATCATCACTGGGCCACCCCGGCACCTGGGATGGATCCATCCCGTACGACCGCAGCATCTGCCGGGCAAAGTCATACGCGTATTTATGCTCCCACGCGATAAAGATCGTGCTGTTGGCAAAGTTCGGCGCAGTCACAACCTTCTGCAGGCCGGCGATGTTCCGGTATCCCAGCTGCGCATCGACCGGTAAGCCAAGCTGGATTGCCGTCGGCTCGATGGTCGCGAGCGGCCGCACGTAGGAGTATTCCTCGTTGGAAAACGCGCTCTCCCGCATTTGCTCGGCCGGGTCCGGGGCAAAGATCGCATCGGCGCGTCCGAAGCGCCCGATCAGCACCTTCGGTAAGGCGAGCGCGCGATTTAGTCCCATGCAGGTGAGCTGGCCTAGTCCACCGGGCGCTCTCTCGCCATGGCGCAGCATGACAATCGTCTCAGTGTTTTTCGCGGACGAAGCTGTGGACTGGGGCTGCCGGGAGGTTTTGCAGCCGGAGGCCATCAGGCAAAGCGTTACCACAGCAGCGGCGGCAACATGGAAGCTCGGGTGAACAACGGAAGATGATCGAAATGTTGTTGGTCTCAATACTGTTTCCTTCAGCGTTTCCTTCGTAGTCTCATCGTGATACCAGATAGGCTGGAAAAATCCCAGGAACTAGGCCAGCAACGGGAGGCGGACGCTCATGACTGGATTTTTCGCTTCACTGCGGCAGGATCTTCGCTTCGCCGCCCGCATGATCGCGATCCGTCCCGGATTCTCCGCGGCTATCGTGCTCACGGTCGCACTCGGCATCGGCGCCAACACTGCACTCTTCTCCGTTATACGTGCTGTTCTGTTGCGCCCCCTGGGCTATGAAGACCCGCAGAGACTTGTCATTCTGACGCGTGGCGCCACCCCCATCCACGTCGACGAGTTTCGCGCCGCCGCGCGCTCCTATACGGAGACCGGCGTCTTCTCCGGAGGAGCGGAGCAGATGGCACTGACCGGCAGAGGCAAGCCGGAGGTCGTCAGCGCCGCGCGTGTCTCCGGCAACTTCCTTCGCGTCCTCGGTATCGCGCCTGCATTGGGCCGATCCTTCCTCGACGCCGAAGACCGCACGGGGGGTCCGGATGTCGCGATGATCAGCGCCCGTCTCTGGCATCAGCGCTTCGGCAGCGATCCGGCCATTCTCGGACGGACCGCAACCCTGGCGGGCATGCCTTACACCATCGTGGGCGTTCTGCCGCCGCGCTTCACCTTTCCCTTCGCGAACGGGAACACTGATGTCTGGATCACCCGCCCGAAGGAATGGTCGCTGATGCCGGCGAAATTCCGCCCGCTCAGTCCTTATCTGCAGATCTTTGGCCGCCTCAGGCCGGATGTCTCGCTCGAACAGGCGAACGCGGAACTCGATACGCTCAACCGCCAATATGCTGCCGCCCATCCGGCGATGCTCGATGCAAAGCCGAGCACTGCAGACGACCCAACGCGCATGCGTACCCTGCTGGACTCAATCGTCGCCGATGTGCGTACGCCGCTCCTGCTGTTGAGCGGAGCAGTAGGACTGCTGCTCTTTATCGTCTGTGCCAACGTCGCCAGTCTTCTGCTGGCCCGTTCCGCCACCCGCGCGCGTGAGTTCGCCGTGCGTGCCGCGCTGGGCGCCGGCCGAAGCCGCCTGCTGCGGCAGCTTCTGACCGAAAGCGCGCTGCTCTCGCTGCTCGGCGGCGGCCTCGGCCTCCTGCTGGCATGGGCTGCTCTGCGCAGTATCCGCACAGCGACCGCACTCGACCTCCCGCGCAGCGGGGAGATTCATCTCGACTTCGGCGTTCTCTCCTTCGCGCTCGCGCTCTCCATGTTCACTGGAATCCTCTTCGGGCTGGCGCCTGCGCTCTCGGCATTCCGCCGTGACCTCGCTGCGGTTCTGCAGGGCAATCTCGCGACCGGCTCCGTCGGGCGCTTCCGCCGGCGTTTCGCCACCGGACCTCGCGGTCTGCTGGTCGCCGGGCAAGTGGCGCTGTCACTCATTCTTCTGGTGAGTGCCGGGTTGCTGCTCCAAAGTCTTGCGCGCCTTTATCGCGTCGACCCCGGCTTCCGTCCCGATCACGTGCTCACGATGTCGGTGTCGCTCTCTCCCGCGCAATACGATACTGACGGGAAGCGCACGGGCTTCTACACGCAGCTTGTCGATCGCGTTGAAGCAATCCCGGGCGTGGAGGACGCGAGCGTCACCCTCACGTTGCCCACCGCAGGCTGGGCCGGCACGCCGATCCAGATCACCGGCAGGCCGGAGCCCCCACTCAACCAGCGGCCCATCGCCGTCTTGCAACAGATCTCACCTGACTACTTCCGCACCCTCAGCATCCCGCTGAAGCGCGGACGGGCTTTCACCATCGGCGACAATGCCGGCGCACCCGGCGTCGCCATCATCGATGAAGCCCTGGCGCGTCGCTTCTGGCCGCAGTATCCGCGCGGCGAAAATCCTGTCGGCCAGCACCTTCTGGTCGGCTCCAGTCGGAACCCGCTGGAGATCGTCGGCATCGCCGCGGAAGTGCACCAGGAAGGCCGTGGTGCCGAACCGCGGCCCGGCTTCTATTTGCCGAACGCCCAGCGGCCGCCCCAGTCCGCCATCCTCGTGCTGCGCACGAAGGGCGACCCCGCGACCTTCACCGATGCGGTGCGGCGCCAGGTACTTGCGCTCGACCACAACCAGCCCATCTCGGATGTGAAAACACTCTCTGCCGTGCTTGATTCCTCCGAAGACCAGCGGCGACTCATGTTCACTCTGCTCGGCGCCTTTTCCATCGCCGCCACGCTTCTCGCTATCCTGGGCCTCTACAGCGTCATCTCCTACTCGGTCGTAGAGCGCACGCGGGAGATCGCCATCCGCCAAGCCCTTGGCGCGCAGCGCGGCAGCATTCTCGCGCTGGTGCTGCGGCAGGCTCTTGGCGTTGCGCTTACCGGCATCGCCGTTGGGATTGCCGGAGCTGCCGCACTCACCCGACTGCTCAGCTCGATGCTCTTCGGAGTAAAAGCGCTCGACCCGGTTACGTTTACACTGGCGGCGTCTCTATTTCTGCTGGTGGCGGTTGCCGCGAGTTACATCCCGGCAAGGCGCGCAGCCGCAGTCGAGCCGATGGCTGCGCTGCGTAACAACTGAGGGGCACTATTCGCTGCTCACCTATTCACCGCGTGCGCCCGCGTGCACTGCGGTAGGCGAGAGTGGCGGTATGCCACGTCCCATGCTCTCCCGCATGCGGGCCATCGTATCCAGATAGAACGCCAGATTGTGCAGCGTATTCAGCACTGCGGAAAGCGGCTCCTCGGCCACCGCCAGATGCCGCAGATACGCCCGCGTATAGCGCGCGCACACCAGGCAACGGCAGTTCGGGTCGGGCGGCGTCTGGTCTTCGGCAAACTGCTTATTCTTGATGTTCAGGCGGCCCTCCGACGTAAAGAGCAGACCATGCCGCGCAGCGCGCGTGGGCAGCACGCAATCCATCATGTCGACGCCCATCTTGGCGTACTCGACGATCTCATCCGGATAGCCCACGCCCATCACATAGCGCGGCTTGTCGGCAGGCAGCAGGGGGAGTGTCGCCGCGATGATCTCACGTGTCAGCTCGCGCGGTTCGCCCACGCTCAGGCCGCCAATGGCATAGCCGGGAAGATCCATCTCTACCAGCCGTTCCGCGGATTCACGTCGCAGCTCTGGATACATTCCGCCCTGCACAATGCCGAACAGCGACTGCGTGCGACCGCCGAACTCTTTGTGCCAGGGCACCTCGTGCTTGTGCGCCTCAAAGTAGCGCTTGCTGCGCGCCGCCCACTCGAGCGTCAGGTCGAGCGAGCGCCGTGCCCGCCCGCGGTCCGCGGGATACTCCGTGCACTCATCGAAGACCATCAGGATGTCCGCACCGAGCGCGATCTGGATCTCAATCGATCGCTCCGGTGTGAACTGATGGGTTGAGCCATCCAGATGCGAGCGAAATTCGACTCCGTCCGCCGAGACTTTGCGCAGCTCGTTCAGGCTGAAGACCTGGAAGCCGCCGGAGTCTGTCAGCATGCCGCGCGGCCAGCTCATAAAGCGGTGCAGCCCGCCCATGCGCCGCACCACCTCGTGCCCGGGCCGCAGATAGAGATGGTAGGTGTTGCCGAGAATGATTTGCGTGCCGAGCGCTTCGAGCAGATGCTGCGGCACAGCCTTGACCGAACCGGCTGTACCCACCGGCATGAAGACTGGTGTCTGCACCTGCCGGTGAGGCAGGTCCATGACTGCGCGCCGGCCCGCGCCGGCAGTTGCGAGGATCTGGAACGGAAGGCTCACTCGCTGATTCTATCCACCGCGCTGTCTTCCGCGGGTAGATTTGCCAACAACTCTTCCATCGTGCGCCCCAGCCGCGGATGCTGCCACTCCGCGGCGATCTCCGCCAGAGGCGCCAGGACGAAGCGCCGCTGGTGCATCGCCGGATGCGGCAAAGTCAGCCCTGCCTCATCCAGCACAAGATCGTCATAGAGGAGCAGATCGAGGTCGAGCGTGCGGGGCCCTTTCGGTGGACCCGCCGCGCGGTCACGTCCAAAACTGCGTTCGATGCCGAGCAGCGCGTTTAACAATGCCGCGGGCTCGAGACCCGTCGCCAGCAGGACAGCGGCATTCACGAACCTTGGCTGATCGATGTAGCCCACCGGCGCCGTCTCGTAAAATCCGGATCGTGCTGTGATCCGGCCATATTCTTCGAGCTTATCTATCGCGGCGCTGATCGTCTCCGCAGGCAGGCCGGCGGCCGAGGGCAGATTCGCGCCGAGTCCGATGGCAGCAGTGGGCACGTTTTCATTATGCGGCGCACATACCGAGTGCGGCATGCTCAGTGAGCGTCGAACGTTTAGCATCGAACGATGCGCATCGCCCTCTTCGGTGGCAGCTTCGATCCGCCGCACTCGGGACACATCGGCATCGCCATGGGCGCGGTCGAGCGCCTCCATCTGGACCGCGTGCTCATGGCTCCAGCCGGGCGGCAGCCGCTGAAGCGTGACCAGGCACAATCGTCGTACGAAGACCGGATGGTCATGGTGCAGCTTGCGTGTGCGGGTCACCCGCCGCTGGCTGCCAGCGCCATCGACGCACCGCGCATGGATGGGCGCTACAACTACACTTACGACACACTCCAGCACCTGCGGGAGACGCTCCCGGCCGACGATGAGCTCTTCTGCCTGGTGGGCGCCGACTCGCTCCAGACCCTGCGCCACTGGCACCGCGCGGCCGAGGCACTGATGCTCGCGCAGTGGATCGTCGCTGCGCGGCCCGGCTTTGCGCTGGAAGCGCTTGAAACCATGCTGC
The DNA here is from genome assembly GCA_963737035.1 of uncultured Acidobacteriaceae bacterium. GTDB lineage: Bacteria > Acidobacteriota > Terriglobia > Terriglobales > Acidobacteriaceae > KBS-83. Next base: position 122,940 of record CAVTRJ010000005.1, on the reverse strand, counting down.
CCGCCGGCATCCATGCGGATATGGACCACTCGAAGCACGGCAATGGCTGGCTGCAGCTCTCAGTGCTCGGGTCGGAGCCGGAATCCGCGTCAGAGATCGCCGGCTTACAGCAGGGAACCCTTTGGTTGCTACCCGATTTGAACTACGAAGTCTCGGCCACCGACCTGCGCGCAGCACTGGCGGACGACTCCAGCGGCATCCCACAACGAGTACTCGATCCGCGCGTGGCCGAATACGCGCGCGAACACGGCCTCTATAGGCATATGTAGGCCAATTTCCCGCCTTCGACACAGCAACAGCGAAAATGGTCCAGACGACAATGCACAGGCTGCGGCAGCTTACGATAGGTGAACTTACCCAGAAGTGAATACAGCCAGAGTCAACTAACGGAGAAAAAATGGCAGGTTCCAACAAGAAGTTGAGCAGCAAAACGGCCGTGAAGCACACACGTACAAGGGCGGCTGGCACCCAGAAGACGGCCAAGAAAACGGCAAGCAGCCGTGGCATCAAAATCGCGGCGAAGCCGGAGCGGGCAACAAACTCCCGTCCAGCGAAGAAAACAGCGGTCACCCCAAATCCTGAGGGAGGGCGCGTTATCGCTGAAAGTACCCGCCAGATGCTTGCCGCGGCAGCCGCGGCCTGCGAAGAGAAGAAAGCCGTAGATACACGTATCCTCGAACTCGATGACGCGGATGCCGGCTTCACCGATTTTTTCCTTATCACCAGCGGCACCAATGAGCGCCAGACGCAGACCATTGCCGATGAGATAGAGATACGTCTGAAGCGCGATTTCGGCACCTATCCCAACTCGGTGGAAGGCAAGCGTCTGGGCGAGTGGGTTCTGCTCGACTACGTCGACTTCGTCGTACACATCTTCCTGACAGAGAAGCGCGCCTTCTACGACATTGAGCGTCTACGAAAATCAGCGAAGCATGTGGACGCGCTGGAGTTACAAAAGGCTCTGAAAAAGAAAACCGCTTCTACCAGAAAGCGCGTGGCGAGCAAGACCATTGCGGCTTCTCACACGGCGCCCTAAGCGGCAGTCGAAATCCCGCGCCGCAGGCTGGCAGGGCGTGGCAGATAGACAAATGCATTCGAAATGGTGTATCGGTACCCGCATTGGTCCTGCAGCCGAATTCACCATTCCGGAGCCATTGTGATGCCCGATGCGGCCAGCGCCCCCACCGATAGTCTGGATTCTCAAGCACTTTCGCAGGTGGAACGTGTCGTCAACACCTTTATCGAGCCTTCCAAAACATTCAACGACATCAAGCGAAACCGTTCGTGGTGGCTGCCCTTCGTGATCATTGCCGTGCTGGGTTACGGCTTCTGCTTCACGGCTGTTCAGCATGTCGGTTGGAACTCGCTCACCACAAACGTGCTCAAGAGCCAACCGCGTAATGCGGAGAGGCTGGACAAAGCCACGCCCGCCGGGCAGGCGCAAATGTTATCCGTCACCAAAGGATTCATGGAGGGCTTCATGGTGGGCAGCCCTCTCGTGATTCTGGCTGTGAATGCGCTCTTCGCGCTTCTGCTCTGGTTTGGCTTTGCGTTCGTGCTCGGGGGCACCACGAACTATGGCGAGATGTTTGCAGTCTCCATCTTCGCGTCGTTACCGAATGCGCTGAATTCGGTCATTGCGATCGTGACCGTTCTCGTCAGCGATCCGCAAACCTACAACCTGAATTTGCCGTCCCCCAGCAACCTTGCATATTTCCTCAGCACCGATTCCGCAGCGTGGCTTCTCTCGATTGGCAAGTCCCTCGATGTCTTTTCCCTGTGGTCATTGGCGCTCGCCGGCTTCGGCGGAGCCCTCGTCGCGAAGGTCAAGCCGATCCGGGGCGTAGCCATGGTCTTCGGCGTCTGGGTAATCTATGTGCTCGTCAAGACGGGAATCGCCGCCGCGTTCAGTTAATTGAGTGGCAATCTCCTGGGTCTCTGCAAATCTGTTTCGAAGAGGTTGCTGGGCGGCCGCGATCAGCCGAAGAGGTCGACCTTGCCAAAAAAAAAGGCCACCGGCTTCCCGGCGGCCTTGTTGTGTTCAGCCAGTTTTTAAAAGGCGAATTTCGCCCAGAAGCGCAGCACACGACCCTGCGCCAGGGAACCATTGTTTACATTGGAACGAGTTTGGGATGTGTTGAGGAAAGACGAGAGGCCAGCGTTCAGCACATTTGTGTCGACTGGCTCAACATTGTTGTGGTTGCCTACATCCTGCGCCTCGGCGCGGATTTGAAAGCTCGCCCCTTCCAGGTGCGTGAAGGCAGCAGGAATATCTTTCTGGACCGACAAATTCCAGAACTGCACTCCCGGCTGGTTATAGCTGTTCCGGGCTACATTTCCTGAACCAACAGGCACCAGGAAATGAACGCTCCCCGGCGCGACAGCAACCAGGTTGCCCGACTGGTTGAACGTCGCCACGTCGTAGTAAACGGTGCCCGCTGGCAACGTAGGATCTAGCAGCGCACCATCAATGCCGACCGCCGTCAAAGGTGCACGCGGGTTGCTCAGGGTGGGCCGGTCATTTGCCGCGCTGCCGTCGAGATTGGTGTCAAAGCCTACGCTGCCCAGCGTGCTTGGAGGCCCCGATTGCAGAATCGTATCTCCGGCGATCGTCCACCTCTTCGTAACGAGGGAAAGGATACGCTCGCCGCTATAGCCGGGCAGTTCATACACGTATTGAATGCCCACATAATGGCGATGATCGAACGCCGATCTGCTCCATTCGCCTGCACGTCCGCCCGGGGCCAGATTGGCTGCGTAAGACGTAGCCTGGTTGAACGTAGCGAAGACCTCTGATCCATCGTCCATAGACTTGCTGAATGTATATGTTCCGCGGATGAAGAGACCATGAGTGAAATCGTGAGAGATATCCGTGGTAATGCCGTGATAGATAGAATCCGCGTAATTCCCGCGGGTGATTATCGCGCCGCGGTCTGGATTCAGCCGGTCCCCGGTGTTCGGATCGAAGTAGTTGAACTGTTGATTGGCAAAGAGCTTTTCCGCTCGCGCACCAACATAGGACACCGTCCACTTCAGGTTCGCTGGAAGCTGATGCTCAAATCCCAGGTTCCACTCATGCGTCTGCGGATTGACTAGGTTATTGTTGACCAGTTCAACGGTTGAAAAAGGATCCAGTACCGGAGAAAGGCCGGCAATTGCACCGGTGGCATTTGCTACGCCGCGGCCCTGCGTCGAAGTCGCGAGAGGAGAGACTGTATTCGGCGCGGAAGCCTGGCTGTTGTCCACGATATTGGTGAAGACGAAGTCGTAGAAGATTCCGTAGCCGGCGTGATAAACGGTTTTGCCGCTACCGAGAAATCCGCCATTCTGCGGGGCGTAGGCCACACCGAGGCGCGGCGCAAAGTTGTTCCGGTCCTCGTTGACCTTGAGCCTGGTATCGATGGGAGCAAATGGGTTGAAGGGATCGATGGCAGGAAATGCAAGAGAGTTCTCAGGATTGCGGCGATATTCGTAGCGGAGACCGAAGTTGAGAGTCAGCTCCGGTGAGAATTTGAAATCATCCTGCACGAAGTAGGCCTGATTGAACGCATGCGGATCCACCCGAGGACTGCCAAAGTTGATGGTGGCCTGCCCGGAAGGTCCGAGATAGTTGTCGATGAAATTGCCGATATCGGTGAATGTGCCGCCCGTGCCGTTATTGCCACCGTTAAACGTAAGAGAGCCAAAGTAGTTGAACGGCACATTTTCTTTCAGAATCTGGCGCCCGATGTCCCCTCCGATACGCAACGTTTGACGGCCCTTCGTGATCGCGACCGTATCCTGGAACTGATAGATATCCTGCGCACTGCCTTGCGGGACAGCGATACCCCCTGGTGCGCCGAGCGTCGGGAACCCGCCAGAATTTTGCTGGTTGAACGTAATGGTAGGTGTCTTCGCCAGCGGATTTGCCGCTGCTTCCGGTGTGTAGTCAAAGAGGAAGTTCGTGCGCGTCTCCGAGACTCGAAATTCGTTCAGCAGACGGTCATTGAAGACGTGGATCCAGTTGCCGCCAAACTGCTCCGAGGTTCCACCCTGGTTGGTATCAAAGCCGGGAAGCGAGGTCGGGTTGTTGAAGAAATCCGGCGTTAAGAGGCTGCGGTCGTGCAGGTATCGGATGTACAAGGTATCTGATGGACGCGGCAGCCAGTCAACACGATAGGTCCATTGCGTGTCGGGATTCTGCTGCGGCACCGGCGGCCGCTGAAATTGCGCCAGTTCCAGTGGACCTCTGCCGCTGCCTAGATCTACCAGGGTTGGCGCAATGGTCGTGTTCTGGCTAAACGTCCCGAGATAGGTTCCGTTGTCGAGCAGCGCCAGCAGCAGCTTTGCGTTGGGATATTGGCCACTCAGCTGTTGCAGAGTAGCAACGCCATTTGCATCGGGCAGCAGATTCTGTGCGGCCGTCTCATTGCCATAGATTCGGCTGAACTGCGTGCCGCCGAACGCGAAGATCCTGTCTTTGAGAATCGGGCCGCCGACCGTGAAACCGTATTGATGCTCATTGAAACGGGACTTCAAGCCGTGCGTATGGGGCAGCTGCCGCTGCTGGCCATCCAGCGCGTTAACGCCCGAACCGGAGTAGAGCTCCCAGGCCGTCCCATGAAACTGATTGGTGCCGCCCTTGGTAATAAGGTTGACGATGCCGCCACCCGCCCCGCCATATTCTGCTGTCGCTGAATTGGTGATGATCGTCACGTTCTGGTACATGTCCGGAATTTCAGGTTGAACCGCCTGGCCTGCAATGCCGGGATCATTGATGTCCTGACCATCGATCAAGAAACTGTTCGCACGGGGGCGTGAGCCATTCACCTGAATGTTTACACCATTGCTGAACTGGCTCTGATCGACAAGCTGTACGCCGGGCGCAGTCTTTACGAGCTCGATGGGATTCAGGCTGAAGATCGGGACATTCTTTATCTCCGTTGTGCTGATCGTCGCCGCCTGCTGAGCGTTCTCGGTATTGATCAGATTTGTGTTCGCCGTCACGTTGACAGTCGTCGTCTCAGAACCGGCCTGGAGCGAAGCATCGAAGGAGGTGACTACCGATGGTTTCACCTCAAGTTGCTGCACGCTCGTCGGTTCAAATCCGGGCGCTTCCACCCTTACCGAGTATGCGCCGGGCGCCAGAGCGTCAATGCGATATTCGCCGTTGGCATTCGAGACCAGCTCTCGGGACTCGGCTGTGGCTTCATTCTGGACATGAATCCTCGCATTCGGCACCAATGCGCCGCTGCTGTCGCGAATAGTGCCAGCAAGGATTCCTTTGCTCGTCTGCGCCTGTACTATCAGCGGGAACACGACTGGGCAGGCTCCACTGAGAACCAGTGCGGAAGCAAGTAGTAGGGCACGGACTTTTCTAACGCTCATGGAGACTTCCTCCTCGATGCGACAAGCGACCTGAAGATCGGGGCGGAATACGTACTTTCCGCTCTGTGATAACCGAAAGCGCAAATATCGCAAATTACGTCGCTGAGACCTGCACATTTTCGGCCAAAGTGGGCTGCAGGTCCTCTAATGTGACGAGTCTCCTATAAAGCGTGGTTAGATAATGAAAACCTGGGTCGACAAATTCTTGAGTCGAAAACGGCTCTCCAGCTTTTGGAATTTCGTGTATGAGTTCAGGAGTAACGCAGCCGTCGCGACCACGTCCAAGATGATGCGCCTCACTCTCTCTGCAATCACATCCCGCCGGAAGGCACGCCTGCTCGACGATGCACTCGAGGAGTTCACGTCGCGTCTGGCGCATTATGCAACTGTCGATCAGGACCAGTTCGCGAGCGAAACCGCGCTCCACAAATCCCTACAAAAATCCGGACGCCTACCCGCCAAACTCATACTGCTGGATACCCGCGGACGCACCATGTCCTCGGAGGAACTGGCTGCCTGGATGGGGCGAGAGCGCGACACGGGAACCCAGCATCTACACTTTGCCATCGGACCAGCGGATGGATGGTCGAAAGAGTCGCGCGAGCACGCCGATCTGCTCCTTTCCTTCGGGCCTATGACCTTTCCTCATGAATTGGCGCGGCTCATGCTCGCTGAACAGATCTATCGCGCATTTACAATCCTTGCTGGGCACCCGTACCACGGCGGTCATTGATTCCACATCGCTCATCAAGCAACCCGGCCATCCCATGAACGAATCCCGACGCGGACTCATCCTCATCAACACCGGCCCCGGCAAGGGGAAAACCACCGCCGCAATGGGCACCGCGCTGCGTGCTGTCGGCAATGGCATGCGCGTCCTTATGTTGCAGTTCCTCAAGGGCTCCTGGCACTACGGCGAACTGGATGCCGTGAAGGCCTTCGGCGACGACTTCGTGATGAAGCAATTAGGTCGCGGCTTTGTGAAAGTTGGTGGCGCGGAGACCGATCCTGAGGATGTCCGCATGGTGGAAGCGGCCTGGGACGAGGGCCGCAAGGCCATCCTCTCCGGCGAGTGGGACATGGTGGTGCTCGATGAGATCAACTACGCCATAGGCTATGGCATGCTCGATCCAGCCAAGGTGGTGGAAGCGCTGAAGCAGCGTCCCGAGATGGTCCACGTGATCCTGACCGGCCGCAACGCTCACCCGGACCTGGTCGCTATCGCCGACACCGTCACCGAAATGCGCCAGGTGAAACACGCCTATGAGAACGGGATTTTGGCCCAGCGGGGCATTGAGTATTAGGTTCAGCGCGGCGCTCAATTTTGCAACCGGCTGCCTGCCATCCGCTGCAAATCGCGGCTAACCTGGCTGCGGTAGAGCCTGCAAGCCCAGTGAGTTCCTTGTCGATCCAGCGAATCTGCTGACCGGCACCGTTGCGGGCAGTCCCTTTGGCGGCAGCCTGCGCGTCCGCGGCGCGAACCGACGCCAGCAGATTGGCAGCCGGCATGGGCCGGCCCAGCAGAAATCCCTGCAGCGAAGTGCAGCCGATTCCGGTTAGAAAGTCCTGCTGGGCGCGCGTCTCGATGCCCTCGGCAACAATGTTCAGGTTCAGCGTTCGCCCGAGCGCAACGATGGCAGAGACGATCGCGGCATCTTCGGTATCCGGAGCAAGGTCGCGGACAAATCCTCGATCGATCTTGAGTTCGGTCGCCGGAAGCCGTTTGAGATAGAGCAAGCTGGAATATCCGGTGCCGAAGTCATCGATTGAAATCTTCACGCCCATATCGCTGAGCTTCTGCAGAATGACCATGCTTGCGGAGGTATCCTGCATAGCGGTGGACTCGGTGATCTCGAGAATCAGGCAACGCGGCTCGAGCGCGTAACGATCGAGGACCTGGCGTACAAGCTCGATCAGGCCGGCATGGCTGAACTGCAGCGGTGACAGGTTCACGGCCACGCTCCATCCGGTATACCCCTGGGCGCGCCATTCTCCCATCTGCCGGCAGGCCTCATTCAGCACCCACGCGTCCAGCAGAACGATCGTGCCGGACTTCTCCGCAAGCGGGATGAACTGATCCGGAAACAACAAGCCGTGAACCGGATGCTGCCAGCGCAACAGTGCTTCCACGCCAATCAGCGATGCGCTGCGGGCATCGAACTTCGGCTGATAGTGCAGGACCATCTCCTGCCGCTCCACCGCGGTGCGTAGCTCCTGCAGTAATTGGAGTTGCTCGTGAGCATCCGCGTTCATGGATGCTTCAAAGAAGCAGTAGCCGCTCCGCCCGAGAGCCTTGGCGTGGTACATGGCGGCGTCGGCGTTGCGCAGCACCTCGACCGCCTCCTGATCGAAGTTTTCATAAAGTGCGATGCCAATGCTGACGGAGATGCATATCTCATGCCCGGCAATCCGGTATGGCAGGCTGACAGCGCGGACCAGCTTATCGGCAAGGCTGGCTGCGGAGGTGGGCTCGGCCAAATCGGCGAGCAGCACAAATTCATCGCCTCCAATGCGGGCAAGTGTATCGCTCGCTCGTATCGTGCCGCGGATGCGATCCGCCACTTCGGCCAGCAACGAGTCTCCGACGTGATGCCCGAAAGCATCGTTCACCGTCTTGAATCCATCCAGATCCAGGAACATGACGGAAAAGATGCGCTGCGTACGCCGCGTTGCCTGGATCACCTGATTCAGTCTGTCTTCCAGCAGGAGGCGATTTGGAAGCTTGGTGAGGTTGTCATGGAGCGCCAGGTAGGTCAGCTCCTGGTTGGCGTTGGCCAGCGAAGCCGCCAGCACCGCGGTGCGCGACTCCAGCCGCATATCGATCACTGAGGTGAGCAGAACTACAGACAGACCGCCCAGGGTGGAGACAATGACCAGGACCCCCAGCCATAAGGAATCCACCCCGGAATGGGAGGCGTGGCAGACGCTGTTCGCAGGCATCCGGGCGGCCGCCATGGCCGTGTAATGCATGCCCGCGATGGCACAACCCATCACGGCTGCCGAGCCGGCGCGCAGCAGCTTGACCCGGGACGAGTGCTCGCGCAACCGGAACGCGAGCCAGAGCGCTGCTCCCGACGCGACCACGGCAATAACGATCGATAGGGCGGCAAGGCCGCGGTGGTACTGAATCGCGGGGCTCATCCGCATGGCCGCCATGCCGGTGTAATGCATGGTGGAGACCCCAGCACCCATCAGTAGAGCGCCGACGCACAACCGGCGATTGCTCAACCGTTTCTGACAGACCAGATGCAGGGCAAAGGCGGAAGAGAGAATGCCGGCCAGCCAGGAGGCGCCGGTGATCCAGGGATCGTAACCCATCGCAATCGGCAGATGGTAGGCCAGCATGCCAATGAAGTGCATGGACCATATGCCGCTTCCCATAGCCAGCGAACCGCCGGCCAGCCACCAGCGGGCGAAACGCCCATTCGCGGCCGTAATCCGGCCGGCCATGTCCAGCGCCGTGTAGGAGGCCAGCATGGCAACGAGTACAGAAATGAGGACAAGCCAGGGATTATAGGTACTTGTTAGCATCGCGCCTGCCATATGCGTCTCTTGTGCCCAACGAACCCAATGAATCAGTGAATTCATTGTCTAGGGTTCCGTCTTCCCTCAGGGTTATCGACTTCGGGAATGGGAAACTTTAGCTGTAGGCGCGCTGGGCGATCAGTTCCAAATCGGGACGTTAGGCAATGCTGGCCGAGTCAGAGGCCCCCATTCTCAACCGGGGCTAGCGGCATCTTCTGCACAGGTAACGGTGTAGAACCGCCAACAGACGTTTTTGCAGCTCCTCCTCAGGGAGAAGTCCCTCCGAGATCCTCTCCGGCACCTCCCGGCATGAGGGAAATGCTCTAATACACAGATGGCCTGGTTCAAACGGCAGGACAATGAGATCGAGAGCTCGCAAGAGAAGCGTGTTCGCACGGAAGGCCTCTGGGTCAAGTGCGAAGGCTGCGGGCAGCTCATCTTCAAAGCGGAAATGGAGTCCAATCAGCAGGTCTGCACCAAGTGCGGCCGCCACCACAAAATCGACGCTCGCAGCCGCATCGCCACACTCCTCGAGCCTGGTTACGAGCTGGTCGATCTGGAGCTGAAGTCCACAGATCCCCTGAACTTCTTCGATGTGAAGTCCTACAAGGGGCGCCTCGAAAAAGCTCGGGAAGCCACCGGGCTCAACGATGCCATTGTGAACGCGGTAGGAAAGCTCGGCGCGCACGATGTGGTCCTCAGCGCAATGGAATACGCCTTCATCGGCGGCAGCATGGGCGCGGTCGTTGGTGAAACTATCGCACGCGCGGTTGATCGCTCGCTCGAATCGAGGCGAGCGCTCATCATCGTCTCCGCATCGGGCGGCGCGCGCATGATGGAGGGCATCGCCAGCCTGATGCAGCTCGCGAAAATCTCCAGCGGCCTGGCCGCACTTGATGATGCGGGCGTCCCTTACATCTCCGTTCTCACGGATCCCACCACCGGCGGCGTTACCGCCAGCTTCGCCATGCTGGGCGACCTGAATATCGCCGAGCCCGGCGCGCTGATCGGCTTCGCCGGCCCGCGGGTGATCGAGCAAACCATTCGCCAGAAGCTCCCCGAAGGCTTTCAGCGCTCCGAGTTCCTACTGGAGCACGGCATGCTCGACGCTGTCGTCCCGCGCCAGGAGCTGAAGGGCTACATTGATCGGGCGCTGTCGTTCATGAGTGCTGCGGCCTGACCGCCTTCAGGTTAGGAGTCGATTGATCCAAATCGCCTCGACTCACGTCAGCAGAGGTCATTGAGTATCCCTCATTGCGCAGCGCAGTAAACAGGCAGGGCGATCTTTATAATCGCAACCTATGCATTGGCCCCGCCGGCGTTTTCTCGGCTCCTCCCTGGTTATGCTCAGCGGCGCGTTGACGGAGGCGCTCGCCACTCCACTTTGGCGATGGAAAGATCCATCTCTGGTGCAAGCCGCGACTTCAACTCCAGCGGTATCGCCGGTGCAGTTCGTGGATGTGGGCCAGCAGGCGGGGCTGACTGTTCCCAACGTTTGGGGCGGCGTCGATCACAAACGGTCGATCATTGAAGCCAAGGGGAGCGGGCTGGCTTTCTTCGACTATGACAATGATGGCTGGCTGGATATCTATCTCACAAATGGCGACCGGCTGGATGCGCACTGGCCATCCGGCAAAGCGCCGACCTCTCGTCTGTACAAGAACAATCGCGATGGAACGTTCGCGGACGTAACGGAAAAATCAGGACTGGCGCGGACCGGCTGGCAGACCGGCGTCTGCATCGGCGATTACAACAATGATGGATGGGACGACTTATTCTGCTGCTTCTGGGGTCATAACATTCTTTTTCATAACAACGGGAACGGTACGTTCACCGACGTTACCCGGAAGTCCGGGCTCTATCGGAAGGAAGTTCGCTGGGGTGCGGGCTGCACCTTTCTCGATTACGATCGGGACGGTTTTCTCGATCTGTTCGTTTGTAACTACATTAAGCTCGATCCGGACAAGATTCCATCGGCCGACGCTACGCATTACTGCCAGTGGAAAGGCGTTCCCATCATGTGCGGCCCGCGCGGCTTGCCCGGGGACACGAACATTCTCTATCACAACAACGGCGACGGCACCTTCACGGACGTTTCGGAGAAGGCAGGCATTCTGAAAACTGGCCCGCGATATTCCATCACTGCTGTCTCCTATGACTTCAACAACGATGGCTGGCCGGACATCTATGTCGCGGTGGATTCCGAACCCAGCATTCTGTTTCAGAACAATCACGACGGCACCTTTACCGACGTAGCGGTCATGGCAAATTGCGCGTATAGCGACAGTGGTCACGAGCAGGCCGGTATGGGTGTCGCCGTAGCGGACTACGATTGCGATGGATGGTTCGACATTTTCAAAACCAATTTTGCGGATGACACCTGCAATCTCTATCACAACAATGGCGACGGAACTTTCAGCGACGTTACCTTCGCCGCCGGTGTCGGAGTGAACAGCCGCTACGTGGCCTGGGGCTGCGGATTTATCGATTACGACAATGATGGCTGGCCGGACATTCTGCAGGTCAATGGACACGTCTACCCGGAGATCGACAAGTATGATTTCGATCAGAAGTTCAAGAATCCGCGGCTGGTCTATAAGAATCTCGGTGATGGGCGCTTCAAAGATGTTTCTGCCGAGATGGGGCCGGGGATCAACGAGCACTTTTCGAGCCGTGGCGCTGCCTTTGGCGACTACGACAACGACGGCGACATGGATGCGCTCATCCTGAACATGAATGATCTGCCGTCGCTTCTGCGCAATGACGGAGGCAACAAACAGAACTGGATCAAGATCAAGCTAGTGGGCACGAAGTGCAATCGCACCGCGATTGGCGCGAGAGTGCGGGTTTTTACCGGCAAGCACATTCAGATGGATGAGGTGCATAGCGGCGCAAGCGTGATGTCGCAGAGCGACCTGCGCCTGCATTTTGGTCTGGGCAAAAGCGAGACCGTCGATGCCATCGAGGTCAAGTGGCCGACTACGCAGAAGATCGAGAGGTTTACTCAAGTGAAGGCGAATCAGATACTCACGATCCGCGAAGGCGGTGGTATTGTTGCGATGCGTAAGGCGGGAGCGAAATAGGCCTATCAAATAAAGCGCGAGTGAACGCGAGCTTCACTGAGTGACGGGAGTGGATGCCGGCTGTCCCTGCACGATCACGAACTGTTTGACATCGCGACGCTCTCGCTCAACATCCGCGGCTTGGCGTTTTTGGATCTCGTCATGAAGCTGGAATTCCCGCTGAGCCTTTTCGCGCTCACCGAGTCGCTCATAGGCCACGGCCAAGCGAAAATGCGCCTCGGCCAGCTGCGGGTCGATCTCGGCCGCCTTGCTGTAAAACCGAATCGCTCTCTGGTCATTGCGCTGTGACGCCGCGAGGATTCCGAGCTGCAGGTACCCATCGGAACACTTCGGGTCCAGCGAAACGGCTTTGGTGAGCAGAGTCTCCACTTCCTGCAGGTCCGTTTTGTTTGCGGACGCCTGCTGCCGTTTCAAGAGAGCCATGGCATAGAGATAGTTCGCGACCGAGCTATCCGCTTTCTGCTTCACAAACCGGGCCAGCTTCGCTTCGATGCAGGCCGACGGCGTGGGCGCTGCCATTTCCACTTTGCCCATAAAGAGATAGGGTTCTGGATTTGCCGGATCGAGGTCGGAAGCATCGCACAGGGTACGCGCGGCGTCATCGTAAAGCGCCCCGGCAAAGAGCGCCGTGCCCAGCGCCGTCAGCAACCGTGCCGATTTTGGATGTGCCTTGACGCCGTTTCGGAAGACCTCCGCGGCTTGCCACACGGCACGATGTAACAGTAACTCCGAGCCCCAGGCGAAGTAGTTCTGCTCGCTGGGATCGAGGCTGGTAGCCTGCTGAAACTGCTGTACGGCGGCCAGAGGATCGCCTAGCTTCTCGTCGAGGTCACCCGCCATGCGATGCACATCTGCATCGTCTTCGCGCTTCAACAAATTCGTCGTGTGCTCGCGTGCCTGTTTGAGATCGCCAGTATTTTCGTAGGCAAGGGCGAGGTCGCGTTCATTCTCATTGTTTGTCGGATCGATCCGATATGAGGCCTCGAGCAGCGGCAGCGCCTCTCGATATCTGCCCGCCTGAAGATAGAACAGTCCGAGATCGTGGTTGGCGGCAAAACTTCCCGGCGCGGTAGCAAGAGCTGCACGCAGCCGACTCTCGGATTGCTCTGAGTTGGTTGCGGTAATGGAATCGGTTGAGCCACTGGCCGCACCCTGATGCCGGAGTGTGAGCGTCTCACGCGCGAGATCTTCACTGGTTCGCAGGATAGAGTCGGAGCCGTGTCCGCCTACCGCCGTCCAGTCCGTGATGCCCGCGACGGTGAAGTTCGGCGCGTCTGAGAAGCCCATGGCCTGCGCTGCTGCAGGCGCATTTCCTAAGGGCTTGAGGATCAGATCGACATGTTGGCGATCGCCGTCAAACAGCGTAAGGATGGCGGCCACTGGAGTTCGCAGTCCTGATTTCTCCGCTGCCAGCCTGTAGGTGCCATTAAGGCGCGCAGAGAAGGTGTACGCTCCTGCGGCATCCGTATGCGTTTCGAGCGGTTTTGGACTGCCCTTTCCCTCAAGCCTTACAGTCGCGTTGGCAGCCGGTTTTCCCGCGGCGTCAAAGACGCGCCCCTCGATCGTAGCGCCCGGTGAGTGTTGCGGAGCAAGCCGTTGCGCGGCTGTCGAGATGACGGTGAGCAGGCTCGCAACGGCGACGAGCGCACTCCAGAGACACCGGCGGGTTGTGGTCTTAGAGAAAGACCGCGACTTGTGCGAACCATTCACGATGAAAACGACTCTGCTATCTGCGGATTCTACCCGCTCTCTTCTCGGCTTATCCGGGCTTAAGGGTAAGCGCTTGCATGTATGCTGGAGCCGATTGCCGTGGGGGCGCCTGCGGCCCAAGGAGAGACGGTCGATGGATCGAAGAGGCTTCATCAAGACTTCTGGCACGTTGCTTGCCGGGGCGACATTTGTGCCTGGCGCGTTTGCTGCGGAACACGACACATCCGCCGCCGCGGAGACGGGTGGACGCATGGTGCTGCCGATGAATCGTGGCTGGCTTTACAGCCGCACCGCCGAGGAAGGTGCGACAGCCCGTGACTTCAACGACGCGCAATTCGACCGTGTCGTGGTGCCGCATACAAACATCAAGCTGCCCTGGCATGGCTTTACGGAGCACGATTACACATTCGTCTCTACCTATCGCAGACACTTCAAGCTCCCGCAATCTGCTGCCGGACGGCGCGTGTTCGTCGACTTCGAAGGTGTGATGACGGCTTCGACTGTGTGGCTGAACGGGACACGGTTGGGTGAGTACAAGGGCGGCTACACGCCCTTCTCGTTCGAGCTGACCCCGCACCTGGATGCGAGTGGAAATAATGTCCTGGCCGTGCAGGTGGATTCCACGGAGCGGCCGGACATTCCTCCGTTCGGCTACGAGGTGGACTATCTCACCTTTGGGGGCATTTATCGTGAGGTTGCGCTGCGGGTAGTCCCGGAGACGTTTCTGGAGAATATCTTCGCCGCGCCGAAGAACGCGATGACGCAGCCCGCCGTCGACGTGAAGTGCTATCTCGACCATCCGGCAAGTGCCAGCCATGAACATTACTCGTTGACAGCGGAAGTGCTGGATGGCGAGCGGGCGCTGGGAAAGGCAACAAAGGAGATTCCGGCGTCAGATTTAGGGCACGGTCAAGTGGAGCATACGGTTGAGATCCCGCAACTCGAGAAGATCGAGCTCTGGGATTTGAATCATCCGCGGCTGTATCACGTGCGGGTGCGACTGATGCGCGGCCGCCAAGTGGTAGACGAGCAGACGCGCCGGATAGGCTTTCGCGAGGCCACCTTCACGGACCATGGCTTTTCGCTCAACGGAAAAATTGTGAAGCTGCGCGGGCTCGATCGCCACCAGACGTTTCCCTATGTTGGCCAGGCGATGCCCGGCCGGGTGCAGCGGCGCGATGCAGACATTCTGCGCACGAACTTCCGTTGCAACATCGTGCGTACCTCGCACTATCCACAGTCCCGGCACTTCCTGGATCGATGCGACGAGATCGGGCTGCTGGTGCTCGAAGAGATCCCCGGCTGGCAGCACATTGGCGACAAGGCATGGCAGGACATCTCGGTCGACAACGTGGGCCGCATGATTCGCCGCGACTGGAACCATCCATCGATCGTGCTCTGGGGTGTGCGCATCAATGAGTCACGCGATAACCACGACTTTTACACGCGCACCAACGCACTGGCGCACCAACTCGATTCGACGCGGCAGACGGGTGGCATCCGGTATTTCCAGGAATCGGAGTTCCTGGAGGATGTGTTCACGATGAATGACTTTGGCTGGCCGCTGAAGAAGCCGAATCATCCACGCTATCTGAATACGGAATTCGTGGGACACACGTATCCATGCAAGACATTCGACAGTATGGAGCGCCTGCGCGAGCACACCATCCGCCACGCGCGCGTGCACGATGCCCTGGCGTCGGATCCGCAATATGCGGGAGGCATCGGCTGGTGCGCCTTTGACTACAACACGCATGCGAACTTCGGCTCCGGCGACCGTATCTGCTATCACGGCGTGGCGGATATCTTCCGCGAGCCGAAGCCTGCGGCATTCTTCTACAAATCGCAGTGTGATCCGGCGGAAGAGATCGTGCTGGAGCCGGCGTTTCATTGGGCACGCAACGACGAGTCAATCGGCTTTACCAAAGGGCTGATCTGCTCGAATTGCGATCACGTGAAGATTTACACCATTACCAGTACAGGCGAGCACCTGCTGGCCGAGGGCGATCCGGATCGCACGCAATTCCCTCACCTGAAGTACGCGCCCTTTGATGTGGAGTTTGGCGAGAAGATCCGCGAGAACTGGGGTGACCTGCGCATCGATGGATACATCGATGGCAAGCAGGTGATCTCGAAGCGCTACTCCGGCGATGGCGTGGACCATCAATTCGTTGTGCAGCCGGACGACACCGAGCTGATGGCGGATGGGGCGGACACGACCCGCGTGGTGCTGCGGATGAATGATGAGTACGGTGCGATCCGGCCGTTCGCGAGCGACGGGATTGCGTTGGAACTGGACGGGCCGGGCACGCTGATTGGAGATAACCCGGCAACACTGATTGGCGGCGCGGTAGCGGTATGGGTTCGTGCCGGCGAGCAGCCGGGGACGGTGACCTTGCGGGCGACGCATCCACGACACGGCACCAAGGAAGTTCATTTCACCTTGAAGACCGCAGAGGCCGAACAGGTTTAAGGCGAGATGATCAGGCGCGGATGCTCGACTCAGCATCCGCAGCTGTGGCGTAGTTCTTCAGGATATTGTGCACCTTTGTCAGCTGAAGCAGCGCATGGATGCGCTCGTTGGCGCCCGCCAGCAACAGCTTGCGGCCATTCTTCTCCGCGGAGACGTAGCAGTTCATGAGCAGCCCGAGACCGGACGAGTCCATATAAGGCGACTCGGTCAGATCAACGATGAGCACTGCAGGCTTGTGCTGCGCGAGCTCGTGCTGGAAGTCGAAGCTGTTCTGCAGGGTGAGTGGCCCGTGGAGTTCGAGGATGGTGATGCCCTCGCCGCTTCCAGGAGCAGCGGTGACGGTCAGCGGTTCGTCGCGCATGGCGTCGAGTGTATGGAGCGATTGGTTACGAGCGTATGAATTTCGCCGCGATCGCCCGAGTTGTCACCGCTGCAGGCGCTGCAGATCTGTGGGGGTGTCGATGTCGAGTTCGCCCCCGGGCAGAGGAATGCTGTAGACCGATTGGGCGTAGCGAGCGAGAAGGGCTCCGGCACCGCGGTCGCCGGTGAGCTGGCGCAGTTCCGGGAAGTGGATGGCGGCGAAGAGGGCGGGAACGCCCAGGGTGCCGGCATAGCTGGAAGCGACGATGCTGTTGCCGGTCTTGCGCCACGCGCCGACCAGCATGCGGAGGTGCCGGGAGGTGACCGCTGGCTGGTCACAGACGGTGAGGCAGACCGCGTCGGGCTGCTCGGCGGCATTGAGGGCAGCCACTAAGGAGCTCGCCATGCCTGTTTCCGCGGACGGGTTCTCGACTACCTGCACCGGCAGGCCATGCAGCAGGGGGCGATGCTCTCGGGCGCGGGGGCCGAGCACGACGATGGGCATGATGAAGCCGGCATCGAGCAGCATGCAGGCGGCCCGGGTGAGTAGCGGAACTCCGCGAATGGGTGTGGATTGCTTGTCTGCGCCGAAGCGCTGGCTGGCGCCGGCGGCGAGCAGGAGGCCGGCGACGCGTTGGTTCCCTGCAGGTTTCATATCCTTGGCTGCATACCTTCTTACCTCACAGTACCAAGTCTGCCGGACTGAGTAGACTATAGGCATGCAGGAGCATGCCCGCATGATGGCTGCCTGGAAGAATGCAGGCGGCGTGTGCGTGCTGGTGACGGTGGTGGGGACGCGTGGATCGTCGTACCGGTCGCCGGGAGCGCGGATGCTGATCCTGCCGGACGGCTCGCGGATTGGCGCGGTAAGCGGCGGCTGCCTGGAAGGCGAGCTGTGCCGTCGTGCGCACTGGTGGACCTCCGAATCGCCTGCGGTCGTGAAGACCTTCGACACATCCACGCAGGAGGACAACGAGGGCTTTGGTCTGGGCTGCGGCGGCGGGATCGATCTGCTACTGGAGCGGCTTGACCGCGACCCAGTCTTAGAGCGGCTTGCTGGCCCTGATGTGGCCGATGCGACGCATCCGCTGCTGGCGCAGGAGCGGGTGAACCGGAGCCGCGAGGCGTCTGCCTTGGCAGTGCTGGTGCACGCAACCGAGAGGTGCGGGCTGCGCGTGGGCGAGCGGTTTGCACTGGAGACGGCGGATGCTCATCCGGAGCGGCCGTATCCGCAGGTTGCGGCGTTGCTGCGGCGCTGCATGAACATTGGGTATTCGTTTACGCAGGAGCTGCGAGAGGGCCCGCTTGCTGGATGCCGGTTCTTCCTGGAGTCGCTGACGCCGCCGGTGCAACTGCTGGTGTGCGGCGCGGGCACGGATGCACAGCCGGTGGTGACGCAGGCGGCAGCACTGGGCTGGAGCGTGATCGTGCTGGATCAGCGTGGGGACTTTGCGCGGCCCGCGCACTTTCCAGAGGCGGCGCGGGTCATCGTCGCGAAGGATCCTGCGGCCTTTGATGGGCTGCGGCTGGATACGCGGACGGCGGCGATTGTGATGAGCCACAGCTTCGCCCAGGACGCCTTTTTTCTGGAATCGCTGCTGCGGCAGCCGCTGGGGTACTTGGGGGTGCTGGGATCGCGGCGGCGGACGCTGGACCTGTTGGCGCGGCTGGGACACGACGCCATGCCAGCCGAGCTGCATGCGCCGGCGGGGCTGGACATTGGGGCGGAGACGCCGGAGCAGATTGCACTCTCCATCCTGAGCGAGGTGCAGGCGACGTTTGCGAAGCGGCGCGGCGGCGAGCTACGCGAGCGTGACGGCAGCATTCATGGCCGCGAGGCGGTCGACAGCACGGTCGATGATTCGATCTCGATTCGTTCGCGCGACTGCGGGCTGTAACAACGTTCGCCTAGCCAGTACTGGTACCCCTCTCCCGTGCCGGGAGTCCGGCCTGTAACTCTCATCGTTACACCAGGTTAGGGACCCTTCCGAGGGCTAAATTCGTCTCCCTAAAAGGGTTATCGCTAAAATCGTCCTGACAAAGGACTTAGGAGAGAGAACCAGGCGAGTCATCGACCGGCGGCTGATTTCTTTTTTCGCTCCTATTTCAAGGCTAGCAAATTGGATGGGATCAATTGGCACATTCTGCGGGATTTCCTGTGCGCGATTCCCGAATTGAAGATTTCGGACGGTAGGCCAACTTGCTCGATGTGGGGCTTGCTCAGTGTGGGCTCTCAGTTCCGGAGTGGGCGGCGGGTGTCTGCGTCACCGGGCCAGTGGAAGCGGATGAGAACTGGGCGGGTGAAAACTGGGCGGACGGGAACAGTTCCAGACCGCACGATGCGCAGAATCGTTGTCCTGCTTCCACTGGCCGCCCACACCGTGGGCACGGCGACTGGGTCGGCTTGCGGAGCGCGAAGTAGAGAAGAAATCCGAGCAGATTCGGCACCATGGCGGCGATCACCGTCCAGAGAACGGCCGGCATCGCACGAACTCGAGCGTCTGCGTAGACGTATCCGAGGCAGAGAACCCAGACCGCGGCAAGTGAGCCGGTGAGCAGGCCGGTGCCGACTGCAGCCATCCTGCCGACCACCGGCCATCCAATACTTTGAGCCGATGTGTGCGTGAAGCCGACGGCGACGCCGATGAGCACAGCACAGCAGACAATGGCGCAGGCTGCGATGCGTGCCTGCTTCGGCACAACCGACAAAAAGCGATGAGCTTTCATACGACGCTTCCTTTCGTGTTCGCTGATCGGGCAGAAAGCAGGAGCACCACCGGCAGGAGCAGGGAGAAGCACAAGGAGGGGAGGACCCATAAAGCAAGAACACCGGTCCGCGCTTGGGCGGGTTCCAGGTGTAGGACAACGGCGAGTGGATTGCCAACGTGCCATGCGCCGAAGGACCCGACGATGGTAAGCAGAAACGCGATGATGCAGGTGCGCACGATACGCCGGCGGCCGGGCTGCGCGGCTTCGAGCTGCTGCGCGCGCTCGGCGAGAGCAGCGAAAACTTTCGCCTGAAGATCCGCATTTGCAGCGAAGGAAAATCCGCCGAGAGCGGCGATGGCGCGGCGGCTGTCGCTCGCGTACTTCTGGCAGGCGGCACACTCCGGGAGGTGCTTGCGGAGTTCCTGCTGCTCATGAGGCGAAGCCTCGCCCACGAGCGATCTGTCGATGATCTGGCGCATTGCCTTGTGCGGATCGGATTGTTGAAGATCAGTTTGCATACTCGTCTCCTTCCATTTGTGATCGCAGGCTTGCCATTTGCGCTCGCAAGATCGCGAGACCTCGGTAGATGCGTGAGGATACGGTGGTCAGGGGTACACCCATGACTGCGGATATCTCCTGTAAAGAAAGCTCTTCCTGAAAACGAAGCACGAGTGCTTCGCGATAGATGGGCTCCAAGGTCTGGAGCGTGTGGGCGAGGCGATGCGCCTCCTCCGTGCGGGCCGCTGCTTCGAATGGCGACGGGGCGGTAGAGACAGGCGTCCCAGGTTCGCTATCGCGCTCCGAGTCGCCGCTGGAATCTGTATTCGAATCCAGGCTGAAGATGCGCCGCTTACGCAGGTGATCGATGGTGAGATTGCGGGCGACGGCGAAGAGCCACGGCTCGAAACGAGAGCGCCCGTTGTAGGTGCTGCCGCGCTCCAGAACGTGGAGCCACGTTTCCTGCACCAGATCGTCGACGGAATCGCGACTACCTAGTAAGTAGATGAGATAGCGGACGAGACGAAACTGATATTGCTCGACCAGGTCGTGCAGGAGAGCTAAATCTTTGTGACGAAGACCGCGTGCAATCCGCTGTGTATCGGTCGTTACAGCCTCCGCAAATGCCCCGTCGTATTCCAGCATACGAGGGGTATACGGGGCAGCTTTCTAAAATTACGCATCAGCTAGGAAAGAAATCCGGATACGGGATGGCGACCGCGATGCTGTTACTTCCGAGCGCGGGGTTCCCTCGCCAGCAAGGCGGAGGCGATCTGCTGCCACTCGGCATCCAGAGACAGAGTGCAACGCGGCTGATGGGCGCGGGTGTACCAGTAAGCTGCGTTGGACGTGTCGCCTTGCTTGCGGTGGAGATAGGCGTGAACCCACGCGGCGTCCGCTGACTCGACGGCTTGCGCGATTTCGTGGGCCTGGTTCCAGTCTCCTTTGGCTTCCCACCAGAGAGCGGTAAGGAGGGATGGCAGCTCCGCTGGCGGGCCTGGTTGATGGAGCGATTCTCGGAGTTGGTCGAGTGTCATGCTGTGATCATCTTCGCCGACCAGCTCTTTACGAAGGCTCCGAAGCGGTCTAGCGCCTTGGAGAAATTGTCTCCGGCGGCGGCAAAGCCCAGACGGAAATGCGCGGGCGCATCGAAGCAATCGCCGGGAGCCAGCAGGACGCCGTGTTCGGCAGCGGCCTGACAGAACGGCCGGGCGTTGTCTCCATTCACCAGCCAGGGGAACGCGGTCATGCCGCCTTGCGGTGGAATCCAGCCGAGGACGTCGCGATGTTCCGCCATGAATTGCTCGAGCAGCTTGAGATTTCGGGTCGCGGTTTCCTGGGTCTTGCCGAGTACGGCGTCACGTTTGCGGATGGCGATTTCCGAAAGAATTTCTCCGGTGGTGGTGTTCGAGATCGAGAAGTAAGCGCGTGCGGTCCAGTATTGCTGGCGGCGACGGGCGTCATGCTCGATCATCCATCCCGTGCGCACACCGGCAATCGAAAATGCCTTCGACAGGTCAGCGATCACGGTGACGTGCGGCAGGCGCGCCGCCGATTTCGCTTGTCTTCCGTGATAGATGGGGTGGTAGACCTCGTCACTTATCAGCTGGATTCCGCGCTCGGCGGCGAATTCGTGCAGGGCTTCCATTTCGTCGTCGCCGATGACCGCGCCCGTAGGGTTGTGCGGACTGTTGATCAGGATGAGCTTGGTCTTCGAGTCGGCGAGCTGCTTGATCTCGTCGGGATCGATGCGGAAGCCGTTCTCGCGGGAGACGCGATAGAAGCGGGTTTCCAGGCCAAGAGATTCCGGGAGCGCCGAGAATGTCGTGAATCCAGGCAGCGGGAGGATGACGTTCGCGCCGGGCTCGGCGGCCAGCCACATCAGGGCCAGCAGCGCCTCGGAGGCGCCGGTCACGATCTGGACGGCCTCTACCGGAACACGCTGCATTTCGGCGACCGCCTCACGCAGACTGTCAGCTCCGGCGGGGCGGCTGTAGGCCAGCTTGTGATTGAGGAAGCGGTGGCGTATTTCGTCATCCCCGAGGGCGAGGATGTCGTTGACGGTCCAGGCCGGTCCGGTGCTCGCAGCGAGGTTGAAGTCTATGCCGTGTTCGTACTGATCGAGCCAGACATCGAGCAGGAAGGGTTTGAGTTGCATGCGAGCACCTCGAACGAGAAGCTGATTTCTATTATTGATTCTGCCAGCAGGCGCAGGGATGATTTTTTACTTCTGAGCGATGGAAAGCCAGCGCCTCCGACAGTTTGCCGCAGTCTCAGCTTGGGGCGCGTTTCTGTGTTCCTAAATTGCGCACGGAGATATGCGTGAGTTCATGAGGCGTCGGTTAACTCGACGGGCGTGTGCGATCTCGTGCGCCTGGTTTCTATCTGATAGAAATATCGGGCAGGTCAACAGAAATCCGTTGCGCAGCCATGAAATGAGGGAGACATGAAGTTGCGAATCTTCACACTGGCAAGCGCGACGATGCTGTTGCTCATCTCGCAGGCGCATGCGCAACAAAGTCACTGGGCGTCGGCTGACGATACGACGGCGAAATACATCATCGACATGGAGCGCAAGTGGGCTGAGGGTGTGTGCGTTGACAACGGTGTGATCGCCAGGTTGGTTGCCGACGATTTTCAAGGCACGTCACCGAAGGGCGCGCGCTTTACGAAAGCCGATGAACTGAAGGACGAGAAGGGCACACGCACTGCTCATGATTGCGGACTCGATGAGGCCAAAGTGCACTTTTTCGGTGATAGTGTCGCCGTTGTCTATGGCCGCGAACATGCTTTTGGCAAAGACAATTCCCAACCGAGCGCAAAGGTGTGCCAGATCTGGACTGATACCTGGCTGAAACGCGGTGGTATGTGGCAGATCATCGCGTCGCACGATAATCGCGTGGAATGTAAGTAGCTAAAAATCGGGCTCCACGGGCGCAGATATCTAGCTCAGTTCCATTGCCTTACTCTCCACAAACCCTTTCGCCTTCGCGATGAACTCCGCTAACGGCACGGACCCCTGGTCGCCTTTGCCTCTGACTCGTACGCTGACCGCACCGGCTTCCTGTTCCTTGTCGCCGAAGACGAGGAGGTAGGGGATCTTCTGCATGGTCAGGTCGCGGATCTTGGCGTTCATCTTTTCATTGCGGCTGTCGAGCTCGACGCGCAGGCCGGCGGCCCTTAGCTGGGCCTGTATGTTTTTGCCATAGTCGTTGTGACGTTCTGCGATGGGGACGAGCCCGACCTGAATGGGCGCGAGCCACAGCGGAAAGTTGCCGGCGTAGTGCTCGATGAGATAGGAGACCATGCGCTCCATCGTGCTCACGATGGCGCGGTGGATCATCACCGGCCGGTGCTGCTTGCCGTCTGCGGCGGTATAGACGAGATCGAACTGGCTGGGCAGATGGAAGTCGACCTGGACGGTGGAGTAGGTCTCTTCGTGGCCCATGATGTCGGCGAGCTGGATGTCGAGCTTGGGGCCGTAGAATGCGGCGTCGCCGCGGCTCTCGCGATACGGAAGGCCGAGCGAATCGAGAGCTTCGCGGAGGACGCGCTCACCGAGCTCCCACATCTCGTCGTTGTCGACGTACTTTTCTTTGTTGGCGGGATCGCGCAGCGAAAGGCGATAGCTGTAGTTGGTGATGCCGAGATCGCGATAGGCACGCTCGACCAGCTTCATGACATTCGAGAACTCTTCCTTGATCTGATCCGGAGTGCAGAAGATGTGGGCATCGTTCAGGGTCATGCAGCGCACGCGGCTGAGTCCGCTCAGCGCGCCTGATCGTTCGTAGCGGTACATGGTGCCCAACTCGGCGAGTCGCACGGGAAGATCACGATAGCTGCGCAGCTTTGACTCGTAGACGAGGATGTGGTGCGGGCAGTTCATCGGGCGAAGGACCACCTGCTCGGTCTTGAGGTCCATCGGCGGAAACATGTCCTCGTGATAGTGCGCCCAGTGGCCGGAGCGCACATACAGATCGACTTTGGCGAGCGAGGGCGTGTAGACGTGTTCGTATCCGGCTTCGCGCTCGAGTTGAAGGATGTACTCCTCGATAAGACGGCGAATGGTTGCGCCCTTGGGCAGCCAGAGGGGCAAGCCGGAGCCGACGTCTTCGTTGACCGTGAAGAGCTCAAGCTCTTTGCCGAGGCGGCGATGGTCGCGCTTCTTTGCCTCTTCGAGCCGGTTGAGGTAATCGTCGAGATCCTTCTTCGAGAAAAATGCCGTGCCGTAAATGCGTTGGAGCTGCGGGTTTTTCTCGTCGCCGAGCCAGTAGGCGCCGGAGAGGCTCATGACCTTGAAGGCCTTGACGCGGCCGGTGGAGGGCACGTGGGGGCCGCGGCAGAAGTCGACGAAGGCGCCGTTGCGATAGAGGGAGATGTCGTCGCCGGGCTTGGTGAAGCGCTCGATGAAGTGGACCTTCATGAAATCGCCTTCGGCGCGGTAGTCGGCGAGGCCCCGCTCGCGCGGCTCGTACTCGCGGACGAAGGGCTCGTCACGGCCGACGACTTCGGCCATCTTGAGCTCGATGGCGGAGAGATCGTCGGTGGTGAAGGGGGTGGGGCGATAGAAGTCGTAAAAGAACCCGGCGTCGGTAGCGGGGCCGTGGCCGAGCTTGGCTTCGGGGAAGAGCTCGAGCACGGCAGTGGCCATGACGTGCGCGGCGGAGTGGCGCACGACCTGGAGCGCGTCCGCGTCCTTTTCGGTGAGGAGCTGAAGGTGGACGTCTTCGGTGAGGGGTGCGCGGAGATCGACGAGGCGCTCGGCTTGGGCGTCGGGCGCGGCGTACATGGCCTGCTCGCCGGGCTCGGACTTTTCATCACCCGGTATGTTGGCGGGTGCGGGAGCCTTGGCGTGTACAGGCTTCACGCGCGCGACGATAGCGGCGGAGGCGAGGCGGGGCGAGATGGACATCGCGACATCGTGCGCGGTGGAGCCGGCGGGGAGCTGTTTGATGGTGCCGTCTGGGAGGTGGACCTGGATCTGGTTGTCGGACATGGTCAGTCCTAAGGATAGGGGAGGCGCGGAGACACGTCGAGACGCGGCCACAGCGTATACCCCTTGCACTTCTACAAGAGAAGATGTATTTCTTCTGTAGAAGCGAAAGGGTAAGGCATTGGGACAGGAACGTATCGATCTTCCGCAGGGCACGCTGGACTTGCTCATTTTGCGGACACTTGCGCTGGAGCCGCAGCATGGCTGGGCGATTTCCGAGCGGGTGCAGCAGGTGTCGAGCGATGTGCTGCGCATCCAGCAGGGATCGTTGTATCCGGCGCTGCACCGGCTGGAGCGGCGTGGGTGGATCAAGGCGAAGTGGGGCACATCGGAAAACAATCGGCGCGCGAAGTATTACGAGCTCACACGCACGGGGCGGAAGCAGCTGGAAGCGGAGACCGATAGTTGGCGGCGGTTGACGGCTGCGGTCGCACAGGTGTTGGAGAGCAATTGAGAAGTATGTGAGGTCGATCCATGTGGAACGATTTGCACTTTCGTATGCGGGCTCTGTTTCGGCGGCGTGCTGAAGAGACGGAGCTGAACGAAGAGCTTCGTTTTCATTTTGAGCAGCAGGTGGAAAAGTTGCGGCTCGCGGGCATGACCGAGGCAGAGGCGCGGCGACGCGCTCGGCTGGTCTTTGGCGGACACGAGCAGGTGAAAGAAGATTGCCGCGAAGCGCGGGGGACGAGCTTTGTCGAAAACGCGCGGCAGGATGTGCGCTATGCGATTCGGCAGCTGCGGGCGAATCCTACGTTCGCGATTGTGATTGTGCTCACGCTGGCGCTGAGCATCGGAGCGAACAGCGCGATCTTCAGCGTGATCGACGGCGTGCTGATCCAGTCGCTGCCGTATAGGCAGCCGCACCGGCTGGTGCGCCTCTTCCTCTCGAATGCGAGCTACCCGAAATTCCCGATCAACCCTTTCGACTTTCGCGACCTTCGAGCGCGGAGCAAATCGTTCGATGGCATGGCGGCCTATGTCCATGGCGACTTACAACTCTCCGGCTCTGGCGAGCCGATACGGTTGACCGGGGTC
The DNA here is from genome assembly GCA_963737035.1 of uncultured Acidobacteriaceae bacterium. Classification (GTDB taxonomy): domain Bacteria; phylum Acidobacteriota; class Terriglobia; order Terriglobales; family Acidobacteriaceae; genus KBS-83. The sequence continues at coordinate 97,187 of CAVTRJ010000005.1, read as the reverse complement.
GGCATCACATCGGGATACTTCCGTGTGCTGGGGCTCGCGCCGCAACTTGGTCGCGAGTTCGATGTCAAAGCGGAGATTCCCGGCAACGGACTGCAGGTCATCCTGAGCGATCGGGTGTGGCGCTCCCGCTTCGGCGCAGCGCAGGACATCATCGGACGCAAGATCACGCTGAACGAGCAGCCATATACGGTCATCGGCGTGATGCCGGCAGGCACAGCGCATCCGGGTAACGAGCATCAGCCGCTGGCTTACGGCGAGGATGTGGATGCGTGGTGGCCGTTTACTTTCGAGGGCGACCCGGCGAAACGGGGCTCGCATTATCTGGAAGTGATCGCACGGCTCAAGCCGGGCGTGGGTATTGCGCAGGCCAATGCCGAGCTGAGTACGCTGCTTACCCAGATCGGCAAGGAGCACGGCGGCTACGACTGGAAGATGCTGGTCATCTCACTGAACGACGAAGTCGTGGGGAAGAGCCGCCAATTGCTGCTCGTCCTGCTCGGCGCAGTCGCCATGGTGCTGCTGATTGCGTGCGCGAATGCCGCCAACCTGATGCTGACACGCGCCGCGGCACGCCAGCGGGAGATTGCGGTGCGGGTGGCGCTTGGTGCGCAGCGTTCGCGCGTGGTGCGGCAACTGCTCACCGAGAGCTTGCTGATCTCATGCGTGGGAGGCGTGCTCGGGCTCACCATGGCGCTGGTTGGGGTGAAGCTGCTGGTATCGCTTTTGCCTGCGAACTTTCCACGCGCGCACGATATTCATGTGAGCATTCCGGTGTTTTTGTTCACTCTCCTGGTCAGCGTGGCTACTGGTGTTCTGTTTGGCCTGGCGCCGGCGCTGCAAGCTGCGCGCACCGATCCAAGAGAGGGGCTGCACAAGGGCGGACGCGCTGCGACAGGCAGTGGACATCAGGGCAGGCTGCGCAATGCGCTGGTGATCTCGGAAGTGGGGTTAGCCTGCGTGCTGTTGATTGGCGCCGGCCTGATGCTGCGCAGCCTGTTGAACCTGATGCATCTGAATCCGGGATTCCAGACGGAGCATGTGCTGACCGCGGTGCTCTCGCTGCCGCAGGAGCGATACAAAACGCCGGAAAGCCTGATTCGTTTTTACGACGAGCTGCCCCGCGGCATTCGCGCGTTACCCGGTGTCCAAAGTGCAGGCTTGGGAAGCGATATCCCCTGGACCGGCTATAACGACAACATCGGGGGATTCACGATTGAAGGCAAGCAGCCTCCGCCGCACGAGGAATTCCATGCGCGTTATCACCTGGCGACTCCCGGTTATTTTCGCGCACTTGGAACTCCATTGCTGCGCGGGCGATTCTTCACCGACGCGGACAAACTAGACGCGCCGCTGGTGTTGATCATCAACCACGCGATGGCCGAGCGATACTGGCCCGGCGAGGATGTGGTTGGAAAGCGCCTCACGTTCGAAGACAAGCCGAAGGAAAAGGACTGGATCACGATCGTTGGCGTCGTCGCCGATGTGAAGGACCAGCCCAATAGCCCTGGCGCAGAGCCGGCATTCTGGTGGCCATTTCTCCAGACTGGCTATGGTTCGCAGAATCTCCTGCTGGCGGTTCGGTCGGCTTCTGATCCGCAACTGCTAGTGGACGCGGTACGGCAGCAGGTCGCGCGGCTCGACCCAGCGCTTGCCGTGGCGGACGTGCGGTCGATGGACAAGATTGTCACCGCGTCGGTTGCTACTCCGCGCTTTGCGTTTGTCCTGGTCGGATTATTTGGCGCGCTGGCGATTGTTCTGGCGGCTATCGGCACGTATGGCGTGATCGCGTATTCCGTCAGCCAGAGGACAGCGGAGTTCGGACTGCGCATGGCGCTCGGCGCGCGGCAGTTCGATGTTCTTCGCCTGGTTCTAACGCAGGCGGCGAAGCTTATTCTTTCCGGCACGGTGATCGGCGTGCTGCTCGCATTGGTCCTTGCGCGCGGATTGAAAAGCCTGATTTACGGTGTCAGCCCGGCTGATCCGTTGACGTTCGCTGCGATTGGGTTTGCCGTGGTCGCGATAGCGATCTTTGCGTGTTACATTCCGGCGCGGAAGGCTACGCTGGCGGATCCTATGGTGGCTTTGCGGTCGGAGTGATTTGCGCCGCTGCGGTCGAGTCGAGGAACGGAGCATCGTGTAAAGGGGGCAGGCAGCGGTGGGGGAGGTATCGCTGCGCGCGGGTACGCATTCAGTCTCTAGTCGCCGCTATTCGGAGTGCTGGGAACATCTGCTGTGCCCTGATGGAAGATCGCGACCCACTTCCCATTCTTTCTCTGCCACAGGGAATTGTCATGCTCCGCAGTTTGCACGCTTTTTCCATTGCAGGTCATGCTCTGAGTTTCTGCATACGACACGAGAACCAGATCCGGCGAGAGCCACTTGTACGTGAAGCCGGACACGGCCGGATTCGTGACGGTGCATGCATTGGATTTGACTCCTTCCATCACATCGGCCTTGTTCGCAGCTTTCCATCCGGGACCGAGCGCGACGATGTTGTCATCGAGGTAGTTCACAAATGGTGCGGTGTCGTGGGCGGCAGCGGCCTGATCCAACTCGGTTTCCATCTTTTGGAGGTTCGCCTCAACCGCGGGGTCACCGTTCATGGAGGCCATGGCAGGAGTTGCGGCTGCAGCTCCCGTGTTCTGGGGAGTGGTGGTAGCCGTGGTTTGCGAGAAGGCGACGCTCGTGGTGAGCAGGAACAGCGTGCAATAGGCCCTAATCGTACTTTTCATATTTGCTCTCCTGACTGCATTTGGCCCAGCGGAACACTAGCCCTCGGCCAGAGAGGCGTCAAGCACTTCAACGGAATGCTCGTGGTCTGCATCGCGGACAAGAAAAAGGAGGGCAATGGCCCTCCTCTTGTTTCGTCAATTTTGACTAGTTCTTGCTATTTCTGCTCGGGCACTGCTCCGAGGAAGACGTCCTTCAACGGGGCGGTTTGCTGGTCGCGCAGCTCGGGGTGGGGGAAGGGCTTGCGCGGCATCATTTCGTCGCGCATGGCGGCGTTGTAAATAAAGATGGCCTCGACGGTGGCGATTTGCGCGAGGTCGCCGGGCTGCAGGCGCTCGTAGGTGTCCATGTTGGAGTGGTGGGTGCGGCTCTCGTAGTCCATCGGGTCCTGGATGAACTGGAAGCCGGGGAGACCGACAGCGTCGAAGGAAAGGTGGTCGGTGCCGCCGGTGTTGTTCATGGTGATGGTGCTGACGCCGAGATCGCGAAGCGGCTTGATCCACTGGCGGAAGATCGGCTCTACGGCGGCGTTGCCCTGCAGATAGACGCCGCGAATTTTGCCGGTGCCGTTGTCGACGTTGAAGTAGACATCGAGCGTCTTCCATTCCGGCTTGGTTTCGACCGGGCCAGCGGCCTTGCGGATGAATTCCGGCATCTTCATCGATTCGGGATCGGTGGCGAGCGGATAGGAGCCGAAGTGATCCTTCACGTAGCCCTTGGAACCGAAGAGCCCTTCTTCTTCGCCGCTCCACAGTGCGATGCGGATGGTGCGGCGCGGATGGATGTCGAGCGTCTTGAGAATGCGGACGGCCTCCATGGCAACGACCGAGCCTGCACCGTTATCCGTGGCACCGGTGCCGGCTGCCCATGAGTCGAGGTGACCGCCGACCATCACGATCTGATCCTTGAGAGTGGGATCGGTGCCGGGAATTTCGGCGACGGTGTCGAAGCCATGCTGATGGTCGCCGGTGAATTTGGTTTCGACGTTCATCTCCAGCGTGACGGGCACGTGCGCTTTGAGCAGACGATAGACGCGGCCGTAGTTCTCGATAGCGGTGACAACCACCGGCACCTTGACGGCCTTGTCCGCCTTATACGGTTGCATGCCGAGCGCGGCTCCATTGTCGTCAAAGAAAGTTCCGCCTGAGCCGCCGGAATTCTTGCCGTCGCGGCTGGGCAGGATCACCCCGGCTACCTTCTCCTCAGCGAGAAAGGCTGCGATCTTGTCGCGCAGCGCGGCGCGCTTGAGGTACTGCTGGATGCGGCGCGCAAGGTCGCGATTGGGGCCGGTTTCATATTGCGCGAGCTCTTCGAGATCCTTGTCCGTGTAGCGCTGGAAGAGCGGTTTGTCGACGGGCGGGACGTCGCGCATCTCGCCGAGCAGAACGATCTTGCCGGAGAGCTTGCCCTTGTAGTTGTCGAAGTCCTTGTCGTCCTCGATGACAACGTTGACGGCCTCGCCGGAGACGGCGCCGTTGGTGGCGGGCGACCACGGCGTGGCTTGTGCGATGAATGGCGCGGTGTCGGGCGCGGTCATGCGGACCCAGGTGTTGAGCTGCTGCCAGCCCATGCCGAACTCGCCCCAGTCTTCGAGGTGCGCGTTGACGAGGCCGAGGCGCGTGAGCTGATCTCGCGTCCAGTTGTTGGCCTTCTCCATGTTGGGCGAACCGGTGAGACGGCCGCCGATGTCGTCATCGAGCGCGGAGGCGAGCTCCATCACGCGCGAGTGCGTCAGACCCTCTTCGCGGATGCGTGCGTAGGCGTTGAGGTCGAGCTTTTCGACAGCGGGCTGCGGCGCATCCCACGGATTGACTTCCGGAGTGGCTGCGGCGGTGCGGGCTTTCTTGTCGGGCTTGGGTGCGGCGGAGAGCGGCGTGATGGGGAAGGCGAGGATAGCGCCGGCCAGCGCGAGCAGCGCGGCCGCGCGAGCGGTGTGCATAGGGTGGTGCCTCCGGGAAGAATGACAGTTGGCACGAAGGATAGCACTTGGCGGACGCGATGCTGGCCGCACGAACCGGCGGCTCCCTTACCGTTTTCACCGATATTGCGTCATTCGCATCCGAGAGGAGCAGCTTTGCAGGAACGAAGGCCGCTGTGCAATGACACCGTTATTCCCCGGTTGAGAGATCGGCGTCGGGACGGTTCTTCGGTGCGTGCAGCCAGTAGAGCAGCGTGAGCAGCGCGAGAAACGGGATGCCGTAGAGAAGCATGGAATGGAAGCCGGGCGTGAAGATGGAGGTGACGAAGACGGCGATCAGTAATGCGGCGCCAAGCATGGTTGTCCAGGGCGCGCCTAACATGCGGAAGTCACCTTTTGCGGCACGATGCCGGCGGCGGAAGGCGAGATGGGTGATGAAGATCATGAGCCAGGCGAAGAGGGCACCGAAGATGGAGATGGAGAAGATGAGAGTGAAGGCGGCCGTGGAGTAGAGGGTGTACATCACGGCTGCAACCACGATGCCTGCGGAGGAAACAAAGAGCGCGGCAACCGGCACACCGGCGCGGCTGAGGCGGCCAAGCGCAGCGGGCGCATAGCCGGCCCGAGCGAGTGAGAAGAGCATGCGACTGGTGATGTAGAGCTGGCTGTTCATGGCGGAGAGCGCCGCGATGAGCACGACCAGGTTGAGCACACCAGCGGCATAAGGGATGTGCGAGACCTGCATGACGCGGACGAAGGGACTGGTGGTGGTGCCGGCCAGATTCCAGGGGACGATGGCGAGCATGACCGCGATAGTGAGCAGATAGAAGAGCACGAGGCGGATGGCGGTGGAGCGAAAGGCGCGTGTGATGGCGACGCGCGGGTCGCGCGCTTCACCGGCGGCAACAGCGATCATCTCCACGCCGAAGTAGCTGAAGATGGCGACGAGCACGGCGGCCCACATGCCGCGGAAGCCGAGGGGAAAGAAGCCTCCATGTGCGGTGTAGAGTTGCAATCCCATACCAGCGGAATGCGGGGTGAAGAAGAGGATTGCGCCGGCGAGCAGGAGGAAGCCGACGATGGCGAGGATCTTGATGAGGGAGAAGGTGTACTCGAGCGTGCCGTAGACGCCCACCTGCAGCGTATTCATGGCGACGAGCGCCGCAGCGAAGAGGGCGATCCAGACCAGGCCGGGAACAGAGGGAAACCATAGCCGCATGTAGACCGCGATGGCGGTGACTTCTGTGCCGACGCCGAGGACGGTTGCGGACCAGTAGCAGTAGCGCACGAGAAAGCCGGCGAGCGGGCCGAGGTAGTGACCGGCGTAAGCGCCGAAGGATCCAGAGATGGGATGCGCAACGGTCATCTCCGCGAGGCAGCCCATCAGCAGCAGCGCGATGACCGCGGCGATGAGATAGCTGAGCAGGACAGAGGGGCCTGCGAGTTGGATGGCGAAGGCGCTGCCAAGGAAAAGACCGGTGCCGATAGCGCCACCGATGGCGATCATCGATAGCTGACCGGAGGTGAGCGACCGCTGCAGATGCTGACCAGCAACTTCCGGAGAGATCACTCGGGTGGACATAGCTTCACATGGGAACGGGTCAAGGTACCGGGCTGGGTACGGGGCTGCGTACGGGGGTGGTGCGCAGTATAGCAGTGAGCTCGCGGAGGGTGTGTTCGAGTTCGTCGTCTGCGGTGTAGAAGTGCGGCGAGATGCGAATGCCGGCGCCGGGTCGATGGTCGACGAGGATCTGGCGGCGGAGAAGCTCGGCGGTAACGCGCTCGCCCTCCGGCACATCGAGAATGATGACGCCGCCGCGAAGCGCGGGGTCGCGCTGGCTGCGCACGGTGATGCCGGCTTGATCGGCGAGCTCGATGAGCCGTGTGGTCTGGCGAACGGACTTGGCCCGGATGGCGCGGACGCCGATTTGATTGACGATCTGATAACCGGCGCGGGCGGCATAGAGCGCGGGGATGTTGGGCGTGCCGTTTAGAAAGCGGAAGGCGTCGGGGGCGTAGTCGATGGGACCGCCTTCAAAGTCGAAGGGAGCGCGGTGCGCCTGCCAGCCGGTGACGGAGGGTTCGAGCAGGGGCCATAGATCGCGGCGCACATAAAGATAGCCCGCGCCGGGACCGCCGAGCAGCCACTTGACCGAGCCGCCAACGGCGAAGTCGACCTGGAGGGCGCGGACGTCAACGGGCAAGATGCCGGCGGACTGATAGAGGTCTGCGACGACGTACGCGCCGACGGCGTGTGCGCGGCGGATGACGGCGTCGAGGTCCTGCACGTAGGAGGAGCGAAAGGCCACGTGCGAGATGCTGACCAGGCGCGTCTCTTCGTCGATGGCGTCGAGCAGCGGTTCGAGCGGTACGGTCATTCCGTCCGGCGAGGGCACGCTGACGACGCGAGCGCCCTGTCGCGCGAGGCAGTGATAGATGTAGTCGTTCGACGGGAAGTTCAGGCCCTCGGTGACGATCTTGTTGCGGCGGTCGTGCCAGTTGAAGCAGGAGGCGATGACCGACTGGCCGGTGGAGGCGTTCTGGTTCATCACGACTTCGCCGCTGCCGGCGCCGATGATGGAGCCGATGAGATCGCCGACGGTGACGGCCATCTCCCACCAGCCCTCATGCCAGGCGCGGACTCCGCGGGTGGCCCAGGTTTCAGTGAATTCGGAGAGCGAGTCGGCGGTTCGGCGAGGCATGGCGCCGAGCGAGTGGCTGACCATATAGGTGGTGCGAGCGAGGATGGGGAACTCATCGCGCCATGCGAGCAGCGGGTCGGAAGTGGAAGAGGCCGGGATGGTCGAAGCTGTGAGGGGCGAATCCATGTGTGGAGTCTCTGGTGTGGAATGCTAGACAGGTTCTATATCAAGTCGGCGGCCGCTGGCTTGCGCGCGAAGATATACGCTCTGCGACTCTGGTGCTCGACTTCAGGCGCATACGGGTCGCGCTCGATGATTTCCTGGATGATCAGCCCGGCAGCTTCCAGGTCGCTCTGAATCGCAAGGGGTGAAAAGAACCGGAAATCCAGAGTCACCGGCCGATCCATCCACTCGTCTCGATGTACCGTCTCCTCGCCGATATGAAAGGAGAGCAGCAGCAGACCGCGTGGCTTCAGCACGCGCGCCATCTCACGAAAGGCCTGTGGCACGGCTCCGGGCGGAAGATGGACGATCGCGTAGAACGCAGAGATGCCGGCGAGCGACGCGTCAGGAAGGTCGAGCGCCAGCATGTTGCCCTGCCGGAAAGGGATCTCTGGACTCAGCCGCCGCGCCTCGTCCAGCATGCCCGGCGACAGGTCGAGGCCGAATACGTTTGCACAGCGGTCGCCGAGAAAGCGCGCGATGTGGCCCGGCCCGCAGCCCAGGTCGCAGATTTCGCCGTTGCCGTTGACTGCGCCGGCCAAGCGGGTCAGCAGTTCGCGATCGAGCGGTTTGTTGTCGAGCTCGGAGAACATCCGGCGTGCGTACTCGTCGGCAACCCTGTCGTAGCTCTCGCGAATGGTCTGGAGCGCCTGCTCGTCCATGCCTTCACAGCATACGAGAAGGCCAGAAGAAAGCGCGGGCCGCGACAGTATCGCGCGGCCGGCACTTAGGGAATTAGCTGAGGGGATTATTTGTAGACGGGCGAGATGGTGATGGAGTCCAGGTCAGGCGCGTAGTTGGTGGGGTTGCTGAAGGCGATGGTGTTGCTGCCGGCCTTCAGTTGGACCGGGATGACAGTGCTGGCGGGCGAGTTGAAGCTGGTGCCGTTCAGATCGAGTTCCTGTGCCGTGCCGTCGTTCACCGAGAGGAAGAACGAGCGCGGTCCGCTGGTGAGATAGTCGATCTCCATGTTGTATGTGCCTGCTGCGGGCACGTTTACGCTGGCGAAGGTGGCGGTGGCACCAGCGTCGAGATTGCCTGCTTTGGCCAGGCCGGAGCAGTAGCCGCAGAAGCTACCTGCTGGCGCTGCCGGTGAGCGTCGCGTACTCGCCTTCGTAGGTGGTGGCTGTGGGGTAAGGCTCGTTGCCGTCACCGCTGATGACGATGCGATCGAGATCCGGCGGATAGCTGACGGGATTGCCGAACTGGATGCTGTTGATGCCGGCGTTGAGCTTGATGGGAATGGTGAGGCTGGAAGGGACATTGCCGCTGCCGCCGGAATTTTGGATTGCTGATGAAGAAAACGGTTTATCGAAGATTCCTGGCGGATCTTCGTCTGGCAGTTACGCAGAAGAGCGGGAATCAGATCAGCGTTGCGCCGGTGAGCTCTTCGAGGACGGTAAGCGGCGCGTGCTGAGGCGCGACCATGGCATCGGCGGCGACGAGGTAGGTTTGCTCGAGCGCGTACTGGCCGCTGAGCACGGCGTGCGGGACCATGTCGGTGTAGACCATCCAGCTGGAGCCAGGGGGGAACTGGTAGTCGTACTTGGCGCAGGCGCTTTGGAATTCGCGATTCTCTTTGAGGAAGTTGTGGAACCGCATCATGAAGTCGTCGTAGGGCGAGCGCTTGAGCGCGGGGGCGGCACCGCCGAGACCCATGCCGGTGGCGAAGGACTTGAAGGCGCGACCGATGCTGGAGTCCGGCTGCGGTAGGGCGATCTCAGCGGGCGCGTATTTTGTTGCGATGGCGCGAAAGGGATCGCTAACGATCCAATCGCGCGTACGGGTGGGATGAATGTTGTTGAAGAAGCGGAGAATGCGCGCGCCGTGCGTGGGACGGGTGGGGAAGGCATCGGTGTGGAGCAGATCGTTGCGGCGGCGCAGCGGCAGGTCGCGGCCTTCTTCCTCCTGCGGGCGGAAGCTGGCGTAGTCGAGTTGCCACTGGCCTGCATAAGGGCTCAGAAAGCCGGTGAGGAATGTGGTGACGGACTGTGAGTAGTTGCGCAGGATGCCGCGCAGGTGGTCGACCGCAGCGGGCTTTGCGGTCTTGGTGTCAACGCCGGTGAGCTCGTCGGATTTCGGTTTGTAGGCGATGTTTTTGTGCAGTGAGCTGTCGGTCTGCTGCTGGCCGCGTAGGAACTGAAGGTCGGAGTCGGTGAGTGCGATGGGGCTCTTCGGGAAGAAGAGGATGCAACCGGCTTCGAGTCGCTCGCACCATTCGCGATGCTGATCGGGTGAGGCGCTTTCTGTATCTGTGATGGTGACGAGTGACATGCGGCTAGCGTCCGGTGAACTTACGGTGCAGCCAGATGCCGAGCAGGAGGGCGAGGCTGATGATCAGCACGAAGATGCCGGCGGGCAGCCCGATAAATTTGTAGCTGGTGTCGAGCGTGATGTGATGACCGCCGGAGCGGTTGTAGATCATCAGGCCGAAGATGCTGAGAAAGGTAGTGCCGAAGAAGGCGATGAAGCCGAGGGCGAGGGCGATGAGGGCGCTGGCGAAGAGCCCGAAGTCGCCGATGGGGACACCGAAGATCGTTACGCCGGCGCGCCTGGGGCCAGGACTGGAGTCTCGATTGGCGAAAGAGCCGGAATTACTGGCGGGGATTGCAGACATATAAGGAGAGCGCTCTCAGCTAGAATACTAGTGATGGGCCAAACCGCACAGACAGAGCTGTTGCCAGCCGCGCAGGTGGCGCGCGAGACGCCGGTACAGCAGGCGGAAAACGCGATTTGTTATGCGACGTTCGGCGACCACAAGCTGCCGCCGGGTGAGCTGGAGCAGGTCATCGGAGCCGTGCCGCGCGACGTGGCGGCTGCGCTGAAGCATCGCGCGTACTACTTTGTGCCGCTCACGATTCATGAGCAGGACGGGGACAGCATACCCGATGACGCGCATTCGAGCGGCGAGACGCTGATTGCGCCGCAGTACACGACCGAGCTGAGCGATCGCGCGATCTGCCATCGCAACGTGCACTTTGCCGGGGCAGACTACATCTTCATCTCAACGCGGCTCATGCAGGACAAATTTGCGCTGGCCTTTGAGCTGTTCATCAACATTGGCCATCATTTTGTGGATGCGGCCGGGGTGCCGGCAAGCTTTGGCGAGCTGGTGGACCGGCAGGCGATGGCACAGGTGCGCGGGGAGACCAGCCACGATGCGTGGGAAAGCCGGGCGCGGGCTTACGGCGAGCTTCGCTCGGAGCCAGTGGAGCGTAGCCGTGGGGGGCGAGGTGACCGCATGATAGCGTCCGAGCCGGCGACTTCGCGGATCGACGAGAAGGCGAAGACCACCTACATCCATGCGGCGTTCGCGGATGCGTTGGCGATCTATATGCTCTCGCTGACCCTGGATTTCGATTATGCCGACCTGCGCGAGCGGGAGTATCCGCTGCTGGCTTCACCCGCGCTGGCGGAGCGGCTGCGCGCGGTGGCTGCACTGTTCCCGCCGAATCCGGGATATCAGTTCCAGGTGCTCTACCGCCGGGACTCGCGGCGCTCCTAGCGCCGGCCGTCCGGGCAGAAGCGCCTGTGGCCGCGATTCGTAAGGGCCGCTCCCCCTGGCCGCTTGTCGCTGTCGAGCATCGTTGAGTCCGGTCCGGATGCCGCGAATCGAATCTGACAGGAGGAACATTGGTCACTCGCGGGACAGCGATCTTCAGCTTGCCGGAAAACATGGCGCGCCGCGGCGGCGAGACCGTTTTCACCATCCTGGCGGCGATCAGCGCGTGCCACCTGCTGAATGACCTGATCCAGGCGACGATCCCGTCACTGTATCCGCTATTCCAGCGCATCTTCGGATTGTCGCTGGGGCAGATCGGGATGATCACCTTCACGTATCAATTGACCGCGTCGCTGTTTCAACCATTTGTGGGTATGGCGACAGACAAGAAGCCGATGCCGTATTCGCTGGCACTGGGGATGAGTTTTTCGCTCTGCGGGCTGGTGCTGATGGCGTGGGCGCCGACGTATGGGTGGCTGCTGGTGGCGGGCTCGCTAGTCGGGCTGGGATCGTCCGTCTTTCATCCGGAGTCTTCGCGTGTGGCGCGGCTGGCTTCGGGCGGCCAGCACGGGCTGGCGCAATCGCTGTTTCAGCTGGGCGGCAATATGGGCTCCGCGCTAGGGCCGCTGCTGGTGCTGTGGCTGGTGCTTTCGGCGCGCGGTGCGCGGGCGGGACAGCATCGGATTGTTTGGTTTTCCGCGGCGGCGCTGGTGGCGATTGCGATGCTGCTGGCGATCGGCGGGTGGTACAAGGCGCGAGTGCGGGAAGGCGCGTCAGGAAAGAAGAGGGTTGAGGACCATCCGCATGCGCAGTTGTCACGCGGCAAGCTGACGCAGGCGATGGTGGTGCTGATGACGCTGGTCTTCTCGAAATATTTCTATCTCTCCAGCATCACGAGTTATTTCACTTTCTATCTCATGCAGCGATTTCATGTAACGCTGCACCAGTCGGAAATGTATCTGTTCATCTTTCTCGGCGCGGTGGCGCTGGGCACGATTCTCGGCGGCCCAATCGGCGATCGCTATGGGCGGCGGCTGGTGATCTGGGTTTCGATCGTGGGCGTGCTGCCGTTTACGCTGCTGCTGCCGTACGCAAACCTGCACTGGACGGCGATCCTGAGCTTCATCATCGGGCTGGTACTGTCGTCGGCCTTCTCGGCGATTCTGGTGTATGCGCAGGAGCTGGTGCCGGGACGGGTGGGGATGATCTCCGGGCTGTTCTTTGGGCTGGCCTTTGGGATGGGCGGACTGGGCGCGGCGCTGCTGGGCAAGCTGGCGGATATGACTAGTCTGAATCTGGTGTATCACGTGTGCTCGTTCCTGCCGGCGCTGGGATTGCTGACCGGGTTGTTGCCGAAGATTGAGGAGCATCTGTTGCCGCGTGGTTCTCGCGAGGTCGAAGCGGAAGTCTGACACCGCTTGATGCGTCCTGTCCGCTTTCAGCACAGCACTGTTCGTCTCCGAACGATCCTGTGGTCACCCCACAGGAAGAGCCCTGCGCCATCCATATCAGCTAACTCAAGCTCCACCCAGCAGATAGATCATTTCGACATCCGCCACACGCGGCGCAACAACGATTGGCCGCCGAAATGCACAAGTGGCTGTCGAGATAGGGCTCCCAAATTGACCTGCGGAGAACGCCATGCTGAAGCGCATCCTTCTGTCACTCCTCGTTGTCCCGCTCGTGACCGCCACACTCTGGGCAGCTAACGATCCATTCGTCGGCAAATGGAAGCTCAGCCCCGAAAAAAGCACTCTCCACGACGAGATGAAAGTCGCTTCCGCCGGTCAAAACCGTTACGCCTTCGACTTCGGCGGCGGGACTCCCGAATTCATCGTCGCCGACGGCACCGATCAACCCGGTCTCGATGGCAGCACCCTCGCCGTCACCTCCGAAGGCCCCAACAACTGGAAGGTCGTCCGTAAGAAAGACGGCCGGACGCAGATCCTGGCCCTCTGGACGCTCTCTCCGGACGGCAACACGCTCCACGACAACTTCACCGCCTACCAGTCCAACGGTTCCACCTTCCACCTCGATTACTTGTACGCGCGCAAAGCAGGCACATCCGGCTTTTCCGGCACGTGGGATAGCACGAGCGAGAAGCTCGACTCCGTAGAAATGGAAGTCCATCCCTATGAAGGCGACGGCCTTTCCTTTACCAATCCTGCGCAGAAATCCACGAAGACCATGAAATTTGACGGCAAAGACTATGCCGTACAAGACGCGAATGCGCCGGCAGGTTCCATGTCCTCCGCGCGTCGTATGAACGCTACCACTCTCGAGTTCACCGAGAAGATCAATGGAAAAGTGACCGACACGCAGCACATCCAGCTTTCTCCCGATGGCAACACACTCACCATGTCCATTCAGCCGGCAAATGGACGCAAACCCAACGTCCTTGTGTTTGATCGGGAATAGGGCTTGGCTGGGTGCAGGTCGACCGCGGCGAGGTGGTTCGCTATCCTCACAGCGATGAAACTCCCGCCGGTATGCCTCGCATTGCTTCTCGGCCTCAGCACGCTTCCCGCATTCGCGCAGAACCCTAACCCGTCAGCGCGATCCATCTTCGATTTCCATAGTGGCTTCTGGGTCAATCTCCACCATTTCCTCTATCTCGAAGCCCTTACTGAGCGGCCGCAGGAGGCGCGCCGTCCTGCCAACCTCTCTCCGGAAGATCTCACAACGCTGCACGCGCTCACACCGCAGGAGCACGCGATCTGGGAAGAGGCAGTTACCTACTATGCGCACTCAATGATCCAACGTGACCTGCTGTTCGACCGCGAACTCATCGCGATGCAGATCGCGCTCGAAGACGCGGAAGCATCTCCGAATCTTGCCGGAATCGAGCTCCCGCCGGAGTTGAAGTCCGTGCTGCAGAAAGCCGCGCCCATCTACCGAAGCCACTGGTGGCCGGCGCACGACCGCGAAGAATCGCACCTGGATTGAGCAGATCGAGCCTCTGGTGGCGCAGTATGGCGATTCGCTGAAGAACTCGCTCGCGAAGATTTACGAGACGCCCTGGCCAGGCGGGCCTGTCCGTGTGGACATGGTGATGTATGCGAACTGGGCAGGAGCCTATACAACGCTGAATCCGACGCGGGTGACGATCTCGGCGAGCGAACCGGCGAATCCGGAAGCAGGGGCGCTGGAGACGGTCTTCCACGAAAGCTCACACGCCCTGGTGGACAAGATGCGCGCTGCGATGGATGAAGCGGCAGCGGCAGAAAACGCGCATCGTGCCGGCCCGCCGTTTCAACCCGGTTCCATCTGGCATGCGGTGCTCTTCTACACAGCAGGCGCGCTGGTGGCCCGGCAGATTCCCGGGTACGTGCCGTTCGCCGACCGAGCTGGCTTATGGAAGCGCGCATGGCCCGACCCCGATCGCGCGCTGATTGCCAAGGACTGGCAGCCGCACATCGATGGCATGATAGGCCTGCAGCCGGCGCTGACGAAGCTCGTCAGTGACCTTGCAAGCCAGCAGCGTCCGCATTGATCACGGCGGTTAAGATAGCCGCATGATTGCGCATCTTCGTGGACGTCTTTTCAGCAAGCAGCCGCAGCAGGCCATTGTGGAGGCGGCGGGTGTTGGTTATGACGTTGCTATCAGCGTGTCGACCTACACGTCGCTGCCGGCGGAGGGCGCGGAGGTGGCGCTGCACATCCACACGCAGGTGCGCGAGGACACGCTGGCGCTGTATGGATTTCTCGATCGCAACGACAAGCGCATCTTTGAACGGCTGATCACGGTGAGCGGGGTGGGGCCGAAGCTGGCGATCACCATCCAGAGCGGGCTACCCGCCGACCGCCTGGTCGCGGCGCTGCGCGCGCAGGACCACGCAACGTTGACGCGCATTCCGGGCGTCGGAAAGAAGCTGGCGGAGCGGTTGGTGGTGGAACTGAAGGACAAGCTGGAAGACATGGCGGTGGCAGCTCCGGCGGTGGCGGCGGCCGGTCCGGCGGCGGAGGATGTGCTTTCGGCGCTGGTGAATCTGGGGTATCAACGGCCTTCGGCGCAGAAGGCGATTGAGGCCGCGGTGGCCAAAGACAAGAGCGTCGGCGAGCACTTCGACGCGCTCTTCCGCGCGGCGCTGATGACCATCCGGTAGAGCGAGTTACAAGGCGGATGTGGATGCAAGTGCCAATTTGGGTTCCGCGGTGGACATCGGCGGTGCCGGCCTTGCGCATCTATTTTCGTTGGGCGTAGAGTTGCCTCGGCAGGAGGTGTGCGTATGCGCCATCCTTTCTCGCTTCCAATTCTCAGTTTCTCGCTAGCAGCTTTTGCCGTGCCTGCGTGTGTCGCGGGGCCGACGCCTGTCATTGTCACCAATGTTTCGGCGTGCCCGGTGGAGCTGTCGGCTGCGCAGCATGGTATGGGACAGCTTGTGGCTGTGGGTCCGAACGCGCCGGCTGTTCCGCCGGAGAATAAATATCCGGGGCAGTCCATTGATCTATCGATGAAGAACACCCGGCTGCAGCGGATTGTGGCAGCAGAGCTGGAGGTGCATGGAACCTCCAACAAGAGCCGCTTGATGCCGGCGGGCAGCGCCATGCTGAGCAACCAGCCAACGGCGGACGCAGTGCGGAACGTGCACCTGGTGAGTTCGGTTCCGGCGGACCAGACGCGCATGCGCACCGTCTCGGCCCACGATCTAACATCGGTAGCGTGGATTTCCGTGATCGAGCTGCGCTATGCGGACGGCTCGACCTGGCACGCACGCCCGGGTAGCGAGTGCCGCGTCGTCCCGGATGGCATGATGCTGATCGCGGGCAAGTAGACCAGTTCCAGCAATTAGCTAGCGTTGGCGGGTCGGAGCTCAATCTCCGACGAGCCCGTGCGGCCGCTGCCATCGTCGCGCACGACAAAGCGCAGATGATCGGACTTGCCATAGGGCATTTCGAATTGGACGCTGGTTTCAGTCGCTGACGAGGGAGTGGCGCCGTCCGGTAGCGAGACGGTGTAGGCGCGGATAGCGCGAGCCTTCCACGAGCCGTGCTTGTCCTTATCTGCGCCAGCGATGGTGACCTGTGCGCTGAAGACGCCCTTCGCATCCGATGTCCAACTGAGGGATGTGGAGGGAACAACCAGGCGCACGGCGACGTGTGGCGCCGGAGATTTGACCCGCTCGCTGAAGGTTACAGGGATGGGGACGCCGTTGTAGGGAATGGGCGTAAGAAGCGCGCCCGCCAACTCCTGCAGTTCGCGTTGGGGATTGGCGGCAGGTCCTTCGGGCATCGCGTAGTAGCCGTCGCGTGTCTGCACGTTGAGATCCGGCCGGTTGATCACACTGATCCTGATCTTGCGGAATTCACCGTGGAAATTCCTGTTGGAGGGTGAATAGGCGAGGGTGTAGTAGGTATTGCCGTCGGTGAGGCTGGTGGCGATCTCGCGATCGACATCGTTGCGACCGAAGAAGGCGTGTCCGCCGGTTTGGGTTGCGAGAGTCTGGATGGCCAGGTTGCCGAAGGCGGCCTCATTCGCCTGGCTAAGGCCATTGAGATACGCCGTATAGAGGTAGTTATTAGCGATGGCCTGGGGAGTGGCAGTGAAGCTTCCCTGAACGCCTCGCGGATCGACACTGTAAATGCTGACGCGTGCTTTCAGCAATTGGTCGGAGAGGTGGCGGATAGAGTCGAACAGTTGCTTTTCGGAATCCGCGGTTATTTCCAGAGTGGACAAGATGGGCAGCCCGGGACTGATCCAGACGATGTTTTTATGGCCCGGCGTACCCGTGCTCGCGATGGCGATCTCCTGCAGAGCCGTCATCGAGATGTTGATGCGGTCCAGAGCCAGATAAAAATTACGCCGCAAGCGCCAGGAAAGTACCGGCCGGTGCGAGCGGAGTGCCGCGTCGATGGCGGCGGGATCGCGCGTGTAGTTCTGCAGGACGCGCAGGCCATCATTGGTGAGGATGTAGAGTGCGGTGGGTTGGTCGAGCTTGACGCCGTCGTGATGCAATAAGCGATTGACGGAGTACCGCGTGTAGGCCATGTCCTCAAAGCGCGTATTCAGCTCGTCGACCAGCAGGATGGTGTGGGGCACAGCGTCTTCAGCCGAGCTGCCGGCGGTGACGGCATCGAAGGACTGAATCTCCTGCGGTGCGTTGTCTTCGCGAACCACGAAGTCGTTCCGCGTGAGGCCGGTGACGACATTGCCCTTCTTATCGGTGACCACCGCGTCGAGGATGACGTTGCGGGTGGTGGCATTGAACGAGGGCGTGACGTAGCCGGCTGAGTGGGATTGCTGCGAAGATGAAGGCAATGCCGGTGTTTGTGCAAGGACCCCAACGGCAATGAGCGGCAGAAAGAGAAGGTAGCGGAGACGCATGGAGCCTCCAGTGCTGCGCTGCAGCAACGAGAGTAGGGCATGCAGCAGGCAACATCAAGAGACGCGTCCAGGGACGGGAAAGTCGCAATGGATTTGAAGAGACGGGCCGGAACGGGAACGAGACGACCGGGTTCAGGACAAAAGACGCGGCCGGCTGAAGGCAAAGATGAGCGGCGGCCCTATTTCGCGCCGGAAGGGTTACGTTTTCTGCGCGGGCTGGCGCGCAACAACGACCGGGACTGGTTCAACGCGCGCAAGCCGGTGTACGAAGCGGAGATCAAGCGGCCGATGCTGGCGGTGATTGAGGCGGTTACCGGGGCAATGATGGACTTTGCGCCGGGGCATGTGCGCGCGCCGGAGTCGATCATGATGCGTATCTATCGCGATACGCGCTTTTCGAACAACAAGCTGCCCTACAAGCCGCACGTATCGGCCTGGTGGGTACATGACGGTCTGAGGAAGACCTCCGGCGCGGGATTTTATTTGCAGGTTTCCGGCAGGCAGGTGGAGATTGCCGCGGGCGCCTTCATGCCGGAGACCGAACAACTGCTTGCTATTCGCCGGTTTCTGATGGAGCATCACCAGGAGTATCGAAAGCTGGCGCAGGCGCGTGGCTTGCGGCGTCTATTGAAGGATGAGGAAAGCGGCGAACCGCTGAGCCGTTCGCCAAAAGGCTTTCCGGCAGAGCATCCCGCAGCGGATCTTTACCGGCAGAAACGATGGGGGTTTAGTGCATCGCTCGCGCCGGAGACAGCAACGCGGGCTGATTTCGCGAAGACGGTGGCGAGCTATTTCCGCGCCGCTGCGCCTTTGGTGACGATGCTGAACCGG
This sequence comes from uncultured Acidobacteriaceae bacterium, assembly GCA_963737035.1. Taxonomy (GTDB): domain Bacteria; phylum Acidobacteriota; class Terriglobia; order Terriglobales; family Acidobacteriaceae; genus KBS-83. The sequence continues at coordinate 79,017 of CAVTRJ010000005.1, read as the reverse complement.
CCGCTGCTGCTGGCTGCGGAGAGGCCGCGCAAGCCGCTCTTTTGAGTGCCGCGGTGTTGTTCGGAGCAGCGAAAAGTGCAGCAAAAGTTGTAGAAACCCGCTAAAAATCCACTAAAACACTAAAAAACACGAAGAAAACTGTGGAAATGCCTGATTTGCCGTTGACAAGCGGCGGCAAAAGGCCGCATGGTGATGCTCGGTAGGAGTTGCGGGAACCCGCATAAACACTGGCGATTTGTCTGCATCAAGTCGCCGGGGCCGGAAGCCAGTGATGGCACCTGGCAAGCGGGCGCGGAGCTTCCCCTTCAAGGCGTTCTTGCCGGCAATGCCGGGAAGAATCGCTACCTAACGAGAGACAGGAGGAATTTCAAATGGCAGCAGGACTGACCAAGACACAGCTGGTTCGGCAGATGGCCGAGAAGCTCGAATTGACCAACAAGCAGGTGAGCGGATTCTTCGATCTGCTGACGGAAACAGCAGTGAAGGAGACCAAGAAGAACGGCGTATTCGTAATCCCGGGACTGGGCCGGCTGGTGAAGGCAGAGCGCAAGGCGCGCATGGGCCGCAACCCGCAGACGGGCGAGGCGATCAAGATCAAGGCGAAGACCGTGGTGAAGTTCCGCGTGGCGAAGTCGGCAAAGGACACCATCGCGCCGCCGAAAAAGTAACAGAAATCGAGATTCCGGGGCGGTGTCGCTGGCGCCGGATCCGGTGTTTGGTTTTGTGAGTGTCTCCTTCTTAAGAGACGCTCCGATGGCGTGGCCTTAGGGTCACGCCATCTTTTCTGCGCGCTGGAGATCAGTTCACGTGCTGGCTGACGGAGAGAACATTTCCATCCGGGTCTTTAAACCAGGCCACCTTGTCACCAGATGGCGCCGCCCAGATGCCGAGCTCCTGATCAGCGACAAAACTGTACTTTTCAGTGATCACGCCTCGGCCCTGCAGCCATCGCACGATGGCTTCGATATCGTCCACTTCCCACCCCAGAACCGTGCCCTGGGCGGGAGTGAAGGTCGATTTGCCGATGCGAATCATATGACCTCCCGAACGCAGGACTAAAGCGAACTGATCCTGCGCGACGACCTCGAGGCCCAGTTTCCCCTCATAGAATGCGCGCGCAGCATCGTAGTCGGTGGTCATCACGAACCCGATCAGCTTTCCGGAATCCAGCATAGAACCCTCCCGAACATGAAATATCATTTCTGGTCAGAAGCTCGCTTTCGACAAAGTGCCAAAATATGTCTCAAATGCGCCAGCCGTTCTTTTTGCTCCGAGCGGCCATGTTCTTGCGGAGGTCAAAGGCGGCTCATGGAACTTCCGGCATGGGTATGTGATCCGCGCTCACTCCCACAGAGAGGACCAACTGCTGTTCGCCTCTGCCGGGGTCATGACCGCGGACACGGAGGAGGGCGTCTGGGTGGTTCCGCCGTTGCGCGCTGTGTGGATTCCGGCGGGCACAAAGCACAGCATCCTGATGTCCGGCGTGGTCTCGATGCGTACTCTCTATCTTCTCCCGCGGCTCTGCACCAGCTTGCCCAGGAAGATTGTCGTGATCAACGTTTCATCTCTGCTCAAAGAATTGATCCTGCACGCCTGCACATTTGTCAGTCTGCGCAGGCGGCTTCGGAATGAGCGCCATGTGGTCGATCTCCTTCTCGACCAACTGCGAGCAGCCGAGTCGATACCGGTGCAGCTCCCGCGTCCATCGGATGTCCGAGCCAAAAAGCTGGTCGACATATTGCTAGCCAATCCAACGGACACGCGTGATTTAGAAGAGCTGGCAGCGGAATGCGGTTCCACCAAGAGGACGATGCAGCGCCTATTCGCAAAAGAGATCGGAATTCCATTCAGCAAATGGAGACAAAGGCTCAGGTTCATCACCGCCATGCAGCATCTTGCTGCGGGAGAGTCGGTAACGGAAGCTGCGCTGGAGGCTGGTTACAGTACGCCAAGCGCGTTTATCTCGATGTTCCGGAAGCAAGTGGGAACTTCACCCGCACGTTACTTTGCGCAGAAGGACCAATAAAGCGAGGACGGACTATTCGGTCAGCAACTTTGGAATTCCGCCGGTTGCGGCGCCTCTCGTCATCCGTCCTGCACGTGCGGCGTGACGCCGCGTTAGGGATTCGCTTGTTTGCCGATGAGGGATTTGTATTCAGGGTGTTTGGTAGCGTAGTCCGCGGCAAGCGGACAGACGACGTCCACGCGAAGCTTGTTCTGCTTCGCATATTCAAATGCGGTCTGAGCGAGCTCTGCCGCGACGCCGCGGCCGCGCAGGTCCGGTGGCACTTCGGTATGCCAGATCGTCATCCAGCCCTGGCTGTCCGTATCGAATTCGAGGTATGCGACTTTCCCCCGCTCTTCGATCTCGAAACGGCTGCGTGTGACTTTGTTGGCTTCGTTGCTCATGTTGAATCGTGTCTCTGCGCTTAAGATGCCGTGCTGGTCGATGGCAGGAGTGCGCGCGCGACTAGCGAAATGCCGAGCGTGATGACGAGCGCCTTGAGCAGCAATTGCGGATTGTAGCGCCAGGCGAGCACTGCGAATCCGATTGCATAGCCAGTGGGCCAGAGCTCGCTGAGAAGCGCCACCAGCGCGGTGGTGCGACGCATGGCGACGAAGCGCGCGCGCAAGATGACAATCAACAGCAGCACGGCGAGGAAGCAGATCGCGGTCCACATCGGCATGAGGATCGCGACGGAGGCGCCGAAGAGAAATGCTCCTATTGCGCCGAGAGCTGCGCTGCCACGCATGCGTGCCGCGATGGAGAGCAGTGCGCTGAGTGCTGCGGCGGCGAGTGCGCTAATCGTAACTGTGTCTGTTGCATATGCGAGATGCAGTCCACGGCGCGCCAGCGTCATGGGCAGCGCGAGCCAGGCCATGGTGACAGAAGAGCTACCGGTGCTTGCGATGCGAGTTCCATGGCGCCCACAGGAAGATGGCGAAGACGAGGACGATCGCGAGATCGAAGACAATCCGCAGGCGGTTTGTGCGCGAAGAAGTGCCGACGGTCATGCCTCGCTCGTGATGTGAGTGGCGCTGATCCGTCCCGACGTAATCCGCTCCATCAGGGCGTCGAAGGCTTCAAGATTCGTGTACTCGATGATGACCTTGCCTTTGCCGCCCCGGTCCTCGATGGCGACCTTCAGACCGAGCGCTCGCTGCATCTGGTCGCGGGCTTCGCGCACATTGGGATCGAGCAGGTCTTTGGATTTCTCCTTCTTCTCCGCTTTTTCCGGGTTCAGCATGTTCTGTACGAAGCTCTCGGTCTGGCGCACCGACATCGACAACGCGAGGACCTTCTGCGCGGCCTTGAGTATGGCGTCTGGCGATTCAAGCGCAAGCAACGTGCGGGCATGGCCGAAGGAGAGCTCGCCAGCTTCGACTCTGCCCTGAATTTCGTTGGGCAGGCGCAGCAGGCGGAGGAAGTTGGCGACAGAGGCGCGATCCTTCCCGGTGCGCTTGGCCATCTGCTCCTGCGTCATTTGGAACTCGCGGCCGAGGCGGTCGAAGGCGCGCGCCTGCTCCATGGGGTTGAGGTCGGCGCGCTGGAGATTTTCGATGATGGTCATCTCCATGGCCTGCTCATCGGAGGCGGGCCGCACGATGGCAGGAATGGTAGCCTTGCCGGCCTTGCGCGATGCCATCAGGCGGCGTTCGCCGGCGATGAGCTGATAGCGGCCGTCTGCGATGGGCCGGACGAGGATCGGCTGCACGACGCCGGTGGCGGCGATCGAGGTCGCGAGTTCCTCAAGCGCTGCCTCACCAAACTGGCTGCGTGTCTGGAAGGGATTGCGATCGATGAGATCGAGCGCAAGTTCCAGCGGTTTGCCGTCCGAGGCTGCAGGAGCCGGTGCGCCGTCGGCTGCCGCGTGGATCTGAACCGGTTGCGGCGCGGAACGATGAGGGAGGAGCGCTTCGAGGCCTTTGCCTAGGGCGCGTCGCTTGTCGGGTGTGCTCATGGTGCGTCTCTCGGTGGTGCGTTAGGAAGACTGGTATGCGTCAGGCGTAGGGCCAGAAGCGTATCTTACTGTTTTTACGGGCTTTAGCGCTGGCCTCGCGCTGTTTCGCGGCGGGGCTGACGATTTTGTGGTTGGCCAGCAGCTCATCGGCGAGATCGCGGTAGGCGTCGGCGCCGCGGGAGCGTACGTCGTAGAGCTGGACGGGCTTGCCGTGGCTGGGGGCTTCGGCAAGTCGGATGTTGCGGGGCACAGCGGTCTTGTAGAGCTTGTCGCCGAAGAAGCCTTTGAGGTTTTCCGTGACCTGCTGGGCGAGGTTGGTGCGCTCGTCGTACATGGTGAGAACTACGCCTTCGAGCTCGAGCTTGGGATTGAAGGCCTGCTGCACGCGACCGATCGTCCCAAGCAGTTCGCTGACGCCCTCCAGGGCAAAGTACTCCGCCTGCATGGGGACGAGCAGGCGATCGGCGGCGACTAGGGCGTTCAGGGTTAGGAGGTCCAGAGCGGGTGGGCAGTCCAGAATGATGAAGTCGTAGGCGATGCGGAGCTCTTTGAGGGAGTCGCGCAGGCGGGTCTCGCGGTCTTTGCTGTCTACCAGCTCGAGATTGGCGCCAATGAGGTTACGGCTGCCGGGAATGATCTTCAGCGTTTCGATGGCGGTGGGCTGGAGGAGCGTGTCGACCGAGGCGCCGCCCGTGAGGAGATCGTAGACGGAGCCATGATCGCCGTCGCGTGCGACACCGAGGCCGCTGGAGCTGTTGGCCTGCGGGTCGCAGTCGATGAGAACGCACTGCAGGCCTTCGAGAGCGAGGGCGGCGCTGAGATTGATGGCGGTAGTGGTTTTGCCGACGCCACCTTTCTGGTTAGCGATGGCCAGGATTATGGCTTCGGACATTGCAGATAAAGCTAATGGCGAGGCGGAACGGATGCAAACAGCCTAAGCGGAGGGAGTTGTGGAAGACGCTGTGGAAGATTATGCGGGGCCGCAGTGTTCCACGTGGAACACGAGAAGAGCCATAGAGTTACATGTTCCACGTGGAACGCTACGCGCGATGGCCAATGTGCAAAACGCGGCCGGTACTGCCCGGGAAAGGGATGGTTTTCCACTGCCAGGCCGGGAGCGATGGTGCGATTCCTGTCCCGAGCAGGCACAATGAGCCTGCCTTCACCACCAGTGCCGCGGCTGCTGGCAGCATCGTGGCGCCCTTATCGACTGCGCGCATCCACACCGTATCGAAGCTGCCGATAGGGAGAGTCTCTGCCCTTCCGGCGTGCACGGAGGCTGGCAGGCCGAGGGTGCGGACTACTTCCTGAAGGAAAGCAGCCTTTTTGCGCTGAGATTCTGCGAGAGTGACTGCGAGATTGGAGCGGCAGATCGCGATGGGAATGCCTGGAATGCCCGTTCCTGAGCCGAAATCGAGCGCCGTTGTCCCGGCGGGATGATGCTCCGCCGCGAAGACGCCCTCCATCAGATGGCGCTCGATCACCAGGGCTTCGTCACGGATGGCTGTGAGGGAGAGGCGGGCATTCCAGTGCAGCAGAAGATTGCCATAGGACGCGAGCTTCTCCACAACGCCCTCTGTGCGGGAGAGCGCTTCTGAGAGGTCCCAGCGCTCTGCTGCCGCCAAGACCTGTTCGGGCGTGATAGCCATTCAACGCTTCTCGGAAGAGGAACAGTCGGCAGTCTGGGCGCCATTGGGTTGCGCCTTCCACATGCTGGCAGCCTCGACGAAGGCACGGAATAGCTCGCGAGAGAGCGGGCTCGACGTGTAGGTGCGCTCGGGATGCCATTGGACGCCCAGGACGAACGGTGCGTGAGGCGTGGCTTTCGTAGCCTCGACAGCCTCCACTGTGCCATCCAGCGGGCTGATGGCGACGGCATGAAGCTGGTCGCCAACCCGGGCCACAGCCTGGTGATGGCTGGAGTTGACCAGGACCGAAGACCCGACGGGAGTTTCGGCTGGTTGTATTGTCGCGGCCAGGTTTGCAAGCAGGCTCCCGGGCGTCACTGTCACCGGGTGCGCTTCCGCGATATGCCGCCCGGGCGTGTGGTTCACGGCCGTCTCGAGATGCTGGACGAGAGAGCCGCCTCGCCACACGTTCATGGACTGCATGCCGTAGCAGATGCCGAAGATCGGCTTCTGCAGGTTGAAAGCATCCTGCAGCAGGAGTTCGTCGGCGGCTTCGCGGAGCGCATCGGCCGGAGCGGAATGCGGATCGAGTGGCTCGTTCCACTTTTCCGGGTTCACATCGGCATGGCTGCCGGGCAGCAGCACGCCCTGTGCGCCGGAGATAAGGCGGGCCTGTTCCTCTTGGCTCGCGTGGAGTGGCACCGGAACCGGGATCCCTCCGGCCTGCTCGACTGCGGCAGCGTACTGGGCCCAGCCGCGCTGGTTGTATTCAGAATCGGTAGAGGTGGGCTCGGGAATGAGGATGCGTGGCTTGGACATTTGAGGCTCTCTTAGGGGGTTGGGGGCGCGACGCGTAACTCTTCGATAGCCTGACGCAGCTGCGCCGTCAACGCTTCAGACTGGCGCGCTGTAAGGCCGGTAGTCGGGATAGGGTTGCCGATGCGCAGCTCCAGCGGCCGCGGGCTGAAGTGACGCGTATGAATCGGCAACAGCTCATAGGTACCGACCAGTGCCATCGGGATGATCGGCACACCGGCGCGGATGGCCATATAGGCGGGACCGCTCATGAAAGGCCCAAGTTCGCCATCGCGGGAGCGGCCGCCCTCCGGAAAGACAAAAAGCGGCATGCCGGCTTTGAGGGCTCGCACGCCGTTAGTCAGACTGGCGATGGAGGCGCGCGGATTGTCGACCGCCACGGAAATCTGGCCGGAGCGGTTCAGATGCCAGCCGATGAAGGGCATCTTCCAGAGGTCGCTGCGCGCGAGGATACGGAACTGAAATGGCAGTGCTGCGAAGACGGCCGGCGTGTCCATATAGGAGAGGTGGTTGCAGGCGTAGACGGCGACCGGGTGGTTGTGGAGCACGTCAAGGCCAGCGACGTGAATAGGCGAGCCGGCGATGGCGAGCGACCATCTCGCCCAGGTGCGGGCGATGCGATGCTGACGGCGGCCATCCTTTTCTGTGAGCGAGGCGAGCAGCGAAACGGTGCCGAAAGCCGCAGTCGCACTGAAGAAGAGTGGCGCCTGAACAAAGTTCGACATGAAGCGCTCTTTAACGGTGAGCTGGCGTGGTGGCAGCTCGGCGAGAGCGGTCTCCGTTTCAGCGGGCATCGGAGGTCCAACCTTCGCTGATGAGGAGTGCGCGCGCTTCGCCCACCAAATAGACAGAGCCGGTAATGACGGCGTCTTGATTGCCACCTTTCTGGGCCTTCAAGGCAGTAAGGGCAGCAGTGAGGTTGGGTTCGAGCGTAGAGACTGCACCGACAGCGTGAGCGGCGGCGAGCAAGCGGGCGCCGGAGGCGGCGCGCGGCGATGGCACGGCGACGAGAAGGACGCGATCGAAGAGCGGAAAAAGGATCTGGGCCAGCTCTTCGATCGGCTTGTCATCCAAACAGCCAAAGATCAGGTTGTGGGGCGGATTCTTCTCGGCAGCGAGCGCCGCGCGGAGGGTCCAGGCGCCGGCAGGATTGTGTCCGACATCCAGCAGGATGGAGCGGCCGTTGCGGGTCAGCCTTTCGAGGCGGCCAGGCCAGCGAGTCTGATGGACACCGGCTGCGATAGATTCCGCGTCGATATTGTAACTATATTTGTTACGTAGCTCGAGAGCGGCGGTAATGGCGAGCGCGATGTTGCGCTGCTGGTGCTGGCCGGCGAGCGGCGAATCGACTTCGATGTGGAATCTATCGATATCCAGGGGATATCGATTGTGTGTATTCGTCACTGTCGTTGTGCTATATGGCAGCGCCGCCGTTGCATTGACGGCCCGCACGTTGAGCGCAACGGCCGCTTCGCCAATGGCCTGGTTAGCCTCGGGGTGCTGCGGGAGCGTGACCAGCACGCCGTTTGGCCGAAGGATGCCGGCCTTTTCGCGCGCGATTTCGGTGACGGTGTGGCCCAGCCATTCCGTGTGGTCGATCGAGATGTCGGTGATGATCGAGAGCACCGGCTCGACGATGTTGGTGGCATCAAGACGGCCGCCGAGACCGACCTCGAGCACCGCAATCTCCACTTTGGCAACGGCAAACTGCAGGAACGCCATCGCGGTGACAGTTTCGAAGAAGCTGGGCGGCCCAGGCAGCTTGCCGTCGGAGACGAGGCGCTCGGCGGCGTGGATCACCGCCTCGAGGTGCCTGCTGAAGTCTTCGTCGGGAATGAGCGTATGGGTGATTTCATGAGCGCTGCCGGGAGTTCGTTCGAGGATCTGAATGCGCTCGTTGACACGAATCAGGTGCGGCGAGGTGTAAAGGCCGGGGCGAAGACCGGAGGCGGCGAGGATGGCGGCGAGTGTGGCGGCAGTCGAGCCCTTGCCATTGGTGCCCGCAATGAGGACGGAGCGGAAGCGCTCTTGCGGGTTTCCGAGCGCGGCCATCAGGGTGCGCATTTGGGCAAGCTCGAACTTGCGCCGCGGCTGGCCGGGGGCGGTGTGCAACTCCGCGCCCAGGGCCTGCAGTCGGTCGACTGCCTCGGTATAGAGCATGTTCTTCAGTTTACGAGAAATCGGCCGGCAACTGACTGAAAGCAGAAGCTTCGGTAACGTGAGCCATCACGGCATGGAGTTCAGCACATCGATCGCCTGCTTGGCGTTTGGGTTCTGCGGCTGCACGCGCAGCAGCTCCTGCAGCACCGCTTTTGCCCTCTCCTTGTCGTTCTGCATCGCGTAAAGGCGCGCCAGGTTCAGATATGCCTGATCGAAATTGGGATTCACACGGATGCAGCTCTTGAATTGCTCCTCCGCCTTGGCGTACTCCTGCTCTCGCACATACAGCACACCGAGGTTGTTCAAGGCTTCGGGATAGCCCGGACGCAGCTCAGCGGCCTTTTGCAAGAGATCGGCCGCGCGCGCCAACTGATTTTGCTGCGCGTAGAACATCCCCAGGCTGTAGTTTGCCTCCGGATCATCGGGTTGGATCTCCAGAGCATGTGTCAGGGATTCCTGCGCTTTCGCAAAATCCCCCTGCCGTCGATACACATTGCCCAGATTCAGCAGCGCGGTCGCGTAGTTAGGACGCAGGAGCAGCGATTGACGAAAGTTCTGGATAGCTTCGTCGGCGTTGCCTTGCTGGGCCGCCATCATGCCAAGGTTGTTCCACGCCTCGGGATAGTTTGGACGCAGCTTGAGCGTTTGCTCCAGATACCGGCGTGCCTGCGGAAAATCATGCCGCTGCAAACTGAGCGTTCCCAGGTTGTAGTAGCCCTCGGCATCATTCGGCTTGGCACGAATCACCTGTTCGAACGATGCTGCTGCCTCGTCCAGATAGCCGTGCTGGAACATTGCCACGCCGTAGGTGAAGTCATTGCGGGAAAATGCACCCTGGTACAGAGTGCCGGGGAATGGAAGCGCTTTTCGTATTCGCTCGGCTGCCGTGGACGGAATCGATTTCACATCTTCGAGAAGGCCATCCAATTCGATCGGTCCCTGATAGAGCTTCACGATCATGCCCTCTCGATCGATCAGGAAGGAGGTTGGAATCGCGAGATCCCTGCGCCGGTCGAAAAGATAGCGATAGATGATGTTGTAGATTCCGGCTATCTCCTCGGTCGCAAAGAGTACCGGAAAGGCGAGCGATTCCCGCCCTGCGAACGATCGTGCGTTGCCGAAATCATTCGCGGCGTCGATATTGATCGCGACAACTTTCACCTGGTTCGCTGCAAGCGCGGAACGACGGCGATGGAGAGATCGCAACTGTTCCATAGAAAGCGGCGCCGTCGTCGCCCAGAAGTGGAGAAGCACAACGCCGCCGTGAAACTCTTGCAGCGATCGCGTCTTGCCCGTGAGATCGGGCAGCGAAAACTCCGGCGCCCGCAACGGTTCGATGAGCCAGGTAGCGACCTGGCTCGGCAGGGGCTCCAGCTCCGGAGATGACCCTGCTTGCGAGTAGGCAGGAGCAGGCGCGGCGAAGGGTTTCGCGACAATGGCCGCGACGCCTTCCTCCACCTCGATGCGGTGATCTGGCGGGAGGTCTTTCAACTCCTGAGAGAGCCCGCTGGGCCAGCGAATCGCGGCTCGGATCGTTCCCTCGGGCTTTCCCAGGCCGAAGAAGAGCTCTTTCGAATGCTGTGCCAGAAAGCCCGATCCCGCTTGCAGATACTTAGTCTGACGAAGCGTCCCCGCTTCGATAGTTACAGCCGCCCCGATGGCATCCCGGTTGCTTTTGTGCCCTCGCAGGCGGAAAGAAATCGACCGGCCGATGTCTTTCATCGCATTGCGAAGGATCCGCAATTGGGGCGCATTCCTGTTCTTCAGAATGATCTCGAGGCGTCCATCATGATCGAGATCCGCGAGAGCAAACGAGCGGCCATCTTCCGCAAAGTCCAGGCCGATAACACCTGAGACTTCGGAGAACGTTCCGTCCCGGTTGTTGGCGAACATCACGTTCCGCTCGTAGCCACTCCAGGTGCTGTCCGAACGAATCAACTCGTTCAGCGCCTGCCAACCGCGCTCATAGGAGAGCGCGGGCGTAGCGTCGTCAGGCGATTTCCCCACCACCTGCCGCCAGAAAAAGCTTGCGAGATCGCTCCGGTCGGGCGCGGAGATATAGCCGTTCGCAACATATAGATCGGGGTAGCCATCATGGTCGAAGTCCCAGAGATCCGAGCACCAGGACCATCGGCCCATCTCCGTTCCGGACTGCTGGCTGACATTTTCAAAATGGCCATTTCCCTGATTTTTGTAGAGTGAATTTCCGCGCGCATGCCGCCGGTAGAGCGCACGAACTGCCTCAGAGGACTTGTCATGAAACAGACTTTGCGCCGAGACTCGCTGGCCTGCAGCCGACCACATATTCGCGGCGTAGATATCCTGCTTGCCACTGTTATCGAAATCGGACCAGCACGCGCTCATTCCGGCCCCTGCATCGTCAACGTGCGCCTCGGTTGAAATTGCTGTGAATTTGCCATCGCCATTGTTGCGATATAGATTGCTGCGCCCAAAATCGTTCGCCACGTAAAGGTCAGGTAAACCGCCGGCGCCTGATTCACCCCAGGCACACGCGAAGCTATAACGGTTATTCTCCGCGTTCAGTCCGGCAGCTTCCGTCCTGTCGACGAAGGTCGCGTCTCCCTCGTTGTGCAGCAGAAAGTTCGCGGGGCCGTTCCGTGCGTCGAAGTAGGGCACGGGATAGTGATACTGGTCGAGCCCCAGATAGTAGCTATAGAGACAGAAATAGATGTCGAGGTGCCCATCGCGGTCATAGTCGGCGATGGCCGCGTGCGTAAAGGTGCCCTCAGGCGGCCGCGCAAACTGGAACGCGTCGCGTTTGAGGGTGAAGGTGCCATTCCCCTGATTGAGAAAGAGCAGCGGGCCGCCGCCGCAAACCACCAGAAGGTCCTGCACGCCCTTGTTTCGAAAATCTGCGAAGAGCGAGCACGCCGTGTTGTCCAATACTCCGACGCCGGCTTTTTCAGTTACGTCTTCGAAGGTTCCGTCGCCGCGGTTCCGGTAGAGCCGGTTCGGCAATCCGGCCGGCTGGCAGACATAGAGATCGTCAAAGCCATCGTTGTCGAAGTCACCTGCGGCCACCCCGTTGTTGCCGTACACATCCATGCCGCTCGCGCCATCCAGCACCGTGCGCCAGTAATCGGAGCCGCGAAGCAGTTGGTCTCTGTAAGATGTCGTTCCGCCAAGAGCTTGAGGCGTGACATCGAGAAACGCCGGCCCGTTGGCGCGGCTCACCGTTTCTTCGCCAGCCTGCCAGCGCGCCGCCTTCCATCCGGCTGATGCATCGCGCGACCATTCCGTGCGCCATGTGCCCACCCGCTCCTCGCGCCTGCGGTCTGTCCGGTCCCCGACGATGTCGTATCGGATGTCCAGCCGCAGCGTGAGTGGAGCGCTCGCGATTTCTTGAATCCCAGTTATCTCAAATTCCGCGACATCGACCCCTGCAAGCTGCGCGAGCCAGATCGAGATCTGCTGCAGAAATTGCTCATGGCCGTGAACGGGGCCTGGGTCAAACGTTCTTGTTGCGGTCTCGATTCCAAATCCACCGCGCACGGAGTTTTCACGGGTAGTCGCCAGGGTGCAGCCTTCGATGGAGGCAGCCAGCGACTGCGCCAATGCGGAGAGATCGCGAACCGATCTCCTGATGGCCGCACTCCACTGACTGAGGACAGATTGGATTTCAAACGCATATTTCTCTGTGGCGTATTCGTCCGAGCCTGGCGCGACCAGCCGGAGAATATCTTCCAAAGGAGACTTTGCGGGATAGCGAGGTTTCAGACGAACGTCAGAGAAATGGAAGGCGGGATCAGCGTGAGGGTGAACGCTCGGGGCGCCAAACAGAAGCGAATATCCGTGGAGAGGCGACGAACGAAGCAGCAGGGGCGTCAGCCCCAGGCTCTTCAGGAGCGCCCGCCGCGAAAGAAAAGAAGACTCGATGGTGTGACGCGGCATCCTGAGGGTTCGGTGCAGACGGAATGCTATCACCCGGCGGCGATCGCCTTCCCGTGGCAGGGGTTATGAGATAGTACCTGACAATAGCTGGGTGGTATACAGGTTCTGAAAACACGCGACCTCTCCGATGCGCATTGCGCTTGGCTGCTGCTACGGCCGTGTCTGCAGAAGCAAACAGAAAGACGGCTTCATTCCTCACCAAAAGCCCCATAGTTTCAGCAAACTAGAAAACGCTCCACCTTTTGGTTGACAACCGTTAGGAGATTGGAATATTTTCCTTCCGACTGGGATGTAACCGATTACTTCGCAGGATACTTCTGCGAGGGATGTAACCGGTTACTTAACCGGTGGACTAAACAGAGCGTGGCTGCTTCAAGCGCATGTACGGGCCTATTCGAGGGAGAGTGAGGTATTTTTATGGCCGTTGATCGCAACGTTTTCTCGTGGTTTAAAGTGTGGTTCCGAAACGTCCCCTATATAGCCTTTGTTTGCGTGTTCCTCCTGATGGCGCAGTCTCCGAGACTGTTCGCCCAGGTGGATGCAGGCGCCATTAACGGCGTGGTGCAGGACTCCTCCGGCGCGGCAGTTCCCAACGCCCACGTCACGCTGTTGAATACCGACCAGGGCTTGACCCTCGACGCCACCACAAGTGCGAACGGCGAATATATCTTCTCGCCGGTCAGGATCGGGCATTACACCATCACCGTGACGGCCCCCGGCTTCTCGACGACGACCCAGCAAAACGTTACGGTGACCGTCGGCCAGCACGTCCTTGCCAATGTGAAGCTGAGTCTGGGCGCCGCCTCGCAGACGATTCAGGTCACGGCTGCTCCACCACAGCTCCAGACAGATGAGGCATCGGTCGGCCAGGTCGTCAACCAGCATGCCGTAAACAGCCTGCCATTGAACGGGCGCAACTTTACCTTTCTCGCGCAACTGAGCGCAGGCGTGAATACGCCTCAGGCAGATACCCGCGGCAACGCCGCCTCTGGCGCATTTTCAGCCAATGGACTGCGCCCCTCGCAAAACAACTACCTGCTCGATGGCATCGACAACAACTCCAACGCCGTCGATTTCCTGAACGGAACCAATTTCGTCATCCTGCCCCCGCTGGACGCGATCCAGGAATTCAAGGTGCAGACGGCAGACTTCAGCGCCGAGCAGGGCCGTTCGGCGGGCGCTGTTCTCAATGCCACCATCAAGTCCGGAACCAACAGCATCCACGGCGCGGTATGGGAGTTCTTCCGGAACGACAAACTGGATGCCGCCGACTGGTTTGAAAACAACGCAGGCACAAAGAAAGGCGAGCTGCGTCAGAACCAGTTTGGCGCCTCTATCGGCGGTCCTATCATCAAGGACAAGCTGTTTTACTTCGGCGACTACGAAGGCTTCCGCCGCGTACAGGGCACTGTTCTCACCGGCAGTGTGCCTACCCTTAGTGAGAGAAACAGCGGATTCACCGATCTCTCTGACCTCATCACCGGGCAGAATGGTGCACCGCGGGTAGACGCCGTGGGCCGATCGATTCCCTACGGAACTGTGCTTGATCCGGCCACAACGCGCGCTGTTACCGCCGGTGCGGTCGATCCTGTCTCCGGGATGGTGGCGAAATCGTCGGGCTTCGTTCGTGATCCGTTCGGAAGCTGCGGGGCAAGCACACCCGTCTATACGCTCGCTGCGTGCGGCTTGAATCAACTTCCTGCGACACGCCTGGATCCAAATGCCATCAAGCTGATGAATCTGTATCCGGTGCCCACCAACGGAAGCTTTAACAACAACTACACGAACAGTCCTCACCTCTACGAACACAAAAACGCGTTCGACGTTCGCGTCGATTTCAACCCGTCCGCGAAGGATCAGGTGTTCGGGCGCTTCAGTTACGCGGATGATCCGCAATTTATCCCAGGTATCTTCGGAGGCGTCGCCGACGGCGGCGGCTTCCAGCAAGGCACCCAGACCTATAAATCCGACCAGGCGGTCCTGGGGTACACCCACGTCTTCACGCCGAGCACTATCAACGTAGCGCGCGTTGGCTTCAATCACCTCCACACCACCCGCTTCGGACCCGAAGGCACTGTCCAGGGTATCCCCGCACAATACGGCATTCAGGGCATCCCGCAGGGCAACGAGAACGGCGGTCTACCGCAGATCGACATCGACGGCCTATCGAACCTGGGCAGCAATGACTTCCTGCCTTCGGACGAAATCAGCCAGACCCTCCAGGTCACGGATGACTTCACCAAGATCTACGGGAAGAACAGCTTCAAGATGGGCATGGAATACCAGACTGTGAACTTCAACACGCTGCAGCCTGCGTTCTCGCGCGGGGAATTCCACTTCAATGGCAACTACGCAGGAGTTCCGGGCAAGGGCGGAGACCAGACCGGTCGTGCGCAATTGCTGGTAACTCCAACGTCAGAAAAACTTTTGACCGGGGCGGACTATCCCGGGGGAGTTGATTTCGTCGGTGGCGCTCAAGAGGTAGATGCTTCCAATATCAGCAAGACCTATGATCAAAGGTCCTACCTGGCCGTGTACTTCCAGGACGACATCAAGGTTAGCCCGGTATTCACGCTTAACCTAGGCCTGCGCTGGGATTACTTCAGCCCCATCTCCGAGACGAACGGCGGTCAGGCCAACTTCGTTCAGACTGGTCCTCCGACCGGTGGGCCGATCTTCCTGATCCCTGCATCTGGCAAGGACGACCGAAGCTTGTCCTCCACCGCCAACAATCCATCTCTCAAGGGTCAAGGCTTCTTAGACTTATTGGCCAAGGATGGAATCGCATTGGGTTCCACCAACAAGTACGGAAATGCGCTCGTCCAGACTCAGCAGACCAACTTCGCTCCGCGTGCAGGTTTCGCCTTCCAGGCGACTCCGAAATTTGTAGTGCGCGGCGGAGTCGGCCTTTTCTACAATGCCTTTGAAAACCAGGGATATGGCCCGAACATTGGCGAGAACTATCCCTTCGTTTACAACTTCAACTTCAAGGGAAATGGCTCTGATACCGCACCCTTCAGCGCCGGTCCCAATCCGTACGGCAGCTGCGGAACGGCTGGACCCGGCGGCAGCGCAACGATCGGAAGCGGTCTCTCTTGCGCGGCATTTACCCCACTGGCAGTCAATGCTGCGGGGCTCAGCCTGCAGGGCCTCCAGTTCAACTTTCAGACTCCACGTACTGTGAGCTCGAATCTTACTCTCCAATATGCGCTGACGAACACGCTGTCCGCGCAAGCTGCATACGTGTTCACCGACGGCAGCGATCTGCAGCAGGGCATCGACAACAATCGGGTCTCGCAACTTCTGCCGGCGAACATAAGCACCACACCATACGTGCCATTCCCTGATTTCAATCAGGGCGGCAGCTACCAGCGCACAATCGGAAGCAGCATCTATAACGGCTTGCAAACCAAGTTGGAACAGCAGTTGTCGAATGGTTTGAACTATCTTTTCACTTACACCTATTCCAAGACGATGTCGGACGCAGGCGATTTGCTGAACGGCGGAAGCACAAGTGGATTACGTGCGCCTTGGGTACCGGGCTTAGGACCCCGCTTTGATTGGGGACTGGCCAACTTCGATATCCGCAACGTATTCCACATCAGCGGTGGGTATGAACTTCCGCTGGGCCAGAACAAACGGTACCTCGCCAACGTCAACAAACTTACCAACAACGTGATTGGCGGTTGGAGCGTCAACTGGATCGCGACCCTGCAGGGTGGCCAACCACTTGGATTCGATTGCCCGTCCGGAACGACCTCCGGGACCAACTGCCATGATGTGCCGGTTCCCGGCCAGAGCCAGAAGCTCGGCCTGAAAACCAAAACAGATCCCACCACTGGAAAGGTCAACCTGTTCTGGATTGGAAATCCAAATGCCTTCCAGCAGCCTTGTCAGCTTGGTGCGGATGGCAATCCAGTTCCAGACAGCCCAGGAGGATGCATCCCGTTGCCTGGTTCTGGGGTCCTGGGTAACGGACCATCGATAACCCACGGACCGGGCTTCCATCGGTTGGATTTCTCGGCATTCAAGGGTTTCCAGATCAGCGATCGCGTCTCGATGCAGTTCCGGGCTGAGTTCTTCAACATCCTCAACCATCCGAACTTCAATGCACCGAACTTCGGCGGCAACGGCGTGACTTCAATCGGAGGCTCAGGCAACTTCACCAATGCAGCTTTCGGCCAAATCGGATCGACTCGCGATGCTCCCTACGATCCAAGACAGATCCAGTTCGCTCTGAAGCTGTACTACTAACGCTATACTCGTAACAACGAAAAGCACCCCGGAACCGCACGCCCAATGGGTGTTCCTTCCGGGGTGCTTCTCTTTGCGTAGCGAATGCTCACGCGACCATCGCAGAGGTGCTATGTGAGCAAGGGATACCGGTTGCCGCGCGTCATCCTTGGTTGCTGTCTTATGGTTTGCGCGAGCCTTGCCGCAGCCCAGGACAACCACGGCAGGCTTCTTGATCAGGAGTTTCAGTCGGCGGTCTCGCAATATCATGCGGGGAACTTCGCTGGGGCAGCCGCTCAACTGGAAAAGCTCGCACCAGGCGCGCCAACGAGCTTTGAGGTGCATGAGCTTCTCGGGCTGGTCTACGCTGCTCAATCCAAGAACCAGCAGTCCATAGAGCAATTGCAAATCGCAGTGCGCCTGAAGCCGGACTCGGCCGCCGCCCGCACCAACCTCGCGACAACCCTCCTCCGCGCAGGCCATTCTGCAATGGCCGAAGAGCAATTCCATGAGGCGCTCTCGCTCGAGCCCAACGATTTCCAGGCGAACCACAATCTCGCTGAGTTCTATCTCCAATCCGGAAAGATCGCGGAAGCCGTACCTCTTCTGGAGAAGGCACAGCAGATCAATCCTTCGGCCTTTGACAACGGCTACAACCTCGCCCTTGCTTATTTCCTTACTGAAAAGCCAAACGAGTCGAGGCAGTTAGTCGAGAAACTCGCGCAGCAGAAAGATACCGGCGAACTTCATAACCTGCTGGGCAAGATCAACGAGAAGGATGGGAAGTTTATCGAGGCGGCAAATGAGTTCGAGACTGCCGCCCGTATGGATCCAAGCGAGGACAATCTGTTTGTCTGGGGAAGCGAGCTGCTTCTTCACCGGACTTATGAACCGGCCGTTCAAGTTTTCCAGCAAGGGACGGAGCGATTTGCAACGTCTCCCCGTTTATGGATCGGCCTGGGCATGGCGCTCTACTCGCGTGGCAGATATGAAGAGTCGATCAAAGCCTTGCTTCAGGCGGCCGACTTGAATCCGACTGATCCTCGCTGCTATCTCTTCCTGTCCAAGGCCTATCTCAGTTCTCCGAATCAGGCGGACGAAGTTATCCAGCGGTTCCGGCGCTATGCGGAGCTCGACCCGCGCAATGCGCTGGCTCAGTACTACTACGCCCTGAGCTTGTGGAAAGGAAAGCGATCGGAAGCAGCCAGCATCAACTACCCATTGATAGAGTCGCTGCTGGAAAAGGCGATCTCTCTCGATGGAACGCTCGCCGAAGCGCACCTGCAGTTAGGTATTCTCTACGCCGACCAACACGAATACGCTAAGTCGCTTCCGGAATATACGCGCGCGCTGGAACTGAATCCCGGCCTCGCCGACGCTCATTATCGCCTGGGACAATACTATGTGCATGCCGGGCAAAAGGACCGCGCGCAGCAGGAGTTCCAAACGTTTCAGCAGCTCCAGGCGCATCACCAGGCGGAGATCGATAAGGAACGCGCCGAGGTCCGTCAGTTTGTGTACTCATCCAACTCTGCATCCGCGAGCAAGCCCTGAACCACATCACACTATTTGTGGTTTGCCCTTGAAAGGCGCAGGCTTCCATCGGAGATTGCCAGCATGCCCGCCGCGGTGTCCAACTTTATCCGGTATCTCTTTGGCTCAACTCCGGATGGCAAGCAGGGCGCATCGAATCGCCTGATTGCTCGCTGGCTCTTCCTGCGCGCGCTCGGGCTCATTTATTTCTCCGCCTTCTTTTCGCTGATTTTCCAGATCCGTGGCCTTATCGGTCCGCAGGGCATTCTGCCGGCAGGCGAATATCTCGAGCACGTGCGCCACGGACTCGGGCCGTTGCGTCTCTGGTATGCACCGACGATCCTGTGGCTCTCCTCCGGCAACCACATGCTTGTCGCGGTTTGCATCGTCGGCATGCTGGCGTCGCTGCTCCTGGTTGCGAATATCTGGCCTCGCGCCATGCTGTTCCTATGTTTTCTCGGTTATCTCTCCTTCGTCGGCGCAGCGCAGGATTTTGCAAACTACCAGTCCGACGGCATGCTGCTGGAAGCTGGCTTCATCAGCATCTTCCTTGCGCCCGCCGGATTTCTTCCGGGCTGGGGAGCGAACTCACCGCCGCCACGCGCCAGCGTTCTGCTGCTGCTATGGGAGTGGTTCCGCATCTACTTTGAATCTGGCGCCGTCAAGCTCCTCAGCGGCGATCCCACATGGCGCAACTTCACGGCGATGGACGAGTACTACCAAAACGGCCCTCTTCCCAGTTGGATCGGCTGGTATGTCGCGCACCTGCCGGAATGGTTCCACAAGGCCACTGCCTTCACCACTCTGCTGATGGAGCTCGTCCTTGTCTTCATGGCATTCCTGCCGCGGCGGTGGCGCATTGTTTGCTTCTGCATCGTCACCGTGTGGCAGATCGGCGTCATCCTCACGGCGAATTACACCTTCCTCAACTATCTGGTGCTCGTTCTGGGTGTGCTCCTGCTCGATGACCGCCTGCTTCGCCGCTTTCTTCCCGCTCGCTTCCGTAACACCTTCCCGGAGCTTCCAGAGCCCGCTTCCCTGACGGATGAGATCATCCGCGATGTTGAACCAGTAGCGGAAGCAGCCGGCGCGCAGCCCCGCAGCGCCTTCCGCCGCCACTTTGGAGCGCTGCGCATCGCCGTCACCGCTGTCATGCTCACATGGATCTTCTACGACACGTCCGTTCTGTTGTTACATATGTTCTGGCGCGCGCAGCCGCTGCCCGGTGAGCCCATCGTCGCTCTTGAGCCATTCCGCATCGCCAATCAATACGGTCTCTTCGCGGTGATGACCCCGCATCGCTACGAAATCGAGTTCCAGGGGTCAAACGATGGCGCGAGCTGGGCCGCCTATCCCTTCCGCTATAAGCCGCAGAATGTCTCCAGGCCGCCCGGCCTGTACGCGCCCTATCAGCCGCGCTTTGACTGGAATCTCTGGTTTGCCTCGCTCGGCGCATGGCCGGAGTACCCCATCGTGCCCCGCACCGAAGAGCTTCTTCTTACCAATGACGCCGACGTTCTCCAGCTCTTCGCCGGAAATCCGTTCCCCCGCACCCCGCCGCGGTATCTTCGCGCCGTTCTCTGGCAGTATTGGTTCACTTCAATGGCAGAGAAGCGCGCCACCGGCAACTGGTGGCGGCGGCAGCTTCTCGGCACCTATGCGCCCACCATCCAGCGCATGCCCGACGGCAGATACGTCATCCTGCAGGACGCCACCCTGTCCGGACCCCAATAGCTTTGTAAAAGCTAATCCATCTCGCAAGCCAGAAACGGGCAGCCGGAGTTATCCTGTCTGGCAAAGGAGTCGGCTATGCTCCGTAGAGATTTTCTCCGTCGCTCTGCTTCAGGATTGGCCGCTGGCTGGGTCGCCAGCAAGACCGCCGGTGCCGCCAGCCTCGCTATCCCCGCCGCCTCCGGCAAATACCGCGCCCACGATGAAGTGGTGCTCGGCCGCACCGGTATCCGCACCAGTCGCCTGGCGATGGGGACCGGCACCATCGGCGGTGGTGGCGAGTCGAACCAGACGCGCCTCGGCACCAGTCCTTTCGTCACGCTGCTGCTCGACGGCTATCACGAGAATGGCCTTCGCTTCTTCGATACTGCCGATTCCTACGGCAGCCATCCTTATGTTGCTGCGGCGATTAAGCAACTTCCCCGCGACAAGGTCACTGTGCTCACCAAGACTGACCATCGCGATCCCAAAGACGTTCGCGCGGATCTCGATCGCTTCCGCCGCGAACTCGGCACCGACTACATCGACATCCTGCTGATTCACTGCACCACGGAAGGCGACTGGACCACGCGCTATCGCGGCGTCATGGATGTGCTCTCCGAGGCAAAGCAGAAGGGCATCATTCGCGCCCACGGTGTCTCCTGCCACTCGATCGAAGCGCTGCGCGCCGCGGCGGCGGCATCGGACTGGGTCGATATCGATCTGGTACGCCTGAATCCGGTCGGCGCCCACATGGATGCCGATGCGAACACCGTGATTGATGTGGTCAAGCAGATGCGTAAGGCCGGAACCGGCATCATCGGCATGAAGATTCTCGGCCAAGGCGCCATGCGCGATCGCCCATCGGAGGCAGTGCGCTTCGCGCTCGGCAGCGGGGTCCTTGACGCCTTCACCATCGGCGCCGAATCACGCCACGAACAGGACGACCTGACCCACCGCATCGCCGCTGCGTAAGAGCGCTACACGATCCAATAGTTGTATGGGCGTGCGAGGGGTTGTGTGTGCGCCGGTGAATATAATGTTCTCTGCCTAGCCTCTATCCCCTTCCACCTATGGTGTCGAACGAGTGAAACTGTCGGACTACGTATTTAGCAGGTTGAAGGAGTGGGGCGCTCGTCACGTTTTCCTGGTCACCGGCGGCGGCGCCATGCACCTCAACGATTCCATCGGTACCTCCGGCCTCCACTACATCTGCACGCATCATGAGCAAGCCGCTGCCATGGCGGCTGAAGGGTACGCGCGCATCGCGAATGCTCCCGGCGTGTTGAACGTGACCACCGGCCCCGGCGGCATCAATGCGCTGAATGGGGTCTTCGGCGCGTGGACCGACTCCATCCCGATGCTCATCCTGTCAGGACAGGTGAAGCGCGAGACCTGCATGGCCACCTACGGGTTGACCGATCTCCGCCAGCTCGGCGATCAGGAAGTCGACATCATTCGCATGGTGAAGGGCATCACCAAGTACTCGGTCTTCGTCAGCGACCCGGATTCCATCGCCTACCATCTCGAGCGCGCCTGGTATCTCGCACAAAACGGGAGGCCTGGTCCCTGCTGGCTGGATATTCCCGTGGACGTGCAATCAACGCAAATTGATCCGGACACGCTCCGCCATTACGATCCAAGCGAAGACGAGCTGCAGTTCCCGCAGTCCACCGTCTCTGCCCAGGTAAAGGATGTTCTCGAACGCATTGCGCGGGCGGAACGGCCGGTAATCTTTGCGGGAAGCGGTGTGCGCCTCGGAAATGCGCTAGACGAATTTGATAGCGTCATTCGCCTGCTGCGCATCCCCGTGGTCACCGCGTGGACTCACGATCTGATCGCTTCGGACGATGAGCTCTTCTGCGGGCGCCCCGGCACTATCGGCGAGCGCGCCGGAAACTTCACTGTGCAGAACTCCGATCTTCTGCTCGTTCTGGGATCCCGGCTCAACATCCGCCAGACCAGCTACAACTGGGCTTCGTTCGCGCGGTTTGCCACGAAGATACAAGTCGATGTCGACGCTGCCGAGTTGCGCAAACCGCTGCACCAGCCGGATGTACCGATCCATTGCGACGTCAAGCTCTTCCTCGCCGAGATGGCGCGACAGCTGGAAGGCTCCTATGCACCCAAGCATCAAAAATGGCTCTGCTTCGCAAGACAGTGGAAGACAAAGTATCCGGTTGTGCAGGAGAAGCAACGCGTGCCAGGGCCGCCGCTGAACTCATACGATTTCATTGACAAGCTCTTTGCGATGCTCACCGGCGACGATGCCGTTGTGTGCGGGAACGCGACAGCCTGCATCGTGCCCTATCAAGCGGCGAAGCTGAAAAAAGGCGAGCGCCTCATCTCGAACTCCGGCTCCGCCTCGATGGGCTACGATCTGCCGGCTGCAATGGGTGTCGCGATAGCCAGCGGCAGGCGAACCATCTGCCTCGCCGGCGACGGTTCCATCCAGATGAATGTGCAGGAACTGTCAACCGTCGTTGGAAATCATCTGCCCCTAAAGATATTCGTGCTGAACAACAACGGTTACCTTTCTATCCGTCAGACGCAGACGGGATTTTTTCAGGGCCGCAAGATCGGCGAAAGTAAAGACAGCGGAGTCACGATTCCATCCATGTTGAAGGTGGGCCAGGCTTATGGCCTGCCTTCCTTCACGGTCGCGAGCGTCGAAGACCTTGAGATCGTCCGGCGAGAGCTGGACACACCCGGTCCGACATTATTCGATGTGCAGCTCGATCCGGCGCAGGAGTTCGAGCCGCGCCTGCGCTCGAAGATCGCACCCGACGGCAAAATTACGACGCCCAATCTCGAAGACATGTACCCATTCCTCTCGCCTGAGGAATTGGCAGAAAACATGCTCGCCAAGGAAGAGTAGTGGTGGTCAAGCTTCCCCAATGCGTGCTCTTCGACCAGGACGGAACCCTGCTGGACTCCATCCCCGGAATTGCTTATTCCGTAGCCGCTGCCTTCCGTGCCGCGGGCTTGCCGGAGCCGATGGTTGACCTTCGCCGGCTGATCGGCCCTCCCATTCGAACGATCCTGTCGGGTGCGGCAAGGACGGACGATCCTGTGCTGCTCGACACGCTGGAACGAGGCTTTCGCGCAAGCTACGACACTGAGGGTTGGCGTAAAACTCCCTGTTTCCCTGACGTGTCAGGGGTTCTGGCCAGCATGAGGGGTGCCGGCCACCGGCTGTTTATCGTTTCGAATAAGCCACGCCAGGTTTCGTGCAAGATTCTTGAAATGCAGGGCATTGCCGGTCATTTCGACCAGATCTACACTCGCGATTCGATAGCGCCGCCCTATGCATCGAAGGCCGGCATGCTGCAAGCCCTGTTGACGGATCACGGTCTCGCCGCGAAGGACTGCGTAATGGTGGGCGATACAATGGAAGATGCTGGCGCCGCAGCGTTGCACAAGATCAGCTTCATTTTTATGGAGCACGGGTACGGAGAGATCTCTGTTGCACAACCGGTCCTGCTCAAACTCGGAAGCTTTTCTGAATTCATGCCATATCTGGCAGTGGAGAACGTCCAGTGATCGATAAAGACATCTTTGAAGACCTGTTTGTTCTGGAGTTGGCCAACAATCACCTGGGCAGCGTGGAGCGTGGTCTCAGAATCATCCAGGAGTTTGCTCAGGTCGTACGCTTCAACAACGTCCGCGCGACCATCAAGCTGCAGTTCCGGGATGTCGGCACGTTCGTCCACAAGGATTATCTGGAGTCCAGTGAGCGCTACATTGCGAAGACACTGCGCACGGCACTCACCGACGACGAATACGCCACGCTCGTGAAAGCTATCCGTCAGGCGGGATGCATTCCCACCGCGACACCCTTCGATGAGCGCTCCGTAGACCTGTGCGTCGAGCTCGGCCTGCCCATCATCAAGGTCGCCAGCTCTGACTTGAATGATTGGGTGCTGCTCGAAAAGATCGCCAAGACCAAGAAGCCGGTCGTCATCTCCACCGGCGGCTCCTCGCTCAAAGATTTGGATGACGTCGTTACCTTCTTCGCAAATCGCAACATTCCTCTGGCTGTGAACCACTGCGTGTCGATCTACCCGTCGGAGGATTCCGAGCTCGAACTCAACCAGATAGATTTTCTGCGCAGCCGCTATCCCAACAACACCATCGGCTTCTCCACCCATGAGTGTTCTGACTGGGAGGACTCGATGCTGATTGCGTACGCGAAGGGTGCGCGCACATTTGAGCGCCATATCGATACAGACAGCGATGGCACCAAGGTTGCGCCGTATTGCAGTCTGCCGGACCAGATTGATACATGGTTCAAGGCCTTTCATAAGGCAAAGGCGATGTGCGGCGCACCGGGAACGCAAAAGCGCATTCCGCCGAAAAAAGAGATCGAATATCTGGACGCTCTCGTCCGCGGTGTCTACGCAAAGGAAGACTTACCCGAAGGCCATCAGCTGACGGACAAGGATGTATATCTGGCCATTCCGCTGCACAAAGGACAGCTCTCCTGCCGTGAGCTTATGAATGGTGAGCTGCTGCTCAATCCGGTCAAGGCGCATCAGGCCATTCGCATCGACGATATCGAGAGCCCGTATTCGCAGATTCCATCGTTACGGAAGACGATCTATGCCCGCGGTATGGCGGGGCCGGTCGAGCCCCAGGCAGCCGGGATCGACAAGGTGCGCCGCATGCCTTCGGGCACTGAGGAGCCTTCTCGCAAGTGATGGGCGCTCCCGGTACGTTCGCCATCTGCGGACTGGCGCTACTTAGAGGCGGGCTACTTTACGATGACCGCTGTTCCTGCCAGGTCCGGCAGCGGGACCAATGACGCGCCGGTCTCCTTCAGGAACTCATCCACGGCGCTCCGCACTCCGCGATACCGGCGATTGTTGTAGTCGTGGACAAAGATGTAGCCTCCCGCAGAAAGCCGCGGATAAAAATAGTGGAGACCGGCCTGCGTCGGCTTGTAGAGATCGACATCCAGGCTTACGAACGCGAACGTGTCTTCCAGACCGCTGGCGGTCTCCGGGAAATACCCTTTGCGGACGAAGACGTTCTCCGGATGAGCCATGCGAGAGAGCACCAGATCGACGTTCGTATTGTGGAAGTCTCCCGGCTCCGCTTTTGAGAAATTCTTCTCCTCGCCGCTCGAAAGATCCGCGTTGGAAAATCCTTCAAAGGTATCGAAGAGGTAGAGTTTCCGGTCTGCGAATAGCCGGTTGAGCACGCTCGCGAGCTCCCCCTGATAGACGCCCAGCTCCGCGATCGACCCCGCCACACCCTGATCGACGATGCGGTCCGCCGCCAGCCGCAACGTCATCATGCGGCAATAATCTTCCTGATCGGACGCCAATTCCGGATGAGGATCTGGCCACAACGGCATAGTGCACAGAGAAAGCGAGTGCAGGCCGAGGCCGAGGTGCCGGTTCAGCGCCTCCATGTCCTGGTTCACTGCCTGGCGCAGCTCACCATCGAAGTTGGAATAGTAGAGAAGAATCTTTTCCCGCGGCACGCCTCGCTGCACAAGCTGCGCGCGTATCGCGTCGCCGGCGCGAGCCGTGACGACGACGAAATCATATCCGCTCGCATCGAGCACATCTGGAGCAAGCACGCGATGGCCGAGCACGGTTGTTCCGTGCTTCTTCGGGTCGTTGTCGCACAGCCCGGCGATCTGTATGTGATTGGGCAGAATGCTGAGGATGTCTGCGAGCCCGCTGCCCGCGCCAAAAAGTATGATTTGCATCGCCATTGGTTTCGGTTGAAATCTTCGCGCCCGAAATATCGCACCGGACGGGAGATTGCTCCCGGTATCTTAAACTGCCGCGGCTGGGCGCGTATTCAGGCTGAGGCTCTCTTGGTGAACCAGCATCTCTCGAAGACGACAAGGCCAGCTGACCGGCTATGCGAAAGCAATTGTGGCCACCGGCCAGAGAGGTAATTTCCCGCGCTCGCAGATTGGATCGGCGGCTGACAGCGGCAACGCGCGCCCTCGGCCCGATATGCCAGTTTAGGCATGCCCGGAATCTGGCCTGTGCGGGGGAAACGGAGCCTCGTTTTAGTGTGCCGCCACTGCGGGCGCAGCAACCATCTGCGCTACGGTCGCATGCGCTGTGATCTGTTCCACTGCCGTCTCGTGCGCCACGATGCTCTGCGCCGCCACAATCGCCAGGGGGATGCTGACGTATAAAACCAGAATGCCGAATGCTGCTTTCATCGTCTTTCTCCGCAGCAGGATGCCGCAAAACCATCCTCCCACTGGCACCTTCCGGCCATCCCTCCCACCTTCGGCGCACCAGGGTGACAACCGTACTCATTTCCCAAAATGATCCGCTCCGGACGCCGCTCATCCTGTCATCCTTGGGCTCGGGCGCTACCTTCGGGTCATCTCCATCTGCGACCTTCTGACTCCGAACGCTCGCTCAATCGTCATAGCGGGCGCGCTTGCATCTTTTTTCCGCTGCACATCCTCTCAATGTCAGCTATGTCGAAAAACCAGAAGCGTTCCTTAGCCGACCCCACCTCTCTCAATCCACGCACCGATGGCACCTACCAGGTCATCATCGAAACGCCGAAAAACTCCCGGAATAAGTACAGCTACGATCCCGAACTGGGGATATTCACTCTGCGCAAAGTCCTGCCGGAAGGCATGGTCTTTCCGTACGATTTCGGCTTTCTTCCCAGGACACTGGCCGCGGATGGAGACCCCATCGATGTCCTCCTGCTGATGGACGTGCCGGCCTTTCCCGGCTGCCTGGTGCAGTCACGCCTCATTGGCGTCATGGAAGGCGAGCAGCTCGATGGAAAGAAGAAGGTCCGCAACGATCGCCTGATCGCCGTAGCAGAGTTGAGCCATGCATACAAGGATTGGAAGAAGCTGAAGGACCTTCCCGGCCATTTCGTCGAGGAACTCGAAGCCTTCTTCGTGAACTATCACGGATTGGAGGGCAAGCAGTACAAGCTCCTGGGCTGCAAAGAAGCCGCAGTGGCCGAGGATCTGTTTAAGAAAGCTCGCAAGGCCGCGGGCCATAAGAAGTAACAACCGCGGGACGATACTCGGATCACGCCCCGGCAGGGCAGGTTCTCCGGCGCTGCTCAAAAACCTGTCGGTCGCGCTCAACAAATGACAAGTCGCAAACAATTCTTCCGCGCCAGCCGGGGGCTCGCGGAGCTATACTCAGGTCGCCTCGCAAGGTGAGTTTCGGCCAGCAATCAGCGCCGGCGCTCCCTGCCGGGAGAGACGGGTAGCACCACGGGGGTTACTCCCATGACACACTCTGTATCGACAAGCTCTCTCTTTTCCACTGCATTTATAGCTATCGCGCTCTGCGCCTCACCGCTCTTTGCGCAGGAAGCCGCCACGGATACACCATCCAGCATCCCTCCGACGGAGAGCGCCGCATCCGCGCAAACGGTCGCGGCTAACCCCGGAGTCCGGATCGTGCGCCTGAGTGAAGTGAATGGCGACGTGCAGCTGGACCGCCAGACCGGCCACGGATTCGAGGCGGCCTTCGCCAACCTGCCCATTACCCAGGGCGGACGGCTGCGCACTGGCGAGGGTGTGGCCGAAGTGGAGTTTGAGGACAACAGCAGCCTGCGCCTGACACCGCATAGCCTCGTTGAATTCCCCGTGCTCTCGCTGGGCAGCGATGGTGTGCGCGCTTCGACGGTTCACGTGGTGCAGGGCACCATCTACGTCAGCCTGACGAAGGGCAAGCAAAGCAACGTGAACGTGACCTTCGGAAAAGAGACGCTCGCCCTTGGGCCGTCCGCTCACATCGAACTTGCGCTCAACGACAAGCAGCCCCGGCTGGATGTGTTGGATGGCACGGTGGAGGCCGTCAACGGCGCGACCACAACGACGGTCGGCAAGAAGAAAGCACTGCTCTTCGATCCGGCCAACTCTGCTCCTCCTACGCTCGTCAGCAAGAATGAAAAGGGGCAATACGACGAGTGGGACAAGCACTCAGTCGAGTATCACCAGCGGCTTGCGCCCAGCGGCGGCAACTATGCGTCCGTACCCTACAGCTATGGCCTGGCCGACATGAACTACTACGGCGGCTTCTCCGACATCGGCGGCTGCGGCATGATGTGGCAGCCGTATCTGGTCAGCGCCAACTGGAGCCCCTTCAATAACGGCACCTGGGCCTGGTATCCCGGCGGCGGCTACAGCTGGGTCTCTCCCTATCCCTGGGGTTGGACAGCCTTTCACTCCGGGAGTTGGAATTATTGCCCCAGCCGTGGATGGGGATGGCAGCCTGGCAGTCAGTGGAATGGCATCGGCAACACGCCACTTGTGAAGTCGCCGAGCGGTCCATTGCGCCTTCGCCCACCAGCGAGGCCCCACCCTCTCGGTCCCACAGTCGTCGCGGTCAACCAAAAGCCGCTAGTCGCGTCCAGACTCAACGAGAGAGATTCGTTTGTCTTCCGCAGGGACTCGGCCGGGCTGGGCGTGCCGCGCGGCACATTCGGGAAGCTTAACCATATTTCCTCTGGCGTGGTGCAGCACGGCACCGTGGAGAGACCGGCATACGTTACGTCCATGTCCACCGGCCGGCCGATGGGGAACGAGACCGGGATGGCCGCGAATCACGGGGTCAACGGCGTCGCCGCCACCCACACCATGCCGACTGGCGGCAACGCGTCCTCCGGGGCACGGTCGTCTAGTCCTGGTAGCGTTAGTGCCGGGTCAAGCGGCGGCGGGCACTCCATGGGCTCCTCAGGCGGCGGTTCGTTCGGAGGGGGCGGTGGACACATGGGGGGCGGGCCATCCGGCGGATCCGCCAGCTCGGGCGGCGGCCACCACTAGCATCACCTTTTGCATCGGGGTGTCATTTACCGATGCAGAAGCTGGAAAAAATGCGGTTCAGAATATCGTCTGCGGTTGTAGCTCCGGTGAGTTGATCGAGCTGCTGCAACGCTGCATACAGATCCAGCAGCAGCATCTCGTGCGGCACATGCTGCGCCAGCCCGCCACGCGCGCGCCCCAGCGCCTGCGTGCAGCCCTGGAACGCCTCGTAATGGCGCAAGCTGGTCAGCATGCCGCCTTCGGCGTCATTTGCTGACCCTCGCACCCGCTCCAACAGCTGCTTGCGGAGCTCCGCCACACCTTCACCGGTAAGCGCCGAAACCTGCGCCAGCTCACCTGTCGGTCCATCAACGCCCTCGGACCGTAGTCGGGCCACGTGCAGTGGCCGCGCGAGATCGATCTTGTTCAGTACCAGCAGCGGCGAGCGAGCCTGAAGTGACGCGAGCAGCCGCGCGTCTTCCTCCGCCAGGCGGAACGCTCCTTTAGCATCGACGGTTGCGGTCGCATCCAGCAGCAGCAGCACCAGGTCTGCGTCCGCCATCGCGCTCTCGGTGCGCGCAATGCCATGCGATTCCGCCTCGTCCCTGGTCTCGCGCAGCCCGGCCGTGTCCACCAGCTCCAGCGGAATGCCACCGAGCGAGATGCGTTCTGTCACCAGATCGCGGGTTGTGCCCGGCGTCGCCGTGACAATCGCCCGCTCCCGCTCCACCAGCCGATTGAAGAGCGATGATTTGCCCGCATTCGGCCGGCCAACAATCGCCAACGTCAGGCCGTTGTGCACCAGCCGTCCCTCGCGAAAGCTCGCGGCAATCGGCACGAGCGCCGCGTCCAGTGCGTCCAGTTGCCGCGCGATTTCGGCATCCGGCGTCACATCGATATCATCTTCCGCAAAATCGATTCCCGCTTCGAGCAGTGTTATCAGCGCGATCAGTTGCTCTTTCACGGGAGCAACGCGCCGGCTCAGTGCGCCGCCCAGTTGCTCTGCAGCCACGCGCACCTGGTAGAGCGTCTCGGCCGCAATTAAGTCACGCACTGCTTCAGCCTGCGTCAGGTCGATGCGCCCATGCAGAAAGGCGCGTTCGGTAAACTCGCCCGGCCGCGCCAGCCGAGCCCCCGCTTCGAGCGCCCGCCGCACCAGCAGGTCCAGGATCACCGGCGAGCCATGCGCCGCGACCTCCAGCACATCCTCGCCGGTATACGAGTTCGGAGCGGCGAACCAGGTCACCACCCCTTCATCGAGCCGCGCGCCGTCGTCCACGATGGCACAATAACGCGCCCGGCCCGGCAGAAGCGGAGATCGTAACTCAAGATGTGACGATAAAAGGCGGTACGCATCGGCGCCGGAGAGACGCACAATTCCGATGCCACCGCGACCGGGAGGCGTTGCTATGGCAACAATGGTGTCTTCGGCAACGCTCGGATTGCCAATGATCCCGCTCATGGCTTTCGGAAACTATCGAGGGCGAAACTGTAGAGGGCGGGGGCGGAGACATCAAGGCCAGCCTGTGGAATTTGGAGCGCGCGCCTCAGTGTTCCGCCGAGATGCAATTCAGCGGCGCGGGCCACGGCGATCTCCGCCACGCCCGCCACCACCGCGCCGGTCATCTCTGCGTCCGGGGCCTCGGCCGCCACCGCGGGAATCCCGGCCACCACGGCCGCCACTGCGCTGGAACGATGGCGCTGCCACCGGCGGGACATGCTTATCACCCTTCCGGTAGACCACCACAAAACGGCGCAGACCCTCGCCGCTGCTCTCTGTTTCCAAATCGTCGAACTGCCGGAAGGCAAGGTGCAGCATGCGCCGCTCGCGGGAGCTCATCGGCTGAAAGCTGTAAGGCGCACCGCTGCGCCTTACGCGCTCGGCCGCTGCGTCGGCGGCCATCTTCATCTCCCGCGCGCGAATCGCCTTGAAGTTACCGCTGTCGAAGGAGATGCGATCGTGCTCCTCCGGCTCCAGCCGCACCATCTTGGCAGCGATATGTTCGAGCGCGCGCAGCAGCTCGCCGTTGCGCTGCGTTACCAGCGGAGCATCCGGCCCGGCAATCTCCACGTAGATTTCGCGCGCTTCCAGTCCATCCGGATCGGCAGCGCCTTCCCCCGCCGTGATGCGGTACTTCAAGCGCAGGCCGCCGGTAGCGACCAGCAGCTTCAGAAACTCGGAAATCGTATTGGCCGCGGCGCGGTAGTCTTCGATCGGCATAGCTCTCTATCCTATATCGCCTTATGTCTAGCGGTTGCTTCTGTCCCTCGCCAGCATTATGCGGTGCGCCGGCCGCTGCGCGGCAGCTTCTTCGCGGCGCGCTTGGCGGCGATCTCCCGCATTTGTTTGCCCATGCCGGTGCGGTTCATAATGATCTGCATCCCCGTCGTAATCATGTTGCTGGCCGCCCAATACAGCGCCACACCCGACCCGATATTCAGCATGATGAAGCCGAACATCAGCGGCATCATGAATGCCATCATCTTCTGCTGTGCCGGGTCCACTCCGGGCGACGGCGACAGGTACGACGTGGTGAACATGGTCAGGATGACGAAGATCGGCAGGATGTGCAGCGCGTCGGGCGCGGCCAGATCGTGCAGCCAGAACCAGTGCGCGTGCCGCAGCTCGATCACGTTCTCCAGCATCTCGTAAAAGCCGTACAGCAGCGGATACTGAAGGAGCATGGGCAGGCAGCCGCCAAACATATTGACGCCCTCGCGCCGCTGCAGGTCCATGATCTCTTTATTCATGTCCTGGCGCCGCGGATCGGTGGCCTTGTACTTCTTGTACTTCTCCTTGATCTGCTGCATCTCCGGCTGAATCCTCTGCATCTTCAGCGCGGATTTCATCATGGTGATGCGCGTCGGCAACATCGCCAGGTTCAGCACCAGGGTCAGGATCAGAATCGACCAGCCCCAGTTCGGCACAATGTGGTCGTAGGTAAAGCGCAGCGCTGCAAATAGCGGTTTGGCAACCCAGCCAAACCATCCGAAGTTCAGGATCGGCTCAATGTTCGGGCCGGTTTCGGTGCCATTGGCCGACGTCGCTTTCACGCTGCTCAGCACGGAGATGACCTTCGGGCCAGCGAAAACGCGCAGCGACACCGGCGTGCTCATCGATCCTACTGCCACGCCCAATAGCGGCACAGACTCGGTCGCACCGTTCGGCTGCTTCGCGTCTTTCGGTATGCTCCAGGCATTGTTCAGCGAAACCACCGTCGTCTGCTCCGGCTGGTCCGGCAGGAAGATCGCGCCGAAGTAGAGATCACTGATGCCGGCGTAGTCAAACGGCCCGTTCAAGGTCGCGCCGCCGCTTACCTTCTTGGTTGGCGTCTTCTCGAATTTGCCGTTCTGCGACGTATCGAACTGCGCTTTGGAATAGGACGCGAGAGTGTTCTGGTCGCCGATCCCCGCCGGCCACGATAGCAGCGTCGGCAGCGGGCTCCCGTTGTTTGTCACCGAAGCGGTGACATGAATGACATAGCTTGCGTCAAAGCGGAAGGTCTTCTTGACCACCAGACCGCCGCTTGCGTAATCGAAGGTCAGCTCGCCGGGAGCCGTCAGATCGCCGGTGGCGGAGGGTTTATAAAGAGCCGTCGCGAGTCGCTGCCGCTGCCCCGCGTCATAGCTGTAGAGCGAAAGCGGGTATCCGTACTTTGCCGCGGTCTGCGGGTTTACCAGGTCCAGCGGCTTCCCGTTGTCGTCCTCGTATCGCTTCAATACCCAACTCTTTACCTGGGCGCCACGATTGGTGAAGACAATTCGGTAATTCTCGTTTTCGACCGTAGTGGTCTGCTCAGCCGACGCAGCGACGGAGGCAGCCGCTGGAACAGACGGAGTTGGGTCAGCATTCTCCGTCGGCGAGGCGGCGTTGCTTCCGCTCTCCGGGGACGGCGATGCAGGAGCCGCCGCGCTCTGCTGCTGTTTCTGTTGCGCAGGTGGCGGCTCCGCCTTCTTCGGCCGGAAGTACTGCAGCGCCAGCAACATCACCACAAAGACCAGCGAAAAAATTAGGAACGAGCGGGAGTCCTGCTGTTTGCCGCCGCCGCTCTGTTGGTTGGGATTGCGTATCTCTGCCAAGGAAACTCTCTCTGCCGTTCTTTCTTCTTGTGAATCGGGAAATCTGTCGAGCGAGCGTGGATGAAGGTCGCGACTGCTGGCGAGCTGCTCTCACATCATGGTAAATGCATCAGGTCACAGGGCCACGACCGCATCTACGGGCCACATCAACGCTCGCTCCACTGGCGTCGTAACCAGTGCCCGGCACCGGATCGAATCCTCCACGGCAAAGCGGATGGCATCGCAGCACACGCCGCAGCCCCAGCCAGCTCCCGCGCCACGGCCCATACGTCGCAATCGCCAGCGCGGCATACTCCGAACAGGTCGGCTGGAAGCGGCACGCTCCGGTCGCTCCGGTGATGGCATGGAGCGAAGGCGACACGCCGTGTTTATAGAGCCACAGCAGCCAGCGCATCATTGTTGTTTGCGCTCCACTGGGCTGGCTTTTCGCTCCGCTGGGCGAGGTTTACGCCCCGCTGGTCCAGGCTTGCGCTCCAATGCGCCACGCTCGCGCGGGCCATCGGAAATGCTCTCCGGACTGTTCTCTTGAATCTTTACGAAAATGCGCCGCACTTCGTTCCTGAGCGCAACCCACTCGGCGGTGAGCACAGTGCGCTTCGGATGCAGCACGACGTCAAGGTTGCCGCGCAGCACATCCAGATTCCCGACGATTGCCGCGCGCATGCGCCGCTTGATGCGATTGCGCTCCACTGCCTTGCCCAGGACCTTGCCCGCGGTGATACCCACGCGGGGACCCGTGCCAGCGTACTCTGCCGGCTGCGAGGCGACAAAATAGGTCATCAAGGATGAGAACTGCTTGCGGCTCGCCTGGTACACGCGTTGATAATCCGCGTGCTTGTGCAGCCGCCAGCCGCAAGCGTGCGAGCGGTTCGCCGGAGTTGCGTCCGGGGCGATCGCTGATTTCGCGGGTAGAGGTTTGGTGGACAGCGGAGCAGCGGTGGAAAGAGGCACTGCGATAGGGGCTTGGCGTTGGTCGCGTCCTGCCGGCCTGAAGCCAGAGGACGCAACTCGTCTCGGATTAGTCGCGGTAGCCCGGCGACACGGAGACACGGTGCCGTCCCTTGGCGCGACGGCGCGACAGCACAGCCGCACCAGCCTTGGTCTTCATACGCGTGCGAAAGCCATGCGTCTTCGAGCGGTGGCGGCGGTTGGGTTGAAAGGTACGCTTGGGCATCGAACTATCCTGGTAAGAGAATCGCTGCCCTGGTAAGAGAATCACTGCCTTACGGGCAAGTTCTGAGTATAGCCGATCCTGTGCAAATCAGGCAAAGTCTTCGATCGCGGGTTGGGGATCTTCTTCTGCACGGAATCGTCCTCCATCTCGACACAATTTGCCGCCTTCACACGGCAGCGCTGTCTCGTTCGGACGCGCGGCGCCTTCATCACGGCGAATCTTCATCTTCGCTCGTAACTCTTCTTCGCATGCATCTCATCTTTGTCGCCAAGTCGTCGTCAGATCACCACAAAACTTGAGCGTCTTCGAACTCATTTCGCGCGTCTTCACAAGCAGTGGTGCAACACGGTATTTTTGCTGACAAAGCCGTCCACTCGATGCTTCCGTCTGTGCTAGTATCGGCTCCGTTCACAACTGAATTTTCTGGCGTCACGCCCCAACCCTGGATCGAACAAGCGCCCGCGTACAGATTCCGCCCGGCGCGATTCCGGTAGAGGAGCCAAAGAAGCTTAACCGCAGACCTCGCGTCTGTACTCACCGCGCCTCCAATCAGGAGGCGCGCTGTTGCTTCTTTTCTCTCGTTTACCATCGTCCACATGGGCGCACGGCGCCAATTGAAGGAAGCGTATGTCTTTTGTCCCAACCAGCACGACCATCATCGATCCATGGACACGCATCCTCGGGGCACTGGAAAAAAAGGTCAATCGGCAATCCTTCAACACTTTCCTCAAGCCGACGCGCATGAGCCATCTCAATGGGCGCGTCTTGTTCGTCCGCATTCCCTCCGCAGACTTCCAGCACGTGGGCGATCGTTACGGCGATCTGATTCAGGAGGCCATCGACAAGCTCGAGCTTGAGGTGGAGGATGTGCAGTTCGTCACGCTCGAGAACGACCCCTCCGTACCGCAGCGTCCGCGCGAGCCTCGCGAAGACGGCGGCTTTCCGCCATCCTCGGCGCATACGCCGGGCGCGCCGCGCCAACCTGGCCAGCGGCCTGCCGTGCCCGCCACGAACGGCCAGCAGACACGTTTCGACTGGAACACGGCATCGCAGCTCAACCCGCGTTACAACTTCGATGGCTTCGTCTCCGGCGCCGGCAACCAGTTCGCACGCGCAGCGGCGGAAGCCGTTGCCGAGCGTCCCTCGAAGGCCTACAACCCGCTCTTCCTCTACGGCGGTGTAGGTCTCGGCAAGACGCACCTCATGCATGCCATCGGCCACGAGGTGAAGCGCCGCCAGCCGCAGTCCGCCATCTGCTACGTCTCGAGCGAAAAGTTCACCAACGAGATGATCTCCTACGTGCGCAACGAGAAGATGTCCAGCTTCCGCGACAAGTATCGCGGCGTCGATGTCCTGCTTATCGACGACATCCAGTTCCTCGCCTCGAAGGAGCGTACGCAGGACGAGTTCTTCCACACCTTCAATGCGCTGCACGAGAGTGACAAGCAGATCGTCATCGCCTCCGATCGACCTCCGAAGGATCTCGCTGGTCTCGAGGAACGTCTGCGGTCGCGCTTCGAGTGGGGCCTGATTGCGGACATCCAGCCGCCCGATCTCGAAACCAAGGTGGCCATCCTGCAGCAGAAGGCGGAGAGCGAGCAGTGCGCGCTGCCGATGGACGTCGCGCTCTACATGGCGACCAACATCCGCACCAACATCCGCGAGCTGGAAGGCGCCTTCACCCGCCTGCTCGCCTGGAGCTCGCTCAACGGCGTCGAGATCACTCTCTCCACCGCACAGCAGGCGCTCAAGCAATTCATCGACACACAGGTGCGCAAGATCACCATTGAGGCGATCCAGCGCACCGTCGCCGAGCACTTCGGCATGAAAATTGCCGAGCTCAAGCAGAAGAACAACTCGCGCTCGGTCGTGGTCCCGCGCCAGATTGCTATGTATCTGGCCAAGCAGATGACCGAAGCCTCGCTGCCTGAGATCGGACGCCAGTTCGGCGGTAAGCATCACACCACGGTCATGCACTCCATCGGCAAGATCGATGAAGAGAAGCGCACGGACAAAGACCTGAATCGCACGCTCAACAAGTTGATGGAAAGTCTCAACAACTGATACGGCACCGCACAATGCTTGCGGGCGGCTATTTCAGTTTTGAGACTAGATCGTCCAGGCAGAAATGCCGGGGCGCGTCCCGAGAGACTCGATCCGCGGACCCGGTCCACTGGGGCATGTATTCCTTCCGAGCCGTACAAGCATCTGAATGAGTGCCATACAGGCACCCTGACTCCCGCTGTGGGTACGGTATCCTTCCCCAAATGCGTTGTTGCCACCATCTGACAAGCGTCCTGCTGGCCGTGCTCGTTGCCAGCAGTGCGCTCGCCGCGCGAGCGGACAATCGTGCAGCCGCGCGCCCGGCCGATCACCCAGCCACCGCTCCTACTCCGGCCCGCGAACCACAGCATCCCGCCATCCACCCGCAGGACACCGGCTTTCTCAACCGGGTCATCCTGCTCAACGGCATCAGCTACCGCTACGTCGTCTACGTACCCATCGAGTACGACGCGCGGCGCTCCTGGCCGATCATCCTTTTCCTTCATGGCTCCGGCGAGCGCGGCTCCGACGGCATGGACGAGACCCAGGTTGGGCTGCCCAACGCCATCCGCGCTCACCCGGAGCGCTGGCCGTTCATCGTCGTCATGCCGCAGCTTCCTTATCTCCATCACCACTGGACCGACCCCGACATGATGCAGATGGCGCTGGCGACGCTCGATGCCGAGATGAAGGAGTTCCACGGCGACCCCGAGCGCACCTACCTCACCGGCCTCTCGCTCGGCGGCTACGGTGTGTGGGAGATCGCCAAGGACTATCCCAATCGCTTCGCCGCCATCGTGCCCGTCTCCGGCGGCATCTTCTGGTCCTACGAGCCGCAGCGCTGGAAGCAATCCAGCATCTTGCCCGAAGCCTATGTGCACGCTGTCGGCAAAACGCCTGTGTGGATGTTCCACGGGACGCTCGATCCGGTGGTACCCACCAAGGAATCGCAGATCATGTATCAGGCGCTCTCCGCGGCTGGCGGCGACGTGCGGCTGTGGCTCTATGAGGGCTGGCACCACAACTCCTGGGACAAGGCCTACTCCGAGCGCTCGCTGCCGCAGTGGCTGCTCGCCCATCGCCTCTCGGACATCCCGAACGCACACGCCCAGGCGCAGTTGCTCAGCATCCCGCTGCACCCCATTCCCGCGAAGGTCGATCCCGACATTTACGACGACTATGTGGGCGACTACTACGACGGCGACGTCCGCCAGGTCACCATCCTGGTCGAGGGCGACAAGCTCTTCTCCCGCAACCGGACTAACGATTTGATCGAGTTATTGCCGGAGAACCCGACGACGTACTTCTACCCCAGCGGCAGCCCGACGAGGTTGATCTTCCAGAAGGATTCCAGCGGACGGGTTACTGGGATTCTGTACCACGATGACCGGCATGAGGAGCACTGGGAGCGGCGGTGAGCGTGCCAGTCCGCAAGTTTTTGAAGAAAACACTAGCGTATCGTCCGCGCCTTCGGCTTTACTGTGGAGCACTCGGATTCCTGAGGGGACTTCTATGAAACGCCTTACGCTCGCGCTTCTCGCTGTAGCTCTTGCCATGCCTGCATTTGCTTACAAAGTGCAGACCGATTACGACCACAACGTGAATTTCGAGCAGTTTCATAACTACTGCTGGGGCCGCGTCAGGACTTCCAATCCTTTTTATGCAAGCCGCATTCGCGAGGCCGTCGATCGCAATCTGCAGGCGAAGGGATGGCAGCTTGCTACTACCAACTGCGACGCGACCCTCTTCGCTAACGACCAGGTGCGCAACCAGCGGCAGGTCCAGACGCTCTACAACGGCGGCGGATGGGGGGCGAGACGATGGGGCGGGATGGGGACAGCGACGAGGACTGTCTACAATCAAAGTGTCGGCCATGTTCTAGTTGATATCTTCTCGACCAAGGACAAGGAGCTGGTGTGGCGCGGCATAACGGAGCGGGACCTCTCCACCAACAGCGACAAGAACACCAAGGCGCTCAACAGCGACATCAATTCGATGTTCAAGAAATTCCCACCCAAGGGATCCTCAGCGCGCGGGGAGTAACAGGGCGGCTCAACAGAGGTTGACGTCGAGGCAGGGGCGCTGCATGGAGCGCATCGCCGTTGATAGCATACCCACGCCAAAGGAAATCGCTCAGGTGCCAGCAACCACATCACCCACCGCGCAGAAATTAGGCGAGCTCGGCCTCCCTGCACCCATCCGCGAGTTAGCCGCAAAATCGTGGGACGTCATCATCGTCGGCGCGGGGCACAATGGCCTCGCTTGCGCCGCTTATCTCGCGCGCGCCGGCAAGCGTGTCCTCGTCCTAGAAGCGCGGCAGCGCATCGGGGGCGCCTGCACCATTGAAGAGCCCTTTCCCGGCGTCAGGATGTCGCCCTGCGCCTATCTGGCCGGCCTGCTGCATCCACTCGTCGTCGAAGAGCTCTCGCTGCCCGCGCGGGGCTTCAGGTGGACGCCGGCGGTCAATGGCCTCTTCGTCCCCTTCCTCGACGGGTCCAGCGTCCAGCTCTGGGACGATGACGACAAGTGCGAAGCCGAGGTCCGCCGCTTCGCACCCGGCGACGTCGAAGGCTGGAAGGCGATGAACAACACCTTGCAGCGCTTAAGGGATGCACTGCGTCCGGCAAGCAGCGTGGCCGGCAACGACACAGGCCCGCGCGACTTCTGGATCGGAGACGCTCCGGCATCCGAAGAAATTGACGACCGTCTCGGTGACGACCAGGAAGGCCGCCATCTGCTCTATGACTGGTCCATGGCTGAGTTCGTCGAGCACTACCTCCGCGATCCGCGCCTGCAGTCCGCCTATCTCGGCCAGGGCGTGATCGGCACCAACGCGAGCCCCTTCGACCCCGGCACCGCCTCCATCCGCTTCCACCATGCGTCAGGACGCCTGGGCGGGATGCCTGGCATGTGGGGCTACGTCGCCGGCGGCATGGGGATGGTCTCGTTCTACATCGCGGATGCGGCGCAGGAGGCCGGCGCGGTGATCGCGAGCGGCGTGCCTGTCGCTCAGATCCTGCCCGGCGAAGGCGTCCTGCTCGAATCCGGCGAGCGCATTGCCGCGCCCATCGTCATCTCGAACGCCGATCCGATCCGGACTCTCGCGATGCTCGGCCAGAGTGCCGACACAGCCTGGCGTCAGCGCATCGAATCTGTACCAATCCAGGGCTGCACCGTCAAGCTAAACATCCTCCTCTCCGCGCTGCCGGACTTCAAAGCGCGACCGGGTCAGAACAAGCCACATCACTACGGTCAGATCAACGCGCCGCTCACGCATGCCGAATGGCAGGCCGGATTCGCTGCCGCCAAGCGCGGCTACCTGCCCGAGCATCTCTGGTGCGAACTCTACTTCCAAAGCGCGCATGACGACACAGTCGCGCCGCGCGGTCAGCACACCATGTCGGTCTTCGCGCAGTACGTGCCTTACACCTTCAACTCGGGCACATGGGACTCGCGCCGCGACGAGGTACGCGCCCTCGCGCTTCGTTCCATCGGCCGGTTCTGTGCCAACATCGATGGCCCCAATTCTGCCGTCATCGACGCCCAGGTCCTCGGCCCGCCCGACATCGAGCAGAAGGTGGGCCTGACTGGCGGGCATATCTTCCAGGGCGAGTGCCTGCCGCCGTACATGTGGTCGAACCGCCTCTCCGCGCGCACCCCCATGCCCGGCTTTTATATGTGCGGAGCCTGCACGCATCCCGGTGGCAGTGTCATCGCCATCAATGGGCGCAACGCCGCTATGGCCGTCCTAGCGGACAAAGCCGCGCGCACCACAGTATCTTCTTCCCCCGATCGCAATCTGCGAACGGCGGACGCGCTTGGCTGATCTCGCCACTCCGCCACTCTCGCCTTCAGCTGGCGGTCAGCCCGGCAGCCATGGTCTGAAGCGGTCTCTCGGTCTGCGCGATCTCACAGTCCTCTTCGTCCTCACTACTCTCAGCATTCGCTGGATCGCCACGGCCGCCGCTGCCGGTCCGGGCACACTCGTGATCTGGGTCGGCGGTCTTCTCTGCTTCTTCCTTCCCCTGGCAACCAGCGTGCTCGCGCTGGGCACGCGCTTTCCCGAGGAAGGCGGTATCTACGTCTGGACGCGCGAGGCCTTCGGAGATCGCACGGCGTTCGTCACCGCGTGGACGTACTGGATGTCCAATCTGCCGTACTTTCCAGGCATCCTCTACTTTGGCGCGAGCACGCTCCTGGTTGCCTTTGGCCCGCGCGGCCACTCGCTCGCTGGCAGTGCCGCATGGCACATGGGATTCGCCGTCTTCTGGCTTGCCGTCATCGTTGCGCTCAACATACGCGGCATCGAGGCCGGCAAATGGCTGAATAACATCTGCTCGGTCGGCAATTGGCTTCCGGTCCTCATCCTGGTGCTTCTGGCGGCAGCGGTGGCCGTACGTTACGGTTCTGCTACGCACTTCACCAGAGCTGCCTTTGTGCCGCACCTCACGCTTCGCGACGCGGTCTTCTGGTCCACCATCGTCTTTGCGTTCTCAGGATGCGAAGCTGGCTCCATGATGGGCGACGAGATCCGTGATGCGCAGCGGACACTTCCCCGCGCGCTCTTCCTCGCCGGCCTTATCGTTGCGATTGCATATATCGCCGGCACCGCCGCCATGCTTGTGGCTCTCCCCAGTCATGCCGTCTCCGGTCTGGATGGATTCATCGGTGGCATTGCGCAACTCTGCGATCGTCTGTCTCTTTCCTGGCTCTCGCCCATCGTCGCGGTGCTCGTCGCACTCAGCGCTGTTGGGGGGGCAGCTGCGTACCTTGCCGCCACCTCGCGGCTGCCCTTTGTCGCCGGTCTGGACCGATGCCTCCCCGCCGCCTTCGGCGCCATTCATCGGCGCTACCGGACGCCATGGGTCGCTATTCTCGTCTACGGGCTTGCGGGTATTGTCGTCGCCATCCTTGGCCAGGCGGGCACAAGTGTGCGTGGCGCTTACGACGTCCTCGTCAGCCTCACGATCATTACGACATTTCTCCCCTTCCTGCTCTTGTTCGCGGCGCTGATTCGCCTCGCCTCTCGCGGCGCTATTGCCTATTTCCCGCTTCCCGGCGGTAGACCGCTCGCTATCGCGCTCGCTGCCATCGGCTTCCTTGCAACTGCCGCCACCATCGTGCTCTCCGCCATTCCGTCGCCGGAAGAGGCTAGCCCGGGCCTCGCCATCGGCAAGGTTTTGCTCTCAACCCTTGTCATCGTTGTCACCGGCATGGCCGTCTTCGCCATCGGCCGCCGACGCAAAATCCTCGCCCGGTAGAGTCTGTTCCTCCACAGCTCACTGTTTTCTGTGGATACACTGCAAACTTGGTGCCCAATCTCGCGCCGGTGGAAATCCAACCCGCTCCATCGCCGCTCCTGCCGCACCAAACCCCAAATTTCCACGCATCCACCAACGTGGCATTGCGCAATACGCGGTTTCGCCTGTGGACGGCTTCGGAGATCCGGATGCCTCCCATCGCTCACTGCACCAGTTCTCCGAAACCCGCACATCCGCATCGTCCAGATTTGGAAAACCCGCACCTGCCCCGCGTTCAATAGCCACGCGGTTTTGCCACGCATTCCCACTTCCCCACAGCAAACGACTACGGCGGCTATCTATACATACCTGTTGATTTACTTCGTAGTAGCCGTCGCTGACGGCTATCGAGGGCCCTGCCCACAAAGTGCATGGCGAGCGACCACGGGAAGCGAATCGCGAAAGCAAAATCGAGAGAAGCGAATCGGCCGATTCGCGCCGCCGGAGCGTCTGCCCGGAACGGCGCGTCCGGATTTCCCGCGAAACGTCCAGCTTTCCACGCCACCAGCGCCCGTAAAATGGAGCCGTTCGGTTTGCTACACTCCCGCCGCATCTCTGGTGTAGAGTGTGGGCAATCCATCCAAGCACCGCAGCCCATTTCAGGGGAGCCGCACATGCCCGGCGTAGGACTCGAAGCAGACAAGCACACCGTTCAGGGATTCGCCATGGAGATCTCCGTCAGCAAGCAGGAATTGCTCCGCGAGCTCACCGCCACCCAGTCCGTCGTCGAGCGCAAGACCACCATCCCCATCCTGTCCAATTTCCTGCTCGAAGCCGATGAGGCCGAAGGCCGCCTCACCATCACGGCCACCGATCTCGACCAGTCGATCAAGACCTCCTGCAGCGCGAAAGTGAAGAAGCCCGGCTCCTGCACCATCCCCGCGCGCAAGCTTTACGACTACATCAAGCTGCTTCCGGACGGGGATATCTCGATCAAGCTCCAGGACAATCACTGGGTGCAGATCCGCTCTGGCCGCTCCAACACCAAGATGGTCGGCATGGCCCGCGCCAACTTTCCCCAGGTGCCGGAGTTTCCCTCAGTGTCTTCCGTCTCCTTGCCTGTGGCCACTTTCCGCAGCCTGATCTCGAAAACCATTTTTGCTATTTCGAACGAGGAATCGCGTTACACGCTCAATGGCGCGCTCCTGATCCTCAAGCCGGAATCGCTCGCCATGGTTGCCACCGACGGCCATCGGCTCGCTCACATCGAGAAACAGGGCGAGAACCTGGGTGCAGTTCCGGGTGGCGAGAAGAAGACACTCATTCCACGTAAGGCGTTGGCG
The DNA here is from genome assembly GCA_963737035.1 of uncultured Acidobacteriaceae bacterium. Classification (GTDB taxonomy): domain Bacteria; phylum Acidobacteriota; class Terriglobia; order Terriglobales; family Acidobacteriaceae; genus KBS-83. The sequence goes on along the minus strand of CAVTRJ010000005.1, from coordinate 36,422 downwards.
GAGCTGCAGTCGCTGCTCTCCAACACCGACGCTGAAAAAGTCGAATTCGCCGATGACGAAAACCAACTCTTCTTCCGCATCGGCAAGCGCGTCCTTACCTCACGCAAGCTTACCGGCCAATTCCCCAACTACGAGGCCGTGCTTCCGCGCGATAACAACAAGTTCATCATCATCCGCTCGGAAGATCTTTCCGGCTCCATTCAGCGCGTCGCGCAGTTCGCAGACGAGCGCTCCGGCGCGATCAAGATCCGGCTGGAGCAGAACGAGCTGCGCATCTCCAGCTCTTCTACTGAATCCGGCGAATCGGAAGACACGATCGAGGCGCCGTACCAGTTCGACGCGCTGGTCGTCGGCTTTAACTCGGCCTACATGCTCGATTTCCTCAAAGCCATCGGCAATACCGGCGAAGTGCGCCTCGAGTTTAAAGACGCCCAGTCCGCCGGCCAGATGCGCCCGGAAGATCCGAACGATGACGGTTACAGATATCGTTACATCATCATGCCGATGCGGATTTGAACGTGAACCTAGGCCCTCGCAGCAGAAATCCACCTTGGACACAAGACGAGCTGGTTTTAGCTCTAGACCTTTTTTTGAGCTCGAGTCTCCTTCATCTTTCTCCCCATCGAACGAGAAAGTGGTTGCTTTAAGCAACGAACTCAATCGGCTGCGATCAGCAGCCGCTTCAGACCATAAATTTAGGAACGAAAATGGCGTTGCGATGAAGCTTCACAACTTCAGCCGATTTCAAGGAACGAAAGGTCGCGGTCTAACGCACGGCGGCAAACGGGAAGAACAGGTCTGGCAGACTTATTGCAACGACAGGGGCGCCCTTCGTGCTCGCGTCAATGCAATCAGAGCTACACACTACACTGAGGCGCGACCTTAAATGTGATGGCTGTATCGCTCGCCATTAGGTTGGGATTAGCCAAGCTGGAGGGTTTAGCAGACCGAAGGCGAGGCCCGGCTCGCAACCGTCTGGAAGCCTCCTTACGGCATCACTAGAGCGGGACCAACGCTTTCGTCCCATGAATATATGCAGCACCATAGTTGGTGCATGTGATCGTAAGCTCGCGCGGGTCGGCCACAAGTTCCACCGGATGGATATCAAAGGGTAAGTGGTGATTCCATAGGGTTCTTCGTTGTATCGCTATCCGCCGCGGACAAACGACTCACCCGTCGTCCTTCCAGTTATGAATTGTCACGAAAATGTCAGTTCTCGAAGCGCGTCGATGAAAGCGCTTGACTGCGCCCACCGATGGTATATCTTTCGGACGATGGAACTGGGAGATGAAGTATGTAGCGTGACTGAAAGCTGCTGTGTAAGGACTGTTGGTTTCCCTCGGCCTGCTTTGTAAGTTGGCGACCTTCGGTCGGCCCTAAGTCGCAAAGCCCCAAAGTTCCGAAGAGGCTACTGCAATGAACTCTCCTCTTCGTGCCCTAACCGCCTGTCTGGGCGTCCTCGTCTACCTGTGTGTTTCGAATGCAACCTCTTTCGGCGCAATGCTGCCGGAAGATCCTGCGCCCGCTGCGGACCAGTCAGTCGCATCGGATCAGATGGTTGTCATCCCTGGCCCACTGCGATCGTTTATGCGCATGGCAGCGGTCAGCCAGAAGGTTCCTTCGGATAAAGTTCTTCCGCTCTTGGCCCGCAATGTCATCACTCAGGGTTATGACAACGGAAGGCCTACGGAGTTCCTGATCCTGGTCGATCGCTACCTGCATCAGGCGAGAGAGCTTCAGAATTTGGCCGCTGCTTCCGGTGGGTCCATCCACATTGCCGATTGCGACCACGCTGCGAATTTGCTGCAGATTCTCGGATATCGCCTGCGGCCCGGGTGTGGCCAGAAAGATCTCTTCCTCTCAACGTCGGATGCCGAAAGGGCTTTCCTGACGATCGATTCAGGGTTCCCACTGACGGAGCTCGAAGCCGATCTTCAAAAGAACCATCCCTTCACGTATGCATTTCCAACGTCTCGCGTTCCCGTGTTGCTCAGCGAGAAAAGCTGGACTGCGCTCGGCAGCGGTAAAGATAGACGGGATCAGAACCTGATCGATGTGCTTCTGCATGATCGCTCGGTTGCCCGTCTCTATTGGGCCTTCTCCAGGATTGATGGCGAAACCCGAGTGGAACTCGCACGTTCTCCCGGATTGAGCAGACTGCTTCCCTATGGTGGAGTGCTGGACTTCTATGGAAGCCAGATTTGTATCCAGTCCGGGCACCTGATTGTCCCCGGAGGAGCGGCTGCTGAACCGGCGTGGAAGAGCTTAGTCGGCATCAACCCAGCGTCTGGTGGAGATTTCGCCCTTCATCTCGTGGCCAAAGACAATGGCTGGCTCGCCGCCTATTTTGATGCGCTGGCGCGCGTCAATCCCGAACAGCAGGCGCATCTGACCGAGAGCTCACGCCTGAGACCTTTGTATGAAGCTTTTCGATCGTCAGATTCACAGGAACAGTCCGCCAACGCCGCGTTTCGCAAAGCTCCATCGCTCCTGCTCCTGTTCACCAGGTTGCAGTGGGACCCGAACGGAGATCCCCATGTTCCCGGCAATCTCGACGTCTGGAAGGACCTACCGAAGGAGAAGTTAGATTCAAAAATCATTCGCGATTGGAACAAACGCGCGCGCAAGTGGAATCATCCCGATCAGTTGGTCGAAGCAATGGCTGCGTCCTCACGCGTTCCGTTGGACGATGGTCCGTTGCAGATTTATCTGACCATCAGCGAATTAGATAGAGTGCGTCCTCCGGAGAGATATCTGTCTGCGCCAACGGTGCGGCTGCTGGCCGCCAAATATTCGCAGTTCGGCCATTGGTATTTGATCTTCTCCGAGTTTCCACAGTTGAGCGAAGAATCGATCACCCGCTTTATCAATGTGGCGGATGCGATCAACGGCATTCCGCACCTTTCTCTTCGCGGCAATACATTGGGAGCCTTTCAAGCAAACATCGGACTGTGGCAAATCCTGGCCCGGCAGCGGGAGATCCCGCAAGACAAGCTGAATGCCTCATGGCAAAAGACGCTTGAGCCTTTTGCGAAAGTTTCGTCTTCCAACCAGCTGCTCGACGCCGCCCACAATTCGCTAGGTGCGCTGTACTTCGCTGCAACCGGCAAACGAAGCTGGTCTCAGGAGGAACTCGTCGACCTGCTTGCTGGCCCGCCGCAACGCACAGCGGACGGTCAGCGCATGCATGCGGAAATCGCTGCTCGAATCCGCTCCGTGCTGGATGACCAGCGGCTCGTCTCTCTCGACACGCTCTTTGCTCTCAGCGATGGCCTGCAGCAAATGGAACGCGGGGCACATGTAGGGAACAGCCTGCTGCCGCTCGCCGAAGATCTCCGCGGATTTGAAATGCCGCAGCAGATCTTCACCCAGAATGAAAAAATCGAATGGGCGCCCACCATCTACAGCAGCCGTCATGCAGAGCTTCAGATAAAAACCGACCTGACGAAAACCCTCAAAGCGCCATCCTCTCGTGCACAACTGGAAGTGGCTCGGGGCCAGCTTGCTCCTTTCGTCAGAGACACTCTGGTCGGGTTGAACTACGCCTACTACGAACCGCCTGGGGCGCAGGTTCTCCACAACAACCCGCTCTTCGTACGCTCGCACGATTTCTCGGGATTCTCGGTGATCGGTGCAGAGCGCCCGTGGCAAACTCCTGAGCTCTTCGGTATCGGAACGCCCGCGGGCGGGGGTGCGTATCTGATCGGCTCGCTGGCCGACCTGCCCTATGCACTGGCGATGACCGAAGAGGATTTCATCGCTCCGGAGAACGTTCAAGCGCTGATCTGGAAGGAAGTGGTGCCGGACCTCGTCGTCAGTGCGACCGTGCCGCGCTGGTGGAACGTCAGTTCGACCGAGCTCCACGCTGTCGCCCTTTATCAAAAGTCGGGCGAGGAGATTTTGTCGGCTGCCGCGAATGACGAACAGTTGCGAGCTAGGGTGCTGTCGATCCTTTCCGAGCGCATGGCGCCCCAGCGGCTGGAGCAGGCGGATCGAGATCTTCGCAGCAAATTGCCTCTTCATCTGCTGCCTGGAGAAAACTTCTACCTGGCTTCTGAATTCCGCAGCAAGTTCCCGGAGGAGTTGACATCGTTAGGACCGGCGAACCACGAGCTCGATCAATTGCGGCGCGAGGATCCATCAGAGACCAGCGGAACGCGTCTCTCGAGCGACTTCGGCACACCGCATCCGATTCTTGCCCAGACGAATTCGCTCGAATTGTTGAACGTAAAACCATTCCCCGCCTCCGGAGGAGAAGATAGCCGGCTATTTGGAGAGTCCTGGGATTCCTCCAATCTCTATTGGGCACGCCTGGCAGATGAGATGGGGTACACCCCGGTGATGTTGAATCGCCTGGTTCCCGAGCTGACGCGCCGGATGGTCTCGAAGATTTTTGCGACGGACCTGGAGGACTTGTCGGCCATACAACGCGCCATGCAGGAGACCGGCGATGAATTTAGACAAGGCAAAGTTGCTTCGCTGCCGGTAATAGGGGAAGCCCCCGGCCATTAGTCATGGCGCGGGTAAATATGAATTCGGGATGTTGGAAGGGACTATGCGCAAAAGATACTTTTTATTCCTCTTGATATCGCTCGCGCTCTGTTCCGACGCGGGCGTGCAGGCCACTGCGCAGGACCCACAGGATAACCAGGACAGCGGCCGGATTCAGGTGAACGTCAATCTTGTGCAATTGAATGTCGCGGTAACTGATAGCAAGGGCCGTTACATCCAGGGCCTCAGTCCGCAAGACTTCGTGATCACCGAAGACAAGCTTCCTCAGAAGATGGCGACCTTCGAGGAAGGCAACGGCCCGACGCGTAGCTTGGTAGATCTGCCTCCGGGTGACACCGCTCCCTCGACCGGTACGCCCCTCAAGCGAGCCTTGGGGAATCCGGCTGCATCCGTCCAGTCATACCGTTCGGCCACAGATGAACAGGGCCCGTTCCCACAGCTCAATGGTGCAAATGTCTTTATCCTCTTCGACACCAGCAACTACATGTATCGAGGATTTGCCTTCGCGCAGGACTCCATCGCCGACTTTGTACGCTCTCTGGAAGGGGCAAGCAAAATCGCTTTCTATTCCTACAGCCGCGATCTTTCCCGGGGAGCCACACTCACCTCAGACCGTGGTCAGGTCCTGCGTGGAGTGCGCAGCACGGTCGCCGGAGACGATGCAGCCCTCTATAACTGCCTTTTGCTTACGGTGAAAGATACGGCCCATTACACCGGGCGCAAAGTCATCGTGGTCTTTTCCAACGGTCCCGATAATGCCAGCCTGGTGCCGCCGGAGGATGTAGCAGAGCTGGCGCAGTCGACGGGCACCGTCATTTACATGATCAGTACGCAGCTCGCACAAGATGAGCCGGTATCTACCGCCGTGTTCGAACGCATGAGCAAGGCAACCGGGGGCAAGGCTTACTTCGCGAAGAGCTGGAAAGATGAGGCTCGCGCGTTCGCATCCATTCGCGATGATCTTGCGCATCTCTACACACTGACCTACTACCCAACCGCAAATCCCAACCGCGGCTGGCGAAGGATCACGGTGAAACTCGCCGGCAAAGACCTGCAGAAATATCACATTCGCACTCGCGATGGATATCGCCTGCAACAAGCCCAGGTATCGCCGGGCGCAGCCCCAGTCTCCGCCGCGGAGCTCGAGCCAAAGTGAGCGCGAGTTGTCTGGAAAACTGGAAAACGCGAAGTCAAGTTTGACACCGCGAAGGTGACGAGTCATCGCCGCCTCGTACACTGCTCTATCCATCCTGAAAGCATGTGCGCGAAAATGCCGGCCTGCGCAGGTGACAGAATCCCTCCCCGGCATCATCTCATGTGAAGAGACCCTCAGGAGGGATCCCCCATGTATCACCACGTCAAGAAGCTTATGTACGACGTCAATGTCGGCGAGCCGGATCCGCGCTTCGGCAAAATGCTCCTGGAGCAGTTTGGCGGCGCGAACGGCGAACTCGCCGCGGCCATGCAATACACCATCCAGGGCTGGAGCTGCGACGATCCCGAACGCAAGGATCTGCTCATGGATATCGGCACTGAAGAAATCAGTCATCTGGAAGTTGTCGGAGCGCTCATCCGCATGCACATGATGCCGATGAAGAAAGCGCTTGAACAAGCCGAGCAGGATCCAATCGTCGCCGTCACCGGTGGCGGCGGTCTCAATCTCTTCAACTCCGCCGGCAATCCTTGGACGGCCGACTACCTGAAGATCTCCGGCGAGCTCGACGTCGACCTCCGCAACAACATCGCTGCTGAGGCGCGCGCCAAGATCACTTACGAACGTCTCATGCACCTGACCGACGACGCGGGCAGCAAAGAGGCGTTGCAGTTCCTCATGACGCGCGAAATCACCCATATGAAGGCATTCACCGCCGCACTCGACAGTCTCGGCACGGGACGCTTCTCGATCGGCAAGCTTCCACCGACGCCTGGTGTGGTCGATGAGTACTACAACGATTCCACCGGCGAAGGTCCCCTCGGTAAAGATGGGATCGGCAACTGGATCGGTCAGGATGGACTGCGCGTGGCGGACACTCCTGAATTCATACAATCCATCGCCCAAAGCATCCGCAAAGGCGAAGACCTGGCCCGAAGAGCCAGCCGCGTTTCGCCCGATCCTGAAAAGCTCCCGAAGTCTGCCTAACTCAAACCGCCTGATTCAATCCGATAACTGATTCCGTGCGGCGCGCCGATTTCTTTACTCGGTGCGCCGCGGATGATGTCTCCGAGAGACTTCTGTCACGCCCAGTGGATCGCGAGAACGTCCTGCACGATCTCGTCGGTCCAGGTGCACGAAATGCGTGGCATCGGAAAGAAAAACCAGCTGAGCAACACATCCGGAAAATGAATTTCGCGTGACTGGATCTAGTTGGAATGGACCATTGCCGGCGCTTTTGTAGAGCGCTTACACTCGCTTCCCGGCTGGACATTTCCATCCTCCCCGGAGCTCTATGCCACTCCTCCGCAGCATCATGCGATTCATCTTCGCCGGGCTGTATCTCGCGCCCTCGCTCGTTTTCGCGCAGACGCAAACCGCGAACATTCCCACGAATTACAGCTTCCCTCGTACCTACACCAACCCGCTCACGCTGCAGCTGACCAATGGACAGCCCGCGGTCAGTTGTCCTGACCCCGCCATCTATCACCAGCAGCAGCGCGGCGGCGATACCTGGTATCTCTACTGCACCGGTGATCCGCTCAACTCACAGGACCTCGACGCGAGCGGCAATCCGCGCCCGCACCTCATCACGCAGTTCCGGTCCTGGGATTTGGTTCATTGGACCTACATAGGCGACGCCTTCTCGCAGACACCAGCCTGGGTCGGCACCGCGACGAATCAATTCTGGGCGCCGGCCGTGAAGTTCCTGAACGGCAAGTACCACATGTATTACGTCGCGCCCAATACGGTCGCCGGCGGCCCAGCGATTGGGGTTGCCACCGCATCCGCACCCGCCGGCCCGTGGACCGACGCAGGCGCGCCGGCTGTTCCCAATGAGCCGGCCTTCTGTTGCGCCGGTTCACAGCGCGCGGTTATCGATCCAGATGTCATCGCCGATGATTCCGGTCAGCTCTACATTTCCTATGGCAGCTTCTTCGGCGGTATCAGCGTGCGCAAGCTTTCTGCCGACGGCCTTACCTCCGATACCTCGTCCGAAAAGCTCATCGGCATCGACAACTATGGTGAGGGCGGCAGCTTCTGGAAGCACGATGGCTGGTTCTACTTCTTCTTCTCCACTTCTAACTGCTGCGATGGCCCACTCACCGGCTACAGCGTCAAGGTCGGTCGCGCGCACACGCCGATGGGTCCCTTCCTCGACAAAGATGGCATTGACCTCACCAACTTTGCACCGGGCGGGACCTTCTCCGTCGCGGCCAACGGCAACACTTTCGTCGGCCCTGGTGGAAATGTCGTTTTCACCGATGATGTCGGCCAGGATTACATGCTCTACCATGCCGTAAGCAGCGTGACGCCGTATCTCGCCGGCTTCCCCGGCGTCACTATCCGCCCCGCGCTAATCGATCCTATCGACTGGGTCAATGAGTGGCCGGTTGTACGCGGTGGTTATGGCCCATCGAATACTGCGCAGCCGGTGCCCGCCGCGCAGCCATGGGAGTACAACGCACACCGCACGCGCGTGCTCCAGCCCGATCAACCCGGTAAACTCATCGCCTCGCTCTCGGATGAATTCAATTCCAATACGCTCTCGCCGCAGTGGCACTTCATCCACTCGCAGGCGGACAACACATACGTCCTCACCGGCTCGAGTTATCAGGTGGAGACGCAGGGGCCGGATGAGAATGGATCGCCCGCCGTCGTCTCCATCCTCGGCGAGCCGACGCCTCCGGGCGACTGGATGGTCGAGACTAAGGTCACCACCAGCGTTCCCTTTGACAACAGCTGCTGTTACAACTTTGCGCAGGGTGCGCTCTTCATCTACGGCAACGACCAGAACTCGATCAAGCTCGACGTCTTCCCCAACTTTGACGTCCGTCTCACCGAGTTCGGCAAGCAGATGGGCCCAGTGCCCGCGAACTATCCAACTTATGATCACCAGCTAGTCGGCCCGGCCGGCCCAACAACCTGGCTGCGCATCGCGAAACACAGCAACCCCGCAACGAACGGTTCCGGTGGCGGCGAGCTCTACACCGCCTACACCTCCACCGACGGCGAGCACTGGGCTCGCGGTGGCACCTGGGAGCACACGCTGGGCTCCGGCGCGCAGATTGGTATCTCTGCCCAGAACGCAGCAGGCTTCACCATGAACTTCGATTACGTGCGCGTCTACACGCTGAAGTAGCCTGCATCTTCATCCCGCGGCCCAGCGTTCATTTGCTGGGCCGTATTTTATTTCCTTAGAGCGTCTTCTCCATCAGGATGAAGTGCCCGGGAATCGCCATCTTCTCCACCAACACATCGGGGTATTCCTGACTTCCGGTCTCCACGTAACCTAGCTTGCGATAAACAGGCAACAGTTGCTCGGCGCGCGGACTCACCACGCGCAGGTCCATCCACCGGCAGCCCTGCTCGCGCGCATACTGCTCCGCCGCGGCGTTCAATTGCCTGCCGAGCCCGGTCCCTTGTCGCCCCGGCGCAATCGACAGCAGACCCAGGTAGGCACGTTCGCCGCGCAGCTCCACATACACGCAACCCACCAGAATCCCATCTTCTTCCTTCACCAGGAAGGTGCCGCGCTCCCAAAGCGCCTCAAACTCGCCGTCGTCCTGAAGCCGGTCGCCGCCGCCTCTCTTCAGAAAGCGCTCCACCTCGAATGCCTGGTTCACCAGCCCCCGGATTGGCTCCCGATCTGCCTCCGTGGCGATTCGGATCGTTCCTTCATCCACCCGTACATTGCTCATCTTCCATAGATTCTCCAACATCCGCGCGGGGTTCGCGTAACTCTCGTGTAACTTCTACCGCTCCACGTCGTCCCATCCATACTGGGCTTCGCTGCGCAATCCATCGCGGGTCAGCGCTACGTATTCCAGGTGAGGTCTCTCATGCGTACTTCGCTCGTCCAATCTCTGTTGGCCATAACGCTCGCTGCCGCATTTACCGGCGGCTGTACCGTGAACGCGGCCACCCGCGCGCCGATCCCAGCCCCCAGCACAGACGCAACCCTCACGAAAGTTAGCGGCAAGCAGACCGCAGTCTTTGCCGGCGGGTGCTTCTGGGGGACACAAGCGGTCTTCGAGCGCGTGAAGGGCGTGTTGAAGACGACCACCGGCTACGCGGGCGGCTCAGCCTCGACCGCCAGCTACGATCAGGTCACTACGGAAACCACCGGCCACGCCGAATCGGTCGAGGTCGTCTACGATCCGTCGAAGATCACCTACGGCGAGCTGCTACGCATCTTCTTTTCCGTCGCGCACGATCCCACGCAGCTCAACCGGCAGGGTCCCGACGTCGGCACTTCCTACCGCTCCGCGATCTTTTACGCCAATGACGAGCAGCACCGCCTTGCGAACGCGTACATCCAGCAGCTCGACGCCGCGCACATCTTCCCACGTCCCATCGTCACCCAGGTTGTCCCGCTTAAGGGCTTCTACCGCGCCGAGGACTACCACCAGGATTACGCGCTCCACAATCCGGACAATCCCTACATCCTGGTCTGCGATCGGCCAAAAATCGCAGCACTCAAACAGCAGTTCCCGGATCTGTTCGTCGACTACAAAGGAAGTAAATAGCCGAGTTCATTTGAACTAGGAGACGCCTTCAGGGCTGGGCGTAATACTCGTGCCGGCAGGACCCTTCACAGGCTGCGGAGTGGGCCCGGTGTGCTGGTCTTCGCCGTATTCGTGGCCATACCCGGCCTCGTGCCGAATACCGTCTCCGTTGCATAGTAGCCTCGGCGACACGCCAGCGTGTTGCTGCCGTTGCGCATCTTCACCCCGATGCGTCTCAGAGGCTAACGCGCTTCCCTCCGCCATTTTCTTCAGATAGTCCGCAACCTGCCTCCGGACAAAGCCCAGATCTTCTTTGGGTGTATTCAACGTATCGATCAGCAGTACATTTGCTGCCGCATTCGCTTGCGCCGTCTCTGCGGGGTGCTCCTCGAAAAATGTAGCCGTCTGCGAAGCGCCATTTTCCGTGATCGCAAAATCTTCCCTGTGAAGCCCCTTCACTGGCTCGCCGTGGCTGTCGAGGACCACAATGTCGACATCGACGGCGCGCGTCTCCGCTTTGAAGGTGGCGGCAGGTGCCTGGCCCTCAGCGGGAATAGCCTGAGCATGGGATGGGAATGGGCAGGAAAGAAGTGCGAATGAAACGAGACCCCAACGCAGGCGCACCGAACTCACCTCGACGTTAGAGAGACTAATCCCGGTGCGCAAAAGTCTCAATCTTCGCTGCGCCCTCGGTTACGTACTCGCCTCAGTAGATATGGAAGTTGACTTCGATGGTGATTTCTACGGGGACGGGTTTGCCCTGGTACATCGAAGGTTTGAACTTGTACTGGCGCACGGCTTCGACTGCTTTCTCGTCCAGCCCCATGCCCAGCTTGCGCACCACGCGGATGCGCTGCGGCAGCCCGTGCGCGTCCACGATCAAGCTCACCACCGACACGCCCTGATACTTCGCCCGCCGCGCTTCGTCCGAGAACTCAGCATCGACGGAGTAGATCAGCACCGGCGGCGACACACCGCCACCCACGTGATACAACCCGCCACCGTAGCCGCCACCCTCGCCCGGCCCATAGCCTGCGCCCGAGCCCGATCCGATCCCGCCACCATCGCCCGAGCCCAGACCCGCGCCCGATCCCGTCCCGTTCGACAACGGCCCGGTGATGTTCGTCCGCGGATCGCCCAGGTTGGGCAGATTGTTATTCGGCAGCGCAATGTTCGGCGGCATCTTGATCGTCGGCTCCACCGCCAGCTTGGGATGCTCATTCACCGCCAGCATCGGCGGCGTGATCGGCGTCTCCGCAAACTTGGGCAGCTTGCCCTTAGGCGCCTGCACCAGCTCGTGCGCGCCACCACCGCCGCCACCACCCATCGCCGGACCCTTGGGCGCAATCGGACGGAAGGGCGTGATGTCGATGGCCGCCATCTGCGGCTTGGGCGGCACCGGCTTGGGATGCATCCGCGCTTCAATGATGAGAAAAATGATCAGCCCGATGATGGCAACGTGCGCGCCTACCGACAGCGACGACGACAACGGGCTGCGCTTCACCCGGAACGGATCCGGCACCGCCACCGGATGCGACGTCAGCACCAGCGGCGGCAAATTCTCCCGCACAAACAAGCCACGCAAATTCCCCAGCCACGTCCGCCATACCGGCTCATCCACCACCGGATTGAATAAATGCGGCTCGAATGCGGCAGGCTGCACTGCGACCGGAGCTGCGGCCGGAGTGTGCATGCGTGCTTCTACGGCAGGAGCGAGCGAGGCCGGCGCTGCCTCACGCCGCAGCGCATGACGAAGCTGGTCCTCCAGCTCTTCCATTTCATTCGGATTGGGTATGAGTCGCGACATACGATAGCTTCAACCTCTCAATTGCGCAGGCGCTGGGCCTTCGCACGTAGCACTTTCAGGGCCCGCTGCAGGTGACTCTTTACCGTGCTCACCGGCATTTCCAGCACGGCGGCAATCTCCTCCGGGCCCATGCCTTCTTGATAGCGCAGCGCAATGATGGTGCGCGGCACGATCGGCAGTTTCGCCACCATCTGCTGCAATCGCTCGGTCAGCCACGGATCGCCGCCATGCGCCACCGCCATCGGCTCGGCAACACCACGCTCCGCAAAGCTGACCGCCGCGTAATCCTGTGGACGCCGCAGCCTGCGGCGCGCCTGGTCAATCGAGCGATGCACCGTCACCCGCCGCAGCCAATGAACCACATGTTCGTCAGATGCAAGCGACGGCAGTTGCTCATAGAGCTCGAAGAAAACATCCTGCGCCACCTCCTCGGCCAGCGGCGGGTCCCGTACGATGCGCTGCGCAATGCTGAACACCATCGACTGGTGCTCGCGCATCAGCTCGCGAAAGCTTTCGAGCGATGTCTGCAGGTGGCCACCTGGAACCCGACGACCGTGCCGGAGTTGAATAACAACCTTCACTCTGCTATACGCACTGGCGACAAAAGAGTATGCAGCCTTTCTCGCAGACCAGCGAATATCACTTGAGATGCTCCGCCAGGAATTTCGCCATAGCCTGATTCGCTTCGGTCGACTCCGGTAGCTCAGGGTTATACCAGAACGCATGCGGCAACCCGTCGAAGACTATCAGTTGGGCATCGTCGCCGGCCCGCAGAAACGCGCGGTGCAGGTCCGACGTCCCGCTCAGCAGCAGGTCACGCCCGCTGGTTACAAACAGGGTCGGAGGCATCCCCTTCAGGTCGGCATAGATCGGCGAAAGCACTGGGTCTTTCCTATCCGTGCTGCCCACATAAGGAGACAGCTCCCGATCGCCATTCGGCGTGGCCAGGTATCCGTTGAATCCACGCAGTCCATAAAGATGGATGGAGTCGCCCGGCCGCGCAAAATCTCCAAACCCGCTGAAGATGCCCAGCGCCGCCGGCTCCGGCAGCGACAACTGCTTCAGCCGCACCGCTACCTCACCGGTCAGAATCGCCCCCGCCGACGTGCCATAAATCGCAATCTGCTCCGGTTTGTGCGTCTTCAGGAGCTCGCGATAGACCGCCACGGCATCGTCCACCGCCGCCGGAAACGGATGCTCCGGGGCAAGCCGATACAGCGCCGCCACGACCGGCACCTGTGCGTAATATGCAATCGGAATTGTCTCCGTATAGCTGCCCGAATCCGAATCGAAGCCGCCGCCATGCAGGTCCAGCAGCACCTTGTCCCCATTGGCTGCCGGCACCGTCATCGGTGTGACACGCCGTACCGGCACTCCCGCCATAGTGTCGTTGGCAATCGTCACCGGGCACAGCTTCTGCCACTGCTTCTCCGCTCCGGCGGTGTATGCATCCGTCATGGCGCGCCGTTTCTCCAGCGGGATGGGAATGTTCGCGTCGGTCTCCGGACGCCGCAGCGTCGCCTGCGCTTCAGGGCTCAGCGACTGCGGTACGGGCACTATCCGGCCCACGTGTGCCGTCCCATCCGGTTCGATGTAACTTGAATTGTGTGGAACCGCCGTGGCCGCTGTGGTTGCCGCAGGTGGCGCAGTGGTCTGCCCCCACGCCGTCCATGCGCACACTCCGCTGAACGCGCACGCAATCATTGCGAGTCGAGCTTGCCCCCGAACCATCTTCATCCCTTCCGTCCTCCGGAGTTGGCCGTCCCGGACAATGTACTCCTGCGGAACGCAACGGACGGAACTTAGCCCAGATATGGATACAGAGACGGATCAGGTTAGCGCCGGGGATGGATCGACTGTCCGCAGCCGCTCGGCAAATCGCTTCCGCAATTCAAGCCGCGCCCGGTGCCGGCGCGACTTCACGGTCGCTACCGGACGGTTCATCTGGGCGGCAATTTCCTCGAGGGAGTGCTCGTCGAAGAACTGCATCCGCAGCACGGACCGGAGGGACTCCGGCAAGGACCGGAGCGCTGCATGCACCACCCGGTTCCGCTCGATCACCAGCAGGCGCTGCTCCTGCGAAAGCGGCCGTGGCGTCCACCTGCTACCGGACTCCAGCGTTGCCGCAAGCGCCGCGCTCTCCATCTCCTCTAGTCGCATGCGCGCCCTCTTCCGTTGCAACTGGAAGACCTCGTTCATCAGTACCCGGGTGATCCATGTCGCAAAGCGCGACTCGCCGCGGAAGCTTGCCAGTCCCTGCCATGCCTTCAGCATCGTCTGCTGCACTGCATCTTCGGCGTCCTGCGCTGTCAGCCGGTAGTGCAAGGCCAGCATCAGCAGGCGCTTCTGGTGGCGCGTGAACAATTCGGAAAACGCGTTCTCATTGCCGGCGCGCGCCGCATCTACGAGTTGTTCGTCGGTCAGGTGCATACATTCCTCTCAGTGCATCGCCACTCCGCCGCGCGACTTCCGCATGATGAAGGGAAGGGGAACCATGCAGAGCGCGGCGAAGGCAAAGAAGCGAATGATATCGATGTAGGAGAGCATGGCCGCCTGCTGCTGCAGCTGCTGGTAGAGCCGCAACATCGCCGCGCTGTTTGCTCCCGTCGCTGACAGCCCGCCTGTCACCAGGTGATGGCTCATCTGCGTTGTCGCCTGCAGATACGGCGCGGCTCCTCCGGTGAGGTGCGCGCCCAGGTAGGACTGATGACGCTGCGCTTGGCGCGCCAGCAGCGTTGCCACGAGCGCGGTTCCCACCGATCCGCCCATGTTGCGGGCGAGGTTGGTCAAGCCGGAGACATCATTGTTGTTCTCCATCGGCACTCCGACATATGAAAGTGTCTGGATGGGGATGAACATGAAACCAAGTCCCGTCGCCTGGAAGAAGCGCAGCCACGCCGCATAACTCAGGCTCATCGACAGATGAATCGTCGTCATGTGGAAGAGCGCAATTGAGGTGATGCCGAAGCCGAAGGCCAGCAGATAGCGCGCATCCACCTTCGCGATCAGGATGCCCACGATGGGCATGCAGATGAGTGTTGCGATGCCGCCCAGCGACAGCGTCTTGCCCGCATTCGTCGCTGTGTATCCCATCAAGGTCTGCAGCATCTGCGGGATCAGGATGGTTGTCCCATAGAGCGCGATGCCGAGGATGAACATCATGAGGAACGACAGCGCAAATGTGCGGCTGCGGAAGAGCCGCAGCTCGATCACCGGTTTCTGACCCTTACGGATCTGCCATAGCTCCCAGACAATGAGCGCCGCGATGCTGACGATGCAGATGACAGTGAAGGTCGTAATGAAGTGCGATCCAAACCAATCATCTTCCTGCCCCTTGTCTAGCACCACTTCCAGGCAGCCAAAGCCCATCGCCGTAAGCAGGAAGCCGGTGTAGTCGATTTTGATCAGGCCGGCACGCGCCTTCTTCACCGCCTCCACCAGATGCGGCGGATCCTCCACCACGCGGTTCGTCAGGTACATCGAGATCAGCGCTACCGGCACGTTGATGAAGAAGATCCATCGCCACTGATAGTTGTCGGTGATCCATCCGCCCACCAACGGCCCGATGGCTGGCGCCGTCACCACCGCGAGTCCGTATAGCGCGAAGGCCTGCCCACGCTTCTTCGGCTCGAAGGTGTCGGCCAGGATGGCCTGTTCCGACGTCGCGAGACCGCCGCCGCCCAGCCCCTGCAGCACACGGAAGAACAGCAACATCCCCAGCGACGGCGCGAGGCCGCACAACAGCGAGCTCACACCGAATATCGCCACACAACTCATATAGAAGCGCTTGCGTCCGATCAGTGTCGCCAGATAGCCGCTGATGGGCAGGATGACGGCGTTGGCCACCAGGTAGGAGCTGATTACCCAGGTGGCCTCGGTCTGGCTCGCCGCGAGCGATCCGGCGATGTGCGGCAAGGACACGTTTGCAATGGAGGTATCCAGCACCTCCATGAAAGTCGCCAGTGTTACCGTCAGGGCAATTGCCCAGGGATTATGGTGCGGCTTCCATGTGGACTGTTGGGCCGGGTTGGTCGCTGTCGCTGCCATATGGAGAAATAGTACCACGCGGTACATTTATGCAAGCACCATCAACCTGCAGTTCGTCACATTCGCTATGCTTACTTCATGAAAGCGAGAGCGCCGGGCGAGGCAACCCGCAAGCCTGCGGCACGAAAGCGGAAATCTCTCCGTGGCCGCCCGCCCGCGCGTGAAGTCGCCACTCGTGCCGAAAGGCTCCTGGATGTCGCGACCGAAGTCTTTCTGGAACAGGGTTTCAAGGGTGCCAGCATGAGCGAGATCGCCCGGCGGGCCGGAGCATCCAAGCAAACGCTCTACGCGCGCTATCCCAGCAAGGCCGCGCTCTTCGCAGCACTGGTCGAGCGCAAGGCGTCGCATCTCTTTGAAGCGATCGGCCCGCTAGGCGAAGGGCGCACCCTGCGCGAAACTCTCGTCCACTGCGGGTCAGAGCTGCTGGAACTCATCGTCACCGACGACGCGCGCGGCGTCCACCGGGTCGTCATCGCGGAGTGCATGGAGTTCCCCGAATTGGGTGAGATCTTCTGGGAGCGCGGCCCCGGCAGAACGCGGGCCATGCTGGCCAACTATCTCCGCGCGCAGCAGAAACTCGGCAACATCGAGTGCGGGGATCCGGAGCAGGCGGTCGAAGTTCTGCTCGGCCTCATCGTCAGCGCCACAAGCCTTCGCGCGTGGCTCGGCCTGGAAGCCAAATCAGCCAAGACACAGGCGCAGCGAAAAGCCTGGGTCAGCTTCGCCGTCGATATCTTTCTGGCCGCGATGGAAGCAAACGCGCGTCGCTGAAGCATTCCTTCAACCTAGTCGGCGACCTGGCAGATGGGCGTAAACACCCCGCGGTGGCTCGCATCGAAAAATTTGCAGGCGGGCCTGTAAGCCGAATTTTGTCGAGGACGGCCATTCCTCTAGACGCGGTATTGCTACCGACGTTCATCAGCGACCTACCCGGAGGTTTCCGCTCTGACGGCCGAAGCCGCCAGAGGGCCCACGTGGGCGCGCCGGGCCGGCACGCGACTGCAGGCGATTGGGCCAGCCTGCGGTCTCCCTCCCTATTTGGTCTTGCTCCGTGTGGGGTTTACCCTGCCTCCACGCTTTACAGCGGGAGCGGTGCGCTCTTACCGCACCTTTTCACCCTTACCGTCGTGCTTGCGCGCGATGGCGGTATGTTCTCTGTGGCACTAGCCGTCTCTGCGCCTTGACGCGCAGATCCCGGACGTTATCCGGCACACTGCCCTGCGGAGTTCGGACTTTCCTCCCCCGGCTGCATAAACAGCCGGCAGCGGCCGTCCAGCCCGCCTGCATGGCTCTATCTTACGGGATCGGTGCCGTCAGCTGCTTCCTCTAGTTACCGGTTGGAATAATTCCGGCGTTCTCCACCATCAAGATCACGGTTCTTTGCGGAGCGCGGGTGCGATGCACGATTCCTTTGGGCACGACGAATGCCTGCCCGGGCGCGAGCTCGACGATGCGCTCTTCGAGATCGATGAGCAGCTTTCCTTCAACGACATAGAAAAACTCATCGTCAGCGTCGTGCTTGTGCCAGTGGTATTCGCCTTCGACCACGCCTACGCGCACCACCGACTTGTTCACCTTGCACAGCGTCTGGTTGAACCACTTGTATTCGCAGGCGTCGGCCAATGCTTTTACGTCGATCCGCTCAAGCGGCTGGTGCAGGATGTTGAGGCGTGTTTCGTAAGAATACGCAGCGTCAGCCATGTTGGACTCCGGAGATCACTCTAACGATTCGCTACTCCGCATCCGGCTTCGCGCCCGGCAGCCGCTTCCGCAGCAGTGCGACCTGGCCGGTGTGATGCGCCTCGTGTTCACAGACGTGGAACCATTTGCAGTAGTTGTTGGTTGGTCCCCAGGGCCAGTCTTTGTCGACGGCCATGAGCCATGCATCATCGTGCTTTTTGAATTCGGCCAGCGACTTTGCCCGCGTTTCCTGAAGGAGATTCAGGTAGTAATCGCGATCATGCCCTTTGATAGTCTTGCGTCCGGCATCGCCCAGACCCATGGCAGCGTCCCACTTCTGCTTGACCGGCTCCGGCCAGCTACCCCATTGCATGCCATCGAAGGTATTCATCTGGTAGTACGTCTCGGTCGCGGCGAGATGGAGCATCAGCGCCCCGATGGTGTTCGCGTGGGCATCGAAGAGATGATCAAGATCGGCTTCGGTCAGACCCTTCGTCGCGTGGATAATACCGTTTGCGTCGCGCATCCACGTGAGCATGGAAACAAGCGTGCCTACCTGCGGTGAGTAGCCCGGCTTGGGTCCAAGGATGTCGAGCCCGGGTGGATCAGTCGCCGCTACAGCTTCTTCCGGACGCAGTGCGCCGCCAAGCAGGCCGCATAGGCCGGCGCTCAACACGGTGGAACCCTTCAGGAAGCTTCTTCTATTCGTAGGGACGCAAGTGACAGAGGCCGGTTTGCTCATGTCTTCTCCTCGACTGAAACCAACGAGCCCGCGAGCCGAAGTGAATTGTACCAAGCCGAGAAGCGCGGCCGTGTCACTGATTGGCTTGGCGGCGCGCCGATGATCCGGCCTTCGGTCTTGATCCAGTTCACTTCCCAGGTCTTACCCATCATCGAGAAAGCCTGCTTGAAATGCGCTGAGTTCGCGTGATCTTCCGACAGACCTCGGCAGACGGAGCAACAATTCCGGGATGGCGTGTTAGCGCGCGGTCGTTAGCTGCGGCTCGCGGAGCCAGTCGTAGAGCGGAAAGGTGTCTGCCAGCTCGCGGACCTGACCGCGAATGCGAGCGAGAGCGGCTTCGTCGCTGCGCTTGTCCAGCGCTTCGGTAATCCAGCGGGCGATGGTGCGCATTTCCTGGTTGCCCATGCCGCGGGTGGTGAGCGCAGGAGTGCCGATGCGGATACCGCTGGGCTTCATGGGCGGGTTGGTGTCGAAGGGGATGGCGTTCTTGTTCACCGTAATGCCGGCGGCGTGGAGTGCGGTCTCGGCTTCGCTGCCGAACATGCCCTTGGCGAAGACATCGATGAGCATGAGGTGGGTGTCTGTGCCGCCGGAGATGACGCGGAAGCCGTGGCCGGCAAGCTCTTCTGCGAGCACCTTTGCGTTGCTGACGATCTGCGCGGCGTAGTCGCGGAAGCTGGGCTCGAGTGCTTCGCCGAAGGCCACGGCTTTCGCCGCCATGACATGCACAAGGGGGCCGCCCTGCTGTCCGGGGAAGACGGACCTGTCCACGCCAGCCGCGTACTGCTGCTGGCAAAGGATCATGCCGGCGCGCGGGCCGCGCAGGGTTTTGTGCGTGGTAGTGGTGACGATTTGCGCGTGCGGCACGGGCGAGGGATGCGCGCCACCTGCAACCAGGCCTGCGAAGTGCGCCATGTCAATGAGCAGAAGGGCGCCGATTTCATCCGCGATGGCGCGCATGCGCGGGAAATCGAATGTTCTGGGATAGGCACTGCCGCCGCCGATGATGAGCTTGGGCTTTTCCCGGCGCGCGATTTCGGCGAGCTCGTCGTAGTCGATGACCTCGGTATCCTTGCGCACGCCGTAGGAGGCGACGCGATAGAGCTTGCCGGAGAAGTTGAGCTTGTGGCCGTGCGTGAGATGGCCGCCGTGAGCGAGATCGAGGCCGAGAATGGTGTCGCCCGGCTGGAGGACGGACATGTAGGCGGCGGCATTGGCCTGCGAGCCGGAGTGGGGCTGCACGTTGGCGTGCTCGGCGCCGAAGATTTGCTTGGCGCGGTCGCGTGCCAGGTTTTCCACCACGTCTGCAAATTCGCAACCGCCATAGTAGCGTTTGCCCGGATAGCCCTCCGCGTACTTGTTGGTGAAGACCGATCCCGCGGCCTCAAGTACAGCACGGCTGACGAAGTTCTCGGAGGCGATCATCTCGAGGCCCTCGTGCTGGCGGGCGACTTCGTTGGCGATGGCCTGGGCGACAGCGGGGTCGGCCTGCAGGAGCGTGCGGGACTGGATGCCGGATGGGACGGACGTGGTCTGGCTGGGCATGTAGGGATTTTAGAGCTTCCAGCCCCTAGCTCCTAGCCTTTGGCTTTTCGGCCGATGTGACGATGACCCACGTCACAGCACAAGGCGTGGGGCGCCCGCTCTTACCGCGCGATGAGGTCCCTTTCCGGTTGTGTGGAGGAGGGCCGATCTCCGGCGGCCGCGCACTTTCCTGAGTGTGGCCAATTCCTTGAATGCGCGATAGACGAAGGACCCGAGAAACCAGCCGTCCATGAACTTGTAAGGCGTTTCACCGGTGGTGTAATGGCCGCAAGGGAGCACGCGCGATTCAAAGCGGGCGCCGAAGCGGCGGAAGTTTTCCAGCACTTCGTGCGAATAGCGCTTGAGGAAGGTCAGGTCATACGTCGCATGCACGACCAGCGACTTGCGGCGGGGTGCGGCGAATTCCTTCATGAATGAGACCGGGCTGACACAAGCCCAGATTGCGTTCAACTGTTCCTGGCTCATGAGGGGCTCGAATGCGGCACGGATGTGACGTGTGCTCTGGCCAGTCCACACCACATCGCCGAAGGACATCGAGGCATGATTGAAGGCGCAGACCTGCAGGCGCGGATCCATGGCGGCAGCGATGAAGGCGTAGCAGGAGCCGAGACTGGTGCCCAGGATGCCGAACTGCTCGTAGCCCTGCAACTCGAGCCAGTCGAGGCAGGAGCGGATATCGACCACAGCCTGCCGGCAGGCGGCGATGGTGCGGCCGAGGTTAGAACTGACGGCATAGTCGGAGCGCTCGAGCTCGGCGGGGCGGCGGATGTCGTGATAGGGCTTCGAGAGGCGCAGGGCAGAGATGCCGAAGCGATTGAAGAGCGCACAGAGCGCGTTGTGACTGAAGGCGTCGGCATTCCACTGCGGCATGACGATGATGGCTTGCTTCGGCTTGTCGGCCTGTTTTTCTGGCGGCGCGGGATACCAGCGCGCGTTGACGAGATCGTTCTCCGGGTACGGCGTACGCACCGGCGAGGTGAAGCGCAGGAAGTGCGCCTTCTTCCCGCGGCCCAGTGCAGCGGCGGCGCGAAGCTGCGCGTCGCGGCGCAGAGTCTCTGGGCGGACGTTGGTGGGAAAGAGCTGCGGATGGCGCTCTTCGAGCCGGAAATCTGTGGGTCGCGTGTAGCCGTAGAAGGCTTCGCGATTGCGCAGCACCGCGTCATTGATCGCGAGCAGCCTTGCTTCCGGATCCTGCGAGCTGGGATCCATTGTCGCTTCGGGCATCAAGCCACGCGGGCGCGCAAAATCTTCTAGCCAGTCGAAGCCCCACTCGAGCGGACGCACGATGCGATTGGTGTCACGCGTGGTGAGCGCGGTCTCCCATCGGAACATCCAACGTGCGTAGAGCTTCCTGAGCATTACACTTATCGTAACGGATGGAGAGGCAGATCGCTGGCAGCGATGCCGATATCGTTCCCACGCAGCGCAAACGACGATTCAGCGATCTTTTTCGTCGCTGCGGGTTCAACTTTTTACTCTGTGATCTCGTCTGCGTATGCAGAAGCTTTTCTAAACGTCTGCCCGTAGTGTCAATTCTTTTCTTAAGGGTTTCTTCAGGAATCGGATGAATCGTCTGCCTCGCTTGCTTTGCGTTTCTCTTTTCATTCTCGCTATTTTCGCTGTTCCACGACTGCGCGCGCAGAACACCGGATCTTTGCATGGACAGGTGACCGATCCGAGCGGGGCGATCGTGCCGGGCGCCAGCGTGCAATTGTCCGGCGGCGGAAAGAATTTTTCTGCTGCATCCGGCGGCAATGGAAGCTACTCGTTTGGAACGCTGCCTCCTGGCACCTACACGCTGGATGTGAATGTGACCGGGTTCACGCCCTTTTCCGAATCGAACGTGTCGATTGTGGGCGGCACTTCGCGCATGCTGAACATCCCGCTGAGCATCGCCACCCAGGAGCAGCAGGTGGAGGTGACGGCGGATACGCAGCAACTGGACACGTCGCCTGAAGATAATGCGAATGCGGTGGTGCTCTCCGGCAAAGATCTGGATGCGCTCTCCGACGATCCGGACGAGATGCAGAACGAGCTGACGGCGCTGGCCGGTCCTGCGGCGGGAAACGGCGGCAGCCAGATTTATATTGACGGCTTCACCGGCGGCGATTTACCGCCCAAGTCGGCAATCCGCGAGATCCGTATCAATCAGAACCCATTCTCCGCGGAGTTCGACAAGCTGGGTTACGGGCGCATCGAGATCCTGACTAAGCCGGGCTCGGATAAGCTGCACGGATATATCCAGGCGAGCGGCAATGACTCGGCACTCAACACCAGCCACTTCGTCACCAGCACGCCGCCGTATCACCAGTTTTTCCTGCACGGATCGCTGGGCGGCCCTATCTCGAAGAGAGCTTCGTATTTTGTCGCGGTGTTTGCGCGCAACAGCCAAAATATTCTGATCGTGAATGCAGCGGGGACACCTACGGATCCGAATTACTACCTGGATCACGGCGGCAGCAATTTTGTACAGAACCTGGACAATCCGCAGTCACGCCTGCACCTGACGCCGCGCGTTGACTATCAGTTGACGCCCAGCAACACGCTGTCGGTGCGCTACCAATACAATCGCGGCGTGGATACAGGAGACGGCCCGGGTCAGTATGCGCTGGCCTCACAGGCCTACAACACGCATAGCATCGAGAACACGATTCAGATCAGCGATTCGCAGGTGTTCAACGCGCACCTGGTGAATGACACGCGCTTCGAGTATGAGCGCGATCGCGATGAGCAGCTTCCGCAGGACACTTCTCCGACGCTGACCGTGCAGGGTGCGTTCACTGGGGGCGGCAGCAACGATGGCACCTCGCGCACGAGCGGCGATCATTACGAGCTGCAGAACTATTCGACCGGGACCTTCAAAAACCACTCGCTTCGTTTCGGTACGCGGCTGCGTGCGTATCGCGAGTCTGACTATTCCAATGCGGGCACGAACGGCAACTATAACTTCGATAGCGCGGCAGCATTCCTGGCCGGCACGCCGTCGCAGGGCAGCGTGACGAAGATCACCAACTTCAACGCGCGGGCGACGCTGTTCGATGCAGCGCTGTTCTATCAGGACGATTGGAAAGTGAACCGGAAGTTCACCTTCGACTACGGGCTTCGCTTCGAGGCGCAGAACCGAATCCACGACCATGCGGATTGGGGTCCGCGTATCGGCTTTGCATACGCCTTGGATGGAGGCAAGAAGCGGCCGCCGAAGACGGTGATTCGTGCGGGCTATGGCTGGTTCTTCAACCGCTTCAGCAACGCGAGCGTGATCCAGGCGATTCACCAGAATGGATTGAACCAGCAGCAGATTGTGTATTCGAATCCGACGTACGTTCCTGGCCAGCCGCCTTCCGGCGCGGGCACGGTGAGTTCGCGCTCGGCGACGTACAGCATCAGTCCGAAGGTGAAGGCGGCACTGGATATGCAGGGAGCGGTCGGCGTTGACCGGACGATCACGAAGGCGATCTCCGCCAATGTGACGTATCTCTACAGCCGCGGCATCCACCAGTATTTGACTGACAACATCAATGCGCCGCTCTATGACTACGCGACCAACACGCTCATCATCGATCCCACGACTGGACAGCCGGAGGTGCCCTTCCCGGGAAAAGGCAATCTCTATCAGTTTCAATCGGAAGGCGTGTACCGGCAGGACCAGCTCATCACGTCCGTAAACGCGCGTGCACGGAACTATTCCGTCTCCGCGTTCTACGTGCTGGGCTCGATGAAAAGTGATACCAGCGGCGCGAACTACTTTCCGTCACGCCAGGACGATATTGCCTTTGACTATGGCCGTTCCAGCAACGATGTGCGCAACCGGTTTTTCCTGCTTGCCACCACGATCCTGCCGTATGGCGTCCAGGGATCGATCTTTACCATCGCGAATGCCGGCGCGCCATACAACATCACGACCGGACAGGACCTGAATAAGGACAATCAGTACAACGAGCGGCCTTCCGTGGTGGACGCGGGCCTATGCACCCCGGGTTCCACGCAGTACTACGCAACACGCTACGGATGCCTGAATATCACGCCCAATCCGGGCGAGAAGATCATTCCGTATGGCAGCGGACGAGGGCCGGCGAATTTCAGCGCGAATGTGCGGCTGAGTAAGAACATTGGCATAGGACCCAAGCTGAAGGGACATGGCGGAGGGGGCGGAGAGGCGGGTCCGCATGGCGACGGTGGTCCACATGGTGGCGGCGGTCCTCGCGGCGGCCTTGGGCCGGGCGGACTGAGCGGCAGCGGTAGTGGAGGCTTCTTCGGCGGACCGCACTCGCATGAGGCGCCGCGCAAGTACAACCTGAACTTTACGGTTGCGGCAAACAACGTCTTCAACGTGGTGAATCTGGCGCAGCCGAGCAATGTGGTGAGCAGCCAGAACTTTGATAAGTCGCTCGCGCTGGCGGGGCAGTTCTTCAACCGCAATGAGACTTCAGTCCGCACGATTGATCTGCAGATGAGCTTTAGTTTCTAAGCGAGCCGCGTCGCTATTGCCACACCCGCGGGACGCGCTGCCCGACGGCGCAGAGCACCTCGTACGCGATGGTGCCGCTGTGGCTAGCGAGATCGTCCGCAGTGATGCGCTCCTTACCATGCTGGCCGAGGAGCACAACTTCGTCGCCGATTGAGGCACCTGGAATATCGGTGACGTCGATCATGGCCTGGTCCATGGTGACGCGTCCGGCGATCGGTGCTCGCTGGCCGCGCACCAGCACTTCGCCACGGTTCGAGAGCAGGCGATTGTAGCCATCCGCATAGCCAACCGGCAGCAGTGCAACACGCGTGGGGCGCGCGGCGCAAAAGGTGGCGTTGTAGCTGACTGGCTCGCCGGCTGCGATGGTGCGGAGCGCGGTGATGCGCGTCTTCCAACTCAGCACGGGTTGCAATCTCCGTTCGGCTGCGCGCGGGCCATAGCCATAGAGCGCGATGCCTGGACGCAGCAGGAGACGGCTGCCATTCTGCTGTGCGATCTCACGAAGGGTGGCGATCTGCGTGGCATCGAATAGACTTGCCGAGTTGCCGGCGTGAATCACTGGCGGCGCAATGCCGTGCTCGCGCAACGTGGCGAGCGCGATGCGGAGGCATTCGAGTTGCTCGGCAGTCTGCGCGGAACTGGGATCCTCCGGCGAGGCGAAGTGCGTCATCGCAGCTTCGAGCGATAGCTGCGGATGCCGCCCAAGTTGCGCAGCGAACGCGGTGAGCGCTGCCGTGTCATTCCACTGGATGCCCTGGCGCGCCATGCCGGTGTCGATTTCCAGATGCACGGGAAAGGCTGGCTCCGCTGTTTGCGGCACCGTTCGGCGAGCCACATGAGCTGATCGAGCGAGCCGAGCACTGGAGTGAGGGCGTGGCGAACGACCGCTGCTGCTTCGCCCTCGAAGAGGCCGGAGAGCACAAGTGTGCGATGGTTCTTGAGTTGCGGTTGCAGGAGAAGCGCTTCGTCGAGGCAGGTGACGGCAAACCAGTCGCAGCCTTCGTCGGCAAGAACGGCGAGCGCTTCGGCAGCGCCGTGGCCGTAGGCGTTGGCCTTGATAACCGCGACCGCCTCTGCACCGGCGTTCCCGGCCTGGTCGCGCAGGATGCGGTAGTTGTTGCATAAAGCGGAGCGCGAGACTTCTGCCCAGGTGGGACGGGTGGAAGTGGGCGATGTCATTCGTAACTGCCGCCGTCACCTTCATGCGCCATGTTCTCAAAGCGGGTGAACTCGCTAAGATAGGCGAGATGGACAGAGCCAGTGGGGCCGTTGCGCTGTTTGGCGATGATGATCTCGGCCTTGCCCTTGGAGTCGGGATCTTCTTCGCCGTTCTCGTCCTTGTTGTAATAACTGTCGCGGTGGATGAAGGCGACGACATCGGCATCCTGCTCGATCGAGCCGGATTCACGCAGGTCGGAGAGCATAGGCTTCTTATCGCCGCCGCGCTGCTCGGAGGCGCGGCTGAGCTGCGAGAGGGCAATGACGGGAACGTGCAGCTCCTTGGCCAAAGCTTTGAGGCCGCGCGAAATGGCGGAGACTTCCTGCGTGCGGTTCTCATGGCGCTTGCTGGCTGCACCCGGCAAAGATGCTGACATGAGCTGCAGATAGTCGACGACGATGAGGTCGAGGCCGTGTTGCTGTCTGAGCCGGCGTGCCTTCGCGCGCATCTCGGCGAGGGAGATGCCGGGCGTGTCGTCGATGTAGATGTGCGATTCGGTGAGTTTGGCCGCGGCGTTGATGAGCGCGTCCTGATCGTCGCGGCTGATGAAGCCGGACTGGATCTTTCGCATATTCACGAAGGCCTCTGACGCGAGCATGCGGCGGAGCAGCGATTCGCTGGACATTTCGAGCGAGAAGATGCCGACGACACGGCCGTCCCGGAGCGCGGCCTGTTGCGCGATGTTGATGGCCCAGGCCGTCTTGCCCATGGAGGGGCGCGCCGCGATGATGATGAGCTCGGCGGGTTGCAGGCCGCTGGTCATGCGGTCGAAGTCTTTGAAGTGCGTGGCCAGCCCGGTGACTTCCCGCTTCAGCTTCCAGATGCTGTCGATGGTGCCGAAGTGCTCTTTGACGATGGCGGGAATGTTCGCAAAGTCGCGAGTGATACCGCTCTCGGAAACCTGGAGCAACGCGCTTTCGGCAGCGTTCAGGACCTCGAGCGCATCCTCAGACTGATCGGCCGCCTGGGTCATCGCCGTGTTGCAGACGTGAATAAGCTGGCGGAGGAGGGACTTGTCCTTGACGATGCGGACGTACTCTTCGATGGATACCCGGCGCGGCAGGCCCTCGGTGAGCGAGGCGATGTAGGCGACGCCGCCAACCGATTCGACTTCCTTTTTCTTCGCCAGCTCTTCGACCAGGGTGACCAGGTCAACGGCGCGGCCGACGCTGATGAGGTCGTCCATGCGGGCGAAGATGCGGCGGTGCGAGTCGAGGGAAAAATCGTCGGCGGTGAGCTTCTTTTCGGCGGCTTCGTGGAAGTGCGCGTTTTCCAGCAGGATGGCGCCGAGAATGGAGCGCTCGGCGTCCGGGCTGGCGGGCATGCCGCGCTCGAGTGAGATGTCTGGAAATGCAGCCATAGGGTCTATGTTGCTCTATTTTCTCCTCTTCCCGTGCTGTGAATCGCGGGTGTCCTTGTGTTGGTAACTGGCGTTCATACGCCCCTAGTATCATGTCGGCTGGAGAATGCTGTTCATGCCGTCGTTACGCCTTCGCTGCACTCTTACCGCTGCTCTTTTCACCCTCCCCTTTGTCAGTCTCACCGCCCAGCCTGCTGCTCCGTCACCGGAGATCGCGACCATGCAGCAGGTGGAAGACTCCTGGGACACTGCGGTTGCGAAGCATGATCAGTTCGGGATCGAGAACCTGCTGGCGCGCGACTACGTCGGTATCAGCGCTGAAGGCGAGGTGACAACGCGCAATCAACAGATCTCCCATCTGTTCGTTGCAGGGGCTGAGCCGGTCTCGTTGACTCAGAAGGTGATTGCCGCACGCGTGATCGGCGATCTGGCAGTGGTGAACGGCACCTACGTGATGGAATGGCAGGGCGGGAGCGACCAGCGGAAGGTGGCGGAGAAGGGTGTGTTCACGCACATCTTCCGCAAGAACAGCGCGGGCAACTGGCAGTGCATCAACTCGCAGCGCACAGTAGTAGCAACGGAAGATGAGCGAAAGAAGAAGGCTGCCGCGCCTGCCAGCAAGAGCAATGCGGCCCTGCCGTTGCATATTCCTCTGATCTATAAGGGACCACAGAGCACGAAGGGACCGCAGAGCGCGCAATCTGCGCCTAAGCCCGGGACGGATCAGCCTCCGCAGTAGGTCCGCGCATCCTGGCGCAGCAACGGGGGCAATCTTTATTTCGTCAGTTGAGAGAGTTTCTTATCGCACTCGGAAACGCCCGCTTGGACGTTGCAGTCTGCATATAGCTTGCGAGCCTCGTTCCAGAGCTTCTTCGATTGGTCCATGTTGCCTGTTGTTTCATTCACCAAAGCCAGTCCTCTGAGCGTGTTCGCCAAGTCGAGGACGCTCTGCCCGCCAAGCTGGCGGTAGATTGTTTCGGCCTCCAGATAGAGTGGCTCAGCTTCGGCAGGCTGGCACATTTCCCGAAGTACGTCTGCCTCGTGACGAAGCGCGTATGCCAGCTTAGCCGGCGGCCCTATCTCACGGTACAGGACTGTTGCATTCGCATACTGGTGACTCGCGGGACGGAGGTTGCCAATGTCGCGTTCCGCCTGGGCCAGACCGCAAAGCGCCTCTGCTAAGAAAGCGCGATCGGCTTCAAGCGATGCTTCGCGTACCGCTTCAAAGAATGCCGCACGCGACTCGGCCGGATCATTCTCTGTTCGGGCCTCATAGCCGCGTGCTAGCAGATCTTTCAATGTGTGCATCGTGGTCGTAGCTTAGCAAGGTAAGGCGCGTGAGGCTTCACTCGGAATGAATCGGCGTCAGGAGCCAACGATTGCGCTTCGGCTCGCTTCAGCGACGGCGGCACGCTTGCGGCCCTGAATTTCGATATAGACGTGGATGAGTGAGAGCGCTGCCGGCGTGACGCCGGGGATGCGGCTGGCTTGGCCGACGGTCTGTGGACGCACGCGGCCGAGTTTTTCCTGCATCTCGCGCGAGAGGCCACTGACCGCCTGGTAGTCGAACCACGCGGGTATGTTGACGCCCTCTGCGCGCTTCAGCTTTTCGATCGATTTGCGCTGCTGGTCGAGATAGCCGGCGTATTTGATTTCGGTTTCGATGGCGCGCAGCTCGTTGCGTGCGCGGGCGGAGAGCGTAGCTTCGCCGAGGATGGGGTGGAGGAGGCAGCGCGTCTCGTCGGGAAGAGTGATGGATTGGAGTAGCGGCCGCAGATGCTCGATGGTGACTTCGGGGCGCTTCAGCAATTGCGCATAGGTCTGGCCAGCGATGCTGGCGGATTCCAGATGAAGTGCGTCGGCGCAACGATCAGCGTCAACCCGCGTGGTGGCCAGCAGCTTTTCGAGCGCGACGGCGCGCTGCTGGCGTGCCTCGTAGGCGTCCCAGGCTGCATCGTCGATAAGGCCGAGACGGCGGCCGGCAGGTGTGAGACGACGATCGGCGTTGTCGATGCGCAGGTGGAGACGGAACTCCGCGCGCGAGGTGAACATGCGATAGGGCTCGTTGGTGCCCTTGCTGATGAGATCGTCGATCAGGATGCCGGTATAGGCCTCGGTGCGATCCAGCGTGAATGGGGGCTCGTTGCGCACAGCGAGCGCGGCGTTGATGCCGGCCATGAGGCCCTGGCACGCGGCCTCCTCGTAGCCAGAGGTGCCGTTGATCTGTCCGGCGAGATAGAGACCGGCGATGGATTTGACGCGCAGGCTGCGATCGAGCTCGGTGGGGTCGATGGCGTCGTACTCGATGGCATAGCCGGGGCGCAGCATCTCAGCATTTTCCAGGCCGGGGATGGAGCGCACTACCTGCCACTGCACATCCATGGGCAGCGAGGTGGACATGCCGTTGACGTAGACCTCATGCGTGTCCAGGCCTTCGGGCTCCAGGAAGAATTGGTGCTGCTCCTTGTCCGGGAAGCGGACAACCTTGTCCTCGATCGACGGGCAGTAGCGCGGCCCGATGGCCTGAATCTGCCCGGAGTACATAGGCGAGCGCGAGACGTTCTCGCGGATGATGCGCAGCGTCTCGGGCGTGGTGTACGCGATATGGCAGGAGACCTGACGCTGCGGCAGCGTGGTGGTTCGGAAGCTGAAGGGGGTGGGATCGGCGTCGCCGGGCTGCTCCGCAAAACGTGACCAGTCGATGGTGCGGCCGTCGAGGCGCGGCGGCGTCCCTGTCTTAAGACGACAGCCGCGCAGCCCAAGGCGCTTCAGGCTTTCACCGAGGAGGACACTGGGCGGCTCGCCGCTGCGGCCGGCGGGATACTGCTCCTCGCCGCAGTGGATGAGACCGTTCAGAAACGTGCCTGTGGTGATGACGATTGCGCTTGCTTCGACGGCGCGGCCATCGCGGAGCTTGAGGCCGTGGGCGCGGCGTGTGCCGTCCGGTGCAGTGTCGATCAGGAGATCGATCACTTCGGCCTGCTTGATATAGAGACCGGCTTGCGCCTCGAGCACCTGGCGCATCTTCACGCGGTACTGCTGCTTATCGCATTGCGCGCGGGGCGACCATACGGCTGGGCCGCGGGAGGTATTGAGCAGACGAAATTGGATGCCGACCGCGTCCGCAACTTCGCCCATGACGCCGCCGAGGGCATCGACTTCGCGCACCAGGTGTCCCTTTGCGATACCGCCGATGGCGGGATTGCAGGACATCTGCGCGATCAGGTCGAGGTTGAAGGTATAGAGCGCGGTGCGCAGGCCCATCCGCGCCGCAGACATAGCGGCTTCGCAGCCGGCATGACCGGCGCCGACAATGGCGACATCGTATTGTTCGGTAAAAGGCACGGGTCGTCCCTTCTATTTTACTGAAGAGGTTTACTGAACAGAAAAGCGCGGCAGCCGAGGCCGCCGCGCTCGCTGACGTTTGATTGGTACTTAGAAGACCAGCTTCGCCGAGAACTGGAGCTGACGGGGTCCATAGAGAGTGTTGCTGGTGGAATTGGCTACCCCAAATGCGGAGGTTCCGGTTCCGGGATAGGGCGAGATGCAGCCCTGCAAGGCTGAGCCCACGGGAGCAGCCGCACTGCTGTTGCAGCTGGCGCTGGTGGGAGTGGCGGTGTTGTAGGCGGAGTAGGTGGAATTCACTCCCGTGATGATCCGGTGATTCAGGAGATTGAAGGCTTCGGCATTGAGCTGAAGCTTCACGCTCTCATGGATGGGAACGTCGCGGGAGATGCGGAAGTCGAAGTTGTTGAAACCAGGTCCTACGATGCTGTTCCGGCCGATCTGCGGAGGACGGCCGGTGGTAGCTAGACCGGAACTGGAGCTCATCGCGCCACCGTAGATATTGCCATCTGCACCGTAGCTGGTGGAGCCACCGTTATAGATGGTTCCGCTCATGCTGGAGACGATGGGCTGGCCGGCAGATGCGGTTTCCGTGCCGGAGAACAGGAAGCCGTCGATGGCGTACTTCGCCCACTTATTGTCCTGAAAGAGATGCGGCTGATAGACGAAGCTGCCGACGAAGCGGCTGCGAACGTCGATGTCGGAGAGCCCGTTTTCGCGACGCAGATTATTTGGATCGAGAACCGGGTTGCCGCCGAAGAAGGTGCCGAAGGCGCCCTGCACCTGGTCGGTATCTGTGGCGCGCGCCCAGGTGTAGTTGAGGAGCAGTTCCAGGCCGTTGTTGAACGGACGGCGAAGACTGACGGCCATCGAGTTGTACCAGGAGTTCGCGACGCTAAAACCTGTGTTGTAGGACTGCAGGCGCGAGTCGCGCCGGTCGGAGGTGAGATAGACCGGCACCGTGAGCTGCTTGACGACGTTGCCCTGCGCATCGAGAAGGTTATAGCTGCGAAGGCCGTGCGGTGTCTGCCCGATCAGGTTCGAGTCGAGAAAGACCGGCAGGCGCAGGGCGCGTGAACCCACATAACCGATGGAGAAGGACATGTGCCCCGGCAGCGCCTGTTCCAGGCCGAGCTCCGCCTCGTGCGCGATCGGCGGCACGAAATTCGGATCGAGGCCATGGAAGCTTTGGGTGCCGAGAACGGTAGGGCCACCGACTGCCGGTGGAGCACCGCCGCTGGGGAAGAGAGCGCCGGAAAGCGGCGGACCCGTCGGCTGGAAGGGAACGTTGGGATAGGCGAGCGCGTTGGCGGGGATGGAAGAGCAAGTTGTGGGAGAGGTCTTAGAGGAGCTGCAGCCGGTGTAGTTGTAGTTGACTTGAACCACGCCGTTTTCCACGCGCATTGCATAGTAGGTGCTGCCCTGGTTCAGGCCGGAAAAAAGGCCGTAGCCGCCGCGGACCACAGTTCCCGGCTGCGCTTCCCAGGCAAATGCGAGACGCGGCTGAACGCGATTGAGCACGTTCTTGATCGTGCTCGAATAGAGCGTGGAGAGGGGAGCGTAGTTGGTGTTGATCCGGGTCGGCGGCGGAGTGAGCTGTACGTCGTAGCGAACGCCGGCTGTGACGGTGAGATTGCGCCGGAGCTTCCAGTTATCTTCCGCGAAGCCGTCGAACATCTTCATCCAGAAGTCGTCGGCGCCGGCGCGATTGCCGGTGTTTAGCTGATCGACGGTCTGAACGAACTGGGTGTAGTGGTAGCCAGCCGCCGGATCGGTGTCGCCAGCCTGGCCGGCGAAGGCATCCTGCGCCCAGTTCTGAAAGTTGACCAGCGCGGTGGAACCGCTGTAGCTGTAGATGCCGCCACCCTGGAAGAGATTGATCATGACCTCGTGGACGATGTTTGCGTCTCCGCCAAATTTCAGGGAGTGCTGGCCGTGGATGGTGGAGAAGACATCCGTGATCTGCGTGCGATGTTCGTCAGGCTCAGCGACACGCGGCAGAGCGTTCGGCATGCCGTAAGTGACGAGGCTGGATAATCCGACACTCGGGCCCGGCGCATTGGCGCCAGCCGTTTCGAGATCTCGACCGTATTGGAAATGAACCTGGTTGACCGAGCGATCGGAGATCTGAGTGGTCAGTCCAGCAACCAGGAAACGCTCGTGGTAACTCGTAGGACCATTGGTCGTGGGCGAGCTGTTGGAGAAGGTCGGATTCCCGCTGTAGCCGAAAGTGCTGTCGAAGTTGGCGAAGTTGTAGTTCACGAAGGCATCGTTCTTCTGATTGATGTGCCAGTCCAGACGCGGGAAGAAGATGTTCTGCCTCGCTGAGCGAGCGGGAGGCGCCTCGCCGGTGTTCGATACGTTCAGAAGGAACTGGATAGCACTCACACACTGGGCAGCGCTGATGGTGGCAGGGCACTGCGTAGGCGTGATGGTCGTAGTCGAGCTTGTGGGGCCAGAGGGCTGCAGCGAGATATTGTTCGTGTTGGAGTAGAGAACGCGTCCGGTGCGGCGGAAGCCGTCATAGGTAAAGAAATAGAAGAGACGGTCTTTGAGGATTGGTCCGCCCACGGAGCCGCCAAACTGCTGCTGTTGATGGATGGGCTGGGTCAACAGGAAGGGATTGTGGGTGGTTAGACCCTGGGCTTTGCTGACTGGATCGAGAGCATTCAGCGACGGATAGCGCAGGTAGTAAAAAAGATCGCCATGGATGGAATTCGTGCCCGACTTGGTGATGGCGTTGACCTGGCCGCCTACCGCCTGGCCGAACTCAACCGAATAGTTCGATATTTCGGTTTGAAATTCTTTAATCGAATCTAGCGAATAGACGTAAGGAGCGCCTGAGGAGCGGCCACGCGCCTCAGAAAACAGCATCTGGTTGTTATTCGCACCATCGACATAGTTCTGGTTGTACAAGCCAGAGATGCCACGGAAGGAAACCAGACCGGTGCCGCCATCCTGCACAACGTTGGGCGAGGCTAGCACGAAGGCGCTCCAATTGCGGGCATTGATCGGCAAGTTGCTGATGAGCTGCTGCCCGATGGTCTGCGAAACCTCGGTCTTTTCGGTGTCGACGACATTCGGCTGACCGATCACTTGCACGACGGCGG
This sequence comes from uncultured Acidobacteriaceae bacterium, assembly GCA_963737035.1. Lineage (GTDB taxonomy): Bacteria > Acidobacteriota > Terriglobia > Terriglobales > Acidobacteriaceae > KBS-83. The sequence goes on along the minus strand of CAVTRJ010000005.1, from coordinate 2,926 downwards.
TGGCGCCACCCGTGGTCAGGTTGAGATCCACCGTGAGAATCTGCCCGACGGTGAGCACGAGGTTCTTATGCTCGTTCTGAGCGAAGCCGTTTGCGGTGGCGATCACCTCGTAGTGGCCTGGCTGCAAAAAAGGAGCCGCGTATCCACCGGCATCATTGCTGGTGACGGTGCGACTGACCCCAGTATCAGTGTCAGTGATCACGACGGTGGCTTTCTGGACGGCGGCGCCGGTGGAGTCCAGTACCGTGCCGCTGATGGTCCCGCCGCCGGACGTTTGCCCGTGGATGGCGAGGGGCACGAACGCAGCAGAAGCGAAAGCAAGCAGGGCGAGGACCCTGCGGGGTCTTATGGCAAACATATGGCTCTCCTCAAGGGTCGAACTCAAATTACATGCTGATTGATCCTGTCCGGACATTGGGGACCGTAGACAGAACCTCTTGTCGAGTCGGACCACTCGTGGGGCCTTTGCTCGACCTTTCTACTTTAGTCTCGCAAAGTCCGATCAACGCACGGTAAATCGAAGGCTCGAGTCGGTTTCCCTGTGGATGAAAATGCCTGACGTGAAGATCGGGATTTGATTAGAAACGGAGCCGCAGCACCAGCTCAAGCTGGCGCTCGCGATAGAGATTGGTGCTGTTGCTGTTGGTCACGGTGCCGAAGGTGGACTGCCAGGTGAGGGTGGGATTCGTGCTGGCACTCGATGCGCCGCTGATTTCGTAACCGAGAGTGCTGATTTGTGTCACGTTCTGATGATTCAGCAGGTTAAAGCCCTGCACCATGAGCTCGAGCCGGGTTTTTTCGCTGAGCGGAACGGTGCGCGAGGCGCGCAGGTCGACGGTGTAGGTGCTGGGATAGCGGTATGTATTGCGGCCAACGGCAGGAATCCAGGTCGCGCCGCCTGAGCCGTTGATGCTGCCGGCCAAACCGGAGAGTTTTTCGGATTGTCCGAACTGGTTGATGTAGCGGATGTATGGAATCGATCCGCTGGTGCGCATGGAGTACGGCAATCCGGTCTGTGCGGTTGCGGTGGGCGCGAGCGCATAGCCGTTGGCCAGGGCGCCGCGCCACCCGTCGAATTTCCACGGTGCGCGCAGCACGATGCCGGCCGTGGCGCGCTGGCGGACATCGAAGTTGGAGTCCGCGTATTCGAGAGCGAGGTCGGTGGGATCGAGGACATCGTTGGCATCGGTGAAGGTGGTTTCGTTCTGGTTGTTGTCCTGCGCGTGCGCGTAGGTGTAGCTGGCACGCATGTGTAGCCAGCGTCCGCCGTTGTGCGCGACCTTGATCACCATTGCCTGATAGTGCGAGCCCACCATGCTGTTGATGTCGGTGATGGAACCATAGGCAGGGTTGAGGCGCTGGATAAAGAGATGGGTGGAATAGGTGGATTGCTTGAGCGGACCTTGGTGATCGGAGTCTTTCACCGTGTAAGCAATCGGGACCGCTGTAGTGAGGTTGATGTTGGTGTCCATGAAGTTGGGCAGGGATTGACCGGTGCTGCGTAAATAGCTGACGGTCACTTCCGTGTTGCGAGAGATGCGCTGGGCAAGCGAGGCCTCGGCCTGGACAATACGCGGGTTCTGGAAGTTGGCATCGAAGTAGTCCGCGGTGGGCTTCTCCGGCACCACCGCTCGGCCGCTGAAGATGTATGGAAATGCGGGCGCACCCTCGTCGCCAGGGCGGAAGTAGTAGCCGAGCTGACCGGCGGGTGAGCCGGTCTGGGTGTAGGCGGCAAAGATGGTGGAGTTGATGATGCGGCCGAAGTAGATACCGTAGCCGCCACGAAGAACGGTGTTGCCGTGGCCGGTGAGGTCGTAGGCGGCGCCGACGCGCGGACCGTAGTTGTTGCGATCTCTTGGGATGAAGCCGGTCTGGGGCAGTGAGGGATTGGGCAGCAGCTTGTTCTGCGGCGGGAGCTGCTCGTACTCGTAGCGCACGCCATAGGAGAGCGTGAGGCGATGCTTCACCTTCCACTCATCGCTGAGGAAGATGGCGTAGTCGTTGGTGTCAAAGCTGAAGACCTGCGGCCCGAGCTGTTGGTTGAAGTAGTTGTAGCAGGGCGAGGTGCCGAGGCCGCTGCCGTTGGCATCGCAGCGGCTGGGGGCGAGCGCGTCGGAGGCGAAATCGAGCAGGCTGGAGTAATCGTAACTGCCGTTGCCGTTGTAGATGCTGTCGATACCGTCGAGGACGTGATTGAAGTCGTAGCCGAGCTTGAAGAGGTGGTTGCCGCGCACGTAGGTGAAGGTGCTGGCGACCTGGGTGCGGTGTTCGTCGGGCAGCGCGGCACGGTCCAGGGTGGGCGGCTTGCCGATGCGCAGCCCGGAGCCGGAGCTGATGAGCGTGATCTGCGGCGAGCGGCCGAACGGATTGTGACTGAATGGCTGTTCGAAGACTGACGGCGGAGCGCTGAATTGCGATTCGAAGTCGCGTCCGTACTGCACGCGCAGCTCCTGCATGAGATTGGCAGTAAGGAAGGTGTTCCAACGGCCGATGAGCACGTCGTCGGTGACGTGATCGTCGCCAAAGCTTGCGACGCCGTAGCTTGCGGCGGTCTGGGTCAGCGCGCCCTGCGGCGAGTTCCAGCGAAGATAGTTGTACTGAAGCGAGATGTGATTGCGATCGTTGAGCTGCCAGTCAAGCTTGGGGAAGAGGATGATCTGGCTCGCGGTGCGGGGCACCAGGCCGGTTTCGCCTATGAGCCCGGAAATGAATTTCTGATACTGCTCCAAAGCGTAGATGGGCAACGGAACGCCGAGGCGCTCGCGCAGGATTTCGAGGTTCGATGAGGTGAGCGACGTATCGAAGAACTTGGCGATATTGCCTGGGCGCGAGATGGCCGGAAAATTGCGATGGAACTGATCGTAGGTGAAGAACCAGAAGATGCGATCCGTGCGGACGGGGCCGCCGGCGGCGATTCCCCACTGCT
>CAVTRJ010000004.1:0-27177 GCA_963737035.1 uncultured Acidobacteriaceae bacterium | reverse complement strand
CTATCTCGAGTTCACCCATCCCGTCCACCCGGCCCAGCGTGACGATACGCCTCCGCGCACGCCGACGTCGCCGACGTATGGTGTTGCGCCAGTACCGTCAATGATGGTGCCGTTCCGGACCACCAGGCTGTACTCCATGACACCTCCAATGGGCAAGAAGAGCGGCTTCGTGCCAACGCACAGAATGGCGCGAGCTAGACTCGTAGTCTAAACTGGTGATCGGACATATGCCTTTTCCATTTCATTTCAGCTTGCCAAGGAGAGCGTTGATTTGCCCCGTTAGGGGGCCACTACTTTTTTTGAGGAGCGCTTCACCGCCTGCCCCAAGCAAGGCGCAAACCCGGGGAGGAAATAGAATGAAACGCTGGGTAATAAAACTTGGAATGACAGCGCTCGCCGTTACTACGGGCGGGATCGCTCTCTCGATGACAGGCCCCCGTCTGGCTTCGGCCACCCCATCACCGGTTGTAATTGCTCTCATTACGTCGCTCACCGGACCGGCCGTGCCCCAGTTTCCCAATGCACAGCGGGGTTCTTGGCCCGAATAGACCTTCAGAACGCTGAAGGTGGATCAGCGGCCATAAAATCACACCGCTGGTGATCGATGACCAAAGCAATCCCACCGAGGTCGCGACTGCTGTCCAGTCGGCGATCTCGAAGGGCGCACTTGGAATCGTGTCGGATTCGGCGCTCTTCTACTTGGGAGCAAAGTACGCACAGCAACGCGGCATACCGGTCACCGGCGGTGACTTCGACGGCCCTGAATAGGGCGAGCAGCCCTACACCAACATGTTCTCTTCAGACAACGGCAGCATTAATCCTGTGTATCCGGCGAACCTCGGCGTAGCTAACTTCATGCGAAGCCGTGGTGGGACGGTGCTCGGTAGCTACGGCTACGCCATCTCGCCCTCTTCGACACGCGGCGCGCTCGGGGTTGCCGACGGGTTCAAACATTTCGGTGGCAAGGTCGGTGTTCTTGACACAACGGTGCCGTTCGGAGGTGTCGATATGACCTCTGAGGCACTCACGGCCAAGGAAAAGGATGTCAATGCCGTCTTCCCGAGTATGAGTCAGAACACGAACTTTGCTTTGGTCGAGTCCATGAAGCAGGCGGGAATCAGCCCGAAGGTCGTCGTGCTCCCTAGCGGTTACGAATCCAGCCTTGTAGGATCAACTACCTGGAAGACGGTCCAAGGCGATTACTTTGTGTCCGAGTTCCGACCATTCTCGGTACCAGACTCAGGAACCCGCTCGATGGGAGCCGCTCTGGAAAAGTACCAACATTTCAACTCATCTCAGTTTCCAAGCTTCGGGCAGTACGAGTCCTGGACCGGAGCAGATCTAATGATCAAGGGTATGTCGCTGGCTGGCATGACCTCTCCGATGCAAAGGTGATCTCTTCGCTTCGTCACTTGAAGGGATATAACGCCAACGGACTGTTGCCATATTCAATCAACTACGCAACTATCTTCGGACACGATCAGCCCGAGATATGCGACTGGTTTTTGGTTGCGAAGCCGAGCGGATTCGTACCGGTCTCTTCGCAGCCGATCTGTGGTCGCGAGCTGCCGGGCAGTTCGACTGCATCCTCGTAAGGACAGCAACCCCGGGACCGTCTTGAGCAGCAGTACTCGAAACGGATCCGTAATGCCAAATCATCACCCCCTTCGACCCTCGGGTGTTCGAGACGGAATCTACAAACTCCTTAGAAGTCGAATCAGTTGCATTGGTTGAACAACCGGGGTAGGGGCTCATTGGTCGAGAAGGCCCTGCTTAGTCCGGAGAATGATCAACCATCCCAACATAGCCGAGACGTTCGACGGCGCTCGGTCAACCGCCGCCAGGACATCTCGCTGTTGGGTGAGCATCGAAGCGGCGTACTGGTCCAAGCTTTCGAGAGCCGAATCATTCCGCCTCAACTTGTGTAAAGGATGTGTCACCCGCAATGCCTCTCAAACCACGGCGAATAGAAGCAGCGGTCCGTATGGCAGGCGACACGCGTGTGTTTGGCGCACAGTACGACGGATCAGCGAGCGTCGTGGAACTCGGACCAGTTGAGGTCTCAATCGGCGCGTTCCACGTGAATACTTCGTGGTCAGTGTCCGTTACCGATGACCGAGTCGTTCTTCTCGAATCAGTCACGCTGGTGGCTGAACTCACCGACACCCCTGCACGAGTTCAGCTGCTTCGTCACGGATATCAATCGTGGTCACCGACCGATGTCGCCACCCTTGGTCAAAATATGGACCCTCACGTGTCGCGGACAGTGAGTTTCTACAGGCTCTCACCATGCCGACCAGCGGACCGTTACCAACGAGGAGCTTCGCTCGGAGTGGGTCACTCTCCTAGTCGATGGTAACGCATTTACCGCTGAACATCCCTTGCTCGTTGGTTTCGATGGAGGCGGGGCCCATGAGTACTTTCCGTGTGCGTATCGCCGACGACGGGGGGATTGAGTTGCGCGGCCCGAGGCATTCTTCGGGGGTGCCGCACTTTCTCCTGGCGATGTTCGTGAGCTTCACGCAGTAGTGCGGATGGCGGTTATCCGTGGGAGCGACTGGAACCGCGGTGACGGTACCGTCCGGCTGTAACTGCGCCAGTTGCGTGAACGGATTTCGCGCACCCCAGGCATTGTCGCGCTCAAACAGAAATGCGTTGCCGTGCAGGTGATTGGTGCCGCTGCGCGTAACCGTGTTGACAACTCCGCCGGCGGCGCGGCCATATTCGGCAGAGTAGTTCGAGGTGTTGACCTGAAACTCGCGGACAGATGCCTGGCTGGCGAAGTACGCCGTGCGGGTTCGGCCGCGCTCCTCGGAGAAGAAGGCCTGATTATTGTCTGCGCCGTCCAGCGTGTTGTTGTTCAGCAGCACACTGATCCCGCGAAAGCTGAGCAGCCCGTAACCTTGCTGGTCCGGCGCGACGGCGGGCGTGAGCAATGCGAAGTAGGACCAGCGGCGGCTGTTGCTGGGGAGCTCGTCGATGGAGGTTTCGTCGATATTAGTGGAGAGCGCGGGCGAGCTCAGATCAAGAACAGCGCCGGGCTCGCGGACTTCGATCGTCTCTTCCGCATGAGCGATGGCGAGGTGAGCGGGTAGCGGGGTGAAGCGGCCTACCTCAACCAGGACGCGCGCGATATGCAGTCGCGCGAAGCCGCTCTGGGTGACCCATGCCTCGTAGCTGCCGGGCGGCAGACCGAGGAAGCGGAAGTTGCCTTGAGCGTCGGTGCGCGACTGATAGATATGACCAGTATCGCTATTTGTGATATCGACTTCGGCATCGGCGAGGGCGACATCACCCGGACCGGCCACCATGCCGCCCACCACGCCCTGGGTTGTCGACTGGCTCCAGAGAAGTGAACCCTGGAGAAGTGAAATGGAGAGCGCCGTAACTATGCAGCAGAGCGCGCACTTTACGCAGATCGTTCCCCAGCGCGCGCCGCGTTGCGGCATGGCCCATACTCCTCACCGTTTTCACAAATACGACGTTCCCATCCAAGTTCTGAGACGGCAGCTTTTCTTGACGGAAAAGCTGCGCCGGGAATTGGAGGCACGTCTACGACCTTTGTGAAAACGATCTGAATGCCGGTCCCGACTGCGGGTCTGGATGCGGCTTGGGAGCCGGCCTGCTTCGATGATGCTTGAGGGACGGCGGCGGCTCCATGCCCCATAAGTGGTGCCGCGAGTCACTCCGATAGACTTAACAGATAAGCGATGTTTATTGACGAAGCGAGAATCCGAATAAAGGCGGGCGATGGCGGCAATGGCTGCATGGCCTTTCGCCGCGAGAAGTTTGTGCCGCGCGGAGGTCCGTCCGGCGGCGATGGCGGCCGTGGCGGCGATGTGGTGATGGAGTCCAGCGAGCGGCACAACACGCTGGTGCATTTCCGCTTTAATCCGGAGCACAAGGCGGAACGCGGCCGGCATGGTGAAGGTTCGAACTGCACCGGACGCGATGGCGACGACCTGGTGCTGAAGGTGCCGGTGGGCACCGCGCTCTACGACGAGGAGACTGGCGAGCTGCTGCATGACTTCGCGCATCCCGATGAGCGGATTGTGGTGGCGCGCGGCGGGCGAGGCGGTCGCGGCAACCAGCATTTCGCGACACCGACGCACCAGGCTCCGCGCGAGCACGAAGCCGGACGACCAGGCGAGGAGCGCAGCTACCGGCTGGAGCTGAAGCTGCTGGCGGATGCGGGGCTGGTGGGGTATCCGAATGTGGGCAAGAGCACGCTCATTTCGCGGCTCTCCGCAGCGCGGCCGAAGATCGCCGATTATCCGTTCACGACGTTGGAACCGAATCTGGGCGTGGTCACAGTTGGCGAGGCGCCGCACGAAGAGAGCTTTGTAGTGGCGGATATTCCAGGGCTGATTGAAGGCGCGAGCGAGGGCGCCGGGTTGGGCGTGCAATTCCTGCGGCACATTGAGCGTACGCGCGTGCTGGTCCACCTGGTGGATGTGTCGGATGGCAGCGGGCGCGAGTCGCCTGTGGATGACTTCAAGGTGATCCAGGGGGAGCTGAAGAGCTTTGGCCATGGTCTGGACGAGAAGCCGATGATGGTGGTGGCGTCAAAGGCCGATGTGGCGAATCCGGACAAGCTGAAGAAGCTGCAGGCGATGGCGAAGCGGCGGAAGCTGCCGTTCTATGCGATCTCCGCAGTGAGCGGACAGGGTGTCGATGCGCTGAAATATGCGATTGCGGCCGAAGTGAAGCGGGCTCGGGAGTCAGAGCGCGTGGGTGCGGAGCAAGCGGCTTCCACATTCTAGTAATTGAAAGTCGCTTTCGCGTTCCATTTCAGTGATCTGCCGGTGTTTAGACCTGTACCGGAGCAAATCGTGCGGTCCGCGCCGGCCGCCTGGTGACTTCCAGCTGAGGTAGCGTGATCAGCTCCCAAGCCGTGCGGTCGGCGAGCAGGCGGGAGACTAACGCCGTGTGCATGGCGTGTCCGGCGCGCTCCGCGACGACGCGGCCGAGGATGCGGTGGCCGGCGAGTGCGAGGTCGCCAATGAGGTCGAGCACCTTGTGGCGGACGAACTCATCGGGGAAGCGCAGGCTGCCGTTCTGCACACCGGTGCGCGTCAGGATGATCGCATTTGCTTCCGATGCACCACGAATCAGTCCCATGTTGCGCAGCATGCGCTCGTCTTCGCGGAACCCGAAGGTGCGGGCGGCGGCAATCTCTGCACCGTAAGCGTCTGCGGCCAGGTCGACGGTGTAATCCTGCCGTCCGATGGGCGTGGGGAAGTCAATCTCGTAGGTGATGCTGTAGCCGTCGCCGGGATACACGCCGATGAATTTGCCGTTCTCGCGCACTTCGACTTTGCGCAGGATGCGGATGTATTCGCGGCGGCGGCGCTGGATTTTGATGCCGACATTGTGGAAGGCTTCGATATAGGGGAGTGCGCTTCCATCGAGGATGGGGAGCTCGAGATTGTCGAGCTCGACGATCACATTGTCGATGCCGGTGCCGATGCAGGCGGAAAGAAGATGCTCGGTGGTAGAGATGAGGACGCCCTGGCGCATCAGGCTGGTGGCGTAGGAGACTTTGGCGACGTTGCGGCCGATAGCCTGGATTTCGAAGTTGTCGAGATCGGTACGGCGGAAGAGGATGCCTGTGCCCGCCGGAGCGGGGAGAAGTCGAAGATGAACGGGGGCGCCGCTATGAAGACCGATTCCAGAAAATTGGATACTGCCGGCGATTGTCTGTTCGAGTTGAGCCTGCATTAAGGCGTGGGCACCTCTGCCATACCGCTAGAGCGAATAGACTACCCATGCTAGCAAAAGTTTCACTGTTGTAAAAATGCGACATAAAGGCTGTCAAAATGACGGAGTTGCAACACAACCCGGCCTCCCCGACCGGGCCACAAGCCTCTGGAAGTAAAGAAGATATAAAAATCGGAGCCTGGGTTGCCCGGTTGGAAGCCGAACTCTCTGAAATGCTCGACCGGGTATCCGCTCTGGTTCTCCAAGAGAGCCCGACGAGTGATTCTGACGCAGTGAATGCGGCGCAGATGATGGCAGCGGGTTGGGCTGAGGAGCTGGACGGGCGGGTGACCTGCCATGCTCGTGACGGGAGCGGAGGCATCCTCGAGGTCCGATTTGGGAATCCGGAAGATCGGCGAAAACCCCTGATGTTGCTGGGGCACCTGGATACCGTGTGGCCGGTCGGCACCCTGGCGCGGATGGCTTGGCGGGTAGAAGATGCCTGGGTGTATGGACCAGGCGTGCTGGACATGAAGGCTGGCGTAGTGATGGCGCTTGCGGCGATGACGCTGGTCCGGGAGGCAGACAGTGATCGGCCGGTGGTGCTGCTGCTGAGCGGGGATGAGGAGACAGGGAGCCACCACTCGCGTGGGTTGATTGAAGAAATTGCGAAGGGATGCCGCGCCGTGTTTGTGCTGGAACCGGCGCAGGGCCCCGAAGGCGCGTACAAGACAGCACGCAAGGGCGTAGGGCAATTCCGGCTGGAGATCGCGGGTGTACCGTCGCACAGCGGAGTCGATTTTGGCGCCGGACACAGCGCGGTGCGTGAGCTGGCGTGGCAGATCGAGCAGATCAGCGCGCTGACTGATTTGGATCGCGGGACAACACTGAACGTTGGCGTCGTGGGTGGTGGCACGCAGTCGAATGTGGTGGCGGCTTCGGCGTGGGCCGACATTGACCTGCGGGTGAAGACAATTGCTGACGGGGAGACGGTGACGGCGCGCATTCAGGCGCTGAAGTCGCGCGATCCGCACTGCACGCTGCGGCTAACCGGTGGGCTGAACCGGCCTCCGATGGAGCGGACGCCCGGCACGGCCGCCTTGTTTGAGCACGCGCGCGAGTTGGCGTCGAGGCTTGGATTTGCTTTGGAAGAGGCAGCAACGGGTGGCGGCTCGGATGGGAATTTCACGTCGGCGCTGGGAGTGCCGACGCTGGATGGCATGGGTGCTGTTGGCCGAGGTGCGCATGCGCATGACGAATCCATCCGTATCGATTCACTGGTCACTCGCACCGCGCTGCTTGCCGCGATGATTGCGACCACTGTGTGACTCGCTAGTGCTTTGCGCTTCCCTGCATGGCTTCGATCATGCTGCTGACCAGCGCGAGCGGCAAGCCGACGACATTGAAATAGCAGCCTTGGATGCGGGGTACCCAGCGGCCTGCGCGGCCCTGGATGGCGTAGGCGCCGGCCTTGTCGAGCGGTTCTCCGGTGGCTACGTAGGCATCGATCTCCTGATCCGATAGCGTGACAAAGCGAACAAACGTAACCTCCGCTGCACGCTGACGCTCCCGTCCTTTCGCGAGGCAGACGCCGGTAATGACCTGGTGCGTCTGGCCGGAGAGCAGGCGCAGCATGCGCGCGGCATCGGCTGCATTCTGCGGCTTGCCGAGCACTTCGTCATTGACAAGGACAATCGTGTCCGCACCGAGGACGATGGTGTCCGCTGCGACGGCGTGAGCCGCAGCGACCGCCTCAGCCTTCTCGCGTGCGAGCCGCGTGACGAAGCGGATGGGATCTTCGCCGGGCTTGCGGAGCTCGGGCACATTGGCGGTGATGACGTCGAAGGTGAAGCCGGCCTGTGTGAGCAGTTCGCGGCGCCGTGGCGATGCGGAGGCCAGAATCAGCGAAGGCCGCCGGCTGTGTGTATGCAGTTCGGTCACGCTTTGATTCCTACCTGGACCCCACGGGAACTGCAGACGCCCCATGCCATCCGCGGCGTGTTGTGAGCGAGGCCGTAGCGGCCATCCGGGCCGAGCAGGATGATGCCGCCGTGGCCACCGAGCCGGCGGAAGAGATAGGCGATGGCGGCTTGCGCGGCGCTCTCCGGCGCATCGCCGGCGAGGACGCGGTCGACAGCCCACTTGCCCAGCACGAGCTTCATGATTGGCTCGCCCCAGCCGGTTAGCGAGACAGCGGCACTGAGGTTATCGGCATAGCAGCCGCAGCCGATAAGCGAGGAATCGCCAACGCGGCCGGGCGCCTTGTTGAGCGTGCCACCGGTGGAGGTGGCGGCGGCGAGGTTGCCTCCGGCATCGAGTGCGACGGCGCCGACCGTGTCGTGTGACGACGCGTCGTATGAAGTGTCGTGTGAAGCGAGATCTGGCGGTTCCTTGTCTGTTTCCTGAACGGTGTTCTGAACCCCGGAAAAGGTCTGATCGGGCAGGCCGGCGCGCTCTTTGTGCTGCGCCACAGCGAGCCGCTCGCGCTCACGATCCAAGACGAGCTCGGAGTTGTCGATGAGCGGCATGCCCTGCTCGGCAGCAAAATTCTCAGCATCGCGTCCGACGAAGTAAACGTGGGGACTCCGCTCGAGGACGAGCCGTGCGGCGTGGATGGGATTGCGCAGGCGCTCGACACAGGCGACGCCCCCGGCGCGCATGGTGCCGGTTATGCCGCCGTCCATGAGCAACGCGTCAAGCTGGACTTTGCCCTCGCGGGTCAGAAAGGAACCGCGGCCGGCGTCGAAGGCCTCGTCGTCTTCAAGGACGGCGACGGCGGCTTCTACCGCGTCGAGAGCCGTAGCGCCGCGCTCCAGCAAGGCGTAGCCGGCAAGAAGCGCGCTGCGAACACCGAAGGTGTGGGCTTCAACAGCGTCATCGGGGATGGCCCACGCGCCGCCATGAACGAGAAGGATGGGTTGATCGGGCATGCGAACAGATCATCGTACATGGGTAATCTGTGACTTGGGTTTCGACCTGCGGCGCCCGATCAGCCCACGTTGGGGCATGCTGCCTAACTGTTAGGCGCGCGGGGCGTTGGGGGCGGAGATCAGTTCGCGCTGCTCGGCAGTGACAGACGCGGTGCCTGAGACGGGGCCGGGGCTGGCCGCCGGCCGGATGGGAACGGCCCTCGCGTGATTTGCCCGCTCGTCGAGCGCGAGGCCCTTGGCCATGGTGTAGGTGTAGGAAATGCGGTGGATGACGGTGATGGTGGAGAGTACGGCCAGCACCCAGAGTGCAGGCGCCATCGCGCCCCAGCGCTCGAAAAGAGCGCCCAGAATGATGAGCACGACGCGCTCCGGCCGCTCCATAAATCCGACTTTGCAGGAGCCGATGAGCGCTTCGGAACGGGCACGAGTGTAGCTCACCATCAGCGACGTGATCATGACGAACGCTGTGAGGACTACGTAGAAGAAGCGATTGCCGCGCGCGTAGAAGACCAGTAGCCCAAGGAAGAGGACGACGTCGGAGTAGCGATCGATGACGGAGTCGAAGAATGCGCCAAAGACGGTGACCTGATCGGTCTGGCGCGCGACGCGGCCGTCGACCATGTCGAAGATACCCGCGCCGATGATGACCAGGCCGGCGTAGAGGAAGAAGCGAACGTAATTGTGACTGTTCGCGAAACCAAAGAAGATGGCCGCGACGGTATTGATGATGAGCCCGATGAAGGTGAGGACATTGGGCGAGATGCGGGTGAGGGCGAGGCCGTTGACGATGGCTTGGAGGATGACGCCGCAGCCGCGTCCAAAGGCGCTGGTCCAGGTCATCGGCTTCGCCCTTCCAGGGTCACTGGCTCCGCCTTTTCTGGGGCCATAGGCTGCGCCTTCCTCATTACGATGCGCCTCCAAACGTGATCGAGGCGCCGCAGTTCTGCATCACTTGGCTTTACCCTGCGCGGCTTCGTCATGGATGGTGGTGAGCTTCAGAATCTCGAGCTCGCGCTTGCCGTTGGGAGTGACCACCGTTGCGGTGTCCCCTACCTGCTTGCCGATCAGGGAGCGGCCGATGGGGGAGGTGGTGGAGATCAACCCCTTGTTCACGTCCGACTCTTCGGAGGTGACGAGCTTGTACTCCAACTCCTCGTCCTTGGTGGTATCGAAGACGCGAACGGTGGATCCGAAAGCGATCCGATCGTGCGGGATGTTGGAGAGGTTCACCAGGGAGAGTTCCGCCATGCGCTTCTTGAGCTGGCCGAGGCGGGCGTTGACAAACTCCTGGCGCTGCTTGGCCATGTGGTATTCAGCGTTTTCGCTGAGGTCGCCGAGCGCAGCAGCCTTCTTGATCTCTTGCGGCAGCTCATGCTGGAGCTCGTGCTCCATCTGCCGGATTTCTTCTTCTAACTTTTTCTTGATGTGTTCGGGCATGGAAATATCCGTGACGGCCTGGGAAAAGCACAAGCCGCAAGGAACGGCAGGGATCCGGTATCCGCCAAAAGCCCATTATACGACGCCAGGGTGGACTAACGGTCCGGTGGGAGAAGGGTTACGCGGCCGCGTTGTGCGTCGAGCCAGCCCTGGAGGATAAGCGCAGCGGCAAGCTGGTCGACTTTGTGGCGGCGGGTGTGGGGATCGGCCGGATTATGGCCTGTGGCCTCCAGGGCGGCGTGGGCTTCGGCGGTAGAGAGGCGCTCGTCCCAGAGGTGGACGTCGAGGCTGGGCCGATCCGTAACTGCGGCACTTTCGGCTGCCGGGGGCGCGGCTTCGGCAATGAGGGTTTTCAGCTCATCCACAAAACGGTGGACGCGATCGGTCTGGCGACTGCGATCTCCGGACAGGTGCAGCGGATTCCCGACGACAATGCCGACGCAGCTGTGGCGGCGCGCGAGGCGGAGAATGGAACGCTGGTCGTGGCGGGGCCGGGTGCGCTCAATGGTGAGCAGAGGCTGCGCGATGCCGAGCGCGTTCGAGAGCGCGACACCGATGCGGCGCGTGCCCACATCCAGGCCGAGCCACGACTGGGAGACGCTCATGTGGCCATCATAGGCAAACTACGACAGGCAAACTACTCATCCCATGCTTCGCGTCGCGCAGAGACCTCAGCACGGCGGTCTCGGCTCGCGTTGGTCGCGATAGTCCGGAATACAATCGGAGAAGTGCTTTTCACCATACCCGCGAAGGGGTCTGACGCTTGCGTCGCTTTCTGCTGCTGCTGCTCCTGCTACTAGCTCTCGGTGCCAGCGCCTGGTTCCTCTTTACTCCCGCGGGGCCGCATCTGGAGACGTTTGTCGAGATTGCGCCGGGTACTTCGTCGAAGGGTATGGGACGGCTACTCGAAGAGCGCGGGATCATTCGCAGCCGGTACGCCTTCGACGCAGTGCGGATGATCAAGCACGGGACGCTGAAGGCGGGCGAGTATCGCTTCGACCATCCTGCGAGTGTTTTCGCGGTCTATGACCGGTTACGACGCGGCGATGTGTACTACCGGGTAGTGACCGTGCCGGAGGGCTATAACCTCTTCGATATTGCGAGCGCTGTGGAAGCAGCGCAACTTGCGACGCATGACGACTTCCTCGCAGCGGCGCACAAGGACACGGCCCTGATCAGCGATCTGGACCCGACGGCGACCAGCCTGGAGGGCTATCTATATCCGGATACCTATCGGTTCCAGCGCAGCGATACGCCGATGACGATGCTGCGCGCCATGGTGAAACGGTTCCGGCAGGAGGCGTCACAGATTGGAATGGCGGGAGATGTGCATCGTACGGTGACGCTGGCATCGCTGGTGGAGAAGGAGACACCTGTGACCAGCGATCGGCCGCTGGTCGCCAGCGTAATGGAAAACCGGCTGCGCGCCAACATGCCCCTGATGACGGACCCGACGGTCATCTATGCAGCGATGCTGGAGAATCGCTATCGCGGGACTATTTACGCATCCGATTTGCAACGGGATTCCGCTTACAATACCTATCGTCATGCGGGGCTGCCGCCGGGTCCGATCTGCAGTCCGGGCGCCGCATCGCTCCAAGCGGCTTTACATCCGGCAGCGACGAACTACCTCTATTTCGTGGCGGATCCCGCCGCGAGCGGTCACTCCCGATTTGCGAAGACGCTGGAAGAGCACCAGCGCAATGTCGCAGCGTACCGCCAGGCGCAGCGGGCGGCCGGGGCGACACCCTGACCTTTAGCTATACTTAAGGTTTGCTGCCCTGATTAGACCCGTGATGCAAAGTCGATGGTGGAGTGTGGGATTTCTGGCAGTGTTGCCGTGTCTAAGCGGCTGCCTCTACCACACCCACAAAGTAGAGAAGACCACGCTGGCCGGTCCGCCCATGGACGCGAGTGTGGCACAGCTCGTGAATGAAGTGAACGATCACTACGCCGCGATCAACAGCATGACGGCGACGGTGGATTTTCAGGCGACGACGGGCGGCGCACGTCAGGGCAAACAGACAGATATTACCCCCTTCCATGGCTACATATTGCTGCGCAAACCGGCGATGCTGCGGGTGCTGGCGCTGCTTCCGGTGGTGCGCACGCACGCGTTCGACCTGGCCAGCAATGGACAGACGTTCAAGCTAGTGATTCCGCCGCGAAGCCGCGCGATTGTGGGCACGAACAAAGTGACGAAGCCGTCTGCGAATGCGCTCGAGAATCTGCGTCCGGATTTATTTCTCGACTCGCTGCTGGTGAAGTCAATTGAGCCGGCACGATTGGTGTACCTGACC
This sequence comes from uncultured Acidobacteriaceae bacterium, assembly GCA_963737035.1. Classification (GTDB taxonomy): domain Bacteria; phylum Acidobacteriota; class Terriglobia; order Terriglobales; family Acidobacteriaceae; genus KBS-83. The sequence goes on along the minus strand of CAVTRJ010000004.1, from coordinate 14,810 downwards.
AATACTTCGGAAACGCGCAGGCAGGGCAAGAAGCTGGTGGAGACCCCGGAATATGACCTGCACATCGGCGAGGAAGATCCGCAGGCAACGGACGGCCTGAAGGTGCATGTGCTGAAGCCTACGCGCGTGATTCGCTTCAGCCGGTTGACGCTGCTGCCGATTGGCCAGGACATCTACGGCGACGACGGTGGAGTGGAAACGCACGTGGAGTATGGGCCGTACAGGCAGTTCGGTACCGCTCACATGCCGGGCTCGATTGTTATCCAGCGGCCACGCGAGGCGTACCAGATCACTATTTCGGTGCAGAAGGTGGTGGTGAACGAACCGCTGCCCGACAAACAATTCGAGCTGCAGATTCCCAGTGACTACAAGGTTCAGACGCTGCAATAGAGAGTGGCCGTCCGGCGGCGGCGCCTTTGGCGCGTTTCGCGGAGTTCGCTTCCTTCGGCCACCATTTGCATGCAGGCAGACGCGCCTGCGGCGCAAAACCGTGAGTTCGCTTCCTTTGGTCGCTCACGTTCGGTGAGGTGGTGGATCGGACTTCAATCCCCCACATCTCTCGAGTTGTGGGTCGCCCGTTTTAGTGGCGAGGAACAAACTGCAGGTCCCTTCGACAAGCTCAGGGCAGGCTCTTCACTGCGTTCAGGATGACATCGGGATTAGACGAAGCGGTCGAGGTGGGCGCGGGTGGCGTGCTCTGCAATGGCGGCGTTGATTTCTAGCGCGAGGGCGAGCGCGTTGCGGCCTTGCCCGCCGGTGACCTGCGGCTCATGGCGCGTGCGCACGCTTTGGAGAAACGATTCGATTTCGAGGCGCAGCGGCTCGCCGAGGGTAACGGCAGGCTTGGAAAGCGCAAGGCCGCTGAGGAGACTGGCTGCATCGGGTTGCGCTGGCGCGGCTTGTGGCTTGACATCGATGAAGAGCAGGTCTTGGCGGGCGTAGTCGATGGAGACGTACTGATGCGGCTGAAAGAAGCGAAGCTTGCGGACACGCTCGGTGCTGACGCGGCTGGCGGTGAAGTTGGCGACGCAGCCGGAGGCGAACTCGATGCGAACGTTGGCGATGTCGACTTTGCGTGAGAGGACGGGAAGTCCGACGGCCTGGAGGGAGTGGACCGGCGATCGCACCAGGCTGAGGACGATGTCGAGGTCATGCACCATGAGGTCGAGGATGACGTCGACATCGAGCGAGCGCGGGGTGAAGATGCTGAGCCGGTGCGCCTCGAAGAACATGGGCATGTGGATGTAGGGGTGCACGGCGAGGACGGCGGGGTTGAAACGCTCCAGGTGACCGACCTGGAGGATGCGGTCGTGACGTGCGGCTAGATCGATAAGTGCGTCGGCTTCGGCAAGAGATGCGGCGATCGGCTTTTCGACCAGAACATCAATGCCCGACTGGAGCAGCGCACCTGCGACGGCGGCATGAGCGCTGGTGGGCACGCAGACGGAGGCGGCGTGAAGCTCGATTTCGCCAGCGGCGCGCGCGGCGAGGCAGGCATCGATGTCGTGGAAGATACGGGCTTCACGAAAATCGGATTGCAGCGCCTGTGCGCGGGCGGGATCGCTCTCGACGATGGCGGCAAGGCGGACGGATTCCCCGGGATCTGCGCTTAATTCGCGAATGACGCGGAGATGATTGCTGCCGAAGGCGCCTGCGCCGATGACGGCATAGCCGATGGACTGAGGCGGTGCGGACGCCACAGAACTACTATGCGCCGCTCTTGCCTTCGACGGCTCGGAGACAGCGCGTGTAGAGCTCAAGCAGGTGAGTGACCTGATCGTCGGCTTTGGCCGATGAAGGCGCGGTGAAGCCGGTAGCCGCGGTTCCGGGGCGACCGATATTGGTCGTGGTCGCGACGAATTTGAGCAGGTCGAGGGCGATGTCTTCGTTGCGGCGCGCGGCGCTGGAAAATGTCGCGGGTTGATCCATATACGTCCTCCGAGGCGATGCTAACAGATGCTCGCCGCCCGGGGTGCTTGCCGCACGGGCACATGCGCCTGCGGCGCGTGCTGTGGGATTCGCTTCCTTTGGTCGCTCACTTCTGATGTCGCGGTTTGCGCGGAGAGACTACAGGTCCTTCACTGGTTCAGGATGACATTGCACAAATTTTTCAGTGGAACGGCGGATTCATCCACTTCGCTTCTCTCCAGTCGGAATGGCGAACGTGAGTGACGCGCTAGGGGATGGGGGCGAGGGTGAGGCAGACGCGGCCGACGATGAGATCGGATGGCATCTCATGTGGGCCGAGAGCGAGCAATTGCACAGGATAGTTGAGCTCGATTGGCCGGAGAATGAGGCGATTGTTTTCAAACTCGACAAACCGGAACTGTAATGCGTTGCCGACGCGCACGGCGAAGACGGATGGTTGCGGCGGCTGATAGGGGACGGGCGAGTTGTAGTGGCGGTCGATGATCGCAAGGGTTTCCGGCGGCAGTAGGGGTTGCATGCCGGAAGCCTGCTGTCGTGTGAGGCGCACGGAGACAAAGCGAGACCATGAACGGCGCGATGTGGCGCGACGGGAGCGCATCTGCTCGAGCATGCCGAGTGGAAGCTGCACGAGATCGAGTGTTGCCGAGCTGGGCGGCACGGCGTCATGAATGGCAGTGCTCGGTGCCACAACGGGAACAGCAGTGTGGGTAATGCTACTTGCCGCCTCACGCGGAGCCGCGGTGGCGTCCTCCAGTGCGAGCAGATCTCCGACGGTGAGCATCTGGGCGGCGAGCAGGCGGTCGAGAGCACCGAGACTGAGGGTGCGGCGCCGACGAAGGAAATTGGAAATATGCGAGGGCTGGAATCCGGTCTGGCGGGCGAGGAGAGCTCCATTCACACTGCCTCGATCGATCCGCCGGAGGAGTTCCCTGCGGAGGCGCTCTTGCAGTTGGGTGAAGTTCATTGTGGAAAGTTAGCCAGTAGATAAAGATGCCATAGCGATGAATTGTCTAGGAGAAACGTAACTGTAACCGGTTCCTGTGGTAATTGGCTTTCGGGAATTTCCTGGCAAGCTGCACTCTCCTGTTGACGCCGGCATTGTTGACCCGAGCGATACCTGTCTTTAGAGTCGCATTGCTTTCACCTGCAATTGGCGAGAAGCGCGTTGACGAAGTAACAACTGCTGCGACGGACGAAAAAGTCTGGCAGTGGATGGTATGTTGTCGGCGCCGCGACAATAAATTGCAGAACGAATGCAGAATTTTTACCCGGAATCGATCTGTGCGGACATGGAAGCCCCACCGTCATTCAGCGGTGGACGGCTATTCCTCCAGCAAAGCTGCCGGCAGTCCCATGCGGACGCGAGAGAGCAGCCAAACAGACAACGAGTCTGCCGCGACACCTGCGTGCGACGGCGGGCCTATGCAGCCTTGGAGAAACGATGGAGTATTTGCGCGTTCAATTGAAGGTATGTGAAGGATGCGGAGGTCTTTGGTACCGCACACAAAGTGAGAGTGTTTACGGACGCTGCTGCGCGGGCAAGGTGGCACAGCATGCAAAGGCAAAGCCGGAGCGGCGGCGCGGGCGAGAGGCGAGTCGACATCCGATGGCGATGAGCCAGGCGGTTGTGATGGGAGGCGCGAAATGAGCGCCGCCCTGGTGGTGCGGTGTGTGCAAGCGAAGAGGGCCGATCAGAAGGAGGAGCAGGCGGAGACGCCGGCAACGACAAAGGCACCTGTAGAAGTGGCTTTCTACCGCAAGTACACAGAAGGAATGCTGCGGCGGTATATGTATCGTTCGATGGAAATTGGTAAGGTGCCGTCGCTGCTCGGCGATTTCACTTTTCGGGGGAAATCGAGCAACCGGAAGGGATACACCTTCGAGGACTCGGTGATCTTTGTACACGATGTGGAGCGCTGCCTGGCCCGACTAAACCGCCTGGAGCGCGAGCTGGTGGGGAGGATTGCGCTGCAAGAGTACACGCTGATGGAGACTGCCGCGTTGACGGGCATGAGCGTGCGGACGGTAGTGCGCCGTTATTCGGAGGCACTGGATCGGCTGACGCAGGTATTTTTGCGGCTGGAGCTGCTGCAAGTTCCCGGCGGTTGCTAAGTGTCAAGCGCAGGCCGACCATGGAGCAGATGCTAAATAACAGTGGCAATAGGAGTTAGGTGATTGCAAAAAATTGCCAATTCATTGTTCTCGGATTGATATTCTGGATTTAAGAGTCGAGACGAGAGAAAAGGGTGGGGCGCTGGGGCGCTTCACCCTTTTTTTGTCTGGTGGGGATGTGGATTGGACGTGGGTAAGAAGAAGGCAGTGCGCAGGAGCGGGAAGTTCGAAGGAAAAGAAGCCGCAGAGAAGGTTGGCGCGGTAGAGCAGATAGCGAAGAGAGAAACAGAGGCAAAAGAGACGGAAGGCCCCGAGGCGAAGAAAGAAAAGAAGGAACGTCCGGTGCGATGTATTCAGCAGCATACGGATGTGGAGTTTCGGCGCGAGTTTCGCGATGTTTTCAAAGCATTAGTGAAGAAGGCCAAGGCGGGTGGTACGGCGGAGACGCGACTGCTGTTGCAGATTGGGAAGTTCGGCGACCCGAAGGTGGCGAAGCGGCGTGGCGCGAAGAGCCTGAGCGAAATGCTGATGGATGAACTGAAGCGGCGGCAGGATGGGCGAGAAGCGGCCGCAGATGAAGCAGCGAAGAGAGAAGCAAATTAAGTAAGCAGCGAGGGAGCGACGAGTGACGGCGATGCTGACAATGGATAAGTGCTGGTGGCGCGGGATGCTGTGGCTGACGGGTCTATTGCTGTTGATGCCGATGCGCGGTCTCGCGGTACAAACCACGAACGTCCAGGGCACCGTGTACAGGGCGGATGGCTCGGTGGCCCAGGGAACGATGCTGGTGAGCTGGCAGGGTTTTACGGCGGTGGACGGAAGCGCAGTTGCTGCAGGAAACATGACGGTGACGATTGCGCCGGATGGAAGCGTGAATATGGCGCTGGCCCCCAATGCGGGGGCGAATCCGCAGGGGTCGTACTACACGGTCGTGTACCACATGAACGACGGCACGGTGCAGAAGGAATACTGGGTAGTGCCGGTGGGACCGACGGCGACGATTTCCCAGCTGCGGGCCAGGGTGGTGCCGGCGGCGGTTGCACAGCAATCGGTGACGCAGCAGTATGTCGATACATCGATCAGCACGTCCATTGGCGCGCTGCAGGGGAGTTACCTGCAGTTGAAGGGCGGGACGATGGGCGGTGCACTGAGTCTGTCGGGCGATCCGACGTCGGCACTCCAGGCGGCGACGAAGGAGTATGTGGATGGCCATGTCGGGGCACAGGCGGATTGGAACGCCACGGTTGGCTCGTCGCAGATCCTTAACAAACCGACTCTTGCGAGAGTAGCCAGCTCCGGCAGCTATGCCGACATAAGCGGCGGGCCGACGCTGCCGGCCTCTGCCATAGTGGGTATATCGGACACTCAGGCCCTCACTAACAAAGTCGTGGACGGGGTGACGCCTGCAGCGATGGGATTCCTCGATGCCACGAGTTCCATTCAGACGCAGCTTAACAGCAAGCTCCATGCCGCCGTCGCCGATATCAGCGGCCTCTATGCGAGCATGCTGTATACGCCAGCACAGGTGACCTGGATCGACACCGCGTTTGCGGGTACGGCGAATGCGTCGATCATAGGGACGAAGCCGGAAATCGTCGATATTCCAAACAGCGCCTGGATAAATGGTCCCGGAGAATACTTTGCACCTGGCGGGGGCCTTAGTCTTGCGAGCCAGTCGGTAGGGCTACTTAATGGCGGGAAGACGCAATCCACAGTCAAATGGACGAATGTCAACATCACAAGCGGGGATATTGATTTTGGCATGAACGTCGATTCGGCGTACACGAAGGGGGTCGTGCTCGCAATGAACGTCGGAGCACATACGTGGACCCTCCTTGACACGGGCGTTTCTCCGACATCGACGCTGGCATCAGGCACCTTTACAGGCAGCAGCGGCGATATCACGATGACCATCGGTGCTGGCGGTGCAGTCAGCGGAAGCGCATTCGGAAATTTCTTTTCAGCGACACTTGCGGCGAATAGCGCTTCACTGAATCAGATGTATATCACCGTGAACCCTCACGCAGGTACAGGCACAGTAGGTCGCCTCACGCAGACGGCTTCCGGCTTCGCTCTTTCGACAGCGGCATGCGCAGGATTCTACAACTCGGATGGTACCTGCTCCACGTCGGGCGCTAACAGCTTTGTCGTGAATGACAATAAGGGTCACCAGGCATCACTACCGGAAAAAGGAACTTCCACAGCAACAACGCTCGCAGGCGCCCAGCTTACTACGATTGCGTGGCAGGATGATCTGAAGGCTGGCATTTACGATCCACGTGACCCGCGATGGGGGAATATCTATGGCACTCCCCTCCAGCAAGCGCAAGCGGCACAGGCGATGTCGAATCAGATGGCCTGCGATCTAGCGATGGGTGTGGTTAGCCACGCGGTAGCGAAGTGGCCGCAAGGCAGTTTCTATGTCGATCAACTTCTTATCGCTCCGGGATCGAGCTGGGAAGGCGCGGCGACCTCGACAGGCGGCACGCAGTGGCACTCTCTGTACAACAACCACTTGACGGCGCAGATGCCGCAGAGCATGACAGTTACATGCTCGGACGGGGTCAGCCATACGGATGGCGCAACTCAGACCCACATCACTCACTTTACGTTGGGGGGGTGTTCGGGTGGTGGCTGTTCCAATGCTCCTGGAGATACTGGAACCTATGCTGATGGCGGTCCGGGAAACGATGGCATCGAGGTATCCAATACGGCAGCCAGCATTGAATATGTAACCGCCAGTTATTTCGGCGGCTATGGGATCCATGTCGATGGCCAAGACACAAAGGCGTACCACAATTCTGTCAATAATAACGATAACTGGTACTACTACGGCTACTACAAGGGTGCCGGTGAAAGCCTAGTCAGCCCTGAAGCCAGCATTACGACGACAGGAACCACCAATTCGGTCGCACTGAGCTGGACGGCTATCGCCGGGGCGACGAGCTATATCGTCTATCGCGGCACAACATCTGGCGGCGAGAACGTCTTTTACACGACCACAACGAATAGTTTTACCGATACTGGAGCCGCCGGCAACGCCGGGCCAAATCAAAAACTCAGCACGACGACGGTAGCCGCGCCAGGCACGATCACACCGACGGCTTCGACGACGGGCGGCACGCTTGCTGCCGGGACCTATTACTACACGGTGACGTCGCTGGGATCGGATATCTACGGTGTCGGCGGCTGGCATGGCAGCGCAGAGTTAGTTGGAGCGGATGTCCAGGCGGACGGCCTGGAAGCCTATGGATTGTTCGACCTACCGACGATCTTCACCTATCACCATTTGGCGGACATCATTACGGGAGGCGGAGATGGTCATTTCGACCATCTCTGGCCGCAACTTGGTCAGGTAGGCATCGCGCAGCCTTATGCTGCTGGCCTGGGGACGCAAATTGAAAACGTTCGCGTGGACTTCGCACGCCTGGAAGGTATCTGGATTAGTGACGCCGCCGTCTGGGTACAGGGGGGCATCATCGATGGAAGTTGCACAGGAGCGAATGCAGTAACGATCAATACGGGGCAGGATTCCAGCTTCTATTCTGGGAAGTGCGATCAATTGACATCGTGGGGCTTGGGCACACACGTGACCAATGTGTGGTTCTCGGACAACAATGGGTTTGGCCCGACGTACAAGACAGCGGACATCATGCTGAACGACGGCACCGCGGCCGCTCAGAACGTCAATGGTGCAGTATTCGAGATTTTCCCTGCACAGGGTATAAAAAGCGGTTATTTATTCCAGCCTTCTCCGGTATATGCGGCGAATGTAACCGGTCCGGTTCCGAACGTACAAGGGCTGTGGGAGATATACCCTAGCGACGCCAGTCCTATCACCTATACGAACTTCACGAATGCAGAACAAGGACAGAACCTATTTGTCCTGGGCGGCAATCGGAATGTCACTTTGGCGAACAACCCGCCGTATCTGTCTACATGCTCTGGGCAGCCCATCAACATGGGCAATGTCCGTGGATTCCTGGAGTTCCACATCCAAGGCGGCGGGTATCTGACTATGTCAGAGGTATGTAATGACGAAGCTACTGTTGGAAGTTCAGAGACGGTAGCATTCTCGACCACGCCAACATTTTCGATCGCGACTCGCGCTAGTGTTATCACCCTTGCTGCGAACATCACCAGCTTTACCCTCGCATCTGGTGTGGACGGCCAAGACAAGACACTTACCTTCTGTCAGAACGCCACCGGCGGATTTAGTGTGGCGGCGCCGGCGAACGTGCGCGGATTCTTCACAGCGGGCACGATGGCCAATAAGTGCTCTTCCCAGCATTTCACGTATTCGGCCGCGCAGTCGTCATGGCTGGCGGATTCGCCCGGTGTCGCGAATGAGTGAAGAATCTTGCGATTGCTTGCTTCGCAGATACATGAGGGAATTCGCGGCGCTTAGCGGCACGTGAGCACGAACAGTTAGGGACGGAGGGGGCCTCGCGAGATTGCGGGGCCTTCTGCTTTTTGGAGATGTTGAGTTGCAGCGGCTGATCGGTGGTCGCGCCAGCTGCGATAGCTACGGTAACGATCCGTGGGTAGCGAAGTGAACGCAGGGGAAGCTGGATATCGGTGACCTTTTTTTTGTTAACAAAGGGGCGTCATTGCGATAACCGCTCTACACCTGCAGGAAAAGTGATCTACCGGCGGTGTTGGATGCAGCGGCTTATCTGAAGAAGGAGCCCCGCTGCAGGCAGGTGAATAGAAGGAGGAGTCAATGGGAATGAATAACGTATTTGCAGGAATCGGTCACGGTGTCGAAGTTGCAGTAAAGGATGTACTTCACGGAGCGAAGGACGTGCTGAGTGTGGGCGGCAAAGTGCTCAAGGTGATTTCCGATGTGAAAGCGATGTCTCCTGAGTTCAAGTCGAATCTGGCGACACTCGTGGATGATGCGAAGGCGATCGCCGTGCCTCTTGCGCCAGTCGTGGCAGCCGGCGGAGAAAATGTCGCTGCCGATCTCTTGGCGCTGGCGCCGGTTACTCAGGATGTGCTGAAGCTCGTGAAGGACTTCATTGCCTTCCTTCCGAGCGTCGAGGCTGCTCTCAAGATGGTGGAAGGGGACCTGACAAGCGCGTAGTGCCAGACGGCCAGGTGGTGACGCGGCGGCATGAAGTTTTGCCGATTCGTTCAGCACACAGATTCCTTTAGCACTGGGATCCGTTCAGCACTGGGGAGATAGCGAGCCGAGATGAATGGCGATCTGCAGGAGTTGCTGGCACTGGGGCGGATGCTGGACGAGCCAGCCGAGGCGCTGGGTGGCGAGACGGCGGGAATTTTTTTAGCGGAGGCGCTGTTGAAGGTGCGGACGCGCATGGGGGCGTTCGCACCGCTCAGGCCGAATCGAGCACAGAGAGAGTTCGAGCGGCGTCGTAGGCGGGCGAATATTGTGCTGAAGGCGCGGCAGATGGGTATCAGCACGTGGGTGGCGGGACGGTTCTTTCTGAAAACGGTGACGCAGCCGGGCACGTTGAGCGTGCAGGTGGCGCACACACAGGAGGCGGCAGAAGAGATCTTTCGTGTGGTGCGGAGATTTCATAGCGAGCTGCCTGAGGGATTGAGGGACGGAGCGTTGCGGACCTCACGGGCGAATGCACGGTCGCTGGTGTTTCCGGAGTTGGACAGCGAGTATCGCGTCGAGACGGCGGGCGATCCGAACGCGGGGCGCGGGCTGACGGTGCAGAACCTGCACTGCTCGGAGGTGGCGCGATGGCCGGGCGACGCGCGAGCAACACTTGCGGGTCTTCTGGCGACCATGCCGGCCGCGGGCGGCGAGGTGGTGCTGGAGTCGACCGCGCAGGGTGCGCACGGATGTTTCTATGACGAGTGGATGCATGCAGACGCGAATGGCTGGGTGCGGCACTTCTTTCCGTGGTGGTGGGAGGCGAGCTACCGGCTGGATGTGGGTGCGGATGCAGAGTCGGAGGAGGAGCGCGCGCTTGTCTCGAAGCATGGATTGACGCGGGAGCAAATTGCTTTCCGGAGACGGCTGCAGCGGCAGTTCGGTGTGCTGGCGCGGCAGGAGTATCCAGAGAGCGCAGACGACTGCTTCCTCGCGAGCGGGAGCTGCGTGTTCGACACAGAGGCGATCGACCGGCGATTGCGCGATGTGCCAACTCCGACAGAGCGGCGCTGGGCAGGTACGTTGGAGGTATGGCTGAAGCCGATGCCGGGACGTGAGTATCTGGTCTCGGTAGATCCAGCGGGCGGTGGGAGTGAAGGCGATTATGCGGCGATACAGGTGCTGGATGCGGCGACTGGATTGCAGTGCGCTGAGTTCCAGGGCCGGTGCGGATTGCTGGAGCTTGCGGAACGGGCGGCGACGCTGGGGCGCGAGTACAACGGTGCGATGCTAATTGTCGAGCGGAACAATCATGGTGCCGGCGTGCTTGCATATCTGACCGGCACCGTGCAGTATGCGAGGCTTTATCAACAGGACGGACAGGCAGGATGGCTGACGACGGCGTTGTCGCGGCCGCGCGTGCTGGAACATGTGGAGCGATTGCTCGGTGAAGGAGCGGAGGGTTTGATGAGCGCGCGGCTCTTGCGAGAAATGAAGACATTTGTGCGGGACGCGCGCGGACGGACAGGGGCTGCGCAGGGGCAGCACGACGATCTGGTGATGGCGATGGGGATCGGACTCGCCGTCCGGGAACTGACTGTCCGGGTGACTGCGCCCGCGCCTGCGGCTCGGGATGTGGGTCTCGTTCCCTTTGGTCGCTGACAGATATAGGTGTGGTCGAGCGGAGAGGCTGCAGGTTCCTTCGACAGGCTCAGGGCAGGCTTTCGCTGCGCTCAGAATGACGGATACATCGGATCGGAGCGGGACCGTTAGAATCGCTGGCAGGAGAAGGATACGTGGCGGTGCTGGCGGTGCAGCAGATTCGGGCGATGCGTGGCGGTGCACAGAGCCAGTTGATGCTGGGCTCAGATGAGAACCTGTGGGTGGTGAAGTTTCAGAACAACCCGCAGCATACGCGGGTGCTGGCGAATGAGTATCTAGCAACGCGCCTGGCGGCGAGTGTCGGGCTGACGGTGCCGGCATGCGATGTAATTGAAGTGACGGAGTGGCTGATTGCGAATACGCCGGAGCTGGTGATCCAGGTACCAGGAGGGCGGGAGCGTTGCCAGGCGGGGTTGCATTTCGGGTCGCGGTTTGTGGGCGGCTTGATGCCGGGGCAGGTGGTCGATACCCTGCCGGAGATGCAGCTTGCGGAGATAAAGAACCTGCGAGAGTTTGCCGGCATGCTGGTGATGGATAAGTGGACGTCGAACGTGAATGGGCGGCAGGCGGTGTTTGGCAAACGGCCCCGGGAGCGGCGGTACACGGCGACGTTCATTGACCAGGGATATTGTTTCAACGCGGGTGAATGGAAGCTGATCGACACGCCGCTGCGGGGCGTGTTCCGGAGCAACCTGGTATATGAGCGGGTAGTTGGATGGGAGAGTTTCGAGCCGTGGCTGGGCCGGGTAGAGCGGATGGATCCGCAGGCGATATGGTCCGCGGCGGAATCGATTCCGCCGGAATGGTATGGCGGCGACACGGCAGAGCTGGAGCAATTGGTAGAGGCGCTGATTGCGCGGCGGCCGCGTGTGCGTGAGCTGATCGATGGATTTCGGGAATCGGATCGGATGCCGTTCCCACACTGGGGCCAGCGTGCTACAGAGGTTGTGCCGGCGATTTTTGCGGAACCATTCCCAAAGGGGGAGTGGGGAACGAAAACGGGCGCGGGGAAGCTGGTGATGTAGGGCTGGAGAATGGAAGAATGCGGGTGGGGTGAGAGAGTGGAGAAGCGGGGTTCGGCAGTGACGGTGGAAGCGGGGTTCAGGATTGACTGCCCGGCAGCGGTGTGAGTTTTCGCTGATCCGGTATGTGCCGGATCCGGTGAAGAACGAGTTCGTGAATATCGGCGTGCTGCTGAGAGGCGAGGACGCGCGGGCAGCTGTGCGTTTTACGCGCGACTGGAGCCGGGTGCGCTGCGTGGATCCGGATGCCGACACATCGATGCTGGAGGCGCTGGAGGCGGAGATAGGCCGACGGCTGGCGCAGGATGCGCGTGCTGGTTTGGCGTCACTCGAGGATGCGCTGTCGAACGCGGTGCAGTTGACGGAGGCCAAGGCGTGCCTTGCGGAGTCGTTTGCGACAGAGCTCGAGGGGTTGATGCAGCTCTATGTACTGACGGCGAAGCGCCGTCGGGAGAGCCGGAAGACAGGCCGAATCGCGCTGCAGGCGAGGATGCGAACCGAGTTTGAGCGCGCGGGAGTGTGGGCGCTGATGCAGCGGCGCATCGATGCAGCGAGGTACACGCGGGCAGGTGATCCACTGCGCATCGATTGCGGGTATCGTCCGAATGGAGTGGTGCGGATGTTTCAGGCTGTATCGCTGGCTGGTGATGTGGAGGGCGCGAAAGTACTGGCGTTTTCTTCGGCGGACCTGATGGAAGGCGTCGCTCGCGTGGAGCACGCGAAGCTGGAGTTGACGGCGATCGTTGAGCCGATACGGGACGTTGCCGCAGAAGATGTTGAAGAGGAGCAGGCGTCGTATCGCTTTGGCGTGGAGACGATGGAACGTGAGCATATTCGTGTGCTGACGACCTCCGACTTGGGTCGCGTTGCAGAGACGGCGAGGCGGGAGTTGCAGGTGTAACGAGCGGGAGTCACTGAGTCCAAACTGCTGACGGAATACGGAATTTTGCAATCGAAGCCAGGGTGAAGCTATACGCTTCGCCCTTTTTCTTTTGTGGTGAGACGAGTTGAAAGGGTGAGGGCGAATGAGTGTGCGAGCGAATATGCGTGAGCTTTGGCGCCGGGTGAGTTCCATGGAAGCGGGCACTGGGGATGCAGGCAGTGGCCAGGCGGTACTGCCACGGCAGACGCAGTTTTTGCCGTCGGTGCTGAACCCGTATCACGCGGGACAGGCGCTGTTGCCCAAGCCGACTCCGGAGAACCTGCGGCGTTTTGCAGAGACACCGGTGGTGCGGCGCGCGATCAACCTGATTAAGGATCGGGTGGCGGCGATGCAATGGCAGGTGCGGGTGCGGGCGCATTGCGCTGTACCGGCTGACGCGGCGGAACGGATGACGGCGTTACGGTGGTCACTCGAAGAGCCGAACGAATCGGATTCTCTGCGCACCTTGTTGGAGCAAGTGCTGGAAGACATGCTGGTGGGCGGCTTCGGCGCGGTGGAGATGGAGTTGACAGGAATTGCGGAGCGGCCGGTAGCGCTGTGGGCGGTGGATGGCGCGACAATCCGGATCAATCCGAAATGGCAGAGCGGAAATGAGGTGCCGCGATATGCGCAGGCGAATCTGCTGCAGAGTCCGGATAAGGCGGTCCCGCTCGATGATGACCAATTGATGTACATCCGGATGAATCCGCGGACACATACGCCCTTCGGTTTGGGCCCGCTGGAAGTTGCCTTCGAGACGGTGAACAGCCTATTGAGTGCGCAGCGCTTTGCGGGCAAGTTGGCGAGCAATGCCGTGGTGCAGTATGCGCTGTGGCTGAACGAAGCGACGCCGGCCGAACATGAGCGGCTGATCCGCTGGTGGCAGGACGAAGTTGAGGGCACCGGGCGCGTGCCGGTTTTGAGCACGGAACAGAAGCCGGAAGTGCTGCGCTTCGGCAGCGGAACCGATGCGGATTTGCGCATGGAGTGGCAGACCTTTCTGATCCGGATGGTGGCGAATGCCTTCAGCCTGCCGCCGATGCTGCTGGGTCTGGAAAACGATGTGAACCGCGCCAGCTCTTCGGAATTTGGCGACGAGGCATTTCGCGGAGCAGTGGTGCCGGTGGCGCGCCTGCTAGAGCAGCACATCACGCGCGACGTCTTCGGCAAGCGATTGGGATGGCGGGAGTTCGAGTTCCGGTTTACGGAGCTTGAATCGCGTGATGAGGCGACGGAGTTGCAGATCCAGATGGAATTGTTGAAGGCGGGAGTGCTGACAGTCAGCGAGGTAAGGGCGCTGCGCGGATTGGGGGCCGTGCAGCCGGAGGAACAGGCAGTGGACGTGGTAACGAATCAGGAGATCGGGGAGACGGAATGAAGCTGGATGCGATGGCGGTGACGATGCCGCTGGTGCGGGACCATCCCAACCGGGTGCCGTTTGAGGGAGTGCTGACGTATGTGGATGTGCCGAGCGATCGCGCGCCTTCGGGTTCGCGGGGACGGCGCGTGATCCTGACGCATGGGGCGGCAGATGCGGCGCTTCCATCGCTGCTGGGCATGGCGGTTGATTTTTGCCCTGGATGGGATGGCCATGATGCACGGCGCAAGTGCGGGATTATCACGGACGCGGAGATTGTGAGCTCGCGCGGCGGTACGGGTGAAGTGCGGGTGGCGGGATATCTGTTCGGGCGAGATTTTCCGGAGGTAGAGCGGCACCTTCGCTCTACCCCGGCCGAGCAGATGGGCATGAGCTACGAGCTGGCAGATGCTCACGTGGAAGACATGCGGGCTTCGGTGTGGCGGCTAACCAAGGTGACCTTTACGGGAGCAGCGATTCTGCTGCGCGAGAAGGCTGCGTATGGACGGACGTCCTTCCGCTTGTGCGCAGCGAAGAGCAGCAGCGCGAGCAAGCAGGCGTTGGCGGCACATCGCGCTTGAAGCAAGTGAAACTGCGGCACGGGAAGTGAAACGCACTCGAAGTGAAAGGCAATGTAGCGCAACAGGAAAGCGAGGAGACGATGGACGAGCACAATGCAGGTGAGACGGCGATGGAGACTACAGAACGTCTGCAGGCGGCAACCGAACGGCTGGAGAA
>CAVTRJ010000003.1:0-305344 GCA_963737035.1 uncultured Acidobacteriaceae bacterium | reverse complement strand
GGAACCGCGGTGACGGTACCGTCCGGCTGTAACTGCGCCAGTTGCGTGAACGGATTTCGCGCACCCCAGGCATTGTCGCGGTCAAACAGAAATGCGTTGCCGTGCAGGTGATTGGTGCCGCTGCGCGTAACCGTGTTGACAACTCCGCCGGCGGCGCGGCCATATTCGGCAGAGTAGTTCGAGGTGTTGACCTGAAACTCGCGGACAGATGCCTGGCTGGCGAAGTACGCCGTGCGGGTTCGGCCGCGCTCCTCGGAGAAGAAGGCCTGATTATTGTCTGCGCCGTCCAGCGTGTTGTTGTTCAGCAGCACACTGATCCCGCGAAAGCTGAGCAGCCCGTAACCTTGCTGGTCCGGCGCGACGGCGGGCGTGAGCAATGCGAAGTAGGACCAGCGGCGGCTGTTGCTGGGGAGCTCGTCGATGGAGGTTTCGTCGATATTAGTGGAGAGCGCGGGCGAGCTCAGATCGAGAACAGCGCCGGGCTCGCGAACTTCGATCGTCTCTTCCGCATGAGCGATGGCGAGGTGAGCGGGTAGCGGGGTGAAGCGGCCTACCTCAACCAGGACGCGCGCGATATGCAGTCGCGCGAAGCCGCTCTGGGTCACCCATGCCTCGTAGCTGCCGGGAGGCAGACCGAGGAAGCGGAAGTTGCCTTGAGCGTCGGTGCGCGACTGATAGATGTGACCAGTATCGCTATTTGTGATATCGACTTCGGCATCGGCGAGGGCGACATCCCCCGGACCGGCCACCATGCCGCCCACCACGCCCTGGGTTGTCGACTGGCTCCAGAGAAGTGAACCCTGGAGAAGTGAAATGGAGAGCGCCGTAACTATGCAGCAGAGCGCGCACTTTATGCAGATCGTTCCCCAGCGCGCGCCGCGTTGCGGCATGGCCCATACTCCTCACCGTTTTCACAAATACGACGTTCCCATCCAAGTTCTGAGACGGCAGCTTTTTCCTGACGGAAAAGCTGCGCCGGGAATTGGAGGCACCTCTACGACCTTTGTGAAAACGATCTGAATGCCGGTCCCGACTGCGGGTCTGGATGCGGCTTGGGAGCCGGCCTGCTTCGATGATGCTTGAGGGACGGCGGCGGCTCCATGCCCCATAAGTGGTGCCGCGAGTCACTCCGATAGACTTAACAGATAAGCGATGTTTATTGACGAAGCGAGAATCCGAATAAAGGCGGGCGATGGCGGCAATGGCTGCATGGCCTTTCGCCGCGAGAAGTTTGTGCCGCGCGGAGGTCCGTCCGGCGGCGATGGCGGCCGTGGCGGCGATGTGGTGATGGAGTCCAGCGAGCGGCACAACACGCTGGTGCATTTCCGCTTCAATCCGGAGCACAAGGCGGAACGCGGCCGGCATGGTGAAGGTTCGAACTGCACCGGACGCGATGGCGACGACCTGGTGCTGAAGGTGCCGGTGGGCACCGCGCTCTACGACGAGGAGACTGGCGAGCTGCTGCATGACTTCGCGCATCCCGATGAGCGGATTGTGGTGGCGCGCGGCGGGCGAGGCGGTCGCGGCAACCAGCATTTCGCGACACCGACGCACCAGGCTCCGCGCGAGCACGAAGCCGGACGACCAGGCGAGGAGCGCAGCTACCGGCTGGAGCTGAAGCTGCTGGCGGATGCGGGGCTGGTGGGGTATCCGAATGTGGGCAAGAGCACGCTCATTTCGCGGCTCTCCGCAGCGCGGCCGAAGATCGCCGATTATCCGTTCACGACGTTGGAACCGAATCTGGGCGTGGTCACAGTTGGCGAGGCGCCGCACGAAGAGAGCTTTGTAGTGGCGGATATTCCAGGGCTGATTGAAGGCGCGAGCGAGGGCGCCGGGTTGGGCGTGCAATTCCTGCGGCACATTGAGCGTACGCGCGTGCTGGTCCACCTGGTGGATGTGTCGGATGGCAGCGGGCGCGAGTCGCCTGTGGATGACTTCAAGGTGATCCAGGGGGAGCTGAAGAGCTTTGGCCATGGTCTGGACGAGAAGCCGATGATGGTGGTGGCGTCAAAGGCCGATGTGGCGAATCCGGACAAGCTGAAGAAGCTGCAGGCGATGGCGAAGCGGCGGAAGCTGCCGTTCTATGCGATCTCCGCAGTGAGCGGACAGGGTGTCGATGCGCTGAAATATGCGATTGCGGCCGAAGTGAAGCGGGCTCGGGAGTCAGAGCGCGTGGGTGCGGAGCAAGCGGCTTCCACATTCTAGTAATTGAAAGTCGCTTTCGCGTTCCATTTCAGTGATCTGCCGGTGTTTAGACCTGTACCGGAGCAAATCGTGCGGTCCGCGCCGGCCGCCTGGTGACTTCCAGCTGAGGTAGCGTGATCAGCTCCCAAGCCGTGCGGTCGGCGAGCAGGCGGGAGACTAACGCCGTGTGCATGGCGTGTCCGGCGCGCTCCGCGACGACGCGGCCGAGGATGCGGTGGCCGGCGAGTGCGAGGTCGCCAATGAGGTCGAGCACCTTGTGGCGGACGAACTCATCGGGGAAGCGCAGGCTGCCGTTCTGCACACCGGTGCGCGTCAGGATGATCGCATTTGCTTCCGATGCACCACGGATCAGCCCCATGTTGCGCAGCATGCGCTCGTCTTCGCGGAACCCGAAGGTGCGGGCGGCGGCAATCTCTGCACCGTAAGCGTCTGCGGCCAGGTCGACGGTGTAATCCTGCCGTCCGATGGGCGTGGGGAAGTCAATCTCGTAGGTGATGCTGTAGCCGTCGCCGGGATACACGCCGATGAATTTGCCGTTCTCGCGCACTTCGACTTTGCGCAGGATGCGGATGTATTCGCGGCGGCGGCGCTGGATTTTGATGCCGACATTGTGGAAGGCTTCGATATAGGGGAGTGCGCTTCCATCGAGGATGGGGAGCTCGAGATTGTCGAGCTCGACGATCACATTGTCGATGCCGGTGCCGATGCAGGCGGAAAGAAGATGCTCGGTGGTAGAGATGAGGACGCCCTGGCGCATCAGGCTGGTGGCGTAGGAGACTTTGGCGACGTTGCGGCCGATAGCCTGGATTTCGAAGTTGTCGAGATCGGTACGGCGGAAGAGGATGCCTGTGCCCGCCGGAGCGGGGAGAAGTCGAAGATGAACGGGGGCGCCGCTATGAAGACCGATTCCAGAAAATTGGATACTGCCGGCGATTGTCTGTTCGAGTTGAGCCTGCATTAAGGCGTGGGCACCTCTGCCATACCGCTAGAGCGAATAGACTACCCATGCTAGCAAAAGTTTCACTGTTGTAAAAATGCGACATAAAGGCTGTCAAAATGACGGAGTTGCAACACAACCCGGCCTCCCCGACCGGGCCACAAGCCTCTGGAAGTAAAGAAGATATAAAAATCGGAGCCTGGGTTGCCCGGTTGGAAGCCGAACTCTCTGAAATGCTCGACCGGGTATCCGCTCTGGTTCTCCAAGAGAGCCCGACGAGTGATTCTGACGCAGTGAATGCGGCGCAGATGATGGCAGCGGGTTGGGCTGAGGAGCTGGACGGGCGGGTGACCTGCCATGCTCGTGACGGGAGCGGAGGCATCCTCGAGGTCCGATTTGGGAATCCGGAAGATCGGCGAAAACCCCTGATGTTGCTGGGGCACCTGGATACCGTGTGGCCGGTCGGCACCCTGGCGCGGATGGCTTGGCGGGTAGAAGATGCCTGGGCGTATGGACCAGGCGTGCTGGACATGAAGGCTGGCGTAGTGATGGCGCTTGCGGCGATGACGCTGGTCCGGGAGGCAGACAGTGATCGGCCGGTGGTGCTGCTGCTGAGCGGGGATGAGGAGACAGGGAGCCACCACTCGCGTGGGTTGATTGAAGAAATTGCGAAGGGATGCCGCGCCGTGTTTGTGCTGGAACCGGCGCAGGGCCCCGAAGGCGCGTACAAGACAGCACGCAAGGGCGTAGGGCAATTCCGGCTGGAGATCGCGGGTGTACCGTCGCACAGCGGAGTCGATTTTGGCGCCGGACACAGCGCGGTGCGTGAGCTGGCGTGGCAGATCGAGCAGATCAGCGCGCTGACTGATTTGGATCGCGGGACAACACTGAACGTTGGCGTGGTGGGTGGTGGCACGCAGTCGAATGTGGTGGCGGCTTCGGCGTGGGCCGACATTGACCTGCGGGTCAAGACAGTTGCGGATGCAGAGGCGGTCACGCGGCAGTTCGAGACACTGAAGGCACGCGACCCCCAGTGCACGTTGCGATTGTCCGGCGGCCTGAACCGGCCGCCGATGGAGCGGACGGAGGGGACAGCGGAGTTGTTTGCCCAGGCGAAGGCGTTGGCCGCGGAACTCGGACTTGGGCTCGAAGAGGCGGCGACCGGTGGCGGCTCAGACGGGAACTTCACTTCGGCACTGGGAGTGCCGACGCTGGATGGCATGGGTGCTGTTGGCCGAGGTGCGCATGCGCATGACGAATCCATCCGTATCGATTCACTGGTCACTCGCACCGCGCTGCTTGCCGCGATGATTGCGACCACTGTGTGACTCGCTAGTGCTTTGCGCTTCCCTGCATGGCTTCGATCATGCTGCTGACCAGCGCGAGCGGCAAGCCGACGACATTGAAATAGCAGCCGTGGATGCGGGGTACCCAGCGGCCTGCGCGGCCCTGGATGGCGTAGGCGCCGGCCTTGTCGAGCGGTTCTCCGGTGGCTACGTAGGCATCGATCTCCTGATCCGAGAGCGTGACAAAGCGAACAAATGTAACCTCGGCCGCACGCTGACGCTCCCGTCCTTTCGCGAGGCAGACGCCGGTGATGACCTGGTGCGTCTGGCCGGAGAGCAGGCGCAGCATGCGCGCGGCATCGGCTGCGTTCTGCGGCTTGCCGAGCACTTCGTCATTGACAAGGACAATCGTGTCCGCACCGAGGACGATGGTGTCCGCTGCGACGGCGTGAGCCGCAGCGACCGCCTCAGCCTTCTCGCGTGCGAGACGGCGTGACGAAGCGGATGGGATCTTCGCCGGGCTTGCGGAGCTCGGGCACATTGGCGGTGATGACGTCGAAGGTGAAGCCGGCCTGTGTGAGCAGTTCGCGGCGCCGTGGCGATGCGGAGGCCAGAATCAGCGAAGGCCGCCGGCTGTGTGTATGCAGTTCGGTCACGCTTTGATTCCTACCTGGACCCCACGGGAACTGCAGACGCCCCATGCCATCCGCGGCGTGTTGTGAGCGAGGCCGTAGCGGCCATCCGGGCCGAGCAGGATGATGCCGCCGTGGCCACCGAGCCGGCGGAAGAGATAGGCGATGGCGGCTTGCGCGGCGCTCTCCGGCGCATCGCCGGCGAGGACGCGGTCGACAGCCCACTTGCCCAGCACGAGCTTCATGATTGGCTCGCCCCAGCCGGTTAGCGAGACAGCGGCACTGAGGTTATCGGCATAGCAGCCGCAGCCGATGAGCGAGGAATCGCCAACGCGGCCGGGCGCCTTGTTGAGCGTGCCACCGGTGGAGGTGGCGGCGGCGAGGTTGCCTCCGGCATCGAGTGCGACGGCGCCGACCGTGTCGTGTGACGACGCGTCGTATGAAGTGTCGTGTGAGGCGAGATCTGGCGGTTCCTTGTCTGTTTCCTGAACGGTGTTCTGAACCCCGGAAAAGGTCTGATCGGGCAGGCCGGCGCGCTCTTTGTGCTGCGCCACAGCGAGCCGCTCGCGCTCACGATCCAAGACGAGCTCGGAGTTGTCGATGAGCGGCATGCCCTGCTCGGCAGCAAAATTCTCAGCATCGCGTCCGACGAAGTAAACGTGGGGACTCCGCTCGAGGACGAGCCGTGCGGCGTGGATGGGATTGCGCAGGCGCTCGACACAGGCGACGCCCCCGGCGCGCATGGTGCCGGTTATGCCGCCGTCCATGAGCAACGCGTCAAGCTGGACTTTGCCCTCGCGGGTCAGAAAGGAACCGCGGCCGGCGTCGAAGGCCTCGTCGTCTTCAAGGACGGCGACGGCGGCTTCTACCGCGTCGAGAGCCGTAGCGCCGCGCTCCAGCAAGGCGTAGCCGGCAAGAAGCGCGCTGCGAACACCGAAGGTGTGGGCTTCAACAGCGTCATCGGGGATGGCCCACGCGCCGCCATGAACGAGAAGGATGGGTTGATCGGGCATGCGAACAGATCATCGTACATGGGAATCTGTGACTTGGGTTTCGACCTGCGGCGCCCGATCAGCCCACGTTGGGGCATGCTGCCTAACTGTTAGGCGCGCGGGGCGTTGGGGGCGGAGATCAGTTCGCGCTGCTCGGCAGTGACAGACGCGGTGCCTGAGACGGGGCCGGGGCTGGCCGCCGGCCGGATGGGAACGGCCCTCGCGTGATTTGCCCGCTCGTCGAGCGCGAGGCCCTTGGCCATGGTGTAGGTGTAGGAGATGCGGTGGATGACGGTGATGGTGGAGAGTACGGCCAGCACCCAGAGTGCAGGCGCCATCGCGCCCCAGCGCTCGAAAAGAGCGCCCAGAATGATGAGCACGACGCGCTCCGGCCGCTCCATAAATCCGACTTTGCAGGAGCCGATGAGCGCTTCGGAACGGGCACGAGTGTAGCTCACCATCAGCGACGTGATCATGACGAACGCTGTGAGGACTACGTAGAAGAAGCGATTGCCGCGCGCGTAGAAGACCAGTAGCCCAAGGAAGAGGACGACGTCGGAGTAGCGATCGATGACGGAGTCGAAGAATGCGCCAAAGACGGTGACCTGATCGGTCTGGCGCGCGACGCGGCCGTCGACCATGTCGAAGATACCCGCGCCGATGATGACCAGGCCGGCGTAGAGGAAGAAGCGAACGTAATTGTGACTGTTCGCGAAACCAAAGAAGATGGCCGCGACGGTATTGATGATGAGCCCGATGAAGGTGAGGACATTGGGCGAGATGCGGGTGAGGGCGAGGCCGTTGACGATGGCTTGGAGGATGACGCCGCAGCCGCGTCCAAAGGCGCTGGTCCAGGTCATCGGCTTCGCCCTTCCAGGGTCACTGGCTCCGCCTTTTCTGGGGCCATAGGCTGCGCCTTCCTCATTACGATGCGCCTCCAAACGTGATCGAGGCGCCGCAGTTCTGCATCACTTGGCTTTACCCTGCGCGGCTTCGTCATGGATGGTGGTGAGCTTCAGAATCTCGAGCTCGCGCTTGCCGTTGGGAGTGACCACCGTTGCGGTGTCCCCTACCTGCTTGCCGATCAGGGAGCGGCCGATGGGGGAGGTGGTGGAGATCAACCCCTTGTTCACGTCCGACTCTTCGGAGGTGACGAGCTTGTACTCCAACTCCTCGTCCTTGGTGGTGTCGAAGACGCGAACGGTGGATCCGAAAGCGATCCGATCGTGCGGGATGTTGGAGAGGTTCACCAGGGAGAGTTCCGCCATGCGCTTCTTGAGCTGGCCGAGGCGGGCGTTGACAAACTCCTGGCGCTGCTTGGCCATGTGGTACTCAGCGTTTTCGCTGAGGTCGCCGAGCGCAGCAGCCTTCTTGATCTCTTGCGGCAGCTCATGCTGGAGCTCGTGCTCCATCTGCCGGATTTCTTCTTCTAACTTTTTCTTGATGTGTTCGGGCATGGAAATATCCGTGACGGCCTGGGAAAAGCACAAGCCGCAAGGAACGGCAGGGATCCGGTATCCGCCAAAAGCCCATTATACGACGCCAGGGTGGACTAACGGTCCGGTGGGAGAAGGGTTACGCGGCCGCGTTGTGCGTCGAGCCAGCCCTGGAGGATAAGCGCAGCGGCAAGCTGGTCGACTTTGTGGCGGCGGGTGTGGGGATCGGCCGGATTATGGCCTGTGGCCTCCAGGGCGGCGTGGGCTTCGGCGGTAGAGAGGCGCTCGTCCCAGAGGTGGACGTCGAGGCTGGGCCGATCCGTAACTGCGGCACTTTCGGCTGCCGGGGGCGCGGCTTCGGCAATGAGGGTTTTCAGCTCATCCACAAAGCGGTGGACGCGATCGGTCTGGCGACTGCGATCTCCGGACAGGTGCAGCGGATTCCCGACGACAATGCCGACGCAGCTGTGGCGGCGCGCGAGGCGGAGAATGGAACGCTGGTCGTGGCGGGGCCGGGTGCGCTCAATGGTGAGCAGAGGCTGCGCGATGCCGAGCGCGTTCGAGAGCGCGACACCGATGCGGCGCGTGCCCACATCCAGGCCGAGCCACGACTGGGAGACGCTCATGTGGCCATCATAGGCAAACTACGACAGGCAAACTACTCATCTCATGCTTCGCGTCGCGCAGAGACCTCAGCACGGCGGTCTCGGCTCGCGTTGGTCGCGATAGTCCGGAATACAATCGGAGAAGTGCTTTTCACCATACCCGCGAAGGGGTCTGACGCTTGCGTCGCTTTCTGCTGCTGCTCCTCCTGCTACTAGCTCTCGGTGCCGGCGCCTGGTTCCTCTTTACTCCCGCGGGGCCGCATCTGGAGACGTTTGTCGAGATTGCGCCGGGTACTTCGTCGAAGGGTATGGGACGGCTACTCGAAGAGCGCGGGATCATTCGCAGCCGGTACGCCTTCGACGCAGTGCGGATGATCAAGCACGGGACGCTGAAGGCGGGCGAGTATCGCTTCGACCATCCTGCGAGTGTTTTCGCGGTCTATGACCGGTTACGACGCGGCGATGTGTACTACCGGGTAGTGACCGTGCCGGAGGGCTATAACCTCTTCGATATTGCGAGCGCTGTGGAAGCAGCGCAACTTGCGACGCATGACGACTTCCTCGCAGCGGCGCACAAGGACAGGGCCCTGATCAGCGATCTGGACCCGACGGCGACCAGCCTGGAGGGCTATCTATATCCGGATACCTATCGGTTCCAGCGCAGCGATACGCCGATGACGATCCTGCGCGCCATGGTGAAACGGTTCCGGCAGGAGGCGTCACAGATTGGAATGGCGGGAGATGTGCATCGTACGGTGACGCTGGCATCGCTGGTGGAGAAGGAGACACCTGTGACCAGCGATCGGCCGCTGGTCGCCAGCGTAATGGAAAACCGGCTGCGCGCCAACATGCCCCTGATGACGGACCCGACGGTCATCTATGCAGCGATGCTGGAGAACCGCTATCGCGGGACTATTTACGCATCCGATTTGCAACGGGATTCTGCTTACAACACCTATCGTCATGCGGGGCTGCCGCCGGGTCCGATCTGCAGTCCGGGCGCCGCATCGCTCCAAGCGGCTTTACATCCGGCAGCGACGAACTACCTCTATTTCGTGGCGGATCCCGCCGCGAGCGGTCACTCCCGATTTGCGAAGACGCTGGAAGAGCACCAGCGCAATGTCGCAGCGTACCGCCAGGCGCAGCGGGCGGCCGGGGCGACACCCTGACCTTTAGCTATACTTAAGGTTTGCTGCCCTGATTAGACCCGTGATGCAAAGTCGATGGTGGAGTGTGGGATTTCTGGCAGTGTTGCCGTGTCTAAGCGGCTGCCTCTACCACACCCACAAAGTAGAGAAGACCACGCTGGCCGGTCCGCCCATGGACGCGAGTGTGGCACAGCTCGTGAATGAAGTGAACGATCACTACGCCGCGATCAACAGCATGACGGCGACGGTGGATTTTCAGGCGACGACGGGCGGCGCACGTCAGGGCAAACAGACAGATATTACCCCCTTCCATGGCTACATATTGCTGCGCAAACCGGCGATGCTGCGGGTGCTGGCGCTGCTTCCGGTGGTGCGCACGCACGCGTTCGACCTGGCCAGCAATGGACAGACGTTCAAGCTAGTGATTCCGCCGCGAAGCCGCGCGATTGTGGGCACGAACAAAGTGACGAAGCCGTCTGCGAATGCGCTCGAGAATCTGCGTCCGGATTTATTTCTCGACTCGCTGCTGGTGAAGTCAATTGAGCCGGCACGATTGGTGTACCTGACCAATACTTCGGAAACGCGCAGGCAGGGCAAGAAGCTGGTGGAGACCCCGGAATATGACCTGCACATCGGCGAGGAAGATCCGCAGGCAACGGACGGCCTGAAGGTGCATGTGCTGAAGCCTACGCGCGTGATTCGCTTCAGCCGGTTGACGCTGCTGCCGATTGGCCAGGACATCTACGGCGACGACGGCGGAGTGGAAACGCACGTGGAGTATGGGCCGTACAGGCAGTTCGGTACCGCTCACATGCCGGGCTCGATTGTTATCCAGCGGCCACGCGAGGCGTACCAGATCACTATTTCGGTGCAGAAGGTGGTGGTGAACGAACCGCTGCCCGACAAACAATTCGAGCTGCAGATTCCCAGTGACTACAAGGTTCAGACGCTGCAATAAAGAGTGGCCGTCCGGCGGCGGCGCCTTTGGCGCGTTTCGCGGAGTTCGCTTCCTTCGGTCGCCATTTGCATGCAGGCAGACGCGCCTGCGGCGCAAAACCGTGAGTTCGCTTCCTTTGGTCGCTCACGTTCGGTGAGGTGGTGGATCGGACTTCAATCCCCCACATCTCTCGAGTTGTGGGTCGCCCGTTTTAGTGGCGAGGAACAAACTGCAGGTCCCTTCGACAAGCTCAGGGCAGGCTCTTCACTGCGTTCAGGATGACATCGGGATTAGACGAAGCGGTCGAGGTGGGCGCGGGTGGCGTGCTCTGCAATGGCGGCGTTGATTTCTAGCGCGAGGGCGAGCGCGTTGCGGCCTTGCCCGCCGGTGACCTGCGGCTCATGGCGCGTGCGCACGCTTTGGAGAAACGATTCGATTTCGAGGCGCAGCGGCTCGCCGGGGGTAACGGCAGGCTTGGAAAGCGCAAGGCCGCTGAGGAGACTGGCTGCATCGGGTTGCGCTGGCGCGGCTTGTGGCTTGACATCGATGAAGAGCAGGTCCTGGCGGGCGTAGTCGATGGAGACGTACTGATGCGGCTGAAAGAAGCGAAGCTTGCGGACACGCTCGGTGCTGACGCGGCTGGCGGTGAAGTTGGCGACGCAGCCGGAGGCGAACTCGATGCGAACGTTGGCGATGTCGACTTTGCGTGAAAGGACGGGAAGTCCGACGGCCTGGAGGGAGTGGACCGGCGATCGCACCAGGCTGAGGACGATGTCGAGGTCATGCACCATGAGGTCGAGGATGACGTCGACATCGAGCGAGCGCGGGGTGAAGATGCTGAGCCGGTGCGCCTCGAAGAACATGGGCATGTGGATGTAGGGGTGCACGGCGAGGACGGCGGGGTTGAAACGCTCCAGGTGACCGACCTGGAGGATGCGGTCGTGACGTGCGGCTAGATCGATAAGTGCGTCGGCTTCGGCAAGAGATGCGGCGATCGGCTTTTCGACCAGAACATCAATGCCCGACTGGAGCAGCGCACCTGCGACGGCGGCATGAGCGCTGGTGGGCACGCAGACGGAGGCGGCGTGAAGCTCGATTTCGCCAGCGGCGCGCGCGGCGAGGCAGGCATCGATGTCGTGGAAGATACGGGCTTCACGAAAATCGGATTGCAGCGCCTGTGCGCGGGCGGGATCGCTCTCGACGATGGCGGCAAGGCGGACGGATTCCCCGGGATCTGCGCTTAATTCGCGAATGACGCGGAGATGATTGCTGCCGAAGGCGCCTGCGCCGATGACGGCATAGCCGATGGACTGAGGCGGTGCGGACGCCACAGAACTACTATGCGCCGCTCTTGCCTTCGACGGCTCGGAGACAGCGCGTGTAGAGCTCAAGCAGGTGAGTGACCTGATCGTCGGCTTTGGCCGATGAAGGCGCGGTGAAGCCGGTAGCCGCGGTTCCGGGGCGACCGATATTGGTCGTGGTCGCGACGAATTTGAGCAGGTCGAGGGCGATGTCTTCGTTGCGGCGCGCGGCGCTGGAAAATGTCGCGGGTTGATCCATATACGTCCTCCGAGGCGATGCTAACAGATGCTCGCCGCCCGGGGTGCTTGCCGCACGGGCACATGCGCCTGCGGCGCGTGCTGTGGGATTCGCTTCCTTTGGTCGCTCACTTCTGATGTCGCGGTTTGCGCGGAGAGACTACAGGTCCTTCACTGGTTCAGGATGACATTGCACAAATTTTTCAGTGGAACGGCGGATTCATCCACTTCGCTTCTCTCCAGTCGGAATGGCGAACGTGAGTGACGCGCTAGGGGATGGGGGCGAGGGTGAGGCAGACGCGGCCGACGATGAGATCGGATGGCATCTCATGTGGGCCGAGAGCGAGCAATTGCACAGGATAGTTGAGCTCGATTGGCCGGAGAATGAGGCGATTGTTTTCAAACTCGACAAACCGGAACTGTAATGCGTTGCCGACGCGCACGGCGAAGACGGATGGTTGCGGCGGCTGATAGGGGACGGGCGAGTTGTAGTGGCGGTCGATGATCGCAAGGGTTTCCGGCGGCAGCAGGGGTTGCATGCCGGAAGCCTGCTGTCGTGTGAGGCGCACGGAGACAAAGCGAGACCATGAACGGCGCGATGTGGCGCGACGGGAGCGCATCTGCTCGAGCATGCCGAGTGGAAGCTGCACGAGATCGAGTGTTGCCGAGCTGGGCGGCACGGCGTCATGAATGGCAGTGCTCGGTGCCACAACGGGAACAGCAGTGTGGGTAATGCTACTTGCCGCCTCACGCGGAGGCGCGGTGGCGTCCTCCAGTGCGAGCAGATCTCCGACGGTGAGCATCTGGGCGGCGAGCAGGCGGTCGAGAGCACCGAGACTGAGGGTGCGGCGCCGACGAAGGAAATTGGAAATATGCGAGGGCTGGAATCCGGTCTGGCGGGCGAGGAGAGCTCCATTCACACTGCCTCGATCGATCCGCCGGAGGAGTTCCCTGCGGAGGCGCTCTTGCAGTTGGGTGAAGTTCATTGTGGAAAGACGGTCGCATGGCTGGAAGAGCGGCAGGCAGCAATGACCGGTGACGTGGCCAGGATTGTGGCTACCGTGGATGCGACTGCCGATGCGCGGCAGCGAGAACTGGAGCGGAAGCTGGAACAGGCCGAGCAGCAGATTGTTGAGCTGAAGGCGCAAGCAGCGGCTGCTGCCGGCGCCCGCAAGACAGTTCCGGTATCGACCATGCAACTGCTGGCAAAGCAGGGCATCAGCAGCGTGGACGGACTTGAGGCCGGCTCGCTGGATGCGGCATTGATGGGGTTGAGCCTGGAGCAGCGGGTTGCCGTGAAGGCGCAACTGATCCGGAGCGGCGCTCTGGCATAAACCGGATTGGGAAGCGGAGGGGAAAGTAGATCCCTCCACTTCGCGGCTCCGGCGCTCCGGTCGGGATGACGAGAGTGAACGAGGGCGCGTGCTGCGACTCAATGCAGCAGGCGCCCTTTTCTTGTTTCGCAACAGTGACTGCTCTTTCGAGAGCGAAAGGAAGAATTCATGAACGCACAGTTTCTCGATATTCACTCGGCGGCAGACTTCATCGGGCCCGGCGCAGTTGAGGTTCCGTTTTATCAGACGGAAATCACCGACCTGGTTCGCCGCCGCGGTATGTTCGGCCAGCGTATCAAGCAGGTGCCGGCGACCGGCCATCCATCGCGGTACTTCGAACAGACGGCAATCCCCAATCCGGGCACAGCCGGGTTCGTCGATCCGCGCAACATCACTCCTTCTCTGGTGACTCCGACCCGCGTGGAGCGGAGTGTTCCGTTGAAGGGCCTGGTTGCTCAGCTGAACTACAACTTGTTCGATATGGAACTGGGCGCGCAGCAGAAGCAATTCGCATACCTTCAGGCTAAGGACCTGATCGACACAGTGGACGGCGTTCTGCACACTCACGATATTGCGTTGTGGAACGGCAACGACACATCGCTGAGCACGCCGACCACCACACAGTATTTTGGCGCAGCCAGCCAGATTGCGGCGGGCGGTAATGTGGCTACGATCGCGACTACGGAAAGCATCGTGGACGGGATCAAGTCGCAGATTGCGCAGATGGTGTCGAGCACCAACTTCGCTGTGCGTCCAACCGCCATCTATGCCAACCCGGTGCTGCTGGACTTGATCGACCGCGAAATGAAGACCGAGTTCAACGTGGTGCTCAGCTCGCGTGAGATCACGAGCGGCTTCACGGTGAAGACTCTCTCCACGCAGGCGGGCGAACTGCCGCTGATTCCGGAGTGGGCGCTGAGCTATACCGGGACGCCCGGTTCAGGCACTGCATCGCTGCCGGCCTATGTCGTGACCGAAGACTTGATCGAGTATCACTGGCTGAGCGAGTCGGCTCCACGCATCTTCCAGCTTGGTCTGCCGAACTCTCTGGCTTCACAGTATGTGGTTGTGAAGTTTGGCGGGCTGGTGGTGAAGGGAGCGAACTATGCGCACGCACAGGTGACCGTGCAGCGTTAGAGCGCGCACGCTGCCCGAACCTGAGCAGCACACGCGGCGCACGGAAGGGGCGGTCCGATGACCGCCCTTTTTCGTGCGCGAATTATGCCAGAGATGTAATACCACGCGGCCGGCACAAGACCGCGATGAGGAGAAGTGCGGATGGCCTACTTAGAGACAACGGAGTACGAGAGCTACGGTCTGGCAGCCGACACAACCGACGACTGGATTGCCGTGGCATCCGGGATGATCGATGCCTATTGCCGGCGCTCCAGCATATTGGCAACGCAGTATGTGGAGAGATTGCGTGTTGTGGAAGGCAGCCAGACGGTGCGGCTGAGCTATCTGCCGCTGGTTGCAGTATCACCCGCCACCATACCGCTGGTGATGGTACGGGGTCGATATATGCGGCCACGTCGCGGCGAACTATGGCCGGTGGGGCTGGATGTGGTCGCCTATGCATTTTCACTGCCTGGCGCATGGACACAGGTGGATCCCGCATCGATCGACTTTATGCCCGATACGGGAGAGCTAACGCTTCCGTACAACGTGCTGGGATTGCCTTATAGCGAGGTCGAGGTGACCTACACCGCAGGATGCGCCGTGGTGCCGGTGCCGGTGAAGATCGCCTGTGCCCAGTTGGTGAAAAACGCGCAAGCCACGCCGGGGCTGAACGTGAAGACCACCAAGATGGACACGATGTGGATGCAGTACTTCTCCGACTCGCTGATGGATGCACAGGTACAGCAACTGCTGCGGCCCTACGTAGCGATGAGGCTGGGATAGCGATGAGTGACCTAAGCGTGAGATCGAAGCAGGGAGGGTGGCAACGAATGGCGGATGCACTGCTGCGCTCGCTGGGGGGATCGGTAGCCCTGTTGCGCATGCCGGCCGCAGCAACCAACGCGATTGGAGAACAGTTGGGAGCACCTGCGGCCGGCTTTACGGATATACCGCTCTCCCCCGCGGCATTCCGTAAGGTGCGGGTTCCGGTAACCGATGGCAACCAGGCGGCCTATGAGCTACTGATCTCCGCTTCGGCGGTGGAGGCGCAGGTGAGTCAGCTTGGTCTTACCTCGGCCGAAGTGCTCTTCGCCATGGGGTTGGGAATAACAGTGGGGAACGAGTTCTTCGTGATTGAAGGTGTCTCCTTCACCAGTGCGGCGGGGCTGGCATGCCTGTATCGCGTGCTGCTGCGGGAAGCCGCCACGCAGAGCTATTGAGAGGACAAGATGAAGAAGGCACGTGATTCTTTCTATGTGGCGATGCGTGACCGGCTGCAGGTGCTCAATTCGACACGGCAGGTCATGATTCGCGGTGTTTGGCGGCCCGGTGTGCTGGTGGAGGAGAACGAGAGCTTTGCCGCGATTGTTCCCGATAACGTATTTGTTCTGCGCTGGACGAAGGCGCTGGTCGATGAGCTGCACGCGCTGGTGCGCACGCAACAGATATGCGAGATCCAGTACCAGACCGCCGGCACGGCCTCTGCGGGTGGACTGGATCGCGGCACGCTGCTGACGGAGATGGATGCGGAACTGTTATCGATTCTGCAACCACAACAGGTACAGAAGACCGACTATAGCGTGAGCCCGCCGGCCCCGATGGGGACGCGTGTGTCGTGGACTGGGCCGGTACTTGGACCGGTCATGCGTGAGCGTGACCGCCTGGTACGCAAAGCTGAAATTACCGTGGTGAGCTACGAGGAGGCAGGAGAGCTATGAGTACACCAGCATTGGTGATGCAGCCGGGCCTTCCACCTTCGGTGCGTCGAGTACGCGGCTATTTTGCGCCGGTCAATCGGCTCACAGCTACGCCGAGCGCATTCGACGGGACGGCAGCGGCGGCTTTTGATCCGGACACGCCGCCTACTCCATGGGTCGATCTGGGATGGATCGGCGGGTTTACGCGTTCATCTGAGACGAAGATGCAGGTGGTGGAGAGCGGAGCGCCGGGCACGGTTCTATTTCAGGGACGACAGAACGTAGGTGCGACCCTGAGCATGAGCTTCGAGCGCTGGTCCAAGTTGACGATGACCCTCAGTGGCGGTTCTCAACAGATCAACGTGCTGAAGACGGCTGCAAATCCGGTTGGGATCGCAGCGGCGAACTCCACGGCGACATTTCTGAGCACTCCAAATGGGACCGGCACAATCCATGCTGGAGACATCATTGCTGTAGATGCGGACTATAGCGGCCAGACGGGTTACATCGGCGCGGGAGCATCAGCAGCATACTTGGCGACGGCACTCACTAGCGGCGATCTGCACTGGATTCGCCGGGTCACGCTGAACGTTGGTCGCATCACGGCGGTGACCGCGAGCGGGCTGCAGCTTGCAGAACCTCTGCTCGCCGGCGTGCCGGCGCAAGGAATGCAGGCACAGTCGGTGGTTGCTTTCGAGGATCGAGAGGGCGGCACTTTCTTTCAGGAGTGGTCAGGGCTGTTTTGCATGCAGGGCGAACAGGGGGATGCACTGTTTTTTTATTATCCGCGTCTGCAAATCATGAGTGGACCCGGAGAGGCTGTCGTATCGGTAACAGCGTCGCTCTCTGACGTGTTGCTGAGTGGCCGCTTTATTGCTCTTCCCGTTCTCGATGCGATGGATGGGTCACAGGTGTGCTGCTACCGCACTTACCTGCCGGGTGCAACCGCCCAGATATAGAGCCGGGCGCTTCTGCGCTTTCCTCAGCAGATTGAGGTGAGGTGCGTTTCTTCACGAATCGCGCCGATGACTATCCGCTGTGAGTTTGCCGAACGCGAAGAAAGCAGGAAAACGTGAAGATCACGATCGACAATCTTGATGGAAGCGGCGCGCTGGACTACACGAATTCGCTCAGCGGGGCTGCGCCTTTGACGATTGAAAGGAAGTTGAATCAGCCAAGTAGTTGCACATTGAGCGTTGCGCAGGAGAATCTGCCCGTGCCTCCGGGTGGAGCTCGCGTCGTCGTGGCCGCCGATAACGGGGTAGTTCTCTTCACGGGTTATACGATCGCGGCCCCTGCCCGGTTGTATGCGGGGATGGGAACGACCGGTCCAAACTACGTGATGCAGCTCTCGTGTTTAAGCGATGAGGTGATTCTCGACGCCAGAGTAAGCGAGAAGACGATTGAGTGCGTGGCTACTCCGGTGACCGATCTACTGACCAAAATAACCGGGCGTGCCACGACGCAGCCGCTCGCGGTGAGCGGTAATGCCACCTCGACACGCATCGGTGGTTTTCAGCCGCTGGCAGGCAAGAGTTGGTCTGCGAACGTCGGTGCGCTTGCGAATGCTGCCCGTGCCAGTTATCGCGTCGTGAATAACGCCGTGCTGCTCGAGAATGTCGGCGACGTGGTGCACACCTTGGCGGAGAGCGACGGAAGTTTCAATCGCAGTGCTTTCAAGGGCGCGCGCAGCCGCCTTGCCGTGAATGATGTGACGGTATGCGGCAAGGAGGAGCCACAGGCGTACGTGACGGAGATCTTCGAAGGCGACGGAATCACGTCGATTTATCAGTTGAGTGAAGCGCCTTTTATGGAAAAGGCGACGCTGCTTTTCGATACCTTCACGGGCAGCACGGTAGACACACAGCGGTGGGTGACTGTCGACGGAGGTGGTCACGTGTCGCTTACCAGTCGCGGGCTGACGCTGGGCGGCAGCCAAGGTGCAGGCGCCCCCAGCAGCGTGGTCGCCGTGGATGCCGTTGAAATGGGTGGGGTATTGCTGATCGAGCTTACTGGGTTGGAGGTCGATAGTCTGGGAGAAGGTTACTTCGCCGGGCTATCTTCTGGCCCGATAAGTCCTGCGAATCTGACGGCTGCCTTTCATGTGCGGCCGAGCGGCACGAGCACGGTTGTGGCTCCGATCGTGCTCGGTGTGGAAGCCGGCGTGACCACGACGCTGCAGACCGGTCACACCTACACACTTCGCTTGCGCTTCCATTGCAAGGACCGGCAGCGTGCGCTTCAAACTTACAGCGCTGGCGGGGAGAATGGTCCAGTTCAATTCGGTGGCCAGACATTAACTGCGGGAGCTGACCTGGTGATGGAAGTGCAGGAGTCTACGGGTGGAGCGCAGTTTCCGGTCGTCGTTCTATACGACGGCTCCATCACACAAGCACCGGCGAACTGTACGCCGGTGGTTGTAGACAGCGTGAGCTTTCTGGGTAGCATTGCGAGCTTTGAACTGACGCGACCCGGAGACGTCTGGGTGAATTGCACACCGAGCGGTTCGGCGGCGGCTACGCAGCGCCTTGGCGCCAGCGCGCAAACTTCACAGGCGAAGGTCACGAGCACCGGCAGGATGAGCTTTTATCCCGGATATGTGCCCGCGTCGGGCACCGTGATACGGGTAAACTATCGAACCGGTGGAGGCGCGGTTACCCGCATGACCGCGCCCACATCATCTGCGGTCAGCAGCTTGATTTTGACCGTAGAGCATCCGGTGACGCGTACCTCCGCAGACTGCGAGAATGCTGCACTGGCGTTGCTGGCCCCGTCAACGTGGTCGGAAGGTGCGTGGAAGGGAACGTATGCGTGCTGGAATCCGCACCAGACTGCGGATATATGGCCGGGCGATCTGCTGCAGGTAGACGCACCATCCGCCGAAATTTCGACTGAACTCGTGGTGCGCAGCGTACAAATTCGCTCCACCTCCTGCGCTCCAGAACTGCTTAGCTACACGGTGGCATTTGCCAATGAGTGGGCTGAGGCACTTTCGCTGAAAATGAATGAGGGCGCACCTC
The DNA here is from genome assembly GCA_963737035.1 of uncultured Acidobacteriaceae bacterium. Taxonomy (GTDB): domain Bacteria; phylum Acidobacteriota; class Terriglobia; order Terriglobales; family Acidobacteriaceae; genus KBS-83. Next base: position 286,458 of record CAVTRJ010000003.1, on the reverse strand, counting down.
TGAACGCGTGGCTGCCGCCGACTGCTTTGACCAGTTCTACTGCTCTGGCGTCTGCGCGCGATCTATCAGTCATCAGCGTAAGCACTACGCAAATTCAGGTGCAGGTGGGTTTAACGGCTCCAAGCGGCGGCGGGTTTGAGGTGCGCCGGAGCGATTGGAAATTCGGCGCAGGCGTCGGCGCCGATCTGGTGCTGCGTAGCCCGGTGCCCAATTTCACCATCGTTCGGGAGGCGCCGGTGGAGCGCTATTACGTTCGGATGTATGACGGTGCCACGCCGCCGAATTACTCCCGGTTTTCCAGCGCCCTATTCGTGAGCGCAGCAACGCAATGAGACGAGATATAAGTGGAAGTGGCATGGACATGATGAGTACGTTTGAGGCGCAGGTGCTGGCTGACCTGAGTGTGATGAAGAGTCAGATGGCGTCCTTGCTGGGTGACGGCCAACCGGGGCGCCTCAGTCTGCTCGAGGAACGGGTAGAGCGTCACGAATTGAGTGTGCAACGCGTGAAGGGCTTTGCCGGGGCATTCGGACTACTATTCACACTGCTGCAGCTTGTGGTTGAATGGCTTCGGCCGCGCTGAATGAGTCACTGTTGAGCGCGCCGTATAATTCGACGATGGCGCGCTCAACTCTGGTGGGTGTTGTGATGGGTAGCAGAAGCGACTACGCGACGATGGAGCCGTGCGTCGAGCTTTTGCGCGAATTTGAGATACCAGCGGAGACAAAGATCGTTTCCGCACACCGCACACCGGATCTGCTCTTTCAATATGCAAGCGAGGCGGAGGGCCGCGGATTGAAGGTGATCATCGCCGCGGCTGGTGGCGCCGCACATTTGCCCGGCATGCTCGCCGCAAAGACATTGGTCCCGGTCTTGGGAGTGCCCGTGCCGGCGACGTCGATGCAGGGGTTGGACGCGTTGCTCTCGATCGTGCAGATGCCTAAGGGAGTACCCGTCGGAACGCTGGCTATTGGACGGCCGGGCGCAGCCAATGCCGCGCTGCTAGCCGCAGAGATTCTTGCCAACGACGATCCTGCACTGCGCCAACGTCTAAAGACGTGGCGTGAAGGCCGCATGCGCGAGGTGCTCGCAGAAGAGCTTCCACAGTGAGCGCGATTCTTCCTGGCGCAACGATTGGCATTCTGGGGGGCGGGCAGCTGGGACGCATGACCGCCATGGCAGCCCGGTCGCTGGGCTATCGTGTGCAGGTGATGGACCCTGATCCGTCATGTCCCGCGCGATTCGTCGTCGACGCCTGCTTTGAAGGCTCCTGGGACGATGCAAAGGCGGCGGCGGATCTCGCTCGTGGCTGCGATGTGGTGACACTCGAGATCGAGCAGCTTTCGCTCGATACTCTGCGCGCTGCGCAACGCTATGCGCCGGTGCGGCCCGGTGAAGCACTGCTCGCCATTATTCAGGATCGCATTGTGCAGAAGGAATGGCTCGCCGCGCGCCAGTTTCCGGTGGGCCCGTTCCGTTCCGTTCGTTCGCTCGACAACATGCGAGCCGCGCTCGATGCATTCGGCCGCGATTGCTTCGTGAAGAGCGCCCGCGGCGGCTACGACGGACGCAGCCAGCTCCGCATCACTCCGCGCGGTGGCGAAAACGCCGAGTTAGCCTGGCGCTCGCTGGGGCAACGCCCATGCATCGCCGAGCAGGCCATCGCCTTGGACCGCGAGATCTCGGTGCTCGTCGCGCGCACGCCATCTGGTGCTCTCAAGTCCTTCCCCTCCGCGACCAATCATCATGAAAACCAGATTCTCGCCTGGAGCGTGATTCCCTCCTCGATTCCTCCGGCAATGGAAGCAGAGGCGCAACGTATCGCCTGTTCGCTTGCCGAAAAGCTAGGATTAGAAGGAATCCTTGCGGTGGAAATGTTCGTCACCCAGCAGGGAGCGCTTTTGATCAACGAGCTTGCGCCGCGCCCGCACAACAGCTACCACGCCAGCGAGCGCTCCTGCGTTGTCAGTCAGTTTGAGCAGCACGTGCGCGCGGTGTGTGATCTTCCGCTGGGCAGCACTGACGTTCTTCGTCCCGCAGCGATTGCCAATCTACTGGGCGATGTTTGGGCCGATGGCCAGCCGCATTTCGATCGCGCGCTCGAGGTGGAAAGCGTGCGCCTTCATCTCTACGAAAAGCATACGGCGCGCCCGGGCCGGAAGATGGGCCACCTCTCCGCAATTGGCGATACGCCGGAGCAAGCCGTGCAGCGTGTGCTCGAAGCCAAGAGTCGCCTCTAAACAAAACGGCGGACCCGAAGGCCCGCTGTTCGCTTCCATTTGTTTGAGATCAGCCGATCTCTTCCGACCAGTTTTCCAGATACTTCTTCAGATCAGCCATGAACTTGCCGGCATCGGCTCCATCGATGATCCGATGATCAAAGCCAAGCGTTAACCGGATGATGCTGCGGATTGCGATGGAGTCGTTACCGTCCTTGTCCGTCAGCACGGTGGGTTCCTTGAAAAGACCGCCGACGCCCAGGATCGCCGACTGCGGTTGATTGATGATCGGAGTTCCGAACTGCTCACCGAAGATACCCGGATTCGTAATCGTGATGGTGCCAGATCCCACCTCGTCCGGCTTCAGCTTCTTCGCGCGTGCGCGTTCCGCCAGGTCAGCGATGGAGCGCGCAATCCCCAGGAAGCTCTTGTCCTCTGCCTGCTTGATCACCGGCACGATCAGTCCCCAATCGAGCGCCACCGCAATGCCGACATTCACATTCTGGTGGTAGCGGATCGCATCGCCTTCCATCGATGCATTGACGATGGGCATCTTGCGCAGCGTGGCGACCACCGCGCGCGTGATGAACGGCATGTACGTAAGCTTCACGCCATTGCGCTGCTCGTACTTCGCCTTCTCCTTCTCGCGGATCTTCACGATGCGCGTCAGGTCCACCTTGAAGACCGTGTGCACGTGCGCGCTGGTGCGCTTCGAATCGATCATGCGCTGGGCGATGATCGAACGCATGCGCGAGAGCGGCACCAGTTCGCCGGGTTGCGGATCGGCCACCGGGGCCGGCGCGGCAGCAGGCTTCGGCGCGGCAGCGGCCGCTGGAGTGGCAGCCGCGGCAGGAGCTTTCGCGGCGCCCTTGTCCGCACCACCTTTCTCCAGGTACTGCAGCACATCGTCCTTGGTGATGCGGCCGCTCGACCCGGTTCCCGGAACCTGCCGCAGATCGAGCTGATGCTCCTTCGCGATCTTGCGCACCAGCGGCGACGAGCGAAGCCGTTCGCCATGCGATGCCCCAGCAGAGGTTTCAGCCGGGGGCGCAGACTGCGCCGGAGCAGCCGGGGCGGCTGGCACAGCAGTTGTGGTCGCAGCCGCGGGAGCGCTCGCCTTCGCCGCACCGCCGCCAATCACCGCAACGACGGTATTGATCTGCACGGTGTTCCCAGCTTCGACTTTGATCTCCGATAGCGTGCCGCTCGCCGGCGCTGGAATCTCCGCGTCTACCTTGTCGGTCGAAATCTCAAACAGCGGTTCGTCCCGCTGGACGCTGTCGCCCACCTTCTTCAGCCACTTCGTGATGGTGCCTTCGAAGATGGATTCGCCCATCTGCGGCATCACGACATCGGTGCCGGCGCCGCTCGAACTCGCTGCTTCCACCGGCGCTGCTGGAGCTGGTGCGGCCTTTGGCGGTTCCGGCTTCTTCTCTTCTTTCGCGGACTCCTGCTTCGGAGCTGCGGCCGGCTTACTCGCCACCGCCCCATCACCTTCGCCGATCACGGCAACAACGGTATTGATCTGCACCGTGTTTCCGGCATCCACCTTGATCTCGGAGAGCGTGCCGCTCGCCGGCGCCGGAATCTCCGCGTCTACCTTGTCAGTCGAAATCTCAAACAGCGGTTCGTCCCGCTGGACGGTGTCGCCGGGCTTCTTCAGCCACTTCGTGATCGTCCCCTCAAAGATAGACTCGCCCATCTGGGGCATGATGACATCTGTCGGCATCTCTTCGTTCCGCCTTCCCATTCACACGGCGCGCTGGCCGCTAAGCACTACATTTCGATCATAAAGCTCGCGAATCCCGTTCGCGGTCCTGCTTCAATACGCCACCAGCCGCCGTGCCTCACGCACCACATCTTCCACTTTCGGCAGAAAGGCCTTTTCCAGTGGCGGCGAGAAGGGCACCGGCGCATCCAGCGAAGTAATACGCGCAATCGGCGCATCCAGCGCGTCAAAAGCTTCTTCGTTGATGATGGCCGCAATCTCGCCCGCGATGCCTCCGGTCTTGGTGTCTTCGTGCAGGATGATCACGCGGTTGGTCTTCTCCACCGTCGCCGCAATCGCCGCATTATCCAACGGCAGTAGCGTGCGCAAGTCGAGAATCTCCAGCTCGATGCCTTCCTTTGCCAGGATGTGCGCGGCTTCCTCGGCCACGTAGACCATCGCCGCGTAGGTGATCACTGAAACATGTTTCCCCTCGCGATGAATGCGCGCCTTGCCAATCTCGACCGTGTAATCCTCGGTCGGGAGTTCTTCCTTCACGCGCCGGTACAAATACTTGTGCTCGAAGAACAGCACCGGGTTGTTGTCTCGAATCGCCGACTTGATCAGTCCCTTCGCGTCGCGTGCGGTTGCCGGGCAGATCACTTTCAGCCCCGGCGTGTGCACGTAGAACATCTCCGGATTCTGCGAGTGGAACGGGCCGCCGCTCACTCCACCTCCGGAAGGTCCGCGCAGCACCAGCGGTGCCGGGGCGCCCCAGCGGTAGTTGCTCTTCGCCAGTATCTGCACAATCTGTGAATGCGCAGAGCTGATGAAGTCCATGAACTGGAACTCACCCACCGGCCGCAACCCGGTGAGCGACGCACCATAGGCAGCGCTTGCAATCGCCATCTCGGAGATCGGCGTATCCACCACGCGCTCCGTGCCAAAGCGCTGCAGAAAGCCTTCCGTTACCTTGAAAGCGCCGCCGTATACGCCCACATCCTCGCCGATCACGAAGACGCGCGGGTCGCGCTCCATCTCTTCCCACAGGCCCTGGCGGATCGCCTCTAAGTACGTAACTGCTGCCATTGCTTAATTTGTCCTCGCGTTCCTTCGCGGTCTTATTTGTAATGCGTCGTCGCGCTGGACTCGGCCAGCTTTGCGCTCGCGTTCGCGTTCTGCACCTTTACTTCGCCATACTTGAGCGGGATCTCGGTTGCATTGTCGAAGTACACATCCGTCCCCGCATCCGCCGCATCGGGCATAGGCGACGCTTCGGCAAAGGCACGCTCCTCTTCCATCAGGTGATCCACATCGGCCTGGATCTTCTTCGCCTCTTCTGCCGTCAGCCAGCCGCGCTCGATCAGGTAATGTTCCATGCGCAGAATCGGATCCCGTCGCTTCCAGTACTCCTTCACCTCGGGAGGCACGTATGTGGCGGCATCGTGCATGGCGTGACCCTTCATGCGCATCAGCTTCGCCTCAATGAACGAAGCGCCCTCGCCGCGATAGGCGCGCTCGACCGCCTCATGCGTCACGTCATACACCTGGTTTGCGTCCGTGCCGTCCACGATCACGCCCGGAACACCATAGCCCAGCGAGCGATCCGCCAGGTCTTTGCAGGCAAATTGCAGCTCCACTGGTGTCGAGTAGGCCCACAGGTTGTGCTCCACGATCAGCACCAGGCCCAGCCGCTGTACGGCTGCGAAGTTGAAGCCCTCGTAGGTCGGCCCGGTCGACTGCCCGCCATCACCGATATAGGCCAGGCATGCGATGTTCTTGCCCTGGATGCGTGCGCCCAGCGCCACGCCGGCGCACACGCTGATGGAATCGCCCAGGTGCGAGATCGGCGCGATCACGTTCAGCTTCTTCGCATCGCCGTAATGCGAGCCGCTCTCCCGTCCCCTGGTTGGCGAGCCGCCCTTGGCCATGTACTGCATCATGGTGTCGCGCGGCCGATAACCTTTCACGATCATCGATCCCTGATTCCGGATCATCGGTCCCAGCCAGTCGTCCTTGCCCAGCGCATAGGCCGAGGCTACCGAGGTCGCCTCCTGCCCCAGGCTCAGGTATAGGCCGCCGATCACCTTGCTCTGCTTGTACATCCGCTCCAGCGAGTCTTCCATCTTCCGGTTCGTCACCATCAGCCGGTAAATGTCGATCGACTGCTCGCGCGTGAGATATTTCGACGGACGCAGCGGCGGCGCCGGTGCCGTGGTGTCACCGATCACTTTGTAGTGGTAATTGCCGTCCTTCCACTCGCCTTCAATGTGGAACGGCAGTTGTTCCAGCCGGTAATCCGGGATGCCGTGCGGGTTTTTCGTTGGGGGTTGCTGCTGGAGGGATGTGTTGCTTCCGTTGGAACCCTTCGGTGTCCCATTCGCCGAGGCAGACGGCGCCCCCGCGTCCTTCACTTCTGTTTTTCTACTCGCCATCGACAGCGATCCTGGTCGGTCAGTACCGAACTGGTCATTTTATGCCAAAAGCGAGGTTGAGGCACTTAGGGGCGTGTGAACGCTATCTACAACTCTTGTTCGCAGCGTCCATCACTCCTGTACCGGCAACAGTTTCGGCTAGCGCCGGGGACAGATCACAGATCGATTCCAACCACAGCATCTGTGCATGAAAAACATGCCCAAACTGCCGCGCTACGCGCTGCGCTGCGGTCTCCAATGTCAAATCCGTTTCTGGATCGGTATTGGGGCTCTCCAACTCCAGGCTGGTCACACCGCGGTCGCTGATCCCACACGGCACAATCCATGCAAAATCCTTCAGGTCGGTGGTCACGTTCAGCGCAAATCCATGCGAGGTCACCCCGGCCGACACATGGATCCCGATGGCCGCGATCTTCCGTTCCAGAACCGACCCGTTAGGCTGTGTCCACACCCCAGTCCGCCCCGGCACGCGCTGTGCCGCCACGCCGTAATCGGCCATGGTGCGGATCAGCGCCTCCTCCATCTGACGCACAAAGTCCACCGGACCGAGCCGCTTGTCCGCTGTCCGCAGCGGCCCTCGCAAATCAAAAATTGGGTAGCCCACCAGCTGCCCTGGCCCGTGATAGGTCACGTCACCACCACGATTGGTCTCGACCAGCTCCACCCCGCGCGCCGCAAGCTCCTCCTCGGTCAGCAAAAGGTTTTCGCGGCCGCCGTCCTTTCGACCCATGGCCCGCCCCAGCGTCAGCACCGGCGGATGCTCCAGCATCACCAGCACATCGCCGATGGCACCCGCCTTGCGCAGCTCCACCAACCGCGCCTGCAGCTCCAGCCCCGCGCCGTACGCAACTCTTCCTAGATAGACAACCGACAGCACCATGCCAGCGAACCCATATTCACGATCTGTAGTTCTAAAGAAAGTCGACGCGTTTAAGAAAGCTGCCTTTCGCATTCATTCGACCGGATCACAATTTTTATGAAATCGGACTAACCGGATGCACTGCTTCCCACATCCATTCTGTCACCGGCGTGCTGTCTGCCGCGCCGCAAAGCCAGCAGTCGAACACGTAACCTAATAAGTTTCGAAGAGAGGCTCCCCATGAGCATTTTCACTGTAGGTGTATACAAGAGCGCGATCGTCCGCGTGGCTTTTCCGTCAAGAAAAGCCACATCTCGCGAAACTCGGCTGTGCATAGCAACAGTGAACATGCTCGTGCCCCGTCTTACGAGGTCCGAATTCTTCAGCCATCTGCGCACCTTCGCCGTTGGGCTCTTCGCCACCTTGGTCCTCACCACCGCCGCGAACGCACAGACCGGCATTTATGTCGAGTACGGCGGCTCCAAGGTTGACGCCCCCAGCAACGACTGGATTTACGGCCCCACATTCGGCCTCTATCACGACTTCTATTCCGTACCGCTCGTCCATGTGGGCGGGGATCTTCGCGGCTCCACCCTCGGCATTTCGCAGACCACCACGCTTACCAGCGGCATGATCGGCCCGCGCGTCTCTGTGCATCCCCATGTGCTGCCCGCCATGCCTTATCTGGAGGCTCTCGGTGGCATCGGACACTACGATTACGGCGCCGGCCAGGGCAGCAACACGCAATTCGAATACCAGTTCCTCGCCGGTATCGACATCACCGTGCTGCCCCGCCTTGACTGGCGTGCCGTCGAATTCTCCTATGGCGGCCTCAGCGCTCTCAACGGCACCCTCCATCCCAGGACTATCAGCATGGGACTCGTCCTCCGGCTACCCTGAACTGCCATCCTCGGAACATCGCGAAGTACAATCGGGACTGACCATCACCGTCAGCACGCGGTCAATGCCGTTTTGAGTAGAGGCTTTTTCCTGAATGAGTTCATCTGTGATCCGTCGTCCCCGCATTCTCTGCGTTCTTTTTGCCCTGCTCCTTTTCGCAGTCAGCTTCCCGGAAGCCCACGCACAGACCGCCGTCTATGGCCAGTTCAGCGCCTCGCACTTCAATACCCTCCCCAACGTCAGCAATGAATGGGGTTACGGTGGCGGATTCGGCCTCTACTCCGACTTCCAAAAGGTCCCGTTCGCCCGGGTCGGCGGAGACATCCGCTTACAGTTCACCCGCCCGGCCAGCAACACCACGCTCTTCAGCACCCTGCTCGGCCCGCGGATTTCGATACACCCGAAGGTCGTTCCCTTGAACCCCTATGCCGAATTCCTCTTCGGGGCCGGCCACTTCAGCTATGGCAATAACGCTCCCAGCACCACCCAGTTCGACTGGCGCGTCCTGGGCGGCCTCGACAAGACCCTGCTCCCGCATCTCGACTGGCGCGTCATTGAAGTCTCCTACGGAGACCTCCACACCTACTCCGGTCACCTGACGCCGGTCACCTTGAGCACCGGCATCGTTCTGCGCTTCCACTGAAAAGCAGCTTCTGCAACGAGGTACACCAAGGAGGACTGCCCTTAGTCCGCTTCCTCCTCTAATCTGCGGACTATGCGTGGAGATCGCATCCGCTTCTCACACCTCCTGCCGCTCATCGACCTCGCCGTCCTGGTGGTGCTCGTCTTCGTCCCCATTACGCTGACTGCTTTTCACCTCTACGAGGCGGCAGAGGGCTCCGATCAGGCCCACATTCACACCGGCCAGACCAACATGACGCTTCCGCGCGGCCAGATCATCCCCTTCGCCATTCGGGTCGCCACGATGCCGCGAGCGCATACGATAATGGCCATCAACCTTCCCGGCTCTCTTATTCAGAAGCTCATCTCGCTCCTATCCCGCACGTCGCGGCCGGCGGGCTGGCACCCACAGGCACTCGCACTTGAAACCTGGCAGGCGCTCGTCTTCCCTTTCTTCGCTCTGCCGTTCTGGTGGCTGGCGGGCTGCGGCATCGATGGCCTTGTCTATAAGGAACGTCTTCATTGGCCGCTACTGCTCGCCGGTACTCTGCTCTTCGGTCTTTGTCTTGCGGCTCTCAGTCGCCTTTATTTCCCCATGCCCGCCGCAGATCGCGTAGAACTGTCGCTCTGGAGGAGTAGCTTCGCGGGCTGGACTATCGCTTTCGCCACTCTCCCTACCGCATGGATACTCCAGTCGCTCCGCCGAGACGCGGAGCACGCCAACACACCGGCGTCATCCTGATCTCCAGCACTGCCATCACCAGCACCGCCGTCACCAGCACCGCGACGATCTGCAGTACTGCAAACCCGCGCGTCCACCACCTCGCGCATCTGCAAGCCTCGCCTTGCACCCCCGCCGCTATTGGACTTTCGCACCTCAAGATGCAATAAAGGACGCGTCCACCAACCATCGGAGAACCCAATGCGCCGACGCGACTTTCTCTCCTCCGCCGCAGCCGCCGCTGCTCTGCTTCCCACGGCCGCGCTCGCCACTACCCTCGCGCCCGAAACCGCAGCTGCGGCACCCCGGAACGTGGCAGCAGATCCGCACGCGATGCCTCTTGGCCTGCTCATCACGCCTATCGACGGCCCCGAAGAAACCATCAAGCGTGTCCACGATCTCGGTTTGCCCACCTGCTTCTTTTCGCTCGATGCCTACATCGGCAAGTTCACTCCGCAGCTCGCGACCGAATTCAAAGGCCTGCTCGCGAAGTACAACGTCACCTGCACCACCGTGGAAGTTGTGGGCCCACCGCCGCTCATATGGGACTTCATGCGGGGCCCCTCCACCATCGGTCTCGTCCCGCGCGCTACGCGCGCCGCCCGCATCGACGCACTCCGCCAGGCATCGGACTTCGCCAAACTTCTCGGCGTGCACCAGGTACAAACGCACTGCGGCTTCATTCCGGAAAATCCCGCTGACCCGCTCTATGAGGAAGCTGTCGCCGCCATCCGCGAAGTCGCCGAGCACTGCGCCAAAAACGATCAGCGCTTTCTGATGGAGACCGGGCAGGAGACCCCGACCACCATGTCGCGCGCCATCCGCGATGTGAAGATGCCGAACCTCGGCGTCGGCCTCGACACCGCCAACCTCATCCTCTACGGCAAGGCCAATCCCGTGGACGCCGTTGCTATTCTTGGCCGGCACGTCCACGCCGTCCACGCCAAGGATGGCCGCTGGCCCACCGATCCCGACAAGCTTGGTGAAGAGGTCCTCATCGGCACCGGTCTGGTTGACTTCCAAAAGGTCTTCGCTGGATTGCGAAAGGCCGGCTACACCGGAGCCATCACTATCGAGCGAGAAACCCACGGCCCGCAGCAGATCGAAGATGTCCGCCACGAAAAGCAGTATTTGGAAAAGGTGCTCGCGCAAGTTACATAGCGATAATTCTTCAGCATCCACTGTTAGCCCGCATCAGTAAAGGAACGTAACAAGCATGGACAGACGCGACTTCATCAAAACCGCCAGCGCAGCCTCCGGCCTCCTCATCGTCAAGCCCACCACCGCCTTTGGCTACCAGGCCAATTCCGCCGTGCGCCTCGGCCTGCTCGGTTGCGGCAATCGTGGGACCGCTGTCGCCACCTCCTTCGTAAAGAACACCCCTGCGCACCTCGTCGCGCTCGCCGACATCTTCCCCGACAAGCTCGCCCTCGGCAAACAGCACTTCGACGAGCTCAACGGCTCGGTCAGCAAACCCGCCATCGACCCGAGCCTCACCTTCCACGGCTATCGCGCCTTCGAAGAGCTGGCCAACTGCAAGGACATCGACGCGATCCAGATCTCCACGCCGCCCTTTTTCCACGTCCAGCATCTGGAGGCCGCGGTCGCCGGCGGCAAGCACGCCTACTGCGAAAAGCCGGTCGGCGTCGATGTTCCGCAGACCCGCAAAGCTCTCGAAATCGCCAAGCGCGCGCAGGGTAAGGTCAGCGTCGATGTCGGTTTCCAAATCCGCAGCGCCCCGCCATTCGTCGAGATCGTGCGCCGCCTCCACTCCGGCGACCTCGGCAAACTCGCCAGCATCACTGCGTACTACAACGCGCCCGCATCCGTAGACCACGCCAAGCCCGGTATGTCCCCCGATGAGACGCGCCTGCGCAACTGGCTCTGGGACCGCACCCTCTCCGGCGACATCCTGCTCGAACAAAACATCCACGTCATTGACATCTGCAACTGGGTCATCGGCACTCATCCCATCAAGGCTTTTGCTACCGGCGGCCGCAACGTGCTCACCCACGCCGGCAACATCTGGGACAACTATCAGGTCGACTTCACCTATCCGGACAACGTGCACGTCAGCTTCTCGTCCACGCAGTTCGGCGACTTCGGCTTCGATGTCTCCGAGCGCGTCTATGGCGCCGACGGCCTGGCCGAGATGCCCTACTCCGGCCCGCTCCGCATCCTGGGCAAAAACGCATGGACCTGGTCCGATCCCGAGCAGACCAAACCCGCGGAGCCGGCAAAGTTTGCTGCTAACGGCGCTTTCCTGGACAACCTCGAGTTCGCCGATCGCGAAAAAGATCGCGGCTTCATCGACAGCATCAGCAACGGCCAATTCCACAACCAGATTGCCGCCGGCGTCGAAACCGCGCTCGCCTGCATGCTCGGTCGCAAAGCCGCCTACACCGGCCGCGAAACTACCTGGGAAGAGTTGCAGAAGGACCACGAAGCCTGGGAACTAGGCATGGACCTGAAGCAGTTCAGCTGAGCGTTATATGACCGCGGTATTACTTCCGCAGATGTTACTGAATGTTGTGCTGATCCTTAATGACAGCCGCCAAATCCTGATGATCGATCTGAAAAACGATCGAGAGTGCGTTTCCCGGCGTTCGCGCCAAAATATAAGTTGCGAATATATCAAGAGCCTTGCTGCCTAATGAAGTCCTAACCGTCATCCGCCATCCCACCTTCGCGAGCAGATATTTGGAATCCATGACGCTCGCTTGCACAGTCTGAAGTTGAGTTTCGGACAACCCCATCGAACAAAAATAACCTTTCATCTTGGGAAGGACTTTGAGGAAGTCCTCTTTCTTGACCGCTTGGACGTCATTGGTCCCACCAAACATGAACGTATCCGCGTAAAAGTGGCCGATTGCCTCTACATTGGAAGAGGCGTTTGCTTTCTCGTACTGTTGAAAAAACGCGTCGACTTGTTGATCCATCTGTTCCTCACACCTGTGTTTAGAAATCCGGTCGCCATCTTTCGAGTCTAGGAGCTACGAGAAGCGATCGATGATCACCGACATTGGCGGCATAGCCTTCCGCATTGCACGATCCGTGTGTAGTTTCCCTTTAGTATTATACCACAGTCTGCAAAAAAGGTCTAGCCTGATTAGGCTACAAAGCTGGCCATCGACCTGAAGCAGTTTGGCTAGGAACGTGCGAACGCAATATCACTTCCGCAGGTCGCCTCAGGGCCTCTGTGCCTGGAGGGTGCAACCGTCTCGTCGACCTATCCCGAACACTTCCGCGCGAACAGATTCCGCTGTCGGCGATTCGTGAACTGGACGAGCCCTACTGGTGCAACGAAGGCACCCGAACCCTGACCTGCCGTGAAATCGTCGATCATGCGCGCTTGATGCTGGATTGCGATCTCGCCTTCCCGATCATTGTTTCCAGCGATGGCGGCGTTATGGACGGAATGCATCGTGCGTGCAAGGCTCTGCTCGAAAACCGCACGGAAATTGAGGCAGTGCGTTTCGTCGAAGACCCTGCACCGGACTACATTGGAGTGCATCCTGACGATCTGCCATATGACGAATAGTCGGGAACATTCATTTTTCCGCAACCCAGCACCCGCAAACTCATCAGACGCAGCATTCCCCGCCCCGAAAATCCCATCACCCCATCAGGAGACGACTCCGATGCCTCTACCCTCCGATCCCAAGCTCCTCGCCCTCAGCGAAAATATCCTCAAGCAATTCGACGGCATCTTCGGCCTCAATCCCGGCTTCCGTCCCGTGCATGCCAAAGGCATCCTGCTCAGCGGCACCTTCACTCCTGCCGCCTCCGCAAAAGACCTCAGCCGTGCGGAACACATTACGCGCGCATCCACGCCGGTCCTCGCCCGCTTCTCCAACTCCACCGGTGTCCCTCTCATCCCGGACAACGATCCCAACGCCAGCCCACGCGGCATTGCCATCCGCTTCCAACTCGCCGAGCACGTCCATACCGACATCGTCGCCCACTCCACCGACGGCTTCCCCACGCACACCGGTGAGGAGTTCCTCGAGTTCCTCCGTGCCCTTGCATCTAGCGACCCTGCAAACTTGAAGGGCTCGCCGCTCGAAGCCTTCCTTGGCTCGCATCCCGCGGCGCTCGCTTTTGTGCAGACACCCAAGCCCGCGCCATCCAGCTTCGCCCGCGAGTCCTATTTCGGCGTCACTGCAATGAAATTCATGAATGCGCAAGGAAAAAGTCGCTACGGCCGTTACAGAATCCTGCCCGCTGCCGGCAACGACTTCCTCGACGAGGGAACCGCGAAGGCCCAGCCGCCCAACTATCTCTTCGACGAATTGCCTCAGCGCCTAGCCAAAGACACCGTCAGCTTCCGCATCGCCGTCCAGCTTGCCGAAGACGGCGACACCGTCGACAACGCCACTATCCACTGGCCGGAGACACGCCCCATCGTCGACCTCGGCACCATGACTCTCAATGCCGGCGTGCCCGACAACGCCGCCGAGCAGAAGCAGATCATCTTCGACCCCATTCCGCGCCTCGATGGCATCGAGCCGTCCGCCGATCCGCTACTCGAACTGCGCGCTGCCATTTATCTGATAAGCGGTCGCCGCCGCCGCTCCGCATAATCCTTACCGGAACTGCCCCATATCTCGCGTTTGAGATATGGGGCAGCCATCAATCCCGGCCATCTCTCAAGCGCTCATAGAAACGTCTATCCGGCGCAGCACATCCCCGGCCCCCAAAACCTCATCTCTCCCCCTGTAACTTTCAGTTCGATAGCAGTGCAGACAGGAGCCGCCCATGTTTCGCCAGTCCAAGGCCCGCAAGTCGAGCGACGCCCGCCGCAAGCGCGGTGACAGAAAGCCAGAGAAGAAGCGCAAGCGGCGCGAGATCAAGCTCCTCGGCGGGCTGGCCGCGGGAGTGATCGGTGGGATCGTCGCCACCTGGGCACTGGACTGCTATCAGAAGGGCTCACTCCAAGCCGCACGACACTCGCAGAACGAAGCGGGTGCCGCTCCTATCCTCAGCCGTCGGCGGGAAGACGAACTCCAGGAGCAGGGGCACGCCGAGGCCGCCGAACGTATCGCAAAATCGACTTTCGGCAAGCACCTCACTCGCAGTCAGCGGCGCCGCGCCGCGCCCATCGTGCACTATGCCGTCGGCGCGCTTACCGGCGGTATCTACGGCCTCACTGCGGAACTCCTCCCCATCGTTCGCCGCGGTTACGGCACCGGCTACTCCAACCTGCTCTTTCTCAGCGGGTCCGAAGCGGTGCTTCCCTGGTTCAACGTTGGGCGTTCGAAGCGCAAATCTGGCCGCCGCGGCGGCCTCTCCGCACCGCTCGTCTATGGAGCTACCCTCGAAACGACGCGCCGTGTTGTGCGTTGGCTCCTCTAACAAGGGACGGTGCCCCACATCTCGCTTTTGAAATCTGGGTTTCCACAGGTTCTACAACAAATCAGGCCAGCCCCAGAGCTGAGGCTGGCCTGCCCTTCGCGAGACGGATCCGCTACTGCTGCGGCTGCTGCGCCGCCTGGTTTGCCCTGTCCGCTTCTCTCGCGGACTTCTCCTGTTCGGACGTAGCTTTGTCCTCGTGCTTCGCCGCCTTGGTCGCGGCCCTGTCCGACTTCTCGTTGTGCTTCAATTCCTTCTTCTCACGCTTTTTCTCCTGCTTGTACTCCTTCTTCGTATGCGGCTGCGGGTTCGTCACCTGCCCATTCTCATCCGTCTGCTGGGCAGACAGCAGCGGCGTCGCCGCCACCCCAAACCCCATTCCCAGACAAAGCGTCGCAGCCGCAATCCATCGCTTATTCGTCATTGCCGTATCCCTCCCGGTATTTCCTTTATTGGGATGCCACCGAGGCGCCTGGCCAAGATTTTGCCGTTTGTACCCAGGCGATTTTCTACAATAGAAATAGGGCATAAGTAGGGCAATCAGGCGGCCTTATCTCCCCCGCCCAACCTGCTTGCTGTTAAGTGCTTCGAAATGACGAATTTCCGGATAAGTCCTCCGGAATGACGAATTTAGGCATCGGGAGTCACCCTAAGCCGATGCAATAAAAAGACTTACGGACCAGACCTTCCGCACCGGAGGGGGAGGGGGTGCCCAGTCACGTTACTCTCCGCAACATTTTGCCGAAAGCGCGGTTCACATGGCTGTCTGCAAGGGCAAGCTAGAGCAGACGGAAGGCCGGACGGAACGCGCACCCCGTGCAGGAAAGCATTAACGGGAGCAGCAGCAGCGACGGGCTGCCGGCAAGGTGAAGGGTATGCGCATCGCAACAGCAATCCGCTCTTTAGTCCTGGCCGCGGCAGTCAGCATCATTCCGGCCGTTTCGCACGCGGGTGTCTTCGTCTCCATCGGCATTGGCGCACCACCTGTTCTGCCCGTTTATGTCCAGCCGGTCTGCCCGGCTCCCGGATACATCTGGACTCCCGGCTACTGGGCCTATGACGAAGCGGCCGGCTACTACTGGGTGCCCGGCGCCTGGGTCCTCGCGCCCTACACCGGCGCTCTCTGGACCCCCGGCTACTGGGGCTGGGGCAGCGGCGGCTACCTGTGGCACGTCGGCTACTGGGGGCGGCATATCGGCTTCTACGGCGGCGTGAACTATGGCTTCGGCTACTTCGGCCGCGGCTTTGAAGGCGGCTATTGGGATCACGACCGCTTCCGCTACAACGCGGCAGTCATGCACGTGGACAACGCTCGTTTTCACGAAGTTGTCTACAACAAGACCGTAATCAACAACTACAACACGACCCGCGTCAGCTTCAATGGCGGCCACGGCGGCGTCCAGATGCGCCCTACAGCGCAGGAGCAGAACTGGGGTCGTGAGCAGCACACCGCACCTTTGGCTGCGCAGCACCAGAACGAGATGCGCGCCAGCCAGAACCGTGCCCAGTTCGCGAACGTAAACCACGGCCAGCCGCAGAACCTGGCCCGCACCGAGCCGGCCTCCTTCAACCGCAACATGTCCGTCAACACCCGGCCCGCGGTAAACAATGCGCGCCCGATGACCAACAATCAGAACTTCAATCGCCCGGCCGTGAACAACGCGCGCCCGACGCCGAGCAACCAGAACTTCAATCGCGCACCGGTCAACAACAACGCCTCACGTCCACAGCAGCAGGCATATCGTCCGCAGCCACAACAGGCGTACCGCCCGCAACCGCAGCAGCAGTATCATGCGCAACCGCAGCAGCAGTCCCACCCCGAGTCCCGCCCGGAACCAGCGCACAGCAACGGCGGCGGGCATGAAGGTGGACACGGCGGGCACGGTCGCTGATCCAAAACCAGCCAAATGAAGGGGCGGACCGTATCAGGTCCGCCCCTCATCTTTTTGTGGGAATTTTGCCTTGCTGGTCTGCCGCTGTAATTTCGCCGATGCTGTGCGACAATCCTGCGGCTTCCATCGTGGCGCCGATCATCGCCGGCACCCCCATGCATGAGTTCAGCATGAGCTGATAGAGCCGGTGGTCGCTCCAGTCCTGGTTGTAGAAGCGGCGGATATAGCTGGCGCGGCGGCGGTCGGTCGCTTCCAGTTCCTGCTGCGCATCGTCCGCGCGATCGGGAAATTGGTCGCGAAACCACGCTAGCTTGCGCGCTGTTGAAGCGTACACAAAGACATGAAAGGTGCCGGGTACATTGACCAGAGCCGAAGCTGCCCCGCGCCCGACCACGACGCAGCTCCCTTCTGCCACCCGATCCTTCAGGTAGTCACGAATCAGGCTGGTAAGCCGTTCGCTGTCGAAGACCTCCGAAGAGGACATGATCGCGGGCATTCGTTCCACGCTGGCGTGCCAGAAGGTCTTGCCTAGCCGGTAATACCAGGGATCGAGCCGCTCGTCGCAGTTGGCCACCGCAGCCTTTTCTAGTCCGAGCTTGCGGGCGATCTCGTCCACGATGCAGTTGTCGATGATGCGCCAGCCCAGATACTCCGCGAGCAGGTGGGCGAACTCGCCGCCGCGGCTGCCATACTCCCGCTCCACTGTGATGATGCGTACCATGCTGCACCGCCCGCACATCGGCATCGCCGCCGACAGATTTCGAGGGGAGCTTACCACCTGCTCGCGGCTCTGACTACTGAGACTGCGTTGGCCGATAAATGGTTACTGGCGCAGATCGACGATTGTTGCCCCGGCACCACCCTCGGCCTGCGTCGCCTCGGTCACCCCGGCGACATGGGGATGGCTGGTCAGCATCGTCCGCAGCGCGCGCCGCAGCACCCCCATGCCCGTGCCATGTATGATGCGCACCCGCTCCAGTCCAGCCAGGAATGCGTGATCGAGGAAGCTCTCCACCTCGGCGCTTGCCTCCGCCACCGTCTGGCCAATAACGTTGATCTCCGCCCGCATATCGTCGCTGGAAGAGGCCATCGTCACCGAGACTCCGCGGCGCCGCGCGGCCTCGACGGGGTTCAGCTCTATGGCGGCACGCCGGGAGACCACCTCGGCAATGTCACCCCGGGGCACCCTCATCTTCATGGGCCCCATCGCCACTTCGAAGTTGCTGTCATCGATCTGCCTCTCGACGACAGCAACGCGGCCAAGCGATTTCAGCCGCACTGTGTCGCCCGCGGCGACGTGGCGCACCACGTGCGGCTGCGCCTGCGGATCACCCTTGTCCGCGCCGGTATGCTGCGCCACTGCAGTAGCGTTGAACTGCTCCGCAAACTCACGCCGCAGCCGAGCGATGCGCCGCTCAGCCTCTTTCGAGAGCTTCTGCTGCTGCATACGATCGTCAATCGCCTTCACCGCCTCGCGCATGCGGAACTCGAAATCCTTCAGCAGCGCAGCAAGCTGTTGCTCAAGCTCGCGCACCTTGGCCTTCCACTCCTTCAGCCCCTCAGCGTCCAGTCGCTGCCGTTCGCGCTCCACCTCGCTCTCGCGTTGCCGTAGCGCAGCACGTTCACGATCCAGCGCCGCAAGATCCGCATGCAGCCGGTCGAGAAAATGCGCGATATCTTCTGTCTGGTGGGAGAGCTGCTGCCGAGCTGCGGCGATGATGGCGGGGTCGAGCCCGATACGCTGCGCGATGTTGATGCCCGCCGAAGCACCCGGCACACCAAGCCGTAGCGCATACGTCGGTGCCAGCGTCTGCTCATCAAAGCCGACTGCGGCATTGAGCACTCCAGCATGCTGCGCCGCATAGATCTTGAGCGACGTGTGATGCGTGGAGATGATCGACCAAGCTCGCGCTCTGAGAAAGTGTTCGGCGATAGCCACCGCAAGCGCCGCGCCCTCTTCCGGGTCGGTCGCTGAGCCCAACTCATCCAGCAGCACCAGCGAGTGCTCGTCCGCTACGGCCGCGATGCGGTTCAGGTTGACTATGTGCGCGGAGAAGGTGGACAGATTCTGCTCGATGGACTGTGCGTCGCCGATATCCGCCAGGAAGGAGCGGAAGACCGGCAGGACGAGCCGTTCCGCGGGAACAGGAATGCCGCTCTGGGCCATCATTGCCAATAAAGCGGCGGTCTTCAGCGCCACGGTTTTACCGCCGGTGTTCGGTCCGCTGATGATGAGTTGCCGTGCCTCCGACTCCAATCCGAGCGTCAGAGGAATGATCGTGCCACCGCTGCGGCGCAGGCGCCGCTCCAGCAGCGGATGGCGCCCGTTCCGCACCAGAAACTCCGGTGCCTCATCAGTGGCAAATTTCGGAGCAACGCACTCGTACTCTTCGGCGAAGCGAGCCCGCGCCTGCAGTGCATCGACCTGCGCAAGGATCGACGCACCGATCGATAACGTCGTTGCCTCGCGAGCGATCTCGCTCGTCATCTGGACGAAAATGCGATGCACCTCGGCCTGCTCCTCGTCCAGCAGGCGGATGAGCTCGTTGTTCTGCTCGATCGTTTCGAGCGGCTCGATGTAGACCGACTGACCGCTGCTGCTGGCGCCGTGCACTACCCCTGGAATGCGGCGCTTCCACTCCGCCTTCACCGGGATAACGAAGCGCTCGCCACGGATGGTGATGAGGTCTTCCTGCGTCGAGCCCTCGCCGGAGAACCGGCGCAGCGCCTGCCGCAGGCTGCTCTCGATGGCGCGCTGCTGCCGCTCGATGTCGTGGCGGATGCGCTTCAGGTCAGGCGACGCATCGTCGTTCAGCGTTCCGTCCGGATTGATCCGTGACCGCAGGGAGCGCAGCAATGGCGCAAGCTGATTGCCGCGCAACGGCTCTGTCATCGCCCGCAATGAAGCAATGCGCGATGCCAGGTCCTCGGGCGGCTCGTGCATCGAGGCATACCAAGCCACAACATCGTCGCCGAGTGCGAGCAGCGGCAGCAGCTCGTCCACTTCCAGTGCGGTCCCCGGAATTCGCGCCTTCGCTGTCGGAACCGCAGGGTCGAACAATGCGGCCACGGCTGGACGCAGTCCGGCAGCGAGGCAGATGCGCATCTCCGCCACCAATGCATGCTGCTCGTCGGCCCATGCACCGGAGATCGAAGGTGTGAGCGCCATCAGCCACTCGCGCGTAATCGTCGCGGTAGCATATTGTGCCAGCAGCGCGAGCAGCGCCTCCCACTCCAATGCAGCAGGGCTGAAGTCGGCGACCGGTTCCGGGATGGATGGCAGCAAACCCACCCTTTCACTCTACCTTGGCCCCGACCAGCCCCACCCCCGACAGATAGAATGCAGCCATGGAGTTCCCGCAGACCCGCCTTCGCCGCCTGCGCACCACCGCACCCATCCGCTCCCTGGTGCGTGAGACGCACCTGCATCCCGGCGCGTTGATATATCCGGTTTTCCTATGTCCCGGCGAGGGCGTCCGCCGCGAGGTGAAGTCGATGCCTGGTGTCTACAACGTCTCCGTGGATGAGGCGGTGAAGGAGGCAGAGCAGGCTGCATCCCTCGGGCTCGGCGGTTTGCTGCTCTTTGGCCTGCCTGAGACAAAGGACGAAGCAGGGCAGCGGCGCCTACGATGCCGCGGGCATCACGCAGCAGGGACTGCGCGCGCTGAAGGAAAGCTCCGCTGCGAAAAAGCTGGTGCTGATTGCAGATGTCTGTCTGTGCGAATACACCTCGCATGGCCACTGCGGTGTGGTCCGGCGTGATGGCGACGAGTTCCACGTCGACAACGATGCCACTCTCGACCTGCTGGCGAAGACGGCAGCATCGCTCGCCGAGGCAGGCGCGGATATCGTTGCGCCATCGGACATGATGGATGGCCGCGTGGCCGCGATCCGCGATGAACTGGATGAGGACGGATTTGAGCAGGTGCCGGTGCTCTCCTATGCATCGAAGTTTGCCTCTGCGTTCTATGGACCGTTCCGCGAAGCCGCCGATTCCGCGCCGCAGTTCGGCGACCGGAGGACGTATCAAATGGATGGAGCGAATCTGCGCGAGGCCATGCGAGAGATCGAGCAGGATCTGGGCGAAGGCGCGGACATGATCCTGATGAAGCCGGCGATGCCGTATCTCGATGTGATCCATGCGGCGCGCGGCCGCTTCGATGTGCCGATGGGGGCCTATCAGGTCTCTGGCGAATACTCGATGATGCAGGCCGCCTTCGATCGTGGCTGGCTGGAGCGCGAACGCGCAATACTGGAGTCGCTCATCTCGATTCGCCGTGCCGGTGCGGACTTCATCGTCACCTACTTCGCCAAAGAAGCAGCGAAACTGCTGTAGCTCAGCTAGGCTGCGCCAGCATTTTGCGGAATTGCGATTCGAGGCGTGCCGTGAACTCCTGCGGTGTCTCACCTGCTTCCATCGTCACGGGCTCGCCGACACGAATCGTCACCGTGCCCGGCCGGAACCAGCGTCGCTTGCGCTGCTTGATCTCGCCCAGACCAACCATGACAACCGGCAGCACGGGCGCGGCGGAGTCGCGCGCCAGTAGACCGATGCCGGACTGGAATGCGCCCAACGTTGCATCGGCAGAACGGCGTCCTTCCGGAAAAAGGATCACCGACATGCCGTGGTCCATCGCCGCGCCAGCGTGCGCGAAGCTCCGGCGAAACCCTGCACCCTGCGGCAGCGGAAAAACATTGAAGAGCGCCGTGACCAGCCAGTATGCAATCGGTGTGAGCGGCCGAAACCATGCGTGCCGCTCCGCGCGCGCATGCCGCCATCCCGTCAACAGACCGCCGGCCATGGCGACTGCAATGTGACGCCGGATGCGCGGGGGCAATGCAGCAAGCACGAGCGGAACATCAAAGGCCGTGACGTGGTTGGCCACGATCAGGAGCGGCTGGCGCGGCGCAGTAACTTGCGGCCGCAGGATGCGCGGACCAAGCAGCAGGTGAGTAAGCGGAATCGAGACGCACTCCAGGAAGGCAATCCTCAGCCAACGGGTGGGCGCCCGCCATGGCCAGCGCGGATAGATCGTGTTGTCGGCAACCGCTTGGCGGCTTGATGGACCCTGCGCACGCGACGTGCTCGCTGGAATTGCGGCCGCTGCCTCTGCCGTTCTCGTCTGAGGAGCGATAAGTCTGCGCAAATCGCCCACTGTGCGCGCCTGTTGCCAGGCGTCGTCGGGA
Organism: uncultured Acidobacteriaceae bacterium; assembly: GCA_963737035.1. Classification (GTDB taxonomy): domain Bacteria; phylum Acidobacteriota; class Terriglobia; order Terriglobales; family Acidobacteriaceae; genus KBS-83. Next base: position 264,564 of record CAVTRJ010000003.1, on the reverse strand, counting down.
ATCTCGGTGGCGAATCGCTGCTCGAGCGCGCTCTGCAGCTCGACCATCCCAAGACTATCGAAGCCAATATCTTCGCTGAGGCGGCTCGCATCCGAAACCCTTTCGATTCGTGCGCCGCGCATATCGCCGAGTGTCTGCAGAATCGGATCATCTCCGGCGCTGATCTCGCCCGAAGAGCGGAATGCGAGCGCCGCACGTGCAGCGACTTCATTCCGTTTCACCTTGCCCGTAGAAGTGCGCGGAAAATCGGCATCGGGCCAGAGTAGCCAGCGGCGGATTTGCTGATAATCAGCAAGCGTGGAGTTTGCCGATGTCACGGCGGCCTCTGCCTTGCTGTCGTCGCCCATCAGGAGAGCGGCTGCCGGCTGCGGGCCACCCCCGCTGTCGAAGGCGAAGGCACACGCATCGAGCACCCCTGCCTGACGAGTGAGCGCGGCTTCCAGGTCCTGCGGATGCACGTTGAGCCCGGCGGCGGTGACGATGAGATCGCTCTTGCGGCCGGCAAAGACCAGTTCGCCTTTGTCGTTTCGGGCGGCGAGGTCGCCGGTGTGCAGCCAGCCTTCCTCGGCGTCGCGTGCCTGCGCGCGACCGGCACGCCACTCGGCATCGGCGATGGAGCCGCCGCGGACGAGGATCTCTCCATCAGCGGCGACGCGGACCTCGCGCCCGGCGAGAGGCCTGCCGATGCTGCCGCGTGCGGTGTGGAAGGGATGATTCAGCGTGACCAGCGCGGTGGTCTCGGTCATGCCGTAGCCTTGGATGAGCGCGAAACCGAGGCGCGTCCAGAACTGTTCCAGGTCTTCGGGCAGAGTGGCGCCACCGCAGACCAAGGCCCAGAACTTCCAGCCGAAGAGGCGATGCTGCGGGTGGAAGCGCCACCAGCGCCCGAGCGCAGACACCTGATCGGCTGCCTCGGCCCGAGCCGCAAGCGTTGGATCAAGGCGCGAGAGATGGCTACGCAACAGCTCGAGCACGCGCGGTACAGCGGCCAGCACGGAGATACGCTGGGCATGGATGAGCTGGATGAGGCGCGGAGCGTCCAGTCGGGATTCGAAGTGAACTTCGGCCGCGAGCAGGGGCGGCACCCATAGGCCCATGAACTGGCCGAACACGTGCGACAGCGGGAGTGTGTGGAGGAAGCGCAGTGGATGGAAGGGGCGCTCATAACGACGATACTTGGCGATCTCGCGCTCGATGGGGTCGAGCGAAGCAAGCACGTTGCCATGCGTATGGACGATTCCTTTCGGCTCCGATGTGGTGCCGGAGGTGAAGATGATCTGGAGCGGCGTGCTGCGATTGAGACCCGGGACGGGCACGTACTCCGGCGCGGGCAGCTCCGTTGCATCCAGCGCCAGTGCTGGAACATCAGACGTTTGCAGCTTCTGGAGCAGGGTCGCGTCGCCGACCAGCAGTCGTGGCGAGGTTTCGGCGATGACGCGCTGGGCGAAGCGCGGATCGCCGGCAGCATCGAGCGGTACAACGAGAATGCCGCGCAGCACACAGCCGTAAAAGGCGGCGATCCATGGCGCGGAGTTCTGACCCCAGAGCACGATGCGGTCGCCGGCTGCGATGCCGCGTCGCGTGTATTCAGCAGCGAAACGCGCGCTGAGGTCGGCTAACTCGGCGTAGGACGAAGGCAGGCTGCGGTTGCCGATATGGCTGACGACCGCGCGATCCCGGCCATAACGGCGGAAGTCATCGAGCAGGGTGGCCAAATGCGGACGGGCCGGATGCGGACGCACAGGGTTAGTGTGTCATATGCGCGTAGAATGATGAGTTTGGCTTGTGATTGGACGGAAGGGGAGCAACGATTTTGGCTGAGATTACTTATGATGTGGCGGTGATTGGAGGGGGGCCGGCGGGGTATACGGCGGCCATTCGTGGCGGGCAGCTGGGACTGAAGGTGGCGCTGATCGAGCGTGAGCCGAAGCTGGGCGGCACCTGCCTGCACGTGGGCTGCATCCCGACCAAGTCCATCCTGTTCAACGCCGAGGTATACGAGCATCTGAAGCACGCCAAGGAGTACGGCATCGAGGGCGTGGGTGAGGTGACGCTGAACTGGAAGGCGATCCTCGACCGCAAGAACCAGATCATCACCAAGCACGTGAAGGGCCTGGACTTCCTGATGCGGAAGAACAAGGTCACTGTCATAGCCGGCACGGGTAGCCTGAGCGGCGGGGCGAAGGGCGGCGTTCACACTGTCTCGGTGAAGGGCGCGGACGGCAAGACGCAGCAGGTCCAGGCGAAGAACGTGCTGGTCGCGACCGGTTCTGACGCGCGGTTGCTACCGGGCCTGAAGGCCGACGACCGCATCCTGACCAATATCGAGATCCTCAGCATCGATCGCATCCCCAAGTCGCTGGTGGTGATTGGCGCGGGCGCGGTGGGTGTCGAGTTCGGGTCCATCTTCAAGAGCTTCGGGTCGGAGGTCACGATCGTCGAGTACCTGCCGCGGCTGGTGCCGAACGAGGACGAGGACGTGAGCAAGGAGCTGGCGCGTGTCTTCCGCAAGCGCGGCATCGAGTCGCACGTGGGCGCCAAGGTCGACAAGGTGGAGCGCACGAAGGACGGCGTGAAGGTCAGCTTCACCAGCTCGGACGGCAAGGCGCAGGTTAAGGAAGCCGAGAAGGTTCTGGTTGCGGTGGGCCGCGCGCCGCGCACCGAAAGCGTTGGGCTCGATAAAACGAAGGCGAAGCTCGAACGCGGATTTGTGCACACGAACGAGTGGATGGAAACAGGGGAGCCGGGGGTCTATGCGATCGGCGACATCGTGGCCGGGCTGCCGCAACTGGCGCACGTGGGCGCGATGTGCGGCATCGTGGCGGTGACCAAGATCGCCGGACGGCCGGCGCGGCCAGTGAAGCGCGAGCGCATTCCGGCCTGCACTTACTGCGAGCCGCAGATCGGCAGCGTCGGGCTGACCGAAGCACAGGCCAAGGAGAAGGGCCTGACGGTGAAGGTCGGCAAGTTCCCGTTCTCGGCGAACTCGAAGGCCTCGATCGTGAACGAGCACGAGGGCTTCGTGAAGGTTGTCGCCGACGCGAAGTACGGCGAGGTGCTGGGCGTGCACATCATCGGGCCGCAGGCGACGGAGCTGATTGCCGAAGCAGTGACGGCGATGGAGCTGGAAGCGACCATCGACGAGATGATGTTCACCATCCACGCGCACCCGACCCTGGCCGAGGCAATGCTCGACGGCTTCGGTGCAGTCGAGGGCATGGCGATTAATGTCTAACTGGGTCTAACTGGCCTTGACAGTCATGCGGGCGGGGTTTCGGCTTCGCCCGTTTTGCTGCACCACAGCACTCCCACCGCCACCCCCCTCCGGTCCCGGAGGGCTGGGTGGTAAGGCTACTGTTTTCTTTAGCTTAGGACCGCTCCCGCGAGCTAAAATCGTCACTCCATTCAGGTTAACCGTAAATTCGTCCAGTTATTGGACTTAGCGCACCGATAGAGACCGATAGAGCAACTCGGCTGACCTTTTCGTGCGGCTCTGTTTTGCTCCTATTTCCAGTGTAGAGATTTCGGTGAGGTGACATGCCAACATTCTGCGGGCGGGCTGTGTTGCTGAATCCAAAATGGGCATGACGAGTGGGCCACGAGAACGGAGGGATACAGTTCGGGCCACCCAACTGACAGATCGCTTCTATGATGACGATGCGAATCGATACTGAACGCTGATAACCGCCGATTAGTGAACTCCGCCTTAGTCCATGGGATACACCATCGGGTAGGAGGGCTGGGCGGTTGCGTCCATGGTGAAGCAGTGATGGCCCGCGGGGTGCGTCCACACATTCTGCTCAGGTGGAACGTCGCGGCGTTCGCTGCTCCGCGCGAAGGTGGCGCATAGCTGGTATTGACTGCCTTGCCCGGGGTGGTACTCAAAGGATTTGCCAGTGATGGGATCCACGAACGGATTCACGGGTAGCTGATCGAGATTGGATGGAAGCTGCGACTGGTGGGAAGACCAGTAGATTTTGATCTGTGTGCTGAGCTGGAAAAGGCTTTGCATCCGCTGCATGTCCCCACGAAGCTCGCGCTGCCTGCCTGGCGAGCCCAATTGCCAGAAGCCGAGAAGGAGCAGGAAGGCGACGATGGCCGAGCTTAAGACGGCCATCCACTTGTCGCGGCCCTTTCTCGCTTCAGTGATATCGGTTCTGCGAAGGCCGCTGAAGTAGTGAGTGAAAACGCCGCCGGAGAGCGCCAGCACAACAAGCGCCTTCAACACGAAGCGGGAGGTGAGTTCGCCGCGCAGCAGATGAGTGAGGACCGCGATGAGGTCGCCCATAAAGACGCAGGCGGCGATGACCAGCGCCATGTAGGTGAGCCATTTGCGGACCGGGGAGTCCAGCTTTTCCGGGTGCTGCGCGCCTTCGACAGCGACAGCGCGAGAGATAAGCAGGTAGAGCGGGAAGGCAATAATAAGCGCTGCGAGAGACCAACTGATGGTGTTGGAATCGAAGTTCTGCTGATAACGACTGAAGAGCGGATCGGCAATCCAGCGCTCGATGAGTGCGAAGGCGAGGCACCCGAAGGCGACTGTCCACGTAGCCAGGGTGGAGAAGATGAGCAGATAAAAGAAGGCGTCCTTCGCGGAAGCGGCGACTCCGCTGCGGCGCGGGATTTCGACTCCGATGAGACCCTGATAGTGATCGGCGAGCGCATCGTAGACATCCTTCTCCGGCCAACCGCGTGCCGTGAGAACTTTCGCCATCGACTCGGGCGGAATGCCGGCGGCCGAGCCTTTCTCGACGAATTGTGCGAGGTCCGACGGTCTGGGCACTGTGGGCATGGGCTCTCCGGGGCTCGGAGAAGTTCTACATGAAGAGCGGCCTGCGTGGTGAAAATGCTTCGCGCGCCTCTATTGCGTCCGGAAGGACACGAGATTCATCTTCCACGTAGTGGAGAAATCGTGATGGCCGAGAAACAGAGCTTCCAGCGTTTCAGAGTGAACGACATTGCGCGGTCTTTTCCCGAGACGGCAGAGACGCTGCTGCTGGATACCTATCTGACCGACGAAGCGGCCGCGAGCGCGCGAGTGTTCCGGGTCTACCGCGAGACGCCGGCGCATTACCACGCCGGGAGCGATGAGTATCTTTACGTGCTTTCCGGAAGAGGCACCTTCTGGATGGGCGACGCCTCCAACGGCGCAGAGTTCGCTCCGGGCGACCTACTCTTCTTCAAACGCAGGGTGGTTCATGCTCTGCCCGACGTCTTCGAGGGGCCGGTGGTCTTTCTTGCGATCGACACGCCGCGGCGCGACCCGAAGGACATCATCTTCGTGAACCCCGAGGAGGGTACGCCGGAGACTTTCATCCGCGCACGGGAATGATGAAACGCTGACATCCGATTTATCCGTTATGGCTGGGTGCTGACGCTCAGAGGAAGCTTTGCAAGGAGGTCTGTGGTTTCTTTAGGCTCGATTCGAGTTGGAGTTGACGCCGTGCGCACGGAAATGATCCCCAGCGAGATGGCGAAGCCAGCCTCGGCCATGGCTGCGGCAGAAGTTGCCGGTGCGAGGAAAGGACGTCGTAGTGTCACCGCAGCCATCGAAACAAAAGCGACGCCGCAAATGCACCGGCGATCTGGGCGAGGATGAAACCGGGAACGTCCAGAGGGCGAATGCCGGCAAAGGTATTCGTCATTGCGCGGGCCAGCGTGACCGCAGGGTTCGCGAAGGAAGTGGATGAAGTGAACCAATAGGCAGCTGCGATGTATGCACCCACCGCGTAAGGAACGGCAGAAGGGCGCGGTCTGCCACATCCCCAGATGACAGCCATGAGCCCAAAAGTGGCCATGAACTCACTCAAGAGCTGGGCAGAACCGCTGCGCACGTGGGTAGAGGCCAGGAAAAGAGTCTCCCCAAACATCAGATGAGCGACAGCGACTCCGGCAATTGCTCCTCCGACCTGCGCCGCAATGTAGAGGGGCACATCGCGCCAGACGGTCTCGCCCTGCCAGGCATCGGCAAGCGTCACGACGGGATTGAAGTGGGCACCGGAAATGGGGCCGAAGGCCAGAATCAGCGCCATCAGCGCCGCACCCGTGGCAATCGAGTTCGCTAAGAGGGCGATTGCGACGTTGCCGGAGGACAGCCGGTCCCCCATGATGCCGGAACCGACAACCGCAGCTAGGAGAAAGAGCGTTCCTAAGAACTCCGCTGTTATGCGGCGTGCCCGCGACGCCATCATTGCTTGCCTATGCGCCTGATCTCTTCTTGAATGGTCATCTTTTCGAGCGTGTCGAGCGGAAGCGACAGGAACAAAGTGATTCTGCGCTCAAGGGTAAGAAACGCGCCGTGAAAGGCCCGCTCGATTTCCTCCGGCGAACCCTGGGCCGCTGCGGGGTCAGGGATGCCCCAATGCGCCGTCATCGGTTGTCCTGGCCAGTATGGACAGGCTTCGTTGGCGGCGTTGTCACAGACGGTGAAGACGAAGTGCAGCTCGGGCGCATCGGGCCGGGAGAACTCGTCCCATGACTTGCTGCGCAATCCCGTCGTCGGAATCCCGGCAGACTCAAGCCGCTTTAACGCTTCCGGCCGCACTTTGCCCGTTGGATGGCTACCGGCGCTATATGCGTGGAACCTTCCCTGTCCCTTATGGTTGAGGACCGCCTCCGCCATGATGGACCGTGCTGAATTGCCAGTACACAGAAACAGGACGTTGTAATGATTTGCCGTCATATCTACTCTCACCCGCAGCAGTCTGAGTTGCAGCAGGAGTTTGCCGCCGGTTTGAGGGCGTAGACCTTTACGCTGGCTGCTGCGCTGTTCACGTCGTAAGTAGAGAGCAGCGAAGAGAGCTCGCTGTGCAGAGTCTTCGAAGCGTCGGGATTGCAGCAGGAGTAACTGCCGCTGCCGACGGTTTCCATCTCAGGCGAGCAGCAGCCGGACTGACCCTCGACTTTGGCATAGGCGTTGAGGTCGGCGTGGCTGTCGACGATCTCGACGAACTCGAAGCCGGCGTTGAGGAGGCCGGTGCGGTAATCGTCGATGCGGCTCGCGCCGGCGATGCAGCCCACGTAGGCGGCGAGGTTGTTCGCGATGGCGTCGGGCAGCTCGGATTTGAGGGCGATGTCGCTGACAGCGAGGCGGCCGCCGGGCTTAAGCACGCGAAAGATCTCTCGGAAGACGGCGGGCTTGTCAGGCGCGAGATTGAGAACGCAATTGCTGATGACGCAGTCGGCGGAAGCGTCGGGAAGCGGCAGGCGGTCGATGTTGGCGAGGTGAAACTCGACGTTGGTGTAGCCGCCGGCGACGGCATTGGCGCGGGCGCGCTCGATCATCGAGGGTGTCATGTCAATGCCGATCGCGCGGCCAGTAGCGCCGACCTTTTGCGCGGCGAGAAAGACGTCGAGTCCGCCGCCGGAGCCGAGGTCGACGACGACTTCACCGGGTTTGAGGTGCGCGGTGGCCGTCGGATTGCCGCAGGAGAGCCCCATGTTGGCGGCGGCGGGAATAGAGGTGAGCTCATCGGCGGTGTAGCCGAAGGCCTCTGCCACGGCTTTGACGCCGGCGTGATCGTTGGAGAGCGTGCTCTCGGCGACTGCTCCGTATTTGGCTTTTACAGAATCCAGCGTTGCATCCATCTGGTCTGCGTTGACTTGGGATTCGGCCATGGTTTTATCCTCCACAACATATCTGTTAAAGCAAATGTATGCCGATCCAATTACATTCGTCAAGGCATATATGATGCGATGCTTGCTGTGGACCCAACTGCCTGCGGTTGTGGTCAGTATCTTGGCGCGGGTGCATCGCATCTCCCTATGCAGGCGGCGGAGATGCACCGGAAGCACTGGAGCACGGATGCGGAGCGCATTGCGGCGCATCGGGATTTCTTCGCGAATCTGATTGCGGTGCGGGCCGGTGTGGCTGCGGATAGCGAGCTGGCCAATGCATTTCGGACGACGCCGCGCGAGCGCTTTGTGGGCGGGCCGCCGTGGCGGATCCTGTCGCGCCATGGCTTTGTCGAGGCGCCGCATGATGATCCGGCGTTTCTGTATCAGGATGTCGTGGTGTCGCTGGAGGCGGATGGGCTGAATAACGGAGAGCCCTCGCTGCATGCGATGTGCATTGCCGCGCTGCGGCCGCAAAAAGGCGACAGGATTGTGCACGTGGGTGCGGGCACCGGCTACTACACGACGATTCTGGCCAGGCTGGTGGGCGAGCGCGGCGTAGTGGACGCATATGAGATCGAGCCTGGGCTGGTGCGGCGCGCGGCGGAGAACCTGGCCTCGCTGCCGCAGGTGAAGTTGCATGCGCGCAGTGGAGCCGAGGGGCCGCTGCCTGCCTGCGATGTGCTGTACGTAAACGCGGGCGCGACCGCGCCACTTGCGGTGTGGCTGGACGCGTTAGCGCCGGGAGGCCGGCTGCTGTTTCCGCTGACGCCGGATGACGGTGCTGGCGCCATGCTGTTGATCACGCGGACCGACAGCGAAGTGTACGCTGCGCGGTTTCTCTTTCAGGCGCAGTTTGTCGGATGCGCAGGCGCTCGGGATGAGGGCGAAGAGCAGCGGCTGGCGGAGGCATTTCGTAACCGTAACTGGAGCAAAGTGAAATCGCTGCATCGCGATGACAAACCGGGAGCGGGCAGCTGGCTGGCCGGACGGGGCTGGTGGCTGTCTACGCAGGAAGTGCCTTCCATGCGCCGGTAACGATCTGTCGGGCAAACAATCGAATTGACGCGGGATCTGCCCGAAGCCGGGTATGATTTGGGGCGACGTCGCAGGGAAATCTGCCTCAGCCGCGGGCGGTGAGGCAACATCCATTGGGAGGGAACATGTTCCATCTGCTGTGGGAGGCGATCATCGGGCTCATCGTCGGTGCTCTGGCAAAGCTCATCATGCCGGGCAAGGATCCAGGGGGCATCATCGTGACCATGCTGCTGGGCATTGCAGGTGCGCTGCTGGCCGGATGGCTGGGCCAGGTCATCGGCTGGTACAAGGAAGGCCAGAGTGCAGGCTTCATCGCGTCCCTGATCGGGGCACTGATCCTGCTCGGCATCTACCGCATGTTCAAGGGCAGAGCAGCCACTACTTAGCGGAGTCGGGAAAGCGGTGCCCCATGCTTGTGCGATATGGGGCACGATGCTTCAGGCCGCTTCGCGCAGAATCATGCCTGGCCAGTCGCCGGGAGATCTCGGGAAAATCGCGGGAGGGGCAGCCGATCTGGGAGCGCCATTCGTCCCATCTCTCCGTTGGAGCGGCGAAGGCTGCGGCCACGTTGCCCCAATCGGCCTCTGCCGGAACCTTTGCGCTGATAAACTCGTTTCTACCTTTCAGAGCCAAACTATGGCATTCCGAGAAGCCATCCGTATCGCGCTGCAGTCGCTGTGGGCGAATAAGCTGCGCTCCATCCTTACCCTTATCGGTGTGGTCATCGGTGTGGCTTCGGTCATCATGGTCCTGACGCTGGTGGCCGGTGTAAACAAATTCGTCGCTACCAAAATCTATGGCTATGGCGCTGACGTGTTCACCGCTTCCAAGGAGCCCTCCGTCGTCTTCAGTGATGCGGAGTTCATGAAGTACCAAAAGCGCAAGGACCTGAAGTACGACGCGTATGAGGCGATCGCGGAGCGCTGCACCTACTGCTCCAGCACCGGCGCGATGGCTGATGCCACCGGCTCGGTGGTCTACGGCATCCACTCCGCCACCGATATCGACATCCGGGGCTGGACCGCGGACATGCCTGCCATCTACGACATCAACATTGAGCGCGGCCGCGCCTTTACACCCGGCGAAGAGTCCCGCCGCCTGCACATTGCGCTGATCGGGCCGGACATCGTCGACAATCAGATGGGCGGCGAGGATCCGCTGGGCAAAGAGATCCGCGTCGACGGCGAACACTATACGGTCATCGGCGTGGGCGAGCGCAAGGGCAAGACCCTCGGCCAGAGCCAGGACAACTGGGTCGCCGTCCCGCTCACCACCTTTCTCGACACCCACGGCTCCAACCGCAGCCTCACCCTCTACGCACGCGCCTTCGGAGTCGGCGATCCGCTGGATCAGGCCGCCGATCAGGTGCGTGTCATTCTCCGCTCCATCCGCCATGACCGGCCCGGCGAGGAAGACAGCTTCTCCGTTGATACCAACCAGACTTTCGTCGGGATCTGGCAAAGCATCAGTTCCAGCTTCTTTGCCGTCTTCATCTCGCTCGCTGCCATCTCGCTAGTGGTCGGCGGTGTCGTCATCATGAACATCATGCTTGTCTCAGTCACCGAGCGTACCCGCGAGATCGGTGTCCGCAAGGCGCTAGGCGCGCGCCGCGGCGATCTTATGTCACAGTTCCTTGTCGAGTCAGCGACTTTGGCTTTCGTTGGCGGTCTCGGCGGTGTTCTCGGCGGCATCATCATGGCAAAGCTGATCACGCTTATCGTCGGCTTCCCCTCCGACATTAAAATCTGGGTCGTCATGCTCGGCCTGGGCGTCGCCACTTCGGTGGGTCTCTTTTTCGGCGTCTACCCTGCGCGAAAGGCGGCCAAACTGGACCCCATCGTCGCCCTGCGTGCGGAGTTGTAGCGGAAGTCTCTGAGGAGTGATCCATGCGGCTGAGTGACGGAAAAGAAGCAGTCAGAATGGCGGCCGAGACGCTGCGAGCAAACAAGCTGCGCTCCGGCCTCACCATCCTCGGCATCATGATCGGTGTCACCACCGTCATCCTCATCTCCTCGGTGATCAACGGCCTCACCGCCAACGTCAACGACCTGATCAAGTCGCTGGGCACGAATGTCTATTGGGTGTTTCGCTTCCAGGTCTTCGGCAACCGTCCCACGCAGGAGATGCTGAATCGCAAACAGCTCAGCTATGAAGACGCAATCGCGTTGCGCGACCTCCCTCACGTCATAGCCGTCGATCCATCGCAGCAGTACCGCTCCCCAACCGGCCATCTGGGCAGTTTTTCTATCAACTACAAAGGCCACAAGCTCTCTAACACGATGCTCGAAGGCGATTCCGAGCAGCAGCCGATGGTCTACGACATCAATTTGGATGAGGGCCGGTTCTTCACTGCAGAGGAAGAGGAGCGCCGCGCCAACGTAGTCGTCCTCGGACATGATGCCGCGCAAGAGCTCTTTGGCCAGGAGTCCGCTCTGGGCAAGGAAGTCCAGATCGAAGGCGACGTCTTCACCGTGATCGGCGTGCTTGCCAAACAGAAGCAGGTGTTCGGCGGCGGCAAGAATCCCAACGACAACTCCGCCCATTTCCCGCTCTTCACCTTCCGCAAGATCCATCCGGAGATCCTCGACTACTGGATCAGCGTGAAGTACGACGACGCGAAGAACAAAGTTGCCGTCGAAGACGAGATTCGCGAGATGCTGCGCCGCCGCCGCAGGGTTCACACCGACCAGCCGGATAACTTCGCCATTTTCACGTCGGACGGCTTGCTCCAGTTGTGGAACTCGCTTACCGGCGGACTCTTCATCTTTCTGGTCGGCGTCTCCAGTGTCGGCCTCATGGTCGGCGGCGTTGGCGTCATGAACATCATGCTGGTCTCGGTCACGGAGCGAACGCGCGAGATCGGTATCCGCAAGGCGCTGGGCGCGACTCGTCGAACCATCATGCTCCAGTTCACTCTTGAAGCCATGACGCTCTGCGCCTTCGGCGGTGTTATTGGCGTCCTCATCGGCGCAGCTCTCACGCTTGTGCTGAAGCTGGCCCTCGGCACTATCCTGCCCGCGCAGATGTCCGCCATCTGGGCTATTGTGGCCTTCACTGTCTCCTGCATCATCGGTCTGGTCTTCGGCATCTATCCCGCCTGGAAAGCGGCCGCGCTCGATCCGATCGAAGCCCTTCGCTACGAGTAAGGCAGCGGCCTTCGGCCATGCGCGTCAGGCCAAGAACTTCCAGTTGCACGCCACCAATCTTCGGCGATCGTCATCGCGGCCGGGAGACGCAATCGCCGACGCGGCCAGCACCATGGGATACTCGAATCCTTGAACGCCCTCCTGATCGCTAGCATCGTTGCCGGCATCACCACCGTCCTTGCCTGGGCGGGCATCGGCTACTACCTGCTCGCGCTATGGAGCGCGCGCGCCTTCGTCCACAGCCTGCGGCGGCCGCATCCAGCGTTCGCGCCTCCCGTCAGCATCCTCAAGCCGCTCCGCGGCCTGGATCACGAGATGTACTCCGCCTTCGCCAGCCACTGCCGGCAGGAATACGCAGGCGAGTTCGAGATCCTGTTCGGCGTCAGCTCGCTTGCCGATCCCGCAGTCGCTGCGGTGCACGAGCTGCAGGAGGAGTTTCCCGATCACGCCATCCGCATCATCGAGTGCCCGGAGGTGCTCGGCGCCAACGGCAAGGTCAGCAACCTCGCCCAGATGCTGCCGCACGCGCGGCACCCCTACGTCCTGATCAACGACAGCGACATCATGGTCTCACCGCGCTATCTGTCGCGCGTCATGGCTGGTTTTGCGCGATCGCCGGAGCACAAGCGCTCCATCGGCATGGTCACTGCGCCCTATCGCGGCCGCGCCCACGGCAAGCCGCGTAAAGACCCAACCATCGGCTCGCGCATGGAAGCTCTGGGCATTTCGACGGATTTCTTTCCCGGCGTCCTCACCGCGCGCCGCATTGAGGGTGGCATTCACTTCGGCCTGGGCTCGACGCTCGCCGTCTCGCGCGAAGCATTGGACTGGATCGGCGGCCTCGCCCCGCTGGTCGATTATCTCGCCGACGACTATGAACTCGGCGCACGCATCGCCGCCGCGGGATTCGATATCGAGCTCTCCTCCGAAGTGGTCGAGACCTGGGTGCCTCCCTACGACATCGCCGGATTTCTCGAGCATCAGCTTCGCTGGTGCCGCTCCACGCGCGACTCGCGCCGCTGGGGCTACACCGGCCTCATCTTCACCTTCGGGCTGCCGTGGGCCTTCTGCAATCTCATCGCGACGGGACTGAGCCTGGAGAGCATCGCGCTCTTCGTACTTACTTTGCTGGTGCGGGTCGCGCTCGCGCTGGTGGTGGGCGTCGGCATCCTTGGCGATGCGCAGGTGCTGCGCGATATTCTTCTATTGCTTCCTCGCGATCTCATCGCGCTTGCTCTGTGGGGCTGGAGCTTTGCCGGCGATACGGTTACCTGGCGCGGGGAGCGCTTCCTACTGAAGCGCGGCAAGCTGACACGCATTCCGCCGCCGCCGGCTGCCTGAGCATCGCTGGAACGACGCTGGAGTAGGAAACTCCGCTGATTACGTAATTACTCGTTATCGCGGGTGCGTGAATCCGCACTCTTTCCAGAGTTTCTCCCAACCCCACATTGCAGAGGTGGTGCCTGTCGTTAGCGGGAAGCCGAGCTGATGGGCCAGCATGCATACCTGACCACGATGATGCGCTTCGTGCGTAATCATGTAGGCCACCATGGATGCGCCGGCAGGCCATGGTCTCGCCCAGCCATCGCGGCGAAATGTTTCGATCCGTTCCTGCGATTCAGGCAGAGCGTCGGCAAGCATCAGAGCCTCGGCAAGCATTTCGGAGCAGCGCGCGGCGCTTTCCGCCAGAGCAGCCCGAGCCTGCTTCTGCGTGCAACTAGTGCGGTCGAGTGACGCGGGAAGCTTCAGATGCGGGGCGGAGAGCCTCAGCCATTTGCGACGGATGTTGTGGAGATGCGAGAAGATGGCGGCGATGGTCCGTCCTCTACTCCCGGGCAGTTGCGCACGCCACGCAGCGGGATCGAGATGCTCGAGGACGGTCTGGTTCATCCGCTCGTTGACGGCGTAACTCTCCACCAGGACCTGGCAAATACCGGCGGCGGTGTCAGTCTGTGAGTGGGGCATGGATCACCTCGTAAGGCGAAGCCTGATCTCGAGACGTAATGATAGACAGAAAACACGCTCTCGCACCTGGTGCTCAAGGACGATTGGAGAGCACGGTCTTGCCGCCTGAAGCGGCGATGGTGAAGATCCTGCCTGGCAGGTGCGGCAGTGCTGTCGCATCGGTCAGCAGGAAGACGCGGCGGGGTCCGCTCCACAGCCGCGCGACCGAAGCGTCGTCGTCGAAGATCGTCGGTGCGTCGGAAAAGAATGATCCGTACCAGAGGTTTGAACTGCGGCCATTGAGAATCCGCACCTGGCGGTGGAGGTAGAAGCCCAGCGTCGAACCGCTCTCGTACTCTCCATTCAGCACGATGATGTCGTCCGGCCCGAGGCGCGGACGGATTGCCGCGGCAAGGTTGGCGGACGAGAGCACTGGCGAGAACGTGACCAGCGCCATGTGCGCCGCGATCAGGAACAGCATGCCGCCGGCGGCGAGCGCCCAAAGCGCCGCATCCCTGCGGCGCGCAATCATCCCGATCGCCGCGTGCCTGCGGCCCATGCGCCGCAGCAGCAGATGACCGCCGGTGCCCGCGAGCAATGCCACCGCCGTCAGAAGCAGGGGCAGGCGGAAGAAGGCCATCGCCCGCGTGCTCAGGTCGAGGAAATGGCCGAATGATAATGCGTAGTCGCCGGGATTGCTGCGGAGGGCCGCCGCTAGATCTCCTTGCGGAGCCCCAGAATGTAGCGCGAAGAACACCGCCACTGCCGCGGCACAGGCGCCAGCCGCAAATAGGAATGACGCCATGCGCAGGCGCGGTGGTCCTGTTCCGTTTGCATCCTCGGCGAGCCAGCCGCCGATGAGAAGCGCGAGCGCAGGCATCGCCGGCAGCACGTAGTACTCCTGCCGGGTGGAGAAGCTGAAGAAGACCATCGGCACAGCCGCCCAGCAGAAGAGCAGCAGCCGGGCGCTCTCCGTGTCGCTGAGCGGCGCCCGCCGCCACCAGCGTCGCAGTGGCACCCGGTATAGCGCCTGGCCGAGAAAGACGCTCCACGGCAGCAGCCACACTATGAGTAGCCCCCAGAAGAGGCCGAGCGGAACGGTGTCGTAGTCGCGTGGCACGCGCCGGTTGAGATAGCGCAGCAGGTGCTCGTTGACGAAGTAGAACCAGTACCAGCCATGCACATTGCCTGGTGTCGGCAGCGCGCCGGGGTGGCCTTCGGTCGGGTTCGCGATTCCTGCCGCCACATGCCACGGCGCCGCAATCGCGAAAAATATCAACGCGCCGAGCAGCGGATGCCAGCGCCGGAGATGGGCAAGGTTCCGCGTCATCGCCAGATACACCGCGACAATCAGCAGCGGAAAGACCAGCCCGATCAGCCCCTTGGTCAGGACCCCGAGCGCGCACGCGATGGCAAATCCAGCGGCGTTCGCGCGCGTGGGCCGCGCAAGGGAGCGCCAGAAGCAGAGCATCGCGAGCGCGAGCCACAGGCAAACCATCGCATCCGGAATGAGAATGCGGGTGAAGATGAACAGCCCGAAGCTCGTCATCAGGACGAGCGAGGAGTAGAAGCCGGCCACTGCGTCGGGAAAACAACGCTTGCCCAGCGCGAAGACTACAAGCAGCAGCGCCAGCGTGTAGAGGGCGAGAGGCAATCGCGCCGACCAGGTGTGCACGCCGAAGCAGCGGAAGCTCGCCGCCATACTCCAGTAGAGCAGTGGCGCCTTTTCGAGATAGCGGATGCCGTTGGCGTAGAGCGTGGTCCAGTCGTGGCGCGCCACCATCTCGCGCGCCACTTCGGCATGGACCGAATCGGCATCGTCCAGCAGCGGCGGCCGTAGCAGGGTGAAGCTGCCATAGAGCGTGAGCCAGCAGGCGAGCAATATGAATAGCAGGCTGCGCGGCGCGAAACGCCTCTCCTTCGGCTGGTCCATCTCGCGCTTCTGCATCGAGTGCGATTGTCGCATCCTCAGCCACGCTGTTCCGCGCTGCCGAGCGGCTTATAGTAGACCCAGTTCATGGCGAAGGACCTCTTCCAGATCGCGTCTGGCTCCTCAGCAGCAGCGCCGGCGACCGCGCTTATATACGACGATTGGTATCCGGCGCTGCGCAGCGAGCGCCTGGGCGGGAAGCGACTTACCAGCGCAATGCTGCTGGGCATTCCGCTGGTTCTCGGACGGCGCGGCGATGGCGCCATCTTCGCGATGCGCGACAGTTGTCCGCATCGCGGTATTCCGCTCTCCTGCGGCTGGTTCGATGGCGCGACGGTGACGTGCAAGTATCACGGCTGGGCCTTCGACGCCGGCTCCGGCCAGTGCCGCGAGATCCCGTCGCTCACCAGCGAAGACACGCTCGATGCGACGCGCATCTACGCTACGTCCTACCCATGTGTGGAGCGCGACGGCTATGCCTGGGTGTACATCCCGGATGCGGGCCGCGGCCGCCTGCGTATCGAGGATCTACCAGAACCGCCGCTTTTGCCGCGCTTCAGCGAGAGATACCGGTCGGCCCATCTCTCCGCCGATCTTCCGTGCAATGTGGACCACGGCATCATCGGGCTGATGGACCCGGCGCATGGCCCCTTCGTCCACCAGGCATGGTGGTGGCGCTCCCGTGCCAGCATCCACGAAAAGCACAAACAGTTCGAGCCTATCCCGCAGGGCTTTCGCATGTCCGCGCACGCGCCTTCTGGCAACAGCGCACCTTACAAACTACTCGGCGTCTATGGTGAACCGATCACCACAACTATCGACTTCGTCCTGCCCAACCGGCGGTGGGAGACGATTCGCTGCGGCGAGAAGTGGTTCTCCAGCCTGACTACGGTGACGCCGGTGACGCCGTCCACCTGCCGCATCGACGTGGTTGCAGCATGGAATGTCTTCTACTACGTGCCATTTGTCACAGCCGTTGCGCGTTTCTTCGGGGCGCGCTTCGTACGGCAGGACCAGCAGACCATGATCGAGCAGGCGGAAGGGCTGCGTCATAACCCAACACTCATGCTGATCGATGACGCCGATAAACCCGCGAAGTGGTATTTCGCTCTGAAGCAGGCGCGGCTGACTGGAGAAGGCGGCCATCCCATGGATGGTCCGGTCACGCTGCACTGGCGAAGTTAGAAGACTGAATTAGTCGCGAGTACCGAGAGAAGGATGGCCGGCATCGCTTGCCGTCGTGGTGGGCACGTCCATCAAGCGCTTGCGGCAGTTTTCCTTTTTGACTGCGAGCGCGGGCTGGTGCACCTGGTTCAAGGCGGCCAGCGCCTCACGCCGGTGCTGCAGCATATAGGTCTCGGTCTGGCGCACGAACGGATAGCCGCATGCCTGATCAAAGTGCTCTTCCGTGCCGATCATCTTGAGGACGCCCGTGGGATTGACCACCAAAGCGTCAGCAATAGCCACCCGGATGCCCTGGCTGAATGTCGCGTCTGTATAGGGAGCTATCTGGGCTACTACGTGAAGCCAATCGCTGCTGCCTTCGGCAACATGTTCCAGCACGATGTCGTAATTCGGCTCTTCCGGACTATGAGGATCGATATCCTTGATGAGGCGCCGCACAAAGTCCTGTGCGCCCTCCTCGTCAATATGCCGCTGGAAGTCCGCAGCAGTCATATTGCGCAGCTCGCTCGAGCTCATACTTTGCGCCGGACACGCAGGCGCCCACGCTGCAACCAGCGTCAGCAAAGCGGCGGGTGTGAGGAGCCGAAAGAATTTCATAGGCAAATCATCGCACCGCATGGCCGGTTTCCGGCAAAAAACTCTTCGGGGACATCAATTCGAGAGTAATGAAATAGCTATGACTACAAAGGCTGCCCGGGTACACCGCCGGGTTCCCAATTCCGGCTCGGAGGCAACCTTCATCCCTAGTTAGGGTCAGGTAACTGGCCGCGTAACGTTCCCCAGGTAGTTTTTCCTAGGATCGGCGCAGTCTGTTCTTGTCTGCAAGACAAAAATGCCTATGTAACCAGCTTTGGACCGCGGTCTACGCGGTCCACCCGGATATTGAGCGCGGCGCCTAAGGCGAGAAAGTCGTCCCGCAGGGCCTTTCCCTCGCCGGCAATCCGCGGCGACAGTTCATACCAGATGTTCTGCGCCTGCCAGAGATCCAGCGCGAATGGGAGCGCCCGCAGTGCGGTCGCGAGCGCGAGCGCATGGCGTACCGCCTCTGGGTCGGACGGGGTTTGCTGCAGCCGCTCCATGGCCGCATGCATGCGCTCGTCGGCCAGATATCCGAAGGTCGAATGGTCCACAACCACCGCATCTTCGCGTGCCTGGGCCAGCAGCCGCTCCACGGCTGGAAGGTCGATCGGGTCGGCCTCCAGCGCACGGCGCAATTGCGTATGGATAGCGAACTGTGCGGCCACCTTGAGCGCCGCGGGGCGGGGCAGTCCACTGCGGCCAAGGAAGTGCAAAAGCGATGCGTGGCTCGTGTACAGATCGGTAAGAGCCGTCTCCAGCGACTGCATAGCCGGGTCAAGGATGCTCTTCACGATGCGGCGCTGCTCGTCCGCGAAGAGTGAGGTGAGCGAGAAGCGGCTCTCGCCGAAGTAGTCGTCCATAAGCCGAACCACCTCGGTGAGGTTGCTTGCGTCCACGGCGTCTTCAACTTCCTTTGCCAGCAGAATCAGCGATTCCTGTTCTCCGGGTTCCACACGCTTTACCGCCGCGGAAACATTCTGATCGCCGAAATGAAGCAGGCCATAGGCGGCCTCCTCGCACTCTTCCGTCAGTACGGAACAGATGCCCACTCGCCCCAGCCGCAACTGACCGAGTCCGTAGGGCAGCGTCTTTTCCCAAAGGTGCGCGATGGTGTAGCAGAAGAGCCGGTCACGCTCCGTCAGGGAGGTCTCACCTGCGCGGGGGAAGAGGCAACTGATGGCGTAATGCGCCACCACCTGCTCCAGATCGACCACCATCGGACGAATGGACTCGTCGTAGATGTGACGGCCATCGCGCCATTGCGGGTCGTTGCTCTTGGCCTCCGCCAAGCGATCGGTGAAGTTTCTTTCGAGCACGCCGCGGGTCTGGGGAAAGAGCATCCCGGCGAGTTCCAGCACGCGCGCGGCGTAGATGATGATCTGCACCGTCTCAATGCCGGAGATGTCGTCGAAGAACCAGCCGCAACTGGTGTACATCAGCATCGCGTTGCGCTCCAGCTCCATCAATTCCAGGGCGCGAACGCGTTCCTCCGGCGTAAGCGTGCGGATGCTGTGGCGGGCAAAAAAAGCATCGATCGACGCATGCGAGCGGTCGAGGATCACGGAGATGTAGTCGTTGCGCGCGGCCTCGGCGTCGGTGAACAACTCGCAGCTCGCGTCATGTACCAACGGCGCCAGGCTGTCGCGGAGCCAATCCAGCGCCTCGCGCAGCGGAGCACGCCACTTCTGGTTCCAGCCAGCTTTGCCGCCGTTGCAGCCGCAGTCGGAACGCCAGCGCTCCACGCCGTGGAAGCAGCTCCAGGAGCTGTTCTCCACGATCTCCGCCTCGTGGGTGGGAGGGAACTTTGCGAGGAACTGTCCGTAGTTGGTTAGCTTGGCGTCGCCTTCTTCGATCAATTGAAAAGCATAGGCGAGCGCCATTTCGCCGTGGCGATGGTGGTGTCCGTAGCTCTCGCCGTCGGTCGCGACGTGGACGAGTTGCGCGCCCTCCCGCTCACCAAAGCCGCCCGTGAGCCGCTCTGCGAAGGCCTCTCCGCTGTTGAGCAGACCGTCAAAGGCGATGGCTCGCGACACCGGTCCGTTGTAGAAGAAAACTGCGATGGAGTGGCCAGGGCTGGTCTGGACGAGATAGGGCTGCGTCGTGTCCACGCTGGCTTCCGGCGTCTCTCTCCAGCCGCCATCGGTCACGGCATCTTTGGCAGCGTCCGCGGCGGCGGCGGGCGCCTTTGCAATCACGGTGGAAGGAGCATTGGCACCGCGCAAGGGCCGCACGCGCGCGCACTGGTGCGGCGCGAGGATGGTGAAGCGGATGCCATGACGGGCCAGCAAGTCGAGCGATTCCAAATCTACCGCGGTCTCCGCCAGCCACATGCCCTCGGGCTTGCGCCCGTAGCGGTGCTCAAAATCGGCGATACCCCACACGATCTGGGTCTCGCGGTCGCGGGTGGAGGCCAGCGGCATGATCATGTGGTTGTAGACCTGCGCCATGGCCGAGCCATGCCCGCCGAATTGCCGCTGGCTCAGCCGGTCCGCGTCGCGGATCATCGCGTAGGTGAGCGGCGCCTTTTCCTGCATCCAGGAGAGCAGCGTGGGGCCGACGTTGAAGCTCATCCGCGCGTAGTTGTTGGTGATCCGCAGGATGCGGTTCTTGCTGTCCACAATGCGCGCCGCGCCGTTCGGCGCATAGCACTCGGCGGTGATGCGCTCATTCCAGTCGTGGTAAGGCGCGGCCGAGTCCTGGGTTTCGACGGTTTCGAGCCAGGGGTTCTCGCGCGGGGGCTGATAGAAGTGTCCGTGAACACAGACAAAACGTTGGGCGGGAGAGACGGACATGCTGGAACAGTCTAGCTGGCCGCCTGTGATCTCTGCATATGGCGCGAAAGTACTGGGGTTATCCGCGATTCGCTACGAGCGGTTCAGCTGCAGGCGAGGCCACCTCTTCGACAAGACCGGTGGGCAGTCCATCGATGCTGGTTGCATTCTTTTCCCGGCGGTATTCTTCGAGCCCGGCTTGGCCTCTGTGCTCCGCCCAACGGCGCAGGGTTGCGCGTTCACCGACGTAGTCGAAGAGGGGGACGCCATAGCCGCAGGAGGTCTGCACGAGATCGATGTCGATGCGGACGATCTGCCGCGCTCCCGGGGGCTCCTGGTTGTCGAAGACTGAAGCCAGCAGTGTGGTGTACTCGCCGGTTGTGTGTGGAATGCTGGTGCCGCGGCCGTACAGCCGCAGGATGGAAGGCGGCTCGTCGAAGGCGCAGAACATCAGGGTGATGCGGCCATCGGCACGGAGATGCGCGGCGGTCTCGCTCCCGCTTCCGGTCAGGTCAAGATAGGCAACTGTGCGCTCGTCGAGAACACGGAGCGCATTGGTCGGTCGCGGAGAGATATTCACGCGGCTGGTGGCGGTTGCCGACGACGTGAAGAAGATCTGCTGCCGCGCGATGAACTCACGGTGCGCCGGCGTCATGCTGGCAAATTGCTTGGCCATGTTGTCAGCTTAACGGAGACGGAGCTTATTCCGGAGGTGGCGACGCGCTGCCGGCGAGGTCGCATGCGCGCCACAGATACCAGCTTGCGACCGAGCGCCAGGGCTGCCATTTCTTCGCGCGGCGCAGCATCACATCCGGCTTGGGCAATACCGCCGGCGTGATTGGCTTGGCCTTCGGTGGACGCCCGAAGGTCAGCAGAAAGCCCTTGCGCACGCCGTAGTCGCTGACGGGGAAAATATCGGGCCTGCCCAGGCGGAAGATGAGCAGCATCTCGACTGTCCATTGCCCCACGCCGCGCACTTGCGTGAGCCGTTCCACGATCTCCGCATCCGGCATGCGGCGAATTTGAGGCAGCGTGGGAACCGTGCCGTCGAGTGTCTTTGCGGCGAGATCGCGCAGCGCCTTCAGCTTGTTTGCAGAGAGTCCGCAGGCGCGCAGCATCTCCTCGGGCGCGGCCAGGATATGTTCCGGCTGCGGATGGATATCGCCGAACGCACGCAGCAGCCGGCTGAGGATGGCGAAGGCTGCCTTGCCATGAATCTGCTGGTAGATGATCGATTCCACCAGCGCTTCGAAGGGAGAATGCTGGCTCTTCAGCCGCATGGTGAATGGTCCTGCGCGGCGGATCAGTTCACCCAGCTTTGGATCCGCCGCGCTCAGTGCGGCGATTGCCTCTTCGGGATCGTAGCGGACACTGCGGCGGCCATCGTTCATGACGCTTGAGTCTAGCCTGAGAGTGCACTCGGGCCGTGAACACGAAATTGGTAAAGCGCAGATGCAGCGGGAATCAGCGAAGTCAATGCTGGCTGTTCATCGCAAACGAAATCCCGATTTCACACGCGCCAAACGCATCGCGAAGTTCACAAAACCATAACGGCCACGGCGGCCCATTATGGTCGAGACAAGAAATGCTGTTATAGTCCTTTTTTGCCCCCTCACGGTCTTTTCGATATACGACTAGAGGGGTCGCAAATGGTTGATTGCAGTGACCTCTTAAACTCCTTTCATTGACGTAAGGGAAACAGGAACGGATCGATGCCGCAGATTTTTGACCGCAGCTCAAACGCCTTAGCGCGAATGAGCCTGATCCTGACGGGACTGATTGTGATTGCGTTGGGAGTAACGCTGGACCAGTTGCAACGCTCCCCATGGGTAACCCGGCAGGGGCAGCGGGCGGATCAACCAGTACCCTTCAGCCACAAGCACCACGTTCAGGGGCTGGGCATTCAATGTCAGTACTGCCATGTCTCGGTGGAGCGGTCGAGCTACGCGGGTATCCCGCCGACCAAGACCTGCATGAACTGCCATGCGCAGATCTGGACCAACGCGCAGTTGCTGGAGCCGGTCCGCCGGAGCTGGGCGACGGGCGAATCGATCCGCTGGATCAAGCTGCACGATCTCCCCGACTATGTTTACTTCAACCACTCGATCCACGTGAACAAGGGCATCGGTTGCTCCTCGTGTCATGGCCGCGTCGACCTGATGCCGATCATGTACCAGGAGAACTCGCTGCAGATGGAGTGGTGCCTGAACTGCCACCGCAATCCGGCGAAGAACCTGCGGCCGACGAGCGAGGTCTACAACATGGCGTGGGAAGGCCCCTCGACGCGGAAGCCGGTCTGGTGCGGAACCACAGGCGACAAGGCCGGGACGCCGACGGCGCAGACGGTGAACTGCACCACGGTCAATCCCGAACAGGTTGGGGCACGCACGGCCTCTTTAGACATGCTGCCGCCTACCGATGCGCCGGAGACCCACATGCTGGATGTGGCAGCGCATCCGAATGGCGCTGCAGGACCGACTGGCGCGGACAACGTGAGCTACACGAAGTTCACCAACCAGGAGGCTCTGGGGCTATTCCTGCTGAAGCAATACCACATTCGCGATCCGCATGAGCTGAGCTCGTGCGAGACCTGCCACCGCTAAGCGCATTGCAGCGGGCGGTCATGACGATGGGAACTGAGAGCGAAGCCGAAACGATGGAAACACAGGACGCAATGGTGGCGAAGGACGCAGGACTGGCAGTGCTGCAACCGAATCAGGCTGAAGCGAGCTCCGCGGCAAAGCAGGGCATGACGCTGGAAGCTGCGCGCGCCGAACTCGAATGCCGGTGGGGCGGCAGCGGCACTGGCTGGCAGGGGCTGGACAAGGTGGCGACGCAGCCTGGTTTTGACCGCCGCATGGAGCAGGAGTTCCCTGCTATGGCCAGTGAATGGGTCGATCCGGTATCGCGGCGCGGCTTCATGAAGCTGATGGGCGCCTCCCTGGCGATGGCCGGCCTTGCCGGTTGTACCAAGCAGCCCGACGAGCCGATCTATCCCTATGTCAAGGCGCCGGAGGATCTGATCCTCGGCAGGCCGAATTACTTCGCAACCGTCTTTCCGTTTTCGACCGGCGCGCTTCCCCTGCTGGTCAAGAGCGACGCTTACCGGCCAATCAAGGTGGACGGCAATCCTGAGCACCCGATGAGCATGGGCGGCTCCGATCCACTGAGCCAGGCTTCCCTGCTGGGGCTCTATGATCCGGATCGCTCCCAGCACGTGCTCTATCGGCTGGAAACGAGCAGCTTCACTGATTTCCAGGCGGCGCTCCTGCGTGACCTGGCGAAGATGCCGGGCGGGCAGGGCCTCTACATCCTGAGTTCGACCATCACCTCGCCTACCCTTGCTGCGCAGTGGAAGGACGCGCAGAAGCGGTTGCCGCAGGCGAAGCTGATCCAGTACGACCCGGTCAATCGCGACTCCGCCCGTCGTGCCTCCAAAGCCGCCTTCGGCGACTTCTACGATGCGCAGTACATGCTGGACAAGGCGGACGTAATCCTGTCGCTCGACGCCGATTTCCTCTCCGGCATCACGCATCCCGGCTTCGTGAAGCTGTCGCGGGAGTATGCGAAGCGCCGCAAGCTGATGGATCCGTCGATAGAGATGAATCGGCTTTACGCGGTCGAGAGCATGCCGACCACGACCGGCTTCAAGGCCGACCACCGGCTGAAGCTGAAGGCCAGCAAGGTTGCCGCCTATGCACAGGCGATCGCCGCGGCAGCGGGCGCCGGTTCCGCCGGAAGCTCCGCCAACTGGACCGGCGAGCAGCAGGCCTTTATTGCCGCTGTGGCTGCCGATCTGAAGGCGAACGCCGGCAAGTGTGTGGTGATCCCGGGTGAGCAGCAGTCGCCCGATGTGCATCTCGCCGCCATCGCGCTGAACCAGGCGCTGGGCAACGTAGGCAAGACGGTGGTCTACACCGAGACGGTGCAGCCGCTGCCTTCGATTCAGGGAGACGATCTGAAGTCGCTGGTTGCCGACATGAATGCCGGCAAAGTGCAGTGGCTCCTGATGCTGGATACCAACCCGGTCTACACCGCGCCGGTCGATTTCAAGTTTGCAGAGGCGCTCGGGAAGGTGCCGAAGAGCGCGCATCTTGGCAGCCATGTCGACGAGACGGCGCAGATTGCGGCATGGCACATCAACAGCACTCATTACCTGGAGTCGTGGTCGGATGCGCGGGCGTACGACGGCACGCTGTCCATCATCCAGCCAATGATCGATCCGCTGTATGGCGGCAAGTCGGCGCATGACGTCATGCAGACGCTGCTCGACGATCCGCCGCGTTCCAGCTATCGCGTCGTGCAGGACAACTGGCGTCAGCAACTCGCAGGCAAAGGCGAATTCGATTCCGCGTGGCGCAAAGTGCTGCATGACGGCTTCCTCGCCGGCAGCGCATTTGCTCCGAAGACGCTCTCGGCTGGCGGAGCGAAGACTCTGGACAATACGCTTCCGGCTTCTAACGATGCGATTGAAATCGTCTTCCGGGCCGATCCGTCGATCTATGACGGCCGCTATTCGAACAACGGCTGGCTGCAGGAGTTGCCCAAGCCGGTGGTGAACAATGCCTGGGACAACGCCGTCATCATGAGCGGTCCCACGAAGATCAAGCTGGGCCTGGAAGAGAACGACGTTCTTGAGGTCACGCTCAACGGCCGCAAGGTTTTGGGGCCGGTGGTCTCGGTGCCGGGTCATCCGGACAACGCATTCACGCTGCACCTCGGCTATGGCCGCCAGTACGCGGGCCGGGTCGGCTCGGGCTATGGTTTCAACGCCTATTTGCTCCGCACCTCGGATGCTCCGCTCTTCGTGCAAGGCGCGACCTTCAGGAAGACGGGGGACGTCTGGGGCGTTGCGGTGACCAAGAGTCACTACAGCGATGAGCGCGGCGCGAGTGCTCTGGCCGGGTCGGCGCAGAGCGGTGATGTGCGCTCGCATTCACTGGAAGGCGATGAGGCGATCACCCGCGGAATCGTGCGCTCGGCCACGCTCGAGGAGTTTCGTAAGGAACCGGACTTCGCGCATGAAAAGGGCGTCTTCCCCGAAGACCCGTCGCGCGATACCAGTCTCTTCCCGAATTTCGCTTACACCAAGAACGCCTGGGGCCTGGTGATCGACCAGAACTCCTGCGTGGGCTGCAACGCCTGTGTGATCAGCTGCTATGCCGAGAACAACATACCGGTGGTAGGCAAGCACCAGGTAAAGACCGGCCGCGACATGCAGTGGATCCGCATCGATACCTACTTCGAGGGCGACCTGCAGTCGCCGCGGGCCCACTTTCAGCCGATGCTTTGCCAGCACTGCGAGAATGCGCCGTGCGAGCAGGTCTGCCCTGTGGCGGCCACCGTACACACGCCGGAAGGCCTGAACATGATGGTCTACAACCGCTGCGTGGGCACTCGCTACTGCTCCAACAACTGCCCGTACAAGGTGCGGCGCTTCAACTTCCTGCTCTTCTCCGACTATGAAACGGAGAGCCTGAAGCTGATGCGCAACCCGGACGTGACCGTACGCAGCCGCGGGGTGATGGAGAAGTGCACCTACTGCGTGCAGCGCATCATGGCGGCGAAGATCGAGGCCGATAAAGAAAATCGCGAAGTCCGCGACGGCGAGATTGTGACCGCCTGCCAGCAGGCGTGCCCTGCCGATGCGATTGTCTTCGGCAATATCAACGACAAGAACAGCCGTGTGTACAAGATCAAGAATCAGAAGCGCAACTACGGCGTGCTCGCCGATCTGAACACGCGTCCGCGGACCACCTATATCGCAGAGGTCTTTAACCCGAACGAGGCATTGGCTGGCGCACCGGTGGAGCACGCGCCCGAGCACAGCTAGCGAGATACAGAAGACATGGCGACCAGAGATCTACCAACAAACGACCCGATGCTGGATCCGATCACCGGAGAGGTGGTGGTCATTGCACCCGGTCACTCCTTCAAGTCGGTCACGGAGAAGCTTTCGCGGATTGTTCTTACCGCGCACACCCCCGTCGGCTGGTTCTTCGGGTTCCTGGTAGCTGGCGGCATCGTCATGCTGCTGCTGACCTGCCTCACGTGGCTTTTCCTAAAGGGCGTCGGCATCTGGGGCCTGGACATCCCGGTCGGCTGGGGCTTCGCCATCGTCAACTTTGTGTGGTGGATCGGTATCGGCCACGCCGGGACGCTGATCTCCGCCATCCTGCTGCTGTTCAAGCAGACCTGGCGTAACTCGATCAACCGCTTTGCCGAGGCAATGACCATCTTTGCCGTGGTCTGCGCCGGCATGTTCCCGCTGATCCACGTCGGCCGTCCATGGCTGGGGTACTGGCTGTTTCCCTACCCCAATTCGATGAACGTGTGGCCGCAGTTCCGGTCGCCGCTCCTGTGGGACGTCTTCGCGGTTTCGACGTACGCGACGATCTCGGTGGTCTTCTGGTACATCGGCATGATTCCCGATCTCGGAACCCTGCGCGATCGTGCGAAGAGTCCCGTGGGCCAGTACTTCTACGGCCTGATCGCTCTCGGCTGGCGCGGATCAGTACGGCACTGGATGCGGTATGAAACGGCCTCGCTGCTCCTGGCGGGTCTATCGACGCCGCTGGTGCTCTCAGTCCATACGGTCATCAGCTACGATTTTGCGGTAGCCATTCTGCCGGGCTGGCACACGACCATCTTCCCGCCGTACTTTGTGGCTGGCGCCGTCTACTCCGGATTCGCCATGGTGCTCACCTTGGCGATCCCGATCCGCAAGTTCTACCATCTGGAAGACCTGATCACGATCCGGCACATCGACAACATGGGCAAGGTGATGCTCACTACCGGCTGGATCGTCGCCTATGGCTATGGGATGGAGCTCTTCATGAGCTGGTTCTCGGCCAGCCACTGGGAGTACTTCGCATTCTGGAATCGCCTGTTCGGACCTATGGGCTGGAGCTACTGGGTTCTCATTACGTGCAATATCGCGCTGCCGCAGTTTCTCTGGTCGCGCTATGTGCGCACCAACGTCGGGCTCATGTTCATCATGTCGATCATCGTGAACACTGGCATGTGGTTTGAGCGCTTCGTCATCGTCGTGACCAGCCTTTACCGAGATTTCTTGCCGTCCTCCTGGGGCACCTACCGGGCGACCCGCTGGGACTACGGAACCTTCATCGGCACGCTGGGGCTCTTCACATTTCTCTTCTTCCTGTTCATTCGCTTCCTGCCCATGATTCCCATGTCGGAGCTGCGTATCCTGCTGCCCCAGTCCAAGGTGAAACATCTGCCGGAAGCCGCGCATGAGGCTGGTGACTGATGCCATTTCCTGAGGGTGTCTACGGCCTGCTGGCCGAATTCGATTCCGCCACGTCACTGACCGCCGCCGCTGCGGCGTCGTACAAGGACGGCTGGCGCCGCCTGGACTGCTACACGCCTTACGCCTGTGAAGAGGCGGCCGAGGCGATTGGCTTCCACCGCAACTTTGTCCCGCTGCTGACTCTGGTGGGCGGGTTGATGGGTTGCTTCGCCATGTTTCTGATGGAGACCTGGATCAACGTGTGGGCCTATCCGCTGAATATTGCCGGGCGTCCCTACTACTCCTGGCCGGCTTTCGTCGTGCCCGCCTATGAGTGGACGATTCTCTTCGCCGGGTTGACTTCGGCCTTCGGAATGCTTGCGATGTGTGGACTGCCGGCTCCGTATCATCCGCTGTTCAACGCGCCGAACTTCCGCACCGGGGCAACGTCGGACAAATTCTTCCTGTGTCTCGAGGCGCGCGATCCCAAATTTTCTCTCGCGGAATCGCGGGCGTATCTCGAGGCCATGCATCCGGTTTCGATCGTGGAGGTGGAGTATTAATCCGAGCAATCCATATCGCCACCGCACGTCGCGCATCCGGCAGAGCCTTGGGCTGTGCGCCGCTGCTGCGCTTGTGCTGGTTGCCGGCTGCCGCCAGGACATGCACGATCAGCCGAAGTTCGTCCCCCAACGCGGCACGGCCTTCTTCCCTGACGGCCGGTCGGCCCGCGAGCAGGTGGTGCACACCGTCGCGCGAGGTCAATCCAACCTGAACGATTTCTTTCACACCGGCCTGCAGGACGGCAAAGAAGTGGACGCGCTGCCATTCCCGGCAACGATGGCAGTGCTGGAGCGCGGCCAGGAGCAGTTCAACACCTACTGCAGCCCGTGCCACTCGCGTGTCGGCAACGGCGCAGGCATGATCGTCCAGCGCGGTTATCGGCCGGCGAGCAATTTTCACGATGCCAAGCGGATGGCCGAGCCGCTGAGCCACTATTTCTATGTCATCTCCCACGGTTATGGTGCCATGCCGGACTACTCCGAGCAGGTGCCGACCGCCGATCGCTGGGCCATTGCGGCCTACATTCGCGCGCTGCAGTTGAGCCTGAACGCGAAGCAGAGCGATGTGCCCGCCGGAGTTGCCATTCACCAGCTGGGTGAGGTGGCGGAGCAGCAGGGATTGCCGGCGAGTTATGCGCAGCCGTGGAAGATGCCGGACACGGCGGTCTATCCGACGCCTCCGGGTCCGGATACGCCAGGAATGGCTCCGGCTGAGAACATCACCACGCCGGTCACCAGCCGGCATCCGGTCTACCAGCTGGAGAACGGGGACAGCTCCGATGTCGCCAACCCGCAGACCGCGCCAACAGTAGACAAGTACGGCTACGGCCAGCCTGCCGCCGCTGCCCCGGCCCGGACTGGCGGACCGAAGTCAGGTGGACCGAAGTGAGGATAGAAACACGGTGACGAACGGATACAGTTACGCAACACGAGCTCTGACGGGCGACCTGAACGCCCCCGCTCTGCTGGCGGGATGGCGCCGCCGCGC
Source organism: uncultured Acidobacteriaceae bacterium (assembly GCA_963737035.1). Taxonomy (GTDB): domain Bacteria; phylum Acidobacteriota; class Terriglobia; order Terriglobales; family Acidobacteriaceae; genus KBS-83. Next base: position 235,557 of record CAVTRJ010000003.1, on the reverse strand, counting down.
GCTCACCTTCGGGGCGGTCTTCACCATTCTTGCCGTGGTGCTGGTGGTGCTGGCGGAAGTGATGGAGGGAGACAAGTTTCTCCACCTGCTGACCTCCTGGCTGATGGGCGCCATGCTGTGCTGGGGCTTCTCCCTCGGCGGCCTCGCGCTGCTGATGGTGCAGTACTGCTCGGGCGGCAAATGGGGATTGCTCATCCGGCGTCCGCTGGAGGCGATGAGCCGCACGCTGTGGGTTTCGGCGCTGATGTTCCTGCCCATTCTGATCTTCATGAAGAGGATCTATCTCTGGGCGCGCTACAGCAATCCGTCTGAAGTGGCGCAGGCACTCAGCAGTGGTCTGATCGACAAAGGACAGGCGCACGCGCTGAACTGGAAGCACCCCATGCTCAGCCCAGCTAGCGTGGTCGTCCAGCTAGCTATCTGCTTCGCCATCTGGTTCGGGTACATGTATCTGCTGAACCGCCGGTCGCTCGAACGGGATGCCGATCCGCAGCCCAATGTTCCTTTCTGGCAGAAGCGCTTCGAGAACATCAGCGGCTTCGGCATCGTGGTGTATTCAATCACGCTGACGGCACTGGTCATCGACCTGGTCATGTCCATGAACATCGGCTGGTTCTCCACCATGTACGGCCTCAACTATCTCGTAGCGCAGGGATATGCGGTGCTGGCTCTCTCGGTGATCACCGTGGTCAGCCTTTCCAAGGCGGAGCCGATGAAGACCATCCTGCGGCCGGTCGAGCAGCATGATCTGGGCAAGCTGATGTTCGCTTTCGTGATGCTGAATATCTATCTCAACTTCTCGCAGTTCCTGATCATCTGGTCGGGCAACTCGCCAGAAGAGATTTCCTGGTATCTGGATCGCATCCGCGGGCACTGGGGCATCATCTTCACTTTCGATTTCATCTTCCACTGGCTGATTCCGTTCTCACTCCTGCTTTCGCGTGACATCAAGCGCAACAAGCGCCGCATCGTCATGGTGGGCATGTGGATGATCTTCGCGCGCTGCTGGGACATGTTCCTGCTCATCGAGCCGAACTTCTCGCCGCGCAACCTGCACTTCTCTATCGGTATCCTTGAATACATAGCCGTCCCGGGCGCGATGATCTCGTTCTGGGTGGTCGCCTACATCAGTCAGCTCGGCAAACGGCCGCTGGTGCAGACCAACGATCCGCATCTGGCGGAAATTCTGGAGGCTGAACATGCACACGCCTGATACTCCGGAACACAATCCGCAAAAGCAGCACGGCCTCTCTTCGACCGGGTATGGCGTGCCCACGCCGGGCTACGAGACCTCGGACGTCAAGGTCGGCGGCATTGTCGTCTTCATGATCTCGCTGTTCGTCTTCCTGATCGTCTTCTTTGTCTTCTGCTTCGGTATGGGCAAGGTGATCAACACCTCGCTGGTGAAGCACGATGGTCCGCCGAACAAGTGGAACCAATTTCCAGTATTCGCCGGAAGGCAGAGGGAAGAATCTTGAATCGAACGCGGTGCTGGAGCAGCAGCAGCTTCACGCGATGACGGCTCGCTTCCCCACGCCACAGCTACAGATGGATGACGGCGACCAGGATGTCGTAGACCTGCATGACCGCGAAGACCTGCTGCTGGATCATTTCACCTGGGTGAATCAACAGCAGGGCACGGTGCGCATTCCGATAGGCCGTGCGATGGAGATCATTGCGCAGCGTGGGCTGCCGGTGGTGCAGGGCGGGGCGGAGGGTGGAATGGCCGAGCCGCTGATGACCGCCGACTCGCGTCCGCAGGTGACTGCGCCGCTGACCAACGGATTTGCCCGTACGGGCTACGAGCAGCGGCTGGAAGTAGAGCAGTCGCGGCAGCAGCAGGAACAACACCAGGCGCAACACAAGGAAGCAAAGCCGGGTGAGCAGGCGCGGTTGACGCCGATGCACCAGTAATTGAAGCAGGAGAAACGAGCAGTGATGACGCAGCACAAAGCATCGATGGAGCACGAGAGGACGCCCCGGACTCACTTCCGGTATGGGCGCATGCTCGCGGCTGCGTGCGTGCTGCTGCTCTCATGCTTTGCTGGTGCGAACGCCCAAGTGTCGCCCACCGGCCAGAAGCAGATGGGCGAGCCGGCTGACGACAAACTGCCCACCATTCTCAACGGCGTCAATATTCAGCAGCACCTCAACCAGCAACTGCCGCTCGACGCAAGTTTTGTCGATGAGACCGGCAAGACCGTGAAGCTGGGCCAGTATTTCGACGGCAAGCATCCCGTGCTGCTGGCGCTGGTCTATTACAAGTGCCCCATCCTGTGCTCGGAAGAACTCAAAGGCTTGACGGGCGCCTTGGAGATGGTCAGCTATCAGCCGGGCAAGGACTTTCAGATCGTCGCCATCTCCATCGATCCAACCGAGACGCCCGCGATCGCGGCCTCCAAGAAGCGCGAGTATGTCACCTACTACGGACATCCGGAGAGCGCGCCGGGCTGGCATTTCCTCACTGGGCAGCAGGCGGCAATCACTGCCGTAGCCAAGGCGACCGGTTTCGGCTACGTCCGCTCGGCCGGACCGAATGGCAAGATGGATCAGTTCGCTCACGTGAGCGCAATCCAGATCGTGACGCCGGAGGGCAGAATCGCGCAGTACTACCTTGGGGTGGAGTACTCGCCGCAGGATCTGCGGCTGGGACTGATCGAAGCATCCGATCACAAGATCGGCACTCCGGTCGATACGATCCTGACCTACTGCTATCACTACGATCCGACGCAGAACAAGCACAGTCTGATGATCGCGCGCATTGTGCAGGCCGGATGTCTTCTTACAGTTTTGATTTTGGGCAGCTACATGCTGGTGATGTTCCGCCGGGACATCAAAAGCAGCCGGGCGATAGCAAACCAACAACATTCAGCGAAGGCATGAGTTAAGCGCCCCAGCAGATCACGGCAGGTTTAGGAAAAGGAACGCAGGTAAAGGGAACGATGCATTTTTTTAGTCCAGTCCTTTGGCAATTCTTGGTCAAGTGGCTCACCGAGTTCGCGCTGTTTCCGCCGCAGGCATCGGCGATTGCGCCCTACATGGACGCCTTTTACTTCTTCCTGGTGCTGATCTCCCTGGTGGGTCTGGTGCTGGTCGGGTTGATGGTGGGCACCTTCTCCATCATGTTCCGCAAGGAGAAGAACCCGCAGGCGACGCACATCGAAGGCTCCACGCTGCTTGAGGCCACCTGGACCATCATTCCGCTCGCGCTCTTCATGATCTGCTTTGTCTGGGGCGCGTGGCTCTATTACCGGATTTACAACCCGCCCACCAATGCGATGAACATCTATATCGTCGGCAAGCAGTGGATGTGGAAGGCCGAGCATCCGGGCGGCCAGCACGAAATCAATTCGCTGCACATTCCGGTCAATCGCGACGTGCAGCTCACGATGATCTCGCAGGATGTCTTCCACAGCTTCTCGATCCCGGCGTTCCGCGTGAAGCGCGAGGTGATCCCGGGTCGGTATTCGACAGTCTGGTTTCGCGCGACTCAGCCGGGCACGTACCACCTGTTCTGTACGCAGTATTGCGGCACGCTGCACTCATCGATGATCGGTGAGATTGTCGCGATGCCGCCGGACGATTACCGGAAGTGGACCGCCGGGTCGACCAGCGGGCAGTCTCTGGCGCAGAATGGCGAGCGGCTCTTTGCCAGCCTGGGATGCGTCTCCTGCCACAGCGCCACCGCCGGAGCGAGAGGACCGAATCTTGCGGGGCTCTACGGATCGAAGGAAATGCTGTCCGACGGCAAGACGGTGACGGTAGACGACGCCTTCCTGCGGGGCTGCATTTTGAACCCTTCAACACACGTTGTGATGGGCTACGTGCCGATCATGCCCACCTTCCAGGGGCAGATCAGCGAAGAGGGTCTGATCGATCTGGTGGAATACATCAAGAATCTTGACACACCCGATCGCCTTCATCAGACACTGAACGATAGCAACTACTCGCCCAACCAGGTAGCACCCACTGGCCCGGCGCCAAATTATCGTTCCCGGCAATTGACGGGGGCTGATCAGCTGCCCGACGCAAAACCGGACACATCGACTTCGAAGGGGATGGGGCCTTCGCCACAATGAGTACAATCGTCCGTCTTCCCAATCAGCAGGACGCTACGCTTCCGAAGCGCAGCTATCTAAACCAGGAGTACGGCCTGAAGAGCTGGCTGCTCACCGGGGACCACAAACGGATCGCGATCCTCTATCTGATCTCGATCACGTTCTTCTTCTTTCTGGGCGGTGCCTTTGCCGGTCTGATCCGGCTTGAGCTGCTGACGCCGATGCCGGATCTGGTCTCGTCAGATACCTACAACAAGCTCTTCACCATGCACGGCATCATCATGGTCTTCCTGTTCCTGGTGCCGTCGGTTCCGGCGACCATCGGAAACTTCGTGCTGCCGATCATGGTGGGTGCCCGCGACCTGGCCTTCCCCAAGGTGAACCTGCTCAGCTGGTACCTCTATGTTGTGGCGGGCATCTTCACCGTCTCCGCGCTGGTGCTGGGCGGCGTTGACACCGGCTGGACCTTCACGACTCCGCTAAGCACGCACTACCTCAATACCCACGTGATCACCGCAGCGATGGGCATCTTCATCGCCGGCTTCAGCTCCATCTTTACCGGACTGAACTTCATCGTGACGACGCATCGCATGCGCGCACCCGGCATGACCTGGTTCCGGCTGCCGCTCTTTGTATGGTCGCACTATGCTGCATCCATCCTGATGGTGCTGGGCACCCCGGTGCTGGCCATCACGCTGGTGCTGGTCGCTCTCGAGCGCGCCTTCGGCATCGGCGTCTTCGATCCTTCGAAGGGCGGCGATCCGCTGCTCTTCCAGCATCTCTTCTGGTTCTACTCGCACCCTGCCGTCTACATCATGATTCTTCCCGGCATGGGCGTGATCTCGGAGGTCATCAGCACCTTCTCGCGCAAGCGCGTCTTCGGCTATACCGCTGTCGCCTTCTCCTCGGTCGCCATCGCCGTGTTCGGCTTCTTCGTCTGGGCGCACCACATGTTCATCATGGGCGTCTCCAACTACTCGGCGCTGGTGTTTTCGCTGCTCACGATGTTGGTCGCCGTGCCCTCGGCTATCAAGATCTTTAACTGGGCCGCGACGCTCTACAAAGGCTCGATCACCTTCGAAACGCCGATGCTCTATGCCTTCGGCTTCATGGGGCTCTTCACCATCGGCGGACTTACGGGCGTCTTCCTTGGGTCGCTGGGCATGGACATCCACCTTACCGAGACCTACTTCATCGTGGCGCATTTCCATTTCGTGATGGTGGGCGGCATGCTCATGGCCTACCTTGCCGGGATCCACTTCTGGTGGCCCAAGATGACGGGCCGCATGTATCCGGAGTCGCTTTCCAAGCTGGCCGCCGTCACGACGTTCATCGGCTTCATCCTCACCTTCTTCCCGCAGTTTGTTCTGGGCTACCTGGGAATGCCGCGCCGCTATCATGCGTATCCGCCAGAGTTTCAGGTGCTCAATGTGCTCTCGACCGCGGGCGCGACCGTGCTAGGCATCGGCTACCTGCTGCCGATGATCTATATGACCTGGTCGCTGAAGTATGGCGCGATTGCGGGATCAAACCCCTGGCAGGCTACCGGTCTGGAGTGGCAGATCCAGTCACCGCCGCCGACTGAAAACTTCCTCGAGACCCCGATCGTGGATTACGAGGCATACGATTACGATTGGCTGGCGAACAAGACTCAGCACGAGGTAACGACCGTTGGATAGCCAAACTGTTGCAGTCCGTCAGGAAGGGGAGATCGCGCATCACGAAGGCGCGCATCCGCCTTATCTGCGCCACCATTTTGAGACGGTGGAGCAGCAGAAGGAGGCGGTCTCCTTCGGCATGTGGCTCTTCCTGCTGACCGAAATCATGTTCTTCGGCGGCCTGTTCATGGCCTACCTGCTCTACCGCAACTGGTATTACGACGCCTTCGTATCGGCATCGAACACGCTGGGCATCGGTCTGGGCACTACGAATACGGCCGTCCTGATCGTCTCCAGCTTCACCATGGCCATGGGCGTTTATTGCGCGGAGACCCGCAACCGCCGCGGACTCATGCTCTCGCTTTCGGCCACCATCCTGCTGGGGCTCGTCTTTCTTGGCATCAAGACCATTGAGTACCACGACAAGTACACGGAGCATCACATTCCGGGCGCGAGCTTCTCCATCGAGGATTTTGTTCATCCCGCCGACAAGCGCGACGTGGCGCTTGCTCCGGATGTCGCTCAGCACGCGCAGATCTTCTTCTTTCTCTATTTCGCCATGACTGGCATGCACGCGCTGCACATGATCATTGGCATCTCAATCCTCTTTGCGCTGCTTTATAAGGCGTCGAAGGGCGCTTATACCAGCGGGCATACCTCCACAATCGACAACTTCGGACTGTACTGGCACTTCGTCGATATTGTGTGGATTTTCCTGTTCCCACTGCTTTACCTGATCAGCCGCCACCCATTGCACTAGCTTGACCGTCTGAGGAGAAACAACCGTGCCATCGCACCCTACGCTGGAAGACGCTCACACCGAGCCCCACATTGTTGGACCAAAGATTTATGGGCTGATTTTGCTGGCGCTGCTCTGCCTTACGGCATTGACGACGGGCATTGCCTTCGTGAATCTCGGCGTCTTCAGTCCTATCGTGGCCATCGGGATTGCGGTCATCAAAATGACCCTGGTGATCCTGTTCTTCATGCACGTGAAGTACAGCTCACGGCTGGTGATGCTGACTGTTGGAGCCGGCTTTTTCACCTTTCTCGTGCTGGTTACTATGACCCTGAGCGATTACATGAGCCGGGCATGGGGACTCTGGTAGAGCAGAGCAACATTCCGTGGACGGGCGGCCTGCGGGCCGCCCGTTCTATTTCCTGCCGTCATCCTATGACCTATGACCGATAGCAGCAGTTTGCCTGAGCCGCTGCGCAGGCTGGCGGACGATCCGCGGGTACAGGTGCGGCGTCGTGGCGTCCCGGCCAGTGACGCGAAGTGCGTTGTGTACTGGATGCAGCGGGCGCAGCGTGGCATCGACAACCCGGCACTGGACTGCGCCATCGCCGTGGCCAACGAACTTGGGCTGCCGCTGGTGGCCTTCTTCTCCGCTATTTCAAACTTCCCGCGCGCGAACCTGCGTCACTATGCCTTTCTGAACCAGGGGTTGCACGACGCGGAGCACGATCTAGCCGAGCGAGGTGTGCCGCTCATCGTGCGGCGCCCGCCGGAGAACAAGCTGGAGCCATTCCTCGAGGAGGTTGGTGCGGGCATTCTCATCGGTGATGAGAATCCACTGCGCGAGCCCGAACGATGGCGCAGGGTGCTGGCGGGGCGGCTGAAGATCCCGTTCTGGACAGTGGATGCCGATGTCGTCGTACCGGCGCAGCTGTTCACCAAGGGCTTCTACGCACAACATCTGTTTCGCAGACAGCTCGATCCGCTGCTTCCAGAGTATCTGGTGGAACCGATCGCGCCGAAGCTGGAGAAGCAGTGGTCGTCGCACCGGATCGCGCGATGGCAGCTGGATGACGACATTACCCGAGGCTGGCAGCGCTTCAATCGCAGCGTGAAGCCGGTAGATACGTTCCGCGGCGGCACGCATGCAGCCATGCAGCGGCTGCGCTACTTTGTCGAGCACCAGCTCGCGGAGTACGAGACGGCGCGACGCAAGCCGCAGGTCAATGGGACAAGCCAGCTCTCGCCGTATCTGCACTTCGGGCACATCAGCCCGCTGCGCATCGCGCTCGAAGTGAAGCGGGCGGTCGATGCCGGCAAGGCGTCTCAGTCTGCGTATGGCGCGTACATCAACGAGCTGATCGGCTGGCGCGAGCTGGCAGTGAACTTCGTGATCCATTCCCGCAACACGTACGACAGGATCGAGTGCGCCGAGCCGTGGGCGGAGAAAACGCTGCGCGAGCACGCGCGTGACCGGCGCGAGTACGAGTACACGTGTGAGCAGTTGGAGCGCGGCGAGACTCACGATGCGCTTTGGAATACGGCGCAGTTACAAATGGTGCGCTATGGGTGGATGCACAACATCCTGCGGATGTATTGGGGAAAGAAGATTCTGGAGTGGGCGCCCAATCCGGCCCGCGCGTTCGAGTGGGCAGTGCTGCTGAACGATACCTACGAGCTGGACGGACGCGATCCGAACTCGTACGCGGGAATCGCCTGGGCGATTGCGGGCAAGTTCGACCGGCCGTGGTTCGAGCGCGAGATCTTCGGCACGATTCGGTACATGTCCGGCGCATCAACCGGGAAGAAGTTCGATTCGAAGCTGTACATGGCGCTGGTAGCCAATCCGGAGATGGCGAAGGAGCAGCTATTCGCTGCGGTCACGAGGGTTGGATAAAGGTAGCCTCGGCGAAACTTCGTGGCAGGCGAAAGTCGGACGTCATATCAACCTGATTGACTGATTGATTGGAAAATCGCGGCAGAGCGAGCAATCTGCAGGGTTCCCTCACTTCGTTCAGGACGACGAGGGTTATAGATCGCTTAGAGCCACTTGTGGTGTTTGTGGCTGCTGGGGGCACCGACGATATGGCCGCGCTGGGCGTGAGGATTGCCGGACGGGCTGCTGGCTTTATGGACCGGATGGCGGACCACTGGTCTGGAAGAGGCGTGGCGCGGAGCACCCCATGCCGGAGCGATGAGAAGGAGAGCGAGGAACGGTGCACTGAGTGCGGGTGCGATTCGCATGGAAGACCCCGAGCCGGATATGGGGATCCCTATGCTGCCACGCGGATTGCGCGATTTGCACGATAATTCTGGTCTTTTCGAGGTAGCGTTGGTCACCATTCCCGGATATCTGATGCCGCACGGACGGATAAACCATCCGCCGCGATGCCAGCGATCGCATGACGATTGGAATCCTGCTATTTCTTGCCACCGCGATCGTTATTTCTGACGGGGAGCTCGTCATCGCGCAGCAGCTGGTCTAGTGTTCATAATCTGCTGTCAGGGCTGCGGCGGCTCATTGTCCATGCCGTTCAGTTCCAATTGTGAGCTGGTCTCTTCCGACGCCAGCGGCTCGATGCAGTCGGCCGTGTCGTTGCGCACGTTGCCGACTTTGCTGTCGACTTTCCATGCCGTCATTCTTTCTGCGGGAAATGGACGGAGGAGATCGAGCGGCGGGCGTTCGGGGTCGCCGGGTTGGAGCCAGCGATCGTAGTCGCGTTGGGGCAGGATGACGGGCATGCGATCGTGGAGCGGCTCGACGAGTTCGTTGGGATCGGTGGTGATGATGGTGAAGGTTTCGAGCGGCTGCCGGGTCGCGGGGTCGCGCCAGCGCTCCCATAAACCGGCGAAGGCGTAGGGAGAGCGGTCCTGCATGGCAATGGCGAATGGCTGCCTGACTTTCGTGCCGATCTTCTGCCATTCATAGAAGGCGTCGGCAGGCACCAGGCAGCGACGCTTCCGGAAGGCCTCGCGAAATGCGGGCGTCGTGGCGATGTTTTCTGCGCGTGCGTTGATGGAGCGAAGACCGATCTTCGCGTCCTTGGCCCAGTAGGGGATGAGGCCCCAGCGCATGAGCACCAATTCGCGCTCCCCGGTTTCCCGGTTGAGGCGGATGACGGGCTGAAAGGTTTGCGGGGCGACATTCCAGGATTCGCCAAAGTCAGGGATGGACGGACCGTGGACGGCGAAGTGCTCGGCAATTTTCTGCTTATCGGAGCGCCGAACGTAGCGACCACACATGCTGTCAGTTTATGGCGAGGAACGACCCGCGACACGAGCTCCCGATCGTGAGATTTCCACGCGAATTCTTGGCGTGCGTGACGCGACTATGATTTGCGTATGGCCGAGTTGGTTCAGCTTGGAGGGGCGTGCACGGAGTCGCGCGGTCCTGTCCGGCCGTCGCGGACGGTTTTCTGGCTGCAGGTGGTCACGCTCGGCTGGATGCTCGTCGAGTGCGGCGTTTCCATCTATGCCGCGAAGACGGCCCATAGCGCGGCACTGCTGGCGTTTGGCTCCGATAGCTTTGTAGAGCTGCTGTCGGCATCTCTGGTGCTGGCGCAGTGTCTTCCCGGTGTTTCGATCGCGGAGCGGCGCGCGAACCGGGTGGCGGGTGGTCTGCTGTTCGTGTTGGCAGTGATTGTTGCGGTGACGGCGATCGCCGGGCTGGCTCTGCGGGCAAAGGCGGAGACGAGCGGCCTTGGGATGGCGATTACGGTAGCGGCGCTGATTGCAATGCCGGCGCTGGCCTGGCTGAAGCGCCGGGAGGCGCGGCGGACCAATCATCGCGCGCTGGCTGCGGATGCGGCGCAGTCCGCGACGTGCGCGTATCTGGCGCTAGTGACGCTCATCGGCCTGGCGGCAAACGCGATCTTTCACATCGGCTGGATAGATTCCGTTGCTGCGCTGGTCGCGGTGCCGATCCTGATTCAGGAAGGGCGCGCGGCGTGGCGAGGACAGAGCTGCGCCTGCTGTTAGTACGTGACATGGCAGAGCGGACCATTGTCGGGTTCCATACGGACGAGCAGGGCGACTGGGTTGCCGACCTGGAATGCGGCCATGGTCAGCATGTGCGGCATCGTCCGCCATGGGAGCTGCGGCCCTGGGTGGTGACGGAAGAGGGCCGGCAAGTGTACTTGGGCAAGCAGTTGCGCTGCATGCGCTGTGATGAGGAGCAAGAACTTTCGCAGAGCTGATGCTTGCGTTCCGAATATATCTGAGTCCGTGACTACACTCTGTTCTCTCCGCCGGCGAAGATGCTCTAATGGTGCGTACTGTCCCCAGATATCCCCAAACCTGAACGGGCGTGGAAACGGACGCGGAGGGAAGCCATGGGTCTGGCAGCGTGGTTGGATCTGGAAGGCAGGGATGTCGCGGCTTTCATGGTCGCGGGCCTGCTTGGGTTTGCGGCGGGACACCTGGTGCCGCACGGCTGGTGGGCTGTGTACACATCCATTCTGGTTTCCTATCACCTCTTTCTTGCGTGGCTGGTGATAACTGCGGATCAGGGATCCGGAATTTCACTGCCAATTGTATCTACCATAGCGACACATCTGGCCTTTATGGCACTCGTGGTTGCGCTGGGATTGGCACGGAACGTCACTCCGCTGTTCGGCTTCTTTCGGTATGCAATCGCCGGGCTGGCGATCTTCGAACGCGGATGGCTGTTTGGCGGGAAAATCAAACCACCCAATGAGCAGATTGCCGAGGTCGTTCCCAGCACCAGTCCGATTCTTACGGGGACTGCGGAAGATTATCGCGAGTGGCAGCTATATCTGGCGCAGCAGAAACCAGGTTCGCGCACTATGGGAACATCGCTGAAGGCGGAGTATGAACAGTGGCTGTTAACCCGGGCAAAGAGCCGCGCGGGAGATGGCATGCGGGAGAGGTGAGCGATGGCGCTGGACGTGCGCGGAGTGACGACGCTGCTGGAGGTCTACGACATGCCGGCTTCGGTGCGGTTTTATCGTGATGTGCTGGGGTTTGCGATGGTGAATCATTCGCCGCATCGAGGCGGCGATCCGGACCGCTTTCATTGGTGCTGGCTTCGCCTGGGCGGGGCGGATCTGATGTTGAATACAGCATACGAATTCGACGAAGAGCGGCCGGTGCCTGCGGATGAGACGCGCATGGCGGCGCATGGAGATACGGGCTTGTTCTTCGGCTGTCCGGATGTGGATGCCGCCTACGAGGAATTGCGTGCAAAGGGCGTGGATGTGAGCAAGCCGAACGTGGCGCCGTACGGGATGAAGCAGATGTCCTTGCGCGATCCGGATGGATACGGGCTGTGCTTCCAGTGGGAAGCGAAGGCTGGCGCCTAGCCAGTAGATTAGTCATTGTCGCAATTGTGGCGTCAAATGCGTGACTTAGCGGCTAACGGTAGAGCGCAGTGCAGCGGGAGCCCCTCTGTTACAGTTGGGAACATTTCTTTCTCTGGATAGCTAACTCATGAGGCGACCCGGTTTGTCCGGCGTGATGCTGGTGGTGCTCTGGGCCATGGTGCCGTTGGTTGCGCCGGCACGCGCAGAGCGCCATAGAACGCTGGCGAAACCGGCCGTAGATCTGCGCCAGCATCCCACGCAGGGCAAGACTCCCGTGGAAGTCGCGATGGGGTTATACGTCACAAATTTCGCTGCGATCGATGAGACTCGCGAGACATTTGAGATTGGCGGCTATCTTACCGCGAAATGGCTGGACCCCCGGCTTGCCTTGCCTGCAGGTGTGGCCAATCAGCAAGCGGTGCGAACATTTCGGCTGGATGAGTTGTGGACTCCGGCGATTGAGTCCGCGAATTCCATCTCCCACAAGACGACTCAATCTGTACTGACGGCAGATAGAAATGGGGTGGTGACCTATATCGAGGGATTTGAGGGGACACTATCCAGCAATTTTGATTTAAGAAAGTTCCCCTTCGATAGCCAGGAGCTACAGATTCAACTTCATCCATTCATCTCCGCCGCTTCTGAGATTCGATTCGCGCCCGAGCCACTTCCTTCTACTGGGATCTCTCCTGAGAAGCACGCCGAACTTGCCGCCTGGAATATCAAGGCACGGGCAAACGGCGGAATTCAATACACAACGGCAAAAATTGATGAAGATCGAGCGATTCCGCCCGTCAGCGGGGCTGAATTTCGCATCGGGATAAAGCGGCGTTCGGGCTTTTACGTCTGGAAGATTTTCCTTCCCCTGTTGATGCTGACCATGATCCCGGTCGTCGTTTTCTGGATCGATGTATTGCAATTCGATTGGCTATTGAAGATACCGATGACCATGCTGCTGTCGATGGTTGCGTTCGAATTCGCGATTGCACGCGACCTGCCGCGCGTCGGCTATCTCACGTTTCTGGACGCGGTCTTTCTCGCCAGCTTCACCTTCTGCTTTCTCTGCATTTTTGAAATTGCGGCGGTTTTTCTGCTGCAGCAACATGGCAGAAGACCGCTGGCGGTGAAGTTGCATATCAACGGAAGATGGGCGTACCCGGCAGCGTATTTCACGCTCATCCTCATTTTGGCTATTGGCTTTCTAGCTTAAGAAGCTATCTCATAAATCCGTTGCGGCGGGTTGCTTTCGCGTTGGACCTAACTTCCGGATTGCCCGTCACTCGGGAGTACCGCTGTAAAGTCATCTGTCCGAAAAGCCGACTTTTCGGACAAGTGACGAGAAGCGCGTTTATGGAGAGAAATCACCGGCCCGCTCCGCCTGTAGACTTCGACTATGTCCGTCGATGCACAGCCGCTGAGGATGTACGTCGGCCCGGAAATCAGACGGCGAGTACGTTTGTTGCAAGGCACCACGATACTTTGGTTGCTGGTCGAATCTGCTGTCTCCTTGTTCACTGTATCCGGTTCGCACAATCTGTCACTTGTCGCGTTTGGCGTGACAGCCTCGTCGAACTGTTGTCCGCGGCTCTTGCGCTTCGTACATTCGGTCCGAAGTAATTCTTACGAGGCCTCAAACCGATCAGGAATCAATATGCGCAAACTCAAAATCATCGAACATATCTCCCTGGATGGCGTCATCCAGACCACCAGCGGTCCGGAGGACGATTTCCCATACGGCGACTGGACCGCGCCGTATCGTTCGCCTGCCGGGTTACAGGTAGTGAACGAGATGTACGGCAAGACCTGCGACGTGCTCCTTGGCCGCCGCACCTACGACACGTTGGCGAGTTACTGGCCGAAAGCGCCGAAGAGTCCGATGGCGGACCGCCTGAACGCATCGATGAAGTATGTCGTAACTCATAGGCCAGAGAGTCTGGAATGGGGCCCGTTTGAGGCGATTGGATCGGACCTCGTGGAGAGCATTCGACGCATTAAAGCCAGGAACGGCCCGGATCTGATGGTTCCCGGCAGCGCTTCGCTGATCGCCACCCTTCTCGAGCACGGGCTGGCGGACGAGGTGGTTCTGCTGGTTAATCCGATCGCGCTGGGCAAGGGCAAACGCTTCTTCGAGGGCGGAACGCTGCCACGCGGGTTTGCGCTGGGCAGTTCGCAGGCTTTGCCGGCGGGCATACTCGTGAACGTCTACAAGCTAATTCCCACGCTCGCAGAGGAGGCGCTCTCACGCGCCAAGCTGGACCGTGAAATGGAGATTGCCCGCGAGGTTCAGGAGCGATTGTTTCCACAGACGTTTCCCAACGTTCCCGGCGTAGAGATGGCCGCGCACTGTAGACCTGCCCACGCCGTCGGCGGCGACTACTACGACCTGATCGCGATCCGTGACGGCTCGGTGGCCGAAGCAAAACATGCGCGAGGCTGCGACCGCCTGGGTATCGCGATTGGCGACATCAGTGGCAAGGGCGTCTCCGCCGCGCTGTTGATGGCAAGCCTTCACGCCAGCCTGCGTGGTCAAACGCTGAGTGGCGTGGGCGATCTGGGGACCAAGATGGCGAATGTCAACCGCCTGCTCTACGACGCGTCCGACTCCAACCGCTATGCCACGTTCTTCTACGCCGAGCTGGACTGTGACTCGCGAACGCTGCACTACGTGAATGGCGGCCACAATCCTCCTGCGGTGCTGCGCAAAGAGGACGGCGCTTGGCGAGTATTTCGTCTGGGAGACGGTGGCCCCGTCGTCGGGCTGATTGCTGGCGCGGCTTACAAGCAGCAGATGCTTCACCTACTCCCCGGCGATATTCTGCTGGCCTTTACTGACGGCATCAGCGAAGCCATGAACGCCGCAGAAGACGAGTGGGGTGAAGACCGGATGATCGCCGAGGCGCAAGCCCACGCAGACGGGGACGCCACGGAGCTGTTGCAAGGTTTGTTTCGTGCGGCCGACGCCTTTGCCGCTGGCGCGCCGCAGCACGATGATATGACGCTAGTCGTGCTGCGGATCTCAGTTTGAGATTCATCCCATTGATCCTCGGGAGCAGGCAATTCATGCGATTGCATCGCGGTGGCGATATTTATTGCACCGCGGGCCGTGAGCGGACCAGCGTTCTGTGCCTTCGCAGCAGCACAACCAGTGCGCGGCGCAGGTACACAGCCAGCAGAGGCAGCGCAATTGCAGCTATGACGCCCCAAACGATCAGCGCGTGCCACTCCCATTGCCAGATGTCGTGAAACAGTCGAAGCGGGTGATGGCTCAGGTGCTCCAGCTGCTTGCGGTTCATCGGCAGCTTGCGTGTGTGAAACAGATGCACGCCGAGCTCGATGAACGGAATGAACAGCAGCAGGTGCAGGGGCGCCACCACATGGGTGCCGACCAGTGATGCGAACTTGCTTAGGCCGAAGGCCCACGCCACAAGCACCACAAACAGAGTCGTCAGCCCTACCGACGGATTGATGCCGACGACCATGCCTAGCGCCAGGCTCCACGCCAGTCGTCGCGGTGTGACGCCGCCACGCAGCGCGCGCAGCAGTGGCCGCAGCACTTGGCAACGAAGCCATTCGCGGATGGATTCTGGCACCAGCACACAAGGTTCGACGCCGGCAAGCACCATATGGATGGGCGCGAAAAGAACGATAAGCGCGGCCCACACCATCACTCCGCCTCTGGGGGCCGTGATGGGTCGTCCAGCCGCCGCTGCCCAGGGCTGCAAACCGGACAGCTTCCGCCCAGCGCCGAACTGATCACGCCGCGTGTTGGCATGCTTGACCGAACGTTCCCTCGTCATGCTGCGCGTCTGGCCTGTACGCGGCGCGTCCTTGCAGTTTCGTTGAGCGGACGCGATAGACTCGGCATCTGGGATGTGCGTGTGCATCGCGCGTGCTCCGTAATGATGCAGGAGTTGACCTTGGTTGCATTCCGTTTGCGTGGTGTTCGTCTTGCTGTGGCTGCCGTAATCGCTCTGAGTGTGTACGGGTCGATGGGTGCGCAGGGCCCGGTTGATGAGGTAGATCCGACCATCGGCAACGTCAGCATTCTGCTGGAGCCGACGCGGCCCACCGCGTTTCTGCCAAACAGCATGGTGCGGATGTATCCCATGCGCAAGGATGCGCTGGATGACCAGATCCAGTACTTCCCCCTCACCATTCTGTCGCATCGGCAGCCGGAGCTGTTTGCGGTGATGCCTGGCGGTGACAAGCCCGCGGTCTATGACGTGGAGCATGCAACGCCTTACTTCTACTCGACGCGGTTCGATGACTCGATGATTCAGACCGAGTTTGCGCCGGCCCACCAGGCTGGCTACTTCCGCTTCAGCTTTCCAAACGGCAAAGCGGAGCTGCATGTTAGGAACCTGCACCCAGGTTCGCTGCATGCTGTGGCAAAGAATGCGGTCGCAGGCGAAGAGAGCGTCATGGGAATGACTGCTTACTTCTATGCAGAGACGAGCGAGCCTACCTCGGCAGAGACAGCGCACGGCAATGATGGCGATCACATTACGCTGTCGGCCCGCGGAGCGAAGGTGTTGGAGTTCCGCTACGGTGTCTCGTTCATCAGCGTCGAGCAGGCGAAGAAGAACCTGCAGCGCGAGATTCCTGAGTGGGGGATGGAGCGCGTGAAGGAGCAGGCGCGGGCCCAGTGGAACGATGCGCTCGGTCGCATTGCGGTGGAGGGTGGGACGGCGGCGCAGCGGCGCGTCTTCTATACGGCGCTCTATCGCTGCATGGAGCGCATGATCAACATCACTGAGGACGGCCGCTACTACAGCGGCTATGACCACAAGGTGCATGAGGATGCACGGCCGTTCTACGTGGACAACTGGCTGTGGGACACGTATCGCGCGATGGAGCCGTTGCAGACGCTGCTGAATCCGGACATGCAAGCGGATAAGATCCAATCGTATGTGCGGATGTATCAGCAGAGCGGCATCATGCCGACATTCGCGCTCGCATCAGGTCCAGCGGGCATCATGAACGGCAACCATGCCGCACCCTGGATTGCGGATGCGTGGAACAAGGGTGTGCGCAACTTCGATCTGCCGGTGGCGTATGAGGGGCTGCGGAAGCGGTCGCTGGAGCAGACCATGCTGCCGTGGCGGCTTGGTCCGAAGACGGTGCTGGATGACTTCTACAGCGCACATGGCTACATGCCAGCGCTGCGGCCGGGCGAGAAGGAGACGGTTGCGGAGGTACATCCGTTTGAGAAGCGGCAGCCGGTGGCGGTGACGCTGGAGAACAGCACGGATGACTGGTGTATTGCGCAACTTGCCGCAGTGCTGCACAAGCCGGAGGACCGTGCGCTGTTTCTGAAGCGTGCAGCGAACTATCGCAACCTGTATCGCGCGGACAAGTCGCTGATGTGGCCCAAGGATGACCAGGGCAACTGGATTGAGCCGATGGACGCGAAATTCGGCGGTGGATTGGGCGGCCGCGACTACTACGACGAGAACAATGGCTGGACCTACACCTGGGACGTGGCGCATGACTACGACGGACTGTTCGCGCTGATGGGCGGCAGGGCGAAGGCAGAGGCAAATCTGGACCAGCTCTTCCGCGAGCCGCTGGGGCGTTCGCGTTATGAGTTCCAGGCGAAGTTTCCGGATTCAACCTCGATGATCGGGCAATTCTCGATGGCGAATGAGCCGAGCCTGAACATCCCCTATATCTACGACCGTCTGGGCGCGCCATGGAAGACGCAAAAACGCATCCGCGCGATCCTGGATGCTTTTTTCCACGATGACCTGCAGGGGATTCCGGGCGATGAGGATGGCGGAGGGTTAAGCGCGTTCGTTGTCTTCTCGATGATGGGGATCTATCCGGTGATGCCCGGTGTGCCGGTGTATGACGTCACCAGCCCGGCGTTTACGAAGGTGACGATCTACCTGACGAATGGCAAGGAGTTTGTGATTGCCGCACCTGCTTCTTCACGCGACAACAAGTATGTGCAGAGCGTTCGCTGGAATGGCAAGGCACTGGACCGCCTTTGGATTGAACACAAGGAAGTGGCGAACGGCGGCACGCTAGAACTGACGATGGGCGATGCGCCGAACATGTCGCTGGGCTCGCAGGAGAAGTCCCTGCCGCCGGCTTCCATGACGGTGGACCCGTCGCGCTTCGAATAGCGGTGGCTTATCAATCGACGCATGTAGCGATGGTGTTGGTTGCGACCGATGCACCTTGCGAAAATCAGCGACGAGAAGTCGTCTTCTCGGAAGTTTCGCCGAATTTTTCCCTATTCGGATGTTCTCGAGACCAACGCAACTCTCTGATGTGTCGATTCACCACGTGGGCTTTCGGGCTAGCGGATCTGAAACTCCGCTAGCAGCGGTAGGTGATCGGAGGCCACTAATGCGGTTTTGCTTCGCCAGAGAGCAGTCGTCACTAGCTCCAGTGGTGCTTCATAGTAGCAGTGATCGAGCGTGGTGAACGGCAGGATACCTGGAAAGGTCTTTGGGAAGCGCAAAGCGTGTCTCGGCTGGAAGGTCTCGAAGGTCTCGCGCAGAAGCTTCGTCGTTAGCCCGCTCACCCACTCGTTGAAATCTCCGAGCACGAGCCGCGGGCCTCGCAAGCCAGGCTGCGCAAGCACGCCTTCGCTCATCAGGCGCGCCGCCTGGTACCTGCGCTCCATAAATCCGGTACCCAGGTGCACGTTGAAGACATGCAATGTCTGATTCGCTCCAACAGAAAGATCTGTCATCAAGACTCCGCGCGGCTCTCGCCTCTGCGTGATCTCGATGTTTTTCCATGCAAGCACCGGCAATCTGCTGAGTGTCAGGTTGCCGTAGGTGCCGCCCCGCAGCGGGCGGTTTGCCCCGAAGCATGCTGTGTACTCCGGAAGCGCTCGCGCGATCTCACCCGCCTGATCGAACAGCGGAGCCTGAGCGGGAGCATTGACCACCTCCTGCAGACACAGCAGGTCCGCGTTCAACTCCCGCAAGACCGAAATGGTGCGCTCCGGCACCGTGCGGCGATCGAAGCCTTGGCATTTGTGGATGTTATAGGTGGCAACCCGCAACCGGTCGGTCTGTGCGTTGGGCTTCATCACTGCTGGCGTTCAAATATCCAGCCGAGAAGTTCCGGCGCCCGTTCAGTAACAGGCCGATGTTCCCATTCGTGGAGCGACACGCGCCGGCTTTCCGTTAGATCATGGGCCATGTCGCGCTCCAGCCGCGCTGCTATCGCTTGATCGCACGCAGCGAGATTTACCTCATCATTGATTCCGAACGAGCGATTGTCGAAGTTCGTTGAACCGACGACTGCCCATAGTTCGTCGACTACCAGCACCTTGGCATGCATCATCGATGGCTGATATTCGTAGACCTCTGCCCCTGCCCGCAATAGTGGGCCGTAGCCGCCGCGGCTGGTGCTGCGGGTCAACATGTGATCCGAAGACCGGCCCGGCACGAGGATTCTGATTTTGACACCTCGTTCGACAGCACGGCAGAGCTCGTATACCAATCCCTTGTCGGGCAAAAAGTAAGGCGTGGTGATCGAGATGGTCCGCTCCGCGGATGCCAACAACATCTGGAACAGAACCCGCGCACGCGTCGAGCCTCCCGGCGTTGGTGTGCTGTTGATCACCATTGCCAGTGTCCTTTCCTGGCAATGAATTTCCGGGAAGTAGCGCGGTCCCGCGAGTAACTCACCGTGGCTGGTGAGCCAGTTCTCTGCAAAAGTGGCCAGCAGATTTGGCACCGCGTCGCCTTCGACCCGAACCATGGTGTCGCGCCAGCGTGGGTGCTTCTCGGAGCCTTTGAACCACTGATCGGCGATACCGGCGCCGCCTATGAAACCGAGGCTCCCATCCACGATCAGCAGTTCTCGATGTGTTCGGTTATCCACCCGTGCGAGGCTGTACCACCTTGGCTTGTTGTACCACTCCACCCTGCCACCCGCGTCCAATAGCGGCTTAAAGAAAGTCTTATTCGCACCCATACTTCCAAAGGCATCCAGCACCACATTCACCTGCACTCCGGCTCGGGCACGCTCCGTCATCACCTCTAGATAAAGCCTCCCAATCTCACTTCGCTGAAAGATATAGGCTTCAAGGCAAATGCTCTGCTGAGCCGAACGCATCGCGTCAAGTGCGGCCGGGTAAAAGCACGCCCCATTCGTCAGCACCTCGAGTGTTCCCGCGCGGTTTATCTTGGCATCCGTCAACGATTCGAGGACATTCAGGAACATCTCGGAACGGTTGTCAGAGATATCGCAGCGGCTCGAGATGGTATATCGGGGCATTGGTCCGACCACGCCCGCAAAGAGAAATAGCAGAACGAATACGATAGCCAATCCGCCAATGACAGCCCAGCCAGTAGGCACTGTAATGCTCATCAACAAGGCTGGCATGCGCCACGCCTCCCCTCTACGGACAAGCAACTCGCCTGGTGCGCCGCATGCAGCGTCCGCGGAAGTCGCAACCAGTCGTTGGATGCTGAGTCGAGTCGATCAGTAACGAGAAGTCGGCTTGTGTTTACCTATTGCCCAGTTCAGATGGGCGAAAAACCGGCTTGCGGTCAGCTGATCAAAGAGGACCGAAACAACAGCACACAATGCCAATGACTCGTTAACCTCATGATCCGCCGTGCTCCGAAATATCCAGATCGGCCAGGTGATGTTGCTCAGTTCGCTTTAGAGCTGCCCTATTCGTCTCATCGATGAGAAATCGTCGTTCTTCTCTTTTTGCTATTAACGACAATCCCTTCTTCCTCAATGTCGGCAGCCTCGACTGCCGGAAACATGTCTTGCCGCTATCGATGCTCGCAGGCCGAGTTCAGCGTCAGATTTACACACTGTTACAAATGCGCTCCAGGTGATTTCAACGTGCAGGGACACTACCACCTTCGTGGAATAAAGTTCCAGAACGGTACATGGCATTATTCGTATCGATACTAGTAACTTGTTGAACATTTGCTTCTGTCTTGGTGCTTGACCGGGTTCTGGGCTAGTGGTTTATGGGTCCCGAGTAGCGGTGTCTGTGCGGCATCAGGGCTAGTCAATTTTGCCGCTGTCCTTGTTTTACGGGAAAGACATTTGCTATGAGCCAGAGACGCACCAGCCGCCGGTCCATCCTTCTCCATCGCCTCACGAAGCGCATCGCGCTTGCCCTCGGTCTCGTTCTTCCGTCTGCGATGTGTCTGCCGGCTGGCGCGCAGATGCAGCTCATCCCTGGCATCACCACCATTGCGGGCAACGGAACGGCCGGCTATGCGGGTGACGGCGGCGCGGCCACGAGCGCCGAGCTGAACCGAACCGAAGGCGTCGCGATCGATAGCGCCGGAAATGTCTACATTGCGGATTGGCAAAACAACCGTGTCCGCAAGGTGGATTCTGCAACGGGCATCATTACGACCATTGCCGGGAACGGAACAGCCGGCTATGCGGGTGATGGTGGTGCGGCTACCAGCGCCGAATTGAAAGGCCCCACCGGCGTCGCGGTCGACAGCACCGGGAATGTGTACATCGCGGATCAAGCGAACAATCGCATTCGCAAGGTGAATGCCGGAACAGGCGTCATTACAACAGTTGCGGGCACTGGCACAGCTGCCTTCTCCGGTGATGGCGGGCCGGCGACAAGTGCTGCAATGTATTCGCCCACCGACTTAACCCTGGACAGCGCGGGCAACCTCTACATCTCCGACAATGCCAACGCGCGCATTCGCAAGGTTGCTGCGGGCACTGGAGTGATCACAACCTATGCTGGCAACGGAACAGCCGGCTTTACTGGCGACGGCGGTGCAGCGACCAGTGCCGATTTGAATCAACCGGCCGGCATCGCAATCGACAGCGCAGGAAATCTCTTCATCGCCGACGTTACGAATAATCGCATCCGCAAAGTTGCTGTGGGCACCGGAGTGATCACGACCTATGCCGGCAATGGGGTAGCTGGCTTTGCGGGAGATGGCGGTGCAGCGACCAGTGCCAAATTCAATACCCCGGCCCGTCTCGCTCTCGATAAAGCGGGCGACCTGTTTATTGCGGATCAAAGTAACAACCGAGTTCGCGAGATATTTCAGGCCACCGGGATCATTACAACGATTGCTGGAGATGGTACTGCCGGTTTCTCCGGGGATGGCGGCCCCGGCACGCTCGCAGCTTTGGATGCTCCCATCGGTATTGCCATTGACAGCAGCAATAACTTCTACGTTTCAGATTTCTATAACAACCGCATTCGTAGACTAGCGCTTACCGCCAACAATTTCCCGGCAACTACGATTGGCGCCGGCAGTGCGGTGCAGAACATTCTTCTGCAGACGACTGCCACGGAGACGATCACCAGCATCACGGTTCCGCAATCGCAAGGCGGCAAGCAGGAATACAGCATTGGCACCATCACCGGCTGCACGATCGGCGCAAGCAATCCAGCCGGCACCGTCTGCACGATCCCTATCACCTTTACGCCGGCCTATCCCGGACGACGGTGGGTGCCGCTCCAGGTGGTGACCAGTACGGGCAACATCAACTTCGGCCTGACCGGCATAGGGTTAGGGCCGCTGGCGGCGTTGACTCCTGGCATCATCACGACCGTCGCTGGCAACGGAACCGCTGGCTACACGGGCGATGGCGGCCCTGCCACTAGTGCCGAGATAAACGCGGTCTTCAGACAGACCGTCGATAGCGCGGGCAACATATACATCGCGGAGTATGCCAACAACCGCATCCGTAAAGTAGCAGCGGGAACAGGCATTATCACGACGGTTGCGGGCAACGGAACCGCTGGTTTCTCCGGAGATGGCGGTCCGGCGACCAGTGCAGAAATCAAAGACCCTCAAGGTGTATCCGTCGATAGCGCAGGCGATCTTTATATCGCGGACTTTGGCAACGTCAGGATTCGTAAAGTAACGGCAGGAACAGGCATCATCACGACCGTTGCCGGAAACGGAATATCGGCTTACTCGGGGGATGGCGGGCCGGCCACCAGCGCAGGGCTGGTAGCCCCTGGCGAGGTGATCACCGACAGTGCCGGCAACCTCTATATCACGGACTACAACGGCTGCCGTATTCGCAAAGTAGCAGCAGGAAGCGGCATCATCACCACGCTGGCGGGCAACGGGACGTGTGCTTACGCAGGAGATGGAGGTCCTGCGACCAGTGCCGAGCTTCATTACCCAGGCGGTGTTGGGATCGATAGTGCGGGCAACCTCTACATTGCCGATCAATACAGTGATCGCATCCGTAAGGTGGCGACAGCAACGGGCATCATCACGACTGTAGCGGGTAACGGAACACAGGGCTTTGCAGGCGATGGCGGTCCTGCCACGAGTGCCAAGCTATATTATCCCGGCACCATAGCCATTGATCCCGCGGACAATCTCTACTTCACAGATCAGTTTAATAACCGCATTCGGAAAGTGGACGCGGCGACAGGAGTGATCACAACGATCGCGGGCACTGGACAGACGGTCTTTTCCGGGGATGGCGGTGTTGCGACCAGAGCCAATATGGGAGGTCCTCTCGGTCTCAGTCTCGACGGGCAAGGCAACATTTACATCGCAGACTATGGCAACAACCGCATTCGCAAGATAGATGTAAGTCAGTCGGCATTGACCTATCCGACCGCAACCATTGTGGGAACGTCGGACTCAACCGACAATCCGCAGACGGCGATCGTCTCGAATATCGGCAATGCGACTCTGACGCTTCCGCCGCCATCGAGTGGTAATAATCCGGATATCGGCTCGAGTTTCGGATTCGATGCGGCCTCTACTTGCCCGGAACTCCTAACCTCCAGCAGCCCGCAAACCCTCGCTGGCGGCGCAAACTGCACCATAGCTATCGATTTCGAGCCCGTTCAGGCGGGAGCCCTAACCGGATCGGCGGTGCTGACTGATACTTCTCTGAATGCGGCTGCCGCGACGCAGACGATCCATCTGTTCGCAACCGGTGTCGCTGCAAGCACGACGACAACCGTAACCAGCTCGTTGAATCCGTCGGTCTATGGACAATCCGTCACGTTCACGGCGACGATTGCTCCAACGGTAGGCACGGCCGTACCAGCGGGTACGGTGCAGTTCAGTGTCGATGGGACAGCTGTGGGCGGCCCGGTGACGTTGAACAATGGGATCGCCACCTATCCGACCGGCACGCTGGCACTGGGCACGCATACGATTGCCGCGGTCTACACGCCAGCCACGGGAGACTTTACTGGAAGCAACGGCTCCGTCGGCCAGACGGTGAACACGATAGGTACGACCACTACCATCACCAGCTCAGCGAACCCTTCAGCGTTTATGCAGTCTGTCACCTTCACGGCGACGGTTGCTCAGACTGCCGGAACGACGCAACCGACGGGGACGGTGCAGTTCAGTATCGATGGCACCGCTGCAGGTAGTCCAGTGGCCCTGAGCGGCGGCGTGGCGACCTACGCGATCGGCACTCTTGCGGTAGGTGTGCATACCATCACGGCTGTCTACACGCCGGACTCGGGCAACTTTACGGGAAGCAGCAATTCCATCGGCCAGAGAGTTGGGTCGCTCGGCTCATCGACGACGACGCTCAGCATCGCTCCTACGACCGTCATGTATGGCGATCCGGCAACATTGACGGCAGTCGTGACGCCGAACTTCGCGACCGGTACGGTGAGCTTCTATGAGGGCGCAACGCTGTTGGGCACCGCATCGCTCGACAACACCGGAACCGCAGTGCTGCCCATCAGCACGCTGAACGCAGGCGTGCATACCATCGTGGCGAAGTACAACGGCGATCCGGGTGTTCCGGCGAGCACCAGCAACACCGCACAGTTGACGGTGACGCAGCGCACCGCGCCAGGCGGCGGTCCGGCGATTACGGTGACCGTCAACAACGCCACGCGGACAACGACCCAAGCCAATCCGCCATTCACCTACTCGGCCGCGGGGCAACTGGTCAATGGCGATACATATTCGACAGCGATCAGCGGCACGGCGACCTACTCCACAAGCGCCGGAACCGGATCTGGCACGTATTCGATCACAATCGCTGGTCTGACTTCGGCGAACTACACCATCGCATTCGTTCCCGGAACCCTGACGGTTGTAGCGACATCCACGACGACGACGCTGGTAGCAGCTCCGAGCTCGACGCAGTACGGCGATCCGGTCACGCTGACGGCAACCGTTACGGCCGGCGCAACCGGCACCGTGAGCTTCTATGACGGCACTGTCCTGCTGGGCACGGGCACTGTCTCGAACGGCGTCGCCACGCTGACAACAACCACGCTCGTCGCGGGCACGCATACGATCACTGCTGTCTATAACGGCGACGGGACGTATGCCAGCAGCCAGAGCGGACCTGCAACTGTGACAGTTGCGAAGAAGACAGCGCCGGGCGGCGGAGCAGCGCTGACGGTCACCGTGCAGAACGAGAGCCGGCAATACAACACGGCGGATCCACAATTCGACTACGTGGTCACAGGCACGCTGGTCAACGGCGACACCTACGCGACGGCGGTGACGGGAGCGCCAGTTTACTCAGCCGGCGACACACCGACCTCATCTGCCGGCTCGACCTTCCCGATCAGTGTGAGCGGGCTGAACAGCGCGAACTATGTGGTCGCATACGTAAATGCGCCGCTGACCATCGTGGCTGCACCTACAACAACGACGCTCACCAGCAGCACCGCGACGGCGCAGTATGGCGACCCGGTCGCGTTGACGGCAACTGTGTCTCCGAGCGGTGCCACCGGCAGCGTGGTCTTCATGAATGGCGCCACAGTGCTGGGCACTGGCACGGTCTCAGGCGGCGTCGCCACACTGACAACCTCAACCCTCAATGCGGGCACCTACACGATTACGTCGAGCTATCAGGGCGATCCGGACTATAGCGCCAGCACAAGCGGCCCCATCTCGCTCACCATCACTCCGAGAACGGCTCCCGGCGGCGGAGCAGCTCTGACCGTGACGGTAGCCGATGCAAACCGTGCGTACGGGCAGGGTGATCCCGCGTTTACTTACGCAGTCACCGGAACAGTCGTGAACGGAGATACGTACGCCAGCGCAGTCACCGGCGTCCCGGTCTACTCGAGCGCCGATACGCCGTCCTCGCCTGCGGGCTCGACCTTCCCGATCAGTGTGAGCGGCCTGAACAGCCAGAATTACGTGGTTGCATTTGTGAACGGCACGCTGACCATCGGGGCCGAGCTCACCGCAACAACCGTGGTGGCAAGCCCGGCTTCAACGAACTATGGCGATCCGGTCACGCTGACGGCGACCGTAGCTCCAGGCACTGCGACCGGAACCGTGCAGTTCAGCGTCGATGGGACAAATCTGGGCAGCCCGGTGACGGTCACCAACGGCACCGCGAGTTATATGACCAGCACGCTCGCCGTGGGCGCACACACAATCATCGCGATCTACACGCCTGACACCGGCAATTTCACCGGAAGCAGTGGTGCCACTACCCAAACAGTGAACGCGGCGAGCACGACCACCACGGTCGCCAGCTCAGTGGATCCGTCCGCATTCATGCAGTCAGTCACCTTTACGGCAACGGTAGCCCCAACCGCCGGAACGAGCCAGCCGACAGGAACGGTGCAGTTCAGCGTGGATGGCACAGCGGTGGGTAGCCCGATAACTCTGAGCAGCGGAACGGCGAGTTTCGCAATCAGTACGCTAGCCGTTGGCCTCCATACGATTACAGCAGCCTATTCACCAGACACCAGCAACTTTACGGGAAGCAGTGGCTCGACCGGCCAACGCGTCGGGGCAGTGGCCTCCTCAACGACCACGCTAACCATCGCTCCAACAACCGTAATGTATGGCGATACGGCGACGCTGACGGCTGTAGTTGCGCCAAGTTTCGCCACCGGCACCGTGAGCTTCTATGAAGGCACGACGCTGTTGGGCACCGCATCGCTCGACAACACCGGAACGGCAGTGCTGCCGATCAGTACGCTGAACGCGGGCGTTCATAACATCGTCGCAAAGTACAACGGCGACCCAGGTGTTCCTGCGAACACCAGCAACACGGCGCAGTTGACGGTAACGCAGCGCACCGCGCCAGGCGGTGGGCCGGCGATCACGGTGACCGTCAACGACGCGTCGCGCACAACGACGCAAGCGAATCCGCCATTCACCTATTCGGCCGCGGGGCAACTGGTCAACGGCGACACTTATGCGACAGCGATCAGTGGGACGGCGAGCTACTCGACGTCGGGCGGAACCACGCCCGGCACATATTCGATCACAGTCGCTGGCCTAACTTCGGCCAACTACTTGATCGCGTTCGTTCCCGGAACTCTGACGGTGACAACGGCACCCTCGACGATCACGTTGGTCGCGGGGCCGGCTTCGACGCAGTACGGCGATCCGGTCACGCTCACGGCTACCGTGACTTCAGGTGCGACCGGCACAGTGAGCTTCTATGACGGCTCTGTCTTGCTGGGCACAGGTCAGGTCACGAATGGCGTAGCTACGCTGACGACTACTACGCTCAATGCAGGCACGCATACGATCACAGCCGTATACAACGGCGATGCAACCTACGCCAGCAGCCAGAGCGGGCCTGCAACCGTGACGGTTGCGAAGAAGACGGGGCCTGGCGGAACAGCAGCGCTGACCATCACGGTCCAGAACGCAAGCCGCGAGTACAACACCGCCGATCCTCAGTTCGCCTACGTAGTAACGGGCACGCTGGTCAACGGCGACACGTACTCCGGCGCAGTGACGGGAGTGCCGACCTACTCGGCTGCGGATAC
Organism: uncultured Acidobacteriaceae bacterium; assembly: GCA_963737035.1. Lineage (GTDB taxonomy): Bacteria > Acidobacteriota > Terriglobia > Terriglobales > Acidobacteriaceae > KBS-83. The sequence goes on along the minus strand of CAVTRJ010000003.1, from coordinate 208,105 downwards.
AGCGACCTCGGCGGCAGGCTCGACCTTCCCCATCAGCGTGAGCGGGCTGAGCAGCGCGAACTACGTGGTTGCGTTTGTTCCCGGCACTCTGACGATCGTGTCCGCACCGACAACAACAACGCTAACCACCAGTACCAACTCATCGCAGTATGGCGATCCGGTCATACTGACGGCGACTGTAGCTCCGAGCGGCGCAACTGGAACCGTGCTCTTCATGAACGGCAGCACCGTGCTCGGCACCGGAACAGTCACGAACGGCGTCGCCACACTGACCATTTCATCGCTGCCTGCTGGCAGCTACACGATTACCGCCAGCTATCAGGGCGACGCGAATTACAGTGCGAGCACGAGCAGTCCTGTCGCGCTGACGGTTGGCCAAAAGACCGGGGCAGGCGGCGTAGCGGCGTTAACCGTGACTGTCACCAACGCGAGCCGTCCGTATGGGGAAGGGAACCCCGCGTTTACCTATACCGTCACCGGGGCGCTGGTGAACGGCGATACATACGCGACTGCGCTGGCGGGCGTGCCGGTCTACTCGACCGCTGCTGTGCCGCTGTCTGCCGCGGGCGGCTATCCGATCTCGGTAGCCGGCCTCAACTCGCAGAACTATCTGGTCACATTCGTGAATGGCACTCTCGCCGTGACTAAGGACACGCCGGGCATCGCTGGAGTCGTGCCGGTGACGCTGACATCGTCACTGAACCCATCGCCCTACGGCAATTCACTCACCTTCACCGCAAGCGTGCCTGCTCCGGCCACGGGAACGGTCCAGTTCTTTGAGGGCACAACCTTACTAGGCACAGGCACGGTTGCAGATGGTGTCGCGACGCTGACCATCAGCACGCTAGCGGTCGGAACGCATCCGGTAAAAGCCGTCTACGGCGGGGATGCCGATTACAACTCGGGAAGCTCTACGGTCTACAGCCAGATCGTCACCTCACAGGCAGCTGTACTCGACTTCACCCTGACGCTGACTTCAGCAGGGACTCAGACCGTTATTCCGGGCAACACCGCGTCGTACACGGTACAGGTTGCGCCGACGAATGTGACCTATCCGGGAACCGTGACGTTCTCGGCTACGGGCCTTCCGAAAGGCGCGACGATCAGCTTCTCACCCGCAACGGTCGCGGCTGACGGTGGTGTCACGCCGAGCAACGTGAGGGTGCTGACGGCGCAGCAGAAAGCAGCGCTAAACAGCGGAAGCATCGGTTCTGCTGTGTTGGCTCTGCTAATGCTCCCGTTTGCCACGTCCCGGCGCATACGCAGAAGCAGCCGTCGCTACTTCTACCTGCTCATCCTCGTGCTTGGCGGTATCGGAGCAACGGCAGGTCTGACCGGCTGCGGCTACAACGGCAACGGTTTCTTCGGTCAAGCGCCGCAGACCTATCACATCACCATCACGGCCACCAGCGGGACCATCCAGCATTCCGTCAACGTGACGCTGAACGTGCAGTAGCTAACAGGAGAGATCAATGCATTCCGGATCCAAATATTTCCTACTGCTCGCGGCCTCATTGTCGGCAACTGCTTTGCACGCGCAAGCGGTGCCGGCAGCCGCTACGTCCGGCCACCACGAAGCCGACGTGGCCGTGACCTACACGGAGCAGTACAGCAATCTGGTTTCAACGCCGACCTTCTGGCACGGCGGCGGTGGAATAGAACTGTCCACCCAAACTTATCGTGGCCTGGGTGTGACAGCGAATGTCGCCGGAACGCAAACTGACAATGCAGCTAACAGTGGCATTGGTCTCACGCTGGTCACCGCTACTTTCGGTCCCCGGTACACCTATTACAAGCCGATTGGATCGGAACACAAGCGCAGCCTCGCGATCTTCGGTCAGGCTCTGGGCGGTCAGGCATGGGGATTCAACAGCTTCTTTCCTACCGCCTCGGGTGGCGAAACCGATCACATCTCGGTTGCCATGCAGATAGGCGGCGGTGTCGATCTTGGTTTGTCGCGCCACTTCGGTATCCGCGCATTCGAGGCGGACTGGGTCCGTACGCAATTTCCAAACGGCACCACGGATGTGCAGAACACGTTGCGCCTCGGCGCGGGAGTCGTCTTCCGGTTCTCGCGGGGAAAGTGAGATCCCGCTCGACACACGTCCTCACCAGGAGTCCCGATCTATAACCAACAGCCACAGTGCGACTTGCTCACTGAGGTATTCAGATCGATCTATTCCTTGCAAGTGGTGCTTGACGCGGGTCAGGGTGATGACGCCAACGCCGGCGAGGACTCCGCTGCCTACGAAGTTTGCTGTTGCTGAAAAGCACATACGCGTATCGCTCCTGCACGTCTACACTGCAGCGCGACGTTACTGCGTTAGCGCTGCGACGCTTGTGGTGTCTTGCTCCCGAAAAGATGAGGAATGTTTTGCGCCAGCTGCGATCAGCGCAATGGCGATGGCAAGAAAGAGTGCGTTGCCGATGCGCGCGAGCATTCCACTGCCACCCGCGACAGGTATTTCGAAAAATGCGTGGAGGCCGTATGCGAGCGCGCCACCGGCGGCCAGGCTCAGGGTATGCAAAGGTGTCCAGTGCGTTCTTCGCGAGAGTGTGTAGACAAATGCGAGGAAGAGCACGTCGGCGATAAGCACGGCAGCGAATGCGCCCCAGTTCCAGCGATCGGGTGTGAGGAGCACGGCGAGGCCGAGAATCAAGGCCACCGCGCCTGTAAACCACGGGTTCGGCACGGAACCGCCGGCAATCCGTAGAGGACGCGAGGGCAGGGCAAAGGCGCAGACAATCAGAAGCGCGCACAGTAGACCTGCTCCGAGGAATTGAGCGCGCGAGGCGAGGAAGGGGTCGTGGCTCATGGTGAAGCGTGCATTTGCGACGAGACCCGCGACGAAGAGAAGAACCGCGACGGATTTCCCGATACTGCCGAGCCAAGGAGTGGTGGCGCACTTCGGAACGACGGCCTCGACAAGCGCGATGGACACGGCGACGCTCCAGAAAATATGCAGGTTGAGCACGAAGAGCGTCCACCAGGCACCCATGCCGAGCGCCGGAATCCACGCGTGATCGAGCAGGTGCATCTGCATTTTGAGGTAGTCGGGGTTGAAGAGCGACTGGGTGACGAAGCCCTCTTCGATGAGGGCGTACGCGGCACCCAACAGAAGGATGGAGGGCCAGCCGCGGTTGGCCCGGCGCGCTGTCTCGCGAATGAGCAAAGCACCGCCGCCATACATGGGAGCGAGCACGATGAGCGCGGGAAGGAGCTTGAGCGAGAGGTTGCCGAGGAGAAACTCCGCGACGAATGGGGCGACAAAAAACAGACTGACTGCGGGGAGAATCGATGCCTTGAAGCGCGTCATGTTCTCGATTCCTCAAGAACGAAAGATGCTGACAGTCTAACTTGCATAGGGAGAGCGATCGCCCAGCAATATGAAGTCAGTATTATTTGTCTGTCGTTGGAATAAGCGGGAAACGGGTTGAAAACGAGTAACGGCGGGCGGCCGCCCAGGAGTGTGATGGCGAAATATCTGATTACAGGTGTAGCGGGGTTTATTGGCTCGGCGCTGGCCGAGGCTTTGCTGGAGCGCGGCGGGGATGTGCGTGGGGTCGACAATTTTGTCACCGGGCGGCGCACGAATATCGAGCCTTTCTTAAATCCAAGAAGCATTTCCGCTGGCGCGTGGAATAAGCTGGACTTTCGCGAGGCCGATCTGCGCGACGCGGCAGCGATGCGAGCGGCCTGTGAGGGCGTGGAGGTCATTTTTCATGAGGGCGCGCTGCCTTCGGTGCCACGCTCGGTGAAGGAGCCGGCGCCGAGCCACGACGCGAACATCAACGGCACCTTTACGCTGCTCGAAGCGGCGCGTGCGGCGGGAGTGCGACGCATCATCTATGCGGCTTCGTCATCCGCGTATGGGAACCAGCCGGGGATGCCGCGTCGCGAGTCGATGACTCCGGCGCCGATCGCGCCGTACGCGGTGCAGAAGCTGACGGGCGAGCTCTATATGAAGAGCTATTGGCAGGTGTATGGGATGGAGACGGCATGCCTGCGCTACTTCAACATCTTCGGACCGCGACAGGCACCGGACTCGCCATACAGCGGAGTGATGGCGAAGTTCATTTTGCAAATGATGCGCGGCGAGCGCCCAACGATCTTCGGAACCGGCGAGCAGGGGCGCGACTTCACCTATATTGCGAATGCGGTGTCGGCGAATCTGCTGGCGGCAGCTGCGCCGAAGGAGAAGATCGGCGGCAGAACTTTCAACGTGGCGTGCGGCGGACGGCACACGCTGAACGAGACCTATCGACTTCTTGCGGAGCTGCTGGAGTTCCGGCATCCTGCGCAGTACGGGCCACCGCGGCTGGGCGACATCACGGATTCGGAGGCGGACATCTCGGCGGCGCGCGAGGCCTTCGGGTATGAGCCGGTGGTGGGCTTTGAAGAGGGGCTGAAGCGGACGGTGGATTGGTATCGGGAAAGCTTTGGTGCGCAAGTGGGAGAGAGCGTCCCCGTTTGGTAACGTGACTGTCCTGGTGACAGCTCTAATTCCTTCCTTTTGCACCGGATAATCGACGAGGACTCTTCAGCGCGCGGTGATGCGCTGGAGGGAAGGGGCCGATTCGTCCGGGACCATGCAAGAGAGAGGGCTCAGGCAAGATAGGGAGACTATGCTGCGCCGTCGGGCGATTACGCCCCGATGGGCGACGCTTTCCTGTGTCGCGCCACTTCTATCTCTGGTTCTCTTACTGGCGAGCGCCAGCGCAACCCTGCTCGCACAGAGCGGAGGCACAGCAGCGCTGAATGTGCCGTGGGCACCGCTGGCACCCACGAGCTTGACCGCGAACGCGACAGGGCCGGCGAGCGGGCGCGTGCTGAGCGTGGCGGTCGATCCCTCGGATGCGAGCGGCAACACCGTATATATCGGCACCACTGGCGGAGTCTTTAAGTCAACCAATGCTGCGGCGTCGAGCGGCGTGACATTTGTGCCCGTGACCGACCTGGTGCTGGCCATCGACGTGCCAAATTTCCATCTGAACTTGATGAGCGCGGGGGCGGTGAGCGTGCAGCCGGGCCACACAGGTGTGGTGCTGGCGGGGACAGGCGATCCGACCGGAGAGCCTGACTCGCTGTATGGAACCGGGATCCTGCGCTCGGCCGATGGCGGCAATTCGTGGACGTCGATCACGGGTTCGCGCGATCTGGGGACGGGCCTGGAGCAGAACAGCTTCTTCGGCGAAGCGTTTACGGGATTTGCGTGGAGCACGTCCGCGCCGAGCACGGTCGTCGCCGCAATGACCACCGCGCAAGGCGCCTACATGGTGAATGCGGGATATACCAATGTGGCCGACGATAGCGCGACCGGGCTGTTCTACTCCCAGGACGCGGGACAGACCTGGCAATTAGCAACCATCGCCGACGGGTCGGGGCAGACGCTGCAGTCGCCGATACTTGAGAAGACGGGGATCGTCGCACTGGCGGTGGCGTGGAATCCGGTGCGCGGCATCTTCGTAGCGGCGCTGCGCAATCATGGCTTCTACTCCTCGCCGGATGGAATGACGTGGACTCGGATGACGAACCAGCCCGGCGGCACAGTACTCAGCCGGTCCTCGTGCCCGTTCACCGGGTCGTCGAATTGCCCCATCTACAGCGCGGCGCTGGCGGTGCAGCCGGGCAGCGGTGACATGTTCGCGCTGGCGGCAGACCAGAATGACAAAGACCTCGGGCTGTGGGAGGACGTGTGCAGCGCCTCGGGCGGCGGGTGTGCGGCCCAGACGCCGGTGTTTGGCAAGCAGATTGCCATCGCAAATGCGCTTGAGACGAGCACGGGCGTGATTTCCGGCGCGAGCCACGCACTGTTGCTCACAGCGATTCCGTCCGGCAATGACACGTTGCTCTTCGCAGGGACGCAGGACTTATTTCGCTGCAGTCTGACAGCGGGATGCGTGTGGCGGAACACGACGAATGTGAATTCGTGCGGGGCAGCGCACGTGGGACCGAATCAGCATGGCATCGCGTGGGTAGCCAATACCGCGATGCTTTACTTTGCGAACGATCGCGGGCTGTGGCGCACGCCGGATGCGGTGAACCAGCAGCAGGCGATCTGTTCCAGCGATGACGCAGCGCACTTCGCCAACCTGAACGCAACGCTGGGCTCGCTGGCGGAGGTGACCTCGCTGGCGCAGGACCCGTCCGATGCGAATCAGTTGCTGGCGGGAATCGGGGCAGCGGGATCGGCGGGCGGCAACGATGGCGCATGGCAGCTACTGGTAAACGGGCCGGGAGGTTCAACCGCAGCGGGTTGGGGAGCGAATGCGGGCACGTGGTTTGCGACCTCAGGCGCGGGAGTGTCGATCAGTAGTTGCGGATCTGGTGCGGCGTGCGGCCCGGGAGATTTTGGAAGCACGCCGGTGATCGGAAACGCCCAGGTGAGCGGCGATGGATCGGCACTGAGGACACCGGCGGTGTGGACGCTGGACCCGGAAGATCCGACCCGGATCCTGGTGGCGACCTGCCGTTTGTGGCGGGGCCCGGCAGATGGAACGAACTGGAGCGCGGCGAATGCGCTGAGCAAAACGCTCGACGGCAGCAACGCTCCGGTATGCCAGTCGAGCAACACCCAGGTGCGTGCGCTGGCCGCGAGCGGAGCCATCTCCGGCCGCGGCGACCGGGCAGAGCGGATCTATGTGGGGCTGGCGGGTGCGGGTGATGGAGCGTTCACGCTCGCCGGCCATGTGCTGACGGCGCTGGTAACGCCCTCGTCGGTTGCAGGATCGACGGTGTGGAGCGATGTGACGGGCAGTCCAGTCCCGAACGATCTGACGGACGCGCAGAAGTTCAATCGCGCCCAGATGGGGATTTCAGCCATCGCCGTCGACTCGTCGGACACGACGGGAAAAACTGTATATGTGGGGATCGCTGGCTTTGGCGGACAGGGATTTGCACAATTGGCGCGACCGAATGTGACGGTGTTCTATGGCAGCACGGATGCGGGCAGCACCTGGCAGAACCTGACCAACGACCTGCCGAATGCGCCGGTGAACGCGGTGCTGGTGGACCCGGAGGACCCGGCGATTGTGTACGTGGGGACCGATGTCGGAGTGTTTGTAACTACATCGATTTCACAATGCGCGATTGTGAGCCAGAACTGCTGGAGCGCGTATGGCACCGGGATGCCCGCGGTCCGGGTGACGACGCTGAGCGCAGTCGACAGCAATGGCGAGACCTGGCTGCGGGCCGGCACAAAGGGGCGCGGCGTGTGGCAGGCGGAGCTGGCGAGCACGGCCCTGAAAGCGACGACGGCTACGGCGACGATTGCACCGTCCCCGCTGGTCTTCGCTTCGCAGGCAGTAGCTACGACGAGTGCCGCTGAGAGCCTGACGATCCGCAATACCGGCGGAACTACGCTGACTCTGAGCGCGCCGACGGTGGACAGCAGTGATTTTGTGCTGAGCAACCAGTGCCCCGCGAGTCTGGCGCCGGGCGCGTCGTGCGCGATCTCGATCGTATTTGCGCCAACCGCAACAGGGCAGCGCAGCGGAACGGTGACGGTGACGGCGAATGTAGAAGGCGGTGTGCTGAGCGCCGATGTGCAGGGTACGGGCACCCAGGAGAGCACGGTTGTGCTGACGCCGCTGCGGGTTGACTTCGGGGCGCTCCGCATCGGTCAGACCAGCGCGGTGCAGTATGTAACCGTTGCGAATACAGGAAAAATCGTCGCAGGACTGAAGCCGCTGAGCATCAGCGGACCATTCTCTATCACGGCAAATACCTGCGGTTCGACGCTGGCAGTGAATACTAGTTGCACGGTTGGGGTGGTCTTCTTGCCGACGGCATCGGGTGCAGCCTCCGGCAGTCTGGTGGCGACCGACGATGCCGGCACGCAGACCGCGTTGCTGAGCGGGGATGGACAGACAGGCCCGACGGATGGGCTGAGCGCGTCGTCACTGACCTTTGCGGCGCAGACGATTGGCACGACCAGCGCCGCACAGCAGGTGACGGTGACGAACAGCGGCGATAGCGCGCTGACAAGCATCGCGGTGCAGGTGACGGGCGATTTCGCGGTGACGAATTTGTGCGGCATCGCGCTGCCTGGACATAGTACCTGCGCGATTCAGGTGGTGTATTCGCCCAAGGCGGTGGGAGCGGAGCGCGGCCAGATCACGATCCAGGATGCGTTAGGGGCGCAGGCGGTGGCACTGAATGGCACCGGGGTTCCGCCGGCATCGGGCAGCGGGATCTTGGCGACGCTATCGCCGCTGGCCATTGATTTTGGAATCCAGGGAGTGAACTCGATTTCGTCCCCGCAGACGCTGACGGTGATCAACACCGGGAGCACTGCGCTGAGCGGCATCTCGGTAGCGGCCAGCCAGGGTTTCGCCATCGCGAACAATGCCTGCACCATCGCGATTGCGCCGGGAGCGAGCTGCACGGTGGCGGTAACCTTTGCCCCGCAAGCGACCGGCTCCCAGGAGGGCACGGTTCAGGTGACGGCGAGCGGGGCGGCCGCGCCGTTCAATCTGCCGGTGACAGGGATCGGTGCCGACTTCGAGTTGAGCGTGCAGGGCGCATCGAGCAGCACGGTGACGGGTGGAAGCAGCGCGACCTATCAATTATTGCTGACGCCGCTGGGCGCTTCGGCTGGGCAGATCACGTTCGTGTGCACGGGGGCGCCGGCGGGGAGCACCTGCTCGACGAATCCGGCGAATGTAACCATGGCGGGCACGGGTGCGACGGCGACAATCCAGGTGACGGTGATAACTGCTGCGGCGAGCGCGCGGTCCAGCTCGAAGTCGCCATGGGGCGGCGGGAGTATGGCCGGGGCGGTGCTTGCCTGCCTGGTGCTGTGGCGCAGACGTGGATGGACAGGTTCGCTCGAACATTGCCGGATGCTGCTGGTGCTGGGAGCGCTCTGCCTGGGGCTGGCGGGCTGCGGGCTTTCCGTCAAGGGTGGGGGCGACACTACAAGCCCGGGGTCGGGCGGCGGTAGTAGCAGCCAGGGTGTCTACACGATCACGGTAGCGGCCGGCGCGCCGGGTGTCTCGCATAGCGTGACCCTGAATCTGACGGTCGAATAACGTCGGGGAAGACAGAGCCTCAAGACGATCTTTGAGAGCCGAAGTGGGAGCTCACCGGGGGGTGAGCCCGGCTGTAAATCTCTCCGGCTGCCGAAGAGATACCGCGTGACAGGCGTAATAGAATGTGGCAGCGACCTGCTGAAAAACGCGGAGATGCATTGAGCCAGCGCAACTGCAGATGGAGCGGGTAAAGATGGCGCAAGGCGTGGGGTGGACCGCATCGTCCCGTGCCGGACTGCCTGCGCCCCCCGGTGCGCGGATCACTCTTGGCTGGATTATCCGGACGGGCCTCTGCTTCAGCTTTATGCTCGCTTTTCTGCAGTACGAGTTTTCGTCCATTCTTGGTGGTGTTCTTTCCCTGGCGCTTCTGGGCTGCTGCGGCCTACTGGTCCTGTGCGGGAGGCAGCGCGCGAACCGTATACAACACATCCTCGGTGGTGGCGGTCTGCTGTTTGCGGCGCTGCTGTTCGGCGAAGTGGTCTCCTATACATCGCACGACTTGTACTCCGTTTTGTATGGCCTGGTTTTCATCGGAGTATTTCTCAGCGCGCGCATGATCGTGCAGGAGATCGGCGTTCCGAATGTGATCCGGGCATATTCGCAGGCGGCGATTCTGACGATCTGCCTGAGTTTGATCACCGGCCGGCGCACGCTCCTTGCGACCTCAGGGCGGTTCACTGCCGGCACTCGCGCACATCCTAACCTGATTAGCTTCATGTTCGCGGGCTTTTTGCCGGTCATCATATGGCGGGCGATGGAGGAGAAGGTAGTCTGGAAGAAACGCGGGTTGGTTGCACTCTCCTTCGCGTGTTTTGGCCTGATCTTTCTTACCGGTTCGCGCGGCTCACTCGTCGCGGTGCTCGCGGCCGGAGCGGCCCTGCTGGCCCGTGGCGCTTCCAGGGGGTGGATGCAACGATTCCGCATCCGGCATGTTCATGTCATCCTCTTGCTGATTCTGACCCCGCTTGCAATCTTGTTTCTGCTGCAACACAACCGCATTGGCCATATCGAAGACTATCTGGTGGACTTCCTGTCATTGACTTCGAGTCAGCGTGGTTTGAAGTCTGGCCTCTCGGGACGAACTGGCATATGGCAAATCGCCTTTCACATCCTGCGCACACACAACCGGTGGCTTTTCGGCTTCGGCTATCGTATGGGCGAGCGCATGGTGGGCACCATCGACAACGGTTATGTAGAGCTTCTGTTCGAGAGCGGTCTGATTGCCGGAGGGCTCATCATCGGCAGTATGCTGCGCGCCTTCTTTCTGCTGTGGAAGGCATCGAACCTGCGGGAGAACAACCCCTGGACGCGCTACTACGCGATGTTGTGGTGTTTGATGATCGTGTATTTCCTGAATAACATCTCCACCCGTTACCTGTTCAGCTTCGGCAGCCCGTTTTCCATCTGCATTCTGTTCCTGATGACGGCTTCTCGACGCGAACTCGTGGGCGGTGGCATAGCTGCGCGTCTGACGCAGAAGGTGAAGCCGCCGCCACGTGCAGCGGCCAGGGACTGGCCTGGAACGGGTCTGGAGACCGGGCTTCCACGTTGAGATCCAGGGATGGAATGGTTCTGGTACCGGCAGGCGGAATGGAAACAGAGATGCCGCCGGAATCGTGTAGTCTCTACACTAGACGGACCGGGACCAACGGCCTGGCCCTCGAAACGGATTGTTCCGGAACAGATTGTTCCAAGGAGTGAGACTAGCGTCGCGTGCCGAACGTTCCCGACCGAACCGGCGTGCTGCAAACCCGAATATGAGTCAACGCTTAACGCAGTTTTCCTGGAGGTTCACACGAACCAGCGACAGTTCTTGTGACCTTTCCCCAAGGAAAATCCACGCCAGGTGGATCTCAGCTACTCAAAGCTCCAGAAAAAATGTCTTCGCGCTCCTTCTGGCGAGCACTGTGGCGTTTGCCGCGACGCCGGCATTCGGTCAGGCATGCGATCCGAATACATCTTACTGCGGAGCGAGTTCCGGCCAGCAGGGTCAACAATTCCAACTGCCCAGCCTGCAGACGGGCGGCACTCCCGGCACATCCGGCCAGCAGAATCCGGGCGCCGGCGGTGCTAACGCCGGCGCGAACCTGCCTACCGTTCCGCAGTCGATGGATTTACAGCCGTCGCCGAACTACGTCGACAACCTGAACGGTACGGCCGGCCGCACGGAAGGTGAAAACGCACGCACCTATCCGCTGTATTACCAGCGCTTCTTTGCGCCGGACCCGCCTAGCGAATTTCAGCGGAGAGTCTACGCGTCGGTGGGCCAGATGCTGCCGATTTATGGCGCGAGACTGTTTCTGCAGAGCCCGAGCACGTTTGCGCCGGTGGACCAGGTGCCGGTGACGGGGAATTATGTTGTAGGTCCGGGCGACCAGGTGCTGATCCGCGTCTGGGGTCAGATCAATTTCAATGCCGAGTTGACGGTGGACCGGAATGGGATGGTCTACATACCGCAGGTGGGCACGGTGCACGTGGGCGGGGTCCCGTATGACGAGCTGCGGCAGCATGTGCACGATGCGGTGGGACGCATCTACAAGAACTTTGACGTTTCGGTGAATCTGGGGCAGCTGCATGCGATTCGGGTCTTTGTGACCGGGCAGGCGCGTTATCCGGGCAGCTATACGGTGAGCTCGCTGAGCACGCTGGTAAGCGCCATCTTTGCGACTGGAGGCCCGTCGCCGCAGGGCTCGATGCGCCACATTCTGCTGCGCCGCGATGGTGCGACCATCGCTGATTTCGACTTGTATGACCTGCTGGTGAACGGGGACAAGTCTCACGATGTGCCGCTGCTGCCTGGGGACGTGGTGTACATCCCGCCTGTGGGGCCGCAGGTAGCGGTGTATGGAAGTGTGCGGTCGCCTGCGATTTACGAGTTGAAGGACCAGAAGGAGACATCGACGCTGGGCGATGTGCTGACCGATGCGGGCGGTCTGACGAGCATGGCGTCTTTAACGCGTGCCTCGCTGGAGCGCATCGATGCGGAGCAGCACCAGCGTGCCATCGACGTGACGCTGGACAGCGCCGGCAAAGGCATGTCGCTACAGGACGGAGATGTGATCCGCGTGCTGCCGATTTCGCCGAGCTTCGATAAGACAGTGACCGTGCGCGGCAATGTGGCGGACCCGGGGCGCTTTGCCTGGCATCCAGGCATGAAGCTGAGCGAGCTGCTGCCTAACAGCGAGTCGCTGGTGACCCGCGACTACTGGCAGAAACGGAATCAGCTCGGGCTGCCCTCGCCGGTCTTCCAACCCGACTATGCGCAACGCTTCACTGCCTATCGGCAGACGCAGGCGGAGAGTCAGCGGCAGTATTTCCTTTACTTGCAGCGGGATCAGGAGAAGAAGCTCTACGATCAGCAGCAGGCGGCGCAGAATGCGCAATCGGGCGATCAGGGAGCAGCAGCGGCAGCGAGCACAAGCAACGCGCAGGCGCCGCCAGTGGACGTGAATGCGCAGGCAGCGCTGTCGAACAACATGGCGTATGGCCCCGCCACCAGCGAACTGACGCCGCCCGACGAAATGATCCCGGGGACAGTGCCGAATCAGCCGGGACAGAATACGCAGACAACGGTCCCCCGCAACAACACCATCGGCGGCGGTTCGCTGGCGGACGAGGAGCGTATCGCTCGCACGGAAAACACAGCGGGCGCGCGCTACCTGAACGACGTCTCGCTGATGGCACCGGAAATTGACTGGTCCTATGCCGTGATCGAGCGGATGGATCCGGTGACGCTGAAGACGACCTTGATCCCGTTCGATCTGGGCAAACTGGTGCGGGAGCACGATGCCGGCCAGGATCTGACGCTGGAGCCGCACGACATCATCACCATCTTTTCCCAGGCCGATATCCGCGTGCCGCAGAGCCAGCAGACCAAGCTGATCCGCATCGAGGGCGAGGTGGAGCATGCCGGTATCTACAGCGCGGAACCTGGTGAGACGCTGCGCCACCTGATTGAACGCGCTGGCGGACTCACGCCGAACGCATATCTTTTCGGAGCGGAGCTGACGCGCGAATCGGCGCGCATCGTGCAGCAGCAGCGGCTGGATGATTACGTAACCCAACTGGAGCTGGCTACCGACCGTGCCGGTGCGGCCAGCGCAGCGGGAGCGATCACGCCCGTCGACCAGGCGGCCAATGCTGCGGCGTCGGGCGCAACGCAACTGCTGGTGAACCGGCTGCGGCAACTGCGCGCGAGCGGCCGCGTGGTGCTTTCTCTCTCACCGGATGCGGACAGCGTGAACAATCTGCCGGACCTGTCTTTGGAAGATGGAGACCGGTTCATCGTTCCGCCAAAGCCATCGAGTGTGAACGTGGTGGGCGCGGTGTACGAGCAGAGCACGTTTCTATTCGATCCGCAGCGGCGCGTCTTCGGGTATCTCAAACAGGCGGGCGGCGCCAACCGGGATGCAGACGACAAGCATGCGTTTGTCATTCGGGCGGACGGCTCGGTGCTGAGCCGTGAGTCGGCGAAGACCTTCTGGGGCAATGAATTCGACCAGTCGCGCATTCATCCAGGGGATACCATCGTGGTGCCCGAGAGAACCTATCGCGGCAACGGTCTCCGGACCCTGCTCAATTTCTCGCAGCTCTTCTCTTCCATTGCGCTGGGCGCCGGGGCGCTTGCGGTAATCACGAATTGAGTCAGGCGATGGAAATCGAGCAAGGGAGTGTTCGCAGGCTGGATGTGCTGGATGTGCTGCTGATCTTTGCGCGGCGCAAATGGCTGATCGCCGCCTGGGCTCTGGCCGGGGTGGTGGTCGCGCTTATCGTGCTTTTCCGTTCGACCACGCTTTACCAGTCGGCAGCAGTCATCATGCCGCCGCAGCAGGAGCAGTCCAGCGCAGCACTGCTGAGCCAGCTCGGCGCCCTCACCGCATTTGCAGGCGTGGGTAGCGGTATTGGAAAGAATCCGGCCGATTTGTACGTGGCGATTCTGCAGACCAACCTGGTTGCCCTCAATATGGTGGATCGATTCCACCTAATGGACGTATACAAGATTCCCGACCGGGATGGGGCCGCGGGCATGCTGCGGAAGCGATCTAAATTCTCCACCTCCAAAGACGGACTGATCCAGGTCACCGTGGAGGATACGGACCCGAAGCGCTCGGTCGCACTCACCAACGGCTATGCCGACGAGCTGTTTCAGCAGAACAACCGGCTGGCCATTGGAGCTGCTGCCCAGCGGCGGCTGTTCTTTGAACAGCAGCTCGATCGGGAGAAAGATCGTCTGGCGGATGCTGAAGTCGCCCTGAAGCAGACGCAGCAATCCACCGGTGTGCTGCAGCTGAGTGGACAGGCCGAGACCATCATCAGCCAGGAGGCCAGTCTCCAGGCAAATATCACCTCTCATGAGGTGCAGCTTGGCTCTCTGCTCTCCTCGTCCACGGAGCAGAACCCCGAGGTGATCCGGCTGCGCACCGAATTAGGCGGCCTGCGGGAGCAATTGCAACAACTGCAGAAGGGTACCAGCAGCGACATGATGGGGCTGCGGCAGTTTCCGGTAGCAGGACTCGAGTACATCCGTAAGGAGCGCGATGTGCAATACCATCAGACGCTCTACGATTTGCTGGCCCGGCAGCTGGAGGCGGCTCGCATCGACGAAGCCAAAGCGTCCCCGACAGTGCAGATGGTGGACCCGCCGCTGCTTCCGAAAGCGCGTTCGTGGCCGAAGCCGTTCCTGTTTCTCCTCATCGGGCTGGTAGTCGGAACCATGTTCGGCTTCATCCGGGTCACGGTGATCTATCTGTATGAGTACGCCGAGAGAGACCCGCGGCTGCGCGACCGCTACAAGCAAGTGAAACAGGCGATGAGCCTGCGCGGCTAGGCCATCCTCACTGCAGGTGTATATGCACGCACAACAGTCCGCGTCGCCATGCCGTCAAGAAGGGCCACAATCCGGCGGCCGCGGCCGGTTTCCAGCAACAGCGAGAGTGGGCTAGGAGCAGTCTTGCCGGGTGACAGCTCCATCGAGCGCGCACGTATCTTTGCCGTGATCGTGTTGTACAAGCAGCATCCTTCCGCTTCGGTAACGGTCGCGACGCTGGCACGCGCGCTTGAGAACGCCTCGCTGGATTGCGCCGTGCTGGTCTATGAGAACAGTGCGGAGAACGGTGCCGACAACACGGCGGACATTGCCGAGCCACAAGCCTTCGGGACGCTGCCGGCGGGCTTTCGTTATCACGCGGCTGCTACCAACCGTGGGCTG
Organism: uncultured Acidobacteriaceae bacterium; assembly: GCA_963737035.1. GTDB lineage: Bacteria > Acidobacteriota > Terriglobia > Terriglobales > Acidobacteriaceae > KBS-83. The sequence continues at coordinate 192,864 of CAVTRJ010000003.1, read as the reverse complement.
CTGGGCGCGTATGAGACGGCGCTCCAACAGGCGCGCGCCGAGGGTTATGACTGGCTGCTGACGCTGGATCAGGATACGGCTCTGCCGCTGGACTTTTTTTCTGCGATCCAGCCTGGTCTGCAAGCTGCGGCGGATGATCCTCATATCGCCGCTATTGTGCCGCATCTCGCTGAAGGTGAGCGGCTGCTGTCGCCGGCATATGTAGGAATCGGGCGGGCAACGCCGTTGCCGCTACACTTTTCCGGTGTGCCGCGGCGAGAGGCGCGGGCGTTCAATTCAGCCGCGCTGCTGCGGGTGAAGGCGCTCGACGCGATTGGCGGATTCGACCCGTGTTTCTGGCTGGATCATTTCGACAGCTCTCTGCATCATCGGCTCTACGTGCACGGCTGGCGCATGTTCGTGCTGGATTCTGTGCATCTGGAACATCATTTTTCGCTGCTCAACTATAAAGAGCGCGTGTCGCTACCCCATTTCCAGAATTACCTGTCGGCTGAATCCGCGTACATGGACCTGTACAGTTCATGGTGGGCGCGCGCAGCGTACACTGCGCAACTGGGTGTGCGCCTGGTGAATCAGCATCGCCGGCAGGAGTATCCGGAGATACTTCAGTCAACGCGCGCGGCATTGCTGCGCCGCCTGACCATGACGCGCGCCAAGCGCCTCCGCAGGTGGCGGGAAGAAATGGGTTGCAGGGAGCAGCGATGAGCGACGGCGCGGCCATCCTCATGGTGGTGGTGCTGTATCGCACTGCATTCGATGCGTCGAAAACTCTGGCGGGACTGATCGAGGCGGTGCAGCAGGATCCGGCGCTCCTGCGCAGCTTCGATCTGCTGGTGTGGGACAACAGCCCGCAGCCGCTGCCAAACGTGACGCTGCCCATTCCGTTTCGCTATCATCATGCCGCGCAGAATGAGGGCGTGGCCGGTGCATACAACACCGCGGCGCGGTTGGCAGCCGAGCAGGGTGCGGCATGGCTGCTGCTGCTCGATCACGATACGTCGGTTACCGGAGATTTTCTGCGTGGCATGCGGCGATATGCGGAAGAGGCGGCCCGTGATGAAGAGATCGCGGCGATTTCCCCGTTTCTCTATGCAGGAGCGTTTGTCGTGTCACCGCGGCTGTGGCGTTTTGGGCGTCACGTGGCGTTGCCACGGCTGGCTGCCGCCTACACCGAGCGGCGGCTCCTCTTTGCCGCCAACAGCGGCACCCTGATGAGGGTGAGCGCGCTGGAGGCGATCGGCGGGTACAGCCCTCGGTTCTGGCTGGACTATTCGGATATCTACGTCTTCCATCGCTTCCATGAGCATGGGTTTGGCGTGCGGATCGCGAGCGATCTTCCGCTCGAACATGAAGTGGCCATGCTCGATTACGATGCGCGCATGAGCCCGGCGCGGTATGCGACGTATCTCGCGGCGGAGAGCGATTTTCTCGATCTCTATCGCGGCTGGGCGGAACAGCTGGTCCATCTGCTCCGGCTTGCGGCCCGAGCCGTCCGGCAGCGGGGGTTGGCCGACGCAACATTCTCGCGCATGACCCGGCAGGAGCTTTGGCGGCGCCTGCGCATGCGCCGCCGGACGAGGCTGCAGGCTCGTAATTTGAGTTAGGGTTTCGCCGGTGCGTCTTTGCGCGGGTCCGCGGTTTCGTGCGCCTTTGCGGTTTCTCCCGCCTCTGCAGTTTCTCTATAGATGGTCGCAGTTTCTTCGGCCGTCTTCTTCCAGGAAAATTTAGCAGCCTGGGCCAGACCACGTGCGGCAAGCGTGGCGCGCGCTGGCACGTCGGTGTAGAGATGTTCAAGCGCAGCGGTCAGCCCGGGCAGCGATTCGGGATCGACCAGCAGTGCGCCATCTCCGGCGATTTCCGGAATTGAGGTGCGGTTCCCGGCGATGGTCGGTACACCGGAAGCCATCGCTTCGAGCACCGGAACGCCGAAGCCCTCGTGCAGCGAGGGATAGAGAAAGAGAAGCGCGCCGCGGATCAGAGCCGGCTTGTCCGCTTCGTCCACATAGCCGGTGAAGATGACGCGGTCTGCGAGGTTGAGCACCTCGACGGTATGGAAGATCTCGTCGAAGTACCACCCCTTCTTGCCTGCGATCACCAGCCGCACCTCGGGATGTTTTTCGGCAAGCTGCGCAAACGCGCGCAACAGCAAGGGGACGTTTTTCCGGGGTTCGAGCGTGCCCAGGTAGAGCAGATACTGGAGCGGCAGCCCGTACCGCGCACGGACCTCCGCCAGCGCTTCTGTCGGACCATCGGGACGGAAGGCCTCGCTTTTGCCATGGTGGACGACAGCGGCGTTGTCCAGGGAGATGTTGAACCATCTGCGGCATTCATCGAGTGCGGAGAAGGAGACGAAGATCAGGCGGTCTCCGTGCCTGATGGCCTGCCGGATGAAGAAGCGCATGTATGCGCCCTTGGACCACGGATGCATGTGGGGCAGGAGATAGGCGGTCATGTCGTGCATGGTGACGACGCGGCGCGCTCGCGTGGGAACCAGAGGCAGGGAGTAGTGCAGCGAATGGATCACCTCTGCGCCATGGCGCCAGGCAAGCCAGGGCAAGATGAGCTGCTCGAAAAAGAAACGCCCCGGCAGCCAGCGGAAGAGGCGGGCGGGAAACTGAAGAGTGCGAACGCGGGCCGGAATCGCGGCGCGGAGCGCGGGATCGTCTGATTGCAGGGCAACGGTGAAGGAGATGTCGGGCGCCACCTCGCGGAACTGGTCGAGCAGGTTTTCCGCGTAGCTGCCAATTCCCATCCGGCCGACCGGGACCTGGGTCAGGTCGATCAGAACTTGCAAGCGTCGTCACTCCAAAAAGAGGCCAGATCGAACGCAGCGGTGGTTGCTTGTCCGGGTGCGGGCGATTCAGTATCCTCTTCAAAGAGGATAGCAAGCGCGCTGGCTCTTGCGTCATGCCGACGTTGAACCCTCCACTACAGACTATCGGCTCGGCTACAGCGAGAGCACCCCTGGCGGCAGCACCACTCTCTATCGCCGTGCCCGCCTTTGATGTGACGGCGGCGATCGTCACATATCGCAATTCCATCGTGCAATTGCGGCGGGCGGTGGCCAGCGTCACCCAGCAGCGGTGCCGCATTCAGCTGGTGCTGGTGGACAATGCGGGCGAGGATGCCGTGGCTGCGCTGGCTGAGGAATGCGGGGCGATCTATTTGCGGCCGCCCGGGAATCTCGGCTTTGGTAAGGCGCACAATCTGGCATACCAGTGGGCACGCGAGCTCAGTCCGTATCACCTGGTGTTGAATCCGGATGTGCACTTCGACGCCGAAGTGCTGGAGACGCTGCTGGAAGTGATGACGGCCCAGCCCGATCTCGGCGTGGTGATGCCGAAGATCCTCTACGCCGACGGGGCGACACAGCACCTGTGCAAGCGGCTGCCGACGCCCTGGGACTTGGTGATACGCCGATTTGCTCCGGGCTTTGCGCATGGAGTCTTCCGGCGGACCATGGAGCGTTACGAGCTTCGGGACCGCGATTATGACGAGCCCATGGAGCCGCCCACCCTCTCGGGCTGTTTCCTGCTCCTGCGCAACGAGATTGTCGATCAGGTGGGACTCTTCGACGAACGCTTCTTCATGTATATGGAGGACGTCGACCTGGTGCGCCGGATTCTGGTGGTCTCCCGCGGCCTGTATTATCCGGCGGTCTCCATCGTGCACGAATACCAGAAGGGCTCGTATCGCGATCGCCGCCTGGCCTGGCACCACGTCCTCTCCGCATTGAAGTATTTCTCGAAGTGGGGCTGGATCCGGGATGCGGAGCGGGACCGGCTGAACCACCGTCTTTGAGAAAGCACCCCTTGAGATAGCGACGGGTATCGCTTGGGGCACCACGGTAACGCCGGGTTCACAATGCGCCGTTTAGAATAGCCTTGGCTCAATCCAAGTTGCCGGATTGTGGCCTCCAGTATTCACTTGTTCGCGATTTCTATAGGGCCGTATAGTCGAAGCCTGCGCTATTACCGGGGTTGTTCAGGTTGTGGAAGATCGCTTTGAAACCCTGAACTTTCGTGTATTGTCTATTGTTGTCGATTCGTAAATACTTGAAAAGTCGCGGGCTAATGCCACGCGGTGTCGATTTAGATACGTGGTAAGAGAGAAATCTGTTCGAGGGTGTAAGGTTTACACTGATTCCGCGCATGATCCGGATTGCCGCCGATAATGTCAATCGGCCTCTTTGGGGAGTGCGTAGCGATTCCTTTACGATACTTTGATGAGTATCTGCCTTATCTGCGTATGGGATAGGGCTGGCTGTGAACGGGAATGGATTCCTTGACGCGGGTAGCTGCAGTTTTGGCGCGACACACTCAATGGCGGTATTACAACTTGGGTAACCCGATGTTCGATTCCCCCGCTGCATCTGACCTAATGGATGCGGCCTCGACCTTAATGCGCCAGAGCGGGGGGAGCGACTTCCACGGGCGCCGAACAGAGGGGCAAGAAGTGTATCCAAGGATACTGAATGAGTTCATTTGAAACCTCACGTAGTCTCTCCGTTCAACCTTTATGGAATGACTACTCACGGAAGAGCGCTACACCCCTTCGCGAGGAACGGCCACGAGGAAGCGCGGCTTCAGCGGTTGCTTACGATGAGTACGAGGCGGCGGAACCGCTCGTATTTCCCAACGGAAGTGAGTGGTCGCTCTGTCCGCAACGCCGGGCCATGGATTTGACGCTGGCGCTTTTCGGCCTGCTGCTGTTCTCACCTGTTTTTGCCATTCTTGCTATCGCAGTCCGGCTCAGCTCGCCCGGCCCCGTCATCTTCCGCCAGGAGCGGGTAGGCCGCCTGGGACAATTGTTCACTATCTATAAATTCCGCACCATGGAGGCCCAGCCACAGCCGAAGGGGCTTTCTGTGACGCGGCACGGCGACCGCCGGGTGACGTCTGTGGGGCGTCTTCTTCGCCGCTACAAGCTCGATGAGCTGCCCCAACTGGTCAATGTGCTGTTCGGAGACATGAGCCTGGTGGGACCGCGGCCGAAGCTTCCCGATCACCAGCACCGTCAGGCGCAGAGCATGCCATTCCGGCCGGGCATCACGGGTGCGGCGACACTGGTCTTCCGCTGTGAAGAGGAGATGCTGCGGCAGGTCCCGGAAGAACAGATCGAGGCATTCTGCAAGTACAAGCTGACGCCTTACAAGACCAGCCTGGATTTTGCGTATGCCGAGCGTGCGACCTTCCGCAGCGACGTGGCGCTGATGCTGCGAACGGCCGAGGTGTGCATGATACGCAGTAAGGCGAAACCGCCTCAGCCAAGCGCGATTCTGTAACACTCGGCTGGTGGAGCGCGGCTGCAGACGATCCGCTCTATACTCGAAGAGACGAATTGAGAACATGAGGCCCTGGCGGGCCTCATGTTGCGTGCGCGCTCATCATGACGGAACCGACATCGACATCTACACGCCAGGAAGTTTCTGAGGAGCAGGTGCGCCAGGTCGCGGCGCTTGCGAATCTCGAGCTCACGCCGGAGGAGCTTCCGGCGATGGGGCGCGATCTGAACGCGATCCTCGGCTACATTGCGCAATTGAACGAGCTGGACGTGGCGAAGGTCGCGCCCATGGCACAGGTTTCTGAAATTCTCCCGGACGCTCAACGGGGGGATGCGGAAGAAACGCCACTGCGCGAGGATACGCCGGTGCCGTGCCTGGAACGCGCGCCGGTGATGCAGGCGGCGCCGGAGACCGATGGCGCATTCTTCAAGGTTCCGCAGGTGATTGCGCAGGTGACTGGAAGATGAGCGTGAAGACGAATACCGTGCCTGCGACCGCGATGACGCTGCGCGAGCTGGGACAGAGTGTCATCTCTGGCGAGATGAAGGCTGCGGAGCTGGTGAGCGGCTATCTGGAGCGCATCGCAGCGCGCGATCCGGAGATCCATGCGTATTTGTCCGTGGATAGCGAGAGTGCGCTGCGGACGGCCGAGGACCTGGATGCGGCGGCGGGCCGGGGCGACCCGTTAGGTCCGCTGGCGGGTGTGCCGATGGGCATCAAGGACGTGATCGCGATGGATGGTATGCCGGCGACGGCCGGCTCGCGCATTCTCGAGGGCTATAAGCCGCCCTATACCGCAACCGCGGTACGCCGGCTGAAAGAGGCGGGGGCGGTGGTGCTGGGCAAGATGAATTGCGACGAATTCGCGATGGGCTCGTCGAATGAAAACTCGGCTTATGGCGTGGTGCGGAATCCCGTCGCGCTGGATCGCGTTCCGGGTGGCTCGAGTGGCGGCTCGGCGGCAGCGGTCGCAGCGGAGATGGCGGCAGCGACGCTGGGGACGGATACCGGTGGATCGATCCGGCAGCCGGCATCGTTTTGCGGCGTGGTTGGCGTGCTGCCGACCTATGGCCGCGTCTCTCGCTATGGCCTGATTGCCTTTGCCTCGTCGCTCGATCGCATCGGACCATTCGCCCGAACGGTGGAGGATGCGGCGGCCGTGCTCGGTGTGATTGCAGGACACGATCCACTGGATGCGACTTCGTCCGAGCGTCCGGTGCCGGATTACGTTGCCGAGTGTCAGAAGCCGGTCGAGGGATTGCGCGTGGGCGTGCCGGCGGAATATTTCGCCGAAGGCCTCGACGCGGAGGTGAAGGCCGCGGTGGAGAAGGCGATCGATTGGCTGCGTGCACAGGGGTGTGTGATTACGCCGGTGTCGCTGCCGCACACGCGCTACGCTGTGCCGACGTATTACGTGTTGGCGACAGCAGAGGCGAGCGCGAACCTTGAGCGCTTCGACGGAGTGCGTTACGGCTATCGCGCGCCGGGTGCGACGACGCTGAGCGAGATGTATCGCGAAACGCGCGAGCGCGGCTTCGGGCGTGAGGTGAAGCGGCGCATCCTGCTCGGGACGTACGTGCTGAGCGCGGGCTATTACGATGCGTACTACCGCAAGGCCCAGCAGGTGCGGCGCGTCCTGGCGGAGGATTTTCTGAAGGCGTTCGAAAGGGTTGACGTGATTGTGACGCCGACCGCGCCGACGCCGGCCTTCCGCATCGGCGAGAAGACGGACGATCCGGTATCGATGTATCTCGCGGATATCTACACCGTCACCGCGAGCCTCGCAGGTATCTGCGGTATCTCGGTGCCATGCGGCGTGTCGAGCGAAGGGCTGCCGATTGGCGCGCAGATTTTGGGGCCGCACTTCGGTGAGAACACGGTCTTCCGGGCTGCGCGTGCGGTTGAAAGAATGGCCGTCAAGGCGTAAGCCGTATCCGATGAAGCCTCGCCTGCAGTTTCTCGCGCCACTTCTGGCTGTGATCCTTCCCGCCTGCCAGGCGCAAACCAAGCCATCGAACTCTGCGCAGTATGTTGCGATGGGCAGTTCCTTCGCTGCCGGTCCAGGCGTAGGCAGCCGCACTCCCGCGAGTCCCACCCAGTGCGGCCGTTCCGCGGAGAACTACGCTCATCTCTTTGCACAGAAGCGCGGCGTGGTCTTGACGGATGTGACCTGTTCGGGCGCGACGACGCAGAGCATTCTGAAGAGCTGGCGAGCTCTGCCTCCGCAGTTGGATGCGGTTGGGCCGCATACCAGGCTGGTGACCGTCACCATTGGCGGCAATGACGTCTCGTATGTAGGGAATCTGTTTGGCTGGTCCTGCGAAAACGCGCCGCAGAGCATCAACGCGGTGTGGAGCAGGCTGGTGTGCAAGGTTGTTCCGGAAGCGACAGTCGAAGAGAAGTTCACCGGGCTGGAAGACAGGATGCGAGCGATTGTCGATGGCGTGCATCAGCGCTCGCCGAATGCCAAAGTGATCTTCGTCGATTACGTAACAATTCTTCCCGCTACCGGCTCCTGTCCGGAGAAATTGCCGTTGAATGGCGCAGAGCTGGAAGAGGCCCGTTCAGTTTCCGCGAGGTTGGCGGCCTTGACGGAGAAGGTCGCCAGCGAGACGCGATCGGGACTGGTGAAGGCCTCCGAACTCACCAGGGAACACGACGTGTGTTCCGCCGATCCGTGGGTTTTCGGGCTGCAATTCCCCGAGAACCCGTCTGTCTACGGTCCAGTGGCGTACCACCCGAATGCGGAGGCGATGCACGCCATTGCCGACCGGCTGGACCACATGGTGCCTTCGCTGTGACGTTCCGTCGCCCGCGTGAGTGCTGACTAGTTCACGCCTTTGCTGGCGTCCCATGCGCCTTGTTCTTTGCGCACCATCACGATCTCTCCAATGTGATAGGCGTTGTGCGTGCTGATGTTCGCGAGGGTGGGCGCCCACTCGGCGAGCTGCGCATCGCTCGCGTTCTGCACTGCGGTTTCGATGCCGGTCATCACCTGATCAAGCTGGTGGACGAGGTCGTTCCACTGCTTCGCGTCGAAGTTGTTGAAGGTCTCGTCATTTTTGCCGGTGAACTTTGCCGGCGTCTTGCCTTGAAATTGTTCCAGCGCACGCTGATTCCAGAAGACGAGGTGATAGGTGAGCTGGCCCACGGAGTGGTTGCCCTTGCCATCGCTCCAGCGGGCCTGCTCGGGTGTGAGGTTCGCAACTGCGACGTTGGCGCAGACGAACCAGTCGCTCTTGCTATGGGTGCTGCGCAACTGATCAAGCAGAACAGATTTCAGCGTGGGTGCGGGCTTCTGCGCCTGCGCTCCAGCGTTCATGGTGAAGACAAGCGCCAGCGCAAGGATAAGTGTTTTCATGCGGTTCCTCGTGACATTTGGGAGTCAGTTGTGCCGGCGGCCAGTCTATTGCGCGAAGGTGCGAATGAGTTGTGCTTTGTGACGAAATGCAATTTCTGAGTGCCCGAGTCGCGGTGCAAAGGTTGGCCGAAAGGGCACAGCGCATGTGACATCCGTGCTTCATTAGGCAGACGCGGGGATCACTTCTCCGGTAAGGATGTCGGGCATGCCGTCGTAGAAATTCTGGACATCGCTTATTACCTGGGGCATTTGCGGGTCCTGCAATGCGTTCCGCAGGGCGGTTTCCGATGCAAAGTGCGCGGTGAACATCAGCTGATACGGTGGCGTCGATCCATCTGCCGTCGCGTTCACCTTCACTACTTCGACCCCGGTCAAACCGTGTGGCCCCATCACGCTTCCCGCGAGCGGGAGATGTTGGCTGAGGTAATACGCCTCGTCGAAACGGACACCCTGCTTGTAGCAAACTCTCAGTACAGCCATAGTCATGCCTCACATCGCGCGAACCGCCACCACACTCTCTTGATGTATGGAAGAAGCGATGGCAAGCGTGCGCCTTTCCTACAGACGCTGATAATACCGCTCTTCCGGATAGGCGCACCCTTGGCACAGACGCTGGCCGCCTCGCTCGATATAGCGGTCATAGTTGATGCCCTCACCGCACATGGCGCAGGCGAGGCGATCGCCTTTGTAGCCGGGGAATTCTTTGGGCGGCAGAGTGACGTGCACCCATTCTTCGCTGAAGAGGTCGGAATCGGACAGCTCGCGGTAGGCAAGCATCTGCTGCTGGTTCTTGTTGTCGATCTCGGGGTGCAGAGCGCGGGCCAAGTCCTTGGAGGACTCGCGCGCTGCGATACGGATGGCGCGGTGCTGGGTCGAATCTTGGGGGGCGAGGTCGATGAAGGTGGCGGCCATCTTGCCCCAGTCGCGGAATTTGAGCGCGCGCTTGCCGAGGCGGCAGCCGGTAACGACGCCGATGGCATCGGTGGCGCAGCGATCGATTTCAACGAAAGTGACCAGGCGCTTGCGATCGCGGCCGCGCGGCTCGTCGATGCCGAGGCGCTGACAGCCGAGCATGGCCATGCGGACGCCCAATATCTGTCCGGCGCACAGGTGGCCGTGCGCAGCTTCAGCCATCGTCAGCAGTTCGTCGAAGGATTCCATGCCTAAGGTGATGCTACGCCCGGCAGGTGCAAGTAGCGTCGCTCGCCATTCTCGGGCGACCTTAGGCGCGCGCCTTCTTTGGTTGAGCGGCAGGTGGGCCGGCGATCGCGGCCAGACTTCTTTGCATGTCGGCGAGGCGTTTGCGGCTGGCTTTCGAGCCTTCTATTACGCGCTCTGCACTGATTAACCACTCGGGCAGGTTCATTTTCTTGCGGAACTCTGCCAGATACGGCTGGATCTTTGCGTATTGGAAGTACATTTCCTGGCAGGTGTTCAAGACGAGTGTCGCGTCCAGCGCGCCGTGCTCGACGAATGCGGCCACCATGTCCCAGTATCCGTAGACCTGAAGAACGAATGCCATGTGCTTGCCGCCCGCGCTGACGATCTCGAAAAACTCCGCAGCCGAGGCGGGCATAAACTCGCCGCCGATGTAAGAGCGGGCTTCGCGCATGACAGTTTCGCGCCGCAGCTCGTAGAGATGCAGGATCAGTTCGGCTTGCTGGATCGCCGTGGCGGACGTGGCTTTCCTATTCGTCTTCATATCTTGAGAACGACCTCCTTGGGCGAAGACATGGTCGCTTGTTTGGGCACGCGTGGGAAGAAGAATCGGATGCTTACGGCAGATCCAGTTCGAGAGATCAGCGCAGGCTCTTCAACTGCGCGGCTTTGCCGCTCGCGCGGGGGATACCGGTCATGGCGGGGGTGACGATGTGACCTCCCGCTAGTTGCTGCCGGCCGCTGCGCTTGCGCTGTCGTCTGTGTCGCCGTCCTCTACCAGGACTGCGGAGAGGCCGACCAGGTTGAAGTTCATGGCCTCGGTAGCGCCGGTGGGAATGAAGCTGACGCGAAGGGGATCGCGCTGCCAGGCGGCTTTTGCGCAAGCGGTCGCAGTGGCAGCGCCGGGCGCCGGAGGAGTGGGTGTCCAGGGACCAATTTTTTTGGCGAGGATGGGCCGGCGCGCGCCGACCTGCGCGACCACAGCGTAAAGCTGATGGCCGCCGGAATTCAGGCCGCAGTAGGCAGCGTCATCGCGAAACCAGACGACCTGCGAGACGGCAGGATCGTAGTCGGGCAGCTTCATGGCGGTGACGTGGCCGTTCGTGCGATCGACCATGATCCAGGGGCCGCGCTGCCAGATCCAATGCTCGGCCTTCTCGCCGGGGAGCGCGTCGTTGAGGCGCAGGGCGCGACGGACAACGAAGCTGCGGTCGGTGATGTCGTGCACCTCGCCGGTGGTCCACTCCTTGACCTTGTCGTCGACGATGAGCGGGCGCACATGGAGGGTCTTCTCATCCAGGCTCGCGCCTGCGGGGTCGGCCGAAATGCTGTACGGGACACGCTTTCCTGCGCCAATGCCGACAGTGTGGGGCTTGGCCCGGCCTCCAGCAAGGAGTGGAGTGGGAGAGCACAGCAGGAGGGACAGGACCTTGAGCCGAAGAGCAACACGCACATTCACACGCATGATGTTTTGAGGGTAGCGAGCACGAGGGGGGCGCGGTACTCCCCGAGGGTGGGAGGCACGGGTACTGTGGGGCACACTGATGTGTTGCAACAGTAGTAGCGGTATGCGCTGGAGCTGCAGGAGAAAAGCAGCGCGAAGAAGAAGGTTTAGTGCCGGGTCTTCTGGTCGGGTTGAGGCGGTCCGAACCCGAAGTCGTAGGTGTCGGGCGGAGGCTTGGGACGACCGGCCATCTCGTTGCGCAGCAGTATCCAGGTGAAATATATCCCGATGACCAGGGCGACGCCGAAGAAGATCATGATGAATAAATTGGTCATGAGCCGCCCCTTCCATGTGGTGTGATGCACTTGTGTGACGGGGTAGAGTGAGCCGACTGTAGGCTGCACGAATGGGTGCCGTCAAGCGGATTGCGTGCGCGGTGTTGGCGCGTGGGGCGCTGTGTACCAGGCCGGGAATGCTGTTTTTGTGGCGTTATCGTTGACTCGCGCCGAAGCATTGTTCCGAATCGGCTACAGATTTGCCTGCCACCATCACCTAAGAGTGCCATTGAGCCGGAAGTTGTATTTCTGCATGATTGCTGGTCTATGGCTCTTTTCGGAAGCGATCGCCCAGTCATGCCGACATTCAGGACACCCCCCGAGTTGGATACCGCGGCCCGGAGCCCTTACGACGATTTGAACCGCGTTGAGCGCAACCAGATTGAGCGCAACCAGGAGCGGGACGGCGATCGGAATAGCGATCGCAATCCGGAGCGTAATGGCGATCGGGGTCCAGCACGGCAGGCGGATCGCGGCGACGAGCGAGAGCTTCGCGCGCAGGCTCGGCCGGAGCGTCCCCTGGAAAAAGCTTTGGAACAAAGTATCCGAGGCGACGAGCGGGAGCTGGATCGCATTCTGCAGCGGGAGGCGCCTGCTCCCGTGAAGGCTGCGCAGCAGGATCTGCGGAGGGGCATCGAAGGCACACACCCGCTAATCGAGGGATTATTTTCGAAGCTGCCCGAGCCCGAGACTCAGTGGGGATTGCCGGCGCGCCAGAAGTGGCTGCAGACGGCAGCAAGCATCTTCGACCTGATGTACGCGGCGAACGAGACCGACGCCGGTGAGCTGGCCATCAAGGTAGAGCGCACCTCCTCCCGCTAGGAACTGGCCCTCCGGGCGCGCGCGCCTTTGGCGCATTCTGCCGCCAACCTGATGACGCTACGGCTGTCGGGGGTGGTGCACGGCGGCGTGCTGCGGTTCGCTGCCTTTGGTCTCCGCCAGGGCGTCGTCGATCATGGAGTAGAGCTTAGTGCGGTCGAGCACCTCGACGAAGGGCGCCCCCTTCGTCTGATTGGTGGCCACCCAGATAGTCGGGGTGTGCTGGAGACCGACACTCTGGCCGAGTGCGTAGTCGGCTTTGACCAGGGCCGCGAGCTTCTGCTGTGGATCGATCACGAACGGCAGGGACAGCTTGTGGTCGGCGGCGAACTTCTCTGTAAAGGCGTGCAGGTTGGGCAGGCCTTTGCTTCCGTCATAGGTGCCGTCGCTGCCGATCACGGTGATTTCGTTCTGGTGGGCGAAGACGGCGTCGCGGTATTCGTCGCCGAGCTTCTTGCTCTTGGTGTCGAACCAGCGCGCGTTGACCGCGGCCTGGAAGCTCCAGTCGTGCTGTGGCAGCGGGAAATCGTGGCGCACCCAGGGAATCTTGTACTGCTCGGCCGCCGCCTTGAGCAGCGGGTTGGCGCGGGCGCAGTCCGGGCACTCCAGGTCTTCAAATTCGATGATGGCCACACGCGCACCCGCCGGAGGATGCAGCGGCGTGGTGTTGTGTACCTGGGTGGTCTCCTGCGCGGCGGCACGGAGAGCGAGCGTTCCGGGCAGAAGGAGGGTGACGGCGAGGGCGGCGGAGGCGAGCAGGGAAGCTGGGCGCATGGACATTCTGTTGGACGCGAAACTATCCCCATTGTATCCAGACTGACCGGACCGGGCGTACGGCAGGTTGCCTTTTGGTGCGGCGGGTGAGGCTTGCTCCGCAAGAGCCAAGCGACAGCATCATGCCGTCGCCTGGCTCTCGCGTTTTTGAGTTGCCCGCTTCTACTCGTGCAGATGAAAACGGACCTCAATCGTGCAGATCGAAACGGACCTCAGTCGTGCAGATCGAAACGATCAAGGTCGGTCACCTTGGCCCATGCGGCTACGAAGTCGTTGACGAACTTCTCCTTCGCATCCGCGCTGGCGTAGACCTCGGCCAGAGCGCGCAGGACCGAGCTCGAACCGAAGACGAGGTCGACGCGCGTACCGGTCCACTTGAGCGCACCGGTCTTGCGGTCATGCCCCTCGAACGCTTCCCGGGCTTCGGTCACCGGCTTCCACTGCGTGTCCATGCTCAGCAGGTTTACGAAGAAGTCGTTGGTCAACACACCCGGCCGGTCGGTGAATATACCCTGGGTGCACCCGTCTAGGTTGATGTTGATCGCGCGCAGCCCGCCAATCAGCACGGTCATCTCAGGCGCGGTCAGCGTCAGCAGTTGCGCCTTGTCGATCAGGCCTACCTCAGCGGGCACTGTAACTCCGGCCTTCCGGTAGTTGCGGAAGCCGTCAGCGAGCGGTTCGAGAACGTTGTAGGCGGCAACTTCAGTCTGCTCTTGGGAGGCATCCGTGCGGCCGGGCGTGAACGGCACCGTCACGTTGTGGCCGGCGGCCTTCGCCGCCTGCTCCACACCGGCGTTGCCGGCCAGCACGATCAGGTCGGCCAGGGAGAGCTTCTTGCCGCCGCTCGCGGTCTTGTTGAACTCCGACTGAATGCCTTCCAGCACTTTGAGCACCTTGGACAGTTGCGCAGGCTGGTTGACCTCCCAATCCTTTGCCGGAGCGAGACGGATGCGCGCACCGTTGGCGCCACCCCGCTTGTCGCCGCCGCGGAAGGTCGAGGCCGAGGCCCACGCGGTGCCGACAAGCTCGGACACCTTCAGGCCCGAGGCCAGCACCTTGGCCTTGAGCGCGGCAACGTCTGCGTCGTCGATCAGCGGATGATCGACGGCGGGCACCGGATCCTGCCAGATCAGCTCTTCCTTCGGCACCTCCGGTCCCAAGTAGCGCGAGCGCGGGCCCATATCGCGATGGGTCAGCTTGAACCAGGAGCGGGCGAACGCATCGGCGAAGGCCTGCGGGTGCTCGAGAAAGCGGCGCGATATCTTCTCGTAGAGCGGGTCGAGGCGCAGCGACAGGTCGGTGGTCAGCATGGTCGGCTTGTGCTTCTTCGAGGGATCGTATGCGTCAGGGATGACGGCCTCCGCATCCTTGGCCTCCCACTGGATGGCGCCCGCCGGACTCTTGGTCTGCACCCACTCGAACTTGAACAGGTTTTCGAAGAAGTGATTACTCCACTGCGCGGGTGTCTGAGTCCAAGTGACTTCCAGGCCGCTGCCGACGCTGTCCTTGCCGCTGCCGGTGCCGTAGTTACTGATCCAGCCCAGGCCCTGCGCTTCCATGTCCGCGGCTTCCGGCTCCGATCCCTTGTGCGACTCGGGTGCGGCGCCGTGGGTCTTGCCGAAGGTGTGGCCGCCGGCGATCAGCGCAACGGTTTCCTCGTCGTTCATCGCCATGCGGGCGAAGGTCTCACGGATGAACTTGGCGGCGGAGACGGGATCGCCGTTGGCGTCCGGGCCTTGCGGGTTAACGTAGATCAGACCCATTTCAGTGGCGCCGAGATGCTGCTCGAATTTCTCGATAGGCCGGTGAGCCAGCCACGCAGTTTCCGTGCCCCAGTTCACGTCCAGGTCGGGCTCCCAGGTGTCTTCGCGGCCGGCGGCAAAGCCGAAGGTGCGAAAGCCCATGTTCTCCAACGCTACGTTGCCGGTCAGGATCAGCAGATCGGCCCAGGAAATCTTCTGCCCGTACTTCTGCTTGATTGGCCAGAGCAGGCGGCGCGATTTGTCGATATTTACGTTGTCCGGCCAGCTGTTGAGTGGGGCGAAGCGCTGCTGTCCGCGTCCGGCGCCGCCGCGGCCATCACTCAGGCGGTAGGTGCCGGCCGAGTGCCAGGACATGCGAATGAACTGCGGGCCGTAGTTACCGAAGTCCGCCGGCCACCAGTCCTGAGAGTCGGTCATCAGCTTGCGCAGGTCGTTCTTCAGCGCCTCATAGTCGAGCTTCTTGAATTCCTCACGGTAGTTGAACGTCGGCTTCAGCGGATCGGATTTGGAGGAGTGCTGGTTTAAGAGGTCGACGCGCAGGGTATTCGGCCACCAGCTGCGATTCTCGACGGCAGGCTTGGAGGCGTTCCCGGGAAACGGGCATTTTGCTTCAGTTGTCATGACTTTCTTCCTTTGTGGGGTGTCATCAAGTGCTCTAGGCAGGTGCCATAGAAGACAGGTGCCCATAGACGATAGACAGGCGTGATTCTGAGACAGAACTTACTCGCCAATAATAATAATTATTGTTCTCTGCCCGGGCAAACCTCTCCCTGTGGAACTCCCGATTCACCCCTAAATCGACAGTACAGTCACTGCGGAGGATAACTGACTGAGTAATACTTCTGTCGTTATTCTGGAACATCGCCTATTGTTCGCCCATACAACTTCGGTCAGGTTGCCCTCGTCTTTCCCACTTTGGTAGGGTGGGAATGCGTTCCAGCAAATTCCATTCGCGTCAGCGTATTATTCGCGAACCGCATTATTCGCAAACCAGGAACGAACCCATTGCTCGCGAAAGGAGGTGCCCTGTGCGCAAAACCTACTACATCATCTTTGTCGCGCGTGAGGACGATGGCCGCCTTCGCAAAATTCCGGTTCCGCTGCACTATGCGTACGTCTTTGTCGCTGCCGCCGTTATCGGCCTGTTCACGATTACTGGTATGGCCGGCTCCTACGGCCGCATGTTGCTGAAGACCGCCCACTACAACCAGGTCCGCTCCGAGAAGGAAGCCCTCCGCCACGATTACCTGCACATGCAGCAGGTGGCCAAGGAAAAGGACGTGCAGGTTGCCTCCCTCGGGTCGCTTGCCAGCGAGGTCACCGCGCTGTACGGCCTGCGCCAGGGCCACATTAGCAAAGCCAGTGCCGATCCGGTCGTTGCGCCCGTCCTGGACGCAGCCGGCGACTCGAACGACTACCTCCACACCCTTGACCAGCTCACCGCGCTGCGCAGCTCTGCCCTCTCCGGCCATATGCGCCGCGCGCTTGAGCCAGTCTTCGGTATAGGCGATAGCACTGACTGGGGCAGCGCCGCCGATTTGCCGAGTCTCTGGCCTGTCGAGGGACCGATCACGAGCTCCTTCGGCGAGCGTCAGGACCCGTTCAACGGTGAAGGCGCCTTCCACAAAGGCATCGATATCTCAGCCAATCTCGGTCAGCCGGTTCGCGCTCCCGCGGATGGCACCGTTCTGATGGCGGGTCCTGCCAGCGGCTACGGTCAGGAGGTCATGCTCGACCACGGCCACGGCCTCCACACTCTCTACGGCCATCTCTCGGGATTCGCCGTCACCGCAGGGCAGGATGTTCATCGCGGCGAAATCATTGGCTACGTTGGCAGCGAAGGCCGCTCGACCGGTCCCCACCTGCACTATGAGGTGCGCATCCACGACACTCCGGTGAACCCGCACAAGTACATGCGCGAGACTATGCAGGAGTTCGCCTCCAGCAAGCCAGCCAGCAATGGAACGAACGCCGGGATGATGTAGAGCTTCCCGGAGATCTGACACCGATCGGCCTGCCCAAGCGGCAGGCCGTTTCGTCGTACCGGCGCCCAGCGCCATGTCGGCTATCCGCACTTGGCTCGTAGCTGAAGAACTACCCGAGAGCGGCGGAACACGACCTTTTACGTCTTCTTTGCCTCGTTAGCTGCTAGCATTCCCCCGGACAAAACTCCGTCCCGGGAAGCATCCTTGGATTCCGCTGTCCTGTCGTTCGACGCAAACCTATCCGATCCCCTTCTTGGAGGACGATGTCGATGAATCGTGCAATCCGCTGTTTGCTTCTCGCGCTTCTCATGCTGGTATCGCTGCGGTCGCTGAGCGCGCAGGTCGCCATTTCCGTTTCCTTCGGACCGCCGGCGCTCCCGGTTTACGAGCAGCCTCTCTGTCCCGCGGAAGGCTACATATGGACACCTGGGTACTGGGCATGGGATCCGGACTACGGCGATTACTACTGGGTTCCGGGAACCTGGGTTCTTGCTCCCGAGGTTGGCTATCTCTGGACTCCCCCATGGTGGGGTTGGGAGGGCGGCGCGTTCCTCTTTCACACGGGTTATTGGGGCCCGCATATCGGATTTTATGGCGGCATCAATTACGGCTTCGGCTACTTCGGTCGCGGCTTTGAGGGAGGTCGCTGGCAAGGCGATCATTTCTTCTACAACCGCTCTGTCGTGAACGTGAATGTCGTCAACATTCACAACGTCTATAACGAAACCGTCGTGAACCGCAGCGTCGAGAATCGCGTCAGCTACAACGGCGACAACGGCGGCATCAACGTCCGTCCAACTGCCGAGGAAGAAGCAGTAGCGCACGAACGGCATCTTCCGCCCATCGCGACTCAGACTCAGCACATACAAATGGCGCGCTCCAATCCGCAGCTTCGTGCCTCCGCGAATCAAGGCAAGCCCCCGATCGCTGCAACTGAGAGACCGACAGCCTTCAGCGGTCCCCGCGTCATGGCTGCGAAGGAAGCAGGCGCGCCGTATCACCCGCCGGCCACTCGCGGCGGAACATCCACCGGCAATCCGGCACGTGCCGCTGAGGTTCAACCGCATCCGGGAGCAGCTCCTCCGAACGGCGACAACCGGGCGCATGCGAGTGAGGTTCAGCCCCACCAGGTACCAGCGCCTGCCAGCACCGGAAACGCCAGGCGGGATCAGCAATATCAGCAGCAGCAAAAGCTCGCCGCGAAACAGAATCAGGAGCATCAGCAACTCCAGCAGCGGCAGGAACAGGAGCATCAGCGGGCGCAGCAACAGAACTATGCCCAGCCCAAGCAGCAGCAAATGGAGCAACGTCACCAGCAGCAAACCCAACAAATGGAGCAGAGGCATACGCAGCAAACGCAGAGTTTGCAAACCAGACAGGCCGCCCACGGTGGAGGGAGGCCGCCTCGATGAGTGAAGGCTTCAGCGGTCCTCCAGGACCATGACTGAGTTCTTGAAATCAAAGGTCACCGACTTGAATCGGCTCAGAACATCGAGACCGACAACGCCCTCAGCATTCATGAACTTGAAGGCGCCGACCACTGCATTCAGACGAAAAGCGCAATGCCGTTCTGGAGTGTCCGGCTCCCCCAACTCCAGTCCGACCGGCAGACGGGAAGCTGCGACACTTCCCTTGGCCATGTTGATCGTAACCGCCGAGTCCACAGCCAGCGTTGGAACCGCCTTGATCGTAAAAACCGTGAGGATGGCTCCTGTGTCGATAAGCAGCGTTCTGCGAGTTCCGTTCACGCGTGCGTGGATGTAAATGAGTCCATCACGTGCCTGGAACGGCAGACGATGCTCACCCGACCGCGCCGCCGGTGAGTTGCCGGCGCCGGTTGGCTGCCCATCCTGCTGCGCCGCCAGCGTGGCGACTGCCAACAGCCCAAGCGCTGCGATCCTGCCGCCTCTCATTAACACTGGTTCCTCCCCAGTGGAACGATTTGCGACGAACGCTACGTCGAGTTCGTGCAAAGGGCAATGAGCGGCGAGTAAGGATTAAATAAGGAGCCAAATAGCTGAAAATCAAATCGTTGTCGGCGTTCCTTACCCGGACTTATGGGTCTCCGCGGAGGAGTTATGTGTTCGAACTGACATTAGATAGGTGCTAGACTTCGACCGTTCCCCCTTAGTTATGCCGGAAGGAGCGCCCGTGGCTTTATGGCATCGCAAGCAGCGCCGCCCGCGAAGATTCGCTTCGATTCCTTCCAACTGGATGCGGCATCCGGCGAGCTGCGCAAGAGCGGCATTCGCTTAAGGCTCCAGCCTCAGCCATTTCGTGTCCTTCTCCTTTTGATCGAAGCGTCCGGCGAGGTCGTCACTCGTGAGGAGATTCGCAACTGTCTCTGGAAAGACTCCACCTTCGTCGACTTCGAACACGGAATCAATTTCTCAATCAACCAGATTCGCGGGGCACTGTCCGACAGCGCTGAAAAGCCCCGTTACGTGGAGACATTGCCGCGGCGCGGCTATCGATTCATTGGCACGCTGGAACGGTCTACCGCCCCAATACCGGACAGCGATCTGGATAATCCTGCACTCCCGCTCGGAGCGGAGGCAGTGGACGCGAAGGTGGTCCGGCGTCGCTGGCCAGCCATTCTCTCGCTGGCGATCCTCGCAACCGTCATAGCTGGAATCTGGTTCTTCCACGCCTTCACTCACCGGCGGCGCGTTCTCACTGATCAGGACACGATTGTGCTGGCTGATTTTGCCAACACTACCGGCGACCCCGCGTTCGACGGAACCCTCCGCAGAGGGCTAGCCGTCCAGTTGAAGCAATCTCCGTTTCTAAGCCTCGTTTCGGACGCTCGCATCCAGCGGACGCTTCCTCTAATGGGCCAGCCGAAGGACGCTCGTCTCACAACTCGGGTTGCGCGGGACCTGTGTGTGCGGACAGGAAGTACGGCCTTCGTCGAAGGCTCGATCGCAAGTTTGGGCGGCCACTATGTAGTCGGGTTGGATGCCGTGGACTGCCACTCGGGCGAGTCACTCGCTGCGGAACAGGTGGAGGCGGCCAGTAAAGAGGATGTGTTGAAAGCTCTGGGACAAGTAGCTACCAGCCTGCGCAAGAAGCTTGGCGAGTCGCTCAGCACAATAAAGAAGTTCGACACGCCGTTGGAAGTAACGACTTCGTCTTTGGAAGCACTGCAGGCCCTCGAACTCGGAGGGAGGGCCCTAGAACAAGGCGACTACGCCGCCGCGATTCCCTTGTTTCAGCAGGCAATCCGACTCGATCCCAAATTTGTCGTTGCCTACGGCAGCCTCTCGGCTGCGTACTCAAATCTTGGAGAGAACGGCATAGCGGCACAGAATACCCAAAAGGCTTACGAATTAAGCCGGAATCCGAGCTTGAGCGGGACTCTAAGCGAGCGCGAAAAGCTCGGTGCAGAAGCCGCATACTACGGCGAGGTCACCGGTGATTTGGAGAAGCAACGCCAGACGGTTGAGCTTTTGGCACATCTCTATCCACGCGACCCTGTCCCGCCGTTTGGGTTAGGCAACCTCTATTTCAACTTAGGCCAATATGAGAAAGGCCTCGACGGAGCCATTGAGGCCCTCCGCCTCGATCCGACAAGCCCCTTGAACTATGCCTTTCTTGCCGCCTCCTACGTGATGTTGAATCGCCTTGGAGAGGCTCGGGACACAATCCGTGCAGCGCAGAAAGCCGGGTTTGATTCCGTCGGTCACGGTGAACTGTATCTGCTCGCTTTCCTTGAGGGTGACGCCGCAGATAGATCGCGGCAACTGGACTGGGCCGCTGGGAAGCCTGGCATCGAAGATCTGTTCCTCGGGCAGGAAGCTGACACGGTCTCCTACTATGGGCGGCTGGCGGATGCGCGCGGATTATCACAACGAGCCGTCGCCTCAGCGGAACGCGCCGATCTCAAAGAGACCGCCGGGGAACACGCGGCCGATATGGCGTTGATCGAGGCCCTCATGGGCAACAAAGCCGCCGCTGAGAAACAGGCCGATATCGCGATCGCGCACTCGACAGGGCGAGATGTGCAGTACGGGGCGGCGCTGGCGCTGGCATTGGCTGAAAACTCCACGAGAGCTCAGTCACTCGCGGAGGATCTGGCCAGACGTTTTCCGGACGATACGCTGGTGCAATTCAACTACCTGCCCACACTCCGTGCCCAGATTGCCCTTAACCGGAAAAATGTGACGCAAGCCATCGATTTGCTGCAACCCGCTGTTCCCTACGATTTGGCGATTGCGCCGACCGCTGGCGCACTTCAGCTGAACTTGTATCCGGTCTACGTACGCGCGTCTGCTTACCTGGCCGCGCATCGCTACGTTGAGGCAGCTGCCGAATTCAAAAAAATACTGGAGCAACGCGGAGCCGTATCGAACGAGCTCATCGGAGCTCTGGCCCATCTCGGCCGCGGCCGCGCGTATGCACGTGAGGGCGACCTCTCCCGGTCTCGTGCTGCCTATCAGGATTTCTTTGCTTTATGGAAAAACGCAGACCCCGGCATCTCCCGGCTTGTTGATGCTAAGGCCGAATATTCGAGTCTGCATTAGTAGGGCTGCCAGCCGATCAAGTCGAGCAGTTATTGCTGCGGCTGTTGTGGCGAAAGAACCGCGACTCGCACCACCTTACATTTGAGTTTCTTATTATCGGATGTCTGGACCTTGACGTTCTTCCCGTCCATCTCATAGGAAACGTTGCTGCCGACGACGAAATCGGTTGGGTTTACTGATTTGTCCGAATCGGTGCGGCAGATATATTCGTTCCCTCCTGCATCAAAGGTGAGATCGAAGACCTGATGCTTCTGATGCTTGTCATGCTTGTTCGCTACACCAGCCGGCTGGAAGTCCTTAAGAATGGTAGTGCCTACCACCTTGGCCGCAACCGCCGGCAACGTCATCGCCATAGTTAAGAGTGCAATTGTGCTGAGCTTATGCATCGGTCTCTCTCCGTGCCCGATTGTAGATCGGAGTTCTAATTCTCTCGCAGGTAATGTTCTCCGGCGGTTAATCAGCGAGAGCAAAGACATTTGCACCGCGGCTGAGTTTGCCCATTCACGGTCGGCACGTCAGTGCGCCGGAGCGTAGTAACCGGTACGAATGTTGATGCTCCCCACGCGCTCCGGGCCTTTCACCTCGATGCGGTGAAATGAACCATCGTGCCTCAGTTCCGCAGGCTTGTAGACCAGGCGATATTGATTGCGAAGGTCCGCCTCGATGATTCGCAGGTCATCGTAGATCGCTGCATCGGAGTCGTCATCGTAAAAGACACGCCCTCCACTCTTTGCAGCTAGCTCCGCCAGGGTCTTCGGCCCTCCCGCAAAGCTGGGTTCGGGCTCTGCGCGGAAGACATAGATGGCCGTGTTGGTGCGCTGGCACATGTCGACCACTTCCTTCGCAGAGATGAGGCTCGCATTATCCTCTCCGTCGGAGAAGAGCAGGATAAAGTTTCCACTAGTCGTCTGATCCAGGCTCCCAAATTGGTTCATGCATGCCCGATAGATGCTGTCGAAGATTGCAGTGCCGCGCATCCGGCTCTTCCCCTCCGTCGAAAATCCGCGGATACCTGCAATGAGCGCTCTCGTGTCGCCGGTCCAGGGTTGTGCAACTCTCGATTGAGCATCAAACTCCATCACGAAACCCTGATCGGTTTGCCGTCGCAACAGCCGTTGCGCGTACTCGACCGAGATCGCCCGGTTTCGAGGAAGATATCCCTCCATGGACTCGCTGGTATCCATCAGAATGCCGGCGCGGATTGGGAAGTCCTGTAGAGAATGGAAGGCAAGAATTTTGTGTGGTGGCTTGCCGTCATCCAGAATACTTAGCTCATCGAGCTTCAGGTCGTTGACCGGAAGGCCATGAATATCCGACGCGTGGAAGGTAAGACTGACTTCATCCACCGCGATGCTGAGCCGATAGGTGGCGACTTGTTGACTAGACGCCGCGTTCGTCTGTGCCTTCATGCCATGCGCACCCACAACGAACGCAAGCACGAGCAGGCAATAAAGTATCCAGGGCGGTGTCTGGGGCTGACGCATTAGAAATGGCGTAGCGTGCGCGTTTCTGGAGTATAGCCGCCGGGTCACCGCCGCCATGCGAGCATGCAATGCTCGCACAAGCAATTCCGCGAATCTCCCGCCAGCAGCTACCATCGGATAGACATGCCGTTGACCAGAGCCCAGCGCCAGGGCAAACGCTTCGTGAACCCTGTCCCGACCGCGGTCGGCGGCTTCTCCACGATTTTCAAAGTGGGCCCGCGGTTCTTCTTCGGCGGAGCCGCACGCGCCCCGCGTCATCCGATTGGGCCGTTTCACACCGACCCTCGCATCTACGAGACCAGCCCGGCCTCCGGGCTGCGCGTCACCTGGTTCGGCCACTCTTCCAGCTTGATCGAAATCGATGGCGCCAACATTCTCATCGATCCGGTGTGGGAGGACCGCGCTGCGCCGACACAGCGCTTCGGCCCCAAGCGCTTCTTCCCGCCCTCTCTATCACTCGAAGACCTGCCGCGCATCGACGCCATCCTCATCTCGCACGATCATTATGACCATCTCGGCGCGGACACAGTCGCGCACCTCGGGCGCATGGAGAGTCTGCAGCAGGCACGCTGGATCGCCTCTCTTGGCGTAGGCGCCATTCTTTCTAAATTTGGCGTTCCACCTGCACTCTGCACGGAACTGGACTGGACCGAGCAAGTGCAGGTCGGATCGCTGACCATTACGGCATTGCCGGCGCGCCACTTCTCTGGGCGCAGCCTCTTCAATCGATTCGAAACGCTGTGGTCTTCCTTCGCGCTTGTCGGTCCCCAGCATCGCGTCTACTACGGCGCCGACTCCGGCGAGTGGCCCGGCTTTCATGAGATCGGAGAAAGCTTTGGCCCTTTCGATCTTTCTATGCTCGAGATCGGCGCCTCCGACCGTCTCTGGGCTGACATTCACATGGGACCCGAAGGCGCCGTCCGCAGCTTTCGCGCACTCGGCGGTCATGGTCTCTTCATGCCCATTCACTGGGGCCTCTTCGATCTCGCTCTCCATCCATGGCAGCAACCAATCGAGCATGTCAGCGCAGTCGAAGATCTCAAAGTCTGGTCTCCCACGCCGGGAATGCCGACGGAAATAGTCCGCGACCAAGAGCTCCGCTCGAACTGGTGGCGTTGACAGACCGTCAGCGAACGATGCCCGACAGCATCTGTGGCTGAGTGCATCTCAAAGGAAGATGCCCGACCCTCTTCAGCTAATTCTGAAGTTGCGGCAGCTAACGTGGAGAGGTCAGCAACCTGATGCGAAATGAAGTCCCTTGCGATTGGAGCCGACAGTTTCCACAGTGATCCTCCGCTGGGCATCACGAAATAGCTTCACCTCCCGACAACATCTGCGCGCCGCGTGCGCGTGGCTAGCTTGCATCTGCGCGGGCATAACCATGAGCACGATGATGCTGCGCTCGCAGACACTCCATTATCCGAAGCCGCCCGACCCCAGAAATGGCGAGCGCATTTACAAGACCGGCTGCAATGCCTGCCACGGCGATCTCGGCAAGGGTGCGCCCCAGACCAGCACCGAGTTCCAACGCCCCAGCACCTTTCCTGACTTCACGCAATGCTCGGGGACCACAGCCGAACCAAACGCGACCTGGAAAGCCATCATTATTCATGGTGGTCCATCGCGCGGTTTCTCCACCATCATGCCAGCGTTCGGAGACTTGCTCTCGTCCGAGCAGATAGACGATGTCATCGCCTACCTTCGCGGATTCTGCACCAATCCGCATTGGCCGCGCGGAGAGCTCAATCTGCCACGCGCTCTGGTCACGGAAAAAGCCTATCCCGAGGATGAATTCGTCATCTCGACTGCGGCAAATGCCACCGGCGCGCCGGGCTTCGTCACCGACTACATTCATGAACAGCGCTTCGGCGTGAAGAACCAGCTCGAAGTCGATTTTCCGCAGAACGATCAGGACCAGAACCACACGTGGCAGCACGGCCCCGGCGATATAACCTTCGGCGTCAAGCGTGTGATGTATTCCAATCTCGGCACCGGTTCGATCTTCAGCCTTCAGGGGAGCGTTCTGCCGCCCACCGGCGATAGCAAGCGCGGCTTTGGAAGCGGGACCACGACGTTCGAGACGTTCGGCGCCTTCGACCAGCTCTTCCGTTCCAACACCTTCGTCCAGTTTCAGATGGGCGCCGATCTGCCGCGGCATCCCGATATCTCGCCGCAATCCATTTTCTATCGCACCGCCTTGGGCCAGACATTCGCGCAAGACCATCTGCTTGGACGCATGTGGACGCCGATGGTGGAATTCCTCGCCACTCGCAATCTGACTGACAACGCAAAGACAGACTGGGATGTGCTTCCTGAACTGCAGGCCACCATCAGCCGCCGCCAACACGTTCGCGCTGCCGTCGGCGTGCGCGCTCCGTTCACTGACACCCGCGGCCGCGCACCGCAGGTCGTCGTCTACGTCCTGTGGGACTGGGCAGACGGAAAATTATGGAAGGGCTGGAGATGAGATACCTGCGTTGGAGCGTGGCGCTCCTGATCCTGTTCATGGCGGGACGGCTCTTCTCGCAGGTCAAGACTTCCGACAAGGACTTCCACATTGAGTTCCGCACCTCCGATCGCTGCGTGGCTTGTCACAACGGGCTGAAAACCAAATCCGGAGAGGACATCTCCATCGGCTTCGCATGGCGGGCCAGCGTCATGGCCAATTCTTCGCGCGATCCTTACTGGCAGAGCAGCGTGCGCCGCGAGTCCATCGACCACCCCGGCTCCCAGGCCGCCATCGAAGATGACTGCTCCACCTGCCACATGCCGCTCACGCATTTCACCGCACACTCGGAAGGTCGCCAGGCACAGGTCTTTTCGCATCTTCCGCTCTCTGGGTTGCTGGGGAAAGATGGTGCAGCAGCCGATGGCGTCTCCTGCTCCGTCTGCCACCAGGTGGAAAAAACCCGTCTCGGCACACCGGAGTCCTTCAGCGGCAATCTCGCGTTCGCCAGTCTCGACGACAAACATCAGCGCCCGGAGTATGGTCCCTTCGTCATCGATCACGGGCATCAGCGCATCATGCAATCCTCGACTGACGGGATGATCCCGCAAAACAGCGATCACATTCGCGACTCCGCGCTGTGCGGTAGTTGTCACACGCTTTACACCAAAGCGCTCGGGGCGCAGGGCCAGCCGATTGGCAGCTTCCCCGAACAGATGCCCTATCTCGAATGGCTGCACAGCGACTATCCCAAGCGGCAGACGTGCCAGGCATGCCACATGCCGGAGGTCCAGGAGCCAGTGGCCGTCACTGCTGTCTATGGTCCGTTGCGCCAGGGCATGCATCGCCATGAATTCATCGGGGGCAACTTCCTGCTCCAGCAGATGCTCAATGACTATCGCGGCGACCTGCGCACAGCCGCGCTGCCCCAGGAGCTGATCGCGGCATCTGCTCGCACCAGAGACTTTCTCCAATCGCAGTCTGCCCGCATCACGCTGCAGGATGCGCAGCAAAAACCCGGAACTCTCTCGCTCCAGGTCCAGGTCAAGAACCTGACCGGGCACAAGCTACCCACTGCGTATCCGTCGCGCAGAGCGTGGCTGCACGTCATCGTCAAGGATCGCAGCGGGCGAACCATCTTCGAGTCCGGCGCGCTGAATCCCGATGGCTCGATCGTCGGCAATAGCAACGATGCCGATCCGCACCGCTACGAGCCGCACTATCGCGAAATCACCAGCCCGCGCCAGGTCGAGATCTTCGAGCCCATCCTGGGCGACGCGCACAAAAACGTAACTACCGGCCTGCTCTCCGCCGTTGGCTATCTCAAGGACAATCGCCTTCTCCCCAGCGGCTTTGACAAGCACTCCGCCAGCAGAGACATTGCGGTGGTCGGTGAAGCGTTCGACGACCCGGATTTCAGCGATCAGGGAAGCACCATCCGCTACGTGATCGATACCACCTCGGCTTCCGGCCCCTTCCACGTGCGCGCCGAGCTCTGGTATCAGCCCGTCGGTTTTCGCTGGGCCCATAACCTCGAGCCATACAAGGCCGACGAGCCGCAACGCTTCGTCCGCTACTACGAATCCGAGGCACGCCGTTCCGCCGCGGTGCTGGCCAGCACGGAGGCGGATTACTGATAAGTACCTGCGCAGCTGAACCGGTGTTCACTCCGGCGCATCCCTAAGCATCGTCCGGGCATCTCAGGCGCTGGAGGGGTCCCTTGAAACCATTGATCGCGTGCCTTGCAGTTTCGTCGCTCCTCACACTTCCCGCGCTGGCGCAGCACCCAGGGGGAGGCCGTCCCGGCGGCGGCCCGCCCCAGGCAGGCGGCCATGAGATGCACACCCCGCCGCAGCGCGGTCCCGAGCCCTATCGCGGGGCGCCGCAGCAGCATCAAGACCGTCACTACGCTGACGCTCCCGGTCATCCCGACGTACCGCATGTCGACCGCGACCATGGTCAGGATCGCTGGGTCGGCCATGATTATGGCCCAAACAATCCGCACTATCATCTAGACCGTCCATGGGAACACGGCCGCTGGAACGGCGGCTTCGGCCCCGCGCACCGGTGGCGTCTCGGCGGTGGCGGACCCAACCGGTTCTGGTTCAACAACTGGTATTGGAGCGTCGCGCCCTATGATCTCCCGTATGTAAACGGCTGGCTCTGGGACTCCGATGACATCGTCATCTACGAAGACCCCGACGATCCAGGCTGGTATCTCGCCTACAACCCGCGGCTCGGAACTTACGTTCACGTGATGTATTTGGGCTAACCGCGCTCAACACGCAGTCATGTCGCTTCGCCGTGGCCGCCGCGAAAGTACTGCCCAGCCTGCGGACGAAAGAGAATCCACGCAATCGCGGCGCAAAACAAAGCGTGAATAGCGAGTTCAGGGATGGCATGAAACGCACTCAAGACGACGTGGAATGCTATCCACGCCATCGCGACCCAGCGCGCCCAGTTGTGGCCGCGCAGCATGAATGCTCCACAAAGAACCGCGACAAACTCGGTGAGTTCGATCCACACTGCATCGTGCTGACCAGCCAGCAGCTCGTGACAATGCGCAGCGAAGCCGAGTGCGCCAACCGCGAGATAAACACAGGCGAGGACCGTCACAGCGATGGGCCGCTTCTTCGAATTCACGGCAGTATCTCCAGCACGGCTTCGCTTGGCTCCAGTTCCTGCGCGTGGGGTGGCAGCGTCGCACCAGCCTCCAGCAGCGCCTGGATCGTGCCGACGTAATCCCCGGTCTCGCGATGCCAGCCATTCCCCGATCCATATATAGCCCACGCGAGCGCCGGCCCCGCATAGTCCCGCGATTTCAATTCCAGCGCCGGATGGAAGCGCAGAATTTCGTGCGTCATCTCCGCATTGCCGTGGAAGCCGGCCCAGTGCAGTGCTGTCGCTCCCGCTTCTCCCGGCGTGTTCACCGGCCAACCCGCCTCCAGCATCAGCCGCACCGCTTGTGTGTTGTTCGTCTGCGCAGCATCCGGCAGCTTCCGCTGCTCCGCCTCGGACAGCGTCTTCGCAGCATCCGGATGCTTCGATAGAAACTCGCGAAACGCCGTTTCGTCGCCCAGCTCGCAAGCCAATGCAAGCTTCAGCTCCTCCGGCGTTCGCTCGAGCAGCAGCTGAAAGACATCCTCATGACCGAAATCGCGTGCAACCGCATGCGCAGTCCGGTGCGGGCCCAGCATCCAGATGTAGATGGTGCCGCCCGCACGCGGATTCTGCTTCGGAAACCACTCCTCCGACACGCTCATCCGGATGCAATTCGGATCCTCGTCCAGATGCCGTCGGACCAGGTCAATATCGCCGAGCGCCGCCGCCATCAGAAGGTCCGTACGACATCCGCGTGAAACCAGGTAGCGCGCGACATCCTGCCGGTCTCTGGGGTAGTGCCGCCTCTGATCCACCCGCAGCATGTACTGCGCCGGCGTCGATTCGTGATCGACATCGCGCGCATCGATATCAGCGCCGTTCTCCAGCAGAAACTCCGCAACCTCAATCGTCGAGGCGAAGTGCAGCGGCGTTTGCCCGTCTCCGCCTCTCGCGTGAACGACACCCGGATCTGACGCCACCAGCTCACGCAACTTCGCCGTCATTCCCAGCCGCGCAGCAGAGTGCGCATCCAGCAGCGCGCCGCGTTCCACCAGAAAGTCCACCAGGCTCGGATCGCAATCGTCCAGCACGCCAAAACCGCCTGCCCACCACTCGGTTCGCTTCCGGATGTCGGCACCCGCGCGCAACAGCACGTCGATGGTCGCGCGGTCGCTCCGCTGCACCGCTGCGAACAACGCATGCAGCCCGAAGCCATCATGCGGAAGCGGGTCATCGATTGTCGTCCGCAGATCCGGACGTTTCTTCAGAAGATCGCTAACACGTGCCGCATCGCTGTCGCACACGGCCGCTTTCAACATCTCTGCTGGACTAAGGCCCCGCGACTCGACGTGTGACTTCAGCTTTGCCCAGGTAGCGAAACCGTATTCGTTGGCCAGCGCATGTTGCGCGTCCACCAGTTTGCCTTGGCCGCTGCTGCGCAGCAGTTCCTTGGCTTGCTTCTTCAAATGTTGGAGATTTGGCTTTTCCGGTAGCTCACGAGACATAACTCCTCCTTCTATGGCCCGGTGTCCGCTAAGACGGGCAGAAGAGAGGTGAATGCTCGGTGCTCAAACACTTGTACAGGTGGGATAATCCCTTTCCGCGGACGGGAAGCAACCTGGTTTGCGGCTCCCACTGTAGCACGGCAGCGCATTTGATGGCCCAGGCGGGCGCCTTGGGAAGCTTGAGATCAATATCGTTCAGGTGGTTTCAACGCGCACCGTGATCCCCATGCGATGTGTGGAGCCCGGCGACAAGCTCACCGCATTCTCGGCGGCATTCGCCGGCTCCACGCAGACGAAGTGCGGCCACGCATCGCCGCCGAGATCGGCTAACGCGTTCGCCTTTGCCTGCCACGGATTCCACACCACGGTGCTGTTCGATCCATGCTTCTCGATCAGAATGCGCCGCCGCCATTCCGGGTCGGAAATTGTAACCACTGCGTGTGTATTCAGGTGAAGCTGGTCCGTTTCACCGGCAAAGTGGATCGCGCCCGCTGGCAGATGCTTCGGCTTCGCGTTGTCTGCGCGGTCGAGATAGTCGGTATCGCCTAAGCCGCTTACTTCGATCTGCCGCACATCGCTGACCGAGTAATAAGCATGCAGCGCCTCTTCGAACGAAAGCGAGCTATCGCCGACATTCTCCACTTCAAGCGCAAGACTCAGCTGCTCGCCAACGACAACTTCATAGACCAGCACAAAATGATCGAAGCCCAGATCGCGCGTCGTCTGGTTCGGCAGCAGTTTGAAGCTGAGCGCCACACTGTCGGCGCGCCGCTCCGCAGCGACCATCTCCCACGGCAATGTGCGCGCGAATCCATGCATCCCTCCGGGCAGACCGCCCTTGCGCTCCGCAAACCACGGAAAGACCAGAGGCACCCCACCGCGAATCGCTTTTCCAGGAGCGAAATGGCTCTTCTCGCTGAGGAACAGCACCGGATGCTCGGCGCTCGCCGGCTTCCACTGCGTCACATGCGCGCCCTGCAGATAGATCTCCGCCGTCGCCGCATCGGTAGCGATTCGCGCCCGCGTCAGCCCGCCGGGTCCATCTTCAAAGCGCACTGCGCCGTTCAGTCCGAACCGGACATTTAGCTCTTCCAACTCGTTGCGCGCGCTCATGCGTCCAGCTTCTTGGTGACCAGTTCGTTCAGCAATGCAGGATTTGCCTGCCCCTTCGACGCGCGCATTACCTGTCCGACAAAGAACGCTGCTACCGTCTTCTTGCCGCCGCGATACTGCTCCACCTGTTTTGGATTCGCCGCGATCACTTCGTCGATCATCTTCTCAAGAGTCGCGTTGTCGGAGATCTGCTGCGGCTTCTCGCGCTCGTACACCACGCCGAAGTCCTCACCCTTTTCGAACGCCATGTCGAAGATCTGCTTCCACTGCTTACTCGAAAGCTTGCCTTCTTCCGCCAGATCCGCCGCCAGGACTACGCCATCCATCGTCACCGGCGACTGCTCCAACTCGAGCCCTGCCGCCCGCAGCCGTCCGATCAGCTCGCTCTGCACGAGATTAGCCACGCGCCGGGGATTCTTCGCCCGCTTCGCTGCCGCCTCAAACGTGTCGGCGAATTCGCGCGTCGCCGTCAGCGACGCCGCATCCTGTTCGCTGATCTCATATTCCTTCACCATCCGCGCGCGTCGCGCTTCGGGCAGCTCCGGCAGCGCCGTCAGAATCTCCTGCTTCCACGCCTCGCTCACCACCAGCGGTGGCAGATCCGGCTCCGGAAAATACCGGTAGTCGTGCGCCTCTTCCTTCGATCGCATCGAGAACGTGCGCCCTTCCGCCGCATTCCACGAACGCGTCTCCTGCACCACGCGCCCGCCCGATTCGATCAGCTCCACCTGCCGCTCGATCTCGTACTCCAGCGCCGCACGAATGAACCGGAAGCTGTTCACATTTTTCACTTCCGCCTTGGTGCCGAACTTCTCCTGCCCTCGCGGCCGCACGCTCACGTTCGCGTCGCAGCGCAGCGAGCCCTCTTCCATGTTGCAGTCGCTTACCCCGGTGTAGAGCAGAATCTCTTTCAGCCGCGTCAAATACTCATAGGCTTCATCCGGCGTCCGGATATCCGGCTCGCTCACAATTTCCACCAGCGGCGTGCCGCAACGGTTCAGATCCACGTAGCTGCGCGTTGCCGAATCCACGAAACCCTCATGCAGACTCTTCCCCGCATCCTCTTCCATGTGCAGCCGCGTAATGCCGATGCGCTTCCGCCCGTTTTCCGACGGCACTTCAATCCATCCATGCTCCGCCAGCGGCTGGTCATACTGCGAAATCTGATAGCCCTTCGGCGAGTCGGGATAGAAATAGTTCTTCCGCGCAAAGATCGACCGCGTCCGCACCTGGCAATTGAGCGCCGTCGATGCCAGCACTGCAAACTCCACCGCGCGCTTGTTCAGCACCGGCAGCGCGCCCGGCAGCCCCAGGCAGGTCGGGCAAACCTGGGTGTTCGGCGCCGACCCGAAGCGCGCCGGGCAGCCGCAAAAGGCCTTGGTCACGGTCAGGAGCTGCACATGCACCTCCAGCCCAATCACCGGTTCGTATTTCGTCAAAGCTGCCGTGCCTGCAGTTGCTGTCATATCTGCTTCAGTCCTGCCCTTTTTCGCTGTTCTTCGCTATCAAAATGAGTGTATCGTCCTCACGCGGACTGGCGCCGGAGGACGTGCCCGTCCCAAAATGGTCCCAGTTCTCCCTGGTGCTCACCGCATCGTACTCATCAGGTTCGTGCACTCGTAACCGGCCCTCCCCCTCAAAATCTTGCTGCCCCAGGCAAGTTCCTGCAACCGTATGAGCCAGGACGCCTATGGAACTCGCTGTGCTCCAGTCCGCTTCGCTTGAATCCGCTTTGGTCGAATCCGCTCTGATCGAATCTGCGGACGAACTCGATCGCCTCGCACCGGCGATCCGATCGCTCGCCGCAGACACCATGCAGCAGCAGGACGACACCACCGGGCTGCCCGACTATTTCCTGCCGCGCGTGTCGGATACTCGCCGTCCCCGCGTCGTCGTCTGCTATCAGCAGGGCCGGCTTATCGGCGTCGTCTACACCGAAGAACTGCTCTTCGCCGGCCGGCCAACCGGATGGGTCTTCGGCGGCGATCGCATGGGCCGCGGCCTGGTTCTCGCCGCGCCCGAGCGCGAAGCCGAAGTCATCGCTACCGCCTGCGAACATCTCCTCGCCAACGGCGTGCACGCGCTCCGTCTCTGG
Organism: uncultured Acidobacteriaceae bacterium; assembly: GCA_963737035.1. Taxonomy (GTDB): domain Bacteria; phylum Acidobacteriota; class Terriglobia; order Terriglobales; family Acidobacteriaceae; genus KBS-83. The sequence continues at coordinate 160,174 of CAVTRJ010000003.1, read as the reverse complement.
TGGCGCTCCACCGGCAAGGAGATCCTTCCCATCCTCCACTTGCATCGGCCCGGACTGCAGGTCTGGTGCAAATCCGAGGTACGCCCGCATGGCGACTGGCTGCATATCGGCACAAGTTACGAGAGCTTCCTCAACGGCCTCGGACCGCACACCCGTCGCAATCTCCGCTACTACCGCCGCCGCGCAGAGGAGGAAGGCTACCGCTTCATTCCCGAGCTCTCTCTGAAGGCATACGAGTCCGCGGTCGCATCGCTCAACTGGCATGCGGATTCACCCGAGCTGCACGAGCGCGACCAGCGCGACCGCCGCTTCTTCGCTCATTTCGGCCAGCATTCCGGACCACCCGTGCTCGCCGGACTTGCCGGACCGGATGGCCGGCTCGTCTCCGTGCTGGCTGGAGTGCGCGCCGGCAATCATCTCCACTTGCTGTCGCAGTTCAACGACGAGTCGCTGCACAGCATCAGTCCCTCGCTCGTCCTTCAGGGCTATCTCATCGAGCAACTCATCCCGCAGGGCATCGCCTCCATTCACTTCGTCAACGGAGCCTCCGCCGCATTGGGCCGCTTCTGCGAGCCCGTGCTCATGCGCACCATCTCCATTGACAGCCGGCGCTCCGTGCTGCATCCCGTCAAGCTAGCGACTGCGGTCGGCGCTCGCCGCTGGCAGCGCCGCGGCCGCTGGGTTCCCGTCCGTCTCCGTGGACTACTCGGCAGCTATATGGTCCGCGCATAGCCAAACAATCGTCCCGCATACGATGGCGTTGATGGAAATAGCGCGCCGTCGGCTTGTTTGGAGAGGCGCCGAGTGGGTCGATCCCGCTGCTGCACCTCTCTCGCTGACCGGCCTTGTCATTTCTTTTTGAGGACGGCGCTGCTGGCTTCGTCGTAGGCGACGCGTTCGGAAAATTTCCGCAGCTCGTCGTAGCGGGAGGCGTCGAGCTGGAGCTGCTTCACGGTGTATTCGCGGGTGTAATGCAGCGTAGTGGCATCGGCGGTGACGGCGCTATGGTAAGAGGCGAAGTCGGTGTCGAGCGAGACCGGGTCGGGAAGTTCGTCTACGAGATAGCCGGGCGGCAGGGTGAGATCGATATGGTCAGTGCGGGTCTGGACGGCGCTGAGATCGATGGGCCATGCGCGAGCCTCGCGCGGCAGGGACCAGGCATCGGACCCCAGGATGCGCGGACGGACGAGCAATAAGTCACCGGCGCTGCGCGCGTAGTTTGCGGCATGGAAGCTGTAGTCGAGCTCGAGCAGACGGCTTAGGTCGGTTGAGTGTTCGGCGGCCATCTTGTCGATGGAAACGCTGTTCAGATCGCGGCGGAGACGGTTTTCGAGATAGTCGCGCTGCTGCTGCTGGCTGCCCTCGGTGAAGGTGACACGTGGCCTCTCTGCAGAGTCGCCGAAGCTCTGCTCGACAACGGTGGCCTTGAGCGCACCGTCTGCATCGAGCTGCGCCTGAATGGTGTCGTCGATGCGGTCGGAGGCGGGCGGCATCACCGGCAATGCGATGAGCTGGCTCTGGCCGCCTTCGCTGAGGACGCCGTAACCGCCCTGTTCATAGGGCGGGATCTGGCCGATGGGAATCCATTCGTTGGTGGGATCGAAGATGAGATAGCGCTTGCCGCTCTTCGCAGTGACTACCGATTGAAGCACAGGATTGGTGTAGCCGGCGGGAATCTCGATGGCGGCAATGGCGTGATTGCCATCGATCGACGGGATCTTCGGATCGACGAAGCCGCGGCGGGTATCGACCAGCACCCAGGTGGAGTGAATGCCGATGGTTTCGAGCATGGCGCGCAGCAGCGTGGCTTTGTCCTTGCAGTCGCCGTAGCGGTTGCGAAAAACATCGGCGGCGGAGTGGGGCCGCAAACCGCCGATGCCTATCTCGATGCCGACGCCGAAGGCTCGGCGGTCATGCTCAGCTCTGCGGGCGTGGGCTGCTGCCAGTCGGAGGCGAAGGCGGTGAGTGGCGCAACAGATAGGGGCAGGAGCAGGAGGGAGACGAGCAGGGACCGGCGTTGCACGGGGACCTCGAACGATGGCAGGAGCAAGTGGCTATGGCTACGGCGGAGGAGGGGTCCGTAGGGCTTCGGTGGGGACGTTATACCTGCCGGTTTTCCTGTCGACAAGGACTATCTGGAGTGCTCCGTGTGACACTTCGGTGACATTCCTGAATCGGCACGGCCCCTGGATGTAGCGACAAGGGATGGATTCTCCATCTAAAGTGTTCGGTATGAGGTCAGCATGAAGAGGTCTGCATGAAAAGGTCAGCATGAAAAGGTCAGTATGAAGAGGTCGGGAACGCTCACCTTCGGATTGTTCGTGATCGTTGTGCTCGCTGCGATCTTTTGGCTCATGCATGGGCGGGGCCAGACGCAGTGGGGGCTGGTGGCGGTGCTCGTGGGCATTCTGCTGCTGCGCGTCGTCCTGTTCGTCATCAACCTGCGCCAGCAGCGGCACAACGCGGAGCAGGGGAGGGGCCCGGTGAAGATTGAGACCCGGCTGGGATTGAGCGACGAGGATGAGCCGGAGACCACCACCACTGAGCCGCCCGAGACTGAACCGCCCGCATCCTCGGCAGGCGCTCCGCGGCGGTGACCTATAAGCAGGGATGCAAGTATGCTGCTCTGCTGGGAATCCCCTGCCTGATCTTCGATGTGATCGCGCGGATGCCGCCCTTCTACCATATAGCCGGGATGCGCACGCTGGCGCAGATCGTCCTGTTTCCGGGATGGCAGGTGGTGCACTGGCTGACCGGCGGCGTGTTGGCCCGCAACTTCGAATACAAGATACTGATGCCGCTGCTGATCATAGGGCTGAATGTGCTGGCCTGGGGCGCGGTGATCTGGTCGGTGGGGAATGTGGTGGCGTCGAATCGACGCAGCTTGTAGCCACTCGCTCCCGCTCCGTAGCTCCTCGCCTCGTGGTTCGCGATGTTATGGTTTCCCCACCATGCGCATCTTCCTGCTTCTGCTGTTGATCACGCAGCCGATATTTGCCCAGACATCTTCGCCAGCTACAGCAAAGGCAGCACCAGCTATAGCAAAGGCATCGATCGACCGCGATCTCATGGAGGTCACGGTCGATCGGCTGCAGGGGCTCTATCGGGAACATCGCTATACGGTGGCGCAGGTAGTCGAGTGGCATCTGGACCGCATCGCCCGCTACAACGGCATCTATCGCGCAGTGCAGACGGTGAATACGAAAGCGGCGCTCGCGGAGGCGGCGCGCGAGGATGCGGAGTCGAAGGCGCCCGGCTTCCAACCCGGTCCGCTCTGGGGCGTGCCGATCGTTACCAAGGCCAACACCAGCGTCCAGGGATTGATCACGACAGACGGCTGGCGCGGATACATGCTTCCCGGTCACGAACTGATTGCGCCGCGTGATGCCACCATCGTGGCGAAGCTGCGCGCGGCCGGCGCGATCCTGATCGGCGTTACCAACATGCCGGACTTTGCCGCAAGCGACACCAATCGCTCGACTGCTTTTGGCCGCACCGGGAACGCCTACGATGTGCGCTTCTCGCCGGGCGGCTCGTCCGGAGGCACAGTGACAACCGTGACTGCGAATCTCGCTGTCCTGGGCAACGGAACGGACACGGGCAACTCAATCCGCATGCCGGTTGCCACCAGCAATCTGGTGGGGATCTTTCCGACGCGCGGGCTGGTCAGCCTGGCGGGCATCGCTCCGCTGGACTGGCAGTTGGACAACACTGGTCCTATCGCGCGTGATGTGGCAGATGCTTCAATCGCGCTTACGGTGATGGCCGGCGAAGATCCGCTCGATCCGGTGACGGTTGGCTCCACAGCGAAGGCCCAGTCCGGACCGTACACGAAGTATCTGAAGCCCGGTGCGCTCAAGGGGAAGCGGTTTGCGGTGCCGGCGTTCATTCTTGACGGTGATTCGCCGGTGTTCCAGGGAGTGTGCGCGGATGCGACGCCCGCGCAGTTCGCCAAGGCGAAAGAGGAATCGCAGATACCCCTAATGCCGGAGACGCGTGCGGCTTTCCTCAAGGCGATTGAAGAAATGAGGGCTGCCGGAGCAACGGTATTGATCGATCCGCAGATTTTGCCGGATAGCTTTGCGGATGCGGCGTCGCATATCTGCACGCGGCCTTATGTCCGCGAGGGTACGGAAAAGTTCCTGGCGAATTTCGGTCCGGCTGAGTATCACTCTGCCGCCGAGTACGAGCGGGCCGTCGGCAAACCGCTACCCGAGGTGATCATCGGAGGCCAACAGAACGGCATTGCGCAAGCGACACTCGAGAGCGACCCGCAAGCTGACGCCAACTTTCTCGGACCACGACGTGCGGTGATGGCGCTGTACGAGACGGAACTGGATCGGCTGCATCTCGATGGGTTTGTCTACCCTGCGATACAGATGCCACCCGTCGATGAGACGATGCCGCAGGATGGACGGCTGAGCGAGGGACCGCACAGCGCTACCGGCTGGGTCAACATGCTCGGCGTGCCGGCGATCAGCTTTCCGGCGGGCTTCTATGCCGACGGGCTACCGTTCGGCATCGAGATCAGCGCGCGCAACTGGCATGATGGTGACCTGATTGGCTGGGCCTACGATTACGAACTGCATACGCGTCACAGACGACCTCCGGTACTGGTGGATCGCGGGCTGCTGCCGACCGCGGCACAGCCGCCGACACCGTAACTGGGCATGGGCTGCTTTCAGTACCACGCCGGCGAACTGCAGATCCTTCGATTCGCCAGGATGACAATCGACCGGTACTATCGGCGCTTGTGTTTGCCTTTGGGCTGGCGACGGACCTTGCTGCTCTTTTTGGATCGCGATGAGTGGGCCGGATCGGCTTTGGCTGCTGGCTTTGACTTCTGCTTCTTCGACGGGCGCTGCGACTCGGCTTGTGGCGCCTCTAGGATCGAGAACTGCAGGCGGCGCTCGACTTCGTCGACGCGGTCGAGGATGACGCGCAGGTGGTCGCCGATGGAGTAGCGCCGGCCGCTGTGGTTGCCGATGATCTGGCGGGTGTTTTCGCGGTAGGTGTAGATATCGTCGAACAGGCTGCCGAGGGGAACGAGCCCCTCGATGAAGAGGTCAGTGAGCTCGACGAAGAGGCCGTATTTGGTGGCGTTCATCACCATCGCATCGAAGTCTTCGCCGATGCGGTGCTGCATGAACTTGACCTTCTTCCACTCCATCAGCTCACGCTCGGCCTCCGCGGCTCGGCGTTCGTTGTCGCTGCATTCCTTCGCGATGGAGCCGAGATCGTCCTCGGAAAGCGGAGAGTGCAGATCCCCTTCGACACGCTCAGCGCGGGATTTCGGCTCGCTTCGCTCGCTCAGGATGACATTGCTTGTAGCACCGGCTTCGAGCAGCGCCTTGGAGATGCGGTGGACGATGAGGTCGGGATAGCGCCGGATGGGCGAGGTGAAGTGCGTGTAGTGCGACGTCGCGAGGGCGAAGTGGCCTTCGTTTTTTTCGGAGTAGCGGGCCTGCTTGAGTGAGCGCAGCATGAGATGCGCGAGGATACGCTCCTCCGGCTTGCCGGCGATTTTCTTTGCCAGCCGCTGATACATCTGCGGCGTCACAGGAATGTCCTGAGGAACTTCGTGCTCGCGAGGCGCGTGGCGCTGGCTGTTTCGGTTGCGTGCGTTGTGGGCGCGGAATTCGCGGCGCTCGCTTTTGAACTGCACGCGCTTCACGGGCAGTGCGCCTATACCTAATGAGTAGCCGAAGTGCGCGGCGGTTTCCTCGAAGTCGATAACGCGTTTGGCGTCGGGCTTTTCGTGGATGCGGTAGATGCTCGCGACGCCGATACGCTCGTGCCAGTCGGCAACGCACTCGTTGGCGGAGAGCATGAACTCTTCGATCAGGCGGTTGGCCCAGGTGCGATCGGAGCGCAGAATGCCCTGCATCTCGCCTTCGTCGTTGAAGTCGATGATGGGCTCGGGGAGATCGAAGTCGATGGAGCCACGCTGCTCGCGCTTGCGATTGAGGATCTTGGCGAGGGTGAGCATGCGCTCGAACTCAGGAACGAGAGGAGCGAATTCGGCGCGCGCGGCTTCGTCGCCAGAAAGGATGGCGTGAACCTGGGTGTAGGTCATGCGGCGCGCAGAGCGGATGACGCCTTCGCAGACTTCGTAGCTGAGGATCGCGCCGTGGCGGTCGAGCTGCATGATGCAGGAGAGGACAAGACGATCTTCCGAGGGACGGAGACTGCAGATGTCGGAGGAGAGCTCCTGCGGAAGCATGGGAACGGCGCGGTCGGGGAAGTAGACGGAGGTGCCGCGCAGACGTGCTTCGAGATCCAGAGGCGAGCCGGGGGTGACGTATTGCGCGACATCGGCGATGTGCACCTGTAATTCGTAACCGTCGTGGGTATGTGTCACAAGGACGGCATCGTCGAAGTCTTTGGCGGTCTCACCGTCAATGGTGACGATGGGGAGATCGCGGAAGTCGCGACGCGCGGCGATCTCCTGCTGATCGAGATGGGCGACCTCGCGCGCATTTTCAAGCACCGCATCGGGAAACAGGTGCGGGATGTGGTGCTTGCGAATCATGATCTCGACATCGACGCCGAAGTCGTCCGGATTGCCGAGGACTTCGAGGATGCGGCCGCGGGCCTGGCGGTGGAGGGTGGGCCAGTCGGTGATCTCGACGTCGACCACGAGACCTTCCAGATCGTCCCGGTCGGGTTGAGCGTGGTGCGCGTCCTTGCCTAGGACGCGGTGGGGCGTGGCCTCCGCCCCTGAATCAGCGTCCTGGTACAAGGGAATCTCGTCGCCGAAGGGGATGAGGATGGGCTGAGTCATGCGTTCGTCGAAGGGGACGACGTAGTTGCCCTGTGCGCGTTCGCTCGTGGCATAGCGGAAGCGGCCGACGACGGTGGGGTTGCGGCGGTGGGCGATCTGGACGATGCGTCCGGCGCGCTTGCCGGTGTTCGGGCCATGCGTGCGGGGCGGGAGGAGCTCGACCAGAACGAGATCGCCCTGCATGGCGCCGTTGAGCTCGGCGGGCGGAATAAAGATGTCATCACCTTTGTCGGAATTGCTCACACCGCCGCGGGCGTCACTGCCAACACCGCCGCGGGCGCTCTTGTTTTCGCCTATCGTGCCGATATTGCTGGTTGGGCGGACGAAGCCGAAGCCATCGCGGTGCAGGTCGAGCCGGCCCGCAATGAGATTGGTGTTAGCGGAGGCTGCCTGTGGGAGGCCCCAGTGGTCGCGGCCGGCCTTGACGAGATCGCCGCGAGCGCTGAGGCGGGCGAGTTGCTCCAGGAGAAGGCGGCGTTCGCGGCCTCCGCCGAGGCCCAGTTCGCGAACCAGCTGTTTGTAACCGGCACGGCTGCCGGGGGAGCGGCCGATGCGAGCGAGCAGATCGCGGTCCGAGGGCATACGTCTCGATGGTATCGCTTTGCGTCTCCACCGCTGGTTAAGCGGCTGTGGGGATACCACTTAGGTGCAAGTTTGCGCGAAAAGATTGTTGACGAGGGATGCATTTTTCGCGCAGAGGTGAGTAATATGCAAACAAAGGACAGGTTTGGCGCGGGTGCGAAGGTCCCGGCTACTCTGTACCTGCTCAAGGATGGACCAGTGCAGAGGGCGGGCGAGTGATTCCCGCAGGGCCGTCGGCAGGCAAAGCATATTTCGCAGTATCTGAAAGGAAATACCCAAGCAATGTGGAAACCGAATCAGCCCGGCAGTACTCCCCAATCCCCCAACAATGAGCCGAACCGCCCGGCAACCCCAGCTTCCGGCGGGTTCGAGCCGGCTGCTTCCCGCCCCACAGCCCCCTCCGCCCAGTCTGCTGCCGCAGACCAGGCCACCATCGGCAAAAGCCTGGTGGTCAAGGGTGAGGTCACCGGTTCCGAGTCGCTGTACATCGACGGCAAGGTCGAAGGCGCGATCAACCTGCCGGGCAACCGCGTCACCGTAGGCCGTAACGGCCAGGTGGCGGCGAACATCTCTGCTCGCGAGGTCGTGGTGCTAGGCAAGGTACGCGGCAATATCAATGCCAGCGACCGCGTGGACATCCGGAGCGAAGGCTCGCTGACCGGCGACGTGATCGCGCAGCGTATCTCGATCGAGGACGGCGCCTTCTTCAAGGGCGGCATCGATATCCGCAAGCCGGGCAGTCCGGATAATAAGCCCAGTGAAGCCGCGAAGCCGGTTTCCGTCTAAACGAACACACTGGAATACGAAAGCCCCGGAACGGATATCCGCTCCGGGGCTTTCGCGTGTCCGCCAGTCGGCAGGGGTGGCGTTCCTAAGCAGCGTGATGGCGGCGGGTGGAATGTCCGTGCGTTGTGCCGGTGGATTTGCTCGTGCTTCTGGTTCCAGTGCTGGACTTGCTGCTGCCGGATTTGTCGCTGGTGGATTTGGTGCCAGCGTCAGTCTCGGCATGGATCAGCTTGTTGAAGTTGCTACGCTCCCCGCCTGCGGTTTTCTCCTGATAGACCATCGAGAGGCCGTTCTCGTCGAACTTGGAGAAAAACTCCTCCCACTCAATCTCTTTGAGTGAATCGTCGTTGCGATTTTTAGCCTTGGGGAAGCAGAAGCGCAGGATGCCGGCTTCGCCGTCCTGCTCAGTGCTGGCGACTTCGCAGGGGATGGCGTTGCGCGCCTCTGCCCATCTACGAATCTCATCATGGTCCTGGGTGGTCTTTGACAACTTTGATGCCATCGGGAGACTCCTTCAGTCGATTCTCATGCTTTCACTCATTTGGATGGCGGGATTTGCGGACGGCGTTTTCCGGACTGCACATTTGTCTTTTTCGGCATAAAGACATCGCGGTTGCCGTGACACCGGTGGTATGCAGACTGTGAGTTGCTGCCTGCCGCACGATTGGATTGGTTGCCGTGCAGATTCCCTGTTTATGGTGCCTTCGCATCGGAATGAATCTTAATTTTCGTCTCTTTTCATTCGTTTGTTCTCTCTCCGGTAGCGTATTGTCCTTGGGTGGTTCATCAGCCACATCTTTTTGACCACATTCGAGAGGACCAGTCCATGAAAGCCGTGCCCCGACTTATCGGTACATCTGCGGCCGCCGCCGCATTTCTCTGTCTAGCCCCAAGCCTCTGCGCGCAAAACGAGGCTAACCGTAATTCCATCAATCCCGGTTACACGCGAGTGGCGCCGGTTCCGCTCAACTCCGTTCGTACTGTGACCTCTTCGCCGGTGTTGACGTATCCGGCCGGCGCCAAGACCTCGCGCGGAAGGGTCGCGTTCGACGAGAATGGTGCGACGGTCTCCCGGGAGAGAGCGAATGCGAACGCTGCGGCGGGCGCAAACTCTGCCGTGATCGGAAACGGGACGCTTTTTGGATTGGACACAGTCCCAACATTCGAAGGCGCGTTTGCGGCCACCGGCGGGCCGAACACTGGCACCGTCTATCCCTACATCATGATCGGAAACGATCCGCTGGTCGGCGGCACAACGACCATTCCGGCAAAGATCACCACGGTTTCGCTGCAGCTGCTGAATGCCGACGGAAGCGTCTTCCAACTCGTTTCTTATAATCCGTTTGAGAACCTCACTCTGGAGTCGCCGGTATTTGATAAGACGCTTTACGGCGATGGCCGCACGCAATTCACCGATGCAATCCAGCGCGCCGAGTTCTTCAACACCATGAAGCAGAACTGGCACACCGATCTGGACCCGAGCATCGTGAATCGCATCACGATCGCGGTTCCCAGGTTTGTGAATGTCCGGTTGCCGGATGGAACGGTCAAACAGGTCCAGAACTACTACACGGGGAAGGCTCCGAACGGCGATACGTTCGTCGAGATGCTGGACCTGTTCTTTAACAACGTCTTCAGCAATGCCGTAATCAATGACATCAATGGCGGAAACGACACCACAGACGCCTTCAACATGCAGCTTTATCCGAATAACTTCCTGTTTTCGATCAACAGCCAGGGAAATCGCTTTAACGGAGACTGCTGCGTTCTGGGCTTCCATACCTACTTCAACGATACGAGCGTCTCGCCACAGCCACGCTGGATAGTTGCCTTTGCCAGCTGGATCTCTCCGGGGCTGTTCGGCTCGGGGGTCCAGGACATTACTGGCCTCTCGCATGAGGTGACGGAGGCTTATAACGACCCATTCGTCAACACCGCGGTGCCGGTCTGGCAGTTCCCGGGCCAGCCTGCGACTTCGAAAGTATGCCAAGGGAACCTGGAGACGGGAGACCCGGTCGAAGTCCTACCCGATGCGACGGTTGCCATTCCGCTGCGAGAAAGCGGGAAGATATTCACCTTCCATCCCCAGACGGAGGCATTGTTGCAGTGGTTCAGCCAGGGACCGGCTTCGAATGCGATCGATGGCGCATGGAGTTATCCGAATGAAAATGCGCTTACGAAGTCGGCTGTACCCTGCCCCAAATAAACAAGTGCTGTAAGACGATGACCAAGGCCCCGGAGAGATCCGGGGCTTCTTTTTTGTTTGTGTCTTTGCCCGAATTCAGCCTCGTTTGAAGCGGCGCAGCAGGCTGCCCGGGATGGGGACCTTCAGTAGCACAGTAAACGCGACGTAGAGGGCGCCATAGGGAATGAGGACGGCCGTCGCAGTGAGCAGGGCGGCACGCGCGCCGTGGCCCCAAAGGTGATTTTGGACGGGTAGGTGATGCTTCAGCAGATAGCAGAGCGCGGCGGCGATGATGGCCGCGAGCCATAGGCGAAGAACGCGGCTGGCGGGATAATCGACCGCGCCGATGCGCTGGTGCATGGCGCGGCGCAGGAGTGAATACTCGAGCCATGCGGCCAGGCCGGCAGAGAGGGTCAGACCGGCCACGCCCCAGCGGGAATCAATGCCGAGCAGGTGCGGCAGGGGCCTTGAGAAGAAATAGCCGAGGCCGAGCGTGAGGGCAACGCGGATAATGGCGAAGTTGAGCGGCGTGCGCGTGTTGCGCAGCGCGTAGAAGGCCGATGAGTAGAGGCGGCCCGAGGTCCCGGCGAGCAGGCCGACACCGGAGCCGGCCAGCGCGCTCCAGACGTAGGTGACATCGCCAGCGTTGAAGTGGCCGGTGCGATAGATGGCCGCGACAACCACGTCACCGAGCGCGACGAAGGCGACGGCGGAGGGTACGACGAACCAGGCTATCTGGCTAAGACCGGCGGCGAGGCGCGCGCGCAGCTTGGCGGCAATCTGCTCCGGCGTGCCGAGAGCAGCGGACATGGCGGGAAGCTCAGCGGCAGAGACCGCCATACCGAAGAGTGAGACGGGAAGCTGATTGATGGTCTGCGCGTAGCTGAGGGCGGCAACCGCGCCGGTGGGCAGCAGGCTGGCGAGGATTTGATCCACGAAGGCGCTGACCTGGACGACACCCCGGCTGACGAAGACGGGAAAAAAGTTGTGCACAATGGCGCGCACGTGCTCGGAGCGGAAGGTTGCCTTCCACTGGAGTGGGCTGAGCAGCCGCAGGACCAATGGGACCTGGACCAGGAACTGGAGAGCGGAGCCGATGACCGACCCGATGGCCAGGGCCACGGCGAGTCGCGGTTCAGCTGTTGTTGCGGCGGTGATGCCGTGCGTGTAGAGACGACGTCCCTGCCAAACCAGGGTAGTGACCATCGCCAGGTTCCAGATAACAGGTGCGGCGTACGAGAGAAAAAAGCGGCGATGGCTGTTGAGAATGCCGAGACACCAGGCTGAAAGCACCAGAAGCGCGGCGCCCGGGAAGAGTATGCGGACGAGCTGGATCGCGAGAAGACGTGTTTCGCCGTGGAAGCCGGGGGCGATCAAGTCGATCAGCAGCGGCGTGAGCAGCACGCCCAGGAGCACGAGCACCGATGCGACGAGCACCAGGAGAGCAAAGATGGCGGCGGCGGTGCGGGAGGCCTCTTCGTGGCGCTCCTCCGCATTGAGCCGCGCGTAGACCGGAATGAACGATGCCGACAGAACGCCCTCGCCAAAGAGGTTCTGCAGCATATTGGGGATGCGGAAGGCGGCCTTGAAGGCATCCGCGGCCATGGAGTTGCCGAAGTAGTGGGCGAAAATGCGCTCGCGGACGAGGCCGATGATCTTGGAGAGCAGGATCCCTGTGGCGACGGCGAGCGCGGCGGCGCGGCCGTGGGGCTGCTTCGGCCCGGATTGCGGTGTCGGGGGCAAGTCTGGCAACTCGGTTGGCGGGGCGGTTTCGGGCATGCGCTCGACTTAGCTTATCGGTCGGACGGTAAGTGTGGGAGTGCGCAGGGAGGGGCGTGCGGCAACGGCGCGGCCTCAAGCTGCTTCTAGAGAGCTATGGGTCGTGACGACAGGCTGATGCGCTTCTTTGCTGGAGGCGCGGATGACGAGGGCCGCACATTCGACGAGATCATGGGCTGGGACGATGCGCGGCTGGAAATGGTGCATGACTATATCCAGTGGATCTTTCCCCTGCCGGAGCGGAGTGGAGCGAATCCGTCGGCGCCGGTGCTGGACGCGGCGACGATCGCAGCGATTCAGGGCAGTGCGGCGATGCAGGACCGGTTACGAGAGGCGTTTCTGCGGATGCTGGCCTTCTATGGATTTGCGCTGGATGGCGATCGCGTGGTGGAGGGACCGCGATTCGCGGCGGCGTCGCGGAACTGGCTGCATGCGGGGAACCACAACCATCTGCGGTTGACGCGGATGCTCCGCTCATTGCGTGTGCTGGGGCTGGAGCGGGAGGCCGCGGAGCTATGGGACGCGCTGCGTGGATTGTATGAGCGGGAGACGACTGCCGGACGGCGGACGATGACTCCGCAGACGTTTGCGTTCTGGAAGCAGGCAGCTACGGCGCCGCTCAGTTGAAAATGGCTTCGCGTCGAACTCACCACCCTACGGCTATTCGCAGATGGGGCGCCTGGCTGCTATGTCCCGTCGTGCTCAGTTCGCGAACATGTCGTTGAACTCTTTGTAGCTGACGAGGTTGTTGCCAAAGGCGAAGGTGCCACTCTGCTGCATCTCTTCGGCGGCGCGGACAAATGCGGTGAGCGCAACGCGAGAGAGCGTGCTGCCGACGCTGATGCGCTTTACACCCATGGCGGACAGCGTGGCGAGGTCGAAGCTGCTTCCCTGCACGGGCATGAGGACGTTGAGCGGCCGATCGACCGACTTGAGGACTGCTGCGATCTCCTCTTTCGTGCTCAAACCGGGCGCATAGAGTACCTCTGCTCCTGCCTCCTGAAAGGCCTGGAGGCGGCGGATGGTGTCCGCAAGATCGGGATTGCCGGCGATGAAGTTCTCCGCGCGGGCGGTGAGGACGAATGGTGCGGGCAGGGAGCGGGCAGCCTCCGCAGCGGCGCGGACGCGCTCGATCGCGTGGTCCAAGGCATAGATGCGGCCTTCGGGCCGCGGCGAGACGTCTTCAATGGAGCCACCGGCGAGGCCGGTTGCGGCGGCCAGGCGGATGGTTTCTGCGCAGGCTTCGGGCGCGTCGCCAAAGCCGTTTTCCAGGTCTGCGCTAACGGGCAGGTCCGTCGCGGCGACGATATCGGCAACGTGCGCGAGCATGGCATTGCGGCCGACGGCACCGTCCTCGAGACCGGCGGAGAATGCATATCCGGCGGAGGTGGTGGCCAGAGCCTCAAATCCCATGCGGGCCAGCAAGCGCGCGGTTCCGGGGTCCCAGGGATTGGGGATGATGAACGCGCCGCCGCGCTGGTGGAGCGCCCGAAAACGTGAACCTTTTTCTGCTTGGGTGGCCATAGTGATGTCGCCCCTTTCCTGGATCGTCTCGTTGCCAGTGTCTCGGTATTCAGCGACGCTGCGCAACCTGAGAGGTGTGAGACGACAAGCAACAGTCGCAAGAAGGCGCGCCGGTGCAGCGAAAGAGTAACCCCTGCAACTCTTCAGGCGATTTGTGCCGCAGGTTGGGTTTATAACCGTGTGTCGGCACGCTGCCGGCAACGGGAGGCTGCGGATGGGGCTGCGAGTTGCGGTCGTGGTTCTGGGTTGTTCTGTCGCGGCGGTAGCGGGGATGGCGCAATCGCAGCAACAGCAGCAACAAGCGTCGTCGCATCTGGGACAGGTGGCGAAGCGGCATGGGGGCGAGGAGGCGAATCCGGCAAATGGCACTACCAACAATGTGCTTACCGTGGACCGTCCAGCCGTGCCTGGCGCCTCCCAGGTGCGAGGCGGCAACGGCGTGATGATGCCCGATCCGCCGGAAACGGCGAAGCATCCCGTGACCGAGACATTGCATGGCGACACCATCATCGATGACTACCGCTGGCTGGAGCAGCAGCAGGATCCACAGACGCGTTCATGGATCGACGGGCAGAACGCCTACACGGAAAGTTATCTGCAGCAGGTGACAGTCCGTCCGGAGATCAAAGCCGAGCTGACGAAGCTGGAGAGGGTGGAGACGTACTCCACGCCGATGCTGCGCGGCGGCTTGTACTTCTTCAAAAAGCGGCTGGCGAATGAGAACCAGGGTTCCATTTATGTGAGGCATGGGGTTGGCGGCGCGGATGAGCGCCTGGTGGATGCGACCAAGTTGAGCGCGGACCAGAACACTTCCGTCGGCATTCTCGATGTGACGAATGATGGGTCGCTGCTGGCGTATGGCGTTCGGCAGGGCGGCGCGGATGAAGAAGCCGTGCACCTGATCGATGTGGCGACGCGCAAGGAGCTGCCGGACCAGCTCCCGAGCCAGCGCTACTTCGGCGTGTCGATCAGCCCGGACAAGAAGGGGCTGTATTACGCGGTGTTTCACCATTCGGGGACGCTGGTGTACTGGCATCCGTTTGGAACGGAGCAGTCGGCGGACAAGGTGATCTTCGGCAAGGAATACAAGGGCGAGCCGCTGGGCGAGCTGGACCTGATTGGCGTCGGGACCTCGGATAACGGGCACTGGCTGATCCTGTCCATTGGCCGGGGAGTTCCGGCGAAGCGAGAGGACATCCTGATCAAGGATTTGCGTGTGCCGGATGCGCCGATCGTTCCGCTGGTTTACGGGATTGAGAATCGCTTCAATCTGATCGACACAGGCGCGGATACGTTCCTTGTAGAGACGGACATGGGCGCGCCGAAGCGGCGCATCCTGCGTGCCGATCCGAATACGTCACCGCGGGAGTGGCAAACTGTGGTGCCGGAAACGAAGGATGCGATTGAGGCCTCCACCGTACTGGGCGGCAAGCTGTTTATCGAGCGGCTGGTGGATGTGAAGAACGAAATTTCGATCTACTCGCTCGAAGGCAAGCCGGAAGGAACGATGAAGCTGCCGGGCATTGGCACCTCCACTGTGCCGTATGGGCGGCCATTGGAGAAAGAGGGCTTTTATAGTTTCGAATCATTCAACGTGCCGCCGAGTATTTATCGGTATCAGGCGGACAGTGGCGCAACTAGCATTTTTGCGCAGCCGAAGGTGCCCTTCCATCCCGATCGCTACGAAGTGCGTCAAGTCTTCTTCACCTCAAAGGACGGCACGCGCGTGCCGATGTTCATTGCCGGCAAAAAGGGGTTGCCACAGAACGGCAAGACGCCGCTGCTGCTGACCGGCTACGGTGGCTTCCTCGTCAGCATGACACCCGGCTGGAACCCGATGTATGCATGGTGGCTGGAGCAGGGCGGATGGTTTGCGGTGCCCAACCTGCGCGGCGGGGGCGAGTACGGCGAAGAATGGCACAAGGCCGGCATGTTCGAGAAGAAACAGAATGTCTTCGACGATTTCTTCGCAGCGACGCGCTACCTGATTAACGAGAAGTACACGGACCCGGCGCGCCTGGCGATCTGGGGTCGATCCAATGGCGGGCTGCTGATGGGCGCGGCAATGACGCAGCATCCAGAGTTATATGGCGCGATCGTGTGCGGGTATCCGCTGCTGGATATGCTGCGCTATCAGAATTTTGAATTCGGGCGGCTGTGGACTACGGAGTATGGCTCGGCCGACAATGCGGCGGACTACAAATATCTCCGCGCCTACTCGCCGTATCAGAACGTAAAAGAGGGCACGAAGTATCCGGCGATCATGTTCTTTTCCGGCGACAACGACACGCGGGTGGACCCGCTGCACGCGCGCAAGATGACAGCGGAGGTGCAGGCGGCGAGCAGCAGCGATCGGCCGATCCTGCTGCACTACAGCCTGAAGGGCGGCCACAGCTCGGGAGTTTCCCTGACGCAGCAAATCGAGGACTACACGGATATTTTGTCGTTTTTGTGGAACGAGACGGATACGCACTAACAAGTCACCGAGGCAGCCAAGAAGCGGTCATCTAAACAGCGGTCGGCGTAGAAGCTGGGAACCCTGCGTTCCTGGAATCAAGCTGACTCGCCGACCTGCTGACTTGGCGACCTGCCGACACTCGACTCAATGGTCTCGAGCACCCGGGCGGCGCTGTGTTCGATGTCGAAGTGCTGCGCGAAACACTGACGCGCATTTTGCCCCATGGCTGCACGCTCTGCGTCCGGAAGCCCCTGCCACCGGGTGAGCAGGCTGATTGTTCCTTCAAGTGTGTCTGGCGCAACGAGACCGGCGTTGGCGCTTTCGATCTCGCGCCAGATGTTGACCTCGCGCGAGATGAGGACAGGAACGCCGCAGGCGAGTGACTCCGCGACGGCGATGCCGAAGTTCTCCTGGTGCGAAGGAAGGATGAAGACCTCTGCGGCGGCAAGCGCGCTCCATTTCATCGAGTCGCGGAGCATACCGGTCCAGACGATGCGGTCGGCGATGCCTAACGCAGTCGCGCGCGTCTGGAGCGTCTGCTGCCAGCCGAAGCTGTCCGGGCCGGCAAAAACCAGACGCCATGCCGGGTCGCTCGCCAGAGTAGTAGCGTAGGCTTCGAGCAGCAGATCGCAGCCTTTCTTCGGGTGGAGACGGCCCATGAAGAGCAGGAGGCGCTTGTTATGCAGATCGGGATAGTCGGCGAGGAAGGTGGACGCGTTCACACCTGGAGGCGGTGGCGTTGTGCCCAGCCCGGTAACTACGGCGCGTGCGCGGTACAGGGCGAAGGATTGCGGTGCGAGCAGCTTCTCCTGCTCGCAGGTGAAGAGAACGGCGCGCGCGTCACGCAAAACGCGGTAGTCTGCCCAGGGCCAGTAGAGCCATTTTTTAGCGTGCTTCAGAGGGAAGCTGCGTTTGAACCACG
Organism: uncultured Acidobacteriaceae bacterium; assembly: GCA_963737035.1. Classification (GTDB taxonomy): domain Bacteria; phylum Acidobacteriota; class Terriglobia; order Terriglobales; family Acidobacteriaceae; genus KBS-83. Next base: position 143,154 of record CAVTRJ010000003.1, on the reverse strand, counting down.
GGTCGAGCATCCCATGAGGAAAGACATAGTAGGGCGTAGCAGTTCCGTGAAGAGCGCGCCACGTTCCGAAGCTGTGGTATTGCCAGAGGCCGTTGACGATAACGGCGTCATAGTGCGCGCGGTGCTGTCGCAACCAGGGTATGAATGCGGGTGCGAAGGAGTATTTGTTGCGGGCAGGGCCGAGCGCATGCACGTGGAAGGGAAACCTGGCTACTTCGGGATCCGCGGGATCATCGAGCGAGGCGACTTCGACGGAATGACCCTCACGCTGATGCACGGCGGAGAGGCTTCGCACGGCTTCCGCAGGGCCGCCTCCAGCGGCGCGTATGGAGGCGATGACGTGAAGGAGTCTCATGGCAGGAGGGACAAGCGCAGGCCGGGCAGAGTTGTTGGAATGGATTGTACCTGCGAGGACGTGTAACGGTGCAGCGCGGGCAATGAATCGGAACAGAAAGCAATGGCATCATGATAGGAACCAGATGGCCGGGCGTACATTGCAGCGGACACTCGGAGCGGACAGGCAGTTGGTCGAGATGAAAGATGAGGTGAGAGGCAGTGACGGAACCGATATCGGATGCTCTGGTGTTTTTCGGCGCGACAGGCGATCTGGCGTATAAGCAGATTTTTCCTTCGCTGCAACGGCTGGCCAAGCGCGACAAGTTGAAAGGGCCGGTGATTGGCGTGGCCAAGTCGGGATGGACGCTGGACGATCTGAAAAAGCGCGCACGCGAGAGTGTGGAATTGCATGGCGGTCTCGATCCTGAAGGCTTCGATAAGCTGCTGGCGCGACTTTGCTATGTGGATGGCGACTACTCTGATATCGCAACCTTTCAGCAAGTACGCCAGAAATTAGGCCCTGCGAAGCATCCGATCCACTATCTGGCGATTCCGCCGAGCCTGTTCGGAGAGGTGCTGGAGCAGTTAAAGCAGTCGGGTTGCGCCGACGGCGCACGCGTGGTAATCGAAAAGCCCTTCGGGCATGATCTCGAATCGGCGATAGCGCTAAACCAGATCGTGCACGAGGTCTTCGATGAGAAGGATGTCTTCCGCATCGATCACTATTTGGGAAAGAACGCGGTACAGAACCTGATCTTCTTCCGCTTCAACAACTCGTTCCTTGAGCCGATATGGAATCGTCAGTACGTGGAGAGTGTACAGATCACCATGGCAGAGGCCTTCGGCGTGCAGGGGCGCGGTCACTTTTACGACGAGACGGGAGCGATCCGGGATGTGCTGCAGAACCACTTGATGCAATTGCTGAGCAACGTTGCTATGGAGCCGCCGATTGGCTCGTGGGCCGAAGCATTGCGCGATGAGCGCACCAAAGTGCTGAAGGGTGTGCAGTGCATGGAGCCGAGCGAGGTAGTGCGGGGACAGTTCGACGGCTATCTCCAGGAGCCCGGCGTGAATCCGGATTCGACGGTGGAGACCTATGTAGCGCTGAAGGTCTGCATCAATAGCTGGCGCTGGAAGGATGTGCCGTTCTATATCCGGACGGGCAAGTCGTTGCCGGTGACAGCGACCGAGGTTGTGGCGCGGCTGCGACGGCATCCCGATATCTTTTCCAGAGATCCATTGCCTTCAAATTATGTACGGTTCCGAGTGAGCCCGGATATGACGATTGGACTCGGCGCACATGTGCGCGTTCCAGGCGAGATTCCACGCGGCACTCCGGTGGAGATGATGGCTACGCAGCACGCTAATCCGGAGGACATACTGCCGTATGAGGAGCTGCTGGCGGACGCGATCGCCGGCAACCAGACACGGTTTGCGCGTGCGGACTATGTAGAAGATGCGTGGCGCATCCTGGACCCCTTATTAAAGAACCTGCCTCCAGTACACACGTACAAGCCGGGCACATGGGGACCGGCGGAGGCGGAGAAGCTGATGCAGAGCGAGGGCGGCTGGCAGAATCCTTCAAGCTGACAAATGGGCCAGGGTCCTAGACAGCACGGCCGGCTGCTGCGCCAGATGCCCAGGCCCACTGGAAATTGTAACCGCCAAGGTGTCCTGTAACATCGACGGCCTCGCCGATGAAGTAGAGTCCCGGCACACGGCGGCTCTCCATAGTTTGTGCGGAGAGCTCGGCGGTGGAGATGCCGCCAGCCGTGACTTCTGCCTTGGCATAGCCTTCCGTACCCGCAGGTGCGATCTCCCAGTGATGGAGATGCTCTTCGGCCGCGAGGAGCGCGGCATTGCTCCAGCCATTTGGTGCGTGCAGCGCGGCCCAGCGTTCTGCAAGACGCTGTGGCAGAACGGCCCGAAGTGCCGCGCGAAACGCAGCGGCGTCACGTCCGCCTGGATGCGCGCGTAGTGGGGCGGTGCAGTCCTGTTCCGGTGCGAGGTCGATCGTGATCGATGCGTCCGGTCTCCAGTATGAGGAGATCTGCAGGATGGCAGGTCCGCTAAGGCCGCGATGCGTGAAAAGGAGCTTCTCCCGAAAACGAGTCTTGCCGTACGCCGCGATGACTTCGGCAGACAGGCCGGTGAGATCCGCATAATGCGTGCTGTCCTGTGGTTGCCAGGTGAGCGGTACGAGTGCGGGACGGCATGGCTCGATGGTGAGATCGAACTGTGCAGCGATGCGATAGGCAAGGTCGGTTGCCCCCATCTTTGGAATGGAGAGGCCGCCTGTGGCGACCACCAGAGCCTGTGCGCGATAACGGGCTGTGGCGGCTTCGACGACGAACGCTTCACCGCGGCGAATCTCCGTAATGCGCTGATCGAGAACAATGCGAACGCCGGCGCTGCCGCATTCGGCTTCGAGCATGGAGACGATATCGCGCGCGGAGCGATCGCAAAAAAGCTGGCCGAGGGTCTTCTCGTGATAGGGAATGCGATGCCGCTCGACAAGTGCGATGAAATCGCGTGGTGTGTACCTGGCGAGCGCGGATCGGGCGAAGTGCGGATTCGCAGAGAGGAATCGATCTGCGGTGCAGTTGAGGTTGGTGAAATTACAGCGGCCGCCGCCGGAGATAAGTATTTTTTTGCCGACTTGGTCGGCATGATCGAGGACCAGGACGCGGCGGCCACGCTGACCCGCGGTGATGGCGGCCATGAGTCCCGCGGCGCCGGCACCGAGGATGAGGACGTCACAATGTTCTTCTTGGAGAGTTGATGTGGTCGGGTGCGCAGGCATGCCGGTCTGCTTTGATTATGGGGCCGCGCTCCTGTGCTATGCAGTCAGCATGAAACGATACATCCAATCGCCGCCGCACCACTGGGGATAATTGGTGCCCCAAGCATTGTTGTAGAGGCTGACGTGAACGCCATCCTGCATGGTGGGCAGGTCGAGAGAAAAATCGAGCGGCGAGCGTGCCCCGAGGGCCACGACCGGGGCATCGAGCGTGGCGAGCTCGAAATCGCCGCGCGCATCGCGATAGCGCAGGCGCTCCGAGACAGCGTGCATGCTGCGGCCACCGCCGCGAACGACATCTGCCGGCCGTACCGGCTGGCCGACTTTTTCCAGCTCCCATCCATGGGGATCGGTAATGATCGGATTGAAGGTAAGCCACATGGCTTCGGGAAGACGATTCTGGGTTTTGCCGATAGATACATATCGTATCTGTAATTGCGCCGTATCTTTTGGCATGACGATTTCGAGGTAGAGCGATGCCGGCCACGCAACCAGACCGGCAGCGGCACTCGCGGGATCGTCAATCGCCAACTCTGCCAACATACGATGCTGTTGCCAATTCTCACTGATCCAGCACTGGCGAAGCGTGGGGTGCCACTCGCGTGTCGTCGCTCCGAAGTGCGCGATATTCGGCTTGCCAAAATCCTGCGGTCCCCATGATGTTTTCACTGTCAGGTAAGCAGCCATAAAGGCGTCGTATGCCTCAGGGCCCAGCGTCTGATAGGTGAAGAGCGCAAGCGGGTTCTTCGGCGAAGCCCATGCTCGCTGCGTAGTTTTATTGACGAGCGCGATGATGGCGCCAGTACGCGGATCCAGGGCGATTCGAAAGTGGGCAGTTTCGAAAATGTGCGAGGCGGGGTGCGGACGCATGCCGACGGGACTGGGGACAACCACTGTGAGCGTCTGCAGACGCTGCTCCATGGCGGCGCGCATTGGCGCAGGCAGGTGACTGAGGCCATCGCCGAGATCGTCGCGCTTCTCTTTCCAACTTGCTTCCATCGTTCGGTAGCCTGGTTCGCTGAGCACAGCGGCCAGATCCGCAGGCTTGTAATGCTCGTGGTCAAGATAACGCTTGGTGTCGGTGCCCCAGGTGTGTTCCACCGAGAGAGTCATGCGCCGCAGGAGCGTGCGGTCTATCTCACCGCCTACTTCGAGCTGCTTTTGGGCAATCCACTGCTGGCGCAACCGCGCCGCCTCGCGATAGCGCGCAACTTTTAGCGGATCGCTGGGAATGCCGTAGATCCAGGTGTCGCCAATCTCATCGGTGACGACCGGGAGCTTATTGCGCTCGGGAGCAAGCGCCGCGGCAACATCGCTGAGGGTTGCGGCAGTGACCGTGGCGCTGGGATACTGCTGGCGCAGGCGAGTGTAGATCGCCTGAATCTCCTCTTGCGAATGTGGGCCTGCGTTGTCGCCGCGCATCTCCATGGAAAAGGCGACATCGGTGCCGGGCAGCACGACAGTTCCGCCGTAATCGTGATGGTGATAAATCATCGGCAGCGTGCTGCCGTCCGTTGCTTTCCAAAGGAAGACATCCGGCACTTCGGGGGGCGTGCTCGCCCCATTGACGCCGATATCCAGGAGCGAAATGCCGCCTGCAGAGAGAGGCGCGATGATGCCCCGGGTGTGGCCGGGAACATCGGTCATTTTGGCCGCGATGGTCTTGTGGCCGAAGCGCGCATCGAGCGAGCGCGAGAAGCCAAGCGCACCTTCGATCATGGAGCGGTCGAGCATCTCACTTTGCCAACTGAAAGGAAGCGCGTGCCAGCTGATGTCGCCCGCGACTATGGCCTGCTCCATAGCGCGGCGCTGTTCCGCTGAGGCTTGCTCAAGATACTCGTAGAGCAGCCACGAGCCGGTAGTCCAGCTATAGCGATCGCCGCCGGCGCGCCGGAGCGCGGCTCCGATCTCGATGGCCTGCGGATAGTAGACGTCGAAGTACCTCCGCATCACGGCCGCCTGTGTGTCGGTGAAGCCGACGTCCAGGTGACACTTGAAGACGACGAGCACCCGGCGGACGTTGGGATTGGGTACATCGGGTGGCAGGAGTGTGCTGGCGAAGGCGCGCCTGGCTGCGGTGGCACCAGCCGTAAGAGCGGCAAATTTCAGGAGATCGCGTCGCTGCATGGTGCTTGCGTGCCAGCCTGTGCGATGGATTGCGGATCGGCGCCAGTGTATATCGTTTCACGATTCGTGCGCCGGCCCACAAAGGCTACATCTCGTCAATTACTCCTGTTCTGAAGCGAGATAGCGTCTCTGACCGAGGAAAGCCCTGCGTACGTCTATGGTACGACTTTTGGATTTCGCGGAAGTGGTTGTTGGGCCCGGCAGGTCTCTGAAAATCCCTCCTCCGACAACCTGCATCTTCGATAAACAAGAGGCGGCTATGAACAGGTTTCTTCTGGCAAGCTCTCTCTCACCTTTGATCTTTCTTGCTGCCTGCTCGAGCGGCATGTCGTCCCACCAGACGGGTTCGGGCGGGGGCTCGGGTCCGCAAGGTACAGCCATTCAACATGTGGTTGTGATCTTTGGAGAAAATGTCTCCTTCGATCACTACTTCGCAACCTATCCCGTTGCCGCCAATCCATCCGCCGAGCCTGCCTTTACAGCGGCTGCGGGGACTCCTACGCCCATGGGTTTGAGCGGCACACTGATCACGGCGAATCCGAATGCGTCAAATGCGAAGAACGGGAGCGGCGCGACGAATCCATTCCGTCTGGATCGCGCTCAGGCGGCGACTGCGGATCAGGATCACGAATACACACCGGAACAGACGGCGTTCGACAACGGCGCCATGGATCTGTTTCCTTACGCTGTGGGGAAGCCGGATCCGGCGGCATTGGCGCTCAGCACGAGCGCCCCTCGCGTCGCCGCCACCAAGGGGATGACGATGGGCTACTTCGACGGCAACACCGTCACAGCGATGTGGAACTATGCGCAGCATTACTCGTTAAACGATCACTCTTTCGGAACTACTTTCGGTCCGTCCACGGTGGGGGCGATCAACCTGATCTCCGGACAGACGAACGGTGCGGTGGGTAAGGGCGGCAGCAAGGTGATCGTCGATGACGGTAGCGGCGGTTTTACTCTGGTGAACGATGCAGAGCCGCAGGGCGATGTTTGCACAACGGCGACAGCGGCCACTGCCTCCATGACGGGCAAAAACATCGGCGATCTTCTCTCTGCGGCAAATATCAGCTGGGGATGGTTTCAGGGTGGTTTCGACCTTACTATCACCAACCCGAACGGAACTACAGGATGCGCGCGCTCGACGACGTCAGCGGTGACCCATGCAAAGTCTCTCGACTACAACCCGACCCAGGCACCATTCCAGTTCTACGCTTCGACGCAAAACCTGCAACACACCCGGCCCGCTTCGGTTGCGTCGATCGGCACCAACACCGACGGGGCGAACCATCAATACGACATTCACGATTTCACGGACGCGTTGGCCGCGGGAAACATGCCTGCTGTCAGTTTCCTGAAGGCGCCTTCGGACGAGAATGGCCATGCCGGCTTTTCCGATCCGCTCGACGAGCAGAAGTTTGTCGTGGACATGGTGAATGTTATTGAGCAATCGCCGTTCTGGTCGAGCACAGCGATCATCCTGGCGTATGACGATTCAGACGGCTGGTACGACCATGTGATGAACATTGTGAATGGCTCCGCGACGCCTGTGGACGCGCTCAACGGCGCCGGGATGTGCGGCGGTCCCAATGCAAGCCCGGCGGACGCCCTGCCCGGAGTGAGCCCCAGTACCGCCCACGCCCAAGGACGCTGTGGTCATGGACCGCGCCTGCCGCTGCTCGTCATCTCGCCCTGGGCGAAGAAGAACTACGTCGACTCCACCGTGACCGACCAGAGCTCGATTACACGATTTATCGAGGATACGTTCCTGTCAGGTCAGCGGATTGGGGGCGGATCCTTCGACAGCATCGCGGGTCCGCTCGACAATATGTTTGACTTCAGCCAGAGCGCGCCCCAGAACGCGAGCATCGTATTGCTGGATGACACGACGGGAGAAGTGACTCGGGACATGTGAGGCGACCCTGTTGATGGCGCAGGCGGCCCCTTCCCATGTGGATCTAAGCGGGTGATAACGCGGGATCTTGCGATCTGGCTCTGCTGCTCGAAACCTGTCACTTCATCGTTACAATGAATTTGCAATGCGGAAGTGGCGCGATCCGAGCCCGAATCTGTGCTCATTTGCGCCGAGCTGAGTATGCGGGATAGCCTCGGCCTCATGACTTCTTGCAGGGCCCATAGCTCAACGGTTAGAGCAGGGGACTCATAATCCCTTGGTTGGGGGTTCGAATCCCTCTGGGCCCACCAGCGTTGCTGGTCGGGCGCGTGCAACTTATCGGCGGAGAGCAAGCTTTCGCCAAGGATGCGCGAGGAGATCAGCGAGCGCCTGTATCCGCATTATCCGGACCGTAATTATGGCTAAATTGACCTGGTTATAGCTTGATCTGTTTGAGGTGCTCGCGCAGGCCGGGACCGAGATCGCTTCGCTTCAGGGCGAAGTCAACCGTGGCCTGCAGCATGCCGGCCTTATCTCCGGCGTCATAGCGCTTGCCTTCAAATGTATAACCGTAGACCTTCTCGGTTTCGAGCAAGCCCTTGATGCCGTCGGTCAACTGCAACTCTCCACCGGCACCTTTTGGGATCTTTTCAAGCAACTCGAAAACGTGTGGAGTGAGAATGTAACGGCCGATGATCGCATTCTTGGATGGCGCATCCTGCTGCTTCGGCTTTTCCACCAGCCCCTTCACAGCGTGCAGGCGGGGATTGTCTTTCACCGTATCGCAGTCGAGCACGCCATACGAAGAGATGGCCGGGCCCTCGACAATCTGCGTTGCGAGGATGCTCGACTGGACCTGCTGGAACACGTCGACCATCTGCTTCAAGCACGGCGTTGCAGCATCAATAATATCGTCAGGAAGTATGACGGCGAACGGCTCATCGCCGACCATGTCACGTGTCTGCAGCACCGCGTGTCCCAGGCCGAGCGGTTCCTTCTGGCGCACATAAGAGACGTGCACCATGTTTGAGACCTTGCGCGTCAATTCCAGCAGATCTGTCTTGCCCCGCGCTTCAAGGCTGTTCTCCAACTCAGGGCTCATGTCGAAGTGATCCTCGATGGCGGATTTGCCCCGGCTGGTGACGATGATGATCTCGTCGACGCCGGCGGCCAATGCCTCTTCGACGCCGTACTGGATGAGCGGCTTGTCCACCAGGGCGAGCATCTCCTTAGGGATGGCCTTCGTTGCCGGCAAGAAACGTGTGCCAAAACCGGCAGCCGGAAAGACTGCCTTATGAATTTTTTTGCTCATGAATTCTCGGGTACCCTTCGGGTTAGGTGACGCTCGCGTGAATCGCGGATGATCTTATGTTGTGACATTATACGGACGCTGAAAACGCAAGTTGGAGTTGCCCGGCTGCGGTTCCGGTAAAAGGATTTCACCCATCTGCAACAGAGGCTACAACGCAGGAGAGTCGTTCCCAAGCATCGCGCGGCGAATAATGGCAATGGGCGGAAATCCCTGGCGCAAAAAATCGTCGTGGAACTTCTGGAGAGAGAAACTCCTTCCCTCCTTCTCCTCCATATCTGCGCGCAGCTTCAGAATCTCCAGCTTGCCGAGCGTGTAGTAGAGATATGTCGGATCGGCGGTGCCGCGTTTCGTCTCCACGCCGGCAATCTCGCGTGACTGATAGCCTTCTTTCACGAAGAATTCCCGTGCTTGGTCTAGAGTCATGTTGCCGGTGTGGATCTGGATGCCGACGATGAAGCGCGCATCCCGCAAAAGCGCATCCTGCAACTGCCCCAGGCGGATGAGTTTCGCTTCGCGAGCATCTTTCGCGCCGGTGCCCGGCTGGCCATAGCCCTCATCCAGCATCATCTGCTCGCAATAGTGCGCCCAGCCTTCGACATCGGTACTTGCGCCAAGCAGTTTGCGGACCTTTGAGTGCACTTCCGGCAAGACGAGAAACTGCACGTAATGTCCCGGATAGGCCTCGTGCACGGACGTGCTGACGATGGTGCCGCGATTGAATGCGTGCATGTAATCGGCAGTGCGCTCGGCGCTCCACGATTTCTCCGGCAGCGTGACGTTAAAGTAGGCAGTTGTGGAGTGAGTCTCAAATGGGCCGGGCGTGTCCATGGAGGCCTGGGTGGTTGCGCGCATAAAGGGCGGCGTCTCTTCCAGCGTGGGCCGCACGTCGGAGGGAATGGAAACGATGTGCCGGGTGCGAATGAACTGGATCAAGCCGTTGAACGTATCGCCGAAGGTTGTCAGCAGCTGATCGGGAGCGGGGTGGTCCTCGCCCAGCATCAGCAGGACCTGCTGCGGTGTTTTGCTGGGGTCCACTTCATGGGCGAGCGCATTGAATGCCGCCTGATTCTTGTGCAGGTCGGCGTAACCGATCTGAAGCAACTGGTCGAGCGGCGTGGCCACCATTTCGTCGTAAAGCAGCTTTTGAGCGAAGGTCTGCTTGCCGATGCGGAAGTCGCCGTTCGAACGCGGCAGCAGATCGCTTTTCATCCACGATTCGTAACTGGTGAGTGCGTCGATCACAGCACCATTGCTCTGCTTGAACTCCGCAAGTATCGGCTGGTCTTTGACCTCCGAGAAGGCAGCCGGTACATCATGGCGGAAGAAGGCGATGTCCCCGGGTAGCTGTTCGAGCGCGATCTCGGTATAGATCTTCGGGCAGTCTCGGAGATTTGTACGTGCGGCGATGAGCGCGCCGGGCATCTGGCGCTCGCGGGCGATAAGCGAACGCAAGCGCTCCTCGGGCGCAGCGAACTTGCGCTCTATGAGGGTGAAGGCGCTATTGGTGATGCCGGTCGAATAGAAATCTGGATTCTTCTCCCAGGGCTTGATGGTTTCGAGTTCCAGTAGCGTGCTGTGAATATTGTTCAGGATGAGTTGGCGGTCTCCCTGAGTCCACTCATCGAGACCAGCCGCAGGTAATGCGGAGACGCGGCGCTCGAAGGCGTGCAACGCCGTTGCCTGCTTCGCGATTGAGTCGCGATCGTAGTGTTCCAGCTGCGTGTCGTACTGATGGAAACCGGCTAGCGTGCCATTCGTTGGCTGATAAGGAAAATAAACCGTATCGAAATATTGGTCGGCAAGCTTGTTCCCCTCCGCGTTTTTGTTATCCATGGCGTGAGAGATAGTGGCAGAGACGGAAACACCGGTGGCAAGCAGAGCTGCGCCCGCCAAACGGGCCATACGGGATTTCGTCACGAATCTCCTCGTTGAGCAAACTTCAAGCTGTGACCGGCTCCAGCGCCAGCTGCTCGAGCAGCGCGTGAACCTCCCGGAATATGTCCGGCGGCTTGGTGCCGGCGAGCGGGAAGCGCAGCACGCCTTGCGGTGTGAATTGCGCGCCCTTCTTCGCATTCCGCGCAACCAGTTTCATCAGACGGCCAGGGTCCACCTCAGCCTTGTCGCTGAAACGGATATGAAGCTGGTCGCGCTTACGGTCGATCTGTTGCACGCCGAGCCGTTCTGAAGTCAGACGTAACGTTGCAGCATCGAGGAGGTGCACTACGGTTTCCGGCAGTGTGCCGTAGCGATCTTCAAGTTCCGCGCGCACGTCGGCGAGGATCGCTTCATCAGCGGCACCGGCGATCTTCTTATAGACGCGCAAACGCTGATTTTCCTCCGATATGTAGCTCTCATCGATGCGCAGGCTGATGCCGAGATTGAGCTGCGTCGTGACATGCTCAGGCTTCTCTTCGCCTTTCAGTTTCGAAACGGCTTCCTCCAGCATCGATGTGTACATTTCGAAGCCGACGGCTTCGATGTGGCCGCTCTGCTCGCCGCCCAGCATGTTGCCGGCTCCGCGCAGCTCCAAGTCGAGCGCGGCGATCTTGAATCCCGCGCCGAGGTCGGAGAACTCCTTCAATGCCGCGAGGCGGCGGCGCGCTACATCGGTCAATTCCTGCTCGGGTGGAATGAGCAGATAGGCATACGCGCGGCGGTTCGAGCGGCCGACGCGTCCACGTAACTGGTAGAGCTCGGAGAGTCCGTGGCGATCCGCGCGGTTCACGATAATGGTGTTCGCGAGCGGGATATCAATGCCGTTTTCGATGATGGTGGTCGCCACGAAGACGTCATACTCATGATTCATGAAAGCGAGCAGTGTCTTTTCAAGCTCCGCTTCGCCCATCTGTCCGTGCCCGACGACCACCCGGCTCTGCGGCACCAGCTCCTGAATCTTTGCCGCAAGCTCGTAGATGGTTTCGACACGGTTATGAACGAAGTACACCTGCCCGCCACGTTCCAGCTCCAATTCGACAGCGGTGCGGATCAGCTTCTCATCGAATTTGGCCACCACCGTCTGAATCGCCATGCGGTCCTTGGGCGGCGTCTCGATGACGCTCATGTCTCGTAACCCAACAAGTGACATATGCAGAGTGCGGGGGATGGGCGTGGCCGACATGGAGAGGACATCGATCTGCTGCCGAAGCTGCTTCAGTCGCTCTTTGTGCCGCACACCGAAGCGCTGCTCCTCGTCCACGACCAGCAGTCCGATGTCCTGGAACTTCAGATCCTTCGAAAGCAGCCGGTGCGTGCCGATCAGGATATCGATCTGTCCGGCTTCGAGCTTTTCCAGAATGATCTTCTGCTCCTTCGGCGTTCGGAAGCGGGAGATCATCTCAATGTTGATGGGGAACTGCGAAAATCGCCGGCGGAACGTCTCGTAGTGCTGGAAGCTCAGGACAGTGGTGGGGGTGAGGACGGCCACCTGTTTTGAGTCCTGCACCGCCTTGAAGGCCGCGCGCATCGCCACTTCGGTCTTGCCGTAGCCGACGTCGCCGCACAACAGGCGGTCCATCGGCATGTTGGATTCCATGTCGCGCTTGATATCTGCGATCGCCGATATCTGATCGTCGGTCTCGTTGTAATCAAAGGCATCTTCGAACTCGCGCTGGAACTCGTTGTCCGGCGGGAAGGGGTGGCCCTCCGCCGCGCGGCGCTGCGCATAGAGCTTCAGCAGCTCGTCGGCCATGTCGGCCATGGCCTTCTTCACGCGCGCCTTGGTCTTGGCCCACTGCTGGCCGCCCAGTTTGTTCAGCACCGGCGCCGGCCCTGCGTCGGTGGAGCGATACTTCTGAATCAGGTCCAGACGCGTGAGTGGAATGTAGAGGCGCGCGGCGTCCGCGAACTCCAGCACCATGAACTCGACGTTCAGGCCATCCTGCTGGATCTCCTTGAGGCCGTGATATCGGCCGATGCCGTGCTCTACGTGGACGACGTAGTCGCCGACAGTGAGGTCGCGAAAGTCGGAGACAAAGGCGGCCGTCTTTGACTTCGCGCGTGCCGGTATGGGGCGTGCGGCCACGTCGGCGTCGTCGGAGAGATCGTTCGCGCCAATGATGACGAGCTTCGCGTCGGGGAAGCTGACGCCGTTAGCGATGGCAGTGCGCACGATGATGGGCGTGCGCATGTCGCCACCCAGGTAGCTGGACTCGTCGTAGATGGTCTCCGAACCGGTGTGCTGCGTGCGCGAGCCGAGACGATAGGCGAGACCGTATTCGCGCAGCAGGTTGGCGAGCCGTTCCACTTCGCCCTGATTAGGCGCGGCGATGATCGTGCGGTGCTCCTGCGCGCCCAGCGATTTGAGCTGCTCGATGAACGCGGGGATCGATCCGTGGAAGCGAAGCGTTGGACGCGAGGGAAAGCTGACCTCTGCGGGTGCGTTGACGTCTTCGTCGAGCACGTCGACAGCGCCGAGTTGGTCGAGCTCGATGCCGGGCAGGGCTGCGACCTTGCCTTGTAGCTCCCACGGGTTCAGGTAAATGTCCGCCGCGGTGATGAGGCCGCCGATGCCGGCGCGCTCGTGGCGCTGCTCGACTTTGTTCCACCAGCGCTCGGCTTGGTTTTGCAGCATCGCGGGTTCTTCCACGAAAACCTGCGGTTGGCGGAAGAGGTCGAAGAGTGTGTGGCTGGCACCGGCCACCGGGGCAAAGAACTCCCAGCCGGGGAAGACGGTGACGCCGCCGGAAGCGACGGCGCGCGTGACCAGATCGGTGGCGGCGTCATCGCCAGAGGCTTCCATGCGCGAGCGGCTGAGGCGCGCATGCACGGCGGCCAGCAGCTTCTCCGAGACCGGCGTTTCGGTGAGCGGGAGCAGCAGTGCTTCGTCCAGCGGGGTCGAGGAGCGTTGCGATTCCGGCTCGAACTTGCGGATGGATTCGATTTCGTCGCCGAAGAATTCGATACGCACGGGGCGATCCATCTCCGGCGAGTAGACGTCGAGGATGCCACCGCGCCGGGTGAACTGGCCGGGCATCTCGACGATGTCCATCTGGGTGTAGCCGATGGAGCGGAGATGGTCGAGGAGCATCTCGATGTCCACCTCTTCGCCGCGGCGCAGTTGCTGTGCGAGGCCGGCGTAGTAGGGGCCGTCAAAGAGGCGCATGCAGGCGGCTTCGACCGGCGCGACCACGATGGAGGCGCGATGGGTCGCGATCTTCCATAGAACAGACGCGCGCTGCTCCTGCACGTCGGGGTGCGGCGAAATGCCCTCGAAGGGGAGGACGTCGTGCGCGGGCAGGCGCAGGATGCGCTTTGGCTCGACAGCGCCGGTGAGTTCGGCAGCGGCGCGCAGCATCAATTCCAGCGATTCGGCGGCTTTGTTGTCGGCGACGAGGACGACGACCGGTGCCTGGGCGGCGTGCGCGAAGAGCGGAATACAGAGCGCGCGGGCGGTTGCAGTCAGCCCAGAGACACGGCGGCGCCCTCGCGCGAGGCTGAGATGCCGTCGCACACGCTCGAAGCTATCCGTATGCTCAATGCTCGCGAGAGCGTCGCGAACAAAGGGAAGGATCATGCCCTTTCATTATGGCGCATTCTCTGTGGGGTAGCGGCACCCCTACCCCCTCCGGTGCCGGAGGCGCCTGTCATAAGTCGCACATTGCGCGGCGTTTAGGGGCGCTCCCGTGAGCTAAAATCGTCATTCCATTTGGGTTATCGCTAAATTCTTCGCAACAAAGCACTTACTGTACTGGCCAGCCGACCTTTCTTCGGAACCGTCCCGGTTTCAGAAAAGATGCCTATTTCGAGGCTAGCAATTCCGGTGGGGTCAATTGGCAAATTCTTGAGGCTTGGGCTCGCTGGTGGACTGAATTGGGAATGCCCCGCGAGGAAAATCTGACCTTCCGACGCTTATTGGCCGGGCGCGGCACGGATGGAAGTCTTCAGCGCTTTTGTTACTTGGCCGGCGATGTCGTCCTGAACCATCAGGATGTCGCCGAAGGGGCGGTCGTAGGTTTCAGACCAGATGATGTAGCCATTGTCGGCACGCATCAATCGCACGGCGACCCGCAGCCGCGTGCCGGATCTCGGCTACCCCTCGCCGGTGAGCGTATTTTTGCGGAGCACCCACTGGTGTGCGGCTTGTTCTTTGGCGCCGCGGTGGAAGTGGTGATGGGCTACATTGTTCTGCCGCTTTCCGCACTTCACGAGAGGGGCCCGTATACGCTTCAAAATGTGCTTCTGGGGCTGGGGGTGCATATGGTTGTGATCGGGCTGCCGATTTCCTTCAGCGTTCGCCGGTTCGCGAGATAGCCGCGTGGCTTGGCGCGAGTTAGAAGGAGCAGATCTCTCCCATGGGCCGTCGGGCTCGCAGGAGAAGCAGGCCCTTGCGGGGTAAGCTGGTTCGATGGGAGAGCGCGAGCGGGCGATTCTAGGCGGACTGCGCGTGCGTGTAGCGCGGGAGCAAGCCTCTCGCGCAGGTGGACGCAGCCCGGGACGCAATGGAGCATTGCGCGTCGGCATCGGCGACGACGCCGCCGTGCTCGCCGTACGCTCTGGCGAAGAGCTGGTGGTCACGACTGACTTCTCGCTTGAGGATGTGCACTTTCGCCGTGGATGGCACGCGCCGGAGGCGGTGGGGCACAAGTGCCTGGCTCGCGGGTTGAGCGATATTGCCGCGATGGGTGCGCGGCCGATTGCTGCATTTGTATCGCTTGCCGTGCCGCGGGAGCTCATGCGTCACGGCGAGGGCGGCGCCGGAGTCGGCGCATGGTTTGATCGCTTCTATCACGGGCTGCTTCTGCTGGCGGAGCGATGGCAGGTTCCACTGGCGGGTGGAGACCTTGCGCAGTCGCCGGGTGGCAGGCATGCCCGGGCCGTCGCGGACATCGTTGTTGTGGGCGCGGTCGAGCGCGGGCGGGCGTTGCTGCGCTGTGGCGCAAGGGCCGGCGACGCGCTGTACGTAACCGGCTCACTGGGTGGGGCGGCAGCGGAACTCCGAGCGCTGACTCGATCGCCGGCGCGCTATCGCAGCGTGATTCTGGACACCCCGGACCATCCGCATTTCTTTCCCCAGCCGAAGGTTGCTGTCGGACGCGCGCTGGTAAAACGGCGGCTGGCGACCGCGGCCATCGATATCAGCGATGGGTTGTCGGTGGACTTGCAGCATCTTTGCGAAGAATCCCGGCTACGCGCGGAAATCGATGCGGCGTTGCTGCCTCTCGGCTCAGGGGCTACGCTCGAAGACGCGCTGCATGGCGGAGATGACTATGAGCTGCTGTTTACAGCGGGAGCAGACACGCGCGTGCCTCGGAGCATTGCCGGGGTGCCGGTGCGGCGGATTGGACGGATGTTGCGGCGTCAGGCTGGGCGCCCGCAGATGACGCTGCTAAAGGAAGGACGTCGCAGCGAGCTCAAGCCCGAAGGTTGGCAGCACTTCTAAACGTCAATGCTGCGCCGCTTTTGCGCGCACGTCTTCGAGAGTCTGGTGCCGGAGGATCTCTCCGTTGCGGAAGACGGGTTCGAGCAGATCGCCCTGCATCTCGCAGTTGCCGGGGCAGTGGACAGTTTCCAGGCCGCGTGCGGTTTTGATGAGCGCCAGCTTGCCGCGTTTGGAGTCCTTGCCGGGATCGGTGACCGGCTCCTTGAAGACGTCGCGCAGTTCGCCATTGACGGTCGCGGAGGAGCACTTGAAGGCGAACTTCTGGGTGTCGCGGTTGACCTTCTGCAGCAGCGCGCCACCCATGCCGAAGATGAGGTTGGCTGCGGACCAGCGCTCGGCGAGCAGGTTGTCGAGAATGCGCTCGACGGACTCGAGCCCGATGCCGTCGCCCCAGAGCAGACGTATTTTTGGATTCAACGATAGGTAACCGGCATCGTTGCGTGTGCTGCCGAAGCGCTCGGCCAGCATGGGCAGCAGCCGCAGCAGGACTTCGACTGGATCGCCGGAGTCGGGGCGAAGGACGAGCAGGCCATCGCGCGCCAGCACCTGCTCATGCAGGACGCCGCCGAACATCTCCTTTGCGGCGCGATAGACATCGAAGCTGTCCACGACGATGGAGAGAATGCCTTCCGGATATTGTTCGAGCACATTTCGATAGGCGTCCACTTCGTGGTCGCGGCCCCAGGCGGTCATGGTGCTGTGTTCGGTGGCGACTACGGAAGTAGAGGGCATCCAGTCGGCCGGCGTGTTGGGGCCGGCGTAGTGCTCGCGCAGGATCATATTCGCGATCAGTGTGTCGGAGGTGCGGAAGTGGACGAGGTGCGCCGCTCCGCCGAGGCCGGCGGATTCCTCCGAGCTGACGCCACGATACCCGAAGTCGTGGAGCATCATGTTCGCCGGGGCGGAATCTTCGCCGCTGCGCCGCATCGCGCCTTCGATGACGTGCAATATGGCGCCGGAGAGTGTGGCGACGGTGGTGGGGTACCACACCTTCAGCAGCAGGGTTTCGAGGAAGTTGGTGAGCCAGTAGCAGGCGGGGTCGGTGTTGCGGATGGTCATCAGCACATTGTGAGTGGGGACGGGCGTGCCTTCGGCGACGGCGCGGATTTCGACCGGAAGGCGGCCGCCGTGCTGCTCCACGATGTGCATCCAGCCGTCGCGATTGAAGATGCCGGCTCGGCCGAAGTGTGCCGCGGCGAGGCGATCCGCTGTAGCGACATCTTCTGCTGTTACCACGTTGCCCGCGAGATAGCTGCGGAGGTAGGGCTGCAGGCCAAAGAAGACGGTTTGGGGGAAACGGCCGCCGCGGGATTCCAGATAGCTGTAGACCTCGGTGGTGCCGGGCGGGTATTGGCGCCAGTGGGTGAGCTTGTAGCTGTCGCTGCGCAGCGGGAATGGGATGGGCGGGATGGTGGACATGGGCGGAATCCAGTGTATTGCGGGCGGTCGTATTGCGGTCGAGTCCGGTGGGGTGGGTGGCACATCCAACAGGCATGAGTGACGCAGTGATCGTGGCCGGCAGCAGACGTGTGCGGCTGAATGTGCTGGATCAATCGCCGGTGCCCGAGGGTTCAACGCCAGCGCAGGCGATTGCGAATTCGATTGATCTCGCGAAGCATGTGGAGCGGCTGGGTTATCACCGCTACTGGATGTCAGAGCATCATGCGATGGACCTGCTGGCCTGTACCGCGCCCGAGGTACTGCTCGCGCGCATTGGCGCGGAGACCTCGCGGATACGGATCGGCTCGGGCGGCGTCATGCTGCCGCACTACAGCGCGTACAAGGTGGCGGAGGTCTTTCGCACGCTGCATACGCTCTATCCGGGACGGGTGGACTTGGGGATTGGGCGCGCGCCGGGCGGCGGTCCGCTCGAGTCGCATGCGCTGCGCCGCGAGCGGCGGCAGCGGCCGGCGGATGATTTTGCCGATCAGATTGGAGAGCTGCTGTCGTTTCTGAATCACGATTTCCCGGCGGAGCACCCGTTCTCGCAGCTGACGGTTTCGCCCGAGATGCCGGGTGGGCCAGAGGTGTGGCTGCTTGGGTCCAGCCTCTGGAGCGCCGAGGCAGCGGCGCAGTTTGGATTGCCGTATGCGTTCGCGCACTTCTTCAGCCCGGTGCATACGCGGACGGCGATTGAGCATTACACGGAGTCGTTCCGCGCCAGTAAACATGCAGCCGCGCCTTACAAGAGTGTGGCGGTGGGCGTGCTGTGCGCGGAAACGGAGGAGCAGGCGGAGTTGTTGATGGCGAGTCCGCGGCTGTTGATGCGGCGCATTCGCAGCGGGGACCGGAGGCCGGTGCCACGGCCTGAGGACGCCTTGCGCGAATTGCAGAGACAAGGGCCGGTGCCGATGGAAGAGGGGGAATGGCCGCGTTATTTCTATGGAACGCCCGAGCGTGTGCAGGAGCAGCTTGCGGCCTTTGCGGGCGCGCTCGATCTGGATGAAGTGATCGCGGTGACGATCGTGCACGATCACGCGGCGCGGCTGCGTTCGTACGAGCTGCTGGCAAATGCCGCAGAGTCGCGCAGCGGCGAAGTTCCGCGCCTTGCAACAGCCCGTTGATCTTCTGCGTTTAGACTTCGCATGTTGGTGAAGTCTTGCCATTGCAGCTTCAAAGAAAAGAGACGGGACATTTCATGAAGGCCATGCATCTCGCCGCCGCACTGTTGACGGCGACAGCCGCAGCAGCACAGAGCAGCGGAAGTTCTTCCGATGCGCAGGTGCGCATCAATCAGATTCAGGTGATCGGTTCGCACAACAGCTACCATGCGGGGCTGCTGCCGGGTATGCGCGCGTTTCTCGCGAAGGAGAAACCGGACAATCTGCGTGGGCTGGATTACGCGCACCAGCCGCTGAACAAGCAGTTCGATGGCGGCGTGCGGCAGATCGAGCTGGATATCTTTGCCGACAGCAAGGGCGGGCGTTACGGGCATCCGGCGGGACCGGCAGCGGAGGCTGCGGCCGGAGTGACGGTCGACCCGGTCGACGACAACTTCTCAGGCGCGAGCTCCGAGGTGATGATGAAGCCGGGATTCAAGGTGATGCATGTGCAGGACCTGGACCAGCACAGCAATTGCCAGCCATTGACCGCATGTTTGACGATCGTGCGCAAGTGGTCGAGTGAGCACCCTCGGCACCTGCCGATTTTTGTATTGGTGGAAACCAAACAGGGCAAGCCGTTGAACATTCCGAACGCGACGACTCCGGAGCCGTTCACGGCAGCAACGTTTGACGCATTGGATCGCGAGATCCGCTCGGTGTTCTCTGCAGACGAGATGATCACGCCGGATGATATGCGGGGCAGTTACGCGACTCCGAATGAGGCGGCGCGCGCGAACGCATGGCCGACGCTCGAGAGGGCGCGAGGCAAGGTGATCTTTCTGATGGATCAGCGCTCGGCGGGACCGTTGTACCTGGAGGGACACCCGAATCTGCGGGGGCGCGTGCTCTTTACCAATGCTGCGCCGGGGCAGCCGGATGCCGCGTTCACCGAAGAGAATGACGGGACGGAGCAGGAGATTGCCGCATTGGTGGGGGAGGGCTACCTGGTGCGCACCCGCACGGATGCTGATACGAAAGAGGGCCGCTCCGGATCGACCGAGCGGCGGGATCACGCAATGGCGAGTGGCGCGCAGATTCTGAGCACGGATTATCCGAAGGCGGAGCCGGCAAAGTGGACGGGGTATTCCGTCAGTTTTGCGGGTGGCGCGATGGCGCGCTGCAATCCAGTGGCACGGAATGCGGCGTGCCGGGATAGCGATCTTCGGGATGGCGTTACGAATGGCCGCTGAGCAGGTTGCCGATGTTGGTGATCAGGCGTGTGCTGGCGATGCCATAGGCGCCGAGCACGAGCGTGTACCCGAGCATCGCGAGATAGAGCGGCGTTGCTGTCCAGTCCGTAAGTGGCCGCCGCTCGTCTGATCCGGAGGCGGTGCTGTAGAGATACAGCAGGAAAAGCGAAACGTTGATGCAGACGGCGGAGACCCAGCGCATCACATCGTGGCCGAGGGGGAGCAGCAGCAGCGGCGCGCACAGCAGCAGAAGAAGGCTCCAGCGGGATCGATCTGTGTAGCCGCGGATGGCGAGCGCGCCCTGCGTTAGCCACACCAGCATGGCGAAATAGGGTAGGGAGACTAGGCAGCTCAGGAGCACGCCTGCGATCAGTTGTTTTGTATAGAGCGCGGCGACAAAATGCAACTGTTGCGGCAACGTATTCGAGAGCACCAGGAAGACTGTGCCTTCGAGCGGCATGTTGGTGCGCTGCTGCGCGGCGGCTATGTACTCGGGATGCGGGACGCTCCACTTACCGAAGTGAAGGATTGCGAAGAAGGCTATCGCGACGAGGACGAGCTGCGCGATGACAAGGGCTTGCCGGAGGCGATGACGGCGGCAGAGGTCGACCATGATGGCGAGGAGCAGGGGATAGAAGAGCAGCAGGAACGCCTCGTGGATGAGCAGCGCGACGACGCTGAGCGCAATGGCACAGCCCACTGCGGCGTTCGCCGGCATTGCCAGGAATGCGCCAACGGCAAGCACGGCGCAAATGTAGAGCACGCTGTCGAGGTCGCCCGAGAGATAGGCGAGGTGCGGCAGCAGCGCGGGTGCGGCCAGCAGTAATGCGGCGAGCGAGCGCGCTTCCAGTGTGCCGAAAAGCATCCGGCGAAAAACGAAATAAGTAACTGCGATGACGGTCGCGAAGATGACGAGCTCGATCGCGAGGATGGTGTGCAGATTGATGGAGTGGAGAGACAGGAGCAATTCGCCCAGCAGAGCGCGTTTGAGAAAGCCATGCCGGTAGTTCAGGAAGTAGTGTGTGGGCCCGTAGGCGCGGCGGAAAGTGCCGCCGAGCCACAAGAGCGAAGCCAGCACGGGGAGCGCGGTGAGCAGGCAGCCGCTCCAGCGCTCGAGACGCGGATTCATACTGGCGCCCTCAGGAAGCCTGATCATTGCTGCTTCTCCACCTGGTTGACGATCTGTTGCACGAGGACGATGCGGACATTGACGCGGCGCGCTACGTCGGGCAGGAACTCGGTGATGAGGTTGCCGATGGGGTCGGTGGCGATGCCGGTGCTGTAGCGTGCTACTGCAGAGCCCCAACTCTTGTCGCGACCGGGAACGTAGAGATTGCCCAGGCCCTCGTCCACAGCGCTCCCGATGAGGTTTGCGTAATTCGGCATGCCGGTCCCGTAGTCGCTCTGCGCCCACCCTACCTGCGTGATGACGTGCAGGATGCGGCGGGCATAGGATGCATTGGGCATGCGGTGGTAGTGCGGATCCTGGTGGGCAATCGAAGGTATCAGAAATGTGCCGAAGAATTCGCCGACTGCCGATTCGGTGTAGGCCACGCCAAAGTTGCGCCCAAAGCCGGGAAATCCGGGACCGTAGGGGGAGTTCGGATCGGATGCGACAGCGATGGCCGAGAAGAATCCGATGGTGGCGAAGTTGTAGGGATCAACGCTATTCCGGAAGGCGAGGTACGCCTTCTGGCGCGGCGTGAGGGGATGAATGCCGGCATCCACGAAGCGCTGGAAGTAATCTACGTCGCGGGCACAGCACATATCTGCCGGCGTCGATGTGCATACGGCTAGCTGGCAGGAGGGAGCCAGTGAAGGAATACTGGGGTGTTCCCCGGGCGCAGGGGGCAGGCGCAGCGGCAAAGGACTGACCGGCGGAAATCCTGGTGAGGTTTGCCTCTCGTGTTGCGGAGCGTCGTTTGTACCCGACGTGCTCGCGTAGGGTTCGCCGGTGGTCTCGTTCGCGTCGGTGTTCGCTTCGGTGTTCGGAGTGGGCGCATCGGGGAGCGCCGGTTCCGGGAGGGCCGCTTCCGGGGCAGGCGGTTCGTTCGAGATTGGAATATCCAGCGGCGGTGGTGCCGGGACGAGTTCCGCAAATGCATTGCGCTGAGCGCTGGCGCTCGAACAGGCGAGCGCGGCCAGGCCCACAATTGCGGGGACGAGGCGGGTCCATCTTCTCGGCCTACGAGACGTTTCCCTGATGCTTGTTCTCCTTCGCATAAGGACGAAGATCATCGACGTCACGTCGCATTACCCTAACGATTGCGCCGGAAGGCCAGACGGAGCAGGTCAGGCATGAATTCAAGAAGCAGCTTGCTTTCCATATCGCCTGCGACGGCGGTGGCGAAGCCGCGGGTCGCCACCCCGGCGCCGGCACTGGCGTCGGGATAATAAGCCATAGCCAGATAGCTGCCCAGCGCATGACCGAGGATGCCGGAGGCGTTCACTCGCTCGCGGCCATCACCGTTGCTGTCGTGGCGCATGAAGGTCTGACGAACGGCGCCCCAACTGCGGCGCATGATTGGGCCGTGGGTTTCCCGATAAAAACGAGGATCCTGGCGCAATGCGGCGGCGAATAAGCCGTCACCGCTGAGGCGGTCCGTTGCCTGACGCAGCATGTTGTAGCCGATGCGCTCGCCAAAGCCGCCGGAATCTGTGCCGACGTGCGGATCTAAATCGAACAATTGTCCCCAGCCCGAGGCAACCAGCGCGGGAACAAGCACAGCGGGAAGCACCTGCTCGTGTGCCGCGTAGATAAGGGTGTCGGTAGCGCTGAGCGGCTCCGGGTGCTGCCCGGCATTGACGATGGTGTCCCATTTGTCATCGGGCCGGATGGGATAGGCAGGGCCGACGTGCACACCGAATACCATGTTGTCGCGACCAGGGCCGGTCAATTGCGGGGACTTCGCAGCGCTTACCGATGAGCTGCTGGCCTGCGGCTGCGGCGCATCCGGCAGTGAGGAATCCTCTGCCCGGCAGCGCGATGCAGTTGCGAGGAGCAGGAAAGCAAACGGCGCGATGACTCGCGCGGCCCCCCGCAGCATTGGGAAGCCGCGACGAATCCACGCGCGGCGCGGTGGCATTCGCGCGAAAGGTTGTCGCAACTCGGTTTCGTGCCTCAGCAAATGAGTCGAGTGGAAAATCGAATGTGAAGGTGGCATCTCGTCAATGAGATGCAGCTTATCAGCCCTCTCCGGTTCGCCATGGTGGCGGTAACCTGGCGGAGACCTGGAGGGTGCGCGCGATTGACCGGAACCTGCCCGGACGCGGAGACTGTTGAAGCAGATTGAGGTGGCTTATGGCGGAGACATCGCAGGGCGGCAAGAGCACGTTCGAGAACTTTGGCCGCAAAGTCGATGCGCAGTTTGGCAACATCGGGCCGCGGATTGAAGACGAAGTGAAGCGCGTCATCGGCTATTTGAACGATCAGGTGGTGCCGCAGGTGCGGCAGAACTCATCGTCTGCGCTGCGTGCGGCTGCCGAACAACTGGCACGGCTGGCTGATCATCTCGATCAGCGGCGCGCGACTTCGCAGCAGGCCGGAGACCAGCAGGCCGGAGAAAAGACGGGTGCGTAGTGACGCAGCGGGCCGGCATGCCCGCCGGGATCCGCGCGGTCTGCTGCTCTCCTCTGCGATCTTTGCCGCATTGGCTTTGATTTCGGGCTGCCGCCATCGGCAGGCGACGGTTTACGCGCCGCCTGCGCCAGTGCTGCTTCCTGCTCCCGCGGGATCCGGCGGCGGCGCACCCGCGATTGCATCCAATGCACCGATCGCGCCGTCGTCCATCAACCCCGGCGTGACCAGCGCGGCCGATCTGGCCTTTGTTGCGAGCCACGCTCCGGTGTGGACGGAGACGGGAACGGCGAGCTGGTATGGACCGCCCTATAACAAGCGGCGCGGCGCCAACGGACAGATCTACGACCAGGATGCGATGACCGCGGCGCACCGCACGCTGCCGCTGAACTCCCTGATTCGGGTAACGAATGTGCGGACGGGGCAGCAGGCTATATTGCACGTAACCGATCGCGGTCCGTTTGTGCCTGGTCGCGTCCTCGATCTGTCCATGGCATCGGCGAAGGCGCTGGGCCTGTACGTGGCCGGGACTGGGACAGTGAGGATCGATGTCTTCGCGGTGCCCGCATCGATTGAGAGCGGCGGACGCTGGTGTGTGCAGATTGGTGCGTTCAAGGACCAAGATGAGGCGGAGAAGCTGCGCACCCATCTGAGCCGGAAATATCAGACCGCCAATGTGATCGAGTTCACCGGACCGACGGGGCACTGGGTACGCATTCGTCCCTTCCGCGATGATAAGGATCGCGCGGTGGAGATTGCGCGCGAGTTGAAGCCGCGTGAAGGGGAAGCGTATCTGGTGCGGCTGGACTAGGGACTCGCCGGGACTGGCCGTCCGGGCAATTGCGCCGGCGGTGCGCGTTGTGGGGTTCGCTTCCTTTGGTCGCTCACGTTGTGAGTGGTCGTGTCCTGAGAATCAGCACTGTCTCCGCCGCATGCCTCCGGCCATTTTGTAGGCATAAACAAAAGATGTGGAGGGCCGGGGGATCTTGCCCTCCACTAGGGGCGAAAGCTGCGGAGTTCGGCTATTCGGCGCGCAAAGCGTCTACCGGGTTGGCTGAAGCTGCGCGTTGTGCCGGGATGGCGCAGGCGACCAGCGACAACACGATCATGGTGACGATGGAGCTAGTGAGAATCAGCGGATCGGTGGCGCTCACGTTGAACAGCATCGACCCGAGCAGTTTGGAGACGGCGAGCGCGCCGATGAGTCCTGCGGCGCAGCCGATCGCAGCCAGCTTCACGCCGGAGGTGAGGACGAGACGCACGATTTCTCCACGCTTGGAGCCCAGCGCCATGCGAATCGCCATCTCCTGCGCGCGCATGGATACGGAGAAGGCGATCACCGCATAGACACCGATGGTGGCCAGCAAAAGCGCGCCGATGGCAAACGCGGTGATGAGCGAAGTATTGAAGCGGCGCGGCGCCTCGGTTGCCGAGAGGGCGTCATTCATCGTCTGGACCTGTTGCAATGCGAGCAGTGGATCGAGTGACGCGACGGTGGACTGGACGGCATGGATCATCTGCTCTGGAGGAAGCGCGGAGCGCATGACGATATAGCCGCCATCTCCGGTGACCATTCCGGGAGGCGCGAAGGATGCGAGCATGGATTTGTATTGCGCGGCCGGAACGTAGATCTGTTCCTGGTCGGGAGTGTCGGGAGAGCCGAGCTTGGTGTCAGCCACAATGCCCACGATCGTTGCCCAGGGTGTTTTCGCTTCGTGCGTTCCGAGGCGCAGCCGTTTGCCCACGGCATTTTCCGCCGGCCAATACCGGTGCGCGAGGGCTTGATTGACGACCACGACGAGCGGCGTATCGGCTTTGTCCGCTAAGGACAGGTAGCGCCCGGAAATGAGCGGGATGTGCATTGCACGAAAGTAGTCGCCGACGATCTGTGCCCAGGGCGCGATATGCAGCTTTGTGGATTGATCGGCCGCCGTTTCATCCACCACATAGCCGCTGCCTCCGAAGTTGCCGGCGGTGGGCAGCATGTTGGTGACACCGACGGCGGTGGTGCCGGGGAGCGCCGCGAGCCGCTCCAATAGGGACCGATCGAAGGTATCGACGACGCTCTGGGTCCCGTAGAGCTGCGACGGCAGATTGTATCCCGCCACGAGTGCGTGATCGGCGCGGAAGCCGGGATCGACGTCACGCATCTTCTGGAAGCTGCGCAGCAGCGCGCCCGCAGCCGTGAGCAGAACCAGCGCGACGGCAATCTCGGTGACGACGAGCGCGGAGCGGAGGCGTCCATGGCTGGAACCGCTGCTGCCTGTCCTGCCCCCTTCCTTCAGGTTTTCGTTGACGCGTGTGCGGAGTGCAGCGAAGGCTGGAGCCATGCCGCAGAGCGCGCCGGTGAGCAGAGCGAGCAAAAGAGCGCAGAGGACGACGCCGGAATCGAGATGAATGCCGTCGATGCGCGGCATGGATTCCGGCAGCAGAGGGATGGCAACTCGCAGTGCGGCGGAGGCGAGCAGCAGGCCGAGAAGTCCACCGGCGCCGCTGAGCAGCAGCCCTTCCAGCAGGGAGCTGCTGACCAGCGCGCGTGGCGATGCGCCGAGCGCCAGCCGGAGAGCCAGCTCACGACGGCGGCGGATGGCGCGGACCAGCAGAAGGCCAGCCACATTGAGGCAGGCAATGAGGAGAACGACGAGCACGGCGAGAGTCAGGGTGCGG
The DNA here is from genome assembly GCA_963737035.1 of uncultured Acidobacteriaceae bacterium. Classification (GTDB taxonomy): domain Bacteria; phylum Acidobacteriota; class Terriglobia; order Terriglobales; family Acidobacteriaceae; genus KBS-83. The sequence goes on along the minus strand of CAVTRJ010000003.1, from coordinate 117,270 downwards.
ACGAGTGGCCGGCCCGCGGCCACCGCGGAATCCTTGAGCGAATCGACTTCAGCGTGAATGCTGATGGACTTGAGCGCCGGCGGAAAATTGCGCATCACCTCCTGCGCTACGCGATTCGCGTCCTGCCGCGCCTGAGCGATCGTGACGCCGTGGCTTGAGGCGGCCCGACCATCTGATAACTCCAGTTGCCGTTCGCCATGCCGCCGGAGAGCTCTTCCGCGGTGAAGCTCATCGGCACCCACAGCTCGGATCGATTGAGCCGCCCTGGGACGAGCGGGAATTCGAAGTTGCGCGGCATGACGCCGATGACCTCGTACGGCTTGCGGTCGAGGAGAATTTTGCTACCGAGAATATTGGGGTCGCCATGAAAACGGTTCTGCCATGTGCCGTAGCTGAGCACCGCGACTTGCTGATGTCCGGTATCTTCCTGCTTGGTGAAGACTCGGCCCAGTACCGGAGCGACGCCAAGCGTGGGGAAGATCGAAGCAGTCATGCGTGCACCGTTGACCATCGCCGGCTCTCCGCGACCAGAGAGTTCATAGCCATTCCCGGTGTAAGCGCCGAGCGAGGCAAAGCTGGTGGTGTCGCGGGTGTATTGCGTCACTTCGCCGCTAGTTACCGCCAGCAGTCCGGAGATCCCGGCGCCCTCGAGCGTGTCATCGAGCGTGACCAGCTCGGCCGGGATCGTGGAAGGGCAGCGGTCGCAGCAGCACGCCTTCGACCAGCGAGAAAATTGCCGTGGTAGCGCCGATGCCAAGCGCGAGCGTGAGGATAACCGTAAGTGCGAAGCCGGGAGTGCGGCGCAATTGACGCAGCGCCAGGCGCAGATTCAGCAGCAGACCGTGCATGCAGTGCTCCTTGATGTACCGTCAGCCTAAGAGGAGCAACTGCTCTGCCAAAGAATGAGGTGCATGTGGCTGAAGCTATTGGATATCGCCTCTTCAGAGTGTCCGGATGAAGCGAACGGTGTCCGAATACGGACGCACTTTGATGACGTACCTGGACAATGCGTATTCCGCGCAGCATTCGCGTGAATGGCGCGCTTGGGGCCTTCCTGAAGATCAAGTATGTGCTGCCGGCTACGGTGTCCCGTTCGGTCCTTGCGCGCGCTTCGAGAGGAAACCCCGACCCAGCCCTTCCGTCAACAAAAGCTGCTCTTCAAAGGTGCACGCCAGACCACAGCAATTTGTGAAAGCGGTATAACGTGGCATGCGGTTTCGGATGCTGCTGCTCTTGCTGGTGATCTCCGGGTGCTGCTTTTCGGCCGCGTGTTTCGCGCGGATCATCCCGGCTTCGGCTTCGCAGCATGGGTCAGCGGCGGAGCTTCATGGAGCAGTGCAGCAACCTGCGTATGCGCTGCCGCCGGAGAAGTTGAAACGCGCCGAGGCGCTGAATCGCGATGAAAACTGGCTGTGGGCGATCGGAACGCTCTGGTCTTTGGTGTATCCGCTGCTGTTTCTACGCTTGCACTGGGCTGCGGCGCTGAGCCGTTCTGCTGCCGGCCTTGCTTCGCGGGCGTGGGTGCAGGGATTGATCTTTCTGCCGTTGTTGATCATCGCGATCCGATTGCTGAGCCTGCCGCTGTCGCTTGCCGGGCACCACCTTGGACTGGCGTATGGGCTCTCGATTGAGCGTTGGCCCGCCTGGTTCTGGGATTGGACCAAGGGACTGCTGGTGAACATCGTGATTTCGACGTTTGTGGGCTCGCTGCTCTTCGCCATCGTGCGCCATTCGCCGCGGCGCTGGTGGCTATGGTTCTGGCTGCTGTCGCTGCCGTTGATGGTGGCCGGTGTCTTCGCGGAGCCGCTGATTATCGATCCGCTGTTCAATCACTTTGAGCCGCTCTCGCACTCGCATCCGGAACTGGTGGCGCAACTGGAACGCGTGGTCGAGCGCAGCGGCGAGAAGATTGCGCCGGACCACATGTTTCTGATGAAGGCGAGCGAGAAGACGACGGAGATGAATGCCTACGTCACCGGTTTCGGCAGCTCAAAGCGGGTGGTGGTGTGGGATACATCGCTGACCAAGTCGTCGCCGGACGAGGTGCTGTTTATCTTCGGACACGAGCTTGGCCACTACGTGCTGGGAGATGTCGTTCACGGGCTGATGATGGCGGCGGTGGGTACGCTGCTGGCGTTGTGGCTGGCCTTTCATCTGGTGCGCAAGCTGGTGTGTCTTTATTGGGCGCGCTGGCAGGTGCCGGCAGTGGAGGACTGGAGCGCCGTCATGGTGCTCCTGCTGGTCTTTCACGTCTTTACGATCGTGAGCGAGCCGATCAGCAGCAGCATCAGCCGTTATATCGAGCATCGTGCGGATGTGTATGGACAGGAGGTAGTGCACGGCATCGTCGCCGATCCGCAGGCGACCGCGGTGCATAGCTTTCAGACCATGGGTGAAGAATCACTGGACATTCCAGATCCCAATCCGTGGATGGTTTTCTGGACGTACAGTCATCCGTCGATCAGCGCGCGGGCGGAGTTTGCGCGCGGCTACGATCCGTGGAAACCGGGAGCGCATCCGAGGTTCTTCTCGAAGTAGGACCTGAAATAAGACTGAGATAAGCTGGTCGGCATGGATTGTCTGTTCTGCAGGATTGCCGCGGGTGAAATCCCGACGCAGAAGCTGTATGAAGACGATGATGCCGTGGTCTTCGCGGATATTCGTCCGCAGGCGCCAGTGCACGTGCTGCTGATTCCGCGCAAACACATTGCTTCGCTCGCGCATCTCTCGCCTGGAGACGAGCGGCTGCTGGGGCATCTGCATGCGGTGGCCAAGAAGATTGCGGAAGAGAAGGGGCTGGCAAAGGGCTTTCGCACGGTGATGAACACAGGCGAGGATGGCGGCCAGACGGTAGATCATCTGCACCTTCACCTGTTGGGTGGCCGCGCGATGCATTGGCCGCCGGGTTAGCCGACCGGAAAACAAACCAGCACATGATCAGGAAATGTGAAGAGCCAGATTTTGAGCAGATCTGGGAAATCATCAACGATGCTGCGCAAGTCTATCGGGGGATTATCCCCGCCGATCGCTACTCCGAGCCGTATATGTCCCAGGAGGAGCTTCGCCGCCAGATGGAAGAGGGAGTCGTGTTCTGGGGCTACGAAGAGGGTGGAAGACTCCTGGCAGTCATGGGAATACAGCGGGTCAAGGATGTAACTCTCATCCGCCACGCATATGTACGCGGAGGCCAGCAGAAGCGGGGAATTGGCGGCACTCTGCTGGCACACTTAAGGGCAATGACCAAAGGTCCGGTGCTGATCGGAACGTGGCAGGCTGCATCCTGGGCAATTCGCTTTTATGAGCAGCACGGTTTTGTGCAGGTGAGCCCGCAGGATAAAGATCAGTTACTGCGTACCTACTGGAACATACCGGAACGCCAGATAGAGACCTCTGTCGTCCTCGCGGATTGGAAGCGGCTTCCTCACAGAGCGATGGGCGACATCAGCGGCGCATGACATGCGGCTTCGCTTTGGTCACACCGCGGCGCGCGAACTTCAGAGCTGACCAATCTTTGTCCACGGCGCAGACCTTGTAGTCGACGAAGCCGTGTGCCAGTCCGGCTTCGCGCACGTCATCCTGGTTGAAATCCGCTGCCAGTGGGCTGGTCTGCTTGGGATGCACAATCCATAACGAGGCCTTTGGCGGCAGCGACGATCGCGACTGCTCGAATGTGCGGATGAGATCGCGGCGGGCAGCGACAAGGAAAAGCGCGAGCGTGGTGGTCGCGTCGAGGCGGCGCTGACGGATGGCGCCTTCCGGAATGGAGGTAAGCAGTTCATCCAGCCACTGCCCGTCGTTCCGGTTGACCGAAACAATCACGAAGTGGGTCTGCGGCTTGATGTCGAGTTTGCGTTCGAGCGCCCCGACGCTTGTATCTTTGGGAAGCTCGCGGGATTGCAGGCGCGGCGGTTCGGGCTGCGTGATCGCGTGCTCGATGACTGCGGCTACGCCGTTGTCCCACGGAGTGAAGATGGCATCGGGAATGGCGGCGCGCACCATCTCGATCTTCGCGGGAATGCCACCGGCGAAGACCAGCCGTAGATGACTCGTGCTCTTGCTGACGCGCAGGCTCATGCCAAGCTCGCGGCCGTGGGACGGCAGTCGATCGAGATCGATGACAACGGCATCGGGCGACAATTCACGAAAGTAGCGCACCATGCCGCCGGCGTTCTCTGGCGGGTCTGCGATCACGTTATAGCCGGCGCGGCGCAAGGTCGCTGCACGAGAGGAAGCGTCTGCCTCGTTCCAGCAGATGAGGCGCAGCATTTTTTTCTGCTTCGAGGAAGAGGCAGGCGGCATGGCCGTTGATAGCATGCGCGGGCGTGAGCGGGGAAGTGAAAAGGCCCGCTGGATCGCGGGCCCTTCTGTGAATCGTTATGAGACGACTTACGCCTGGATTGCCTGAAACTCGTCTTCCGCTTCTTCGATGATGCCGTAGCGGCGCAGCAGGCTGGGCAGGTTCTGCGAGAAGGTGGAGCGCGGCATCACGGTGTCGCACCCCGCCTCGATGGCCTTGCTCTTCAATTCGCCCTGGATGTGTGCGAGGAATCCGATGACCGAGGTGCCGCGCTTGAGCTTGGCCTTGATCTTGGGGATCAGGGTTAGCGGCTTGGCGTTCGCGTTGTTCAGGTCGAAGAGAATGAGCGCGGGGCGGTCTTCCTCGGCGGTCTCAGTCAGCTTGGTGACGACATCTTTCTCGGGCTTGAGGAACGCGACCTTGATGCCCAGCTTCTTCGAGACTTCCTGGATCTTGGCCAGGATGAAGAGGTCCTCGATGAAGCAGTAGATGCGGGTGGGCGCGTCTTCGCGTATGGGCACGGCTTGGACATAATCGGTTTCGGAATAGAAGCCGCTATGTGGCATGCCGCGGAAATCGCCGTTCTGCGAGTGAGTCTGGGGATCGGCGACGTTGCCGTTGGTGCCACCGCGATAGCTGTGGTCCATGGGGCCGACAAAGACCTGCTGGCGACGGCCCTTGCTCTTGCGGCGTCCGCCCGCGTTTCCGCCTCCACTCCCGTTGCCAGGTGAGGGACGAAAGCCGTTGCTGCCATAGTTGCCCTGATTGCCCGGACTCTTCTGGAAGAAGCGCTTGCCGGATTTCTGCTTGGGGTGTCCCTGGTGGTGGGAAGCGGGCGCGGGAGAGGGGCCATTTGAGGGTGCGCCGGCGGGAGCGCCATTCTGTTGCGGAGCGCCGTTCTGCTGGCCTTTGGTCTGGCTGCCTTTATTGCGCCGGCGGCGGCGCCGGCGATGCCCTTGTCCTTGGCCTTGCGGACCTTGCCCCTGGGGGTGCTGTCCTTGCTGGTTCTGGGTCTGCGGCGCGCCGTTTGAGGACTGCGCCTGCACGGATCCCTGCGGCTCGGGAGCCGGGGACGGATTTAGTTCTGTTGTCATTCGTGCACTTCCTGGTGCATTTCTGCAGTAACGATCTTTCTTTTTTGTGCCGGCATTCGGTTGCTAAGACTGAGTAGCAGGAACGCCGGCATACGTCTTGGGGGCCGGAATGGAGTTCCAGAAATAAGGACGCGCTGCACCCGGGTACCGGGAGTGCTGGCGTGGCAACGTGCTTTCTAAGGGCTCGAGCGTATTGTCTGCTCTCAACAGCGTTTTCTTGCTGGCGTTAACCGCTCGTACAGGCTTCCCAGGGCGCCGACGCAGCCCGAAGCACAGAGTCGCGGATCATACGTAATGACTATTCGAAGTAGGGCGAACCCTCAGTCTGGCTCCGGAAAGATCCGCTAAATCCAGGATCTCACTGCTCCGGTCCACATGAGGGCATCAGCCGCTCGATAGGCAAGTACAAGCATACTTGCTGGCTTGCTTCGTTGCAAGTGCAAAAAGTCGCACGAGGCATGGCACAAAGGGAGAATCTGCGGGAGAAGCTGCTGCGGTCAAGAGGGAACACAAGGGGAGAACACACAGGAGAGAACACAGGGCAGAAAGAAGAGCAGGTGAGACGAACAACGCCGCCCGATCGAATGGGCGGCGTGTCGCAATGGCCAATCACTGGCCTCCCGAAAGCACCGACCCTACTTCATGCGGGAAACGCATAGAAGAGAACGGTGAAGTAAAGTCCGGTGGCGGTAGGGCCTGGTAGGCTCCTAACTCTGCTCAGCCGGAAGTGAATCGCCGGGCCCTCTCCAAACTGGGGACCGCGTGCGTCGCTGGCTGCCATAGTGAAAAGCACTTGTCGTGCCAATTCTAAGGTGCCTTGTTTTCTGCTACTTACGAAGAGAGCGGCTCCAGATGTCTTCCGATTTCTGGAATTATGCGAGACAGACTCCGGGTTTTCGTAGCGGAGAGGAGCCAGATCAGTGCTGGCAGACGGGGCAGTAGTGGGTGCCCCGTCCCGCAAGGACGATGCGGCGGATGGCCGTTCCACAGACCAGGCAGGGCTCGCCGGTGCGCATGTAAACGTAGTGGCGGAGCTGGAAGGACCCGCGTTCGCCCGCGGCATCGACGTAATCAGAGACGGAGGATCCGCCAAGACGGATGGCCTCGCGCAACACTTTTTGGACGGCAGCGTGGAGGCGGTCCAGTTCCTCCGTGGTGAGTCGTGCGGCCATACGGCGGGGGCGGATTTTAGCGCGGAAGAGGCTCTCGTCGGCATAGATGTTGCCGACGCCGTGCAGCAGATTCTGATTGAGCAGCGCTGCTTTGATCGAGGTGCGCCGGCCATGGAAGAGCTTGCGGAAATCAGCCTTCGAGATGCGCAGCGGTTCTGTGCCCGGTCCAGCAAACCCTGAGTGCTCCGCATCGTTGCCGGTTTTCTGAACGGCGTGCAGGCCCATGCGGCCGAAACGGCGCGCGTCTACGAAGCGGAGCTCGCGTCCGGAACGCAGCACCAGCACGCCGTGGGTGTGGAGCGGGCGCGGCAGGTCAGGATCGGCGACGACCAAGCGTCCGGTCATGCCAAGGTGCACGATCCACTGGACCGGATCACGGTTCGGCTGCGGCGCGAAATCGAAGACGATGTGCTTGCCCACACGGCGCACGCGCTCAACGGTGCGGCCGGTGAGTGCTTTGGCCATTGCCGCCGGAGGCGACTTCATCGGCTCGGGCTTGCTCGAAAACCAGACTTCTTCGATGCGGTCGCCGGCGATGCGGGCGTTCACCCCATTGGCGACGGTTTCGACTTCGGGGAGTTCGGGCATGGTCTGGTATGAGTGATGTCGGACGTACTGCGCGACCGCTTTGTCCGGGCACTTCTGCCGTATATCATCAGCTTTGGCGCCGGAACGAGATTCGGTTTCTTATAGATGCCACAACTACTCGCTTCGGTGCGCTGCCGGCGATATCTCCCCTCAGTTGGCCAGAACTCCACTGACCGCGATGCGTCAGGGCTGGCGGGAGTCTGGCGGCGAGAAAACGATTCGGAGAGACAGAGTTCAGGATGCGAGCGAAGACTGCGGTGGTACTGGGCGCCCAGTGGGGCGATGAGGGCAAGGGCAAGATCGTAGACGTGCTCTCGGAGCGCTTTTCCGTGGTGGCGCGCTATGCGGGCGGGCACAACGCCGGCCACACGGTCATCATTCGTGGCAAGAAGTTTATTCTGCAACTTGTGCCCTGCGGCGTGCTGCGGCCGGACTGCCTGGCGGTGATCGGCAACGGCGTGGTGCTGGACCCGATGGCCTTCCTGAAAGAGGTAGAGAAGCTTGACGGCCTGGGCGTGGATACGCGGGGACAGCTCTTTGTCTCCAATCGCGCGCAGGTGATCCTGCCGTATCACCGGATGATCGAACTGGCGAGCGAGAGCGCGCCGGGGCGGACGAAGATCGGGACGACGAGCCGCGGCATCGGCCCCGCGTACGAAGACAAGATGCACCGCAACGGTCTGCGCGTGGTGGATCTGCTGAACACGAAGATACTGAAGACCCATATCGAGAACGCCTGCCGGGAAAAGAACGCGATCGCGCATGCGCTCTTCGGCACGGATCCGCTGGATCCGGCGCAGATTTACGAGGAGTATTCCGAGGCTGCGGAGAGGGTGCGGCCCTATGTCAGGGATACCGCGGCTCTGCTGAACGGGGCAATCAACGATGGCAAGAGCGTGATGTTCGAAGGCGCGCAGGGCACGTTGCTCGATATTGACCATGGCACCTATCCGTTTGTGACGTCGTCCTCGGCCACGGCCGGCGGCGCGGTGACCGGCACCGGCGTGGGGCCGACACGCATCGGCACGGTGATCGGCGTGACCAAGGCCTATGTGACGCGTGTGGGCGAGGGTCCGTTCCCAACCGAGATTCACGATGCGATGGGCGAGGAGCTGCGCAGGCGCGGCCAGGAGTTTGGCGCTGTGACCGGGCGGCCTCGCCGCTGCGGCTGGCTGGACCTGCCGCTGCTGCGCTACTCCAACATGATCAACGGGACGGAGTGGCTGGTGGTGACCAAGATGGATGTGCTGGACACGTTCGCCGAGATTCCGGTGTGTACTGGCTACCGGATTGACGGCAAGGAGACGGACCTGATTCCTGCAGACGTAAGCGGACTGGAGCGCATCGAACCCATCTACACAAAGATGAAGGGATGGCAGGCGACCAGCGAAGGCGTGTGCAATTTTGACGAGCTGCCCAAGCTGGCACAGGAATATCTTCGCTTTCTGGAGCGGGAGTCGGGCGCGAAGATCGGGATGGTTTCGACCGGTCCGGACCGCGAGCAGACGATGGAGATGCCGGGCTTCCGTGCGGCGTTGGATGTCATGCAGGCATAGGGCTTTCTGCAGAAGGAGAGAGCGATGGTCAGCTTCACCGTCAGGATGCGTTTCGACTCACAGGACCGGGAACAGGTGAGCGACTTGTTGCGCGCGCTAGCCGAGGAGTCGCGGCAGGAGCCGGGCTGCGTGGTCTACGTGCCGCACCGCGTCGAGGGCGAGCCGGACACGGTCCTGATTTACGAACAGTACGCCGATGGAGCGGCATTGGATGCGCATCGTGCCAGCTCCCACTATCGCCGTTATGCGATTCAGGGGCTCTATCAATTGCTGCGGGAGCGGGCGAGCGAGAATCTGAGTGCGATCATCTGATGGGTCATTCATGCCATTCGACAGCAGTAATGCGCAGTCCAACGCATCTTTTTGACTGAGAGTTTCGCACCGGAATACCATCCATACGCTTATGCATCTCCATCGCAGGGCCCGACGGTTGACCGCACGTGACGGAGCCATCGTGCTGCTTCTGGCGTCGTGCCTGCCTGGTATTCCCGTGCCCGGACATGCGGCAGCCGTCCCGCTGTTGCATCGTGAAGACCGCCTGCACCGCGAAATCGAGAATCTGGAATCGCAGTGGCGGACGGCGGTAATGCAAAACGACGTTGCCACCATCAACCGACTGCTGGCGGACGATTATCTCGGCATCAATCCCAACGGAACGCTGGAAACCAAAGCGGATGCGCTGGCGCAGCGGCGCTCGGGCGCGGCAAAAATCTCCAGCATTGAGCCGGAGAACCAGAAGATACGGGTTTACGGTGACACCGCAGTCGTGACCTCGCGGGTGCAGGTGGAAGGCCACGACGGCGAGCGTGACATCAGCGGCCTGTACCACTACACGCGCGTCTACAGCCATCGTTCCGGGGAGTGGAAAGTGGTGAGCTTTGAGGCGAGCCGTATTCCACCGGGCAGCAAACACTAGTCCTGGCGAACGGATGTATCGAGCGCCGTCTCCATGCGATCGAGCAGGCGCAGGAGCTCGTCCGGATCGATCCCGAAGCCCTCTTCGACAGCCGTTCCCGTGATCGATCCATAGCGCATGGTGCCCATGCAGTCGGTCAGGTCTTTGTAGTGGTTGATGTAGCGATATGGGGGGATCATGGCCACAATTGCGGCGTGGTCGGCCATGGCGAGAAAGGCGTGCGTGAGCTGACTGCCTTCGACGCATAAAGCGATGCGCGCGCCGGCGCAGGCCTGCGCAATTTCCCGCGCGGTGCACTTCGCGGGATCGACAATCTCGAAGCCACGCTTCGCCAGCATCGCTTCGAGCTCTTCTTCATTTGCCAGCACGCGGTGGGCGCCTGTGCGCCCGCGATGCAGCATGACTCTGCGGCCCTCGACCGGCGATGTGGACTGGCGTATGCGGCGGCGCAGTTCCCGATATTGCTGCGCACGACGGCTGTTCTGGGCTACGTTGTCGATCCAGGTAAGGCGATCGAAGCGGGCGCGGACGAGCGGCTGCGATCGCAGGCCGAGCAGTTCCAGATAGCCGGGCTCGTGTGTGTAAGGTGTTCGCGCGGTGGTGATGACCGCGCCGTGTTGTTCGGCTTCGAGCAGCAGAGGCAGATCGTCGGAGAGCCAGTGGCCGAAGTAGAAGGAGCCGACAAAGGTGGACCCGCAAACGGCGCGATCCATGCGGACGGGTTGGCCACCGGACACAGAGTGCGATGGGGGCGATGGATGCAAGGCATTCCAGGAGCGCCAGCCTTTGGAGGAAATCCATCCATCCCGCAGCACAGCGTTTTCGAGCTCGTAGAGAACGGTTGCGCCGTGGTGTCGCGTGCCGCCACGCATGCGGGCGAGCTCCTGCTCCATGGTGGTGGCCTTCTCGCATGCGGTGACGCGCTCGAAATCGCCCGGATCGCAGATGCCCGGCGACGTTTCGGTGTCTTCCGCGGGACAGAGGATCTCGCGGCTAACGCAGACATCTTCGATCTTTGGACCGCGGCGCTCGAGAAAGCAGAGTGCGCGGTTGCGGATTTTGGAATACAGATGGCTCATCGAGGGTTCTGGGGAGTGAGATGCAGCCCGAGATGGAGAGAATTGGTTGAGCGGCGCTGCGCGCCGATATTGAACGGAAGGTACAGCAGATCCTTCGCTCCACCTTTGGTTACGCTCAGAATGACAGGGTTGGTGTTGGTCAACTGGCAGCCAAAGCCGCGTCTGTGATCAGCGCCGCTTCTACCATGGGCCGCACCTGGTGCACGCGCACGAGCGATGCGCCCATAATGATGGCGATGGCGCTCGCCGCGAGCGTTGCATGTTCGCGGGCAGAGACGGGCGCGATTGCTGCACCGCCTGCTGTTGCTGTATAGAGCGGCGCGAGCGTGTGGCCGAGAAAGCTTTTGCGGGAGACGCCGGCGAGCAGCGGCTGGCCCAGCGTGGCGAGTTCGGGAAGGCCGCGCAGGAGCGGGTAGTTGGCATCCTGCATCTTTCCGAATCCGAAGCCGGGATCGAGCACGATGCGGTTAGCTGGAATGCCCGCTGTGACCGCCGCCTCGAGCCGCTGCGCTAGCTCGCGCTTCACCAGCGGCAGAACTTCCTCCGGTGTGAGCCGCGGAAGTGACTTCCACTCATATGGACGGCCGCGCGCATGCATCAGGATGACGCCACACTCGAGCTCGGCGCAGGTGGCGGCCATCGCCTCGTCCCACAGCAGCCCGCTTACATCGTTGACGATCTCAGCGCCGGCGGCGATGGCTGCTTTCGCTGTTGGAGCGCGGTAGGTGTCGATTGAGAGAAGCGCGTCGGGCATGGCGTCGCGAATGCCTGCAATGACCGGCAGCACGCGATCCATCTCCTGCTGGGTAGAGATTGCTCCGCCGGCACCGGGCCGAGTGGATTCACCACCGACATCGACGATGGCGGCGCCGTCCGCGAACATGGCGAGCGCGACCTCGACGGCTTCGTCGACCGAGTGCAGTACGCCATCCTTGGAGAAGGAGTCAGGCGTCACGTTCAAAATGCCCATCACGCGCGTTGCGGTGCCCAGGGTGAGCGAGCGCGTGCGCAGCTTCCACTCGAAATGGGCGCGGCGGTGCATCTGGGCTCAGGGTATCAAGAGCCGCACTGATACACTCCGCGTGCATGCACTCCCGCGTTTCTCCGGCCATCGCTCTCCTGCTGCTTGCGCCGTTCTCGCTGATTGCTCAGCCTGCGCGTCACAGATCCCATGTGCGGCAACATCAGGCACCGCCGCTGGCTATCCTCGTCAACCGGCTGCTTGCCGAGCCGGAGGTCGCCAATGCGCACTGGGGCATCTCGGTGACCACGCTCGACGGCAAACAGGTATTCGCGTTGAACGATGGCCAGCTTTTTGAGCCGGCATCGAACGCGAAGATGTTCACTACAGCGACGGCTGCGGCATTGCTGCCGCTGTCGCTTACGTACACAACCAATGTGGTGGCCGAAGGAGCGATCGATAGCGCGGGCACGCTGCATGGGGACATCGCCATCCTGGGCGTGGGCGATCCGAATATCTCTGGTAGAGCACTGCCCTATAACGCCAAGACGGAGCGGCCGAATCCGCCGCTGGCAATGCTTGAAGCAATGGCCGATCAGGTCTCGGCGAGTGGCGTGAAGCAGGTTGACGGCGACGTTATCGGGGATGACACATGGTTTCCGGCAGAGCGTTACGGCACCGGCTGGAGCTGGGACGATCTGGTCTGGCTGTACGGTGCGCCCATATCTGCGCTGACGGTGAACGACAACGCTGTGTTCCTGAATGCAGATCCCGGCGCGCAGGCGGGCGATGCCGTGACTCCGCAGTGGGACCCTGCACTGCCTTCCACGGTTGAGCCGTACTACACGCTCCAGAACTCGTTGACGACGGCTGCGCGAGGCACAGACGCGGAGTACGGCATCGATCGTGCGCCGGGATCGCACACTGTGCGCGTCTTTGGCGCGATTGCGATTGGCGGAGCTGGATTGCACGAGGGACTGGCCCTGGAGGATTCGGCGGATTTTGCCGCGCGCGCATTTCTCGGCATGCTGCGCCAGCGCGGCATCGTGGTGACAGGCACGGGGAAGCCGCGCCATCGCGAAAGTATCGATGCAAAGAGCCTACGCAAGGAACAGGAAGAGCCGCTGCCGCTGACTCCTTCGACCCTGCAGACGGTGACAACGGCGCCCGCAGGCAAGCGGGTGCTGGCTTCGCATGTGTCGCCGCCGCTGATCGAAGATATGACGGTGACGAATAAGGTGAGCCAGAACCTGCATGCAGAGCTAACGCTGCGCACGTTGGGCAAACTGCTGGCGCGCGATGGCTCTCTGGAGCAGGGGACGCGCGTGGTGCGGCAGTTCCTGATCTCCATCGGGGTACGGCCGCAGGATTTCTTTTTCTTCGATGGTTCCGGCCTGTCCAACCAGGATTTGATTACACCGCGCGCGGCGACCACGCTGCTGGCGTATGCATCGCGGCAGCCGTGGGCTGCGAGCTGGCGTTCGACCTTGCCGGTGGCGGGCGTGGATGGAACGCTCTCGAACCGGTTCGTCAATTCGCCCGTGAAAAACCGGTTGGACGCGAAGACGGGCACGCTGGGAGAGGTGCGAGCGCTTTCCGGCTATCTGACTACGGCCTCGGGGCGAACGCTCGCGATCTCGGTTCTGGTGAATGATCATCAGCCCGATTCGAAGGCGGAGGGCAAGGCAATGGATCAGCTGGTGGAGATGATCTGGAAGGCGGAATAGCGAATTTCGCAACGGGATAGAATCGTCTCTTGCGCGTTCGCTTTCCACTGCTGCTCTTGTTCCTCTCGCTCGGTGTGCTGCTTGTGGAGGGTTGTAAGTCATTGCCGCCTGGGAAGCCGCTTGCATCACTCACGCCAGATGAGGCGCGCGGCCGGGCAGTCTTCGTCTCCGCCTGCGCGCGCTGTCACAATGCTTATGACACGCAGGCGCTGCATGGCCCGAGTCTGTTTGCAGTTTTTCGCAAGCCGTATCTGCCGAGCGGCGCTCCGGCGCGCGACGACCGCGTGACGGAGGTGATCCTGCGCGGACGCAACATGATGCCTGCCCTGGGAGGCGATCTCAGTGAGCAGCAACTCCAGGAGCTGCTGCGATACCTGCATACGCTGTGAGCGATATATGACCAGTCCACCGAATGCGAAATCTCCCACACCATCTGCTGAGTACCGCGGGCTATTGCCGGCGATGGCCGGTATTGCGCTTTATATGTTTGTGCTGGCTGGTGTGGTCGGGTTTGGCGCGGCGACAGGACGGTTTCCGAGGCTGTTCCTCATCGTGTGTGTGCTCTTCGTCGCAGCGGCAGTGGGGCTGATCCGCTTATATCGCTGGGGATGGGCGCTGACCGCCGCGGCCAGCTTTCTTCTGATGAGCTATGGCATCTGGGCTTACATACATACGCGGATGGCGGCCGCGCTCGTGATGTCGTTCCTGAACCTGATCTTCTTTTTGTACCTGGTGCGGCCTGAAGTGCGGGAACGGCTCCGTTGAGGTGAGGTACAGTGGCGCTGCCGGCTTTGCTGTCCGCGAAAGTAGCATGTTCGCATGGAGAAGTGAGGCGCACAATGTCTTGGCGGGAAATTGGGGGGAATCCATGAAGCAGAGTGCTCAATTGGGATTGCGAGTGTGTCTGCTTGCCATCGGGCTCATTTGCCTTGTGGTCATGCTGATGCCGCGGAGAATTGCGTCGCAGATTCGGCACTCATTCGATCCCGTACCTATCTTTGCTACGGGAACCGAGGGGTATCACTGTTTCCGAATTCCGGCGATTGTGCAGACGCCCGACGGCACCCTGCTGGCCTTCGCGGAGGCGCGCCGGAACGCCTGTGACGACTTCGGCGATATACGCATTGTGATGCGCAGCAGCCATGACGATGGCAAGAGCTGGAGCGCGCTGCAGACGGTGGCTAGCAATGGAAACCTGGTTGCCAACAACCCTGTTCCAGTGGTCGACGCGATGGATCCCAGATATCCGCAGGGCCGCATCTTTCTCGTTTACACCACGTCTGATCTGCCGGAGGACGAACTGATAAAGGGTCACGGGTCGGCGCATGTCTGGTACCGCGTCAGCAGCGATGGTGGAGCGACATGGATGCCTCCAGTCGACATCACGTCGGAAGTAAAGCTGCCGTCGTGGGGGGACTATGGCACTGGGCCGGGACATGGCTTGCAGTTGACCGATGGGCCGCGCAAGGGACGCATCTTCATCCCAGCCTTTCACTCGGAGGCGCCATCAGGAAAGGATGAGAACCTGGGGCGAGCCCAAGGCTTCTTCAGTGACGACCACGGTCAGACGTGGAGGCTTGGCGCCACGGTCGAATGGACAGGCGCAAGCGAGAGCACGGCTGCGCAGGCGGCCGATGGCAGCGTGGTGATGAACAGCCGGGATGACGGCGTTACGTCGCATGCGCGGATTATCTCGATCAGCAGGAGCAATGGCGAACGCTGGGACACGACGTTTGTAGCCCACGATTTGCCTGACCTGATATGCGAAGGCAGTATGGTGAGCTACACAGGGCCGGATCATAAGCAGGTCCTGCTCTTCAGCAATTTATTGAAATCCAGCGCCGATCATCGGCAGGGACTCGCGATAAGCGAGAGCACGGATGGTGGCCGAACCTGGCCGAAGCATAAGGTGATTTACAAATGGTCCGCCACCTATTCGGACCTGGTCGCGATGCGAGACGGCAAAGTGGGCATTCTGTGGGAGCGCGGAAATGACGGATTTATCTTTGAGACGCGGGTGATCAAGAGGTTGTTTTAGCCGGCGATCACCCATCCGGGCGGAACTGCTTCGCTACAATAGACACAGGTATTCCGCGTGGCCGATCTTCAGGCATTCCCTTCCATCTCGATTCCGTCTGCGCCCGTTCTTTCTGCACCAACGTCGGACTTAGTGCAGATCGATACCGCGCCGCGCCAGCGTGGCCCGAAGCCTGCATGGCTGAAGGCGAAGGCACCGGTGGGCGAGAACTACCACGGACTCAAGAAGCTGGCGCGCTCGCTGAATCTGCATACAGTGTGCGAGAGCGCGCAATGCCCGAACATCGGCGAGTGCTGGGAGCATAAAACAGCCACCTTCATGATGCTGGGCAACCTGTGCACGCGCCGCTGCGGCTTCTGCGCTGTGCCCAAAGGGCGCCCGGAGGTGATCGACTTCGATGAACCGAGGCGTGTGGCTGAGGCGATCGCCACGCTCGGATTGAAGCACGCGGTCGTCACCAGCGTGAACCGCGACGATGATGTGGTGGGCGGCGCGCGCGCCTTCGCAATGCTCATCGATGAGGTGCGGAAGCAGGCTCCCGGCTGCCAGATCGAGGTGCTGGTGCCGGACTTCCAGGGACGCGAAGAGGCGATTCGGCTGGTGGTGGAAGCGCGGCCTGAGGTGCTGAATCACAATACGGAGACGGTGCCGCGACTGTATCGCGCGGTGCGTTCCGGCTCGCGCTACGAGCGCTCGCTGCAACTGCTGGAGACGGCGAAGCGGCTGGATCCCGCGATCATTACCAAGAGCGGCGTAATGGCCGGACTGGGCGAAGAGATGGACGAACTGCTTGCCGTCTTTCGCGATCTCGCGGCAGTGGGCGTGGACATTCTGACGGTGGGACAGTACCTGCGGCCCTCGAAGGACCACCTGCCGATGGCGCGCTACTACACGCCGGATGAGTTTGCGGAGATGAAGGTGGCAGCGATGAAGATGGGCTTCCGGCACGTTGAGTCTGGTCCGCTGGTGCGGTCGAGCTACCACGCGCATGAGCAGGCGGCTTCTACCGGGCTCGCTGTGTTGAGCTGATCGAACGCTCTTCTGCTTTTGCGGCGCTCGATTTTTGCAATCTGACAGGCCCAGCTACTAACATCGGACGCGTTCTTGTTCGAGGGACTGTCCATGCTCGATCGTTTGCCTCTGTTTAGCCATCATTCCTGCATCCCTCTCCTTATGGCCGTTGCACTCATGCCGGCTGTGCTGGCCCAGGCGCCGCATCCGCTGACGTCCGCCGACCGGCAGCGCATCGACGAGATCGTCCACAAGATGACACTCGACGAGAAGATCGATTACATCGGTGGTACGGGCTTCGCAGTGCGCGCTGTGCCGCGGCTGCATCTGCCGGCGCTGGAGATGTCGGATGGACCGGTTGGCGTGCGCTCGAATTCGGGATTTCCCTCGACGACCTACGCTGGCGGCATTGGGCTGGCCGCGAGCTGGGATCGCGAACTGGCGCGTCGCGTGGGCGCTGGCATTGGACGCGATGCGCGGGCACGCGGCGTAAATTTCATGCTTGGCCCGGGAGTGAACATCTACCGCTCGCCGCGGAATGGCCGCAACTTTGAATACTTCGGCGAAGATCCATTTCTCGCGGCGAACATGGCTGTCGGCTACATCACCGGAATGCAGGAGCAGGGTGTCAGCTCGACCATCAAGCACTACATGGGCAACAACTCGGAATTCCTGCGCCACGATTCCGATTCGATCATCGATGCGCGCACGATGCACGAGATCTATCTGCCGGCGTTCGAGGCCGGGGTAAAGCAAGCGCACGTCGGCGCGGTGATGGATTCATACAACTTCGTCAACGGCGAGCACTCTACGCAGAATCCGACGCTGAATATCGACATCATGCGCAAGGAGTTTGGCTTCGACGGCACGATGATGTCCGACTGGGATGCGACCTACGATGGCATCGCGGCGGCGAACGGCGGGCTCGACATCGAGATGCCGAAGGGCGATCACATGAATCGCAAAACTCTCGAGCCTGCCATCAAGGCCGGCAAGGTCTCCGAAGCAACGATCGATGATAAGGTGCGGCACATCCTTTCCACCGCGATGATGTTTGGCTGGCTGGACCGCAATCAGACAGATACGTCGATCTCCTATGTGGATCGAAGCAATAACCAGACGGCGCTCGACTCGGCGCGGGAGTCGGCTGTGCTGCTGAAGAATGAGGGCGATCTGCTGCCGCTGCATAAATCGGAGATCAAGAGCATCTTGATCGTCGGGCCGAATGCCTATCCGGGCGCTCCGGTGGGCGGCGGCAGTGCAGGCGTTGCGCCATTCCATACCGTAAGTCCGCTGGAAGGAATGACGGATGCTCTCGGCAAGACGGCGACCGTGTTCTTCGACCGTGGATTGCCAACAATTTCTGAACTGGCACATGACACCGACTTCACCACCGAGCCGAAGGGCGGCGAGGCCGGATTGACATTCGAGAGCTACACAAATCCTGATCTCTCAGGCAAGCCGGAGAAGACGGCAGTGGTGCCCCATATCAATGTGTCTGGGATGGGGTGGGACTCGCTCGGCGACTCGGATGCTATAGAGACGCTCATGGCTGCGCCGGACGTGCATGTGTCGCACCGCTTCAGCGGCTACTACAACGTGCCCACGGCGGGGAAATACATCGTGGCATTGCAGGGTTCGGGCGAGGGCTCAGGTAATCGCGTGTATCTGGACGGCAAGGTCATCATCGACAACTGGGATCTGCTTCGCGCTTTCGAGCCGCAGCTGACACTGGAACTCTCCGCGGGTCCGCATAAGGTGGTGGTCGAGGACCGGCAAACCTTCGTCATCGGCGGACGCCTGCGGCTGGCCATCGTAGAGGCGAACAGGATCGTCAATGAGCGGGCGAAGGCGCTGGCCGCAAAGGCGGATGTCGTGGTCGTGGCAGCCGGCTTCCAGGCATCGAGCGAAAGCGAGGGCGGCGATCGAACTTTTGCGCTTCCGTATGGACAGGATGAACTGATCCAGGCGATGGCGGCGGCGAACAAAAAGGTGATCGTGGCGATTACGTCAGGCGGCAACGTAGATTCGAATGCGTGGCTGGATCGTGTGCCGGCGCTGCTCGAGACCTGGTACGGGGGGCAGGATGGTGGGCAGGCGCTGGCAGAGATATTGCTGGGCGACATCAATCCCTCGGGCCATCTGCCGGCTACGTTTGAGCGGCATGCCGAAGACAATCCCACGTATTCGAACTATTATCCGGAGCCAGGGACGAAGCGCGTGGTTTACAAGGAGGGCATCTTTGTGGGTTATCGCGGCTACGAGCACAACCATGTCAAGCCGCTCTTTCCATTTGGCTATGGACTCTCGTATACGACGTTCAAGTTCGCGAGCCTGGCCGTGAGTCCTGATTCGGCTGGTGCAAATCCTCAGGTAACTGTCACGTTTGATGTGACGAATACCGGCTCACGAAAAGGCGCCGAGGTAGCGCAGGTATATGTTTCGGATGATCACGCAAAAATTGAACGGCCGGAGCGGGAGTTGAAGGGTTTCGGACGCGTGGAACTGGCGGCAGGCGAAACAAAGCATGTTTCGGTGATGCTCGATGCGCGCGCGTTTGCCTACTGGAGTCCTGAAGCGAAGAAGTGGACGATTGATCCCGGCAAGTTCACGATACGGGTCGGCGATTCGGTGGAGTCCACGCCGCTCAGCGGCAGCATCGAGCTCACGAGCGAGGCAGCAAACTCCAACTTCTGATCGCAAAAAGCGAACCCCGCTCCGAGTGAGCGGGGTTCGTTGTTCGCTGGTTCGCCCTTACTGCATGAGGTCGATCAGGTTGGTGATGAAGTAAGTGATGGGATCGTAAACGAACACGTAACCGTCATAGTATCCCATCTGGTAGCCGGGCGGCGGTGGCGGCAGATATCCATACACATCCGGAGGGACGGGCTGCAGATAGCCAATGTCCGCGTATGGGTAGTAGCCGCCAACTATGAATCTCCGACGGTGCGCGCGATTGATGGCGCGCATGCGCGCTGCGTAATAGCGGCGCAGGCGATCTCGGTCGGAGGGGCGGAAGCCGTAAGAGGGCCGGGAGACCGGTGGCCGGCCCCACTGCGGCGGACGCGCATGAGGCGGACGGCCCTGAACAGGACGGTGCTGGGGCGGGCGATTCGTCGCCGGTGGCCTGGCGCCTGGCTGGGGCTTGGGGGGCCGTCCCTGCACGGGCGCCGGCCGCGTTGGCTGTGGCCGGCCAGGTTGCGGCTGCGGTCGAACGGAGGGTCCTCCGGGGTTAGGGCGATTGCCGGGATTGGGGCGATTGCCCGGCTGTGGCTTGGCGCCCGGAGCAGGCCGCGTTTGCGGACCTTGCGGCGGGGGATTCTGTTGGGCAGGCGACATCGCTGGCAATGTCGCAGCGAGCGTACAGAAGAGGATTCCGTGGAACAGCCGGATAGTCCGAGTATCCATCGTCGTCGTAACCTCTCGTAGATTGAGCAGCGTCGCAAGGTTAGGCTGATTCCTGCGGAAAGGCAAAGGACTGCATGCGAATTGGGGCGTGACACAGCAACCGGGGAAGACGCTTTAGAATCTAGCTTTGTCACGAGGAGGGAAGAAAGACCATGGCAGTTTCGACGATGGCCAGCGTTCCAGCGCTGAAGGCGGTTCACCAGCAACTGAAGGCGCGCATGGACAAGGCCGTGAATGATTTCCGGCAGAACCTGGCCTCCACGCGGACCGGGCGCGCGAATATCCAGATGCTAGATCACGTGCGCGTCGTGTATTACGGCTCGGAGATGCCGTTGAACCAGGTAGCGCAGCTTTCAATTCCTGATGCGCAGACGATCCTGATCCAGCCATTCGATCCGTCGGCGATTGCGGAGATCGAGAAGGGGCTGCGGACGGCGGACTCGAGCTTCAACCCGCAGAACGACGGTAAGGTGGTGCGGCTGAAGATCCCGGCGATGACAGAGGAGCGGCGCAGGGATGTGGTGAAGCAGTTGAACCGCGTGCTCGAGGAGCATCGCACCGGCATCCGCAATGTGCGGCGTGACGGCAACGAGGCAATCAAGAAGGCAGCGAAGGAGAAGCAGATATCTGAAGACGAAGAGAAGCGTTCGCTGGATGAGATTCAGAAGCTGACCGACGAAGAGATCAGGCGGATGGAAGAGCTCTCAAGGAATAAAGAGAAGGAAGTGATGCAGGTCTGACCCGATTCACTCCAGGGCTGGCGTTTAAGAGCTTGTCTCATCCGGGGCCTCCGGGGCTTCGCTCGATTTCCTGCTGAATTATTTAGGAACGTCTTCGTCCTTCGGCTGGAACCATGGTTCCCGTGTGTGCGGAAAGAGGCTTTCGTGGCGGGCGAGAAGCGCGCCGAATACCCGATTGGCCAGGACAAGGGCGTTATCCACCTCGACCTCAAGCTCGCGGTCGCTGGTGGTATCGCCGCTCTCCCGCGGCGTCCATTTGGCGGTACGGACAGCCAGAATCAGACAACTGGCTATGAGCATGGATGGCCCCATCTTCGGCCAATCCGGTGACTGGATGAACCCACCGATTTCGCGCTCGGGTGACATGGGTTCAGCCTAAAACTTGCCGAGCCAAAAGGCAAATAAAAGGCGAAGATACTTGCTCGAGAAATCTGGGGTGGCAGGGTTCAGGTGATGGTTTTCAACATTCGACCGCTAGGACCAGAGGACGTAGATGCGGCCCTAAGGCTCTCCGCGGAACTGGGCTATCCGGCAGACCGGGAGAGCATGCTGCGGAGAATTGAGCAGATAGCCAGCGACGCCAATCGTACGGTGCTGGCGGCGTGCCTGGGCGGCGAGGTGGTGGGATGGATCGATCTGAGTATCGAGTACCACTTGCAGACCGATCCGGTGGCTTTGATTGGCGGGCTGGTAGTTTCCGAGGCGACGCGAAACCGCGGGATTGGTTGCGAGCTTTGCGAGGCGGCCGAGGATTGGGCGCGGGCTCGTGGAATTACAAGGATACGGGTTCGCTCGAATGTGATCCGGGAGCGCGCGCATGCGTTTTATCTGCGAGATGGATATGCGCGGGTGAAGACTTCGGCGGTGTTTGAGAAGGCGCTTTTATAAGCCGTTAACGATAACTCTGAAATACTGCGTTACTCACTTGCGCAAAAATGTTCGGAAAATGTCGAATCCGGCCTCCCTCGACCGACATACATATAGAGAGGGAAGAAGTTCATGAGACCCAACGGGAGCTTCGGGACAACATCCTCGGCCGGAATTCTTCTGGCATTCCTGTTGGTTGCCGGCGCGGCACGTTCGCTTCCTTGCATCGTGTGCGAGCTGGCAACTTCCTATCATGCGGCGGTGCGCGTTTACGACAGAGCTCGTACCTGGGGCACGATCGTACGGTGGTGGATCGCCCCGCAATATGCTCCTTCGGCTCGCGACCAACAACCTGCTGCAAAGCTCGATGACGTCTGCGAGATGCGCTCGATCAGCGCAAATGCGAGATAGCACGGCTGCGCCGACTGGCTTGCCTATTGCACTGTAGAACAATTCCTTCCGAACATCGTCTGTCTTTGCACTGACCAAGAACTGCGCCACGCGTAGGGTCATGAGCACCCGTCGTTGTCGCTTGAAAAAGTTCATGGGGGAATGTCGAATTTCCGCTCCTTCAATCGACATACATGCAGAGGGAGAAAAACAATGAAATCGACAAGGAGCTTCGCCACAAGTTCATTCGCCGGAATCCTGCTGGCGTTGATGACTGCCCCGGGTGTAGCGCCTTCATTGGCGCCCATAGAGAGGGAAGTCGCCAGTGGGTATCACTGTGCTGTTCGGGCCTATGACCGGGCGCGTATGTGGAGTGTGATTGCGCGGTGGTGGATCGATCCGGAGTATGCACCATCGGTGCGCTCTGAAAGTTCGGAGGATCTTTGCCAGGTGCGTTCCGCGAGTGGACGGTAAGGCGAGACGAGATGAGTCACAAGCTGCAGCAGTTTGGGGCTTAATAATGGCACTATAGCTGCGGAGGCGAGTGGATGGATGGAGCGATCGAACGAGATAAATGGAACCAGCGCTATCTGGAAGGCACGCATGGATCACTGCCACCCGATTCACTGCTCGTCCAAGCGTTCGACCGTTATGTTGAGCCACTCTTTCCGAATGCAGGCTGGGCATTAGACATTGCGGGCGGTACTGGACGCCACGCGATCTTCCTTGCCGAAAAGGGATGGCAGGTGACTCTCACGGACATTGCGGAGGCAGGTATTGTCAATGCGCGGAAGAATGCAGGCGATCTCGCCAGCCGGATCGAGTTTCGGGTTGAGGATCTGACGCGGTTTCAAGAAGACGCCGCGTCGTATGAGCTCATCACTGTATTTTTCTTCCTGCGGCGCGAGATGTTCCGCGAATTGGTAGAAGCTCTGAAGCCGGGCGGCCTGCTCATTTACAAGGGATACACACGCGAGCAGGCGAAGTTCGGAGGCGGGCCGACGAATCCGGAATATTTGTTTGCGGAGAACGAGCTGCTGCACGCATTTCCCGAGTTGCAGGCGCTGCATTATGCAGAGTTGATTCGTGATTGTGGCCTGGCAGAATTTGTGGGCCGGAAGCCTAATCCGGGGTGATAGCGGCGTACTGCTCGCCAACTAAGATTGCTTCTTGATTTGGGAGTCTGCAATGTTCGAGGGAACTCACTTTTTACTGTTTGGTGCGGCTGCGCTGGTGCTGGCCGTGACGCCGGGGCCGGGCATGCTGTACGTGCTCGGCCGTACCGTGAACGGCGGGCGGCGGGAAGGGGTTCTTTCCTCGCTGGGGACGTTTGCCGGTGGGTCGATTCACGTTCTGGCGGCGGCGCTGGGCCTGTCGGCGATTCTGGCGACTTCGGCGACGGCATTCCAGGTCGTACGCTATGCGGGAGCGGCGTACTTGATTTATCTCGGGACCGCGATGATTCGCAGCCGAAATCTGGCGCCCCAATCTGCGATGAACAAGGGCAGAGGCGGATCTCGCCCATTCCTGCAGGGAATTACGACCGAGGTGCTGAATCCGAAGACGGCTCTGTTCTTTCTGTCGTTCATTCCGCAGTTCGTGTCGATGGCGAGAGGCCATGTGACACTGCAGTTCCTGATTTTGGGAACTGTCTCGGTGACGTTGAATACCTGTGCCGACCTGGTGGTAGTGATGTCAGCGAGCGCGCTGGCGCGAAGGCTGAAAGGCGACGCGAGGTTTGCGCGGAGGCAGCGCACGGCATCCGGCGTGGGGATGATCGGGCTGGGTATCTACGTGGCAGCGAAGTGACGTGGCTCCTCCGTCACCGAGTAGCCGCCTGGCGGAAATGGCTTTCCCGTTGCCGCTCCGTAGCTGCCCTTCCGACCCGCCAGAACGCGAAAAATAGGACCGGAATCTGGTGAGTAACGGGTTCCGGATGAGCAACTTGCAAAATGGTTGCCTGCACCATCCGCAGGGCCCTGCATCCATTTAAGCGCGGTTTTTCGCCATTCAGCCCGCCGGGGTTTCTGGTTTGTCACTGGCGAAGTAGCCTGATGCTGAAAGAGTACCGCCTGACCCATCGCGGGATTCTTGTTGCAGACGCTGCAATTGCATCTAGATTCAATGGGATGAACGACCCCGTTTCAAAACGGGAAGCGGTGCCGGAGTGGAGCCTGCAGGCTCATATACAGGAGATTTTGAATGTCGAAAGCCGTTAAATACGCAGAGCGGGCTGTAACCATCGCTGCCCAGGGCGCGTGGACGATCTTTGAGAAGCTGAACAGCATCAAGCCAAACGCTTCATTTACGCCAAAGTGGTCCGATAAACCGCTTTTGAAGAGCTACCAGAAGGAAAAGCCGCCGCTGGGGTGGCCGCGTACGACTGACTCGCTGTGCCCCAAGTGCGTGCCGGAGATCCGGCAGCAGATCATTGACGGCAAGCTGCCGCACGAGATCCTGCTGAACGAGAAGGTAGGCGAGATCAAGGCCCAGATCATCGAGCGCGATGGCCAGATCCTGATGGTGAAGGATTGCCCCAAGCATGGGCACTTTGAAGACGTGATGTCGATCGACACCAAGTTCTTCAAGCACCTGGAAGAGGTCTTTCCGGGCCGCGACATCCGGGCGCACAACGACGAGAAGCTGCACAACCACGGCACCTCGACCGTGACGCATGGACGCGGATCGGTGCTGACCATCGACCTGACGAACCGCTGCAACATGATGTGCGATCCGTGCTTCATGGATGCGAACCAGGTGGGCTTCGTTCACGAGCTGACATGGGACGAGATCAAGACCATGCTGGACAACGCGATCTCGATCAAGCCGCGTCGCCAGATGTCAGTGCAGTTTTCGGGCGGCGAGCCGACGTTGTCGCCGTACTTCCTGGATGCCGTAGCTTACTCGCGCAAGGTTGGTTACAACTCGGTGCAGGCGGCAACTAACGGTATTGAGTTTGCGAAATCGAAGGAGTTCTGCCGCGCCGCAGCGGAAGCGGGTCTGCGCTATGCATACCTGCAGTTTGACGGTATCGGCAATGCAGCGAACTCGCACCGCAAGGTGGGCAATGCGTTCGACGTGAAGCTACAGGCGATCCACAACCTGCACGAGGCGGGCGTGGACATCGTGCCGGTGACGACGATCGTGAACGGCATCAATAACGAGCAGGTGGGGCGGATTATTCAGTTCGCTCTGGATAACCCAAAGCGGATCAACTTCCTCAGCTTCCAGCCGGTGAGCTTTACTGGCCGCGACGAGGAAGTGAGCGACGAACGCCGCGCTGCGCAGCGCTACACGTTGAGCCACCTGGCGAACGACGTGCGCGACCAGACGGGCCTGGGACAAACGGACCGCGACTGGTTCCCCATCAGCTTCATGAGCACCTTCTCCGACTGGGCCGACCTGGTACACGGGCCGAACGCGGACTGGGGGCAACTCTCCTGCGGATGCCACCCGAACTGCGGTATCGGCATGGCGCTGATGATTGATAAGGAAACCAAGGAAGCAGTCCCGGTAACCGCGTTCCTGAATGCGGACCGGTTGGCGAAGGACGTTGCCAAGGTGAACGATGCCGCGCGCGGCAAGTTCCTCTCCGTCGTTGGAGTGGGGCTGGCCTTATTGCGCAACTACGACCCGAGAAAGTCGCCGACACACTTCCGCATCATGGATCTGCTGCAGAAGTTCGATAAATGCTTTGGCGCGACCGGCCGCAACTATGGCAAGGTGACCGGCGACCGCACCATGGCGGACATCGAGAAGCGCCGTGCGGATCGCTGGAACTTCCTGTTCATCGCAGGCATGTGGTTCCAGGACCTGTTCAACTACGACTTCCGCCGCACTGAGCAGTGCATCATCCCGTACGCGACGCAGGAAGGCGAAATCAGCTTCTGCGCCTACAACACGGGCGTGGGCTGGCGGAACATCATCGAGAAGATGCACATGACGGCAACGCTCACCAAGTGGTACGACGAGCATGGCCGGCATGAGATCTTCGCGGGCGGCAAGAAGGTGGGCCTGGGCGAGGCGGAGCACACTCTGGTGCTGAACCAGGCACACGTGGACGCTGCTGCCAACGACACGTTCGAGAAGTCAGGTATCGCAAAGAACAGCCGCGAGGAGAAGATCCGCGCGCGCGATGCCAAGATCAAGAGCGATGCCGAGAACGCGAAGATGGCGCGGATGTACAAGGAACACGTGCTGGGCGAGAAGCCGGTCGAAGGACTGGTATCGCTTGACGCAATCAAGCCCGCTCCTAAGGCCCGGGTAGAGAGCGAAGAGCCGGTGATGGGCGACTAGCGTCGCTGCTAACGAAACACACGAAGGCCGCCGGCAATGGCGGCCTTTGTTGCGTCTGGATGTGAGACCTGGGCGTGAAATACTTGTGCGATGGCCGACACGGATTTGAGCGAGCTGGAGCGGAGCCCAAGGAAGCCGGCCGGGGTGTATATCATCGCGATCTATTTCACGGCGATATGTCTCTACTCCCTGGGCAGTCTGTTCTACGTGGTGTTCTTCCGGCTCACGCCGGAGATGCGGCACCAGCTCGTCAACGCCGCACCTGCGCTGGCTTCACTAGCGCTGGCCGATCTGAATGGATTGCTGACAGCGGTGGCGGCGTGGCTGCTGGTGGCGATGCGACGGATTGGTGCGGGGCTTCTGCTGGCATCGACGGTGCTGGTGGCCGGGCTGTGCGCGATCTCCTGGCCGCCGCTGTTGCATCGTTATTCCGAGGTCCCGACGCATGCGGGACTGCGTGCGCTGCTGCTGGGAGGAACCAACCTGATACTGCACATCGCGGCGACGGTGTATGCCTTTCGCCTGAACAGCAAGGGACTGCTACGCTAGCGGATATGCCGGTGAGCGCGAGACGAATGGTGCAGGGCCGCACGCATCTCGCCGTGTGTGCGATTACTTTGGCGTGCGCTCTCTTCTTCACAGCGCTTACCGGGTGCACGGTGTATCCCGATCAGAAGCAGCCCTCACTGACGCAGACCACCAGCGCGGAACAAGTGGATCGCATCTTTTGGCAGGATGTGCAGCAGAGCAAATGGGTGCAGGCGAATGCGCTTCTGGCGCCGAATGCGGTGTGGCGAGTGAATGGGCAGGTGATTCCGCGGACGCAGGTTTTGCCATGGCTGCAATCGCTGGGGATCCACGGCGTGCAGCTGAGCGAGCTTGCGGTGACACCGGCAGTGAATGATATGAACCTGGTCTATACGGTAGAGATGCAGGCGGACAAAGCGGTGGCCGCGCAAGTGAGTGCCGGTTGTAGCGGGCGTCCGCAAAAGCTGAGCGCGCTCGCGGTGTGGCAGCAGCCGCAGCCTACCGGCGATGCAGCAAAGGACAAAAAAGCCAGCAACAAGGCGTATGGCGGGTATCTGCTGACGGTGCACGACCTGACTGCTGTGGGCAATGGCAACTGCAGCTAAAACCCTGGAAGCTGCGCACCCGGCCGGGGAAGCGCTCGCGATAGAAGAGATGCGTTCGGCCCTGCTGGCCTGGTATGGCGCACACAAGCGCGATCTGCCGTGGCGCATGACGCGCGATCCGTATCGCATCTGGGTCTCGGAGATCATGCTGCAGCAGACGCGCGTGGCTGCAGTGCTGGAACATTACCGGCGCTTCATCGAAGCATTTCCCAACGTGCAGGCGCTCGCCAGCGCGAGCGAACCGGAAGTACTCGCATTGTGGAGCGGCCTGGGCTACTACCGGCGCGCGCGCATGCTGTATCGTGCGGCGAAGGTCGTCGCGAACGAGTTAGCGGGCGCAATGCCCCGCACGGCAGCGGGCCTGCTGGGGTTGCCGGGTGTTGGCGCTTATACGTCTGCGGCGGTGGCGAGCATTGCTTTTGGCGAGCCGGTGGCCGTGGTCGATGGCAATGTAGAGCGAGTCCTGGCGCGAGTGTCCGGTTGGTCGGCCGCGGAGAGCGGATTTGCAACTCGCGTGCGCACATTTGCGAATGCTCTCGTGGATGAGCAGCAGCCGGGAAATTTCAACCAAGGAATGATGGAACTGGGCGCGACGGTATGCTTGCCGCGTGCGCCATTGTGTTTGGGCTGTCCCTGGCAGCCATGGTGTCGCACGCGGGGTGAGCATCCAATGCCGGCGCGCCGCGCCCAGCAGCGACAGCATAGTGCGCGCGTGGTGTGGCTGCGTGGAACGGACGCGGGACAGCAGCTGCGCCTGCTACAGCGCGCGGCAGATGCTTCCTTGATGGCAGGGATGTGGGAGCTACCGCTGTATGAGCCATCGGCCGATGAATCGCCGCAGTTCACGGTACGGCATGCCATCACGGTTACGAATCATGTGGTGGATGTGTACGTGGTGCGGAGTGGGGATTGGCAGAGACCTGAGGGCGAGTGGGTGCCGGTGAGCGACCTGCCACAGCGGGCGCTTACCGGGCTGACGCGCAAGGTGCTGCGCCGCGCTGGCTGCATGGCATGAAAACCTCGCACGGCTTATTTGAGGAACTCTGACATCGAGGGCGCTGTTGCCGCCGCAGCAGGAGGATTGGTCAGCCCAAGCGTGTCCATCACGGTACGCAGCATGCTTTGGTGCTGGTAAAGCGTCGTGGATGTCTGGCTGTAGTCAACCTTTGCGAACGGGCCCCAGAAAACGGCAGGGACATGACCGCCGCCGTGCGTGGCATCGGCAGTGGCCGCTTCGTCGAAGTCGACGATCAAAAGGCCATCGCCGCCCGATTGGAATGCTGGATCGTTCGACAGGCGGGTGACGACGTTTGTTTCCAACCATGAGTCTGCCTGTTGCGGCGTGCCGTCGTGTGCGTCGTCATCGACATTGGGAACAATGAAAGAGAATTCCGGCAGCGTACCATTGGCCAGATCGGTGGCGAATTGGGTGAACGGCCAGATGGTTTGATTCGCCACTGTCGGGTTGTTCGCGATATCCGAGAGCATGGCAAACGGATTGTGCCGGATGAGATAGGCCCCGGTATTTCCGCCAACATAACCTCGGGAAATCCCTTCCGCATAAATCCTGAAGGGGATGTTAGCTGCGAGCATTCTGCGGGCTATGTTATCTACATTCCAGACTTTGGTGGAGTTGTCATCCGTGGTCAGCACCTGCCCTGTGGTCAGCATGAAGTAGTTGCCGATGGAGGGATGCGAGTTAGCGTAGTAGTTGGTTGCCAGCGCGCCATTGCTGACCAGGTTATTTAGATTCGGCCAGTTGCTATTGCGCACCACGCTCCCATAGCTGGCATTCTCTTCCATCACCATGACGACGTGCTTGCTCTGAGACGGTGGCGTCTGCGATTGCACGCTGACCGTCGCCTTGCCCGATTGCGTCGTATCCTGAACGCTGGTTGCCGTTATGCTAACTGCGCCTGTTGCCGCGGGCGCGGTGAAGAGTCCGGCTGAACTAATAGTGCCCGCGCTGGCAGACCAGGTGACTGCGGAGCTGAAGTTCCCTGTGCCTTTCACTGTCGCAGCGCACTGCGAAGTTGCGCTAGCGTTTATGGCTGCCGGATTGCAAGCCGCGGAGACGGATGTAATCGCAGAGGAAGAAGACGCCTGCACGGTCACCGCCGTCGTGCCCGATATCACGGGATCCTGAGTGCTGGTCGCGATCAAGGTCACGTTGCCAGCTGAAGCTGGGGCCGTGAATACCCCGCTGGCATTTACGGTGCCTGCGCTTGCCGACCAATTAACAGCAGAGCTGTAATTTCCTGTGCCCTTCACCGCGGCAGTGCACTGGGTTGTTCCTTTCACTGCAATGTTGGAAGGAGCGCAGCTCAGAGAGATTGAGTCGACATCGGTTGATGCAGAACTAGAACTGCCGCCACAGGCACTGAGGCAGAGGAGAATTGAAGACACAACTAAGGCACATGCGAGCTGACGCTTCATGGGGTCCTCTCCTCCGAATTGGCGCTGCGAACCGTGTCGACAAGAGTATTCCTTTGACAGTGGATGGCGAAACGTGACGACAGCATTAACCCCCGTTACTCATAATGAATAGCGGCCGCGACACGCTTCCTTGAGCGCGGCCGGCAATAGAACTCGATCAATCGGTTTGTTGGGCGGACCTACGAGACAACGGTCCTGGTAGCAGAAGGTGCCGCACGCAACTATCTATGGCTATCTGGCGGCTATCTGGCTTGCGGCATAGTGTTGCGCTTTGAAGCAACATTGCTGACTGATATTGCTGTAATTATAACCGCCGGGCTTTCTCCGAGAGAAATTTGCGAATCATTTGCGTCGGGAGTCCGCGTCTGTGTTGGAGGGGTGCCGAGCAAGATATACAGAAGAAAATGATGAAGCTCAGAAAGTATCGGCCCCAAGTATCAGCCTCGAGGCTCGTGCTCACTGAGCTTCATCGATGAAGGATCGGCTACCGTTCGCGCCTGGCTTCGTCGGCATCCTCGGCCAGGTCGTGCAACAACTTGAAAAAGTTCGATGACTGGCCCTTGAAGAGGCCCATGTTGGTTAGAAAGGTGACCACAGCCATCGCTATGCCCTTCGTTTCTGTGGGCCGGATGATCGAGCATGGCGGCAGTTTGCGGCTCAGGAATGGGCACGGCTCAGGCATGATCAGATTCGTCTGAAAGTCCTCGCCACCGAACGGTGGAGAGTTCAGGTCAGGAAAATTTACTGACACACCTGTCATTGGATCGACAGCTGTTAGCGGAGGTGCGTTTCCTGCCTTGTCCTGCCAGGTTTGAAAGTGCATGGTTTCGGTGGGGCCGATGCTGATCAGAATGCGCAAGACCTCGACGCTGCTGGCTCGTTGGGCCATCGCCGGATAGAGGCTGTTGCCGCCTTGTTCGATGGTGGGCATGTGGAAGCCCGCTGTATTGGCGATGGCCTGAAGGAAATTGGCGTCTTTCGTATCATCATCGTTCCGGGGAATTGCTGTGTGTTCTCCCACTGCCAGGGTGGGAATCGCCTGCGGGAATGTGAAATCGGGATCGAGATCAGGGTTGTGAGTGCTGCTGCGATAGCGCGTCCACCAACTGGTGTCCAGCGTGAGCTGCATCAGGTTTGTAAGTCGGGGTTTTCCGCTGGAGCCGCTCGCCGTGCTGCCGGGCAGAGTGCGGAACGGTTCAAGGTTGACTGTGTCTGCTCCCTTGGAAGCCAAATAGGCATTCAGGAAGTGCCAGTGAGTGACTTCATCGTCGGTGTTGTCGTGGATGTATTGGGCCATGTCTGAGTCCAGCACTGCAAGAGCGGCTGTGTAGGCTGGATTGCCGGTTCCATCTGGCTCTTCGGAATCCTGAACGCCTCCGAGCTCGTTGTACTGCACCCAAAAGTCGGTTTCGAGTGTTTCCGCTGCTGCCGCGAAGCGAAGCAGCGCAGCATCGCCGCGAGTCAGGCGGCCCCCACGATCAGGGTCACCTTTGTCATGGTCTTCCGCCAGAGCGAAAGAGCTACCTGCTAGGAGCCCAGCACCTGCTGTCGCG
Source organism: uncultured Acidobacteriaceae bacterium (assembly GCA_963737035.1). Lineage (GTDB taxonomy): Bacteria > Acidobacteriota > Terriglobia > Terriglobales > Acidobacteriaceae > KBS-83. Next base: position 86,008 of record CAVTRJ010000003.1, on the reverse strand, counting down.
AGTCCATTCTTCATAAACGAGCGCCGATTGGTTGCGGCTTTCATGCTGCTCCACATCTCATGCATACAAGAGCCTCCTGCCATAGCAGCCTGAACTCGCCCACACAAGGCTGGTGTCAGAGCAAAGTAATGGAGTTGTCATCGCATTGTCGGCGTTGGTGAGACCAAAAACATTCCATCTGCAAGTGCGAGCCGACGTTCTTCGTGACGGACTCCTGCGCAGCCGAGGGATCGTGGGTCAAGACGCACCTATGTACAGCTAAAGAAGGGTGGTAGGCTTCCTTTACTTTCACGGGAGCAGGCAAGCATGTCACCGAGTAGGTCACGAAACATTTTTCTGAGCATCACGTTTGCGATTTTGGTGGCGCCGCTGTTGGCGCAGACCGCCGGGCATGTTCCTGTGCAGGGACTTCCGCCAGTGCCGCAGGTAGCCGGCGTGCCGGCGACGGCGCAGCGGGCAGCGGAGCAGATTGATCCCGAGCGGATCCGTGCTTCGGTGAAGTATCTGGCAGATGACAAATTGGAGGGACGTGGTCCCGGCACGGAGGGCGACCGGTTGGCAGCGAAGTATCTCGCGGAGCAATTCGCTGCCTATGGGCTGACGCCTGCGGGCGACAGCGGATCGTGGTATCAGAAGGTGCCGCTGTATGCCGTGCGCACGGTGCCGGACAAGACCACGGTTCAACTGGTGCCGAAAGATGGCGAGCCACTGACCCTGAAATATGGCGCTGACTTTGTCACGAACAACCAAACAGGAGCGGCTCTTGCGGACATTGACGCACCGATTGTGTTTGTTGGTTACGGCATCAACGCGCCTGAATACAACTGGAATGATTACAAGGGTGTGGATGTGCGGGGCAAGGTGGTGCTGCTGATCGTGAACGAGCCGCCATCGGAGGATGCAGGATTTTTCAAAGGTGCAGCGCTGACGTATTACGGACGCTGGACGTACAAGTACGAGGAAGCGGCGCGGCAGGGTGCGATTGGCGCGCTCATTATTCACCGCGAGGACCTGGCGAGTTATCCATGGCAGGTGGTGCGGAGCTCGTGGTCTGGCGAGAAGAGCTACCTCGTGGGCGATCCAAATGCGCGACTCCAGGCGGCGGCGTGGATTCAGCATGATGTTGCTGCCAAGATCGCGCAGGTGGCGGGGTACGACATCGATGATGTGATCGAGGAATCGGGGAAGCATTTTGTGTCGCGTGAAACGACATGGCGGTTGAAGGCTCACATCGTGAGTGAGAAGCGCTCCTTCGATTCCGAGAATGTGGTGGGGATGGTAGCGGCCAAGGGCGCGGGACCGGAACAGTCGGTGTTGTACACGGCGCATTTTGATCACCTCGGCATGGACAAGAATGCGACCGGCGACAACATATACAACGGCGCGGCTGACAACGCGACGGGCTGTGGCATTCTGCTGGAACTGGCGCGCGCGTATGCGGATGCCGCGAAGGCAGGGACGCCGCCGTCGCATCGCGTGTACTTTGCCGCCGTAACTGCGGAAGAGCAGGGGCTGCTGGGCTCAGAGTACCTGGGGATGCATCCGCCGGTGCCGGACAAGGACCTGGCGCTCGATCTGAACTACGACATGCTGCTGCCGATTGGCGTGCCAACATCCGCGGAAGTGTCGGGTGCGGAGCGGACTACGTTTTATCCGACGGTGGCCAGCACGGCGAAGGATTTTGGTCTGACGATTCAGCCAGACCAGTTCCCAGGTGCCGGGCACTACTATCGCTCGGACCACTTTTCGCTGGCGCGCTACGGGATTCCGGCGTTTTCGATTGGGCAAGGCACGCTGTTTGCCGGGCATGACCCGAGCTGGGGCGAGCAGCAGATGAAACAGTACACCGCGGAGCGGTACCATCAGCCGAGCGACGAATATAAGCCGGAGATGGATTTCCGGGGCGACGCGCGGATGGCGCAGTTCGGTTTTGATCTGGGCTGGCTTGCGTCGGCGGCAAAGACGGAGCAGGGTTGGCAGGCAGGCGATGAGTTTGAGGCGGCGCGGAAGAAGAGCATGGCCAGCCAGTAAGCGGCGCGGCAACGCGCGACTTCACTTTGCCATGCGCGTTCTTATGCGTATGCGCATACCGGCGGCTCTGTTTCTACTGCTGACCTTTGCATCCAGCTTCGCGCCCGCGCAGCAGCAGCTTCCGTCCCCACGCCTGCAGCGGCGAAAGCAGGCGCTCGCGGAGAGCGGCATCTTCCCGCCCGGGCGTTCGAACCTTCCCAACGAGGCATCGGGCTCCTATGCGCTGAGTCCGAATCCGGCCGAAGTCGTCGAGATGATCCTGAACGGGGACGGCGAGGATGTCCGGCTGCAGGGGTATTTGACGCGACTGGGCGATGGCGAGTCCGATCACGGCGCGCCGCTCACCTACTTTTTTGCGCGGACCACGGTCAGCCCGACGCAACTGACGTTCATTACAAGGCAGGTGCACGGACTGTGGTGGAGCTTTGCCGGAACGATCGATCGCGGCAGCTCGCAGATGAGCACGGAGAAGGGCTATTACTTCCTGAACGGTACGCTGACGGAGCACTTCGACTCGGGCCAGTCGGCGCCGCGGCGGGTCAGTCTGCCGTTGCTCCCGGAGGGGCAGTCGTCGCAGTAGCGCCGCTTTTGTCCGGGACAGGTTTCGGCGCCGGTTTGTTGAGATACCACGGAATGTTGATCACCAGCACCCGCTGGCTGCCCTTGACCAGGAGCAGCAGCTTGAGCACCTGTGCGCGCTGATTGTGCAGCAGGTTTTGCCACCAGCGGCTGACGACCAACTCCGGCACCATGACGGCGATCTGACGATGCGGGTTCTCCGCCTCGACCTTCAGGATGTGCTCGACCAGCGGCTGCACGATGTAGCGATATGGAGAGCGGAGAATGACGAGCTTGGGGATGGGAAGTTTTGCCGCCTCGAGCGGCTCGACGACCATGTGCTGCCAGATGGGCGTGAGCTCGTCGTCCTTGTCCTCAATGTCCTGATCGTCACCGGTGTGGACATGAAGCGCGCGGATGTCATTGGAGAGCATGAGAGCGAAGCGCATGCCCTTTTCGGCGATGCGGCTCCAGCGGTCCATGGGAATGAGGACGATGGGTGGATTGATGTCGTCCAGGCAGATGGGCGTGGGGTTGTCGACCTCGGCGGCAACACGGTTGTAATGCCGCTTCACGCGCAGCATCAGGAAGATGAGCAAGGGGACCATCACGGCGGTGATCCATGCGCCTTCCACAAACTTCGCTACGAGCACAACGAGCACGGTGATTCCGGTAGCAATAGCACCGAGGCCGTTGATTAGCATGCGGCTACGCGCGCCTTTGCCGCCGACGCGACGCCAGTGCACGACCATGCCCGCCTGCGAGAGCGTGAAGGCGAGAAAGGCGCCGATGGCATAGAGCGGAATTAGCCTGACCGTGACCCCGCCGAAGACGATGAGCAGAATGGCGGTAAAGGTGAAGAGCGCGTAGATGCCGTGCGAATAGAGCAGGCGACGTCCGCGAATGATGAAGACGCCAGGGAGGTATTTGTTGTTGGCGATGGCGCGCGTCAAGCGCGGGAAATCGGCGAAGGCGGTGTTCGCGGAGAGTGAGAGTGCGATCAGGATGCCGGCAATCGTGACGTAGTAGAAGACCCCGCGTCCCATAACGGCTGCCGTGAGCTCGGAGATGACGCTTTGATAATGGGGTGAGTCGGGATCGACGGCGCCGATGCCATAGATGCGGCAGAGCAGCGCAATGCCCGCGAGCAGCACGATGAGGATGGAGATGATGACGGTCAGCGTTTTCTTTGCGTGCTGGCAGCGCGGCTCGCGGAAGGCGGTGACGCCATTGGAAACCGCTTCGACGCCGGTCAACGCGGCACAGCCGCTGGCGAAGACTTTGAGAAGAAGCCAGAGCGAGACTGCCGCGGTGGCAGCGGGAAGCTGCGGTGGGGCGACCACCGGATGGGGATGGCCTCCGCTGATGGCGGCTTTGAATAGTCCGACACAGATGACAGTCAGCAGCGTGCCGACGAAGAGATATGTGGGGACGAGAAAAGCGACGCCGGTCTCGCGCACACCGCGGAGGTTCACCATGGTGAGCAGGATCAGGATGGCGAGGCAGATGCCAAGCGTGTGCTGCTGGAGACGCGCAGGATCGATGGAGACGAGCGCGCCGACGCCGGCGGAGATGCCGACTGCGGCAGTGAGAACGTAATCGATCATCAGAGCCGCCGCCGCGAGCAGGCTGGGAATGGTGCCGAGGTTCTCCGATGCGACGGTGTAGGAGCCGCCGCCATTGGGATAAGCATCGATCGTCTGGCGGTAAGAGAAGAAGACGATGACCAGCAGAATGATGATGGCGAGCGAGACGGGAATGATGTAATGCACGCCGGCAAGGCCGAGCGGAATGAGCAGAGTGAGGGCTGCTTCTGGCCCATAAGCCGCGGAGGTGAGCGCGTCGAGGCCGAAGATCGGGATCCCCGCCGCGGACCCGATGTGCTCCGCCCGTTGCTCTGAGTTGGCAAGGGGGCGGCCGAAGAGTAGGTCAAAAAGAGACATGCAGTGGACCGGCTCTCCTGTCACCAAAGTCAGTGCTCGAACACTTTAGCACCGTGCTTCACATCGTCTGTTCAATGTGGTGGGATGCGATTTCAGGGACAATCCGGCTGCTGCGAGGCGAGTTCATTGCGCTGCAGGCAGCGCATGACGGCGACCACGCGCTGGTAGATGTAGACCAGCTCGCTGTCCGGCAGCGGCCCGCGATTGTGCGAGCGCACATTGTCGAAGATGACCTTTTCGCGTCCAGGCTCGTATACCGGCATGTCGGTGGCTTCCTTGAGCATGCCAATGGATCGGGCGGCTTCGGCCCGCTGGTTCAACAGTTCAACGATCTGCAGATCAAGAGCATCGATTTTCGTTCGCCAGTCGCCTATGTCCAAAGTGAGCCTCGCTGCTGTGAAATGAGTGTGCCCTTCCAAAGACTATCGACTAATGGGAATAGTGGCGATTGGCCGCAATCCTTCAATGAATTGAGCGACTGCCCCGGGAGCATCCCGTGGCGCAGTTTTTTCAATCAGACCGACGATCGCGCTGCCGATGACGGCGGCGTCGGCAAACTCGCCCACAGCAGCCACGTGCGTGACGTTCGAGACGCCGAAGCCAAGCGCGATGGGTAGCTTTGTGTACCGGCGCAGGCGCTCGACGAGCGAACGGGCATCGGAGGCGAGTGTCTGCTGGGTGCCGGTAATCCCGACGCGGGAGATGGCGTACACGAACCCCTGCGACATTGCGGCGATGCGTTGGAGGCGGTCGTCGGTGCTGGTGGGTGCGGCGAGAAATATAGGCGCCAGACCAGCGGCGCGTAAGGCATTGAGATAAGGCCCCTCGGCTTCTTCAATGGTGAGATCGGTGGCGAGGACACCATCGACTCCCGCGGCCTTCGCGTCTGTGGTGAAGCGTTCGAGTCCGTAGCGGAGGATCGGATTGAGATAGGAGAAGACAACGAGCCCAGTTTGCGGACGGGCGGAGCGCAGCTCGCGCGCGAGGGTGAGAACATCGCCGAGTGTGGTGCCGTTGGCGACGGCGCGATGGCTGGCGCGCTCGATGACCGGGCCGTCGGCGAGCGGGTCGCTGAAGGGAACCCCGAGTTCGAGGACATCAGCGCCGGCATCGACAGCGGCGATCGCGATGGCGCGCGTCGTGGCGAGATCAGGGTCGCCGACGGTAAGGTAGACGACGAGGCCGGGCCGCCGAAAGAAATGGATGGGCATGAATCCCCATTTTACGACCGAAGAGAACCGCGCCGCATCGCAGTACTAGATCGCACACCGGAGGTAAACCGATGAGGCTGCGAGAACCCTGTCGCAGCGAGATGCCCCTACGGTCATGGCTGACGTGCGCAGCTGCATGGTTGGTTCTACTGTCGATGCTTTGGGCGGGACCGAAGGAAGGCGCGGCATATTCCGTGCTGACGCATCAGGCGATCATAGACCTGAGCTGGACAAATGTGATCCGGCCGCTGCTGCTGACCCGATATCCACGTACATCGGATGCCGAGCTGCAAGAGGCGCACGCCTATGCATACGGCGGCTGCGCGATCCAGGATGCGGGCTACTACCCCTTCAGTCGACAGTTCTTCAGCGATCTGACGCATTATGTGCGGACTGGAGATTTCATCGAGAGTCTCCTGCGCAACGCGCAGAACGTGAACGAATATGCCTTTGCGTTGGGCGCGCTGTCACACTATGTCGGCGATTCCATTGGCCATGCGGATGCGATTAGCCCGGCGACAGCGATTGAGTATCCGAAGCTGGCGAAGAAATACGGGCCGATCGTGACTTACGAGGATGCGCCGCGCCAGTACGTAGCGACCGAGTTTTCGTTCGATGTGGACCAGCTTACGCGGAGGCGATTTGCACCCACCAGCTACCAGCGTCGCGTCGGACTGCGCGTGTCGCGGCGTCTGCTGGAGCAGGCCTTTTTCGAAACCTACGGCCTGACCTTTACCGAGGTGATGGGGAAGACCGGTCGGGCCTCTGTCCGAAGTTATCGCACGTCCATTCGAAACTTCATCCCTGGATTCGCGAAGGCAGAGGTCGTCCTCCATGCGAGCAAGTTTCCCAAGAGCGATCCTCAGTCGTTCGAGACTATCCAGCCATATTTGCGACATGTGCCGTACCTGCCGGCGTGGGCGACCGCATATCGCAATCCCAGCATCGTGCAGCACGTTCTGGCCGGAGTGATCTGGATTCTGCCGCCGATCGGCGTGGTGAGGATTTTGAAGATCCGCGGGCCGCGCGAGCAGACGGAAGAGCTCTACTACAGCAGCCTGACGCGGACCCTGACTTTATATCAAAGGCGATTGGATGAGCTGCGGCTATTGCCCGGATTGCCGCTGGGTCTGCCGAATCGTGACCTAGACACTGGGGACTGGACCAAGCCGGGCGCATATGCGCTGACGGACAGGACCTACGCGAAGCTGCTGCGCGAGATCACGGAGAAGCAGAACCAACCGGTGCCACCCGGGCTGAAGCAGGACATCCTGAACTACTATGCCGCGCCCGATGCGCCGATCTCAACGAAGCGCCATCGGGACGACTGGGCGAGGGTGCAGAAGGACCTGGCGCGACTGCGCGACATGCCGGCGCGCCCTCCATTGGCGGGTGAAGGCGTGGAGTGAATCGCAGCCGCTAATGCGCTTCCGCGCCGTTGAGCATTAATTCGCGCGCGAGGATGCCCATATCCTTGTCGCCGCGGCCGGAGACGTTGACGACGAAAATGTCTTCCGGGAGCGAGGTTGGTGCGAGGCGGATAGCTTCGGCGACGGCGTGTGCGCTTTCCAATGCGGGCACGATGCCTTCAGTGCGGGAGAGCATGACGGTCGCGTCGAGGGCCTGCTGGTCGGTGGCGGAAGTGTAGGTGGCGCGGCCGGAATCGTGCATGGCAGCGTGCTCGGGACCTACGGAGGCGTAGTCCAGGCCGGCGGAGACAGAGTGGGTAAGCGAGACCTGGCCGTGCTCGTCCTGCAGAACGTAGGAGAAGGTGCCCTGCAGCACGCCGGGCGCGCCGCCGCTGAAGCGCGCCGCATGCTCGCCGAGCGCGGTGGAGCGGCCGCCCGCTTCGACACCGATAAGCTTCACCTGCGGATCGCGCACGAAGTCGTAGAAGGCACCCATGGCGTTGGAGCCGCCGCCGACGCAGGCGATGATGGCATTAGGCAGGCGGCCTTCCTTCTCGAGGATCTGGCGCCGGATCTCTTCACCCGTGATGCGATGGAAGTCGCGCACCATGGTGGGGTAAGGATGCGCGCCGAGCACGCTGCCGAGCAGGTAGTGCGTGGTGCGGACGTTGGTGACCCAGTCGCGCATGGCCTCGTTGATGGCGTCTTTGAGGGTCTTTGAGCCGGAGCTGACACCGCGCACCTCCGCACCCAACAGTCGCATGCGATAGACGTTGAGCTCCTGCCGGCGCATGTCCTCTTCGCCCATGTAGACCACGCACTCCATGCCGAACAGCGCGCAGATGGTGGCGGTCGCGACGCCGTGCTGGCCGGCGCCGGTCTCCGCAATGATGCGGCGCTTGCCCATGCGCTGCGCAAGCAGGCCCTGGCCAAGGCAGTTGTTGATCTTGTGTGCGCCGGTGTGGAGCAGGTCTTCACGTTTGAGATAAATCTTCGCGCCGCCAAGACGTTCGGTGAGCCGCTGTGCGAAGTAGAGCGGCGTGGGACGGCCGGCGTAGTCACGCAGCAGAGTGTCGAGCTCAGCGTGGAAGGTGGGATCGCGCTTCGCGTTCTCGTAGGCGGTCTCGAGTTCTTCGAGTGCGGCCATCAGGGTCTCAGGGACGTAGCGGCCGCCATAATCGCCGAATCGTCCGGGGCGGGTCTGGGTCAGGGTCTCCATGCGATCTGCCTCTAGCTCTAGAGTATCGCGTTGGCGAAGATCTGTTTGCTCTAGCGCCGCGAGGAGCGGGGACGCGGCGGGTTCTTCAGTTGGGCGAAGGTCTCGCGTGCGTTGCGGATGAACGCCGCGACCCGCGCGGGGTCTTTGCGGCCCGGCGCGGCTTCCACCCCCGTAGCCACGTCGACGCCCCATGGCGCGAGAGTGCGGATGGCCTCTGCGACATTATCGGGGTTGAGCCCGCCGGCAGCGATGAGCCGCAGTTGGGGGGCAACTCTGCGGAACAGCTGCTGTGCGGCCTGCCAGTCGTAGCGTGTGCCGGTACCACCATGACCGACCGGACTTCGCGAGTCGATCAACAGCGCATCGATAGCGCCGTCGCGAGCCGCATTGCGTGCGATGGTCTGGATCTGCGGCTCCATGTCATCGCTGTAGGCCAGCACCGCCAGGATGCTGATCGGAACCCCTTGCATCTGTGGTGGCAAAGTGAGCGCGCAAACGGCGCGGAAGATCGGGATCGTCATTCGTGTGCAGCTGCACGCCGGTCAGATCAGCTTCACGGACGGCGGTAACAATTTCGTCGAAGCTCGCATTCACGAAGACCCCATAACGCTCTACATTGCGTGGCAGATGCGGCGCGATGGCGCGCACCTGATCCACGGTGACCCGACGCGGACTGGGGGCAAGAAGGAAGCCGACGGCGCTGGCTCCGCTGCTCGCGGCGTGTTGTGCATCAGCAAGGCTGGTGGTTCCACATATTTTGATCCACATATCTTTGTCGCGTAAGTTTTGTCGCGTAAGTTCAGGCAGGCACGCTGCCGGAATAAGCAATCTGGGCGGCGGCAATCCATGCAGCGATGGCGCGGCCGGGATCGGGCTGACGCATGAAGGTCTCGCCGATGAGGAAGGCGTGATAACCCGCAGTGTGCAGGCGAGCGTAGTCGGCAGGATCATTGATGCCGCTTTCGGCCACGAGTACCGCATCCGGGGGAAGTTCTCGAGCGAGCTCGAGCGAGGTCTCCAGGCGTACATCGAAGGTTCGGAGATCACGATTATTCACGCCAACCATGCTGCATCCGAGATGGCGCACGCGCCGCGCTTCCTCGCGCGTGTGGATCTCGCACAGCACGTCGAGTGCGTAGTCGCCGGCGACTTTGGAGAGCTGTTCTAGTTCCGCATCGGAGAGCGCGGCGGCAATGAGCAGCACCGCGTCCGCTCCATGGGCTCGGGCTTCAACGATCTGGTAATCATCGATGATGAAGTCCTTCCGCAGACAGGGAATGGTGGTGCCGGCGGAGGCGGCTTGCAGATTTGCCAGGCTGCCTTGAAAGAACGGCTCGTCCGTGAGGACGGAGAGCGCCGCAGCGCCGCTGGTCTGCATGGCCGGAGCGAGTGAGGCGGCGGAGAAATCGGCGCGGATGAGGCCCTTCGACGGCGAGGCTTTTTTGAGTTCCGCAATGATTGCTGGACCGATGGCGGACCGTGATCGTAGCGCTGCCGCGAAGCCTCGCGGCGTGTGCTGCACTGCCAGCCGCTCCAATGTTGCCCGGGGCGCTTGCTCGATACGCCGGGCCAGGTCTGCGCGGGTGCGCGCGAGAATCCTGTCCAAAAAAGGAGTTATCTGATCGGGAATGGCGTCAGGGTGGGTCTGCATAACTCAGGAGATCCTTCCCTCTGAGTATATCGGTCGGCAAATGAGCGCGTGCGGCGCGAGAGTGTCAGGCGGATTACGCCCCGCGCGATTTCGCCTTCCATCCGCCGAGCACCAGGCCCATCAGCAGCATGCCAAGCAGCGAGTAGCCGGTGTTGATGGCGAGGATGGAAATGCTTCGAGCTTCGAAGGCATATTCCGTGGCCCACGTAGTGAAAATGAAACCGAGCCACAGCGAGGCCGCAATGGTGGCGCCCCGCGCGGCGGTTTGCGAGCCGGTGGCCTGGATGATCCACGAGAGCGCAGTTGCGAGAATCGCCGTCATGATGAGCGCGACGACATAGCCCAGCCAAGGCGGCACGCCAGAGCTCTTCAGTTCAGCCATTGTGCGGCCGATGCCGGCAAGCCATGGATTCATGAACGTCGTAAACCACACGCCGCCAAGGAAGAAGTAGATCAACGTTGCCACGATGATGGCAGCAGGATTGTGACGGACGGTTGGCATGGCAACCTCGGATAGCAATGCATGTCGGGGAGGTGGACGGATTCTAGCCCGCGCGAAGGCAATGCGCCAGCGAAATGGGACGTCCTTGTGAGAGGAGAATTCAGCAGCAAGATGTGGAGTGTGCGACGCCAAGGCAAGCGCTAGAGTGGCGTCATGAAGGTTGCTATGGCAGAAGGAACCATCCCGGAGAGAGTAGAAGGCATTGCGTGGCAGCGTGTTGAGTCCGACCTGGATGCGTATGGCGGCGCGGCTCTCGAGCACTTGCTGACTCCCAAGGAATGCGATGCGGTTTCGGCGATGTATCCCGAGGATGCGGTATTTCGCAGCCGTGTTGTTATGACGCGGCATGGTTTTGGACGCGGGGAATACAAGTATTTTCGTTATCCGCTGCCTCGCCTGGTGGAGGAGCTGCGAACACATCTGTACCCGCGGCTGGCGCCGATTGCTAACCGTTGGAATGAGGTGCTGCGGATCGACGTGCGTTATCCCGTGAAGCATGCGGAGTTCTTACAGCGCTGCCATGATGCCGGACAGCGCCGGCCGACGCCACTGCTTCTCCAATATGAAGAGGGTGATTACAACTGCCTGCACCAGGATTTGTATGGGGAGCATGTGTTTCCGATCCAGGTGGCGATTCTGCTCTCGGAACCGGGGCGCGATTTTGCCGGAGGCGACTTCGTGTTGACAGAGCAGCGCCCGCGCATGCAGTCGCGCGTGGAGGTGGTGCCGCTGCGCCAGGGCGACGCCGTGGCATTCGCCGTGCATCACCGGCCGATGCAGGGAACGCGAGGTATGTATCGCGTAAATCTGAAACATGGCGTGAGCCGCATTCGTCGCGGACACCGGCACACACTGGGCGTCATCTTCCATGACGCGGAGTAGCCCGCGTGTTGTTAATTCCCAGCCGCGGGTTGAAGCGGCGCGGCGCCGGTGAGTTCGCGACGATTGCTGATTGCATGGTCGGCAATGATGACGGCCACCCAGGGAGTTTCGGTAGACGTGATATGTGCGTGCCAGACGATCTCACTGGCTTTGTTCAAGCTGAGGGCCACCGTTTCCTGCGGCGGCTCTTTGAGCTCAAGATTTTCAGCTCGAATCGAAAATGTATGCCGGCCGGCACCGCTTGCGACGACACGTAGGAGAATGTCATTCGCGGATTCAGTCGTAGTTGCCACGGTATAGTCGACGGCTTTGCTGCGCCGTAGATCGATGTCATAGCTTCCGCCAGAGAGTACGGTGAGAGTGGTGTGCGTTGTGCCCTGCCGTATCGTGTACTGGCCTTGCGGAAGGAGCACACGGAAGGCGCCTGCCTGCGGTATCACGGTTTTTCTGTAAGCTGATTGCGAGTCGCGGAATTCGACGGGCTGATGGCTGTCCTTTTCCGCAACGCCACGGACCACGGCAGGACCGTTCAGGTCCTGCATCAGCCAGATCCATTCGCCGACGGGCTGAGTCCAGACCTCCTTGTATGTCCAGCAGATCTGTGTTGGCCAATACGGCGCGTCGCTGTCGCCCTTGGTTTCGATCCCCACCGGAAGCGCGCCGACCATCTGGCCGGAGCGAACGCTGTAGAGCGGCGTCCAATCGTATCCTTCGCCATACATGATGCTTGCTGAAAATGGGTTGCGGCCCATGAACCATTGCGCCTGCTGTTGGGCCAGGTTATCGGCGTCAAGATCGCCGCGAATGTGCGCAGCTGTAGAAAGTGCCTTTGCTTCGGAGAGCAACACACTGGAATTTCCGCGAAAATTGAACCAGACCGGATATCTGCGGAGATAGTAGTCTCCGCCCAATGGAACGCCGTTGTGTACCTGGGCGAGATAGGAATCGCGGTCCGCTGCCCGGAGAGGTCTCCACTTTTCACCTTGGGGAATCAGGCTAACTTCACTTTCACGATAAATCGCGGCAGACAGGACATCGTAGGGCGCATCGAATGCTGCGGCGGGCTGCTGGTAGTACCTGGAATGCAGGACGATCGCTGCGTACCATTTGATCCAGTCGGCGCTATCGGGAAATGCTTCGCACAGGTGGGCAAGGGCGACGACGGGCTGCTCTTCCTCGCCGATATGGAAGCGATGGAATAGGTTTTCGCGCTTCGGGCTGGAGTAAAAATATCCAGTCAGCGGGACAGTCCACGGCTGCAATTTGCGTTCCTGCGATTGCAGGATGAGATTGCCGAGGGCGATTGCCTCGTCCGCGTACTGCTTGTCGCCGGTGGCGCGGAATAGATCGACCGACGCGATGGCCCCGAACGAGATACGTTCGAGTTCGTCCTTTGCTCCGTAGACCTCTGGCAGTGGCGGCGCATTTTTCAAGCCTTCCACGGCATACTTCCAGTCCTCTTTTGCGGTCGCCAGGCTGCGATTTGCCAGCTCTGGATCGGTGTCTTTCAACACGCGGGCCGCGAGCGCTTCATCAGCAGCGACGCGGAAATTCCATTCCGGATCGTTCACCGCCTGGCCGAAGCGGTCGTCGGCATCGCCCATGATTCCGTCGGTCCAGTAGCTAATCAACTGCCCGGTGCTGCGATATCCATTACCAAAGCTGGTTTTAAGAATCCATGCGAGGCCCCACTTGGCCTCTTCAAGAAGCCGTTCGCAGAGCGCTGAGTTCTCTTGCTGTTGTTGCAGGCGATCCGCATAGGAGAGTAGAGCGTAGGTCATTCCGGTGATGTTGCCGGTTGCGGTCAGATCGCCGGCATCGTGATAGCCGCCATTGACGACGATGCGTTTGTCGCCGCGGATTGTGTAGTCATCCTGATGGCAGATGCCATGAATGCCGGGAATGACCGTTCCGCAGCGCTCGCTGTACATGAAGTTGATCGCTTTCCAGACGCTGCTGTCCCAGGCGTCGTCGCTGATGGCGAAGGAACGCGTGAGCGCATTGCCGGCGCGGATCTGATATGTTCCCGGCCTTTGTAACTCGGAGAAGTCCAGCAGCTGATACGTGCCAAGGCTGGTCTTCTTCTCTTCAACGGGCTTACTGAGAACTACTTTGCCGGTGGACTGATCGAGGATGGAAAATTCGCGCGCAGTGAGGTCACTGGCGATGGCTGATTTTGAGGAGCCGACCGTATATCCGCTATGACTGAAGGCGATCTTGCCCGCCGCCACGTCCCAGCCTTCCACGTGATCGGGAGCGACGCTCTGCAATTCAAGCTGATCGATGTAGAGAACGGTGTGATCGCCGGGATCGGGAAACATCTTGGGCAGGCTGTAAGCGAAATCCAGCGCCGTGACTTTATCGCGATCGAGCGGCGCGATCTCCCAAACGAGATGAGTCCAGGCGTGGTTTTTCAGAAGGAGGGACTCGTCCCGGCCTTCGTTGAACTGGTCCGGCAGGAGGTGCTTGCCCTCATTGTGCAGGGTGAGAGAGGCAGCGAGTGCTGGGGCGCCGGCGACGTCCGCATATACCCACAGTGAAATGCGGTTGTATTTCCGCCAGTCTTCTCCAGGGAATTTACGAGTTGCGATCAGGTCTTCCCATTCTCCACTGCCGTCTACGCGTGCAATGTTGAAGGCAGACTGAATTCTGATGGAATGCTCTCCGTCCTTCTTGTAGGCGCCGGAGAGGGTCATATCTCCTTCGCCCTTGAACGACCAGTTCGCAAGGTCTTCCATGCTGTCGAGCAGGCGCGAATCGAGGATCTTCTTATTCAGCCAGCGATACTCTGCGCCATCTTCGAGTCTGGGCTGCATGGGCCGCCTTGGCTGATCCTGCTGCGCCAGAAGCGGCTGGCCTGCGCCAACGAAAAGCACGCCCAAAGCCAATGAAGAGGACAACCATGCCTTCACGAACCCTCGAATCATTCTTTCTTTCGCCTTTCATCATTCGTTCACATGGTAAGGCCGGCGATGGTGGTGAAAGCGTGCTCTTGTTTACCGTCCATTCACACCATCTCCGGAGATTGCTGGAAGAATGCTGAAGTGTTGCTCTCCTGGTTGCAAATCTATCCGAGGCTATTGCCCTCGCGCTCTCATCTTTCAAGCGCATGCTGATCGCAGTTATAGCTTTCTCTTTGGCTGTTCCGTACGCGGCTTCGCAACCGGCCACAACATCGCAGGAGGCGTGTCCTCGGCCGGCGCCAGGCAGCAGCGTGCCGGAGCCGGTGGACCTCCGCAGCAAGAATGGCGTCCTGGAATTGACGCTAACCGCTTCAAACTCCAGACAGCCCGACGACACGACACGGTATTGCTATACCGATGCTGAGGGACGAGAGTCGCCAAACCTCCGGGTGAATCCTGGCGACGAAGTGATCATTCATCTGAAGAATGAGCTGAAGGACCTGCAACCCCCAGCCGGCAATGCGGCGGCACACGTTCACGCAGCGCCTCACACGGACGATTCCGGCAATCCATGTACCAGCGGAATCATGAGTCCGGTATCCACCAATCTGCACTTCCACGGACTCACGATCCCGCCGACGTGCCATCAGGACGATGTACTGAAGACGTCCGTGCAGCCGGGCGATGCGCCATTCGAATATCGCTTCCGCATTCCGGATGACGAGCCCCCGGGACTCTATTGGTATCACCCGCACATCCACGGATTCAGTAAGCAACAGTTGCTTGGCGGAGCATCGGGCGCGCTGATTGTGGAAGGAATCGAGCGCGCGAAGAAGGAAGTCGCGGGCCTGCCCGAGCGCGTGTTCATCATTCGCGATCAGGATCTGATGCATCCGAGCGCGCCCCCCGCTGCGTCGGAACCGGTGGTGCCGAAATTCATGGTCGACCGTGATGGAGATGCCGCCAACAACGGCACCGGCTTCGGCAAGCCGGCGAAGGACCTGTCGATCAACTACGTTCCCGTTCCGTATCCCGACTACCCAACGGGCGTCATCGAAATGCGCCCGGGGGAACGGCAGTTATGGCGCGTGCTGAATGCCTCGGCGATCACTTACCTCAACCTGGAGGTCCTCTACGGAAAGTCGCCGCAGCAGTTGGGTCTTGTCGCGATGGATGGCGTGCCCATTGGCGAAAGCGGTGCAGAGAAAAGTTCGGCAGAACCTGTGATCTGGCAGACGCATCTTGGAGTTCCGCCCGGCGCGCGCGTGGAATTCATAGTCCAAGCACCGGAGGGCGAGGCTGGCCTGCTGGTGACGCGGACTGTGGACACTGGCCCCGGTGGAGAGAATGATCCAAACCGCGCGCTTGCAAAGATAGTCGCTTCCGCGAACGCGCCTGAGCCACGATCCACCCTGCAGCGTGCACCTGAGCCGCTGGCCGCTGCGACTGAGAGCTGGCTGGGAGATGTGCCGCCGGTACGCGTGCGGCATCTGTACTTTTCAGAAAAGCTTGCTGATCCCAATGATCCGACGAGCGCTATCGAGTTCTACCTGACGGTGGATGGTCAGACCCCGAAGATGTTTGACATGAATTCGGATATTCCCAACATCGTTGCGCAACAGGGAACTGTCGAGGACTGGATCATCGAGAACCGCTCCAGCGAACTGCACGCGTTCCACATACACCAGCTGCATTTTCTGCTGCTGCAGTATATGGGGCAGAACATTCGCGAGAATTTTCTGCGCGACACGGTCAATGTGCCGTATTTTAACGGTCGGACGCTGGCTTACCCGAGCATTCGAGTGCGGATGGATTTCCGCGATCCAAATACGATCGGCATGTTTCCCTATCACTGCCATCTGCTGGAGCATGAAGACAAAGGCATGATGGGAACGATTCGTGTTGTTCCGCCGACGGCAAAGACAAGCCCAACATCTGACGCAGAGAGAGACAGTGCTCCGGTAAAAAGTACGCTCGCAGGAAAATCTTACAAGCTGATAATGTTCATTCCCATTAACTCTGCCCAGCCTGACGCTGACGAAGAAGGGCAGTCTTATTCATCCATCGTTCAACGAATAAATATCTTTCTGAAATAGCAGCCCACTTATGCTCCTCACGGCAAGGCCGCGTGCCTTGACCAGGAGGCAGTATGAACGCAAAGCAGTTGGCATCCACAGCATTGCGGACGTTCCGTACCGGAATGATCTCCGCGACTGTGTTCCAGTTGGCCATCGGGAGCGCCTTTGCCGCCCCGCTATCGAACAGTCAGCCTTCGCGCGACGACGACACCAGCTCACCCATCAAGCATGTCATTGTGATCGTCGGCGAAAATCGCAGCTTCGATCACGTTTTCGCAACCTATGTCCCGAAGAAAGGTGAGACCGTCTGGAACCTTCTCTCGGAAGGAATTGTGAAGAGCGACGGCACACCCGGACCGAACTTCGCGAAGGGTGAACAGGACGCAGCCAAGGACCAGGCGCCGGATGCATTCCTGCTAAGCCCGGCTAAGGACGATTTCCAGGGAGCCGTTCTGCCTGCCCCGCTGGTTGGCGGCCCGATGGATTCTTACATAACGAACGACAGCCTTAGCCTGGCAAGACAATCTGAGAACGGATTGCCGGCAGACTATTACGGCTATCTCGTGACGGGCGGCACGGGTCTGACGTCGAAAACTCCGGACGTGCGTATCAAGAACGTGAACGGTCTTCCTCCTGGTCCATTCCAGTTGACCAACGGAGATACGTTTACTTACAACTCATATTCGGCGAGCCCGGTACATCGCTTTTATCAGATGTGGCAGCAGCTGGATTGCAATGCGAACAATGCGACAGATAGCAATCCCTCCGGTTGCAGCTCGGACCTCTTTCCGTGGGTTGAAACGACTGTGGGCGCCGGAGCAAACGGTATCAAGCAACCGGCGAACTTCAGCACTGAGTACTCGTCGACCGCAAAGACTACCGGCGAAGGTTCCACTGCGATGGGCTTCTACAACGTCCAGAACGGTGACGTTCCTTACTTCAAGCAACTCGCAGACCAGTATTCGATGAGCGACAATTTTCACCAGTCGGTCAACGGTGGAACAGGCGCCAATCACATCATGCTTGGCCATGGCGACATGATCTGGTTCAGCGATGGCAAAAATCATTCGGCCGTTCCGCCGCATAACACCCTGGTTGCGGGTGGCAGCGCGAACGCCGGCATCGTGGACGAGGTCGAGAATCCAAATCCCGCTGCAAAGACCAATAACTGGTACACAGAAGACGGCTATGGTGGAGGATCATTCGGTTCCCCCTCCTATGGCGGCGGATCTTATACCAATTGCGCTGATCTTTCGCAGCCGGGTGTAGCCCCGATTGTGAACTATCTGCACTCGCTCGAGCCGAAGATTCACTCCAACTGCGAGTTGAACCACTACTATCTGTTGAACAATTACAATCCCGGCTACTTCGGCAACGGCAACAATGCGTATACCGACACAAACAAGAACAATACTGTCTTCACCGTCCCGCCGTCTTCGGTTCGCAGCATTGGCGACGAGCTGATCAAGGCGAATGTCTCGTGGAAGTACTATGGCGACCAGTGGAACAACTACGTCAATGACCCGTATCAGCTGAACTACGGCGCCGTTGGCAAAAACAGCGACGAATATTGCAACATCTGCAATCCATTCCAGTACGACACCTCGATCATGGCGTACGGCTCTGTGCGGAAGGCCCATATCCAGGACACCGAGAACCTTTACGAAGACATCAAGAGCGGATCACTGCCCGCGGTGTCGATCGTAAAGCCGAGCGGCCTGGTGGACGGTCATCCTTCGTCGTCCAAGCTGGATCTGTTTGAAGGCTTCACCAAGAAGATCGTGGATGCGGTAAAGAATAACCCGACTCTGTGGAAGGATACGGCGATCTTCATCACCTTCGACGAAGGCGGCGGATACTATGACTCCGGCTACGTGCAGCCGCTCGACTACTTCGGTGACGGCACGCGCATTCCGCTGATTGTGGTGTCGCCCTACAGCAAGGGTGGCCATATCGCGCATGAATATTCGGATCACGTATCGATCCTGAAATTCGTTGAAAGGAACTGGGGCCTGGAGACCATCACCAGCCGCAGCCGTGACAATTTCCCCAACCCCGTTACCGCGCCGGGAAATCCGTATGTACCGGTGAATAGCCCCGCGATCGACGACCTGTTCGGGCTGTTCGATTTCGACAGCAACTAGCAAAGCCGCTCTGCGGAGAATGGCCGGGGGTTTGTTCTTGCCCTCGGCCATTCTCTTTTTAGATCACGACATTTTTAGATCGCAACAGGTGTGTGATTATCCGGCGTGATTGTTCTTCTTGCGGGGCTTCTTCGCAGAAGACTTCGTAGTTGCACTTGCGGAAGCCACATTGGCATCGTCATTCCCATCATGACTCGTGGCGTCGCTCCTATTCAGGATCGTGAGCACCACGCCCTCGATGCGGTTGTCCAGAGTGCGATACGGGCTGATGCGCAACCGGCACCATTTCCCGTCGTGATCCTGCACGTCATGTACCTTCGGCTGCACTTCCTGCATGACATCCAGCATCATCCTTTCGAGCTTTGCGGAATCGATCTTTAGCTTCAGGCGGGGTATCGGCCGGCCGACGTCTGTCGACATCAATCCGAGGACCGTGGTGGCTTGCGAGGTGAAGCGCCGCACACTCAGATCCGCTCCCACCATGACCATTGCGAGATTGACAGTGTTGAGCAGGTTCGTGAGGTCGTTATTCAACTCCGAGAGCAACTCATTGCGATGCTGCATCTCTTCGTTGACAGTATGCAGTTCCTCGTTGGCGGATTCTAATTCTTCCTTCGAGGTCTGAAGCTCTTCATTGGTGCTTTGCAGCTCTTCGTTGCCGGATTGAATCTCCTCGTTGGCCGATTGCAATTCCTCGTTGGTAGCTTCCTGCGATTCGATGATGGACTGCTGATAATCCTTGGTCGCTGCCAACTCCTGCCTCAACTGCGCAATGAGATTGTCCTTCTCCGTGTCCTCGGCAGGCGTGAGTTGCTGGAGTTTGGACAAGTGTGTTGTCGTGGCCGCCGCCGGCTCGAAGACCGTGAGGAAGCTGTTCTGCTCGTGAACCGGAGTACGGAAAGGAATCACCCGCACAGTCGTGAGCTTTGTGCTTCCTCCGTCATCGACATGGATGTTCTCGCGTATAGCCTCAATGCCGCTTTTCCGCGCCTCGTCCACAGCTTTCTGCAAGTCGAAGATAAGACCGGGACGTGCCATCTTCAGCAGGTTCAGGCTGGCTTTGCCGGTGGGTAACTCGAGGAACGGGCCGGTACGGCCGCGGCTCTGGAGAATCTCGAGCTGATCGTTGATGACCACCGCAGGCGGAGCGTAGCGAGCCAGCAGCAGGCGGTCCGCCTCGCGCTGCAGTTCGGGGGACACCTTGGTGGCCTCGGTTTGCTTTGGCGCAGGCACAGGCGCTTCAAGGCCATCCAAATCACGCTCAGCGGCCATGGCAAAACCAAATGTAACCGGAGTGGATACGAGCCGCTTACGATAAATCTTATGTTTCTTATCTGCTATCTCGAAGAGCTCGGAACCTGCTCCCAGAAGGCCCTCGGTATTGCCGATCATCAGAAATCCATTCGGAGTGAGGGCGTAGTGAAAGACCGGGATCACCCTCTTCTGCAACGTCTGACTGAGATAGATCATCACGTTGCGGCAACTTACCAGGTCCATCCGGGAGAAGGGCGGATCGCTGAAGACATTTTGCGTCGAGAAGACACAAAGGTCGCGGATGGTCTTGCTAATTTGATATCCGCCGTCAGCTTTGTGAAAGAAGCGGCGCAGGCGCACCGGGCTGACATCGGCTTCAATGCTGCCTTTGAAGAATCCGGCGCGAGCACGCTGGACTGCCGTTTCGCTGAGGTCTGTCCCGAAGATCTGGATGGGGATTTCCGACCGCTCTTCTCCCAGGAACTCCACCAGCGAGATGGCATGGGAGTAGGTTTCTTCTCCTGTGGAACACCCAGGCACCCAGATACGAATGGGAGCATTGGAAGCGCGCCCGTGCAGGATGATGGGATAGACGGTCTCCTTGAGGGCCACAAACGCTTCCGGGTTACGGAAGAAGCTGGTCACGTTGATGAGCAGATCCTGATAAAGCGCGTTTATCTCGCTACGGTCGCGGTGCAGCAGGGCGGCATAGTCGCTCAGCTTGTCGATTCTGTGCAGAACCATTCGCCGCTGGATGCGGCGACCGATGGTAGGCGGCTTGTACTCGGAAAAATCCACCTTGGTGGCGCGGCGCAGCAGGCGGAAGATCTGTCCCATGTATGCATCTTTGCCCAGGTCTTCGTTTTCGATGCGCTCCTGATACGAGCGCACGAAGGGGTGCTCGCGTATGCGGGCAAGCTCCTGTGCAATCCCTTCCGGGGAAAGGACGAAGTCGACATTTCCGGAGGCGATGGCGCTGGAGGGCATGCCATCATATTTTGCGCTGCGCTCGTCCTGCGCGAAGGTGATGCCGCCCTCGGCTTTGACAGCCGTAAGCCCAAGCGTTCCGTCGGACGCGGTTCCCGAGAGAATGACACCAATTGCGTTCGATCCCTGATCAGCCGCCAGCGAGCGGAGGAAGATGTCGATGGTGGTGTTCATGGACCGCGGCTCTTCGCGATCGGCAATGCGCAGCATGGCGTCCGCGATGGTCAGCTCACAATTCGGCGGAATGACGTAGACATGGTCACGCTCAAGGCGCATGCCGTCCGCAATATTGAGAACAGGCATGCTGGTGGTACGCGAGAGAATCTGCGTAAAGGCGCTTTTCCGGAATGGATCCAAGTGCGGAATCAGCACGAAGGCCATGCCCAGGTCTGGCGGAACGGCTTTCAGAAAAGCCGTCAGGGCTTCCAGCCCACCAGCGGATGCACCAATTCCGACGATGGGGAATGGAGCATTGGTGTGGTCAGTGCCCCCCTCCGCGCTTTCGGCAGAGGGTGCGGCCGGTCGATTCAGTTTCCGGGTTTGCCTGGAAGATGTGGAAGATGCCATAAAAGTCCCATCCCTGACAGAGATGCAGAAGAGTATCCACGAAGGAGGAGCGTCTCATTCACTCCGGGAGAGATGGCCTGAATATTTCCGCCCGGCGTGGGATCATGAAAAGCTGGTTTGATCCGAATGCGGGTGGGATGCTGAGGTGTCAGGATCGGCAACCGAGTCGCCCGTGGAGTCTTACTGCTCACAGATATCTCAACTGTATCCCGAAACATCTCAGCGGGTGAGGTCTTTCTGAGTGACCCATCGCGATCTGATAGTGATTGGGGCATCCGCTGGCGGGATTGAAGCCCTCCAGCAACTGCTCCGGCAATTGCCAGCCGACCTGAAAGCGGCTGTGCTCATCGTCGTGCACACGTCAAATCACCCGTCCAGCGTCTTGCCTCATATCATGCAGCGTGCCGGGAAGCTTCCGGCGATCCATCCGGCCGATGGCACGCCAATCAAAAAGGGCCACGTCTACATTGCTCCCCCGGACTTTCACATGCTTGTGGAGGGCAATACCCTCCGTGTGATCCAGGGGCCGCGGGAAAACCTCCATCGCCCGGCGATTGATCCCCTGTTTCGCTCCGCGGCGGCATCCTTCGGCCGGCGGGTGATCGGGGTCATTCTTACCGGCGCGCTGGACGATGGGACTTCCGGGCTGATGGTGGTGAATGCCCACGGGGGCGGGGCGATTGTCCAGGACCCGGAAACCGCCCTGTTTTCCTCCATGCCGGCAAGCGCGTTGGAGCAGGTCCCGACAGCACATGTGCTGCCGCTGGCCGATATTCCCGCGCGACTGTTGCAAATGATTCAGGAAGACCTGCCGGATCACGGGTGGAAGGAACGCCCGGATATGGGAACGGCCAAGGAGATCAGGATTGCGGAGTTGGACATGTCCGAAATCGAGAATGAGAGTCGGGCCGGACGGCCCTCTGCGTTTGCGTGCCCGGATTGCGGCGGCGTCCTTTGGGAACTCGAGGAGAATGGCTTTTTGCGCTTCCGCTGCCGGGTCGGCCACGCCTTCACGGCCCGCCATCTAGGCGCAGAGCAGCGCAACGCCATAGAGACGGCGCTGTGGGCCGCATTGCGGGCCTTGGAAGAGAGCGCATCGCTGTATCGCCGCATGGCAGAACGGGCCTCAAGCGCACTTCACGAGCCTACGGCCGATAGATTGAATGAGCGGGCGGAGAACACAAACGAAAACGCGAGGGTGCTGCGGGAGTTCCTTTTAACTGTGAACAAAGAGGAGGAGGAGGAAGAGCGCTTCGTCTCTGAGGCCTGAGCCCGAGGGCAGCCGGCTGGCTAGGATGTCCTGGAGATCGGCATTGGCAGCACGCTGTGGTGGCGAGGTTTGATTGGGCGGTGAGGTAGGAGCCTGTGGATCGTATCCAGGAGCTCCACCGGGCCGCTTGGTCCCTTAATTAGGACTGCGTCCACACATTCGCATGCGCTCTGGGGAATTCTGGGGTCGCCGGTCAGCATGATAAGCGGAACTCTCGGCAGTAGAACGCGGAGATCGCGTGCAACATCCTCCCCGGTAACCGGCTCCGAAAGATGGTAGTCCAGCAGCACGAGATCGAAGATTTCCCGAGCAGCGGCTTGCAGGCACGCCGACGAGTCCGTAACCGTGACCACGTCACAGCCAAACTGCTCCAGAAGGACCTTTCGAACCCGTAGATTCTCCGGCTGGTCGTCCAGACAGAGAATTCTGGGCTTAGTGGCGTCCATCGCCTTCTCCGCAGAGGTGAGATGCGCAGAGCATACTCCGGTTTGAGAGCTCGAAAGAACAAAATCATGCAGCTTTATTAGGCAGGTTTTTCGCGCAATAACTTGGCAAGCTGGCTGTGAATGACTGACACAGAAGAGGGGCGAAATCAGGGACGCAGTTCTGTACGCATGAAGGGCCACTGGGAAAAGCAAGACTTGCGGCATCAAAACCCTTGGAGGGTTCTGCCTCTAAGAAACGAATTGACTTTACTGATGGTGCCGAAGAAGGGACTCGAACCCCCACACCCTTGCGAGTACATGGACCTGAACCATGCGCGTCTGCCAATTCCGCCACTTCGGCACGGGTAAAGGTCCAGCGGGGTGCTGGACGGCAGCAGTCGCTAGTCTCGCAAAAGGGGCTGAGGAAAGTCAAACCCTGCAGCTATCCTGCGAGCGAACCAGGAATGACAGAAATATCTGTAGACTGCACGCACACGGCGTACCAAGACGAGGGCCGAAGGAATGACGGAAATGAACGGGGCAACTCCCCTGCTGCAGGATGATGCCAAGGAGATTCGGCGCATCACTCACGACATGAACAACGCGCTGGAAATTCTGGTGCAGGCGAGTTATCTGGTGAACACGACCGATCTAAGCGAACAGGCGCGTGAGTGGATGAAGTTGCTGGATCAGGGCATCCAGCAGGCCACGAGCTTGAACCGCGAGATGCGCGATTTTGTCCGCATGCGCAGCTAAGCAATCGCGGCGCAAGCGGTCTGCCCGCGCCGCAAAGCTCATCGACTACGAGACCAGTGTCGCGTCGAGCGTGATCTCGGTGTTGCCGGCGAAGAGCCGCGAGACGGGACAGCCGGCCTTCGCATCCTGTGCAGCCTTGTCAAAGGCGGCCTTGTCGGCGCCTGGCACTTTTGCTGTGGTGGTCAGTTTGATTTTCGTGATGGTGGGCTTGTCGTCTTTCTTCTCGAAGGTCACAGCCGCCGTGGTTTCGAGCGACTCGGGCTTCAGGTTGGCGCCTGTCAATTGCGCGCTGAGCGCCATGGTGAAGCATCCGGCGTGGGCTGCGGCGATCAGTTCTTCAGGATTGGTGCCGATGCCGTTCTCGAAACGTGTGCTGAACGAGTACTGCGCATCCTTCAGGACGCCACTGTCGGTCGAGATGCGGCCCTTCCCGTCTTTCAGTCCGCCCTGCCACACCGCTGTTGCTTTCCGGTCCATACTTGCTCCTCTGTAAGTTGTCGTGCGTGATTCTGCCTGAGGGCTCATTGTATGAGATGCGCGCGGATTGCAGATGAATCGACGGCCGGCGATGGAGTAGGCTGGCCCTCATGTCGCCGAGATACAGCGCGGAAGCAGAGTCGGTCCCCGAAACAGGGTCTGTTGAGGAGCAGCGGCATGACTCCACGGAACACATCTGCTTATGGTGTCCGAATTGCGCAGCGCGGCTGGAAAGCAGCCGCTGCAAGCTGGTCTGCCGAAGCTGTGGCTACTACATGAGCTGCGCGGATTATTACTAGCACCAGGCGCCGTTGATCTTCCATCCAGATATGGCAGGCGCAGCTTCCAGCCCTCTGCCGGTGCGATCCAAGGCTTTCATCAACGCGCACTCTTTTCATATCTCGCTTACAATTGCCGGTGCCGTATGTTCGACGTTCCCACACGCCGTGCTCTGCATATACGGATCGACTTTGCATGAAGGAGACCGCCTTGCGCACCGTCCATTGCCTTGCCTGCAGCGCCGCTATTGCCCTCGCCGCGCTTGCCCCAGGAAAGCTCCACGCACAGCTCTTCGAAATGAATCATGGCCAACGCCAGGGGCTCAATCTGAGCGCCCAGGAAGAGTCCACGATTGAGCGCTTGGAGAGTCTCGATGTCCTGCCGGAGAGCCAATGGCGATATCACGAGGGCGATGTGCCGCATGGAGAACAGCCTTCGCTGGACGACAGCAGCTGGCAAAAGGTGGATGCCCACGGCGATCGTCATCATCGGCTGACCGCACCGAAGGGAGCCGTCTGGTTTCGTCGCGAAATTGAGGTCCCGCAGACGTTGAACGGCTATGACCTGACTGGCGCGCGCGTCTGGTTCCGCTTTCGCGCGAATGCCAACGGTCCGGTACCCGAGATCATTTACTTCAATGGGCGCCGCGTCGCTCTGGGTGAAGACCTGGAACCCATCGTGCTCTTTGACGACGCAAAGCCGGGTGACAAAGTGCTGGTCGCGGTGAAGCTCTTGCCGACAGTGGATGAGAAGCGGGTCGCCGGTGTCGATTTGAGTCTGGAGTTTGCACAGAACCGGCCCAACCCGTCCGACCTGCTTACCGAGTTTGAGACAGCGGCAATTTTGATTCCGACGCTGTCGAAAGATGTTTCTGCCGATAAAGCGACGCTTGCCAAGGCCATCGGCGATGTAGATGTCGCGTCGCTGGACAGGAAGGACCAGACAAAGTTCGATGCATCGCTCAAGGAAGCGCAGCAGTCACTCGAGCCGCTGAAGCCAACGCTACAGCAGGCTGACATGCACCTGACCGGCAACTCGCACATAGACGCAGCGTGGCTGTGGCCGTGGACCGAGACGGTCGATGTCGTGAAGCGAACCTTTGGGACAGCGGCGCAGTTGATGAACGAATACCCGACCTACACCTACACGCAGTCTGCGGCGCAATACAACCAGTGGATCGCTGACAAGTATCCGGAACTGAATGACGAGATCAAGAAGCGCATCCAGGAAGGCCGCTGGGAACTCGTCGGCGGTATGTGGGTGGAACCGGATCTGAACATGCCGGACGGCGAATCGCTGGTGCGCCAGATTCTTGTCGGGCAGGAGACGTTTCAGAAGCTTTACGGCACCACGACGCGCATTGGCTGGAATCCGGATTCGTTTGGCTACAACTGGCAACTGCCGCAGATTTACAAGCGTTCCGGCATCGACTATTTCGTGACCCAGAAGATGACCTGGAACGATACCAACCAGTTGCCGCTGAAATTGTTCTGGTGGGAGTCGCCGGATGGCAGCAAGGTGTTGACCTACTTCCCGCACGACTACGGCAACTCGGACCTAAGCCCGGTGCGGCTGGCGCAGAACACGGTGGAGGCTCGCAACCGTGCACCCGGCATGGATGAAGTAATGGACCTGTTCGGCGTAGGCGATCACGGCGGCGGTCCAACGCGCGCCATGCTGGATCAGGGGCTGCACTGGATGCAGCCGGACAAGATCGTACCGCGTTCCGAGTTTGGAACAGCGCAGCCCTACTTCTCCGCAGTCGAGAAGGAGCTTGCTCCCAATTCGCCGACCTGGAACTACGAGACGTTGGCCAAAGGCGACACCAAGCTGCCAACCCCAGCCGCCGGTCAGATCAGTGTCCCGACATGGAACGATGAGCTCTATCTTGAGTTTCACCGCGGCGTCTTCACCACTCAGGCGGCTCACAAACGCAACATGCGCGACAGCGAAGAGTGGCTGCTGAACGCGGAGAAGTACGCATCTCTGGCGTGGCTGGACGGTCGCAACTATCCAGATACCGAACTCACCGACGCGTGGAAACATGTGCTCTTCAATCAGTTCCACGATCTGGCTGCCGGATCGGGCATCGGTGTCATCTATCGCGATGCGCAGAAGGACTACAACCAGGTGCACTGGGCAGCAAATGAGATCACATCAAAATCGCTCGATACTGTGCAGGCGCACGTGAATACGCATGTGCCGGTGGGCAGCGTTCCGGTGATGGTGGTGAATCCGCTTGGCTGGGATCGCTCTGGCATTGCGGAAGCGAAGGTCGAGATGCCTTCTGCGGCGCCGGATGGCATTTCGATTCTGGATGCCAAGGGCCGTGTGCTGCCGTCACAGGTGGTCGAGAACGACAAGAAAACAAATACGTATCATCTGCTGTTTCGTGCAGAGGATGTGCCATCGCTCGGATACGAGGTGCTGCATGCGGTATCCGGCAAGCGGCCTGCTGTTTCCGATGTGAAGGCGAATGGGCTGACCATCGAGAATGCGGCCCTTCGGGTGACCGTCGATCCGCAGACCGGATGCATCCGCTCGCTCTACGATAAGAAGGCGAGCTTCGAGACCATCGCCGCGGGAGGCTGCGGCAATGAGTTGCAGGCTTTCAAGGACACGCCGAAAGAATATGACGCGTGGAACATCGATCCCGGCACCCTGGATGTAGCCCCAACGCTGCTCGACAAAGCAGACTCGGTAACTTTGACTGAGCACGGCCCGTTGCGCGCGACCATTCGGGTGACGCGCACCTGGCAGAGCTCAAAGTTCGTGCAGGACATTACCCTCTATACCGGCTCGGATCACGTGGTGGTCACGAACGATTTCGACTGGCGCGAGCGTCACATTCTGCTGAAGGCTGCATTTCCGCTGGCGGCTTCCGGGCCATTTGCGACCTATGAGATTCCTTACGGCACAATTGAGCGGCCAACGACGCGCAACAACAGCGTGGAGAAAGCGAAGTTCGAGGTGCCCGCAATGCGCTGGGCTGATCTGGGCGATGGCCAACACGGCATGAGCCTGATCAATAATTCGAAGTACGGTTATGACGCCGTCGGTAATCTGCTGAGGCTCAGCCTGCTGCGCGCTCCGACATGGCCTGATCCCGAGGCTGACCAGGGAAATCAGCATTTCAGCTATGCGCTCTATCCTCACGCCGGAGATTGGAAACAGGCACTCAGTGTCCGTCACGGTTACAATTTCGATTACAAGCTCAAGGCCATGCAGGTGGAGGCGCATGCAGGCGAGCTGCCTGAGCGGCACTCCTTCGCCGGCATTGCGGATAGTAATGTCGTGCTGACCGCGATGAAGCGCAGCGAAGACGGCAAAGGCCTGGTGATGCGCTTCTACGAGTCGGCCGGCAAGGGCGGTAACGTCACGCTGACGGTGCCTCCGGGCGCCACATCCGCCACCGTCGTCAATCTGATGGAGAAGCCGGAAGGCTCGGCTCTTAGCGTGACCGGAGATAAGGTGACGGTACCGGTGACGCCGTACGAGATTCAGACGGTGCAGGTGGATTACACGCCGGCGGCAGAGAAGTAGACACCGGAAGATGGCAAGCGGGCGCAGCGTTATGCTGCGCCCTTGCTGTTTGCGGCGCCGGCAGATTGCCGCACGTTAGACTAAGGGGTTCTGTGCGTGGCGGAAACCGCGCAGTGACATGAAGGAGAGCGATGAAGGCACTGGCGAAGAGCCGCCGCGAACGTGGTCTGTGGCTGGAGGATGTTCCCGAACCGGAGTACGGCATCAACGACGTGCTCATCCGCGTGCGCCACACCGGCATCTGTGGCACCGATGTCCACATCTACGATTGGGACGAGTGGGCGCAGAAGACGATCCCGGTGCCGATGGTGATTGGGCACGAATTCGTTGGAGAGATCGTCGAAGTGGGCTCGAACGTGAACGACTTCCATCCCGGCGACATTGTCAGCGGCGAAGGACACGTGACCTGCGGGCGCTGCCGCAACTGTCTTGCCGGCCGCCGGCATCTGTGCGCGTTCACGTCAGGCGTGGGCGTGAATCGTCCAGGCGCCTTCGCAGAGTTTGTCGCGCTGCCGATGAGCAATATCTGGCGGCACGAGCCGCATGTGAATCAGGAGGTTGCCGCGATCTTCGATCCGTTCGGCAACGCCGTCCACACCGCCCTCTCGTTTCCGGTGCTGGGCGAAGACGTGCTGATCACCGGAGCGGGTCCGATCGGCATCATGTGCATCCCGGTGGTGAAGCGCGCGGGCGCGCGGCACGTCGTGATCACGGACCTGAACCCTTACCGGCTGGAATTGGCGCGCAGGATGGGTGCGACACTCGCCGTGAACACAGCAGAGACACCGCTGCTCGAAGTGCAGAAGCAGCTTGGCATGCTGGAGGGCTTCGATGTGGGGCTTGAGATGTCCGGCAACGGCGCTGCTTTTCGCGACATGATCGCGAACATGTCGCACGGAGGCAAGATCGCGGTGCTGGGCATCCCGGCGAAAGAGGTTGCGCTCGACTGGTCGAAAGTGATCTTCAACATGATCACCATCAAGGGAATCTACGGCCGGGAGATGTATGAGACCTGGTACAAGATGTCGGTGCTGATCCATTCCGGGCTGGACATCTCGCCTGTCATCACCCATCGTTACAGCTACGCTGATTTCGAAGCAGGCTTCACCGCGATGCGCTCCGGGCAGACAGGCAAGGTCGTGCTGGACTGGACTGGATTGATCGCTTAAGTGTTGGAACCGGCGCAGCTGTCGAAACGTACTTGGGCGCAGCGGAGAAACCATCCATGGCAGACGATCTTTCAGTAAATCCTTCCGGCGAAGCTTCTCTTCCGGAGCAGCATGTAGAGCACGGCCCGCGCTGGGTATTCTTCGGGCCCGACGGACTCCGCGCGGGCTGGAGCGCGCTGCTTTTTATCGTCATCTTCATCACGCTCAGCTTGCTGGTGGTTACAGGTATTAAGCACCTGATGCATGGGCACCTTCCGGACCCGAAGGGTCCGCAGTCGCCACAGGTTGCGCTTCTTTTCGAACTCATCCAGGTGTCTATGGTGCTTGCGGCAACTGGAATCATGGCGCGTATTGAAGGTCGCAGACTGGCAGTCTATGGCTATGCGGGCCGCGCCAAACTGGTTCGATTCCTCTGGGGTGGCGTCTGGGGATTCATTGCAATCACAGGGCTGGTGACCGTGCTTTGGAGGAGCCATTTGCTCGCCTTTGACGCTGGTCATCTTCAGGGATTCGTAGCCTGGAAATATGGGCTGATGTGGCTGGTGGTGTTTGTCTGTACCGGTATCTTTGAGGAATCTCTGCTGCGTGGTTACCTGCAGTACACGCTCACGCGGGGCATCGGCTTCTGGTGGGGCGCGCTGCTGATGTCGATCGTCTTCGGAGCCATCCACGGATCGAATAACGGCGAATCGCCCGTCGGCCTCTTTTCAGCAGGCGCGGTCGGGCTGGTCTTCTGTATCAGCCTCTGGTACACCGGCTCACTGTGGTGGGCCATCGGATTTCATGCCGTGTGGGATTGGGGCCAGACGTTTTTTTACGGGACGCCGGACAGCGGCATGGTGGCGCGGGGCCACCTGTTCTCGGAGCATCCAGCGGGGGCGTTGCTTTGGAGCGGCGGCCCTACCGGACCGGAAGGCAGTCTCTACATCGTTCCACTGCTGCTGATCATGGCGCTCGCAATGTGGCTGTGGTGGCGCAGACGCGGCGTGACAGCACCATACGATCAAAACGCCTAACGCAATGGGAAGGGCGGCCGCTTTAGTGCGGCAAATCGCTGCCAGCCACTGCAGGACTCCAACGGTCGAGCGTGACAAAACGAATGCCGTCGCGTCGCGCCGTCCCGAGCAGGTTTGCCGTAGCAGTGACTGTGCGGCGGCGATCGCTGCCCATCTCCAGATGGCCCCCGTCGTGCATCAGTACATTGCTGCCGCGATGTTTGCGCTGGTTGTGCGCAATGCCGCGTTGCAGGCGCAGCTCGATGTCCGTTGCGGATTTCGCCTTCCAGTCCCACGAGGTCACGTTCCACATCACAGGCATCAGGTGCAGCTCGGCCGCGGCGCGGAAGACCGCTGGGTTTCGCGCTCCAAAGGGCGGCCGGAAAAATCGTACGCGGCTGCCGATCGCGTCCTCAATGAGCGCAGTGGCATCGGAGATCTCCGCGCGCACCTTCCTTTCCGTCATGTACATCAGCTTTGGGTGGGTCATGGTGTGGCAGCCGATGACGTGTCCCGCGTGATGTAAGGCGCGCAGGATCTGCGGCTTCTCTCTCACGTAGCGTCCAATCACGAAGAACGTAGCGCGAATCTGATGGCGGGCGAGCACATCCATCAATTGCCCGGTGTAGGGATCGTTCGGACCATCGTCGTAGGTGAGGGCGACCTCCGCCGGATCCTTGCCTGCGATGAGCGAGCGCCCGAAGATGTTGGAAGCGGGCCACAGCGCGGCGTAGTGAAATCCGCCGACCGCGAGCGCCGCTCCGGCCCCACAGGCGGAAATCCACCTTGCGCCCGATGTGGCGCCCAACGTCATGCTCAAGGCCGCGGTCAATCCAGCAGAAGGGGCAAACATGGCGGGGACGTGCACAGGCGCAGTGTAGCAATGAGGGCCGCTGATCGCCTTGCTTGTACCCGGTTGAGTGCTGAGGGGCAGGCGTATACTCTGGTACGGAACGCAGGCAGCATCCCCAAAGGGAGTTGCACTGGAGGCACATGATGAGTTTGACGCCCGTAGCGGCCGCATCCGGAAAGATCACTCCCCACACCCTTCTCGAACGCAAGCAGGCACATCGGCCCATCACGGCGCTGACAGCCTACGACTATGCTACGGCGCGTTTGGCCGATGAGGCCGGGATCGAGCTGCTGCTGGTGGGCGACTCGCTGGCCATGGTGGTGATGGGGCTTGAGAGCACGCTGCCCGTCACAGTAGACGAGATGCTGCACCATACGCGCGCAGTGCGTCGCGGCGTGCGCCGCGCCCTGCTGGTCGCAGATATGCCTTACGGTTCGTACCACGTCTCGGCGGACGAGGGCGTGGCCAATGGAGCCCGCTTCGTGAAAGAGGGCGGTGCGGAGGCGGTGAAGGTGGAGGGTGCGCGGCCGGAATTGGTGGAGCGCCTGATTGCAGCGGAGATTCCGGTAGTGGGGCACATCGGGCTGACGCCCCAGTCCGTGCATCGCATGGGTGGTTATAAGGTGCAGGGTAAGACGGCCGCGGAGTATGCGCGCCTGCGCACAGAAGCGCGACAACTCGAAGATGCAGGAGCCTGCGCAGTGGTGCTCGAAGGCATGCCGCGCGAACTGGCTGCCGAAATCACCGCGCAGCTCACGATTCCGACGGTGGGCATCGGAGCAGGTGTGGACTGCGATGGGCAGATTCTGGTCTTCCATGACCTGGTGAATCTCACCTTCTCGCCTCCGGCACGTTTCGTTCGGCGATACGCGGATGCATCCGAGCTCTTCCGCAATGCCATCACCACCTACCGCGAGGATGTGGTGGAGCGGCGCTATCCTGCGGAGGACGAGAGTTATCATCTGCCGAAAGCCACCAAAGCCACTCTCGCGGGCAATCAGTCGCAGCTCCGCCGCAAGGCATAAGCAGGCATGCAGGTACTGTCAACCGTTCGAGAGATGCGTGCGGCATGCCGCGCCGTGCGCAAGACCGGCCAGTCGTTGGGTCTGGTTCCGACCATGGGTGCGCTCCACGCAGGCCACATCGCGCTGGTGCGTGCCGCGCGGGCGCAGTGCGATGTCGTCGCCGCTTCGATTTTTGTGAACCCGACGCAATTTGGCCCTAACGAGGACTTCGCGAAATACCCGCGCACCTTCGAGCAGGATTGTGCGCTGCTGGAGGCCGAAGGCGTGGCGCTGGTCTTCGCTCCACAGCCGGAGGAGATGTATCCGGCGGGAGCGAATACTTTCGTCGAAGTCGCAGACGTGGGCGACCGGCTCGATGGCGCATCGCGGCCGGGACATTTTCGCGGCGTGGCAACCATAGTCGCGAAGCTCTTTAATGTCGTCGCGCCTGATAAGGCGTTCTTCGGGCAGAAGGACGCGGCGCAGGTGGCGGTGCTGCGCAGCATGGTACGCGATCTGAACTTCGATCTGGAACTGGTTGTCTGTCCCACGGTGCGTGAGCCAGATGGTCTCGCGCTCTCTTCGCGCAACCGCTACTTATCAGTCTCAGAGCGCCGCCAGGCGCTGGTGCTGTCCACGGCGCTCAACGTGATCGCGGCTACCTATCACGCAGGCCAGAAGGATGTCGCGCGGCTGCTGGAGTCGGGCCGCAGCGTGCTCGCCACTGAGCCGGAGGTGCGGCTCGACTATCTTGAGATTGTCCACTGGGAGACGCTGCTGCCGCTGTCCGAAGCCAGGCCGGGAGCGCTGGTGGCTGTCGCTGCGTATGTCGGTAGTACGCGGCTGATCGACAATACGATACTGTAACGGTGCTCTATCGGGACGCGTTGGCGCGTGCTGGTCCAGATACATACGGATTTCCGGCAAGCAGGAATCGCAGCGGGCGCTCCGCTGCTTTGCTGATGCCGATGCGCGGTGTGGTCAGGATGGCTTGCGCCTGGTAGCCGTCGTCGCGTAGCTGTAGCTCCGACTGCCCGCTCAGCAGATCCAATCCGTTGAACGCAGCGCGTGTAATGCCGAAAGCCTGGCAGAGCCGTCCCGGTCCGGAGGTGAGCAGGCGCGGCGCAGCGTGCGGCAGTCCGCGCCATGCCGCCATTTGTGCGACACCCTCAAGTGGTTCAAGTGCGCGAACGAGCAGGCTACCGGCCTGTCCTTCCGGCTCGCACGAAATATTGAGGCAGCTATGCATGCCGTAGATGAAGTAGACGTAAGCATGCCCAGCCGGGCCAAAGAGCACGGCATTGCGCGCCGTGCGGCCGGCAGCGGCATGCGCGGCTGGATCGCCATCGCCAATGTAGGCTTCCACCTCCACGATGCGGCCAACCAGCAACGCATCAGAGGTCCTGCGAACTAGCAGCTTACCCAGAACGCCGCGGGCGACGAGGTCCGGCTTCCGCTCGAAAAAGGCGCGCGGCATCAGCATGCCGGGTGTAGCAGACGGGGCTGTTTTGCGAGACGTCTTAGTGAGCACGAGGGGTGGGCTGCCTGACGTCATCTTAGCTGTCCTATTGCGGTACCGACTCGTTCACGCGACCATCCCCACGCGCTCGGATGTGATCCAATTATGGTGAGGATCGAAATGCGTTTCTTGTTGGCCGCTTGCGTACTGGCTACCTTGGTTGCAGGCACCTCTCAGTTACGGGCACAGACCCTGCAGTCCCGCCCGCCCGCCGTCGGCGATACTGCGCCGAATCCCTGCGCTTGCGCTGCCCGCAGGCACAAAGCTGATGGTGCGGCTCGACCAGCAGATTGATTCCTCGAGCGCCATCCAGGGGCAGAGCTGGACCGGCACGCTGGTCAACGACATCCCGGTTGGCAATCGTGTCGCCCTCAAGAGCGGCACACACGTCGACGGGCTGGTGGTCGCCGTGAAGCGTGGCGGACACTTCCGCGAGTCCGGCAGCCTCTCGCTGCGGCTGATTCGCGTGAACGATGCTGCCGTCGCCACCGATGTCCTGACGCGCGACAAGGAAGGCCACTGGAAGAGCGGCTCCAAAATTGGCGGCGGCACGGCTCTGGGTGCAGCCATAGGCGGCCTCACTGGTGGCGTGACAGGTGCGGTGGTGGGCGGTGCGGTGGGCGCGACCACAGGCACGATCGCCGCCACAACCACGGGCAAGAACCAGGCAGCCATCCCGACCGAAGCGGTCCTGACGTTCACTGTGCAATAGGTCGGGCTCAGTTCACTCCTTCACTGCCGCCAGCACCTCTTCGGCGTGGCCTTCGGGCTTTACTTTCGCGAAGATACGGGTCAGCTTGCGGTCCGGGCCGATCAGGAAGGTGGTGCGCTCTATGCCTCGCACCTTCTTGCCATACATATTTTTGTCCTTCATCACGCCAAACTGATTGCAGACTCGTTCGTCTACATCTGCAAGGAGTGTGTAGGGCAGGTCGTACTTCTCTTTGAACTTCTTCTGCGCCTTGGGCGTGTCGCGCGAGATCCCGAGCACGACGACGCCGGCCTTCTGCAGCTTTTTGAAGGTATCGCGGAAGCCGCAGGCCTCAATGGTGCAGCCCGGCGTATCGGCGCGCGGATAGAAGAAGAGGACAACGGGCTTGCCGCTATAGTCGCTCAGGTGAACCGTTTCGTCATTCTCGTTCTGTAAGGTGAAGTCCACGATCGTATCTCCGACCTGCATGCTGCTTCCTCCGCCGCTTTCTCTTTATTTCAGGACAGCTACCATGGTAGCTGCAGCCCCGTGGCTGCGGAGTCTGTCATGAAGCATCGTTCCGACGTGTTGGTGTTGGGGCTTTTGAGCGCGGGGACGGCCGCCATCGCTTTGGTATGCGCTGGTGTCCTCCTGGCGCAGTATCCCGGACATATCGACACCCACGAGAAGGCGGCTCCGACGAGCACGCTCCGTTCCATCGCGGTGCTGGAGTGGACCGGCGACCGCAACCGCCCCAGTGCCACGCGCCTGGTGCCGGTATCGCTGTTTGACGGAGACCATCTGCAGGATGGCGGTCTATACCTGGCACGGCCAGTGCCGCTGGCGCTCGATAGCGGGACGGAGTACGAAGTCGAGGGCTCGGGCCGGCCGCAGGGGTGGTTTGATATCGATGGCGCGCGCGAGATCGGCAACGACTGGTTCGGGTTTGGCAACTGGAAGCCGTACGTGCCGCCGCCACCAAAGAAGCTGCACCCCTCGCGCAATCCGCCTACCGTGGTGCGGGATAAGTCCGACGATGAAGACAAGCCGCATTTTGTGCGGCGCGACCAGAGCGCAGGCGCATCGAATACGGGCGGCGCAACAAACGGAGGTTCTGCATCTTCGGATAAAACCTCAAACCAAACGCAGGCTTCGTCAGGTCCGGTCGATCCGGACCGGCCCAAACTGCGGCGCAGGCCTGAGGACAGCACACCTGCGCAACAACAATCCGCGGCTGCGCCGGAGTCGCCGAGCAAAGCGCCGGACGCGGATCGTCCGCACCTTACGCATGGCAAGCCGGAAGACCTGAAGAACGAACCGAAGCCGCTGGAGTTGACGCCGGTCGCGATGGGTCAGACGGTTGCGGTCTCCGATGCCAACAATGTCGGGACACAGTCGTTTGCCTATGAATGGAGCAGCCCTGAGGACGCGGCCAACGCGCGGAAAGATTTGGAAACAGAAGCAGTCAAGCTGCTGGCCGCTGCAGCACTCCCGCCGTTAGCATCGGACATCTCTGCAGCGACTCGGAAAAAGCAAACCGCTACGACGCGCCACGCGACCGCGCGCAAGACGGCACAGCGCAGGAAAGCGAAGCCGCTGGAAACTCCATCTCCGCTCACCGATGTGCAGTTCAATGCCTTTGCGCTCACCTATGGGAGCGGCGCCACGCTAGTGCTGACCGCGCGCGAAGCAGCGAGCACGCGCTCCATCGCGGTGATTGCCCTGCAGGATATTTACGGCAAGATTCAAGTGCTATGGCACTCGGTCACCGATGACGCGCACCTGGATGTAACGCCGCGCATGAAGCTCATCGATGCGGTGGATCCGCGCGGCGATGGCCGTGCCAATCTGCTCTTCGAGCAGCGCAACGATACCGACCGGCGCTTCGCACTCTACGCGGTGGGCGCCACTGAAGCAGATCAGGTCTTTGCCACAGATCCTCTGCCCTTGCATCCAGTCGCGCAGCAGAACGATTGATCTCGATCCTTACGGATGGGGCAGCTGTGTATTGTCCCAGCCTCCGCCCAGCGCTTTCACCAGTTGCACACTGGCTGCAAACTGCCGCGTGGTGATGTCCGCCGCCGTTCGCCGATTGCTCAGCTCGATCGTTTGCGCGGTGATCACCTGCAGATAAGTCGTGAGTCCACCCTTGTACTGATTGGTAGAGATCTGCAGCGACCGCTCTGCGTCGGCAACTGTCTGCTGCTGTGCCGCTGCTTCCTGGTTGAGGATGCTCAAAGCGGCGAGCTGGTCCTCCACATCCTGAAACGATTGCAGCACCGTCTGGCGGTAGTTAGCCACCTGAGCGTCATAGGCTGCGCGTGCTTCCTCGGTAAGCGCGTGACGCCGGCCTGCATCGAAGAGGAGCTCGGTGGCTGATCCGCCGAGCGACCACAGCGTGCTCGGTCCCTGGAAGAGATTGCCGGGCCGCGACGATTCGACGCCGCCAGTACCGCTGAGACTGACCTGAGGATAGTAAGCAGCGATCGCAATGCCGATCTGCTCATTTGCCGCTGCCGCGCGACGCTCGGCGGCTGCTACGTCCGGACGCCGCTCCAGCATCTCTGACGGGACGCCCACGGGAACAGTAGGCAGCGCGAGAGCGAGCGGCAAGGGAGCGAGCGAGAAGGTGGAGGCAGGCTGCCCGGTAAGCGTCGCGATGGCGTGCTCAAACTGCGCCCGCGCGACTCCTATGTCGATGTCCTGCGCCTTGGTCTGGTCCAACTGCGTCTGTGCCTGCGCCACGTCCGCATCAGTTGCCACGCCGCCATGAAAGCGGGAGATCGTCAATTGGAGATAGCGCTGATACTGCTGGATTGTGTCGTCGAGCAATTGCTTCTGCGTGTCCAGCCCGCGCAGCTCGAAATAGTCCATCGCAAGCTCGGAGCGAAGACTGAGCTCGACATTTGCCAGATCCGCAGCGGAGGCCTGCGCGTTTGCGCGCGTCTGCTGCACCGTGCGGCGGATGTTGCCCCACAGATCCGGTTCCCAACTGGCCTGGCCGGCGACAATCATGTCGTTATATGGATTCCCGCTTGTCGGGTTGATGCCGGTGGGACGATTCTGCGACACGCGTGTGCGCGAATAGCTGGGCGCCGCCGAAAGGGTAGGGAAGTAGAAGGAGCGGTACTGCTGCACCGCCGCGAGCGCCTGGGTGTACTGCGCCAGCGCGGCCTTCAGCGTCTGATTGGAAATGCTGACGCGCTCTTCCAGAGCATTGAGCTGCGGGTCTCCGTAAGTCTCCCACCATTTACCGCGAATCGTATCGTCGCCAGGTTGTGCATGCTTCCAGCCAACCCCCGGAGCGGTCGGCGGAGGCGTTTCGACCGGCTGCTCCTTGAACGATGGCGCCATCGCAGCGCTCGGTGTCTTGTAGTTGGGACCAACCTTGCAGCCGCCAACAAACAGCATGAGCATGAGTCCGCCCAAGGCGGCGTTTCTCAACCTATTGGATCGCCTTAGACTCACTGCCCCTGCTCCTGCTTTCCACCGGCATTTTGCAGCACATGCACCTTTTCGCCATCGATCACGGAGTCGGGCGGGTTGGTGATGATAGGCGTGTTCGCATCGAGCCCGCTGACTACCTGGACGGTATCGCCATCGTCGTGTCCGATAGTGATGGGCACCAGCTTCACGATGTCGTCGCCGCCGCTGTGTTCGACCGTGGCGACTCGCAGTCCTTCTTTCCGGAACAGCAGCGTGGATACAGGAATGTTGACCGCGGAGACCGGACTCCCTACTTTCAAATGGACCTCGGTGTAGGCGCCGGGCGTCAGTTCGCCCTTGCGATTGTCGAGGTCCACTTCCACCAAGAGCGTGCGAGAGGTGATGTCGATGGACTTGGCAGTGCGGACCAGTGTGCCCTCAAACGTGCGCCCCGGATACTCGGCAAAGGTAAGCTGCGCCTTCGTCCCCGGCAGTGCATTGCGCGAGTAGATCTGTGGCACGTTGACGTAGACGCGCAACACATCGGTAGAAGCCATATGGAAGAGCTCTTTGGCCGCGCCCTGGTCGATGAGCTGGCCGATATCGATGCTGCGCGAGGTGACGACGCCATTGAAGGGCGCGTAGACCTTCTCGAACGACGTCAGTTGCTCCAGGCGCTGCACGTTGGCAAGCTGCGACTTCACAGTCGTGTTAGAGGATGCCGCCTGAGTGGTGAAGTTCTCCGTATCCTGCTGCGAGACCGCATCCTGTCCCAACAAACCCTGATAGCGCTGTGCCGTGCTCTTGGCATAACCGGCGTTCGACTCTGCCGTTGCCAGATCAGCACGTGCCTGTAGCAGTTGCTGATCGACTTCCGGCGAGCTGATGGTCGCCAGCAACTGCCCTTTGCGGACATGTGCGCCGATATCGAAGTACCAGTGGCTCAGATAGCCATTGGTGCGCGCATAGATCGGCGCATCTTCGTAGGCATAGATGTTGCCGGGCAGCACGATTTCCGAATTGGGTGAGCCGCCCTGGGCCTTCGAGAGCAGCACATCCGGTGCCGCCAGCGCGTTGGTTTCGGCGGCCAGCGCGCGGCGCGCGTGCAGCCGCTGCAGAATGCCGGCGACGGCAATAACCCCAGCAACGATAAGCAGCACGACGATGACGATGACGGCAGTGCGGCCAGAGACGTTCGATTGGGGCGCGGGCGCGCCGCCTTGCGGCGTGCCGTGCTCGCTCTGCGGACGCGTGGTTTGCGGTGTGTGGTTAGGCTCGCTCATGATCCTCGAATGTTCCGGGGTTCTCGCTTCCGGAGGTGCGGCCGTTCCGCTTGACGCGGGCGCGGCGGCGGCGCTCCAGCGCGCCATGCAGCACGCTGAAGAAGGTGGGTACGAAGAAGAGAGTAGCGACGGTGGCAAAGACAAGGCCACCGATCACCGCGCGGCCCAGCGGAGCATTTTCTTCGCCGCCATCGCCCAGCCCCAGCGCCATTGGCACCATGCCGATAATCATGGCCAGAGCCGTCATCAGCACCGGGCGGAAGCGCGTGAATCCAGCGGCTAGAGCGGCGGCGATGGCATCGCCGTCATTCATCTCCAGTTGCTCCTTGGCAAAGGAGACCACCAGGATGGAGTTTGCCGTCGCCACGCCCATGCACATGATGGACCCGGTAAGCGCGGGCACGCTGATGTGGGTTCCGGTGAGGAAGAGCATCCACACGATGCCGGCCAGAGCCGCGGGCAGCCCGGCCACAATGATGAAGGGATCTAGCCACGACTGGAAGTTGACGACGATCAATAGGTAGACGAGGAGAATCGAAAAGAAAAGACCGCTCACCAAGCCGACAAAGGAGGATCGCATTGTCTGTACCTGGCCGCGCACCACGATGTGCGATCCGGCAGGCAGATCTTTGTGGTGCTTGGCGATGATGGCTCTGATCTTGTCCGCCACGCTGCGCAGGTCGGTATTGTCGATATTGCCGTAGATGTCGATTACCGGCTGGATGTTATAGTGCGTGACCGTCGCCAGCTCTTCACCGCGCGTGACGGAAGAGAGATTGCCAAGTATCTGGATCGGCTTGCCGCCCATCTGTGCCGCAGGCGTGAACATGCTGAAGTTGCTGTTGTTGGCCGTAGCCGATCCGGTGACCGGTACGCTCTGCAGGTCGCTGAGCGAATCCAGGGAATACTGCGGCGTCTGCGCGGCTATGTTGTAGCTGACGCCATTCTTCGGATTCAGCCAGAAGGTCGGCGAGGTCTGGAAGGAGCCGCTGAGTGCTACCAGCAACGAGCCGGCGACATCTCGTTGGGTCAGCCCGATGTCCTGCGCGCGCGAACGATCTACGTCGACGAAGAGTCGCGGTTCGTTGAAGGGCTGCTGAATACGCAGATCGGCCGTGCCCGGCACGTACTTGATCTCCTCCATCAGCTTCTCGGCGAAATCGCGGTCCGCCACCTGGTTTTGGCCAATCACTTGCACGTCGATCGGCGCCGGCAGTCCGAAGTTCAGGATCTGGGTGGTCATGTCGACCGGCAGTGTATAGAACGTAACTCCGGGAAACTCCTGCGGCAGCTTTTTGCGGAGGTCTTCAACGTATTCATCGGTAGGCCGGTGATCCTTGATCAACGAGACGGTGATGTCCGCATCGGCCGATCCGACTACTCCTGAGTTGCCATAGGAGAGATTCAGGCCGGAGTAGGGAATACCGATGTTGTCGATGATGGTGACGAGCTCGCGTGCCGGAATCTCGCGCCGGATGGCGTTGTCGATCTGGTCGCACAAACGGGCGGTCTCCTCGATACGAGTCCCTGTGCGTGCGCGTACGTGCAGCTTGAACTGACCGGCATCGACGGAGGGGAAGAAGTCCTGTCCCAGCCAGGGGTAAAGCAGAGCAAACGAGCCCACGCAAAAGAGCAGGAACAGAATCAGAAAGACGCTACTGCGGGCGACTGCCAGTGCCAACAGGCCGTGATAGAAGTGGCGCAGCTGTTCGAAGCGCCGCTCGAAGGCAAGCTGAAAGCGGATGAACGGATTGCGGCTCTGCTGCTTTCGCCTCTCGGCTTCCGCGTCGTGTTCCACCAGCAGAAACTTCGCCATGGTCGGCACGACGGTGCGGGAGAGGAAGTAGGACGCCAGCATGGCAAAGACCACGGCCTCGGCCAAAGGAACAAACAGGTATTTCGCAACGCCGCCCAGAAAGAACATGGGCACGAAGACAATGCAGATGGAAATCGTGGAGACGAAGGCGGGGATGGCGATCTGCGCCGCGCCATCGAGGATCGCCTGCTCAATCTCTTTGCCTTCTTCGAGATTACGGTTGATGTTCTCGATCTCCACCGTCGCATCGTCCACCAGAATGCCGACGGCCAGCGCGAGGCCCCCGAGCGTCATGATGTTGATGGTCTCGCCCAGTGCGCCCAGCGTGATGAGAGACACCAGAATCGAGAGCGGGATCGACACCGCGATGATGAGCGTCGAACGCCAGCTGCCGAGAAAGACCAGGATCATGAAACCGGTGAGGCAGGCTGCGATGATCGCTTCATGCACTACGCCCGAGATAGCGCCGCGCACGAAGATGGATTGATCGGAGAGCGGCGTGATGCGAAGCTGTGGCGCGTTCAGCGAGTCCTTGATCCCGGGCAGCTTGCTGTAGATGCCCTTGATGATGTCCAGCGTGGAAGCGTCTCCGTTCTTCAGGATCGTCATCAGCGCCGCACGCTGGCCGTCCACCCGGACGATGTTGGTCTGCGGCGGGAACCCATCGCGCACATGGGCCACATCGTGGACGTAGACCATCGCGCCATTCACCTGGCGAATGGGCAGATCATTGAGTCCTTGGATTGTTTCGGGTGCACTGTTGGTCTCGACCTGATATTCGTAGGTGCCGACCTTCAGCGTGCCCGAAGGCAGGATCAGATTCTGATTGGCGATCGTATTCGTGACGTCGCTCGGCGACAGGCCCTTGGCCTGCAGTTGATGCAGATCGAGATCCACCTGTACCTGTCGCTGCTTGCCGCCATAGGGATAAGGAATTGCAGCGCCGCGAATGGTGACGAGCTGGGTGCGGATGAAATTGAGGCTGTAGTCGTTGAGCTGCTGCTCAGTAAGTCCCTTGCCGGAGACGCCGAGCTGCAGGATCGGGACGCTCGATGCATTGAAGTCGATGATGAGCGGAGGCGTCGTGCCTGGAGGAAGTTGGCGCAACTGCGTCTGTGAAACGGCCGTGACCTGCGCAATGGCCATGGGCAGGTTGACCTGAGGCTGGAAGTAGATCTTGACTACCGCGACACCGTAGAGCGAGTTCGACTCGATGTGCTCGATGTTGTCGACCGTCGTGGTCATCACGCGCTCTGTAAGCGTGATGATGCGGTTCGATATCTGTTCCGCGGAGAGTCCCTGGTACTGCCAGACGATGCTCACCACCGGAATGTCGATATTCGGAAAGATATCGACCGGCGTGTTGAGAATGGACAAGGGACCGATAATCAAGAGCAGCAGCGCAAGAACGGCGAAGGTATAGGGCCGTCGCAGTGCGAGTCGGACAATCCACATAGGCTTTGGACACTTCCTCTGTTACCGGCAGCTTGCACCGCCGGCTGTTTGGATAGCCCGGGATCGTCATCGCGATCGCCTGAGCGGAGACAAGTATTTGAGGGCGCGCTGTGCGAACCTCTACAGTGTACAAAGCAGTCTGCAACAATAACGAGCCGGCATTGGCGCCCGCAGTTAGCGATCTGCCTTTGCCACCTCTAGCCTTCTCTCATGACTGCCGGTGCCGCTGCAATTCAGCCCGGCCCGCGACTCGAAGCCCGCCCACACAGGGAACCGTCGCTTGGACCAATGGAAGAGTTGATCAGGGTGGATTGCACTCTGCTCAATGCACTTAGGATGTCACATCCAGGCCGTTTGATTCAGCAAACCGTAAGAGATCCCGTGATCCCGTGCCGCAAAGCTGCAGGATCCGGACTATCTATGGTCAGGCAATCCCATCATGTGAAAAGATTTGGTAAAGGCAAGAAACCAATCGTCGATTCGGACCGTCCCTAGTCTCATACTGGATCAGGACTCCCCGCACGGGCCTTCGAAAGACCTGGGGCGAAAGCTCACTCAGCCAGAAACTGGAAAGAAGAAAAAACTCCCATGCCACCTGCCGCGCCTACAGAACAGGTTCCGTCTTCGACTTACGCCTACCGCGTTCCCGGCGGCGAAGCTCCCGGCGAAAACCCGCAGGAGCCCCGTAGGCGCGGATGGCTGCGCTGGGTGGTTCTGCTGGTGCTGCTCGGCCTGGCCGGGCTGATTGCGTGGCGGACCGTGACCGCGAAGCGGGCG
Organism: uncultured Acidobacteriaceae bacterium; assembly: GCA_963737035.1. Lineage (GTDB taxonomy): Bacteria > Acidobacteriota > Terriglobia > Terriglobales > Acidobacteriaceae > KBS-83. The sequence goes on along the minus strand of CAVTRJ010000003.1, from coordinate 42,931 downwards.
GAGAAGGCCACCGCAGCGCGCAGGCAGCTCGCAATGGCCAACCAGGCGGTGCCGGTCCAGGTTGCGCCGGTGCGGCAAGAGACAGTGCCTATCTATCTCACGGGTCTAGGAACGATCACCCCGTATTACAGCGTCAAGATCATCCCCCGGGTAACGGGCGAACTTACCAACGTCTACTTCCACGAGGGGCAGGACGTTCACAAAGGCGCCGAGTTGATGACTATCGACCCGCGGCCGTATCAGGCGACATTGGACCAGGCAAAGGGCCAGCTCGCGCGCGATGAGGCGCAATTGCAGAACAACCAGGCGGAGTTCAACCGCTACAAGGCGCTTTACGATCAGGGGGTCGTTTCCAAGGAGCAGTTGGATACATATCAGTCCAACCTTGGCCAGTTTGTTGGCGCGATCAAATCCGACCAGGCAGCCATTGAGTCGGCCCAGCTCAATGTGACCTATTGCCATATCAAATCGCCGATTGATGGCAAAGTTGGCCTGCGCCTGGTTGATCCTGGAAACCTTGTCACCGCGAACACCACGCAAACTCTGGTCGTCAATCAATTCCGCCCCATCGCGGTCTACTTCACCCTTCCGGAAGACCAGTTGCAGCGCGTTCTCACCAAGCTGAGGCAGGACCACAAGCTGGACGCGATCGCATTCGATCGCTCCGATACAGTGCAGCTGGAAAGCGGGCAATTGACGGCTGCTGACAACCAGATCGATACCACGACCGGGACCGACAAGCTCAAGGCGGTCTTCGGAAACGCCGACGAGAAGCTGTTCCCGAACCAGTTCGTGAACGTGCACCTCATCCTGGAACAGCGAAAGAACTCCATCGTAGTGCCCGCGGCAGCGGTCCAGCACGGCACGGACAACGACTATGTCTGGCTGGTGAAGCCCGAGGCCAATGCGGCTTCGCCGCAGACGGCAGGTGGCGCCGCGAGCGGCAGCAATGGTCCAGTCAGCGAGGCGTCCTCCAGCAATGGCCCAGCCAATAACGGTGCGGCCAATAAGAATGGGAGCGGGGTCGGCAGCGGCACTGTCGTCATGCAGCCCGTGGATATCGATACCACTCAGGGCTCGATGGTGATTCTCAAAGGCGGCCTCCAAGCCGACCAGCAGGTTGTGGTCGACGGCGCGGACAAGCTGCAGAACGGCAGCAAGGTATCCACCACCGCAGCCGCAAGCCATCGCAATCAGAAGAAGCAGCAACAGCAGCAATTAGGTCCGTCGTGAGTCCATCTCGCATCTTCATTCTGCGGCCCGTGGCCACCTCACTTCTGATGGTGGCCATTCTGCTCGCGGGCTTCGTTGCGTACCGGCAGCTCCCCGTCTCCGCACTGCCAGAGGTGGACTACCCCATCATCCAGGTAGTCACGTTCTATCCCGGTGCCAGTCCGGATGTGATGTCCTCTGCCGTGACCGCGCCGCTTGAACGGCAGTTCGGCCAAATGCCGGGCCTGAATCAGATGACCTCCACAAGCTCTCAAGGCGGCTCGGTCATTGTTCTGCAGTTCAACCTCACCGAGGACATCGACGTTGCCGAGCAGGAGGTGCAGGCCGGCATCAACGCTGCGCAAAGCTTCCTCCCCACTGGCCTTCCCAACCCGCCGATCTACAGCAAGGTGAACCCGGCCGATCAGCCGATCATGACGTTCGCGCTAACCTCCAACACTATGCCCCTGCAGCAGGTGGAGGACCTGGCCGACACCAACATGGCGCAGAAGATCTCTCAGGTCTCCGGCGTTGGTCTGGTGTCCATCGCAGGTGGCCAGAAGCCCGCAGTGCGCATTCAGGCAAACCCGGCGCAGCTTGCTTCCTACGGCATCAGCATGGAAGACCTGCGCACGGCGGTGAGTGCCGCGAATGTGAACACCGCGAAGGGCAACCTGAACGGCACACGTCAGTCCTACACGATCGGAGCCAACGACCAGCTGCTGACCTCCGCCAGCTACAAACCCGTTGTCATCGCCTACCGCAATGGCGCGCCGGTGCGCATGTCCGATGTGGCGGATATCATCGACGGCTCCGAGAACACGATGCAAGCCGCGTGGATGAACCGCACGCCGGCCGTCATTGTGAACGTACAGCGCCAGCCTGGCGCGAACATTATCGCGGTCGTCGACCGCATCAAAGCCATTCTGCCGCAGCTCCAGGTGAGCCTGCCGGCCTCCATCAAGGTCCAGATCCTTACTGACCGCACCGAGACCATCCGCGCCTCGGTGAACGATGTGCAGTTCGAACTGATGCTCACCATTGCCCTGGTCGTGATGGTGATCTTCCTCTTCCTGCGCAGCCTCTCCGCCACCGTCATTCCCAGCATAGCGGTCCCACTGTCGCTGGTGGGCACCTTCGGCATCATGTACCTGCTGGGATACAGCCTTAACAATCTCACCTTGATGGCGCTCACCATCTCGACCGGCTTCGTCGTCGACGATGCCATCGTGATGATCGAGAACATCTCGCGCTACATCGAGATGGGCGAAGATCCCCTTGCCGCTGCGCTCAAAGGCTCGGAGCAGATCGGCTTCACCATCCTTTCCCTCACCGTCTCGCTAATCGCGGTGCTCATCCCGCTGCTCTTCATGGGCGATGTGGTTGGCCGCCTCTTCCGCGAATTCGCGATCACGCTTGCTGTCACCATCCTCGTCTCTGCCGTCGTGTCCCTGACCCTGACCCCGATGATGTGCGCCAAGCTGCTCAAGCACAAGCCGGAATCCCAGCAGAACGCCTTCTATCGCAAGTCCGAGCACTTCTTCAATTCCGTCATCGGCCTCTACGGCAAAGCGCTGCAGGTCGTCCTGCGCTATCGCTTCACCACCCTACTGGTCACCATCGGCACCCTGGTCCTGACGCTGTTTTTGTATGTTATTGTTCCCAAGGGCTTCTTCCCCATCGAGGACACGGGCATCATCCTCGGCATCTCCGAGGCGCCGCAGACCGTCTCGTTCGAGAGCATGGCGCAGCGCCAGCAGAAGCTGGCCGACGTCATTCTGCAGGATCCTGACGTACAAAGCCTCTCGTCGTTCATCGGCGTCGACGGCACTAACACGACCATCAACAGCGGACGCATTCAGATCAACCTGAAGCCGCTCGCGCAGCGCCACGATCGCGTCGCCGATATCATTCAGCGCCTGCAGTCGAAGCTGAAGAGCGTCGAAGGCATCACCCTCTACATGCAGCCCCTGCAGGACCTGACCGTGGCCGATGCCGTCAGCCGCACGCAGTACCAGTACTCCCTGGAGAGCGCCGATGCGAATGAGCTCACCACGTGGACCAACAATCTGGTGAACGAGTTGCGCAAACATCCGCAGCTCACCGATGTCGCGAGCAACATGCAGAACAAGGGATTGCAGACCGACCTGGTCGTCGACCGCGATACCGCATCGCGTCTCGGCGTACAGATGTCCACCATCGACAACGTGCTCTATGACGCCTTTGGCCAGCGTCAGGTCTCCACCATGTACACGCAGCTAAATCAGTACCACGTGATCCTGGAGGTGCAGCCGAACTTCCAGTTGGACCCGAGCTCCCTCAGCAGTCTTTACGTAGCCTCATCGACAGGAACCGAGGTCCCGCTCAGCACCTTCATCAAGGTGCAGCGCACCACAACACCGCTTGCCATTGATCACCTGGGCCAATTTCCCGCCAGCACCATCTCCTTCAACCTGGCTCCGGGTGCCTCCCTGGGCGATGCGGTCAAAATCATCAACCAGGTGGAAGGCGATCTCCACATGCCGGAGACCGTCAACGCCAGCTTCCAGGGCACGGCCAAAGCCTTTGAGGCTTCGCTCACCAATGAGCCCATCCTCATCCTCGCGGCACTCATCACTGTGTATATCGTGCTGGGCGTGCTCTACGAGAGCTACATTCACCCGGTCACGATTCTTTCCACACTGCCCTCCGCCGGCGTGGGCGCCATCCTAGCGCTGCTGATCTTCGGCATGGACCTCAACGTTATCGGCATCATCGGAATCATCCTGCTGATCGGCATTGTCCAGAAGAACGCCATCATGATGATCGACTTCGCGCTCGATGCCGAACGGCATGGCGGCAAGAACGCCGAGGAGGCAATCTACCAGGCGTGCCTGCTACGTTTCCGGCCCATCCTGATGACCACCATGGCCGCAATGCTCGGCGGTCTGCCGCTCGCGCTCGGCACCGGCATGGGGTCGGAGCTGCGCAGGCCACTCGGCATCACCATCGTGGGCGGCCTCATCGTCTCTCAGGCCCTCACCCTGTTCACCACGCCGGTGGTCTATCTCTACTTCGACCGCCTGGGACAGCGTCTCAGCCGGCGGCGGGCACGCATCGCAGCGCATCGCACCACCGAGCACACGGTTTCGGCGGACTGAGGAGACTGAGCGCTCATGCATATTTCAGCCCCATTCATTCGCCGTCCGGTCGCCACCTCGCTGCTGAGCCTGGCCCTGCTCCTTGGTGGCGCTGTGGGCTATGTCCTGCTTCCCGTCTCGTCCCTGCCGGAGGTGGAGTTCCCCACCATCAACGTGCAAGCGCAGTTGCCCGGCGCTAGTCCGGAGACCGCTGCATCGGCCATCGCAACGCCGCTGGAGCGTCAGTTCGGGCGCATCGCCGGCGTCACCGAGATGACCTCGTCCAGCACGTTGGGCGGCAGCAACATCACGCTGCAGTTCGATCTCAATCGCAACATCGACGGAGCGGCGCGCGACGTGCAGGCGGCCATCAACGCAGCGCGTGCGCAATTGCCCGCGAACATGCCGCAGAATCCGCGCTTTTACAAATCCAATCCGGCCGACGCGCCGATCATGATTCTGGCCCTTACCTCAGACCAGTTGACCCGGCCGCAGATCTACGACGCGGCAGATTCTGTGCTGCAGCAGAAGATCTCCCAGGTGCCGGGCGTGGGCGAGAGTTTCGTCGGCGGGGGCGCCGGGCCGGCAGTCCGCGTCGAAGCCAACCCGCTGCAGCTCAGCTCCTATGGCATCGGACTGGAGTCGCTACGCACCACTCTGGGCGCGGTGAACCAGAACATGGCCACCGGCTACTTCCGCAACGACCGCCGCATCAGCAACATCAACACCAACGATCAGCTCTTTCAGGCGCGACACTACGCGCCACTGGTGGTCGGCTATAACCCGGCCACCGGCGCGGCCGTGCGGCTGGAGGATGTCGCCTCGGTCGTCGATTCAACCTCAAATCTCTACACGTCCGGTCTGGCCAACGGCAAGCCCGCCGTGTTGATCATCATCTTCAAGATCGCCGGCGCAAACGTCATCGATACGGTCGACCGTGTGAAAGCCGCGCTGCCCTCCCTCGAAGCCTCGATTTCGCCGCTCATTCACACCAGCATCGTGATGGATCGCACTCTGACCATCCGCGCCGCTATCTCTGACGTGGAGATCACGCTGCTTATCTCCATCGCGCTGGTCATCATTGTCGTTTTCGTTTTCCTGCGCGATGTGTGGTCCACCATTATTCCCAGCGTTGCCGTGCCGCTGTCTCTGGTGAGCACCTTCGGCGTCATGTACCTGCTGGGCTACACGATGGACAACCTGTCGCTGATGGCCCTGACCGTTGCCACCGGCTTCGTCGTGGACGACGCAATCGTGGTGCTCGAAAACATCACCCGCTATCTGGAGCAGGGTATGACGCCGTTCGATGCGGCCATGAAAGGCTCCAAGGAGATCGGTTTCACCGTGCTCTCGATGAGCACCTCGCTGATCGCCGTCTTCATTCCCATCCTGTTGATGGGTGGCATTGTGGGGCGTCTCTTCCGCGAATTCGCCGTCACCCTCTCCGTCGCCATCGCGGTATCGCTGGTCCTTTCGCTGACCACTACGCCGATGATGTGCGCGAAGTTTCTCCGGCAGCACAATCCGAGCGAGCGCAGCCGCGCCTACCTCTTTGGAGAGCGCGCCTTCAACGGATTGCTGGCCGGCTATGATCGCGGTTTGCGCTGGGTGCTGCGGCACCAGAACATCACGCTTCTGATTGCGGTCGGCACTTTGGCGCTGAATATCTACCTCTACGTCATCGTTCCGAAAGGCTTCTTCCCGCAGGAAGATACAGGCCGCTTGGGCGGCGCGGCTCGTGCCTCGCAGGACATCTCCTTCGACGCAATGACAGGCAAGCAGACGCAGCTCGCCGCCATTGTGCAGAAGGACCCCGGTGTGGATTACGTGCTTGCCTTCGCCGGCAGCGGCGGCGGGGGCGCCACTACCAACGTCGGTCGTATGTTCATCACGCTCAAGCCACTCAGCGAGCGCAAAGTCAGTGCCGATCAGATCATCAATCGTCTGCGCGGCAAGCTCTCCAAAATCCCGGGCGTGCAATTATTTCTGCAGTCCTCGCAAGATATCCGCGTCGGCGGTCGTGGCAGCGACGCGGAATACCAATACACGCTGCAGGACTCCAACCTGGACGAGTTGAACGAATGGGCGCCCAAGCTGCTGGACAAGATGAAGACCATGCCGGAGTTGCGCGATGCCTCCACGGATCAGCAGGAGAATGGCCTCGAAGCGCGCCTCGTCGTCGACCGCGATACCGCGTCGCGCCTTGGCCTCACCATGCAGGACGTGGACAATGTGCTCTACGACGCGTTCGGCCAGCGCCAGGTGTCCACCATGTACACCGGCCTGAATCAGTACTACGTCGTGATGGAAGTGGATCCCAAGTACCAGCGAGATCCTGACTCGCTGAAGAACATTTATATCCGCTCCTCGAACGGCACTAACGTGCCGCTCTCCGCGATTTCTCACTTTGAGAACCGCCGCACCGCGCTGGCGGTGAACCACTCCGGGCAATACCCATCCATCACCCTCACCTTCAACCTGGCGCCGAACGTGGCTCTCAGTCAGGCGGTCACGGCGCTGGACAAAGTGAAACAGCAGATGGGGATGCCCAGCAGTGTGCAGGCCGCGTTTTCCGGCACGGCGGAGGCCTTCCAGTCATCGTTGGCGTCGGAGCCCATGCTCATCGCCTTCGCTCTGGGTACCGTTTATATCGTGCTAGGCGTGCTCTACGAGAGCTACGTTCACCCCATCACCATCCTCTCCACACTACCCTCTGCCGGCGTGGGCGCCATCCTCGCGCTGCTCCTCACGCATACGGACCTCAGCGTCATTGCGCTCATCGGAATCATTCTGCTGATCGGCATTGTGAAAAAGAACGCAATCATGATGATCGATTTTGCGCTCGCCGCCGAACGCGAGGAAGGGAAGTCGCCGGAAGCTGCTATCTACGAGGCATGCCTGCTGCGCTTCCGTCCCATCATGATGACTACCTGCGCAGCGCTGCTCGGCGGCCTGCCACTGGCGCTCGGCACCGGCACTGGTTCGGAGTACCGCCGTCCCCTCGGCATCACCATCGTCGGTGGCCTGATCGTCTCCCAGATGCTGACATTGTTCACTACGCCGGTGGTCTACCTGGTCTTCGACCGCCTGCGCCTATACTTCACCCCCGGCCACAAGGAACGCTGGGTCAATGTGGAGCAGCACGGCGACTAAGTGTTATCGCAAGCTGACTCTCCTAAGCTGAAACCAGTCTCTTCCTCAAAGAAGGCACGGCATTCACAATCCGCATCGCGGTCTTGGTGATGCCAAATATCGGATACTTCTTCTCCCCAACGGCCTGCTCCATGGATTTCCGCGAATTCTCAACCGCTGCGAATGCGTATTCGCGCATGGAAGCTTCATACTCCGCAATCGCATACAGTAGAGGCTTTTCGCAGTTAGAAGCCTCAATAAGTTTTGAAGCAAGCAATGCTGCATCTTTCAGTGCAATATTCGCTCCTATGCCGCGATAGGGCGTCATGCTGTGAATGGCATCTCCCAACAATGTGAGACGCGAAGTCTTCCACGGAACCATTGGGCGCGAGGTGCGCAGCCGATTTACAGAAATGTCATTCTCGCTGACCATCTCTACCAGCTTGCGCAGGTCCGGGTGCCAGCGGGCCACCGCTTTCCGTAGCGCTTCTTTAAGTGCGCGCGCGGTCATAGAATCCGGATCGCTTGGCAAACCAAAATATTCTGGCTTTCCCCCGAGCCCAAGAATCAGGTAATCCTCATCGCCTTCCGGAGGCTCATCCATGCCGAGCAGCCTCAGCGATCGATTCGCCTCTGCCGACCGCTTCCAGATCGCCATAAACAGGCTGCACGCCTCTGGCGGCATCACCATCACTGGTCCATCCAGCAAACGATGCGGCGCCAGTGCCATCACGCCGTCGCTGAGCCGGACCTTGCCGCCAAGCGCCACCACGCCTGTATCGAGAGGCTCGGCATCGGGCAAATATTGTTTGCGGACGCGAGAATTGACGCCGTCGGCTGCAACAACAACATCGGCTTCAGCGCTGCTGCCATCTTCAAAGTGAATCGCGAACCGCCCATCCGGCAACTCTTCGTAGCGCACAAAACGCTTGTTGAAGCGCACTGCGTCCTGCATCCCGGCAAGCAGAACATGACGCAGAGTAATACGGCTGATCGAGCGGTGGCGCGCAATCGGATCCGCCGCGTCTGCATCCCCGCGGATACGGAGCAATTCGTGCAACTGCTCTGTGATGAGGGTGATTCCCTCTCCGAAATCGCCTTCCGTCGCATCGAATATCTGCCACAGATGGTCCGGCAAACATTGATGCAGCGCGGTGCTTCCCTGCGGATCGATATGCACACGATGTCCCTGTAAGCGCGATGCCGGCGTTTCGTCGCGCTCGTAAACAGTCACAGGGACACCGGCTTTCTTCAATCCCTGCGCCAGGCAGAGTCCGCCAATACCTCCGCCCACAATCGCCACATCGAATCTCTGCTCGCTCATGCTTTCGCTCCTATCTTGCGACGTTGCCCTTTCAGCTTGTTTTTCACTTTGTCTGAAAGGATCCAGGACTCCATGCCCCGTTCGATCTCTCGAATATTGCCCGCGCCCGTGAGCGCTATTCCCGCGAAGATCGACATCAGCATGGCAAGCATCGCTTCTGAGTCCATGTCCGTGCGGAAGGTGCCATCTCCCACGCCCTCCAGCACCATCTGCTCGAGCCCTTGTCGCCAATGAAAATTCATTTGTTCGACGACCTTCTGCACTTCGCGATCGCGTCTGCCACGCATGGCAAACTCCTGCATCACCAGCAGCATCCCGGGCTCATGCTTGAAGTAATGCCGCCCGTCTGAAAACTCCTGCCGCAGGCGATCCAGCGCCGGATAGCCTGATGGGGCGGGTCTGGGTCCGTGAATCGTTACGAATTTCGCTCCGATGAACTGCGCCAGTCCTTCCACCAGGTCCTGCTTGGAAGGGAAGTAATAGTGGAGCGTCGCAATGTTGACTCCCGCGCGCGTCGCCACTGCGCGGGTGCGCAGGCCCTCAAAGCCCACTTCGGCAATCACGTCAAACGCCGTCTGCAAGAGGCGCAGCCGCCTCTTCCCTTGTTCATCCTGGGGCTGCAGCAGCGCGCGACACCAATCGGGAATCGGAGAGCCGTCCATGGATTCCATTTAATCAATCAATTGATTAAGGTGTCAATCAATTGATTGATTAAATGACTTGAGGCGAATTGCCGTTCGCTGAGAAGCCTCAACCAACCGAGCACGGAGGTGGCCAAGCGTCGTATCTCTTTCTGCGCGCAATTCTCCGTCGTTCGCCGGCCAGCTTCGGCCGGATGACCGCTAATTATTCCGCGCGCAGGGCCTCGACAGCGTTGACCCTCGCGGCACGGAACGCGGGGACGGCCGACGCGATCACCGCGGAGGCCAGAATGACGAAAGCTGACAGAAGGAACGCGGGCATTCCGGGCATACGGACCTGGGCAACGAAGCGGCCAATGCCACTGGCGAAGATGATCCCGAAAATAACCCCTGCAGTCACGCCGATGCTGGCAATTGCCAGGCCTTGACGCAGCACATCGGTAAGGATGTCCCGCGGCTGCGCGCCCAAAGCCATGCGAATACCGAACTCACGTGTGCGGGCGCTGACCGAAAATGCGAGCACGCCCGCCACTCCCACCACGGAAATGAGGAGGGCCACTGCGGCGAACCCGCCGAAGACGACCGCGTTCAGCTTGTCCGGCGTCATCACTTCGGCGCGAACATCCTCGAGTGTGCTCATCTTCTCCACAGGCTGCTCCGCGGAAATATCGTGTATGGTGCGCGTAATGGCTGGAGCCAATGCGTACGGGTCGCCTGATTTGACGCGCACAAAAAGGCGTCCCTGCCATCCTTCCTGATCGGTCGGTTGATAGACCATCATGGAAGGTGAAGGGATGATGTTCTCGTCATCCAGATCGGGCACTACGCCGACGATCCGTCGCGGTTCCATGCTGATCCCGATAAATTTCATGACGCCGTCCGTCCAACGCAGTTCACGATTGAGCGGTTGCTGCCCGGGAAACAACGTCTGGGCGAGGCTCTGGCTGATGATGACAACGCGCTCGGTGCCGTTCTTGTCCGAGTCTCTGAAGTCACGTCCTGCGACAATCGGTATCCCCAGTGTCTCGAAATATCCTGGCGAGACCGAACGGAACTTCGCCCGCCAGTCGTCGAGCCCGTTCCTGTGCACTGCGCCCTGTGCCGCAAAAGTGAAACTGATGCTCAGGGCTTGATCGTCACGCCATGGAACGCCGAAACCTGTCGAGACGCGGGCCACCCCTGGCAACGTGCTTACGCGGCGCTGCGCCTCGTGGTAAAAGTCTTGAACCTGCTGCGGTGTTCGTCCATAGCTCAAGACGGGTAAGTTCACGGCCAGAACCTGCGAGGTATCAAAAGGCGGACGCGTGTTTTCCAGCGTGTACAGAGTCCGCATCAACACCGCCGCCCCGGTCAGCAGCACAAACGAGGCGGCGATCTGCATCACAGCGAAGGCGCGCAGTCGCTTGCTGCTGCCGCCCGTGCTGCTGCGCGTTCCACCACTAATCAGACTCGCGCTCAGGTTTGTGTTGCTCGACGGCAGCCGGGGAATATACGCCAGGAATACCGCCGCCACCAGCGCCAGCACAATGCCGAACAGGACCAGCGTGGAGTCGAGTGTCAGCCCATCCGCGCGGACCGAAAATCGTGCCGCATAGCGCCCCAGCACAGCGACCATGGGCCAGGCGAGCATCAGCGCAGCCAGAACTCCACTGCCGCAAAGCACAAGGCTTTCCGCCAGAAGCGAGCGCCGCAGCGTTGCGGTAGTGGCGCCCAGCGCTGAGCGTACAGCCAGCTCTGATTCGCGCCGTACCGTTCGCGCGAGCACCAGGTTGGCGACATTGGAACACGCGATCACAAACAGTAACCCCGAGGCCGCGAACAGCACCCACAAAATGGTGTTGGCGCGCGCATTGATCTGTTCGTGAATGCGCCTCGCGCTGATTTGGAAGTGATCCGCAGGTTTGTATACCTCGGGATGCGCAGCGGTCATTGCTGCGTAGCGCGTGCTCAACTCCGATCGTGCTGCGTCGAGCGTTGCTCCCGGCGCAAGCCGCGCGAACACTTCCGTCATGCGATGCTCGCGTCCGGTGACCATGGTGGCGGACAGATGATGTGGGCTGGTCACGACATTAGCGATGAACTCGGTCGCCACCGGATACGGGATTGACGGCTCGAGCACTCCCACGACGGTCGCATTGCGCGCCCCCTCGAAGCTCTCCAGCCGCACGGTTTTGCCAAGCACGCTTGGATCTGCATGCAGCGATTCTTTCCAGAATCGATACGTCAGAACGATGGCGCCGGCTGCGTTCGGACCATCATCGGAGGTCGTCAGCAGCCGTCCCAGCACCGGGCGCAGTCCCATCACCTCGAAGTAATGGCCGTCCACCACGCCTGCAGGAATCTCCCGCGGCGTGCCCAGTCCCACGACGGTGAAGTTCATCGTCGAAAAAGTGCCAAGCTCTGTGATCGTCTTCAGTCCCGGACCTAGGTCGGCGATTTCGGGAACCGAGAAAGTCGAATTATCGTTCCCTATACCGGGAGCGCTTTGCCGCAGGTAGAGCAGGCGGTCTTCGTCGCGATTGGCAAGCGGGCGTAGCAAGACGGCACGCACCACACTGAAGATGGCGGCGTTCGCTCCAATGCCTAGAGCCAGCGTGAGAGCCACGGTGGCCCACAGCGGGCGAACGCGCCACAGAGAGCGCACAGCTACTTTCAAATCGCGAAGAAACGACATTTGTTTTTCTCCCTCTGCCTGTAGTCGATTGACGGAGCCGAAATTCGACATTCCCCGCGAACTTTTTCAAGCGGCAATGACTGCGAGAGGCGAGGCGCAGCTTCTCATAGTCTGGCAGCTCCATCCTCACCAGCCATGGCCCCAGCGTCACTCTGGTTTATGTGTTTAAGGCCCGCACCGGATTCTAGTCGTGTTAAAGAACAGCTTGACAATTTACGTTGATATCAACATATTAATGTACATGTCAAGGGCTGGGCCGGTCTCTTTCGATACCACCCTGCACGTTCGCGATTGCTGTCTTTGCCTTCACGTGCAGCGGGCGGCCCGCGCCCTGGGTCGGCGCTTTGATGAGGCTCTGCGGCCACTCGGTCTGACGAATGGCCAGTTTTCACTGATGATGTCGCTGAATCGTCCGGAGCCGCCCGGCATGTCCTCCGTTGCCTCGCTGCTTGCGATGGATCGCACGACTCTTACTGCTGCGCTAAAGCCGCTGGAGCGCCGTGGGCTGGTCGAAGTTGCTGCAGATCCGCTTGATCGTCGCAGCCGCCGATTGAGCCTGACAGCGCAGGGGAACGCCTTACTGGCTGCTGCGATGCCTGTGTGGGAGCAGACGCATCGCGACCTGGAGTCGTTGCTCAAGGATGGCGATCCAGATCGCCTCCGGAGCAGCCTCCTTGCTCTCTCCTGACGGAATCATAGGGAATAGAAAAGGGCGGCGCATACGCGCCGCCCTTTCCTTTTCTCGTGACCTTACCTATCGCGCGAAAGACTGCTCCAGCATCTGCGCGGAGTAGCTCTCCTTCTTCTCCGGGTAATACGCATTCGAAACGTACTGCTCCAACATCCGTTGTGTATTGAAGAAAGAACCGTTCATCGCGATCGTGGTCTGCATCAGCTTTCGCCAGCCGGGCTTCTGCTGATAGTAGAGAGGCAGGATTTTTGACTCCAGCTTGTCGTAAAGACTTGCCGCTTCCTCTTCAGGGCGCTCATGGTCGTCGATCGCCCATCCGGTCACGCCCTCGATGCAGCCTTCGATCCACCAGCCATCCAAGACGCTCAGGCTGGGCACGCCATTCAGCGCCGCCTTCATGCCGCTGGTGCCGGAGGCCTCATAAGGCCGCAGTGGATTGTTCAGCCACAGGTCCACGCCCCCGGTGAGCAGCGCCCCCAGCCGCCATTCGTAATCAGCCAGGTAGATGATGTGCAGCGACCCGGAGGTCAACTGCTGGGCCTCTTCAAAAATGTGCCGGATGATCTGCTTCCCCGGTTCATCCGCGGGATGCGCTTTGCCGGCATAGAGAATCTGCAGGCTGCCCACCGACTGCGCGATACGGGCCAGCCGCTCTGCATCGGTAAACAGCAGATCCCCGCGCTTGTAAGTGGCGACGCGCCGCGCAAATCCGATCGTGAAAATGTCCTCGCGCAGCTTGAGGCCGCTGCGCTTCTCGACTTCGGCCAGCAGCACGTGCTTACTGTCCGCATGCGCTGCCGCAATCTCCTCCTGCGGAATATCGATGGCGTAGCGCAGGTGCATATTGTCCTCGCGCCAGCGCGGCAGATGCTTGTCGAAGGTGGCCTGCATGGCCGGAGCGGTCCAGGTGCCGGCATGCACGCCATTTGTAATCGCGGCAATATCGTATTCCGGAAACATCGCGCGGCTCACCTTGCCGTGTTGCATGGCCACACCGTTCACAAACCGCGACAGCCGCATCGCGATGTAGGTCATGTTCACCATGCCCTCGTGACAGCCCCCGATGCGCTCTATCGCCTGTGTCGCCTCGTTCCCCAAAATGCGCTGCGACTGCTCCATGGAGAAGCGGTCGTGCCCGGCAGGGACCGGCGTGTGCGTGGTGAAGACGCAATGCTGGCGCACCGCATCCAGATCACTCTCTTGTGCGCTGGACAGCGCTCCACCGCTCAGCGTCTTCTCCAGCAGCGCGAGCGTCAGCAGTGCTGCATGTCCCTCATTCATGTGGTAGACGCTGATGTCGTATCCCAGGGCATTGAGCATCCGGAAGCCGCCAATGCCCAGCACGATCTCCTGCGCGAGCCGATAGTTCGTGTCGCCGCCGTACAGGGAGTCGGTCAGGGTGCGGTCGCGCGGGTCGTTCGCCTCCAGGTCGGTGTCCAGCATGTAGATGGGAATGGTGTGGCCGGTCACGCCTTCCATGTCATAGCGCCAGGCGCGAACGTGGACCGGCCGTCCCTCGATGGTGACCACAATGCGCGGCTCTTCCTGGGGCAGCCGCTGTTCCGGACTCCACGGCTGCGACTCTTCGCTTTGTACGCCGTTCGCATCCAGAATCTGCCGGAAATACCCCTTGCGGTGCACCAGCGTGACGGCTGCTAACGGCAGTCCCATGTCCGCCGCGGAGCGCAGCGTGTCACCCGCGAGCACCCCCAGGCCGCCACTGTAGGTGGGCATGCTGGGTTCGATGGCAATCTCCATGGAGAAATAGCCGACCATGCCTTCGCTGGCGGCCAGCCGTACTGCATTCAGACTTCCAGGTTTCAATCTCTCATCCATCGAGCAAAAAACTCCCTCCAGGGCTTATGTCACGGCGGCGCTTCCAGCACCGCCCGGTACACATCGCTAGTTTCGTCGTGAGATGCGCAACGCTTTGCGCAAGTCGCATTTCCGGCGCGAGTTTTCGGCTATGCACCCCCACCTTATTCCGGTGGAGTGCGCGTATTTTAGCAACCGTACCCCCGCCAAGGAAATCGTTTACGCGTGCGACTTCCGTAGCAAACAGTTCGTCTAACGGGTCACCTTCATGGCAGGGGATGCAACAAACGGCCCTCCACCACTTGAATTAAGACACTTAGAAGCCTCGCGGGCTGCTGTGGAAATGTGCATTCGCGGGTGAACGATCCTGATGCGGGGTCAATTTTCATCCGGAAGCAGCATCATCTGCGGCTGCAGTGCGTCGATCGCATCCAGAGTGCGCCCGGCGATCGCCTGCAGGTCGCCATTGATGCCTTCGCTGGCCTTCAGCACCAGCTCAAGCTGCTTTTCACGCTTGGCCCACTGCCGCTCCATGAACTTGCGCTCCTGATCAAGATCGGCACGCATGTCGGTGAACTTCTCCGCAATCGTCTCCACGCGGTGGCGAAACTGCGGTCCAGTCAGATAGCTGTAGACCTGCTGTGCCTTGGTCTGCTCCCCCTCGCCGGCACGCCGCACACGTTGCAGTTCGATAAGCGCCTGGCGCAGTGCCACCGCAACCGGTAGCGTGCATGCCAGACTGCTCACCCACACGCCCTCAACATGATCGAAGAGAGTCAGATCGCGCGGCAGCGTGTGGCTGGCGAGCACAGCCAGCTCCGCACCGGCTGCGCGCTGGTCGCCGCGCAGCTTCGCCAGCCACCCGGCAGACCAGGTCTGCGTGCGTTTGAACTCCCACAGGATGGTGCCGCAGGGCTGGCCTGCCGCATCACGTACCGTATGCAGCAGGTCGCCGCCGAACTGTCCCTTGGGAACAGGCTGGATGTCATCCATAGGGAAGCGGCTGCGTAGTTGCTGCTCCGCCTGCACCTCCAGCACCTCGCCCTGCGCTTGCTGCGAACCCTGTTCCGCCTTGCGCTTCAGCTCGTCTATCTGCCGCCGCAGGCTCTGGATCGCCTCATCCTTGTCTCGCACCTGGAGCTGCATCTGCTCCTCTACCTGCGATTGCGCCTGCCGCCGCACCGCCTCCAGCTCCTGCTGCACCTGGCGCTCCACCTGCAGCTTCAACTCGCGGCGCTCATCATCAAGCGCCCGCTTCTGTCGGAGAAACTCGGCCTCCTGCTCTTGCGCTGCCTTGAGCTTGGTCCCGAGGGATTCCAGCCGCGCCTCCCGGTCCTTCAATTCGCTGGCCTGCCGCTCCAGCTCGCCGGCAACCATCTGCTTCGCACGCTGGGCCTCCAGCGCCGCCAATTGCTTCCGCTCTGCATCTAGCCGGACGCGCACCTGCTCGGCCATCCGCCGGTCAGCATCGGCGGCCTGTTTTTCCAGTTCGGCGCAGCGATTGGCCACCTCCTGCTCGCGGCCGGCGATGGACGCCTGCTGCTCCCGTATCTGCTGCTGGTACTTCCGCTCCACCGCAGCGATCAGCGGCGCCGCCAGAGACTCCGTCACCTTCATCTCGTAGCCGCACTGCGGGCATTCCATCGTCTGCTCGCCCGCTCCCTTGCTTTCCGGTCTCTTGCTTTCCGGTCCCGTTGCTGCTGTCTTTTGCATCTGTACTCCTCTGCCGCCGGATGCTGGCCTTAGCGCTCCTGCCGGGCCAGTGTCTCCAGCGCGTCACATGCGTGCGCCAAGCCATTCTCCCGGCGCAGTTGCTCGCCTACCACCGCCGCACGCTCGGCGAACCGCGAATGCCCGAGGATGCGTCGAATCCGCCGCGCTGCGCGCTCTGCTGTGTAGTCCTGGCGGCGAATTACGCCCGCTATCCCCAGCCGCCGCATCCGCCGGGCGTTATCCGGCTGATCATGACTATAGGGCATCACCAGCATGGGCCGGCCCGCCTGCATGGCCTGCGCGGTGGTCCCCACACCGCCCTGGTGCACGATCAGCGAAGCCCGCGGAAAAAGCTTGGAATAAGGCGCATATCGCGCTACGCAGAGGCTCGCCGACTGCGTCTGCGGCACATTGCGTGCGTCCGTCCCCACCAGCAGGACTGCACGCACGCCAGCCAGCAGGGCAGCCTTCGCGCTTTCCTCGTAGAAGTTGCCGGCGTCGAGTACGGCAGCCGATCCCAGCGTGAAGATTACAGGGGGCTCACCGGCCTGCAGAAACTCCTCGAGATCCAGGGGAAGCTCCTGCTTGCCGGCATCGCCGTCATAGAAGACGAAGCCGGTGATCTCCGTGTTCGGCGGCCAGTCCGGCTGCGGCTCTCCCAGCAGCGGCGAGAACATCGCGAGCACCAGGCTAGGCGCGTGTTTCGCGTCAAACAAAACATTGGGGCCGCGATCCAGCCCCAGCTCCGCGCGCAACTGGTAGACGGGCTCGGCCCAGTGGCGCGTCACCCAGCGGGCAAAGCGAGTGACGGCGTGCCCGGTGGCAGGCACAGCGCTTTGCAGCTTGGCGAGCCCCGGATATGGCGGAAGAACCGGTGCATCGTAAGCGGAAAAAAACGAGAGCGGCGCCAGCACATAGCTGGCCCAGCGGACGCCGGTCACCTCCGCGACCACAGGCGCCTGGTAGGTGAGCTCGCCCGCGAGCATCAGGTCTGCGCCACCTTTGGCTTCGACCGCGCGCCGCAGCTCATCGTAGCTTTGGCGGATCGCCGGGAAGAGCACATCGCGCAGGGTGCGTTCCGTGCCCTTGTGAATGTCCATCAGGTCAGCGACCTGCTGCGGATCTTCGGGATCCAGCGTGGGCCCGACCTGGGCGAATTCCAATCCCAGCGGCTCGATCTTAGGGCGGAAGATCTCCGGTACAGCGAGCACCGGCGTGTGGCCACGACGCCGCATCTCCAGCGCAATCGCGATCAGCGGGTGCACATCGCCCAGCGTGCCAAACGTAGTGAGAACGATCCGCATGCCCAAGCAGCAGCTTAACGGATGCGATTTTAAAAGGCGTTTCGCGACCCCGCAGAGGAGGAGTCACAGCTTAACGAAACCCGCAGTATTTTTTTAGCTTGCAATCTCGGTTCTACGCTCACTTCAAAAGCAAGGAAGACATTTTTCTCGCGCTGCTCGAGCAGCATATAACGCGTTACAGAACCCAGATGACGGAGATGCTTGCCAGGTCGACAAGCATAGAGCAGAATCTTGCGGCCTTACGGCAGTTCTACCTCAGGTTGACCGAAGATCATCCATGGGCCCTCCTTTTCCTGGAGTTCAAGCTCTTCGCCATTCGCCATCCAGAATCCAAAGAGAGACTTCAAAAGCACTTTGGCGACTTGATGTCCGGAAGCCAAGAGAAGAGATATGTTCAACTGCTTGGACCTGCCGGCAAGGGGAAAGATGCCCTGAGCCGTTCCGACGCGATTAAGACGCTCCAACCCTTGCTCTCTGCTCTCGCGGTCGAGACTAAATTACTGCCAAATTTTCTAGACGACCAAACTTTGAAAAAAGTAGCGAATCGGATCTTCGACGCCCTTCTGCAGCCACCGCCCCGCTGAGCGCAGATCGATCTGCACCGCTCATCGGAGGACAATGCGGCGCGCTGTCCGCCCGCAGAATGCGAATGTGCGTCGGCGTATAACGGCGTAGCTTTCTGATTTACGTCGCTGGCAGAGAATGGTGCTCGTGCACGATCACCCATTGGTCGTCGCGCTTCTCGAAACCCATGGTCAGACGGAAGTGAAGTTCGGCAACTGAGCTGTCCCTTTCCTGGTAGAGACATCTGCCCTTCGCCGTGGCGAACGCCACCTCCTGGCCGGCTGTTACGCGCACATCCGAGAAGTCGAAGGTGGGAGGCTCTGCCATGGTTCTAAAGAATAAGTCCCAGGTTTTGCGATAGGCCTCAAGCCCTTCGGACTGAAACGGCGGCGGCACGTCGAACATCAGGATCTCCGGGGCATGGTGCGCCAGCGCGCCTTCGTAATCACGCCGACGGACAGCCGCGCTCCAGTCGTCGATCAACTGTCGCAAGTCCCTTTCCTCGTCCATTCGTGTGTTCATAACGGCAGTCTACCCGCGCCGTTTCCCCAAAGGTCCAGCCGCCGAGACGAATTTCGACAACTCGACACACCTGTTTGTAAAGCTGCTCCTTCGCGGCCGCTGGGCCACGAATCTGTGAGTGAACGAGGGAGACGAACCCGGGCAAACCGCGCCGTCAGTCGCGATTGCCCCAGTCCCTATACTGGAGAGGATGCGGACACTCGATCGCTCCCGCCAGTTGCAGCAACGTGCCGAACGTCTCTTACCCGGCGGAGTGGATTCTCCAGTTCGCGCCTTTCGCGCCGTGGGTGGCGATCCACCGTTCCTCGTGCGTGCTGAGGGCGCCCACCTGTGGGATGCGGATGGAAACCGATACGTCGATTACTTCGGCTCCTGGGGGCCGATGATCCTCGGCCATGCCTTTCCGCCGGTAGTGGAGGCCATCCAGCAGGCGGCAGCGCGCTCCGCCAGCTTTGGCGCGTCCACGGCGAGTGAGGCCGATCTGGCAGAGCTGATCACGCGGGCCGTGCCCTCGATGGAGAAGCTGCGCTTCGTCTCGTCGGGAACCGAAGCTACGATGTCGGCGATTAGGCTGGCGCGCGCGTTCACGAATCGCAAGTACATCATCAAGTTCGAGGGCTGCTATCACGGCCACGCGGATGGGCTGCTGGTCAAGGCGGGTTCGGGCGTGGCCACCTTCGGCATCCCAGGATCGGCGGGCGTTCCGGAAGAGATCGCGCACTTTACGCTGGCACTCCCCTACAACGATTTCGCGGCAGTGGAAGCGGCATTCGCGGCGCGGCCAAACGAAATCGCGGCCATCATTCTGGAACCGGTGGCGGGCAATATGGGCTGCATCGCGCCCGAGCCGGGCTATCTGGAAGCGCTGCGCGATCTGACGCAACGCCAGGGCGCGCTCCTGATCTTCGACGAAGTGATGACCGGCTTTCGCGTGGCCCATGGAGGCGCACAGCAGCTTTATCACATCACGCCGGACCTGACCTGCCTGGGCAAGATCATCGGCGGCGGTCTGCCCTGCGGAGCCTTTGGTGGCCGGGCCGAGATCATGAATCTGCTGGCACCGCTCGGCCCTGTCTATCAGGCCGGCACGCTCAGCGGCAATCCGCTGGCGATGGCGGCGGGCGTCGCTACACTCGAATATCTGGCGCAAAATGGTGAAGCGGTTTACAGCAATTTAGACCAGGCGAGTCGTCTGGTGGCTCAAGGCGTCGCCAGCAGACTTTCCGAAGCAGGCGTTCCGGTGACGACCAATCGCGTCGGCGCGATGTGGACCTGGTTCTTCACCAACGACCGCGTGGTCGACTTCACCACTGCCGCGACTTCAGACACCACGCGCTTCGCCGCATTTCATCGCGCCATGCTGGATGCGGGTGTTTGGTTGCCGCCGTCGCAGTTCGAAGCAATCTTTCTCGGCACAGCGCACACGGCCGATGTCATCGACGCGACTATAAGTGCAGCGAGACAGGCTGTCGCTTCGTTGCAAGAGGCGCAGCCGGCACGCTGACGGGCTTTAGAAGGCGGGCTTCTCCCACTCGGAGAAGACGATCTCCTTCAAATCTTTCCGCTGACGAGGCGCGAGTTCCGACTTGCGTGGTCCTTCCGGCAAGCTTTCGGGATCGCCGAGATAGCCAACTGCGGTCACAGCGACAGTCTCGAAGTCGTCTGGGATGTGGAATGCAGCTTGCGCCTTCTCATGGTCAAAGCCGGCCATGGAGTGCGAGTGCAGCCCAAGCGCTGTGATCTGCGTGGCGAAATTCGCCATTGCCGCGCCAGTGTCATGCCAGGAGTGGCGGTTGACCTCTCCGTTGTGCGCGAAGTGCTTGCGCGCTACCGACAAGATGAGCACCGGGGCGCTCTTGGCCCAGTCTCGATTGAAGGGCACGAGCGAGTCGAGGATCTTCTGATACGTTGCATCGCCGCGGCGCCCGACCAGGAAGCGCCAAGGCTGCTCGTTATAGGAAGATGCCGCCCACCGCGCAGCCTCAAAGCCCTTCTTCAGATCCTCGGCCGGGACATCGCGGTCGGAGTAGGCACGCGGACTCCAGCGATGCAGGATGTGTTCGACCATCCCCGCCACTCCGGGGGCATGCTTCAGGCTCTCAATCGATTCGGGCGTAGGCGCCATAGGTGTTGCTCTCCTTGCTTATGTCTTAATTTGTCCGTGTCACGCGTGCGTCTGTTGTTGGATTCAGCGGAGCACGCTGAGGGTGCCGCAATTACTGCGGATGCAGGCCCAGTGCCTCGGCGATGGCTGGAATTGGCGAGGCCTTATTGTTCGTCTTCGTCACCACGGCGAAGCTGCCTTGATAATCCCACACCGCCCAGCCGATACCTTGTTCTTCAAGGGCCGTGCGCGTGTCCCGTAGCCAGGCCGCTCGCATAGCCGGATCAGCATACGATTGATACACACCGAACTCACCACAATAGACCGGTACATGGTGCAGGGCCGCCCATTTGCCGGCGAAGCTGAGCTCCGAGCGGATACGCGCGGCGTCCCAGCGGTCCAGGCCATAGCTGTTGACCCAATGCTGGCCGGTGAGCTGCGGCTCCTGTGAGATGGCTGTCGCAGTATTTTCCGGTGACGATGGATACGGCACGCCACGCAGAGGCCGGACCTCCGCCATCGTCCAGGTCGCGCCCTGATGTGTAAAAGCGAAGGGCTCGTAGTCATGGAAGGTATAGATCACATTCGGATCGGCGGCGGGTTCAAGTGTGAGCAGATCGATGAGGCCGGAGTAGTGCTGGGCGGTCGCAATGATGGTGTGATGCGGCGCCGCCTGGCGGATCGCAGCGATGGCTCGCGCCTGGACGGCGGCCCATTGCTGCGCATTGTCGAATTCCGGTTCGTTCAGCACCTCGAAGAAAACGCGATCAGGATCCGTCTGCGCGTAGTGTCCGGCGAGCGCGCTCCACAGCGCGCAGAATCGAGTGACGGCGGCATCGTCCGTACGAAGCTCATGCTTAAATTCATCGGAAGGATGCACATCGACGATGACGCGCAAGCCATCTTTCAGCATCGTGTTCACGGCAGAGTCGAGCTCGGCGACAAAGGCGCCATTGAGGCCGCTGGGCGGAGCGCCGCGCAGAAGCTCGTCACCGTCGATGCTGAGCCGCACATGATCGAAGCCCATCGCACGCATCAGCGCAATGTCATCGGCGGTCGTGTAGCTGCGCAGCCGCGCGGGCGAGTAGTCACTTGCCTGCGCGAACCACATGCTGGCGTTGACGCCGCGGTGCAACAGTTGTGCGCGTCTGGTCGCATCAGAGGACGAACCAACCGGGTTCGCTGGTTGCGATTGCGCAGCCGCGACACAGCACGAGAGCAGCAGGCACATGAAAAGCGTTCGCATGGCGCCTCCTTTGTACAACAAACAGCCGCCATGGCATCCCGTACACTGGTGATGTAATTGACAGGTCGCTATCAATAGCCGTTATGCCGCAACCGATTCCACGCAACACGCGCCAGAAACAAGCCATCCGCGACGCCTTTATCGAAGCGAACCGTCCGCTTTCCCCTGAAGAGGCACTGATCGCCGCGCAGCACCACTTTGAGACGCTGGGCATCGCGACCGTCTACCGCAATATCAAGTCGCTGCTTGCAGAAGGCTGGCTGGACCCCGTTTCGCTGCCCGGCCAGGCGACTCGTTACGAGGTGGCCGGCAAGGCACACCATCATCACTTTCACTGCCGAAAATGCGGACGGATGTACGAGCTCGGCGACTGCGCGGGCACCGTGCTGCCGCGGCCTCCGAAGGGCTTTCGCGTTGCCGGACATGAGCTGCTGCTCTATGGCAACTGCGCGCGCTGCGCAGAGGTGGCGCCGGTGAAGAGACGCAGCAGCCGCGCCAGCAGATAATGATCGTTTGTTATCATTAGCGAGTACCGGCCACAGCATTTATTCGAAGACAAGGCTCGTCCCTCATGCATATCGTCACCGTCGTTCACGCACTGCTGGCTGTCTTTGCCCTGGAGGCGGTGGCAATGCTGGCGGCATGGCTGTTGCGACGGCGCGAGTATGCGCTAAGCGCGTTCCTTCCGTATCTCGTTAGCGTAGCGACCGGGCTACTGCTTGCCACCGCGCTGCTTCATCTCCTGCCGGAAGCCATCGCTGCTCTCGGCAATACGCCGCGCGTCTGGTATCTGCTGGCCGGGGGTATATTGGGTCTCTTCTGCGTGGAGCAGATCGTTGCCGCGATCGTGCACGCTGACGATATAGATGCGTCGATCGTGCATGTCCATGATCATGGGCACGCCCATCATTCGCTTCGTCCTGCGAACCTCATCGTTGCCAGTAGTCTGCATAGTTTTCTCGACGGTGTCTCGGTGGCCGCAGCTTTCGCCGCCGGCCCCCGCGTCGGATGGATTACTGCGCTGGCTATCAGCCTGCACGAGGTTCCACATCGCGTCGGAGACTTTGCCGTGCTGCTGCACGCGGGCTACTCGGCGACCAGCGCGCTGCGCATGGCGGTATTGCCGTCGCTCGGCGCGCTTCTCGGGGTCGCGCTCGTCGCCGCCTTTGGCGCCAGCGGCGGAACGGCCGTGTACTGGCTGCTCCCGATCAGTGCTGCAAGCTTCCTCTACATCGCTTGCGTGAATCTGCTGCCGGAACTGCGGCACCAGCACGGCCGGGCAGCCATTGCATTGCAGATGCTCTGCCTCTTCGGCGGCGCAGCATTGGTTGCACTCGTCGCCGGATTGCCTGGCGCATAGCCCGCCTCAAATCTCAGCTCTATGGAAGGTCAAAAGTGGTCTTTCCATCGTTTAGCGGATGCGACTGCCCCCGCCATTCGATGCTGCCGTGAAGCCCGGCCGGCAGCGCGATTTCAGCATGCAGACCACGCGCGGTCATCTCGTACTGCGCCGTGATCTCGCCCAGCGGGTGCGGATAACGAACGGTCAGCTTTTTCAGACCGCCAAGCTCCGGGGCGATCCTCACCGTATGAAAGCCGGGACTTCCTGGATGAATCCCGCCGACAATCGTAAGCAAATCGTAGGTCGGATGCGCGCTCCACGCGTGAGAGTCGGAGCGCGAATCGCCGGGCATCTCCGGCCAAGTGCTGAATCCCATCGGCAGCAGCTCACGCCACGGTCCGAGTGAATCGAGATAGAGATTGCCCAGCCCGGCATGTTCCAGCGCGCGCGCCAGGTAGAAGCGGAAGTAGTAGCTTGCCGGGATCAGGTGTTCCTGATCATTCACGATGCGGCGCATCACGCCCTGCTGGTCGCTCTTCGGAATCACGTCGTAAAGAACGCCCAGAATATTTGCGTGCTCGCTGAACATGGTGCGGTCCGGAGTATCGGCCAGCAGCTTTCGTTCGGGTGACCAGCAGTGTTGATAGATCCCTTCACGCATGTGCTTCAGCCGCGCGTCATAGGATGACGCAACGGCGGGATCGCCGAGTGCACGTTCGAGCTCGGATGCGTCGCGCAGCGCGCCTGCCATCTCCAGCGAAAGCACGCACGACTCACCGTGCGCATCGAAGGTCGGAGTCTTTTCCGTCTCCGGAACCCAGTCCACGAAATTCCAATACGGCGGCTCGCGCAGCAATCCATCCGGTTGCAGATAGCCAAAGAACCACGCCAGCACATCGCGCGTTCCCTGCAGATTTTCCGTAACGATCTGCGCGTCTGGACGATACCAGTACAGATCGTCCAGCATGCCGATCCAATACAGCGAGAACGGCGGAATGATCTGCTCCAGGCTGCTGGGATAGCGGCTCTGCGTCAGCCCTTCCGGGATATGCGAGTTGGCAAACGCCGCAATCGCCTGTCGCGCTAGCCGGTCGTCGCCTGTCACCGCGTACGAGATGAGCGCCTGGATGCGCGTATCGCCGATGTACTGCAACTGCTCGTAGTACGGAGTATCCATATAGGTTTCGTGCGCGTCGA
The DNA here is from genome assembly GCA_963737035.1 of uncultured Acidobacteriaceae bacterium. Taxonomy (GTDB): domain Bacteria; phylum Acidobacteriota; class Terriglobia; order Terriglobales; family Acidobacteriaceae; genus KBS-83. The sequence goes on along the minus strand of CAVTRJ010000003.1, from coordinate 18,331 downwards.
GGCGCGCGGTCCGCCACCCGATCTGCCAAATTCGCTCGAGGTCGGCATCGCCTGAATCGAAGAGCGCGCGCTGCGAAAAGGGATATGTGCTCTCGTGCGCGCTGAGATGCTCCAGCGTCAACGGCTCGTCGCCGGTTTCGATATCGATCTGCATATAGCGCCAGGTGCGCCACCACAGCGGCTCGAACGTATGTTGCTTGCCGCCGTCGGGCAGCACAATATCGTGAAAGCCGATCGCGTGCCGGCCCGCGATGTCGTTGCGGTTGCCCTTCTTCAGTTGCGCATCGTAGAGAGCCTCGGCATAAGTCAGGACGACGTGCGAGCCGCGGCCGTCGCTGAATGTCAGCTCCGGAAAGGCGGTGGTCAACGTCTTGCGATCGAGCAGTACCTGTGTTGTTGTGTGTGGCGGAATCGTGAGCGCGCTTTTCGGGAATCCAGAAGCTGCCGCATCCGCCAGTCCCGCGCGGACAATGGCTCCGGGACTCTCGTCGTTGTAGGTCATCTGTGGCAAAGGGTCGGGCATCAGCCGCCACGGAATATTCGCAACGTCGCGTTCCGATGCTGCCTGTCCTGCAGCGGCGCCGTCGTCTTCGCGCATTGCTGTACGGGCCGCCACCCAGTGCAGCGTCGTATCGCCCGCCTGCTGCCACTTCCAGCCGTATTTCGCTGCATCGAGCATCTCGCCGGGACTGGCTGCCATGTAGTCACCCCGGCCGTCATTGACGCGCGGCACCACCGTGAGGCCCGGCTCTTCCGCCACGGACCAGCTTGCATTCGTATCTGCGGCAGTTTCTTGCGCGGTGTCGCCCTGCACCAGAAACGCGGTGCGGTCGGACATCTGAGAGACCGCTGAATAGATGCCAAAATTCCACACCGTCGCCGTCAGCAGATTGGTGCCGGCATGCAGCGCCGGCGCCAGGTCAAACGTCTCATAGCGCCAGTGCGGCAAGTCACTCGCGGCGGGACCGGCGCCAATGCGCTGCCCGTTCACATAAAAAAGAAATCTGCGATCTCCGCTGACATGCACGAGGTAGTGCTGCGGTGCGGCGGGCAGGTCTATGGACTTGCGAAAGTGGAGCACGATCGGTTCGCGCAGTGGCGCGGTAGGATGCGAAATCCAGATCGCAGACCAGTGCTCGCGCGGCTCCTGCGCATACGCGATCGCCGTTGTGATAGCCAGAAACGTCAGGAGAAAAAGAGAAGTCTTCCGAATGAGTAAATTCCGAATGAGCAAACCAGGCCCCCATTGGCGCGGCAATCGCGCACCGATGACTTGCATCAGCACGCGTTGCGGAAAGCATGATATTACTGCAGTCCGCCGAGCGTGCCGTGCTGCCGGAGTCAACGAGAATCAACGCTGAAGCATTCCTTTGCTGAAACTCTCTCGCGAGCCCCCATCCGATCCATGTATATATGGAGGGCGCTTTGGTTCGGATGAGAAGGAGATGGCATGAATATATTGGGCGTCGACATCGGCGGCACCAACCTGAAATTCCGCACGCAGCAACAAGACGAGATCATCAAGGTCCCATCCGGCCCGAAGATGACCCCTGAGGTCATGATGAAGGCGATCAAGGCACACACCACAAGCTGGAAATATGACCACGTTTCCGTCGGCTTCCCCGGACCAGTGATTCACGACAAGCCACTGCTGGAGCCGCACAACCTCGGAAAGGGATGGGTGCATTTCGACTTCAAGAAAGCATTCGGCAATAAGCCGCTGAAGTTCCTCAATGACGCCGCGATGCAGGCGATGGGCAGTTACAAAGGAGGCCGCATGCTCTACCTCGGGCTGGGCACCGGCCTCGGCTCGGCCATGGTAGTTGATGGTTCCGTGCAGGCGATGGAACTGGCCCATCTGCCGTGGAGGAAGCGGAAGTCCTACGAGGACTACCTCGGCAAGGCAGGCCTCAAGCGGGACGGCCGTAAGGCTTGGGAGAAGAATGTCATGAAGGTGATCGAGCTGATGTCGAATGCCATGGAGGCCGACTACGTGGTCCTTGGTGGGGGCAACGCGAAGCTCATCAAGAAGCTGCCTCCCAAAGTCTTTCTCGGATCGAACGACAACGCGTTCAAGGGAGCATTCATGCTCTGGGAAAACGACAAGAACTGATTTGGCGATGCGACGGCAGGGATATGGGGCACCCCGCCTGGTGTTGGCTTCAGCTCAGGCGGAGGCGAGACTGGGCGCGCGGTCGAGCTTCATCAGCAGCAGGGTCATGTCGTCGTGCTGTGGCGCGGCGGCGGCGAAGCGATCGGCTTCGGTGACGATGTGGCGAAGGATGGTGCTGGCGTTCTCGGGTAGTTTGGTTCGCGCGGCGGCGACCATGCGCTCCTCGCCCCACTCCTGGTCCTGCACGTTAAGCGCTTCGCTGATGCCGTCGGTGTAGGCGAGCAGCAGATCGCCGGGCTCGAGCAGCAGACGGCATTCCTCGTAGATGGCATCGGGCAGCAGGCCGATGACGGGGCCACCACCCTCGAGAGCGTGGATCTCGCTGCCGCGCAGGACGTAAGGCGGATTGTGGCCCGCGTTGACGTAGCGCAGCAGGCGGTCGTCCGGCTGGTAAATGCTGAAGAAGAAGGTGGCGTAGCGGTTGGTGGCGGATGACTCGTAAACCAGCCGGTTGACGCGATTCATGAGACGGGCGAGGTCGGCGGGGCCGTCCATGGTCATGCCGCGGAGCGACGCACGCAGACTGGCCATGAGCAATGCGGCAGAGATGCCTTTGCCGGAGACGTCGCCAATAGCGAGGCCGAGCGATCCGTCGTCGAGCATGAGGACGTCGTAGTAGTCGCCGCCAACGCCCTGCGCGGGACGGCATGCGCCGTGGATGCTGTGGCCGGGCAGGGTGGGCAGCTGCTGCGGGAAGAGACGCTCCTGCACCTCGCGAGCGATCTCGATTTCGCGATCGATGCGCTCGCGGCGCGCGGCTTCGCTGGCGAGCGAGTGGACGAGCGCGCTGATCTCGAGCGCGAGGCCGGCCTGGGTGCTGACGGATTGCAGCAGGCGGAGGTCGGAGGGCGTGTATGGCTCTTCGGAGCGTTTTGGACCGAGGCTGATGAAGCCGAGCAGGCGGTCGCGGCCGGCGAGGGGCAGCAGGAGTTCAGCACCGAGGTTATCCAGCGCCTGGCGTTCGCGATCGTCGGCGAGGAGGAACCAACCGTCGGGATTTTCGCGGTAGAGGGTAGCGGGCTGGTTGGAGCGCGACAGATTGCGAACGGCAGAAGAGCTCTCTTCGAAGCGCTTGGGCACGTTCTCGTTGACGCCGATGCAATGCTCCAGGCCGAAGCTGCGACCCTGGCGCAGATAGACGGCGATCGAAGAGACGTGCAGGACCTCCGAGATGCGGCGGCTGACGGTGTCGACGAGGGGCTTGGCCTCGGTGAAGCGGCGCGCCTGGTCGGAGAGCTCGCTCAGCACCAGCTCGGCGTCATAGGCTTCGCGGAAGAACTTGCGATCGAGCCAGCGTTGCAGGCGGCTGCTGATGGAATCGTGTGAGGCGAAGAGCTTGATGAGTCCGGCGGCGATGAGGATGAGGACCGGAATGGCGACGGGCAAGTTTTCCTTGTGCCGGACCAGCGGGACGACGAAGCGGATGAGGATGAAGGCGACGACGGCGATCTCCGCAACCAGCAGCGTATAGCGGGCGAGGGCGTATTTGGTGCCCATGCGGAGCAAAAGGCGAACGTCCAGGGCACGCTGCACGACGACGACGTAAGCGAAAGAGAAGGGCGCGGCGAAGAAAAGCAGGAAGGCGGGCAGGGCGAGCCAGACGTGCTTGTTCGGCTGAATGCCGAAGTGTGGCAGCAGAACAAAGACGAACAGCAGGGAGCCAATGCCGATGACCGACCCGAAGGTGAGCACCTGCATGCGGCGGCGTGCGTCCGCCGTGGTAGCAGAGCGCAGCTTGTCGACCAAAGCAGCGACATAGATGACGACGCATGCCAGATTGAGCGGGCTGATGATGCGATCGACCCAGGGGGATAAGCGCGCGCTGAGGGCGCCGTACTCAGGTGCGGCGAAGTTTTCGATGTACAAGGACCGTCGCGTAAAGCGCGAGCCTCAGGAAAGCGGTGCGAGGACGAGCCACTTGGCCCAGGGATAACGACGATCGACGCGCCAACGCTCGGGAAAATAGATGCCGAAGAGAAACAGTGCCGGCGCACACAGCACTTGCAACGTGCCGTAGTAGGCACTGATCGGGAGCGCCCAGGGATCAGGCCACCAGTGCGGCGGCGCCGACAGCACCGAGGGATAGGCAAAGAGAGCGAGCAGCAACCACGCGTTGGGGTCGCGGATACGCGCCGCGACCACCCAGTAGCCAATCAGCAGACAGATGATCGGCGGGAGAAGCTGCAGGGTATTGAGGGCCCATTCGAAATTGAAGGTCTTCTGGGACGCTTTGCTAGCCACAGTGTGGATCTGGGCGTGATACTCGCTGCCATCCGCGCGCCGGACGGTCAACGCGAGCGGGTTACCGGCGCGAACAAAGTCCTTGCCTCCGCCGGTGAGCGTGACGAGCTGCCGCTTGCCGCGGTAGGGCACTCCGCGGATTTCAAGCAGCCGGTCGCCCGATTTGAGACCGGCCGCGGTGGCTTCCCGCTCCAGATTGTTGATGGTGAGCAGGTCGTCATCTACCTGGAAGGGAATGCGGGCGTGCTCACCGCGATGCATCATTTCCTGGAATACGGCCGTGGTCTGCATGACGTAATAGGTCATGCTCGCGATGATGAAGAGGCCGAACGCGAGATAGAGGAACCGGGTTACGGTCTTGCTGGTCATGAGAGGCGGCCTGGTTATGTGCGCGCGGTCGTCTGGAGCGTCGTCAGCGTCTCCATCATAGCCCGGTAAGTCGATCAGAATGGCGGGCATGGAAGGTGGTACGTGGCTCCCTGCGAGCCAGTTCCCCAAGGGAAGACGCGGCCCGTTCGCTGCTTGCCGTTCTGTAGGGCTTATGCGCGGCCATGGACGGTGAGCGTCACCTCGATGTTGCCGCGCGTGGCATTGGAGTAGGGGCAGGTGCGGTGCGCGTCGGCGACCAGCTTCTTCGCGGCAGCCTGGTCCAGGGCGGCGACCTGGACGTCGAGCGCGACGGCGAGGGTGAAGCCGTTATCGCCTTCGGCGGGACCGATGGAGACTTTGGCTTCGATAGTGATGTCGCCCGGCCGGAGCTTCTGCTGCATCGCCTGATACTGCATGGCGCCTATGAAACAGGCGGAGTAGCCGGCGGCAAAGAGCTGTTCGGGATTCGCGCCGGGCTTGCCGCTGCCGCCGAGCGCGGGCGGAGCGGAGAGGTCGAGGTCAACGCTGCCGTCGGAGCTGCGGACGTGGCCATTGCGGCCGTTCTTTGCGGTCACTTCTGCGGTGTAGAGCGTCTGGACGAGGGCGAGCATGGGGTCGATGGTCTCCTGCTATTGGCTGGGGTTGGCCGTGGTGGGCGGAGCACTTGTTAGATTCGCATATGCGGGAACGGATGAGGAGAGCCGGATGAACGCGCGAATGGCAGTGACCATTGACTATTAACCAGAGCTTTAGCGCCTCGTGGACGGCGGAGGTACTGGCGGGGCGGCCGTCGATCCTGCCGCGGCGGCACTTCGTGTATCCGGCGGTGGTGGAGGAGGTGGAACGCGGGGCGCTGGAGCTGATGGTACGGCCGGTGGAAGGCGAGGCATTTCTAGCCACCTGCGCGCTTGGTTTCGCGAGCCCGGCGGTGCCGACCGGGGTCTGGAGCTGTCCTGATCCCGCGATGTTGTGCGCAGTGGCGGGGGGCTACGCGTACATCATTGACAGCCGCGCGCCGGAGCGCTGGCAGCAGGTGGGGTATCGGCCGGTGACGGAACTGCGGCCGCTTCCGGAAGCGGGCCTGTTGGTTTTTGTGAGCTTTCACTCCCTGGAGGCATGGGGCGCGGCGGGCAAGTTGTGGCAGACAGCGCGGCTCTCCTGGGAAGGTGTGCGGCTGGGCGAGGCTTCGGCGACGGAGCTGCGCGGCTGGGGTTGGGATATGCGGACCGATCGGGAGATGGAGTTCGTGGTGGATTTGCGGACGGGGCGGCACACGGGCGGTCCGCAGTTTCAGTCTGGAGTTGCGCGGTAGAAGCTGAGCGCGGCATCGCCTTGTTCGAGCTGGCGATAGCGATGGAGCGTGCCATAGGTATCCGCCAGAGTGGCAGATGGGCGGCGCGCGTGTTCGGCGATGACGATGGCTTCGGGTGCGAGCAGCGCCGGCGCTGACGTGGCCAGCACATTGAGGGATTGCGTATAGGCTGAGTTGTCGTCCCATGGCGGGTCGAGATAGACGAGGGTGAAATGCGGATCGCGACGGGCGAGCGTCCGTAATGCGACAGGCACGCTCCGCTGTTCGAGCTGGAAGGCATCGCGAATGCCGAGCGCGCTAAGGTTGGCGCGCAGCGCGGCGATAGCGCCGGCGGCGCTCTCGATGAAGGTAACCTGCGCAGCGCCGCGGCTCAGCGCCTCGATGCCGACGGCGCCAGTACCGGCATAGAGGTCGGCAAAACGAGCTCCTTCGATATGCGGCGCAAGAATGTTAAAGAGCGTCTCGCGCAGGCGATCGCTGGTAGGTCGCGTTGCCATGCCAGGCGGCGCGGTGAGCGGGCGGCTGCGATAGGTGCCGGCGATGACACGCATAGAAACAGAAGAACACAGGACTTGCCCCGTCGGAGCCGTGTCCGCTGCCGACAGTAAGAGGTATTCAGGCGCTCGCATACAATGAAGCGATGGCGCGGGACCGCGAACCGCCGCCGGAGCGCGATGCGTGGTCCGTATCGTATGCAGAAGTGTAGGGCCCGAAAGACGACGCGGCAATTCACCTGAAGCGAGCAAGAGACGAAGATGCGTGGCTGGTCATTTCCGCTGGGGCGCTGGTGGGGGATGGATATCCGTATCCATACCTTCTTCCTGCTGCTGCTGGGCGTATGCATGGGTTACGCCACCATGTTGCAACTGCCGCAGTGGCACGGCTTCATGCTGTGGGTCCTGCTGTTCTGCGCAGTGCTGGCGAGGGAGATCGGCAGGGCCATTGCGGCGGCATATCACGGGCTGAAGATTCGCAGCGTGCTCCTGCTGCCGATCGGCGGCCTGATGTCATTTGCGAATGCAGAGAGCGTGGAACGCTCGAATGAGTTGTGGACACAGATCAAGATGGCGGTGGTGGGCCCGCTGGTGAGCCTGTCCCTGGCAGTGCTGTGCGCGCTTACGATTGTGGGCGCGGCGCCCGGCTTCCAGCTGCTGGCAAGGCCGCTGATCACACCGGCGCACCTGATCCGGTCCTTTGTATGGTTGAGCGCATTTCTCGGCGTGCTGCATGTGCTGCCCGCCTATCCGCTGGATGCAGGACGCGTGCTGCGCAGCCAGTTCACCCGGGTGCAGGAGCGGGTGCAGGCGGCGCGCGCCGCGGCGGGACTAGGACTGATGATCGGAGTGATCGCGATCCTGACCGGCATCCTGCTGCCGAACATGTGGCTCGCGACGGCGGGATTTTTCATCTTCATCGGCGCGCAGCTCGAAGACCAGGGGACACTGTTTCAGAGCGTGGTGGACACGGTGTACATGCGCGACATCATGCTGACGGATTTCTCGCTGCTGTCGCCGTCGGACACATTGGAGGATGCGCTGGCCAAGGCGATCCATTCTCTGCAGGATGATTTTCCGGTGGTGCGCGGCCATAACGTGGTGGGCGTGGTGAGCCGGCAGGTGATCGCGGATGCGCTGCGCGCCGAAGGCAACGGCTACGTGCAGGGCATCATGCAGCGGAGCTTCCACGTGGCGAAGCCGGACGACTCGCTGGGCACAACAATCAGCCGCTTCAGCGGACGGGGCATGTCGCTGGTGCCGGTAACGGATGGCGAGCGGGTAGTAGGGGTCGTGACCCTGCAGAATCTGATGCACTCGATGTCGCAGTTCGCGGAGAAGCGCAAGCGCCACGCACAGGCGGAGTAGCGGTGGCTCGGCGAAGCGGTGTCAGGCGGCGGAGCGGTGTTAGGCAATGACAGACAGGCTTGCCCCGGGTCTCTACCTGGTCGGCACACCCATTGGAAATCTTGAAGACATCACCTTGCGTGCGCTGCGGGTCCTGCGCAGTGTGGACCGCGTATTGTGCGAGGACACGCGCGAGACAGCGCACTTGCTGGCTCACTACGACATCCAGGTGCCGATGCAGAGCTGCGACGAGCACAAGGAGCATGCATGTGCAGCAGACGCGGTGGCGCGGGTGCGCGCGGGCGAGCGGCTGGCGCTGGTGACCGACGCCGGTCTGCCGGGGATCTCCGATCCGGGAGCGCGAGTGGCGGCTGCGGTGGCAGCGGCGGGGTTGCCGGTCATTCCGGTGCCAGGAGCGAATGCGGCGCTGACGGCGCTGGTGGGCTCGGGGCTAATGGCGGAGCGGTTCCTGTTCTGCGGATTTCTGCCCTCGAAGGCAGGTGCGCGGCGTACCGAGTTGGAGCGGGTGCGGGGCATGGTGATGACGGGTGCGGAGCCTCTGACGCTGGTGTTTTACGAGGCGCCGCATCGCATCGTGGAGATGCTGGAGGATATCGAGGGCGTCTGGGGCTCGGAGTGCCCGGTTGTGCTGGCGCGCGAGCTGACCAAGCTCCATGAGGAGTTCCTACGCGGAGGTGCGGCGGAGGTACGGGCGCAACTGGCTCAGCGGGAGCGTGTGCGAGGCGAGATCGTGGTGTTGGTGGAAGCTCGGCCTGCTGCTGCCTCAAATGGTGAGAACGAGTCGCTTGTCGCGCTGATGGAGCGGCTGATGAAGGACGATGGCTTGAGCGAGAAGGATGCACTGAAGCGGGTGGCCCGGGAGCGCGGGATGGGGAAGAGCGAGGTCTATCGCGAGTGGACTCGCCGTCCGGGTAAACGTGCTGGTGGCGCGTGACTCACTGCTCGCTTAGTGGTTGTCGGATGCGGCTGTGGCTTCCGGTTCGCGGCCTTTGACCCGGTCGTACATGTAGCTGTTGCTGACGGTGCCGAGCGACTCGTTGTACAGGCTGGGCTCGCCGATGGCTTCGCGCAGCTCTTCGCTAAAGCGGTGAATGGATTTGAGCGCGTCTGCGGTGGCGGCAATCCGGGTGGTGGGGGTTTCAAAGAGCTTCTGGTTCCCATGATCGACCAGGCGGGAGATCTTGCCGCGCAGGACCCATCCCGGCGGGGTAATCCAGATGACAGGGTGTTGCTCGTCCTCGGCCGCGGTTTTGGCCGAATATCTTGGATTGCGAGCCAGGACGGCGGCAGCGCCATATTTGGCAACCATCACCTCGCCTGCGACCCCGGGCAGTTCGCGAACATCAAATCCGTTATCACGAAGTATCTGGAGCACTTGTTCAAAGCTGCGGACGCTGATTTTAGTGCGCATGACGGGGTCGGATTCCTCTGTAGTACCTGCCGTGCGGGCGTAGCGCTTACACTAGGAAAGGGAGAGGCGCTGCCGGTCCGGACCGGGTGCTTTCAGTGTCGCATATCGGATATGCCGTTTTCACAGCGATGTACGTGTCGTAAGAACTGCTGACGCAGCTTCTCCGTCAGCAGACGCTGCTCCGCTGCAAACGCGAATGACGTCACGACATTGTGAAACGGATAGAGGATCGACAAGATGGCTACTTCGGCAGAGACACGGCAGATACTCGGATCAACCCTTGAAGCCACATTGGGCACCACGCTGGCCGATCGCATCGGCAACACGCCTTTGGTGCGGCTGGACCGGCTGACGGCGCATTTGCCGGGCATCACGATGCTGGGCAAAGCGGAGTGGATGAACCCGGGCGGATCGGTGAAGGACCGCGCGGCTTCGGGGATCGTCGGAGCCGCGCTCGAACGCGGGCTCTTGGGCGGCGGAAAACATCTGCTGGATGCGACGAGCGGAAATACCGGCATTGCCTACGCGATGCTGGGCGCGGCGTGGGATTTCCCCGTGACGCTATGCGTGCCCTCGAATGTGTCGCCGGAACGGAAGCGCATCCTGGCCGCTTACGGCGCAAACGTCATCTGGACCGACCCGGGGGACGGATCAGACGGGGCCATCCGTAAGGCGCGCGAGCTGGCGAAGGATACCGCAAGGTACTACTACGCCGACCAGTACGGGAATGACGAGAACTGGAAGGCGCACTATCGCGGAACGGCGTCGAATCCGGGGACGGCCAACGAGATCTGGAAACAAACGGACGGGCAGGTTACGCATTTTGTGGCCGGCCTCGGGACGAGCGGGACCTTTGTGGGCACGACGCGGCGATTGAAAGAGCTGAACCCGCGCGTCCAGTGCATCAGCATGCAGCCGGATTCGCCCTTCAACGGGTTTGAAGGCCTGAAGCATATGGCGACCGCAATTGTGCCGCCGATTTACGACGCCGGACTGGCGGACCGCGATATAGCGATGGAAACCGAGGCGGCGTACACGATGGCGAAGCGGCTGGGACGCCTTGAAGGTCTGTTGGTGGGCGTTTCCGCAGCAGGCGCTACGGCGGCAGGGCTGCGCATCGCCGAGGAAGAGCATGCACACGGTCGCGAAGCGGTGATTGTGGTGATTCTCTGCGATAGCGCAGAGAAGTACCTGAGTGAGAGGTTCTGGGAAGAATGACGATCGCGCCGTCACTGACGATTTCGGGGGAGCTGTACGAGACGATTCGCCGCCATGGCGAGCGCACGTATCCGCATGAGTGCTGCGGCGTGCTGCTGGGCAGGAGCAGCGAAAACGGCAATGTGGTCGAAGCGGCGGTGGAGGCGGGGAATACGCGGACCGATTCGGCGCATAACCGCTACAACATCGCTCCGCAGGAGTTGATTCGCATCCAGAGGCAGGGACGCGAGCGCGGGCTGGACATTGTGGGGTTCTACCACTCGCACCCGGATCATCCGGCGCAGTGGTCGAAGACAGATTTTGAAGAGGCGCACTGGATCGGCTGCTCGTATGTGATCACGAGCGTGGAACAAGGCACGGCGAAGGTGACAAATTCGTTCCTGCTGACGGGCACGAGTGAGGAAGACAAGCGCTTTGAGGATCAGCAGGTGGTGGTGAAGAGTGCGGCTTTGAGCGGAGTGCGGGATGCCTCACGATGTTGATGCGCTGATGAGGCGCGGGCCGCTCGGCTTGCATAACGCGAACGACATTACCTGAAAGAAAGAGAAACGATGAAGATTTTTATCCCTACGCCGCTACGAGCGTACACGGGCAAACAGGACACAGTGGAAGTTAACGGTGCGACGATTCACGAGGCGCTGGGCGGGTTGACGTCGCGCTATCCCGACCTGCGCAAGCATTTGTTCACCGACGAAGGGAAGCTGCGCTCGTTTGTGAACGTCTATCTCAATGATGAGGACATCCGCTACCTGGACGCGAAGGAGCAGACCGCGGTGAGCGAAAAGGATTCGCTCTCGATCATCCCGTCCATCGCCGGCGGGACTGGCCGTCCAGGCAACGGCGCCTGCGGCGCGAGCTGAGGGGTTCGCTTCCTTTGGTCGCTCACGTTAAACGAGATTGGCGAGCGGGCGAACTGCAGGTCCTTCGCTCAGGATGACCGCGGCGGGGACGGCAGGTTTGTGAATTGATTGGACGACGAGAGCCGTCCTAAGGAGGTACATCATGGCAACAGTGGCAGAAGCAACAGCGGCAGTAACGTTGCCGGCGCTGACGCATGAAGAGATTGCGCGCTATTCGCGGCACCTCATCCTGCCCGAGGTGGGCATGGAGGGGCAGCAGCGGCTGAAGGCGGCGAAGGTGCTGCTGGTGGGCACAGGTGGACTGGGTGCGCCGATGGCGCTGTACCTGGCGGCGGCAGGCGTGGGCACGCTGGGGCTGGTGGACTTTGACGTAGTGGATGCCAGCAACCTGCATCGCCAGGTGATCCACTCGACGCCGGATGTCGGCCGGCCGAAGCTGGACTCTGCTGCGGATAAGATCGCGGCGCTGAATCCGAACGTGAAGGTCGTGAAGCACGAGACGATGCTGACCTCGGCGAACGCGATGGAGATATTGAAGGACTACGACATCGTGGCGGATGGCACAGACAACTTCCAGACGCGATACCTGGTGAACGATGCGTGCGTGCTCAGCGGAAAGCCGAATGTGTACGGCTCGATCTTCCGCTTCGAGGGACAGGCGAGCGTCTTTGCGACAAAAGAAGGACCGTGCTATCGGTGCCTGTATCCGGAACCGCCGCCGCCGGGGCTGGTGCCTTCGTGCGCGGAGGGCGGTGTGCTGGGGATTCTGCCGGGACTAGTGGGCATCATTCAGTCAACCGAAGTGATCAAGCTTATTCTGGGCAGCGGCGACTCCCTGGTCGGCCGCCTGCTGCTGGTGGATGCGCTGGGGATGCGATTCCGTGAGCTGAAGCTGCGGAAGAATCCCGATTGCCCGGTGTGCGGCACGCACCCGACGGTGACCGCGCTGATTGATTACGACCAATTCTGCGGCATCATGCCGCCGTCAAAGGAGACAACGCAGGTGGCAAATATGCAGAACGGGGTTCCGCAGATTGGGCCGGAGGAATTGAAGCGCCGGCAGACAGCGGGAGAGGACGTGTTTGTGCTGGATGTGCGCGAGCCGCATGAATTTCAGATCGCGAATATCGGCGGCTATCTAGTGCCGCTGAACGATCTGCCGAAGCGGATCGATGAGTTGGACCGCGAGAAGAACATCGTGGTGCATTGCAAGTCGGGTGGGCGGAGTCAGAGGGCTTCAGAGTTTCTGCAGCAGCAGGGCTTCCAGCACGTGGAGAACCTGGCGGGCGGCATCACGGCGTGGTCGGACAAGGTGGATCCTTCCATACCCAAGTACTGAATCTGTAAAATGCGAACGCATGTGAAGCGGGAGGGTGATATCCTCCCGCTTTCGCTTTTAGGGCGCGAGAAGGGCGAGGTCCAGGTGGCGCAGGCGGTCACGGTCGCCGATGACTTCGACTGCAGCGATCTTCCCCTCTGCGAGGGTGAAGCGAAGCACGCGAAAGAGGCGTCCCCTCGGAGCGATGACGAGCCCCACACTGCCGTCGATGAGCGCGGGTTGGGCTGCGCGTGCGCCACGAGCTGCAGCGATTGCGCCGCGGGCCCAGTTCTCCGCTCCACGGATCTCTCGCATCGCCTCTATTGGCTGCGCGGTGCGGTCGGCGCGAATGACGACGTTCGGATCGAGCACGGCGACGAGCGCGTTGAAATCGCCCGCGCGCAGGGCGGCGAGGAAAGCGTCGACAGCTTTGCGTTGTGAGGCTAGGTCGGCGTGGGCTGCAGTGTCTGCGCCCTGGATGCGGCGGCGGGCGCGGCTGGCAAGCTGGCGGGTGGCGTTGGGCGAACGGCCGAGAATTCCGGCGATCTCTTCGAAGGGGACGGCGAAGAGATCATGCAGCACGAAGCTGATGCGCTCTGGGGGAGCGAGCGTGTCGAGGACCACGAGCAGCGCGAGACCGACCGATTCGGCGAGCATCGTTTCCTGTTCAGGATCGAGCGGCGGCTTTCGAGCGCCGCGGCTGGCGGCCGGCTCGGGTATCTGCTCCTCCAGAGCGTCTTCTCTCCGGGCAGTACGGGCGCGCAGTATGTCCAGGCAGACGCGTGCGACGACGGTGGTGAGCCATCCTCCGAGGTTCTCGATTTCGCTCGATTCGGATCGGTTGAGCTTGAGCCACGCCTCCTGAACAGCATCATCGGCTTCGCTCAACGAGCCGAGCATGCGGTAAGCGACACCGCGCAGATGGCTCCGGTTCTTCTCGAATTCTGCGGCCAGCAAATCGTGTTCGTTCATCCAGTCACATTCTCTCTTTCAGCTTCGTCATGGTAGTGACGGATGAAAACGATCCGATGTGACCAAATTACCGATGGGAGAAGAGACGTATGCAAGCAAGAATGACGAACCCGATCATGCTGGTGCCGGATGCGATGCAAGCCGTGATGGCGCTGGTCAATGCCGTGAAGAAGGGGGACGTGCCGGAGCGGACCCGCGACCTGATCCATCTGCGCGCAAGCCAGATCAACGGATGCAGCTTGTGTGTGGATATGCACGCCCGCACGCTGCGGCAGCGCGACGAAACGGATGAGCGCATGTTTGCGGTGGCCGCGTGGCGCGACGCGCCCTACTTCACCGATGCCGAGCGGGCGGCAATGGCGCTGGCCGAAGCGGCGACTCGGCTGAGCGACCGGTCTGATCCGGTGCCGGACGAGATATGGAACGAGGCCGCACGGCATTATGACGAGCCGCAGCTCGCGACCCTGGTACTGAGTATCGCGTTGACCAATTTCTGGAACCGGCTGAATATCACAACCCGGCAGGTGGCGGGCGAGTGGGCGAACTCAGCAGAAGGCAAGACCTGGCTCAAGGAGCATGCTGTCGCGGAGTGAGCTTCATGCCGGCCGCGCGATGTAGAAGTACGCGGGAAAGTGCAAATCCAGTGCGCCGTCTTTGGTGTAGTTGTCGAGCTGTCGCTCGCATGCATCGCCAAGGGCGGCGAGCTGATCCGGAGGAAGCTGCGCCAATCGAGCAGCGAGCGGCGTGGCGGCCAGCAGCTTGCGGCCATCGGACGCGTGCCAGATGCCGTCCGGCACGACATCGACGGATTCCTGGCGCTCGATGACGAAGCCGCCCTGGCCAAGGATGCCGTTGACCAGCGCAGGATTGTGCAGGCGGTGCACCTTCGTCAGGAAGGCCGTGAGGTCGCGGAGCCCGCATTCAAGGAGTGCGCGCTGCATCGCCATGGTGAGCGAATGCTCTTCTTCCGATCCCCAGAGCGCGACGTGGAGGCGGCCTTCGGGCCGAAGCGCCTGGCGGATGCGCGCAAGGGCGGAGTCAGGCTCTTCGAAGAACTGCAGTGCCTGCTGGCAGAAAGCTGCGTCAAACGCGGCATTGGGAACTGCGGCATCTTCGATGGCGGACTGGATGTATTCGATAGGTGCAGCCTCGCGCTGGCCGGGCTGGCGGCGTGCGACATCGAGCATGGTATCGGATGTGTCGATCGCAGTGACGCGGCCGGTGGCACCGATCGCCACCGCTGCTTCGCGAGCAACCACGCCGGTGCCGGTGGCGACGTCGAGCACATGCGCCCCCGCGGACAGGTTTGCATTCGCAACCAGCAGGCGCGCGGAGGGTGCGAACATGAGCGGCACCAGGGTCTCCTGGTAGCGGCGGGCGCCTTCTTCCGATGTGAATTGCATAGAATCTCCCGAAACGAAATGCGGGGGAATGCGATCGCAGAGTCCCGGCGTTTGGCCCGTCCCTCGCGCGGCGAGTAACCGGCTCCGGCCGAACGAATCACGACGGGACCAGTTTAGCTGGTAGTTGCGCTTGCCGCCTCCGAGGTATTTTCGGCTGGCGAGGGCAATGCGTCGATGAGTTGTGGCGGCGCATGCAGGATGCCAAGCAGGCGCTGGTTGAGACGCGAGCGCATCTCAAAGCGGTCCTGCGCGCGGGTGAGATAGCGGATTACGACCTCCAGGCCGCCGGTGGGGCGCAGTTCCACGGTCGGTTGTGCAGAGATCGTAGTGAGGCTGCCGTGCAACTGGCTGAGGCGGCGCCACTCCCGGCTGGCGAGCTCGACGTCATCGCGGGTGATCTCTTGAACCGCGTTGCGGATCGCATCACACAGCGCATATGGATCTTTGCCGGAGGGCAGCGCGACGTGCACCTCCTCCCACAGCCACTGGCCGGTGGTGGAGAAGTTGAAGTAGTGGTCCTCGATGGCGTAGCTGTTCATGAAAGCGACGCGGCGTCCGGTGGGCCGGCCGCTTTCTGACCAGTTGCCGGTCTCGAGCAGTGTTGTGCGCAGCAGGCCAACCTCGACGACCTCGCCGCCGACGCCGTTGATCTCTACCCAATCGCCGACCCGCACGCCGTTCTTTCCCATCAGGATGAACCAGCCGAAGAAGGCAACGATGAAATCCTTGAGCACGACGGTGAGACCCGCGGTGGTGAGGCCGATGACGGTGGGGGTCTGGCGCGGTGTGCCGAAGATGACGATGAGGATGAGCAGCGCGCCGACGAGCTGCACGCTGAAGGAGAGTACAAATTGCAGCGTTTGCTGGCGCCGGCGATCGAGCAGAGTGCGGCTCGTGAGCAGGCGATGGAGCAGTCGGCCGATCAGAATGGTGACGATGATGATGAGGATGATGAAGGCGAAGACGCTCAGGATCCGCCGCGTGATGGTGCGCTCCTGCGCGCGGACCAGTGCGTCCCATTTGGCGTAGGTGTCGGCCAAACTCTCAAGGTCGTGGATGCGGCGCTCGTATTGGGTGAGGGATTCTCGATTTGCGGCGAGGGCGCGGAGGCGCGTGGCGGATGTGTTGGCGTCACTGCTCTGTGGCGCACCCGGGGCGCCATTTGTGGCGGGCGAAGCGGCATTCTCTGTCTCATTCGACAGGGCATTCCTCTGCTGAAGGAGCTGCGCGGCAAGCGACTGCGCGGCGTTGCGTGCCTCGACCAGCTGCAGATGGCGGCTGCGCAGCGAGCTGAGCGCGCGGAATTTTCCGATGAGTGACCTCAGGGCTGCCGGAGCTTCCAGCGCCTCCGTTTGCGATACGGCAGCGCCGGTCTCCTCCTTGTGCACGGCTTCGTGCTCGTCGAGCGCCTGTTGGATGAGGGCGTGGCGGTCGCCGCCAAGTCGGATGAGGGTCTGGTGCAACTCGTCGGCTTCGTCGGTATCGAGCGCGAGCTGTGCCTGTGCGAGCTGGAGCTGGGGATCGTCGTCGTCGGCGCCGGGACCGTGCTGGCGGGCGGCCACCTCGGCCTGCTCGGTCTTGATGCGGGCGTTGAGGGCATTAAGCCGCTGCGAAATCTTCAGCGCCTGGCCGGTGAGCGGAGGGGAGTGCTGGGTGGCATTGCGGAGTGCGCTGGCGAATGCCTGATCGACCTCGCTATCGGCCAGGCGGAGGGCGTCCTGAGCGTATTGGCGCTCCTGCGGCACGGCAGCCTGGGGGGCCAATTGTCGGGCGAGGCGGAGCGGCGACTGGTCTACCAGGCCGCTGGCGGGCGGCAGGGCAGAGGGTGCGTTGAACTCGAGCGAGGGATCGCCGCCGGAGACCAGGTGCTGACCTATGACCAGTGCAACGAAGAGCAAAGCCAGCAGCCCGGGCAGGCCGAAGCGGCGGAAGTTACGGAATCGGGAGAAGCGCGGCTGGGGGAGCTCGGTCATCTTTGATCACAGGACGGCGGCACTGCAACTGGCATCAGTCTTCAAAATGGGCAACTGGTGGAAGTTTCTCCTGATTGTAATGAACCGGCCTTTTACCGGGGTCAAACCAATGCCGCATTGACTCTTATCGAGACGTGGGTACAATTTCCTGCATACCGGCCCAACTTGGCAGTCACTGTGGGCGCCGGCCAAACCATCCGAAAATCCCCAATACTGATCATGCAACGAGTCTGCAAGCATCCCAAGGTGCGCGTGGTAGCGCGCGAAGACGATGTGGAGTACGTCGAGTGCGAAGAGTGCGGCGAAGTGTTCGATGCCGACGAGTACCAGGAGATGTCGCAGGACGGCGGCGAGGAGACGCTTGCCGAGAATGACGACGCTTGATTCCTGCTACGCGGCCTGCATCTAGACGGAGCTGCGCGATTCCTCTGAGCCCAATCGCCGAGTCTCGCGCAAGGTGTAGTGGAACCATGAAATCAGCGTAAGCGCGAAGGTGGCGATGAGCGACAGCTTGCGCACGAGCACTAGAAGCGGTAGTGCATAGAAGGCAGTCCACAGCGTGCTGGCCACGGCGATGATCTGCGCAACCGTGTTGGCTTTGCCCCACAGGCTGGGACGGAAATCGCGCGCACCGGCGGTGGCGAAGAGCAGCGCGCCCACAATCACGATGCCGACGTCGCGGCTGAAAACGAGAATCGTGACCCGGCGCGGGATGAGCCCCTGGTGCATGAGCACGAGAAAGAGTGTGCTGAGCAGCAGTTTGTCCGCGATGGGGTCCAGGTATTGGCCCAGGCGGGTGCGCTGCTGCAGAATGCGCGCGAGCAGCCCATCGAGCCCATCGCTGATACCGGCAAGGATGAAAAGCGCAAACGCGGTGCGGTAGCGCCCATCTAGCACTGCGGTAACCAGGAAAGGGATGATGCAGAGCCGCAGAAACGTCAATTGATTGGGAGCGGCGCGAAGGTCTTTCAGCACTGGCGGCGTGTCATGTCGTCAAGTAGGGACGCGTGCGAGGGAGTTCGTCCTTCTGGAATTCCATCGTACCGCAGCGGCAGTAAACGCTTCCAGCGCGACTGGAAGATGCGCCCGTCAGGCGTTCCGGAATTGGTATACTGAGGCAGCTGTTCCCTCCAGGCGCAGGCGCGTAGCTCAGTTGGTTAGAGCGCTACCTTGACACGGTAGAGGTCAGGAGTTCGAGTCTCCTCGTGCCTACCATTCC
>CAVTRJ010000002.1:0-116777 GCA_963737035.1 uncultured Acidobacteriaceae bacterium | reverse complement strand
AACCAGGTGCTCTACCAGGCTGAGCCACTCCCCGATCGACCGACTTGCTTTGGTGGGACGCCCGCCGCCATCGCCCTGGTAGGGATGGCAAAACACGCGAGCGCACTTTGAGAGTGTAGCAGAATTGAAGACACTGCCCGCAGCTTGCCGCCGCGCTTCGAAGCCGGTAGACAACATATATGACCTCACGCGACCAGCTCGACCTTACCGGCCTACGCGTGCTCGACGGCGGCCTCGCGACCGAGCTCGAGCGTGCCGGCTGCGATCTCCGCAGCCCGCTCTGGTCGGGTGAAGTCCTGCGCACCCAGCCGGAGAAGGTACTCGCGGTGCACCGCAGCTACCTCGAAGCCGGCGCCGATTGCCTGCTCACGGCCAGCTATCAACTCTCCGCGCTGGGTTTTTGCGAGATCGGACTCACCGCTGACGATGCACGGACTGCAATCCAGCAGAGCGTCGCGCTCGCGGGTCAGGCGCGCCGCGAATACCTCCACACCGAGATCGCCGCCCATCGCAAGCCGCGCCCCATCTGGATCGCCGGTTCGCTCGGCGCTTATGGCGCAGCTCTGCACAACGGAGCAGAATTCCATGGCCGCTATGGCATCGGACACGCTGAGCTCGTCGCATTCCACGCCGAACGCATCGACGGGATGCGCGACACGGACGCTGACTTCCTCGCTTTCGAGACCATCCCGTCACTCGCAGAGGCCGAAGCCGTCCTCGAAGCGCTGGGCCGTTATCCCAATCTCGCGGCCTACATCAGCTTCACATGCCGCGATGGTAGCCACACTGGTCACGGCGAGCCGATTGACGAATGCGCGCGGCTGCTCGATTCGGCTGCCAATATCATCGCCATCGGTATCAACTGCACCGCGCCGCGGTACATCCTGCCACTGATCGAGCGAATCCGTACCGTCAGCACCAAACGCATCGCCGTCTACCCCAACTCCGGCGAGACCTGGATCGCCGAGACTCGAAGCTGGGCAGGCAGCTCCGACCCGGAAAGCTTCGGCGAGTTGGCAGCGGCCTGGGGCAAAGCCGGCGCCGACTGGATCGGGGGTTGTTGCCGCACCGGCCCGCAACACATCCGCGCGATTACGCACACAAAGCAATCCTGAGCTGCTTTTCCACAAAAAAATGCCTGGCGATCCTCGACAACTCTCTCGCGCCGCATCGAGTCTTACTGATTAACGGAAGAGAAATCTTCCAGAAGGAGAGAGAAACCTATGGCCAACAAGAGAATCGGCAACGAGACTCGCGATTGGCAGCGAGGTAGCTCGTACAACGACCGTTACGACGGGAGAGTGAGGGAAACTCGGGCTGAGCTCGAAATTCCCGGATAATCCCGGCTAAAGGGAGTTGTGATCTGGTTTAGCCGATCCAGATCTTCAAAATGCGGAGAGCAAGGGGCGAAGTCTCGGAAGGGACACCGCCCTTTTGCTTTTGTGGCCGGAATTTTCATGCCGAGACGATGATTTCCCGCAGCAGGATTCCCCAGCGCGGCCCCTGCTTCAATCCGGTTTGATCATGCGACAATATAGACATCGCCATGACAACCAGGACGCTTTCCGCGGTGCCCGCACCGGCAAGCATCTCTCCCGAGCTCCTCAAGCAGCACAGCCTTACGGCCGAAGAGTACGCGCGTATCGAGAAGGCCCTGGGCCGCACCCCCTCCCTCACAGAATTGGGCATTTACAGCGTGATGTGGAGCGAGCACTGCTCCTATAAATCCTCGCGCGTACACCTGCGGCGGCTGCCCACCCGCGGCGAGCGCACCAGCGGCCCCGGTAGCGTCGTCCAGGGGCCGGGCGAGAACGCCGGGATTATCGACATTGGTGACGGCTGGGCCTGCGCCTTCAAGATCGAGTCGCACAACCACCCATCCTATATAGAGCCCTTCCAAGGCGCGACCACCGGCGTCGGCGGCATCCTGCGCGACATCTTCACCATGGGCGCCCGCCCGCTGGCCGTCATGGACTCGCTCCGCTTCGGCCCGCTCTCGACAGAAGACGGCGAATCCGATCCGGATATCATCCGCAAGAATCACCGCATCGTGGAAGGTGTCGTTGCCGGTGTAGCCAGCTACGGCAACTGCTTCGGCGTGCCCAACCTCGGCGGCGAGACGCGATTCGAGCCCTGTTACAGCGGCAACCCGCTAGTCAACGCCTTCGCGCTCGGCCTCGTCCGTAAGGACGAGATCTTCTACGCCAAGGCCACCGGCGTCGGAAATCCCGTTATCTACGTCGGGGCCAAGACCGGCCGCGATGGCATCCATGGCGCGACCATGGCGAGCGAAGAGTTCACGGAAGGCTCCGAGCAGAAGCGACCCAACGTGCAGATGGGCGACCCCTTCATGGAGAAGCTGCTGCTCGAGGCGTGCCTCGAAGCCATGCAGACGGGCGCAGTTGTCGGCATCCAGGACATGGGCGCGGCAGGTCTGACCTGCTCCACCTGCGAGATGGGCGCGCCGCGGCGGCGTCGGCCTGGACGTCGAGCTCGACAACGTGCCGCAGCGCGAAACCGGCATGTCCAGCTACGAGATCATGCTCTCGGAAAGCCAGGAGCGCATGCTGCTCGTTGCCGAGAAGGGCCGCGAAAACGAAGTCCTGCGTGTCTTTGACAAGTGGGGACTCGATGGCGTGATCGTCGGCGAAGTCATCGGTGAGCCGCAGATGCGCATTCGCCACCACGGCGAGCTGGTCGCCGATATTCCAAATCAGTCGCTTACCGACGACGCTCCGCTTTACCATCGCCCCGTTGGAACCTGGAAGGCACCCGTCCCGCTCGATCCGCCGGCCGAAGTGCTTGAAGCGCTGAAGCAGCCGCGCGACTACACTGCGGATCTCAAAAAGCTGCTGGCCAGCGCGAACATCTGCAGCAAGCGCTGGGTCTTCGAGCAGTATGACTCCATGGTGCAGACCAACACCGTGCAGGGTCCTGGCGGCGAAGCCGGCGTGATGCGCGTGAAAGGTACGAAGCGCGGATTAGCGATGGCGCTCGATGGCAACGGCCGCTGGTGCTATCTCGATCCCAAGCAGGGCGCGAAGCTCGCCGTGGCCGAAGCAGCACGCAAAGTCGCCTGTACTGGGGCTGTGCCCGTGGCTGCGACGAATTGCCTGAACTTCGGAAACCCGGAGAAGCCGGAGATCATGGCGCAGCTCTCGGCAGCCATCGACGGCATCGCCGAAGCCTGCACCGCGCTCGGCACGCCGATCACCGGCGGCAATGTCTCGCTCTACAACGAGACCAAAGGCGAAGGGATCTATCCCACGCCGGTCATCGGGATTGTTGGGATTCTTGAGGATGTGTCGAAGGCTGTGCCGGCGGATTTTCAGCGGAGCGGGGACACGTGCTTCCTCTTAGCGTGCAAGACGAATTCTCGAACCGAATGCTCGGCGATCCGCTCGGCAGCTCGAGTTTGCTACAAGGTCGTACTTGCATAAACTTTGGGGCTGACCACCTGCGAGCTTGATCTTGCGGCATGAAGCTCACTTGCAGAAATTCTTGATCATGAACTTGCTGGTGATGGCTTGCTCTCCTCCGCTCGAGACATCTCCGACGGCGGCCTCGCTGTAGCGCTGGCTGAAGGCAACTTTCACAAGAACTCGTGGTGCAATCGATTCGAATCTGACATATTCGATGGATCTGCGATCTGCGCTCTTCTTCGAGGAGCCAGCGCTGTCATCGCATACTTGTGATTCCGTGCAACGTCCGGAAAGAATTCGACACGTCGCGGAACTGAGTTCAGACTTCGAGACAGCGTGAGCTCGATTGGCAACAACACGGCAGGACCAGTCTCAAACGTCTCTCTCGCGATAGACAGATCGAGGTTCGTCATCGATCGAACCAACGTAGACGCCTTGCAAAGTGCAGCCTGGTCCAACGCCCTCCAATCCACCCTCAGCGTCGACACGGTGACCGCATGACCGAGCGTCTCTACCAGGGCGTCCCCGGCATCGAGGAAACGCTTCCCTCCTCGCAGCCCTTCATCGCGCGCGAGCAAGACCCAGACACCCTCCACGAAGAATGCGGCGTAGCCGCCATCTACGCCCACCCCGAAGCCGCGCGCCAGATCTACCTGATGCTCTACGCGCTGCAGCATCGCGGGCAGGAGTCCGCCGGCATCGCCACCGCGGACGGCCACCATCTCTCAAACATCAAAGGCATGGGCCTGGTCGCAGACATCTTCACCGATGAAGTTCTGCAGAAGCTGCCAGGCAATCTCGCGATCGGCCACACCCGCTACTCAACAACGGGTGATTCGGCACTCCTGAACGCGCAGCCCATCCGCGTCGAATCCACCAAAGGCCTCATCGCTATCGCGCACAACGGCAACCTGGTCAACCTTGGAAACATCCGTGCCAAGCTCGAGCGCGCGGGCGCCTTCTTCCAGACCACCTCCGACTCCGAGATCATCGTCCAGCTCATCGCGCATTCCCAGGCCACCACGCTGGTCGATGCCATCGCCGACTCGCTCTCGCAGATCGATGGCGCCTTCTCCGTCGTCATGATGACGCGCGACCGCATCTTCGCCGCCCGTGATCCACGCGGCTTCCGTCCGCTCTCCATGGGCAGAATCGTCGGAGAAGATGGCGCACCCGACGTCTATGTCTTCGCCTCCGAAACCTGCGCCTTCGATCTGCTGCGTGCCGAATACGTGCGCGACGTCGAGCCCGGCGAGCTCGTCATGATCTCGCCCGACGGGGTCACCTCGCGCAAATACGCTACCGGCTTTCCGCAGACCAGTTGCATCTTCGAGCACGTCTACTTCGCCCGGCCCGGACAGCCGCATCTACGGCCGCTGGGTGCAGGAGAGTCGCGAAAAGATGGGTCGCCAGCTCGCGCGTGAATCCGCAGTGGCTGCCGACCTCGTCGTGCCCGTGCCCGACTCCGGCGTCACCGCCGCGCTCGGCTACGCCGCCGAAAGCGGCATCCCGTTCAACTTCGGCCTCATCCGCAACCACTACGTCGGCCGCACCTTCATCGAGCCGGAGCAGCGCGTGCGCGACTTCGGCGTCAAGCTCAAGCTGAATCCGGTACGCAATCTGCTCGCCGGAAAACGCATCATCCTGGTCGACGACTCCATCATTCGCGGCACCACCAGCCGCAAGATCATCCGCATGGTGCGCGCTGCGGGCGCGAAGGAAGTCCACCTGCGCATCAGTTGTCCGCCCACCACATCGCCGTGCTTTTATGGCGTGGATACGCCGCGCAAGAAAGACCTGATTGCCGCCAACAACAGCGTCGACGAAATCCGCAGCTTCATCGAAGCCGATTCGCTCGCGTATCTTTCGCTCGATGGCCTGCTGGAAGCCTGTGGCGGCGAACCGATGTTCTGCACCGCCTGCTATACCGGCAACTACCCCACTGACTGGGTAGACGTGGATGAGATTCTGCCCGCGATGGCAGAGACCTAAGCGTCAATCTCTTTCTTGTAAGCTGCTCCGCAACAACCACATAACTCATTTTTGCCTCTCAGTTACATAACGGGAGACGCACACATAGGTGCGCACGGAGGCAAAACATGGCAAGAAAGAAATCTTCGAAACGGAAGTACAGCCCGAAGGCTTCAAAGTCTGTCGAACGCGAGATGCACGAATTCAAGCGCGGCAAATTGAAGTCCGGCCGCAGTGGGAAAAAGGTGAAGAACCCCAAGCAGGCCATCGCCATCGGGCTATCCGAAGCGCGCAAGGAAGGCGCGAAGGTGCCACCGGCGAAGAAAAAATCCGCAAAGAAAAAGAGCTCCAGCAAATCGAGCTCGAAGAAAAAGTCCAGCTCGCGGAAGAAGTCCACGGGACGTAAGAAGTCTTCGAAGAAATCTTCTAGCTAACTGGAAGACTTCGTATTCGATTCGGAATTGGAAGAACTCGCGGCGTTGCTTCCCGAACTCGTGGAGGCAGCGCCGGAGTCGCTTTTCCCCCCACTGTCACTTTTGCTGCCTTCACTTTTCGCTGAGCTCTCCGAGCTCTTCGAGCTCTTCGCAGAAACGTCTTTCCCGCCGCTGTCCTTCGCGCCGTCTTTCGAGTTGCCCTCTGACCCGCTTGCCGAAGATGCTTTGCCGCGTCCGCCATAGTCGTTCACATACCAGCCAGCACCCTTGAACTGAATCGCCGGTGCGGAGATCAGGCGCTCGACTTCGCCGCCACAACTGGGGCACACCTTTTCTTCGGGCGCGCTGAAGCTCTGGATCTTTTCAAAGCGATTTCCACATTGCTTGCACTGGTATTCGTAAAGCGGCACGGATGGCGGCTCCTGACTGACCTTTAGCTATTGTAGCGGTGACAGCTGACTGCCTCACGGCAGTGGTGGTCGCTCGCTACCTCAAGGTAGCGGCGGTAATTTGACGAGCCGCACCCGCGTCACCGCTTCTATCGATTCGAGCGCTCCAATCACCGCCGGCGTGATCTCACCGTCTACCTGCACTACCGCAATCGCTCCGCCCACGCCATCCTTTGCGGCAGCTTCCGCGCCGCGTCCCAGCGCGAAATTCGCGATGTTCACCTGGTGCTCGCCGAGCACGGTGCCTACGCGTCCAATCACACCGGGCACATCGTAGTTGCGGATCGCGATCAGCGTATCGTGCAGCGGCACCTCGATATCGATGCCGTCGCTCGCCAGCAGCCGCGGCGAGCGCCCATGCAGCACCGTTGCGGTCGCCGTCGTTTCGCCGCCGCGCGTGTGCAGCGTAAGCGTCACGCCTGCAGCGCCGCCGTTTTCCAGCTTCGACTCGTGGAGGCGGATACCCCGCTCCTCCGCCACAGCTGCCGCATTGATGCGATTCACATTCTCTGAATGCGCCAGCACGCCCTCAATGGCCGCGTTGCGCACCAGGTCTGTCTTGCCCTGCGCCAGCCGCCCGCGATACACCAGCGAGATGCTATCGACATTGCCATCCGCGGTGGCCGAGAGGAACGCCCCCAGCCGGGCCGCCATATCGATATATGGGGATAGTTCGACATACTCTTCGTGCGATAGCGACGGTAGATTCACCGCGTTCTGCACCACACCCAGCTTCAGATACTCGCGCACCTGCGCCGCAATCTGGATGCCGACCGCTTCCTGTGCCTCCGCCGTCGAACCCGCAATGTGCGGTGTCAGGATGACGTTCTCCCGGTTGAAGTAGGGCGAGTTCTTCAGCGGCTCATCGCGGAAGACATCCAGCGCCGCTCCGCCCACCTGGCCACTGTCCAGGGCTGCCACCAATGCGGCATCATCCACCAGCTCGCCGCGCGCGCAGTTCACAATGCGCACGCCCTTCTTCATGGCCGCCAGATTCTTCGCGTTGATGATGTTCGCCGTCTGCTGCGTCAGCCCAACGTGCAAGGTCAAATAGTCCGCCCGGGCAAACAGCGCATCCAGAGGAGCCAGTTCCACGCCGCGCTCGCGCGCTACTGCCGGCGACACAAACGGATCGTGCCCGATGATCTGCATACCGAAGCTCGCGGCCCGCTGTGCTACTTCCAGACCGATGCGGCCCAGCCCCAGCACCGCTAATGTTTTGCCGCGCAGCTCAGCGCCGCTCAGCGATTTCTTTTCCCACTTGCCCTGATGCAGCGCGCCATTCGCTTTGGGCAGTTGCCGCGCCAGCGCCAGCATCAACGCAATGGTCAGCTCCGCCACCGCAATCGCGTTCGCTCCCGGCGTGTTCATCACCACGATGCCGCGCCGCGTTGCCGCATCCGCGTCGATGTTGTCCACTCCCACGCCCGCGCGGCCAATCACGCGCAGCTTCGGCGCATGCTCCAGCAGCGCATCGTCCACCTGGACGGCCGAGCGCACCACCAGCCCATCGGTATCCTTCAGCTCATTTGCGAGCCCGTCCTTGATCTGATCGTGCGTCACTACGTTCCAGCCCTGCTCGGCCTGAAACACAGCGAGCGTGGCGGGTGAAACCTTTTCAGCGAGAACAATCTTCACAAGAGCTCCTCAATTTCAATCACGACGCGGTGACAAAGCACGGCAGATCAGCGAACGCATCCAGTATGCTTGCGGCCGCTCAAGCTGGAACGGGGCTGACGCAAACTTCATAGTGGGAGGCGAGAGGTTCCACTCGAGCGAGAAGCTGCCTGGCTTCCGGCTCAAATTGGGCGACAGCATAATCGGGCCCGGCAAATTGCTGCACTGCCTCGATGGAATCAAAAAGATTGACCACCACGAACTCGACCTCCTCCGCAACATCGCGGCGAAGCACGTATCCGCCGCGATATCCGGAAATCTTCTTGAGGCCTGGCAGAACCGTGCCGCTGAGCAACTCCTGGTACGCGTCCGCGTTCTTCGGCACAGTCCAGCCTCGCCAATGGCGTGCAATCATCTCTTACCTCGCCGCCGCAAGCTCCGGCTGTGGAACGGCCGTACGCTCGGCAAAAACCTGCTGCGCAGCCGCCAAGGCCTTGCCGAAGCGGAAGTCCGGCAGCTTCAGCGAAGTCGCCGCAACCTGCTCCAGCGCGCCGATAATCGCGATGGTGTCCAGATAGTCGAAGTAGCCGATGTGCGCGATCCGGAAGAGCTGCCCCTTCATCTCGCCCTGGCCGTTGGTGATGATGGCGCCGAAGCGCGACTTCAGTTCCTTCACCACGACTCCGGAGTCCATGCCCGCAGGCGGCAACACCGCCGTCAGAGCCGCGCCCGGTGCGGCTGAGAACAGCTTCAACCCCAGCGCCTCCACGGCTGCGCGCGTCATCGCCGCAATCGTCTCCGCGTTGTCGACCAGCTTTTTACGGCCTGCCGCAACATCGCCCCCCGCCTGCGAGGCAATGTAGTCCAGCGCAGTGCTCAGTCCCGCGATCAGTGAGATGGCCGGCGTGTACGATGACTCGCCCTTCGCGGCACTCTTCCGCTCCTTGCGCAGATCGAAGTAGTAGCGCGGGTTCAGCGCGTTGCCCATCAGTTCCCACGCCTTCTCGCTGACAGAGCAGTATGCGAGCCCCGGCGGAATCATCACCGCCTTCTGCGAGCCGCCGATCATGATGTCCACGCCCCACGCGTCCGCGTCGAAGTGGGTCGTCCCTAGCCCGGTGATCGCATCCACCACCAGCACCGCGTCGCTCTTCGCATCCTTCAGCAGCTTCGCCACACCTTCCACATCGTGCCGCGTGCCGGTGGACGATTCATTCGCCTGCATGTACACGGCACGGGTCTCCACCTTCAGCGCGGCCTTCACCGCATCCAGCGAAAAGGTCTGCCCGTAGGCCACGCTGACCACATCCACGTCGCAGTTGTAAGCCTTCGCGATGCCTGTCCAGCGCTCGCCGAACTTGCCCGCGCTCAGCACCAGCACGCGGTCGCCCGGCGACGTGATGTTCGCGACCGAGGCCTCCATAACGCCGCTGCCCGAACAGGCCATCAGAATCACATCGTTCTTGGTTCCGATGAAAGCGCGCAACTGCTCCAGCACGCGGACATACAGCGCGCGAAACTCCGGCGTGCGGTGGTGCAGGTCGGCCGCGGCCATGGCAAACTGTGCGGCGGGAAGCAAAGGCGTAGGACCGGGCGTAAAGAGGCGCGTCTTTCGAATCATGTTTGTGCGGTTTCCTTGACTTCTATTCTATCGATCGCGCCGATCTTTATACTGGTAAGTTGGCCTTGTCCCAGCCAGGAGACGAAAACGCATGACCCTTCAGGAGCGCATCCAGCAGGACACCGTCGCAGCTATGAAAGAGCGGGCGCAGTTGAAGCTCGACGTGCTGCGCATGGTGAAGACCGCGATCAAGAACAAAGAAATCGAGAAGCGTGCCCCACTAAGCGAGCCCGAAGTGCTGCAGACGCTCACCACGCTCATCAAGCAGCGCCGCGATTCCGTCGAGGCGTTCACGAAAGGCAATCGTCCCGAGTTGGCAGAAAAGGAAGCCGCCGAGATCAAATTCATCGAAACCTACATGCCGCAGCAGGCGGACGAGTCAAAAGTCCGCTCATTGGTCGAGGCGACCATCACCGAGATGAGCTCCGCGGGCAAGCGGCCCACGGCGAAGGAAATGGGCCTGGTGATCAAGGACGTACAGGCGAAGATCGCCGCCACCGGCCTGCGCGCTGACGGCAAGCAGGTCAGCGAAATCGTAAAAGCCGAGCTCGCCAAGGGCTAGATTCATGATCCGCACCGCCACAATGGCAGATGCCGAGGCCATCTGCGCCATCTACAACCATTACATCCTCGAAACCGCCATCACCTTCGAAGAAGCGGCAGTTACACCAGCCGAGATGGCAAGCCGCATCGACGAAACCCTCCGGTCACTGTCGTGGCTCGTATGGGAAGACGGCGCTGCCGTCCACGGTTTCGCCTACGCCAGCAAATGGAAGGGTCGCTGCGCCTATCGCCACTCCGCAGAAGTGACGGTCTACCTCGATCCCAAGTTCACCGGCCGCGGCATCGGTTCGCAACTCTGTGAAAGTCTGCTGGCTGATCTGCGTGAACGCAACTTCCATGCCGCCATCGGTGGCGTCGCACTTCCGAACCCCGCCAGCATCGCGTTGCACGAGCGCCTCGGCTTCCACAAGGTCGCGCATTTCGAGCAAGTCGGCCGGAAGTTTGGCCGCTGGATCGACGTTGGGTACTGGCAGCTCCTGCTATAACGGCACTGCCTTTGCCAGCTTCCGGAGCTGACTAATGCGTCGCATTCGATGAAGTTGGCGCCGAGTTCTCCACCACCTTTACGCCATCCAGAATCCGCACATCCGAGTGCGTCTTCTCAAAATGCGTGTTGGCCAGCGACATCGAGATATCCCGCGCAATAAAAAACAGCACGCGCATGCGGAACTCCGTGCCAAAACTCACCGGGAACCACACGCCATCCGGCTCGCGATCGTAAGTGACGGAAAATCCCAGCCCCGGCAGATTGGTGCCCAGCAGCGTGCGCACGGCCAGCGGGATCTTGCGCGACATTTGCGTGTACACCACCACCGGCTCAAACTCCTGCGCATCGATGAATGCCTCGCCCTTCCAGTCGAAATCGTTCTTGTCCTTCGGCCGGAAGCTGACGTGGTATACATCGCGGCCATTCATCGTCTGCCGCCCTTTGAGCGTGAAGAGATATTGCTTCTGCTGCTCGGTCGTCAGCGGAAAGAGTCCTTTGCCCAGCCCGTCTTTCGACTTGTCGTCCGCCAGGTTCTTGCGGAGGTTCTCCACCAGATCGATATCCATCCCTTCCAAGTCTTCCCGCTCGGTCTTGACCTCTTTACGTTGCGGATCGCCGGCCTTGGGTTTCTCGTCCTCGTGCTCCTGCAGAGTCGTGTAGTGGAAATACTGCCGTTTTTGCCAGTAGCGTCCATCCAGTTTCAATAATTGCTGCTGTGACTCTTTCTGCTGTGGACTCACGCGGCTATCCGTGATCTCTTCGCATATCACCTTGCCACCCGGTTTTCGCGAAACCATCCGCACGTGCTGCAGGTAGATGTAGCGCGAACGCGCCGCCTCGGTGCGGTCTTGGTTCGCCGCAACCTTCGTCATGATCTGATCGGCAGTCAGCGCCTCAGGTACGGCCGAGTTCGCCGCAATCGAATGGCCGGCAAACACTGCAATCGAAGTAGCAAGAAGCAGCAGGCGCATGATGCCTTTTGCTACGCGTGCAACGGGCACCCGGTTCCGTGATTCAGGAGGCTATTCCGGCGTCACGCGGACAAAGCAGTTCTCCGGCAGCTCGCCTTCCAGCAGGTGTACCACGCCGTTCTTCACAAAGCCCTTCAGCACCCGCTTCTCCCCCGCCCGTTTCTCCACAGGGTTCGCGGCGAGTGGCCTATCAGCCGACTGAGGTTTGCCAGCCGCCGATGTCACCAGATGCGGTCGCATGGCCGCGGAGGATTTCGGCGGCGGTCCGCCGGCCTCACCTCCACCAACCTGCTTCACCAGCTTTCCCGTCCCGCGATCCATCGCCTGGTTGGCTAGCGCATCGGCGCGCTTGTTCTTGCCGCGCAGCACATGCTGGATCTCGAATCGCTCCAGCCCCGCCACACGCCGCTTCGCCTCTTCCCACAATGGCCGCAGGTCCGGGCTGTTCACCCGGTATTGTCCCTTCATCTGCTTCACCATCAGCTCCGAGTCCGCAACCACCCGCAGCCGCGGGTGCCCATGCTCCAGCGCATATTCGAGCGCCGCCAGCAGCCCGGAGTACTCGGCAAAGTTGTTCGTCTTTACGCCCAGAAACTCGCTCAGGTCGGCAATAGGACGGCCCCCGTCATCCTCAATCGAAACGCCATAGCCCGAGGGCCCAGGATTTCCGCGCGATCCGCCATCGCAATAGGCGGTAATGAAAGTGTTTGCCTGCGTCATCAACACGAGTGTAGAGGACACCCGCCTGTGCAATGCGGGAGTACTCTTCTGTGCTTATTGCTTGGTGTCCAGCGGATGCTTCGCATCTTCATAAAACTGCTGCTGCAGCTTCGCCGACACATCATCCGCCTTCACCGCGCGAATCACATCCGCAATCGCGCCCGCCTCGGCCTTGATGTCGTACTCGCCCAGCGCCTTCGTGGCCAGCGAGCCATCGCCCGAGTAGTGATTCGGGAATCTCGCATACCACCAAATCCCGGTATAGACCCCTTCCGGCAGGTGCAGCCGGGCCACATCCGCGCCCGACTCCGATTG
Organism: uncultured Acidobacteriaceae bacterium; assembly: GCA_963737035.1. Lineage (GTDB taxonomy): Bacteria > Acidobacteriota > Terriglobia > Terriglobales > Acidobacteriaceae > KBS-83. Next base: position 104,206 of record CAVTRJ010000002.1, on the reverse strand, counting down.
CGCGCGGTCCGTGTGCACCAGCCCCGGCGCGGTCACCATGGTGTGCGCGGTCTCGCTCTCGCCCGCATGCATGTCTACGGTGCCGCCCTTATACGGCCGGTCCGAACCCTTGGCACCCGGCCACCAGTACACGTACACGACGTAATCATGCGGGGTCTGCATCTGAAGTTGGGCAAAGTAGGGGAGTAAGTCCAGATTGCCGCCGTGGCCGTTCACGATCACGACCTTCTTGCAGCCATTGCGCGCCATCTCGTCCGTGGTCTCCTGCAGCAGGTCGAGCTGCAAATGACCGCTATAGGAAACCGTGCCTGGCTGCTGCCGCGCCTCCGCGATCTGGCCGAAGTAGTACGCCGGAAAGACCACGGCATAGTTCTGCTGCGCCGCCCTCTCGGTCACATACCGGACGTTGATCAGGTCTGTCCCCAGCGGCAGATGCGGTCCATGCTTCTCGATAATCCCGAAGGGCAGCACGCATACGCCCTGCGACTGATGGATAGCGGCGATGAAATCCGGCCCGGTCAGCTCCTCCCAGTGAACCGAGAGATTGTTCTGAGCGAACCCAGGGAAACAGCCGAGAAGCACGATCAGTGCGAGGCGGAACAGTGAACGAAGGCAACTCATAGGAGCCGGACCTGAAATTGGAATATGTGCAGGCGACGCCAAGCATAAACCCGGCAGAGACTTGCCAGAACCTTATGCACTCTCTTGGGATGTGCCAGCCACTGTCCTCTGCCCTCAAAATCCGTTGGATTGTCATCAGACTGTCATTTTCTGCTACCAAAACCCATACTTCTGCGTCCTCATACCTAGGGGAACGTCTATCTTGCAGAGGACGTATCTCCTGTAAGAGGTGGAAGCAAGATGGGAACCGAAGCAATCCGTATCCAGCCCGGCCCGCTCAACCCAGCAGCTCCGGCCAATCGCGCCAGCCAAACCTGGCCCGGCCGCCGCGGCCTGCAGACGCGCACCGGCGGCGGCATGAGCCCGGAGGACCGCACATCCGAGACCGAGCTGATCCGTCAGGCCCAGAAAGGCTCACGCCAAGCCTTTGACACCCTGGTCCGCCAATATGACCAGGCCGTGCTGCGCCTCGCTCTGCACCTGCTCGGCTCCGAAACCGATGCCCAGGACATCGCGCAGGAAGCCTTCCTTAAGGCCTACCGCTACCTCGGCAACTTCCGGTTCGAATGCTCCTTCTACACCTGGATCTACCGCATCGTCACCAACCTTTGCCTGGACCTGATGCGCCGCCGGAAAACTCGCCGCGAGGATCCGGCGATTGTCATGGATTCCTCCGGCGAGGAGCTGGACCTGCTCGGCATGGTGTCCGATGAGCGCGCCTCCGCAAACCCCGGCCGCGAACTCGAGCGCAAGGAGCTGGGGGCAAAGATCGCCACTGCCCTCGAGAAACTCACCCCGCGTGAGCGCATGGTCTTCGAGCTAAAGCACTATCAGGGGCTGCGCCTGCGCACCATCGGCGAGATGCTCAATACCACCGAGGAGACCGCCAAGAACACGCTCTTCCGCGCCACCAAGAAGCTGCGCGCCAGCCTGGCGGTAGTGCGGTGAGAGGCTTCCTGAGTTACCTGCCATGACCTGGCCTGGCCACGACAGCAATCTCAGCTGCGACGCAGCCCATGAGCAAATCACCCTGCTGCTCTACGGCGAACTCAGCGATGAGGCCTGCCATCGGCTGGAGCAACACCTTGCCGGCTGCGCCGACTGCCGTGACGAGCTCGAAGTCACCCGCGCCCTGTCGAGCGCCATGGCCATCCTGCCCGTCCGCGAGCCCTCACCCAACCTCATCGCCCAGACCCGGCTCAAGATCGACGAGGCCCTCGAGCAAGCCCCGCACGACTCCTGGCTCACCCACCTCCGCCGCTCGCTCTGGACCGATTTCCGCCTGTTGCGCACCGCGCCGTTCGCGGCCGCCGTCATGCTCTTCGCCGGCGCCGGCCTCGGCTTTGCCGGCTTCAAATTCGCCCAACCACCCGCCAGCATGCAGCCCCCCGGTGACCTCCCCTTGCACGTCGCCGCCGTCACCGGCGTCACCAAGGATCCAACCGGCATGGTCCACGTCCAGTACAGCAGCCTGGTGCCCTTCGAGGCTGTCGGGCCGCTGGACGACAACAATATTCGTTCCCTGCTGCTGCTCGGCACGCGTGCGCCGCTCAATACTTCCGTGCGGGATGCCGCCCTCGACCTGCTCACCCGCACCTGCGTTGACGCCGTAGACTGCGGAGCCGATGCCAGCCTGCGCAGCGCCCTCATGGTTGCCCTGCGCTATGATCCTCAGTCCAATGTCCGCGCCCAGGCGCTGAGTGGCCTGGCTCCGTACCTGACAGAGGACATGCACGTCCGCGACGCCGTCCTCGAAGCCGTCCTCGATGATGGGGACCCGCAGATTCGCGCTCAGGCCATCCGCATGCTCGCCCCGATCACCGCCGACTCCAGCGTCCAGCAGGTCCTCGAGAACGTCGCCACCCACGACGGAAATCCCCTGCTGCGCAACGTCTCCCGCACTATGCTGCAGCAAATGCCGCAAGTTCAATAAGGCATTTCTCCTGTCGATCGGCTGTTACAAGCCTACGTGGCCGTTGAGGAAAGGCCATTCCGGAGAGTCTCCGGTTCCTTCGGCATCACAAAAATGCTTTAGCCAGCCACATCTACGATCGATTAAGGTTGACCAGAACGTGACAATTGCGGTTCTCGTCCGTCTGAATTACAGGCCGTAGAACGGATTTGCCCAGGGTGTAGCCCGGAACCAGAATGGCTGTCGCGGCTTTCCATTGAGAAAAAGCCGCACTGTCAGACACTGGGGGCGTCCAGCGAGGGTAGATCCGCTCTAGTAACTCCCGTCTTGCATCAGGAGTTTTGTTGTCATGCTCTACCCCGATACCTCCAAAATTCTGTCGACTGCAACCCTGAGCACCGTACTCTGGGCGTCGGCAGCGCTCTCCCCGGCAGCCTTCGCCATGCAGGCCGCCATCGCGCCTTCTCCGGTTCCCGCCCTTCTCCCTCAAGCGATCCTCGAAAGCAACGCGCGCCTCGTCCTCGCGGCTGCGTCGCAGGGCTATCTCGGCGTGACCGTCCACGACGTTGATCCCGCCCGCGCGCAAAAGGAGAAGCTCACCATCTCTGCCGGCGCTGAAGTCGTCTCGCTCGACCACGACGCCCCGGCAGCCAAAGCCGGCCTCCATACCGGCGACGTCATCCAGGCCATCAATGGCCAACTCGTCAACGATGCAGCCACCCTCAGCCGCCTGCTCCGGGATATGCCGGTCGGCAAGTTGATCGATCTCCAGATCGTGCACAACGCCAAGGTGGAACGGCTGCACCTCAAGCTCGCCGACCGCACCGCGCTGGTTCAGCATGCCTGGGCCCACCATTTTCACGTCCCTATCCCGGAGCCCGCACCCATCGTGAACGGTTTCGCAGCACAGGGCAGCTACGCGGGCGACGGCACCTCGTCGGACAGCGACTCGCCTGACCCGCAGGCATACATCGGCGCCCAGGTCGAGCCGCTGACGCCGCAGCTCGCCAAGTTCTTCGGCGTCCGCGCCGGCAATGGCCTGCTCGTTCGCAGCGTCGAGGACAAAAGCCCCGCCGGCAATGCCGGGCTCGACGCTGGCGACATCATCGTCACGGCCAACGGCATGCCGCTCGAAACCACGGCCGACTGGCTCCAGACCCTGCGCACCAACGCGGGGCATCCAGTCGCCATCCTGGTGCTGCGCAACCGCAAGGTGCTCACGCTCGCCATCACGGTAGACGCGCGCATCACCCAATCCGAGCTCGTGATACCGGAGCAGTTACGAAAGCTCCGCGAATCGCTGGACCGCTACTCGCTCTGAGGCGCCAGGACCACGGAGGACTCCGTTATGAAGCGATTAAAGCTGGAAACACCAAGCGTCCTGACGCTTTTGGCGGTGTTTATCTGGTTCGGATCGATTACACCGGTTTCTGCGCAGGCGGATCATTCAGCAGACAGAAATCTTCATCTGGTTGGCACACGGTGGAAAGTGCTTAATCTGAAGGGAAAGCCAGTCCAGGATGAAGGTACTGACCTCTACTTCGCCCTGAAACAAGATCAGCAGTTCAGCGGCGGCTCAACCGGCCAATTGGTAAGTCCATCCTCCGATGGATGCAACGATCTGACGGGAACATATGAAGCAGATGGTCGCTCTTTGCACATTGATTTTGTGACCAGCACCTTAGTAGCTTGCCCACCAGCTCGTCTTCCCATCGGCAAGGGCACCACTGTTCAGCCCAGCCGGCCAGCTGACCCGCCCGAATTTATCGCAGTACTCCGTCAAACCGCATCCTTCAAAATTCGCAGTTCAACATTGGAACTCTTGAACAAGAACGGAGAGGTGGTAGCAAACCTCACGGCGAGTCAGGATTAGTTCTCCACGAAGAGCGAATGCCTGTGTATCGAGGGGCTCGTGTTTTGCCTCCCGATATAATCAAACCAGCCCGAATGTCCGCCGCCACAACAACTCCAGCCCTCCCTATCCCCCACCGCAAAAGCCGGATCAAAGCCGGCACCCGAAAGCTCCGCGAGCTCGGGATCGTGGGACACGCACTGGCCTCCACCCATCACGTCGTCATGGCGCAAATCGTGCCCATGCGCTTCTGCAATCTTTCCTGCGCCTATTGCAACGAGTACGACAAGGTCTCCGAACCCGTCCCGCTGGACGAGATGCTCCGCCGCATTGACCACCTCGCCCGCCTCGGCACCAGCATCATCACCATTTCGGGCGGCGAGCCGCTCACCCATCCCGATCTGGACCAGATCATCGCGCGCATCCGTCACCACGGACGCCTCGCCGGCATGATCACCAACGGCTACTTTCTGATGCCGGAACGCATCGAGCGTCTAAACCGGGCCGGCCTAGACCACATGCAGATCTCCATCGACAACGTGCAGCCGGACGAGATCTCCAAGAAAAGCCTGAAAGTGCTCGACAAGAAGCTACAATTTCTGGCCGAGTACGCCGAGTTCCACGTCAACATCAACTCCGTGGTCGGCGGCGGAATCAAGAACCCCCAGGATGCGCTCACCATCGGCCACCGCGCGCTCGAGCTGGGCTTCACCTCGACCATCGGCATCATCCACGACGGCAGCGGCCAGCTAAAGCCGCTGGGTGGCGAAGAGCGCCGCGTCTACTACGAAATGAAGCAGCTGGATAAGAAGAACTATTCGCGCTTTAACCATTTTCAGGAAGCCATCGCCAACGGCGAGCCCAACGACTGGCGCTGCCGCGCCGGCTCTCGCTACATCTACGTCTGCGAAGACGGGCTGGTGCACTACTGCTCGCAGCAGCGCGGCTTCCCCGGCGTCCCACTGGCCAACTACACCCAGGCCGACCTCGACCGCGAATTCCTCACCGAGAAGACCTGCGCGCCCAACTGCACCGTCTCCTGCGTCCACCAGATCTCCTACATCGACCACTGGCGAGCCCCGCAGGACAAAACGACCAGCCCCAACGGCGACCACACCGACCACACCTCGGACCTGATCAATATCGAGCTCTAAGACGCAGACTTGATCAGACGTGTGGATGCAAACTTCGCGCCTGCGCTGAAAACAATCTGTCCGCCATCCGTCAGGATGGGCACGCTCGCAGATCGTGAATAGCTTTGCCGGTTGCACGGAGAGACGCGGTTTGCGCCATCGGCATCAGCGCGAAAAAAACGATTGGCCAGTCCTCAACGCTATCTCGTGGCAAGATATTGCCGCAGCTCCGCTTAAAGTTACCGTAAGTTACTCAGTAGTTTGGTAAGTGTTACCGCATCAATGTTTTTCTTCATCGATATCAGGGTATGTTGTGGACATGCGGTGATGTGATCGCTGCGCACTGGTGCTGAGTCTTTCGGGGGAGGGACTTAGCACCAAGGTGCTCCGGCCACATCACCGCCGCATTTCATCTGGCATATTGCTTTACTTTCCCTGGGAGAACGAGATGAAGGCCATCGAGCTCGCGCACGCATTGGAGCAGTCCCGGGCAATTCCCCTGGACCAGATCGCCTCCATCGCCCTGGACCACAAGCGCCAGCTTGCCTTCGTCCAACTCCACACCGGTACGGAAGTCCAGCTCGAAGCCTCAGGCTTCGGCGATCTCATCCACAAGCTGACCGAACTCTACTCCGGCACCTATAACGCCTAAGTCGTTTCTTATTGCGGGTTAGCTCAGTAGGGCAGCCTTTGCCCGCTTCCCGGCTCTGACGACAATCCGACCCGGAACCGCGACCCGGGCATGCGTGCCGAGCACCACTTCTCCATCCAGGCGAACCGCGCTCTGCTTTACCTTCCGGGTGGCGTCCGCGCCAGACTCGGCAAGTCCCAGCAGGAACAGCAGCTTGTCCAGCCGGATAGCGCCCGTCTCGTGCGTCCAGCCAGCATCTGCAGCCGAGACCGCAACTTCGTCCAGGTCCTCTGGCGTCTCGTCCCGCTGGAATTGCTTCGCCCAGTTTTCATCGGCGCGCGTTGCCGCTTCCTCTCCGTGGAATCCGGCTACGATCGTCCGCGCGAGCCGCTTCTTCACATCCATCGGATGCTCGGCGCCGCTCGCGACCGCCGCCTTCAGTGCATCTACCTCGCTCTGCTTCAGGTCGGTGAGCAGGGTCCAGTAGCTCCACATCAGGGTGTCGGAGATGGACATCAGCTTCCCATACATTTCCCCGGCCGGCTCATGAATGCCGATCGCGTTGTTCAGCGACTTCGACATCTTCTGCACGCCGTCGAGCCCCTCGATGATCGGGGTCATCAGCACAATCTGAGAGGGCTGTCCGTAGTGCCGCTGCAGCTCGCGGCCGATCAGCAGATTGAACCGCTGGTCCGTGCCGCCCAGCTCGACATCTGCCTTCAGCATCACCGAGTCGTAGCCCTGCGCCAGCGGGTACAGCATCTCGTGCAGCGAGATCGGCTTCTCTTCCTGGAAGCGTTTGTGGAACTCCTCGCGCTCCAGCATCTGCGACACCGTAAAGTGCGCGGCTAGCCGGATGATGCCCTCGAAGCCCAGCGTGCCCAGCCACTCGGAGTTGAAGCGCACCTCGGTCTTCTCCCGGTCCAGAATGCGAAAGACCTGGTCGGTGTAGGTCTTGGCATTCTGATCGATCTGCTCCCGGGTCAGCGGCTTGCGCGTCACTGACCTGCCGGTCGGGTCGCCGATCAGCGAGGTGAAATCCCCCACCAGGAAGATGACCTGATGGCCCAGGTCCTGGAAGTGCTTGAGCTTGCGCATCAGCACCGTGTGGCCCAGGTGCAGGTCGGGCGCGGTCGGGTCAAACCCGGCCTTTACTCGGAGGGGGCGGCCCGTCTTGCGTGACTCCTCCAACCGCTCGCGCAAGTCAGGGACGCGGATGATCTCTGCCGCTCCCTTCTGCAGATAGTCCAACTGCTCGTCAACAGGAAGAAAGGATGGGGTGGCTGTGCTCTCAGGCATGCGTGAATACAGTATAGAGTTCGCGCCGGCTACAAGCACCGTGCATACTTTCGGCATGGACAGCGAAAGCACACGCGCGTTTCTGCTTGGCTTACCCTTTGTGGAAGAGACGCTGCAGTGGGGCAACAACCTGGTCTTCTGGGTGGGCGATAAGGCGATTGGCGGCAAGATGTTTGCAGTCCTGAATCTCGACACCGACAGCAACGGTGTGCTGTCCTTTGCGGCGGGTCCGGAGGGCGCGGCGGAGTTGCTGGAGATTGATGGCATCTTCCCCGCTCCGTATCTCGCGCGGGCACATTGGGTGGCGCTGGAGCGCTGGAATGCGCTGCGGACGGGCGAGTTGGAAGCGCGGCTGCGTGCTGCACGCGACATCATCGAAGCAAAGCTGCCCAGGCGCACTCGGGATATGCTCGCCATGCCCACGACGGAGCGGCGGAAGCTGGTGGCGGCGCGGAAGAAGGAGCTGGCGAAGCGCGGCAAAGGATCGTGAGTTGCGCGCATTTCGCTGCTTCGATAGCGTCCAGATATGCTATCGAGCATGCAGGAGACAGATGAGTCTGTTCCGCTGGCGCTTCACGGCAAGGTGGCGCTCATCACAGGTGGGGCACGCGGAATCGGCGCGGCAACGGTACAGCTCTTTCGCCAGGCCGGGGCTCGGGTCGCGTTTAACTACCGTGAGGCCCATGCCCGCGCGCATTCTCTGGTCAGCGAATGTGGCGGCGAGACAGTCTGCGTGGCCTTCCGGCAGGAACTGGATTCCGCCGCAGCGGGACGCGCGCTGGTCGCCCAAACCATCGAAGCCTTTGGGGCGCTGGATTGTCTGGTTGTAAACCACGGCATCTGGCCGCCGGACGACGCGCCAATCGCCACGATGGATGAGCGGCAGTGGCGGCGCACCATGAACGTGAATCTGGACAGCGCCTTTGGTCTGGTTCAGGCGGCGGTCGCTGCCATGCAGCAGCGGAACGCGTCCAACGGAGAGGCACGGGGGCACATTGTATTGGTCAGTTCGACAGCGGGCCAGCGCGGCGAAGCCTTCCATGCCGACTACGCAGTGAGTAAAGGTGCGCTGATTTCTCTGACCAAGAGCCTTTCCACCGAGCTTGCTCCCAAGGGCATCTATGTGAACTGCGTAGCGCCCGGTTGGGTAGATACCGAAATGGCGGCGCCTGCGTTAGCGACAGAAGCGGGCCGCGCAAAGATCTTTGGCACTATCCCATTGGGGCGAGTCGCACGGGTAAAGGAGATTGCAGCACCCATCCTGTTCCTGTGCACGCCGTGGGCGGGGTTCATTAGCGGTGAGGTGCTGAACGTGAACGGTGGGGCGGTACTAGTGGGATGACGATACGGCGAATGGGACTTCCGCTTGTCTTGCTCTGGGTCTTGGTCCTGTGCGGCGGTCTCAGCCTACGCGCACAGGCCACCGGCGACGCAACCGCCAATGCCGAGCAGCAGAAGGTAAAGACGCTGCTGCAGCAAATGATCCAGGCGTTGGGTGGCGATGCGTGGTTGAATGCGCCGGGCTATGAGCTGATTGGGCGCACATCCGGCTTCTACCAAGGCAAGCCTACGGGTGCGATCACCGATTTTTTCGACTATCGCCAGCCGCCGGATAGGGAGCGAGTAGAGCTAGGTAAGAAGCGGCAGGTGTACGAGATTTACATCGGCGACCAGGGATGGGAGGTCACGTACAAAGGCAAACGGGCGATCCCCAAGGCCGAGATGGACGACTACCTGCGCCGGCGCGATCATTCCGTAGACGCGGTGGCGCGCATCTGGATGAAGGATCCGGGAGCGCTCTACATCTACGGCGGCCAGGAACAGGTGGAGCGCCGCCTGGCAGACAAGATCACCATCCTGTCTTCCACGAATGACAACCTGACGCTCGATCTGGATGCGAACTCGCATCTTCCCGTGCGGCGCAGCTTCGAGTGGCGCGACCCGCTCTACAGAGACAAGAACATCGAGGGCGAGGAATACGACGACTACCACAAATTCAATGGCATCTCGACACCCTTCTCGACCGCGCGTTATCACAATGGTGACATGACTAACCAGCGTTTCCTCTACAACGTCAACTATGGCGGCGCGATTCCCCCTGAGATGTTCGACGTCGATGCGGCGGTGCGAAAGCTCAAGAAGTAACACGCGCAACCGGGGTGGAGTACGAGGCTTCTTACTGTGCGGCTTATATAATCGGTTTCCGTATGAGCACGGAGAATTCACCCACCGCAACTTCTCTCGACATCACCGAGATCATGCAGATTCTGCCGCACCGCTATCCCTTCCTGCTGATCGACCGCGTGGTGGAGCTGGTGCGCATGCAGCGAATCGTGGCGATTAAGAACGTCACGATCAATGAGCCCTACTTCCAGGGTCATTTTCCTACCTACCCCATCATGCCCGGCGTGCTGATGGTGGAGGCGATGGCGCAGGCCGGCGGCGCTTTGCTGCTGACCGAAGTGCCCGATCGCGATAACAAGCTGATGGTCTTTACCGGGATCGATCAGGCGCGCTTTCCGGCGCCGGTGGTTCCGGGCGATCAGGTGCGAATCGAAGTGGAGGTAATGAAGTGGAGCCGCCGCGGCGCCACCATGCGCGGCAAAGCGCACGTGGATGGGAAGCTGGTGTGCGAAGCAGAGATCAAGTGTCTCGTGGTGCCGCGCGCCGCCCGCAAAGCGCAGCCGCAGGAGACACCGACGCTTGCCGGGGCCGCCGCGGAGTGAGCATCCATCCAACGGCCCTGGTAGAGACCGGGGCTATCGTTCCAAAATCTGCAAATATCGGTCCGTACTGTACCGTCGGGCCAAATGTCGTGCTCGGCGACGGATGCGAGCTGGTGTCCCACGTAGTGCTCGATGGACATGCGAAGCTCGGCGCCGGATGCCGCGTTTATAGCTTTGCCGCCGTCGGAGTCGCCCCGCAGGATTTGAAGTACGCCGGCGAGCCGACCAGCCTGGAAATCGGAGAGCGCACAATGATCCGCGAGTGCGTCACGATCTCTCGGGGCACGGCAGGGGGCGGAGGCACAACCCGCGTTGGCAGCGATTGTCTGATCATGGCGTACGCCCACATCGGCCATGACTCGACCATCGGCAATAACTGTATTCTCGCCAACGGCGCAACGCTGGCTGGGCACGTGACAGTGGAAGACTGGGCCACTGTGGGGGCCCTCTGCCCGGTGCACCAATACTGCCGGATCGGGCGGCATGCCTACGTCGGCGGCGGCACCACCATCACTCAGGATGTAATGCCGTACTCGCTCACATCAGCCAAGCGCGAAACGCGTGCCTATGGACTGAACAAAGTTGGATTGGAGCGGCGCGGCTTTACGCGTGAACAGTTGCGAGCTCTTCAGCATGCCTACCGGCTGCTGCTCGCATCGAAACGCAACACCTCGCAGGCGCTCGACGCGTTGCGCGCCGAAGCGGATACCTGCGAAGAGGTGCAGTACCTGCTTCGCTTTGTGGAGACAAGCGAGCGCGGCGTGCTGAAATAGACCGCGGCGTGTTGAAGTAGACCGCTGTGCTGAAGTAAACCGATGGCAAACGATCTGCACGATCCGCAACAACCGCTCGGCCTGATCGCCGGGAATGGCCGCTTCCCATTCCTGCTGCTGGATGCTGCGCGGGCGCATGGCCGTTCCGTAGTGGTCGCGGCCATTCGCGAAGAGACCGATGCCGCGATGAACGCACGCGCTGCCGATGACTCCGGGACGACGGTGCATTGGTTGTCGCTGGGTGAACTGTCACGATTGATTGAGACATTTCAGCGCGAGGGCGTGACCCAGGCTGTGATGGCCGGACAAGTGAAGCACAAGCAGATTTTTTCGAGTATCCGGCCGGACTGGCGGCTGGCCAAACTGCTATTGAACCTGCGCACGCGCAATACGAACATGCTCCTGGGAGCAATCGCAAAGGTGCTCAGCGACGAAGGCATCGAGCTGATCTCTTCGACATCATTTCTGGAGCCGCTACTGGCGCCTGCCGGCGTGCTCACTGCGCGAGCGCCGAATGAGCAGGAGCAGAAAGATATCGAATACGGACGCGAGGTGGCCGCTGGAATCGCCGGCTACGACATTGGCCAGACGGTGGTGATTGCGGGACAGGCGTGCGTTGCCGTCGAGGCGATGGAGGGCACCGATGCGACCATAGCGCGGGCAGGCGCGCTGATGCGAACGCTTGAAGATCCAGCGTCGACGCTCGAACGCAGCCTCACCGTGGTAAAGGTCGCAAAACCGAAGCAGGACATGCGCTTCGATGTTCCTGTTATTGGGGAGGCGACAATCACGGCGATGCACGAGGCGGGCGCGACTTGCCTTGCGCTCGACGCAGGACGCACCCTGATCTTCGATCGCGCGGCGGTGATTGCTGCTGCGGACATGGCGGGAATCGCAATGATCGCTTTGTCGAAGTCATAGAGCGACCGCGCGGTCGGGCAGAACCACCGGCGAATCTTCATCGAATTGTCACTTATCCGATCCGTTTGTACCCGCGGCCCACTGAAAATGCTCTAATACTTGCGACCTTAGGAGGAACTTCTCGATGTCCACGTCACGTTTTGCAGTTGTGGCTGTATTAGTGATCGCTGCTATCGCCGGTGTGTTCGCACTGCGCAGTGCTCGTGCAGCTGATGATGCCGTGCCTGCGGTTGGACAGCAGGCGCCCGAGTTTTCGCTGCCCTCGCAGGAGGGCACGCCTGTCAGTCTCAACCAGTATCGCGGCAAATGGGTGGTGCTGTACTTCTATCCCAAGGACATGACCTCCGGCTGCACGATGGAGGCGCATAAATTCCAGGAAGACTTGCCCAAGTATCAGCGGGACAATGCGGTGATCCTGGGCGTGAGCGTCGATTCGGTCGCAAGCCACAAGACGTTCTGCACCAAAGATGGCTTGAGTTTCAAGCTGCTGTCCGATGAGCAGAAGTCGACAGTTTCGAAGTATGGCTCGCTGGGCAACTACATGGGCATGAAAATTGCCAAGCGGAATACGTTCCTGATTGATCCGGAAGGAAAGATCGTGAAGGTGTGGACAAGCGTCGATCCCTCGAACCACAGTGCGGAAGTTCTGGCCACGCTGGCGGAACAGGAAAAGAAGAACGGATAAGCTAAGCGGCAGGTTGCAGACGCAAAAAAGCCCGGCGCGATGCCGGGCTCTTTTGCTTGCCTCGTACTACGGTGGAACTACTTCTTCTTTGTTGCCTTCTTAGCGGCCTTCTTGGTGGACTTCTTCTTTGCCGCTTTTTTGGTTGCCTTCTTGACGGCCTTCTTCGCCGACTTCTTCTTTGCTGCTTTCTTTGCTGCCAATTGAGTACCTCGCTTCGTGGATTTACTGCTTGCACCCTTTTTGCCGGCAGCCTTCTTGGCCGCCTTACCGCCGCTGCGGGCGCTACTTTTCTTCGCGGCAGATTTTGAACTCTTCTTCTTGGCCGCTTTTTTAGCGGGGGCTTTCTTGGCCGCCTTCTTTGCAGGCGCCTTCTTCGCTGCGGCCTTCTTGGCTGGAGCTTTCTTCGCAGTCGTCTTTTTGGCCGGTGCCTTGGTAGAAGGCGTGCTCACACGGGAGGTTGGTGCTGCGGGCTCGCCGTAGCCTTCATCGTCCTGACCATCATCTTCGGAAGAGAGCGGGACACTGATCTCTTCATCTTCCTCATCTTCGTCGATCTCGTCTTCCATTTCATCCGAGTAGTCTTTGCCCTCGGGCTCGTGTTCACCATCGTCGTACGCTGCTAAGAGCTTTCGTTCGTCCTGCATCTCTGCCTCCGGGATTTCTCTCTTCGTTGGCTTCGCTTGTGGCAGCGAGCGCAAATTTCGACCACTCCACCTGCGGCGCGGATTATAGCAACAGCATGCAACGGTCTGCCACCGAACGCAAGAGGGAAACGCTTGCGCGTGGCGCGAATCGATCGCATCGGATCGCATTTCGCATCGCATCACTACTCATCTGCGATCGGCTGCGCTGCTGCTATCGTCAGTCGTGATGCGGCTTCGCCTTCGATTTGGATGGGGTTGACTGCTTGCTGTGTGCGGCAGAGTGCGTCGCCCCATTCGCTGCTCCGCGGCCGCGGCTTTTGCGTCCACGTTTGCCCCTTGCAGACGCGGAAACGTGCGCCGGCTCCGCCACAAACAGGGTCTGCCCGGACCGAAGCGTGCTGGAGCGGAGATGGTTCCAGCGGCGCAACTGCTCCGTAGTGACATTGAAACGGTCCGCCAGCGTCACCAGGGTGTCTTCACTTTCCACGCGGTAGCGTGCGCTGCTGCGCTGCATGCCGGATGCGGCCGGCGGCACCGTGGGGATGATCAGCGCATCTTCGCCGGAGATATCCGCAGTCGCTTCGATCTGGTTGACGAACGCGATTTCGGCAGCGGAGACATGGTATGTCTTCGCCAGCGATGCCAAGGTGTCGTCCGGCTGCACGCGGTGATAGCGCCAGGCCGTACGCTTGTCCGGCGGAATCTCGGCGATGGCTTCCATGAAATCGGACTTCGTGCCCGTAGGAAGATGCAAATCGTAGGGCTCGTCCGGGGGCGTCATCATGCGCAGAAGACTCGGATTGAGACCGACGATCTGCTGCACCGGCACATTGACGATGTCAGCGACCAAACGGAGGTCGATGGAGCCGCTTACCGTCACTGTATCGTCGGCGACCGGCGGATCGGCACCAATATCCGTCAGCCCGTATTGCACCGGGTTCTTCGCCATAACGGCTGCGGCAAGAATGATCGGGACGTAGTTCTTTGTCTCCTGCGGGAGATTATTGCGCCTATAGAGTTCCCAGAAGTCGGCGTAACCAGTGCGCTGGACCGCTCGTTGCACATTGCCGGCACCCCAGTCATAGGCGGCCATGGCCAAGTACCAATCGCCAAACTGCTGGTAATTCTTCTTGATCTCGCGCGCGTAGGCACGGGTGGCCTTTTCCGGATCAAAGCGCTCGTCCACCCATCCATTGCGCTCCAGTCCATAGGCGCCGCGGAAGGGCATGAATTGCCACATGCCGGCTGCTCCTGAGCGCCCATTGACGGCCTGCACCTGAAAGCCCGATTCAGCTATGGCCTGATAGATCAGATCGGCGGGAACGCCTTCGTCACGAAGCGTGCGCTCGATGAGGTCCTTGTAGCGCCCGGCACGGCGCAACGAGCTGATGATGGTGTTGCGGCCGGTACTGGTGTTGGAGAAATAGCCGATGTAGCTGGTAACCGCGTCGTTGATCACCAGCGGTAGATCGGATTGGGTGGTCTTGAGTTCGGCTTCGGCGGCGGCCCGGATATTAGGGTCGACCGGGAAGGTGACGTCGTTGGCGACGCCAACCGGGGTCTGCTCCATAGGCGCAGCGAAGCCGTTGCCCTGCTTGAGCGCATCCATCTCAAGCGCATTGACCGCGTCGACGATGTGCTCGAAGACATCACTGAGTGCAGGGCTGGTCTTCAGATCGAGGCCGCTGGAAAGCATGGTGTCGACAGCGTTGTCGAAATCACGCTTGGCTGCCACCAGATCTCCGGCATGGTAATTGCGCATACCGCCTTCGTAGTCGCTCTGGGCGGCGGCAATCACCTGTTGTTCGCGTGGAGTGGGAGGCACAGCCGCCTGTGGAGCGGGCACATTCCGGGCTGCGGGTAATTGGACCTGCGTCTTCTTCTGCACGGCTGACAGCGCACCCGCCGCAGTAGCACCGCCGCAGCAGGCAACAAGGAGGAGGGCCGCCTGCACAAGAGCGGCGGAAGGCTTTGAAACATCCATGCGGTTCAGACGTGATCCTCGCGCCATTGTAGAGCGCGGGCGCCTGGCGTGCCGATGATAAACTCAAGGTTCGAGCGGACTTCGGTACTGTTGCGCATTCGCTCATCCCCGCGCGGCACATCTGGTACAACGACCCATTCGCAAACTGAATACCGCATTCATGGACACCAGGCACATACGTAATTTCGCGATCATCGCGCACATCGATCATGGCAAATCCACGCTCTCCGACCGATTGCTGGAGCTGACCGGTTCGGTGAGCGCGCGCGAGATGCAGGCCCAGGTGCTGGATGCGATGGACCTGGAACGCGAACGCGGTATCACGATCAAGGCGCACGCCGTCCGCATGCTCTATAAGGCGAAGGATGGCGAGCTGTATCAGCTCAACCTGATCGATACGCCGGGCCATGTGGACTTCTCTTACGAAGTCTCGCGCTCGCTGGCTTCGTGCGAGGGCGCTCTGCTGGTTGTCGATGCCACCCAGGGGGTTGAGGCGCAGACTCTGGCAAACGCCTACCTTGCCATCAGCAACGGACTGGACATGATCCCCGTCATCAACAAGATCGACCTGCCCAGCGCAGATGTTGTGCGCACACAGGAGATGATCGAGAACGCCGTCGGCATTGACGCTACGGATGCGATTCCCGTAAGTGCCAAGACAGGCGAGAACGTGGAGGCCATTCTCGAGGCCATCGTGCACCGCCTGCCGCCCCCAGCAGGCGACGCGGAGGCGCCGCTGCAGGCCCTTATCTTCGACTCCTGGTTTGACGCGTATCGCGGCGTGATCGTGCTGACTCGCGTGATGCAGGGCACGCTGCGCAAGGGAGCACGCATCCGGCTGATGTCGAACGGGCGTGTTTTCGATGTGGAGTCGATGGGCATTCTGACGCCTAAGCCGGTGGAAGTGACGGAGCTGGGTGCGGGTGAGGTCGGATTCTTCGTGGCGACGATCAAGAACGTAGGGGACACAAAGATCGGCGACACCATCACGGAGGACGAACGACCCGCCAAGGAAGCCTTGCCGGGGTTTGAAGATATCAAGTCGATGGTCTTCGCCGGCCTCTATACGGTGGACTCGCACGAGCACACCTTGCTGCGTGAGGCGCTCGAGAAGTTGCGGCTCAATGACTCGTCCTTCTCGATGGAACCGGAAAGCTCCGTCGCACTGGGCTTCGGCTTCCGTTGCGGCTTCCTCGGATTGCTGCACATGGAGATCATCCAGGAGCGGTTGGAGCGGGAGTTCGATCTGGACCTGATCACCACGGCGCCTGGGGTGAGATACAGGATCCGGCTGACGGACGGCAGCGAGATCGAGGTGGATAACCCGTCGCGCTGGCCCAATCCGAGCGAGATTGAGCAGATCGAAGAGCCGGTGATTCGGGCCACCATCCTGACGAATGAGGAGTACGTGGGCGGGATCCTGAAGCTGGTGGAAGAGAAGCGGGGACGGCAGCAGAACTTCGAATATGTGACGCCGACCCGCGTGATGCTGACCTACGAACTGCCACTGAACGAAATTGTGCTGGACTTCTACGACCGGCTCAAATCGGTCTCCCGCGGTTACGCATCGCTCGACTACAGCCTTTCAGGCTCGTGGATTTCCCCAATGGTCAAGCTGGACATCCTGGTTTCCGGCGAGCCGGTGGATGCGCTCTCCATCATCGTGCACCGCGATTTCGCGTATGAACGGGGTAAGGCGCTGGTATCGAAGATGCGCGAGCTGATCCCGCGGCAGCAGTTCGAGGTCGCCATCCAGGCGGCTATCGGATCGAAGATCGTCGCACGGGAGACGGTCGCTGCCCTCCGCAAGAATGTGCTCGCCAAATGTTACGGAGGCGACATAAGCCGCAAGCGCAAGCTGCTGGAGAAGCAGAAGGAAGGCAAGAAGCGCATGAAGCGGATCGGGAAAGTCGACATACCACAAGAGGCATTCCTGGCGGTGCTGAAAGTCGGCGAAGACGCAGGAAAATGAGCTCCGGATTTTCAACCGGCAAAGCGATCTGTGGAAAGCTGCGGGATTCTACTTTTGCTGTTCACTTCTTGTTCATGCTTGAGCTGGTTTGACACTTAGCTCTAACTTACTGCATGCAAGAAGGATAGTGCGTTCCGGGCCTTTGCGCATGCCACAACCCTGGTGCAGGGAAAGAATTCGACACCGAAGCTGGACGCGCGATCCACAGAATTTTCCACACACCAAGCGTGCGCTAGGGATGGGCGGAATTGTCCACCAGCGGGCTCCGGAAACGCTGTCTGGGAGCGCATCCGGAGCCTGCTTGGAAAGTGCTTTAGTGCTGCGTCCTTGGTGCGGTGGTACGGGGCAACGGACGGGTAGTGGTGGTTGGGCCAGTCCGTGGCGCCGAAGCGGCGGCGGGCTGGGGAGGAACGCCTGACTGCTTGTTGTAGGCCTGCAGGACAGCTTCCGAGATGTTGGTGGACTCGGCAGCCCAGAGGATCGGCGACTGCTGCTGCTGCGACGAGCCGGCGTCCATGACCAGCGTGTAGCCGTTCTGCTGGGCGTACTGGGTCATGACTTGAGCAACCTTCTGTGCGATGCCGCTGAACTTCTCGTTCATCTCACCCGAGAAGTCGTTGCGGGCATCTTCCACGTTGCGCTGCAGCGTCTTTTCCTTCTCGTCGACGGTACGCAGCCGTGACTGGCGCTCGGTGTCGCTGAGCTTGTCGCCGGCGGTCTGCAGCTCCTTCTTCAGCGTGTCGACCTCATCGCTCTCCGACTTGATCTGCTGCTGCTTGGGCTGGAACTTGGTGTTCAGTTCGGCGAAGGCGCGCTGTCCTTCGTTGGTTTGGCCAACGACTGCCTCGAACTGGATGACCGCAATCTTGGTGGGGCCGGCGGGTGCTGTGGCGGCGGGAACGCCGGGGGCGGAGGGTGGCTCTGCTGCGGTCTGAGCGAGCGCACTGGCGCCCAGGGTGGACGCGAGCATGCAGACGAGTGACAAAGAACGCTTCATTTGACTAGGAAACTCCTTCAGTTCTTGTTGGGATCGATCCAGGCACTTGCGGCGGCGCTGTCCTGTGCTCTCCCTTTGCGCAATTCCGTTGCAGGCCACGTAGCGCCCAGGTGGGCACGGGATGCGCACAAGAGACACGGACAGAGGACATCTCAGGAACTTGCGAACGATTATAGAGCAGGTTTCCCATGCACGGCACTTCATCATGCCGGATGAGCGGGCGGGAATGACATCGGCGTCCGGGCGGCGGTGAAGAATAGACCCGCTCTGAAACTGCTACGGATGAGAACTGCCAGCGATGAGATCGCTGGAGGCCGCCTGGCGAGGGGCACTATACCTCCCTACCCCCCCCCCCTCCCGTGCCGGAGGTTTGTCTTGTAACCTGTTTAGGCTGTGACGTTTAGACTGTCTTCCGCAGGCTAAATTCGTCCAAATACAGGACTTACCGGCAAAATCGTCATTCCATTGAGGTTAGCTTGGCGCCGTGGCCGCTGGTTCGCTCGGCGATATTTACCCTATCTCCAGGATAGCGAATTGAGAGATATATCACGCCACGTATTTGCTACTGATATGGATACAGTTCTGTTTTGGTCCGACCGGGTGCGCTTCACTGGGTGCTCGATGAGTGATTCAGCCTTGAACTCGGTAATCGAGTCTCGGAGAGGCGGCAAACCGGAATTATTCATAGCGTTAGTTGACTCGTGAATTGGTATGACCGTACCAAGATGAGTGAAAATCTTATTCAACGCCGACACGGCGGATCAGGTCCGCAAAACGAGGGTCGTTGCGCAAGGGATCGAAGTGAGGATGCACTTTGAGAAACTGCAGTATGGCTGACTTCTCCTGATAGGCACGCTCGAGCCAGGCCAATGCCTGCTCCTTATTGCCGAGTCCCAGATATGCGTTCACATACGCTGCAGGTGAAACGTAGCCTATCTCTCTGCGCCTATTCAGCTCTCCAAGAAGCCGGATTGCATCTGCTCGCCGTCCGGCGTGGGCGTAGGCGCGCACCAATACGCCGATCACGGCGGGGCTGCGGTCGGAAAGAAGAACAGCCTTTTCCAGTGATATACCCTGATTGCAAAAGAACAACCGGAGCAACCCATCCCTGCGCACAATCCGGTTTGCCCGCCATCCGCGAACGCGACAATGCGCAACGTTGCTCAAGCGTCTCCATTGCGGTGCTTTGTGACTTATGACTATGGCTCACCCGAATCCTAATTTGCGACGGATCCGGGCAGCAGGCCGACGCGCCGCAACAAATCCTGGAAGCGCTGATCCTCGCGAAAGCGATCAAAGACGGGATCGACTGCGAGATACGACATCCAGACGGCGTGGTCATCATAGGCAACTTGGAGCCACCTGAAAGTTTGCTCTTTGTCATTGAGAGCAGCATAGATCTGCGCCAACCCGTAGGGTGACACATAGCGCTCGCGAGAAATCTTCTCTAGCTGAGCAGCAATCCGAAGGGCATCAGTCTTGCTCCCCGCCACAGCCTGAGCGACTGCCACCTGAGCCACATAAAGGGGGCTGCCGCCGGAAAGCTTGGCCGCCAGCTGTAGTTCGGCGAGCCCTTGTTTGTGCATCCCTGCTCGCACGTAGCTTTCACCGAGCACCAAATGAGCGGCTGCGAAGTTTGGATCCATTGCGATTGTGTTTCGGCTTTGCTCAATTGCCAGGTCATATTTGCGGGCGAGATAGTAGCGTAGTCCGACCCAAGTGCCGATCATGAGGTTGAGCGGATCGAGTTCTAATGCCTGCCTTGCCTGCAGCAGCGCTTCATCATGCCGCCCCCTTATCGATAAGTAGTCTCCATACCAATGGTGCGCGTTTGCGTAGCGAGGATCCAACTGTAGCGCACGCTTGAACTCCCCCTCCGCCTCAGGCCAATCCCACCTGTGGCTAAGAAGCAGAGCCAACGAGGCGTGGGCTTCAGCGGACCGTGGATCAATTTCAGTCGCTTTGAGAGCCGCTGCATATGCCTTCGGGAGGGCTTCGTCCGGAGACAAGAAACCATGCCAGGTCAGTCCGCTGTTGCAATCCGCGAATCCCGAGTAGGCTTCAGCGTACCCCGGATCCTTTTCCATTGCCTGCTGGAAGTAAATGGATCCTTTCTGCAAGCCGTCGGCGGTCCGCTTGTTCCAATAATAGCGGCCCTTGAGATAGGCGACATAGGCCTCAGGATCAATGTGCTTTGCGTTCGTGTGTTCAGTTTGCGCGGGTGGCGTGAGCACAGCACTGGTCCGCAGTGAGATCTCTCGCGCCACACTGTCCTGGAGCGACAATACATCGCCGAGCGGTCCCTCGAAGGATTGCGCCCAGAGATGCTTGTCGCTCCGGGTATCGATCAGCTGGGCGGTGATGCGCACTCGATCGCCCGACCGTACCACCGAACCTTCGACGATGGCTTCGACGTTGAGTTCGCGCGCAATCTGAGACAGCGGTTTGCGCATTCCCCTGTTCTGCATCACGGAAGTCCGCGAAACTACCCTCAAGCCCGGAACTCGCGCCAGCTCGGTGATCAACTCATCGGTCATTCCGTCCGCGAAATATTCTTCCCGCGCGCCCGGGGACAAGTCATCCATCGGCAGCACTGCAATCGACCTTATCTTGGGTGCGGTCGCATCGGTCCGACGGCTTTTTGCTATGACGTAGACAGCGGCAAGGGCGAGGACCGTCACCACACCGATAACCAGCCAGCGATGCGCACGCAGAACTCCTGGTTCGCGGTCGCGCCGCAGATGCACCTCCTCCCTAAGGTCCTTCTGTTCCTCGGGCATTGAAACATTTGCCCCTTGGTCTTCCGAAGGACGAGCAATCACCGGCGCAATGAAGCGATACCCCTGTCCAGTTATCGTCTGTATATATTTCGGCTGTGTGGGGTCATCTTTCAGGACGTGGCGAATCTTCCGGATGGCACCCCGGGTGCTGTTGTCGGAATCCAGGAAAACGCCCCCTCCCCAAACCCTGGCGACAATCTCCTCGCGAGTGACGACTTCTCCCGGGCGCTCAAGCAGCAGGAGAAGAATTTCCAGCGGGATCCGCTCCAGCTTCACTACATGAGTTCGGCGGCGCAGCCTGCGCGGACGAAGATCAAGCGCGAAATCTTCGCCGAATGAGATCGACTGCGGCAGGCGGATGGGCGGGGAGGTCATGGCACCCCCAGAGAGAAAGCTCACCGATTCTACACCGGCTCCGAAACGTCGATCTAAGTGCAGATAGTGCTTGCGCTTGGCGCGACACAAACCATCACACCCCGACACACGCTCCGCTATGGACAACAAAGTTTCCGCCGGCGCAATTATGGCGCGCATTCAAAACGAAGGAGACGAGGGGGAGATATGAAAAGGATGGATGGCAAACCTGGCGGGGCGATTTTCCGGCACTTATCTGCGTGGATGCTGAGTCTGTTGCTTGTATCCGCCGCAGCACGAGCTGACGCTGTTCTGGACTGGAACAAGATCGCGGTCGATACAGCCGTAGCCAACCAACAGAACCCCTTCGCCCAGGCGCGTTATGCGGCGATCGTCCAAGTCGCCGTCTTTGAAGCCGTCAACGCCATCAAGAGGGACTACAAACCTTATCTTGGAACCATAGCGGCCCCGCCGCGTGCCTCCGCTGAGGCAGCAGCGATAGAGGCGGCCTATAAGGTACTGAGCACCTATTTCACGGATCCGGCCAACCAGGCGGCTTTGGCTGCCGATCGAGCTCAATCGCTCGCATCGATACCGAACAACCAGGCCAAGCTTGATGGCATTGCAGTGGGTGACGCTGCAGCGCAGGCAATGATCGCTTTGCGCACGAACGACGGCTCCTCGCCTGCGCAATTCAACTTACCCGGCCCGCCCGTTCCCGGCGTCTGGCAGGCGACGCCGAGCTGTCCAATCATGAATGGAATCGGCGTCGGCATCGCCTTCCAATGGCAGAACGTAACCCCATTCGGCATCCGGCATGCGAGTGACTTTCTGCTCAGTCCACCGCCGGCGCTCACGAGCAACAGATATGCCAGGACCTACAACGAGGTGATGACGGTCGGCAGCATCGACAGCACGGAACGTCCTGTGGACCGCGCCAACGTCGTGCTCTTTTACGCGGCCTCCTCGCCAACTCAGGCGTTCAACCAGGCTGCCCGCCAGGTAGCCGAGCAACAGCAGCGTTCGCTCTCCGAAAATGCGCGTGCTCTGGCCCTGATCAATATGGCGATGAACGACAGCTTGGTGGCAGCGTTTTTTAACAAATACCACTACAACTTCTGGCGGCCCGAGACCGCAATCCATGCCGGCGATCTGGACGGGAACCGGAAAACTGAAGCTGATCCCGAATGGGCCCCCTTCATCGCCACTCCGTGCTTCCCGAGCTATCCCTCAAACCACGGCAGCGCAGCCAACGGCGCGGCGGCGGTTATGAGGCGGCTTTACGGCGAAGCCGGGCATTGGATCACTCTGACCAATCCAGCGGTGCCAGCCATCGTTTTGCACTACAACTCGTTTGGTGAGATTACTGAGGACATCTCCGACGCACGCGTCTTTGGCGGAATACACTTTCGAACCGACCAGGTCGCAGGTGCGGTGTTGGGACGGGCAGTTGGCAGGGCGGTCTATAGGAACAACCTGCGTCCCGTGCACGACGATGATGACCACTGATCGACCGGCTAAGGTTTCGTGCGGCGGGCCGTCACGACGGGAGCATTGCCCAGGATTCTGCCCGGAGAAGGGATTCACTTCAAATCCGGACGGGATCAATTCTCGATGAGTGCAAAAACGTCGATGCACTCATCGAGAAACGGAACCACCCGGCAGATTTCTCCACTCCGGTCAGAATGACGGGCGTGAAGAATTGTGGCCTCCCCATACTTCGCGCTGCGAAGCATGGCGTACCCATTTCTGTGGCCGTCCAATCAGAAAAACGGATTCGCCGGCTGCGCCGTTCGAATCGCTTTACACAGCCCTGAACTCAGAACGTGGTGCTGACGGCCAGGCGGAAGGTCTTGCGCGGCTCGCGGAGTTGGTAGAGCGATCCGTAGAGCTGCTGGGACTGTGCGTAGCTGTAGTCGCCGGCGCCGCCCGCGGGGAACATGTCGCGGGTGATCAGGTTTTCTCCACGTACTTGCTCGAGCAGCCGCAGCGGGTTGTAGGCGTAATAAATGCGGAACGGCGCACGCACGATAGGCAACAGCACGGAGACCTCTGCGCCGGTCGACATGCGGGGCACCGTGTTCGAGCCTTCGATGGGCCGGATTTCCCGGCTAAAGTCCACTCGCCGCCCGCCCTGGCACGATCCATTGACATAAACCGGGCAGCCATAGAGCGGCGCGTTGAGCTGATCGGTGGCGATCACACTCTGGAGCAGCTGCGACTGTCGCGTGGCCACCGACATGCCGAAGTCGTCAAAGAACTTGAAGGTGACGGGGCCGCCGAGCGGGATGCGGTACTCGATGTTGCTGGTGAACTGGGTGTCGCCGCCCACCGAGACGATGCCAAATGTGGGGACGGGAATGGTGATGACGCCGAGGGTGGGATTGGTAGGATCGCGCGGCACCAGCGTGCCATCCGGGTTAGTGAGGATGAACTGGGTGCGCTGCGGAATGAATGCATACGGCGTGCCGGAGCGGATATCGAAGCCGCGGAGATCCGACTCGCCGCCCTGGTAGAAGCGCTGGAAGGGCGGCGCAACCTTGCCGCCGATGCCCTGAATGTACTGCGCCTGGAAGCGCAACGCGAGAACGTTGCGGCCCTCTTTGCTCGGCTTGAGGCCATGCATGCCGTTGAAGTGGCGATATTCGAAGATGGGGTTGTAGTACTTGACGTTGCCGCCGAGGCCGGCGATCTGCAGGAGGGCCGTGTAGGAGACGCCGTCGTGCGGATTGTAGGGATTGCCGATCTTGTTGTAGGTGTACGAGAACGAGGCCGTGCTGGAATAGATGCCCTGCAGTGCGTTGTTTCCCTGAATACCGCTGCGGAAGGCGAGCGTATCGAAGAGCGAGGTCGATGCCGGGCTGAAGGCAGTGATGGAGCTCTTCTGGAACGAGTAGGTAAGGCCCAGGCGATGGAAGCTGTGGCGTACGAGGTAGTTGGTCGATACCGTGAGGCCGGTGGAGGACTGGTTGTAGTTCTGCACCAGCGATTGCTGGGCCGCAGTCAGGTTGCCGCCTCCGGTTGAGATCTGGTAGTTCTTCGCGGCGTTGTAGTCGTACTTGCTGGAGAAGACCTGGAAACCGAGCGAGATGGGCTTATTGCGGAAGTAGGGCTCGGTAAAGCCGAACGACAGGTTGCGCTGCAGGTTGCCGAGGTTGGCCTGTACGCTCAGCGTCTCGCCCAATCCGAGGAAGTTGTTGGTCTGATAGTTGAGACCAAGGAATGATCCGGAGAGGCCGCTGACGCCGCCATTCAGGCCGATGGAGTTCTTGCCCTTCTCGTGCACGCGCAGCAGCAGGGAGACGGTGTTGTTCGCCTGGTCCTGCGTCGCGGTAGAGTCCTGATCGACCTTGAGTGGATCGAAGTACTCAAGCTGGTTCAGGCGGAGCAGGCTCTGCTCCCAGAGATTGCTGTTGTAGACCTGGCCCTCTTCAAGGAGCAGCTCGCGGCGGATGACGGGATCGCGCGTGACGGTGTTGCCGGTGAACTCGATGTGCGAGACGTAGAAGGGCTTCCCTTCATCGATGTCGATGTCGAGATACAGCATCTTCTTCGCTTCGTCGAAACGGGTGGTCGGGTTGGCGACGAAGTTGATGTAGCCCAGCGTGCCGTAGGCCTTGCGCAGATTTTCCAGGCCTTTGCCGACCGCGGTGTAGTTGAAGTAGTCGCCATCCTTGATGGCGAACTGAGCGCGCAGGGCACGCACATTCCTGACCGCAGTGTTGCCGGTGAAGGTGATGCCGCCCAGGCGGTAGCGCTCGCCCTCTTCGATGGGGAGGGTGATGTCGATGCGCTTGCCCTTCTTGGGCCGGAAGGTGAGGAGCGAGAGGCCACCCTCATTGCGGATGTGGGTGGAGGGCTCGCCGACGACGGCCTTGAAGTAGCCGTGATTCTGATAGGCGACCCGGACGCGCTCGGAGTCTTCTTCCAGCTTGCTGGCGTCGTAGGTGCGGGCGAAGAGATTCTCCAGGAAGATCGAATGCGGTATGCCGATGGGCCGGAGGTTGCGCATCGCGGCGCGCAGCGTGCGGGAGTTCAGATTCTTGTTGCCGGTGAAGCGTATGTTGCCGACTTTGACCGTCGGGCCTTCCTTGATGTTGAACGTGACGGCGACCGACGCCGGCGGAATGGTCTTGATGTCGGGCGTGATGGTTGGGAACTGGTGCCCGTGCTCGCCCAGCAGTGTCTTGAGGACGGCGATGGCTCTGGCGATGCGGGTGGGGTCATACTGACTCTCCACGCTGAGGCCGACCTTTTCCTTCTTGAAGCGATCGAGCACATCGGACTGCGTTACCGAATTGAGCCCCTTGTAATTGATCTCGCGAATGGTGGGCTTTTCACGGACGAAGATGTCGAGAACTTCGCCCTTGGGGGTGTCCTCTTTTTCGATGCGGACATCTTCGAAGTAGCCGGTGTTCCACAGCGAGTTGAAATCCCGCTCGACGGTGGCGGGGTCGTAGTTGTCGCCCACGTGGGAGTAGAGACGGGCGAGCACCGTTTCCTTGGGAATGCGGCGGTTGCCGATGACCCGGATTTCGGAGATCACATTGCTGTTCTGCGCAAAAGCGGGCGCAGCGATGCAGAAGAGAATGGCTAGAGCACCCAACCACTGCAGCGACAGAGTTTGAAAGATCTGGGGACGAATGGTCTTGTCCTGCTGGATCTGGGAGCTCATGCTCCGCCAAATGACGGGAAAAATAGGCACACCCTCACTGCAACCAAAATCGAACTTCCGCTCTTTCGTGCTGGAAAGCCGATTCTATAGCAACCGGGGCAATGACGACCAACGGGGCGGGCGGAGCGGACCGGCGGAAGGCACGAAAGCGAGGGTGGCAATGTGCGCAAATTTTCTCTCAGCTTTCGAGTTCGGCGCGGATGAGAAAGCACTCGTCGGCAGCGCTCCAGCGCAGGTCGAGGACGTTCGGCTTGCAGCAGACCTGGCAATCCTCAACGTACTGCTGGCGGCTGCCGGCAGATTCATCCACGGTGGTTTCGTTCCACTGTCCACAGCCCGCACATTGGAACCCAGATTCAGCCAACGTGCGGAACCCGCGCAACCTCGACCAGGGTGGAGTAGAAGGTGGGGCCGCGGCCGATGTCGGTGAGGCGCTCGGAGGTGAGCGCGTTCACGTTGCTGCCACCGGCGGAGAGCTTGTTCCAGTTGAGGCGCGAGGCAACGACGCCCGCGGCAACGCCGGTGTGGACCTGCGCGACCAGGCGGATGCGTCCACGATCATTGAAAACTTCCACCGTGTCGCCTTCGTGAATGTCACGGGATGCCGCGTCGCTGGGGTGGATTTCGAGGCGGCCGGTATGGGCCGCTTCCATCTTCTGGTGCGTGGGGTTGTTTGCGAAGGTGGAGTTCATGTAGTTGTCGGCCTTGCGCCCGAGAAATTCGAGCGGGTAGGCGCGATTTTTGCTGTGGCGCGATTCTTTGGGTGGCGTAAAGGATGGCAGCGGATCCTGCCCCTCTGCGGCGAGCGCGGCGGAGAAGAGCTCGCCTTTGCCGGAGGGCGTACCGAAGCCGCCGTCCGCAAAGGGCTGGAAGGGCGTCTGGGGCTCACCGGCCCAGCGGAGCCGCACGCTGTGCTGCGCGCGAAGCTGGTCGAGGGTGATGCCGCCCATTTGTGGATGCGTTTCTGGGGGATGCGTTTCCTGTGGTGTGTCGGCCATGGGCGGCGGGAGCGCCTGCGCCAGCATCTCCTGCTCGCTGTCGCGGAAGCAGTCTTCCGGAAAACCGATGCGCTGACCAAGCTGGCCGAAGAGCCAGATGTTCGGGCGAGCCTCGCCGAGCGGGGCGATGGCCTGGTCGGAGAGCTGCACGTAATAGTGGCCGTAGGCGCCCTGGATGTCGGCGTGCTCGAGAAACGTGGTCGCGGGCAGCACGATGTCGGCGTAGTCGGCGGTGTCGGTCCAGAACTGCTCGTGGACGACGGTGAAGAGATCGGGCCGGCTCATGCCGCGCAGGACGGTGTTCTGGTTGGGCGCGATGGCGGCGGGATTCGAGTTGTAGACGAAGAGCGCCTTGACGGGTGGATCGCTGAGCTCGGTGAGCGCGTGGCCGAGGCGGGACATGTTGACGACGCGGGCGGCGCGGCCGAGCGGGCTTGCGTACATCAGGTCGGGGCGTTCGAGCTCTTGCGAGTTGAAGCGGAAAGCCCCGCTGGTGGAGAGCTGCAGGCCGCCGCCGAGATGCTTCCACGCGCCGGTAAGCAGCGGCAGCATGGCGACAGCACGAGCCGCGGTGCCGCCGTTCTCGCTGCGCTGGATGCCGTAGTTGAGGCGGATAACAGCGGGCTGGGTAGTGGCGTACTGGCGGGCGAGTGCGCGGATGCCGTCGACCGTCATGCCGGTCCAGGGGGCGACACGCTCCGGCGGATAGTCCTTGGCGCGTTCAGCGAGGTCCTGCGCTCCAACCGTGTGCTGATCGAGATAGGCGCGGTCTTCCAGACCCTCGGCGAAGATGACGTGCATCATGCCGAGCGCGAGTGCGGCATCAGTACCAGGATGGATGGCGATGTGCCAGTCGGCGAGCTTCGCCGTGCGGGTCTGATAGGGGTCGATAACGATCAGGCGTGCGCCGTTGCGACGGGCTTCTTCGATCTGCGGCCAAAGATGAACGCTGTTGCCGTGAATGTTCGCGCCCCAGGCGATGATGAGGCGGGCGCGATGAAACTGCTCGGTATCCGTGCCGAGCTTGCGGCCATAGACGGAGAGGATGGCGTCGCCGCCGGCGGTGGCGCAGATGGTGCGATCAAGCTGCGAAGCGCCGAGCCGGTGGAAGAAACGGCGGTCCATGGAACCGTAGCCGAGCACGCCTATGGTGCCGGCGTAGGAATAGGGCAGAACCGATTCGGGGCCGTGCTCTTCGGCGATGGCGGCCAGCCGCGGCGCGATGGTGTCGAGCGCCTCGTCCCAGGTGATGCGCTCAAAGCTCTCTGCTTCACGTCCGAGCGGCAGTGGGCCCTTTGCAACGCCGGCACGACGGCGCATGGGATAGAGCAGGCGGTCGGGCGAATACACGCGATCGAGATAAAGGGCCACCTTGGCGCAGAGAAAGCCGCGCGTGACGGGATGGTTGGGATCGCCGGCGATCTTCTGAGCGCGGCCTTCGGCATCCACGCTCACCAGGACGGCGCAGGAGTCCGGGCAGTCATGTGAGCAGACCGTGTGGACCACACGCAGCGGAGATTCCGGCTGGGACATAGCACAATTGTATGCAGGCTGCCGCGGTAAAGCGCGGAAAAAGCATGACTTTGGGACAGCCGACGGACGGCCACGTGCAAAGTTTTGGCAACCCGTGGCGTCTGCGATGATCTAAAGAGAGCAATACCGAGAAAGCGAATACACAGTTCTGGAGAGCCGCAAGCGGGTGAGTCGAAGGATTGCAATTGGGATAGTGTGCGCCGCGATGGTCTGCGGCAGCGCGAGGCTGCGCGCGCAGGCGAATGCTCCAAATGCCCCGGCTCCCTCCACCTCTTCCGCGAGCGCAACCAATTCGAGTACGGCTGCGAGTGGTTCAGGTGCAGGGAGCGCATCCGGTTCCAGTACCGGAAGTAGTTCAGGGGCATCGACGAGCTACGACGGCGAGTTTGTCCAATCCGTCTGGACAATCGTCTGCGCAGCCGCTGCTGAATCCCAGCTCGGCGCAGAACCCTTATTACGGCAGCGTGACGATGGGGACCGCGACGCCGGAGACGCTGCAGCTTTCGCTGGACGATGCGATCCAGCGCGGCATCCAGGCAAACCTGGCGATCACGCAGGCACGCATCCAGCAGCAGCAATCCGACGCGCAGCGGCTGGAATCGCTCAATTCCCTGCTGCCTTTCCTGAAGGCAGAGGCGTCCACGGGCGCGCATCAGTACAACCTGGCGACCTTTGGCTTCGGTCCAAGCACCGTCGCGAAGATTGCGCCGCTATTTCCGGGTATGAACTTCGCGAATTTCCCCAGCATTGTGAAGGTGGACGTGACGACGGCGGATGCCGCGCTGAACTGGACGGCGCTGGATCTGGCCGCGTATACGCGCTATCGGGCCGCGAAAGAGGATCTCAAAGCTGCTTACTACAACACGCAGTCGTCGCGCGGACTAGTGGTGCTGAACGTTGGCAACCAGTATTTGAAGACGCTGGCCGACCAATCGCAGATTGACAGCGCAGAGGCGCTGCTGCGGGCAGACGACGTGCTGCTGAAGCAGGCGGCTGCGGAACATGAGGCGGGCACGGCGGCGCGGCTGGACGAGCTGCGGGCGCGGGTGCAGTACCAGACGCAGCAGCAGAAGGTGATTGCCGCACAGAACACGTTCGAGAAGGACAAGATTCTGCTAAAGCGCGAGACCGGGGTACCGGTGGAGCAGGCGATTCAATTGACCGACACCGCGCCTTATGCGGACCTGGAGCAGATGTCGATTGAGGACGCACGCCGCCTGGCCTACAAGAGCCGGCAGGACTATCAGGGGATGCAGCGGCAGGTGCGCGCGGCGCAACTTACGCGTTCCGCGGCGCGCTACGAGCGGCTGCCCACACTTACGGCGAGCGGCAACTATGGCGTCACCGGAGTGACGCACGGCCTCTACCACGGCACGTTCGTTGCGATGGGCGAGCTGCAACTGCCGCTGTTCAAGGAAGCGCAGTTCCGCGGCGATGCCCACGTGGCGCAGGCGCAGCAGAGCGACACGATGAACAAGATGGCCGACCTGCAGCAGCAGATCGATCAGCAATTGCGCGACAGCATGCTGGACCTGACTTCGTCGCAAGCGCTGGTGCAGGTCTCGCGGCAGAACGTCGATCTTGCGACGCGCGCGTTGTCGGACGCGAACGACCGCTTCGCTGCCGGTATCGATGACAATCTGCCGGTGGTGCAGGCGCAGGCGACATTGTCGCAGGCGCAATCGCAGTTGATTTCCGACACGCTCAGCTACAACCAGGCGAAGCTGGGGCTTGCTCGCAACCTGGGTATTGTGGATACGCAGTACAAGACGTATCTGCACGGCACTTCGCCCTAGACGCTAACGGCGTCTCTCCATCCGCGACGTGCGATGACAATCGACAGCACATCAATCGCAGCGACCATGATGGCGCATGCGGTCCATCCGCCGAGCTTCCACATCAGACTCGGCGCGACACCGGCCACCGTCCCGCCGATGTAGTAGCACGCTACGTACATGCCCACAGCGGAGGCACGCGACGACTCCGGCGCGGCTTCGCGCAAGAAGCTGGTGGCGCAGCTCTGGGAGATGAAGACGCCGGTGCAGCACAACGCGAGTCCGGCAACAACGACCGGCAGCCAGTGCACCAGTGTGAGCAGCACGCCGGCAAGCGAAAGCAGGATGGAGCCGGTGATGCCGGCGCGCAGGCCGACGCGGGGCAACAATGCTCCGGCAAGCGGAGTGGCGACCAAGCCCACCAGATACACGACGAACAGCAGGCTGAGCTTAGCAGTGGAGAGCGAGAAGGGCGGCGCTGCGAGATAGAACGTGATGTACGTGAAGACGCCCACCAGCGAGAACAGCACGTTGAAGCCGACGAGATACGTGGTGAGCAGACGCGGATTTCGCAAGTGGGCGAGCATGGGCATGAAGATCTGCCGGAGCGGCGGTCGCGAGTCTGCACGATGTTGCAAAGGCCGGTCCGGCAGCAGCCACAGCACCAATGCAGCGCCGGCAACAGAGATAACTCCGAGCAGCAGAAAGGATGCGCGCCAGCCGGCATGGTCCGCCATAAAGCCGGTGACGGCGCGGCCGGAGAAGCCGCCGAGTGCGGTGCCGCTGACGTAAATGCTCATGACCGGAGCGACTGCTGTGGGAGGCCACGCTTCTGTGATGTAAGCGATCGTGGTGGCGAAGACGCCGGGCGTGATGAGCCCCTGCAGAAAACGCCAGAAGACCAGCCAGCCAAGCGAGGTGGATGTGGCCGCGGCGCAGGTCGGCACCGCCAGTAAGACAATGGAGACCAGGATCACGCGCTTGCGGTTCATGCGCTCGGTGAAGGTGCCCAGCAGCGGCGCAGCGATGGCGACCCCGAGCGTTGAAGCACTGACCGTCCAGCCGACTGCCGACTTGGAGGCGTGAAAGAGCATTTCAAATAGCGGCAACAGTGGCTGAGTGGCATAGAGCGTGAGGAAGGCAATGAGCCCGCAGACAAAGACGCCCACGACACCAGCCAACGGGTCCAGCGGATGCAACGGACCCGGAGAGTCCGTAAGCGCGGCAGAGGCTGACGACGCGCCTTCGCCGAGTGGCAGCCGGGGCGCGGCCGACTCGTGTGTGCGATGTGACGTGTTGCCGTCGAAATCGGACATGGCGGACGAGACTCAAGACTAATTGAGCCTGTCTTTTATTGGCGTATACGAGCCGTATACAACGATGCTGCGACAATAGAAGCATCCCGCACGAAACGAGAGCATGAGCGAACAAAAGGAAGACGAGCCCGGGAAAGACGAGCCTGGCAGTCGCGGCGCCGTCGCTTTTGCCTATCGCGATTTTCGGCTTTACCAGATGGCGCGCGCCCTGGTGATCATGGGCGCGGAGGCGCAGTCGGTCGCGGTGGCATGGCAGGTTTACCTGATCACGCATCGCGCCATCGATCTTGGCTACACGGGACTGGCGCTCTTTCTTCCCGGGCTGATCTTCATGCTGCCGGCCGGGCACACGGCCGACCGCTTCGATCGCCGCGCCGTGATCCTGGTTTGCTATTCACTGCAGCTCGTCTGCACGCTGACGCTTTTTCTCTTCGCATTCCACGGCATGCACCACATCCTGCCGATTTATGCGGTGCTGTTCTTCATCGGAACGGGCCGTGCCTTCAGCGGGCCGGCGAGTTCGGCGCTGGTGCCTCACCTTGTTCCGACCGAACATTTTGTGAATGCAGTCACATGGGGCGCGACTGTGTTCCAGATTGCGAACATCGCCGGACCCGCGGTGGGCGGCATACTTTTTACGCTGCCACTGGCGAAATGGGGGCTGCCGCATCTGGCCGGAGCGCCGGTGGTCTTTCTCTGCACACTGGTGACGCTGGTGGGCTTTCTCATTTTGATTGGCATGCTGCATGTGCGGCCGGGGCGCATGGAGCATCGCGCGACAACGTTCGACATCCTGCTCGAAGGACTGCGCTATGTGTGGCGTGCGAAGCTGCTGCTGGGATCGGTAAGCCTGGATCTGTTCGTGGTGCTGTTGGGCGGCGCGGTTGCGTTGATGCCGATTTTTGCGGAAAACATTCTGCACACGGGCGCGCGCGGGCTGGGGGTGCTGCGTGCCGCGCCGGCGCTGGGTGCGCTGACAGTATCGATTCTGCTTTCGTTCCGGCCGATCCGCCGCCGTGCGGGACGCATGATGTTCATCTGCGTTGCGATCTTCGGCACGGCCACGATCGTCTTCGGACTCTCGCGCAGCCTGTGGCTGTCTCTCACAGCACTGGTGATTCTGGGTGCTGCAGACATGGTGAGTGTGGTGATCCGCTCCTCGCTGCTGCAACTAGCAACACCGCCTTCCATGCGCGGACGGGTTAGCGCGGTCAACTCGCTGTTCGTGGGTGCATCGAATGAACTGGGCGAGTACGAGAGCGGTCTGACGGCCCAGTGGTGGGGACCGGTGCGCGCGGTGGTGCTGGGTGGTATTGGGTCATTGATCGTGACGGGGCTGTGGACGGCGCTCTTCCCGTCGCTGCGTAACGCGGATGCGTTGTCGGCGGAGTCGTTGATGCAACCGGTAGAGCAGTTGGAGCAGCCATCGATTTAGTTACGAGGAAGAGGTTCGATGAAGAATTGGCAGATCATTGGCGCGATCACCCTGCTGGTTTTGACAATCGCGGCGTGGCGCATCATTTCCTATGAGCATGAACGGAATGCGCCAGGGGTCGCGATAAACAAACCGGCACAGCAAAAGATCAGCGATGACCAGATGGTGTTTGTGCGGACCATGCTGATTGACAGCATGAAGTCGGCGCGCGTGTTGAATGGCAAGCCGGTGTGGATGAAGACCGGCTACACGGTGATCTATTACCCGTATCACACCGGGCGCGTTGTTTTTTCGCAGCCGGCGGGATGGCTGCCGCCTGCGCAGGAGCTGCAGGTGAAGGATTTTGTCGAGGTCACCACGCCGCCGGACTGGGCCAGCAGCATTCCGCGCGGCCCGAAGAACGCATTCGTCGTGTTCACGGAGCCGAGTCGTAGCGGCGAGTTTGCGGCCCCGGTGGCCTCGCTGGATGGCGCGAATTCCACCTGGGCCTGCGATGACATCTTTTTCTACGATGATCCGAAGAGCCTCTACCACTGGCCGCCGGAGTGGTGGCAGGCGGTCGCGCAGCATACTCCGAAGCAGGGCATGAGCGAGTTCCAGACGACGATGGCGGTGGGCAACCTACAGCAGTCGGATTCAAAGAACTTTGGCAACCGCACGGTGAAGTACACCACGGTCGACCAGGGCACGACGCATCACTTCAGCGTGACCTTCTCGGGAGACAAGGCTATGTCGGTGAGTTCAGACTAGACGCTCGCCTGCTCTTCCAACTGCTGCACCAGTTCTTCCCATTCGGCTGAGAGCGTTGTGTGTTCGCTGCGCAGCGTTTCAAGCGCCGCGCTTTGGCGCTGCGTCTCTTCGGCGCTCACAAAGTTGCCGAGCGCCTGCTCGGTTTCCGCGATCGCCGTCTCGATGCGCGGAATCTCCACTTCTACGAATTTGAGGCGGTCCTGCATCTGCTTGCGCTTGATCGGATTCACGCGACGCGTGCGTCCGTTGTTCTCGGCCGGTTCCATGGCGGGCTGGGAGACCGCAGCGGCAGCGGCGACTACGGGATCGGGTACGCCTGCCTTGCGCCGCATGTAGTCCTCGTAATTGCCGGGATAGACGTGCGCGGTGCCGCCTTCGACCTCGAAGACGCGGGTGGCGAGCGCGTCAAGGAAGTAGCGGTCGTGCGAGACGAAGATGACCGTGCCGCTGAAGTTGCGAATCGCTTCCAGCAGCACTTCCTTGGCGCGTAGATCGAGATGGTTGGTCGGCTCGTCGAGCAGCAGGAAATTTGCGGGGCTGACGAGAATGCGGGCCAGCGCGTAGCGGTTGCGCTCGCCGCCGGAGAGCACGCCGAGCGGCTTGAACGCATCGTCACCGGAGAAGAGGAAGCAGCCTAACAGCCCGCGCAGATCGGCCTGGGGAACCCGCGGCGCGATGCTGCTAATGTCGTCCAACATGCGCGCGTTGGGGTTGAGCACCTTGTACTGGTCCTGCGCGAAATACTCCGCGGTGACATTGTGGCCGAGCTTGAGCGTGCCGCTGGATGGACCTTCGCTGCCGGAGAGCATGCGGATCAGCGTGGATTTGCCGGCGCCATTCACTCCAACCAGCGCGATGCGGTCGCCGCGGTCGATGGTGAAATTCACTCCCTGCAATACCTGCTTAGGGCCGTAGTTCTTCGCGAGGTCGCGGACTTCGACGACCGTACGGCCGGACGGCGGGGGCTGCGGGAAGGTGAAGTGAATCACCGGCTCTTCCTGCGGCAGTTCGATGCGCTCGATCTTGTCCAGTTCCTTGATGCGGCTCTGCACCTGCTTCGCCTTGGTGGCCTGGTAGCGGAAGCGGCTGATGAATGTCTCCAGGTGCTCGATGTGCTCGCGTTGATTGCGATAGGCGGATTCGAGCTGCGCACGCCGCTCCTGCTTCTGCTCGAGATAGCGCTCGTAATTGCCGTGATAGACGTGGAGCGCCTTGTTCCATATCTCGATGATTTTGGTCACGGTGACGTCGAGGAAGTAGCGGTCGTGCGAGATGAGGATGTAGCCGTTGGGATAGCCGTGCAGGTAGTCTTCGAGCCAGTTGCGCGTCTCGAGATCGAGATGGTTGGTGGGCTCGTCGAGCAGCAGCAGGCTCGGCTTGGCCAGCAGCAGCTTGGCCAGCGCGATACGCATCTGCCAGCCGCCGGAGAATTCCTGCGTCTGGCGCGACCAGTCTGTCTTGCTGAAGCCCAGCCCGTCGAGCACGGCGCCTACCTGAGCGTCCAATGCGTAACCGCTATGGGCACGGAAACGCGAATCCAGGTTCGAGAAACGCTCGGCAGCGGCGGCATAGGCGTTGGAGGCTGGATCGAGTTCGGCCAGACTGATGGAAAGCGTCTCGAGCTCCTGCTCCATGGAACGGATCTCGTCGAAGACGGAGAGGCATTCCTCAAAGACGCTGCGGCCGGAGAGAGCGAGCCCGTCCTGCGGCAGATAGCCGATGGTAGCGCCGCGCGCGCGGTCGAGCGTGCCGTAGTCGAGCGACTCCAGCCCGGCGAGGGTCTTGAGCAGGGTGGATTTTCCGGTGCCATTGGCGCCGACTAATGCGGTGCGCTCGCCCGGCGTAATCAGCCAGTTTGCGCCTTCAAAGAGAATCCGTGGTCCAAAGCGCCTTCCGGCGGAGGTGAGTTGCAGCATGCAGAGATAATCCCTGCTGCTATTTTCTCATTTCGCGGCGGGAGTGGCGGCGGTCTTCGCTGGAGGCGCTGTGCGCTTGCGCGAAAGCACGAGTGCGTGCCAATCCGCCTCTGTCTGATCGGCATAGGCTTCTGCGAAGGCGGTCAGTGCGAAATCGAACTTGTCCTGCTTGGTGCCCGCGCCGAGATATCCGGTGATGAGGTGCACGTCGCCGGAGCGCGCATGACCACGGGCCAGCAACTCGCCACAAACGGCCGCATATTCTGCGAGGCCGCTGCCCCGCAGCGCTTCGAGATCCACGGATGCCTTGTAGTCATTGAGTTGACGGACGAGATAGTCACGATGGGCAATGGTCGTCCAGCCGAGAAAGGGATCGGACTGCCGCTGCATGGCGTGCTGCCCTTCGGCCACACGCTGGCCCTGGTGGGTCGCATGCGTTGCACCGCGGGTGGCGAGATAGGGTGCATAGGCCGATCCCGGCTCTTCCTTGATCTGCAGGAAGAGCGGATCGTTGGGGCCGTTACCTTCGAGGTAGACGAGGTAGTCGCGCAAGCCGACACTGCCGGTGCCCACCACTTTGAACGCGACGTCCACGGGCACATATTGATCGAGGAAGTGGCGACGTTCCGGCAGCAGACTATTGCGATACGCCGCAAAGCTGGCGAGCACGGCGCGTCCCTGTGACTGCGGCAAGCGAGTGAGTAGCGGCGGCTCTTCTTTGAATCGACGCCGTGCTTGCCCTGACTTACTGCCCTTGATCTCGGCTGTGAAGCGGGCGAGCGTGCTGAGCGGAGTTTCTAGTTCCGCTTTACGCAGCGCGTCGGATACTGGAGTTACCCGCTCCAGCCGGTGTACTTGATATTGCGCCAGCTCTACCACCGGAATGCGAGCGAGGCTCGCGGCCAGTCTTCGATAGCTTTGGGCGAAAAAGAAGACCGCTTCGCCGCAGGCAGAGCTCTTCTGGCCATTCTCGCGCCCGGCGAGCACGATGCTGGTTGCCATGCGTTTCAGGTCCCACTCGAAAGGCGCGGCGCAGGTCTCGTCGAAGTCGTTGATGTCGAAGATGAGGCGACCATCGGGCGCGGCGTAAGCGCCGAGGTTGCGCACATGGGCATCGCCGCAGATCTGCGTGAGGATGCCGGTGTTGGGCAGTGCAGCAAGGTCCGCCGCCATGATCGGCACGGCGCCGCGGAAGAAGCCGAAAGGCGAAGCGAGCATGCGTTCGTACTTCAGCGCGACCAGCGACGGAATGCGTCCACGCATGGAGCGCGCGATGGTGTTCACCGGGGAGGGCCGGCTCGCCGGCGGATGCCACTGCGCGTGTTGCTGGCGGCGTAGCTGCTTTCGGCGCGCCTGGCCTAGCGCGTGCCGCTCCGCGGATGAGATGGGAGCTGTCATCGCTACTGTCTCTCCAAAGTTCGCCGCATGGGTTGAAGAATCACTCTCTGCATTAGAGCGGATTTCCCATTGCAATGCATCGCCGATTTCACCGCAGAGCGGCTTTTCTTAACGGAAAAGCCGCGCAATCCTTATTGGCTCCGGTGTACACCTATGGGAAATCCGCTCTAGACCGCAGAAAAGCAGATTCCTCCACTACGCTTGTCGCGCTTGCCGCGCGAAAGCTCCGGTCGCAATGAGATTTGTGCCAATGACGATACAGGCTGGGGTGCGCGGCGTGAAGGTGTGGACCAGCGCGCAAATCGGCTCAAGATGCGTGAGCAATCTGATCCATGACGGCGACGCGCTCCGCTTCCGGAAGAGCGGGCATGGCGCCGGCATGCGCCGCAACCCAGGCGCCCCAGCGATTGCCGGCGGCGTTGAGCTGCGACAAGGGCGCACCGCGCAGGTAGTAATGCGTCAGTGCCGCGGCAAAGGCATCCCCAGCGCCGACGGCATCGATCACCTTCACCGGATAGCCCGGATGACGGTCGACTTCATTGCGCGTGACCAGCAAGCTCCCCTGGGCCCCAAGCGTGATCGCGACCAGTTTCACGGGAAATTGATCGATGATCTGGCGTGCGCCGCTCAGCAGAAAGTCGGGAGTGGTGCCGGCTTCATCCGGAAAATCCAATAACGAGAGCACCTGCGGCATCTCATCGGCGTTCAGCTTGAAGATGGTGGCCAGTTCGAGCGAGCGCTCGACGATCTCCGAACTGAAGAAGGGCGCGCGCAGGTTGACATCGAAGATGCGGACGCATTCCGGACGGGTCTCATGCAGAAAGCTCTCGATGGTACGGCGCGAAGCCGGTGATCGCTGCGCGAGCGTGCCGAAACACACCGCATCGGCTTGCTCGGCCAGCGCGAGCCAGTGTGGAGTGAATTCCAGAAAATCCCACGCAACGGGCTCATGGATGGTGTAGCGCGGCTCTCCCTTATCGAGCGCGACGGTGACAGTGCCGGTGACGCGGCTGAAATCTTCCTGGATGTAGCCGGTGTCGACGGGCGTGGTTTTGAGGTAGGTCATGGCCTGGCGGCCGAGCGGGTCGGTGCCGATGCGAGTCGCGATAGTGCCATTGTTGCCCAGACGCGCCGCCATGACAGCGTAGTTGGAGGGCGCTCCGCCCAGCTGCGGGCCCTGGGGAAGCATGTCCCACAACAACTCGCCGAGACCCACGATGGTTTTAGGGGCGCTCATAGAGACCTCGCCGCGCGGAAATCTCGTAGCACAGGGACACGACCTGCAGACCGCGTCCTACGCTGTCTGGATTCGCGAAAGCGAGCTTCCCACCAAGGCGACGCTAAGAGCGGCCGATGCATCGTTTCTCCTGGAACGGATTACGATCGTAGACCATAAATTGCGCGGACGTGCCCCGAGCCTATCATGCGTTACGGGATCAGGCACGAATGAAGCCGAGAACCATGTTCATGCCACTCCAATCGGTGCCCGGGCAATCTGGTAGGCTTCGATGCCGGGCGGCATTGCTGCGATGCGGCGATGTGCGAGGAGGGTGAAATGAACGTCAACAAAGTGATGCTGGCAGCACTGCTGGGCCTGAGTGTGGCGGCTGCAAGCCATGGAGCACTGGCAACAGAGCAGAGCGCGCACAAAAAGATCGAGAGCAAAGCGGCTGCGGCGGAGAACCCCGATGTCTGGTGGAAGCATGCGGTGATCTACGAGATTTATCCGCGCAGCTTTCAAGATTCAAACGGCGATGGTGTCGGCGACCTGAACGGCATCACAAGCCGGCTCGACTATTTGAAAGCCCTGGGAGTGGATGCCATCTGGTTAACGCCGATCTATCCCTCGCCACAGGTCGACTTCGGTTACGACATCTCGAACTACGTCGCCATCGATCCGGCGTACGGGACGATGGCCGATTTCGATCGCCTGGTGGCTGAAGCGAAGAAGCGCGACATCCGCATCATTATGGATATGGTGATGAACCACACTTCGGATAAGCATCCGTGGTTCGTCGAATCGGAGAGCTCGAAGACCAATCCCAAGCGCGACTGGTATGTGTGGGAGAACGGCAAGGGCCCGGGCGAGCCACCGAACAACTGGCAATCGGCGTTTGGACACTCAGCGTGGCAGTATTCACCCAAAACGGACCAGTGGTACTACCACAAGTTCTACATCCAGCAGCCTGACCTGAACTGGCGCAACCCCAAGGTCGAGCAGGCGATGTGGGGCAACGTGCGCTTCTGGCTAAAGAAGGGGGTAGCGGGTTTTCGGCTGGACGCCGTGCCGACACTTTTTGAGGATCCCTCGCTGAAGGATGAAAATATCCTGCCTGGCACGAACAAGTATGGCGACCCTAACATCGATGGCTCGCTCACGGAAAACCTGCCGGAGGTACACAAGGTCATGCGTGATCTGCGCGATGTCACCGACAGCTTTCCAGGCAATCGTGTGCTGATTGGAGAGACCTATCTGCCGAACGTGCAGGAGCTTGAGAAGTGGTATGGCGCCAACCACGATGAGCTGCAGTTGCCCATGGACATGCAGGTGGGCTTCATCAACAAGCTGGATGTGAACGAATTCCGCCAGCGTATCAACGACGTGGAGCACGACATCGATGACAATCAGCCGCTGTTGGTCTTCGATAACCATGACAATCCGCGGATGGATATGCGCTATGGCGATGGCAAGCACAACGTGAACATCCAGCGCATGCTAGCGACCATCCTGTTCGCAACGCGCAGCACGGCGATGATGTACTACGGCGACGAGATCGGCATGAAGACCACGCCGCCGACCCGAATCGAAGATGTGAAGGACCCGGTGGGCAGGACTGGCTGGCCTAACGAAAAGGGCCGCGACGGCGAGCGTACGCCTATGCAGTGGGACGGCTCACCGGAGGCGGGCTTCACGACGAGTGACAAGCCGTGGCTGCCCGTGCCGGACACCTACAAGACGGTCAATGTGGCCGAAGAGGTGCGCGATGAAGATTCACTGCTGAATTGGTACAAGCAGCTGATCCATCTTCGCCGCGACAATCCGGCCCTGCACTCCGGCAAGCTGATGCTGCTGAACACGACCGACGCGAAGGTGCTCTCCTGGCTGCGGCAGGAGCCGGGTGAGCCTGCGGTGGTGGTGGCCTGCAACTTCACCCCGGAACCGCAAAAAATCAGTTTCGACCTGACGCAGCAAGGCATCAGCAGCAAGCACGCGAAAACGCTGCTGAAGACGCCCGGCTCGAGTGACCCCGCATCGCTTGATCAGGTGAATCTGCCACCGTTTGGGGTATTCATCGGTCAAGTGCAGTAGCGGTAGCTAATCCGGAAGCGGCGCGGCTGAGCAAGCTGCTCCGCTTCTGCCGATCGCCAGCACGGCTTCGTAGCGCCGGTAGATGTTCTCGAAGACAGCGTCCCAGGAAGCGGAGAGCGCATGCTGACGCGCACGTCTCCGCATCTCTGCATGAGCCACGGCATCGTTCGAGAGTGTCGCAATCGCGGTGGCGAAATTTTGATCGGCACAAACATAACCGGTATCGCCATGACGAACGATGCGGGCTGGACCTCCATTCGGCGTAACGATGGAGGGAACGCCGGAGGCCAGCGCCTCCAGCACCGCGTTGCCAAAGGTGTCAGTGTGTGAGGGAAAGACGAAGGCATCCATGTTGGCGTAGGCTCTGGCCAATTGCGTGCCGCGAAGGACGCCGGTGAACTCCGCACGTTGCAAGTGCTGCCGCAGCCATGCCTCTTCTCCGCCGTGGCCGACGATCAGGAAGCGGAAGTTGTCCATCCCGCGCTGGCGAAGTTGCCGCTCGATTGTCGCCAACAGTGCGACGTTTTTCTCGATCGAGAGACGGCCCACGAAGCCGAGCACGAAATCCGTGTCGTCAGGACGGCGGTCGCGATGCGCCGGCGAGAATGTTTCCGTATCCACGCCACGCGTCATCAGATGACAGGGGCGCCCAGTCGCGTCTTCGAGCAGTGCGCATAGTTGGGGGTTGGGCGCGAAGAGCACGCGCGCCTGCTTGTAATAAAGCGCGGCGCTCCAGAGCGTTCCCGATTCTATGTGCCGGCTGACACGTGGACCACTTCCGCGGAAGAGACGCGTGAACCAGGTGGCGCGGGTCGCAGCATACTCGTGCACATTGGTATGCCAGGAGGCGACCAACGGCACGCGCAATCGGCGCGCGATCCATGCTCCGATGAAGCCAAGTTCCGAAGGACCGGTGATGTGAATGATGTCGGGCCGAAAGTGCCGCGTGTCCGCGAGGATGCGCGGCAGATGCCGCCAATACGCGAGATCGAAGCGCAGATCCTTCTCGACCGGGAACGAGAATGCACTGCGCGGCAGTTCGAGCGTGCGTACAACGCCGTCTTTACCGGCGCCATCGGCTGGGCCTGCCCGTACGCACAAAAAAGGCAGACTGCGGCGGCGGGCAAAGGCCTCAAAATGCCGGCTGGTGTGCGCCACGCCGTTGATCTCGTGAAAGGCGTCGGGAAAGTAGGCGACCCGGGGCGAACTGGCGAGCGAGGGACCCTCAGATGCCGCGAGCATGACCGTAGTATGTGCGGTGCTCGCGAGAACCGGAAGAGTATTAGACGGGCTCACCCTCTCCTAATGCGAATTGCAGTTGCCGCGATTCATTCCATGCCAGCCGCAGACTGCCGCTGAAAGGCGCACAGCTCATGAGGCGGACACATTGGATGCTAAAGCGCAAAGCAAATGGCGCATGGCCCGCAGGCCAGAGGGCGCTTACAGGCCGCGGGATGCCGTTCGCATCCGGATGATAGACACGCTCATCCCAGCGGCGCGAGCCCTGAGGAAAGTCCGGGTAGTTGCGGACCGCATCCACCGTCGATTGCATGATGCGGTGTTTCCAGGGCTGCGCGTATTGCGGCATGAAGAGGACGTGGCTGCGGCCCTCGTTGCGCACTTCATGGACGAACTCGTTGAAGGAGGTCGCGTTGGTGAGATTCACGTTGCCGTTCGGCTCCATGCCGTGGCGATCGCCGCCGGAGATGAGCAGCATGTTCCACCGTGCAGCCAGCGCGCGCACCACGCGATTCTCATTCCAGCCACGCAATCCGTTCAGTTCCAGGGCGTGGATGAACTCGCCATTCTGCTGCAAGAATTCTTCCAGACGCAGCGCGTGGCGAGCACCGCCGATCTCGTACAGGTCCCACATCGGGTGATTGAAGACGATGAGGACGTTGGGCAGCGCATGAAGCGCGCTCAGTAACTCGGTGAGGCGAGCATCCGAAGGACAGGCGGTGAACTCCTCGAAGATGTGCATCCATTCCGCGCCATGCGCGCTGGGAAGATTGTGGATGCCCAGATGAAAGCACTGATTGCCGGCGAAAGGCACCGTCCATTCCACAGAAACGGGAATGTGACGCGCGCTGGCCACGGTGCGCAGTAGCTGAGGCGCCTCGATGTTGTCGTGATCGGTGATGGAGACGAGCGCGGAACGCTGCAGCTTGCTCTCGATCTGACGGCGCTCTAGATCGAATGCCAGACGGGGCGTGAGTGGTGGCGTCCAATAGGCACGCGCATAGTCCGGCTTGAGAGTTGCGTGTTTGGCGTGGATGGGTTCCAGGCGGCGATAGAGACGCCCCCAGACGCCGTCGCTTGCAATGACCTTGACGACGAAATCCAGTGTTTCTTTGGAGCGGTTCGTGTGGCTGTGCAGCGAGACGCCAGTGCTGAAGTTGCGGGCGGCGCCAGGGTCCTTCCACAGGTAGGAGATCTGCGATCTCTTCATGGCCAGCTCCTCACACCTTGCATGCTTAGTATGAGAAAGGCCCCATGAACGAGGCATTACGTAGATAAGAAGAAGCTGTAACTTCGGTGCAACCTTAGTGCCAGATGCGGAAATGAACCGTAGTAGTTACGGGTCGCCGACGTAGAACTTAGCGCGTTTTTGCTATGTCGGGAGAGTAATCCGCCTGGGTTTCGGGTCCGTGTGCTCCATCGGAAGCTTGGGTGCGGCGGCTCTCCGGTTCGAGGTGGTTGGTTGTAAGTCCCTGTTGCAGGAGGGCAAAGGCATCCTCCGGCGTGTCGGCGAAGTGGAACAGATCAAGGTCCGCGGGCGAGATTGCTCCCTTCTCGACCAGAAGATCCAGGTTGATTACCGATTTCCAGTACGAAGAACCGTAGAAGATGACCGTGATCTTTTTGGCCAGCTTTTCGGTCTGGGTAAGAGTGAGGATTTCAAAGGCTTCGTCGAGCGTGCCGAAGCCGCCGGGGAAGACCACCAGGGCTTTGGCAAGATAGGCAAACCAATACTTGCGCATGAAGAAGTAGTGGAACTCGAAGTTCAGCGCCGGCGTGATGTAAGGGTTGGGCGCCTGTTCGAACGGCAGCTTGATATTGAGTCCGACGGTCGGGCCGCCGGCCTCGTACGCGCCGCGATTTGCCGCTTCCATAATTCCCGGGCCGCCGCCGGAGGTGACGACGAAACGGCGCTGGCGTCCCTTCAGGGTCGTGGCCCATTGCGTGAAGATGAATGCGAGACGACGCGCGTCTTCGTAATAGCGGGCCATCTCAACGGCTGCTTCGGCGCGGCGGCATTTCAGGTCGTTGGCGCTGCCGTCGTCCAACCTACAGGCGTCCAATTCCGCGCCCTTCGCCGGCTGTTCATGATGCGGCGCCCGCTCGCTGGAGTAGGGACGCGCCAGGAGCTCCAGCTCGTGCTTCGCAGCGTCAAGCGCGTGGAAGCGAGCAGAGCCGAAGAAGACCACTGTGTCGCGGATGCGTTCACGGCGGAAGCGGGCCAGGGGCTCGGCATATTCGGCCATGATGCGGATCAGGCGCCCGTCAGGACTGTTGAGGAATGCAGGGTTTTCGTATGCGAGCGATGCACTTTCCAACGGATTCGGCAGTTGATCGGACATAAGGGGAAGAGATTAGTAGCCGCGCCGGCGGCGGAATAAGACGCTGAACGCAATCCAGATATTCAGCAGGCCCAGCCCGGAGACGATGCCCCGCACCCAGCCCTGCGCGATGAAGCTGGCCATGGTGGGCCAGTTGCTGATGAAGGCATTCGTGGTCCACATGCTGCGCCAGGGCAGCACAAAAACCAGAGCACCGACGTAAAGGCGAAGGATAACGAACAGGATGATCTCCATCACCAGCAGCCACCGTGGGATCTGCCTTTGCTGCTGTTGCTGCGGCGGTGTT
The DNA here is from genome assembly GCA_963737035.1 of uncultured Acidobacteriaceae bacterium. Classification (GTDB taxonomy): domain Bacteria; phylum Acidobacteriota; class Terriglobia; order Terriglobales; family Acidobacteriaceae; genus KBS-83. The sequence continues at coordinate 59,949 of CAVTRJ010000002.1, read as the reverse complement.
GCGACAGCCGTTGCCGGATCGTCGCTCGCACTGAAGAGGTTTCCCTGGTTCGCCATTCACTACCTGCAAAGTTCAAGGAGCGGCCGAACGGCCGCTCCCTAACACTCAAGCTTACACGGCATCGCAGACCACTGTGGCTGCCGTCTTCTATTGCGCGACGGGCTGCGCGTTGCGCCGGGGACGACGGTTGGCCTGCAGGATCTTCTTGCGCAGGCGCAGCGATTTTGGTGTGACTTCAACCAGCTCATCTTCAGCGATAAATTCGATGGCCTGTTCGAGATTCAATGCCTTTACCGGAACGAGTCGAATGGCTTCATCTGCGCTCGATGCGCGCATGTTGGTGAGTTTCTTTTCGCGCACTGCATTGACGTCGAGATCGTTGTCGCGCGAGTGCTCGCCGACGATCATGCCTTCGTAGACCTCGATCCCGGGGTTCACCAGCAGCACGCCGCGGTCCTGCAGTCCGTCGAGGGCGTAGGCGGTGGTGGTGCCTGCACGATCCGCGATGAGTGCGCCGGTTGGCCGCTGCGGAATCTCGCCTTGATAGTGAATGTAACCGTCGAAGAGCGCATTCATCACGATGGTGCCGCGGGTTTCGGTGAGCATTTCGGAGCGTAGGCCGATGAGGCCGCGCGAGGGCACCCGGAACTCCATGCGCACGCGACCGGAGCCGTGGTTGGTCATCTTCACCATCTCGCCTTTGCGCGGTCCGAGGCGCTCGATGACTGTGCCGACGAAGTTCTCCGGGATATCGATGGTGAGGTGCTCGACTGGCTCCATGGTCTTGCCGTCAACGACCCGGGTGACGATCTCCGGGCGGCCGACCATGAGCTCGTAGCCTTCGCGGCGCATCATCTCGATAAGGATGGCGAGCTGCAATTCGCCGCGGCCGAGGACCTTGAAGCTGTCGGGCGAACCGGTGTCTTCGACGCGGATGGAGACGTTGGTGAGGAGTTCTTTTTCCAGGCGCTCGCGCAGGTTGCGGCTGGTGACGTACTGGCCTTCGCGGCCGGCGGTGGGCGAGTTGTTGACGGAGAACTGCATCGCGATGGTCGGCTCATCGATGATGATGGGCGGCAGCGGTTGCGGATTCTCAAGGTCAACGATGGTTTCGCCGATGGTGATGCCGGTGACACCGGCGATAGCGACGATGTCGCCAATCTCGGTCTCGGTGATATCCGTGCGCTTGAGGCCTTCGAAGGAGAAGAGTTTAGTGATCTTGGTCTTCTGCAACGAGCCATCGCGCTTGGAGATGTTGATCTCGTCTCCGGTTTTGAGCGTGCCGTTGAAGACGCGCGCGATGCCGAGGCGGCCGAGGTAGTCGGAGTAGTCGAGGTTGGTGACCTGGATCTGGAGGGCGCCTTTGGGGTCGCCCGTGGCAGGCTTCAGCGAGCCGAGGATGGTCTCGAAGAGCGGCTGCAGATCGGTGCCCGGGGTATCGAGCGAGAGCGACGCGGTGCCCTGCTTGGCATTGGTGTAGAGGACGGGGAAGTCGAGCTGGTCCTCTTCGGCGTCGAGGTCGATGAAGAGGTCATAGACCTCGTTCAAGACTTCCTGAGCGCGGGCGTCGGGGCGGTCGATCTTGTTGATGACCAGGATGGGAGGCAGCTTGGCTTCGAGGGCCTTGGAGAGAACGTAGCGGGTCTGGGGCAGCGGGCCTTCGGAGGCGTCGACCAGCAACATGACGCCATCGACCATCTTGAGGGCGCGCTCGACCTCGCCGCCGAAGTCGGCGTGGCCGGGGGTGTCGACGATGTTGATCTTGGACTCCTTGAAGTGGATCGCCGTGTTCTTGGCCAGAATGGTGATGCCGCGCTCTTTTTCGAGCTCGTTCGAGTCCATGACGCGCTCGATGACGGTCTCGTTGCTGCGGTAGGTGCCGGCCTGGCGGAGCATGGCGTCGACCAGCGTGGTCTTGCCGTGGTCGACATGGGCGATGATGGCGATGTTGCGGATGGTGCTGGACACGATGGTGCGGTCTCTCTTCCTTGCTGCGATTCTTTTGGGGACTTGGAGGGGGGCACCCTCCCCCTCCCGTTGCGGGAGGCCGGGTCGTAAGCTGCTGAAAAACCGAGACTTTTGCCCTGTCCGGAGGGCTAAAATCGTCTTTCTAAACAGCTTACCGCTAAATTCGTCATTCCATTCCGGTTAGAAGCGCAATCTGCGAGGTGCGCTCAGGTGAAGCTCGCTGCCGGAAATAGCTCTATTTCCAGTGTAGCGGAGTCGGATGAAAAACATGTCACGATTCGTGATGCCTGCTGGGGTAGCGAACTCCGCGTTGCCTATTCGGGAAGCTGAGTGAGATCAAGCGTAATGGCCGTGCCGGAAGCGGTGAGGGTGCACGCGGGCTGCCATTCGCGGAAGCTGCCGGAGCGGCATACGTAACCCATGCGGTCGGAGGGATCGACGATCCAAATATTCGGGATATTAAAGGCGAGATAGTCCTCAATCTTCTCGCGCATGCCGAGCAGCGTGTCGCCGGGGGAGAGGATTTCGATCACGATGAGCGGCGGGTGAGTGATGATCTGTTCGTCGGGAGCATCGGCACGAAGGACAGTCAGGTCAGGGACACGGAAGCGGGTTGGGCTGACTTGGACGCGAAGTTCGGGGAAAACGGCGATTCCCCATTCCCGCTCGTGATTCCGGAGAACCCAGCTCATGGTCAACTGCAGGCGTGCGTGATCCTTCTCACCAAAATTGCGCTCCTTGACTTCGCCGTCGACATATTCGCGGTCCGGCTGATAGTCGGTATGGAGGTAGGTTTCGAGTGGGACCAGGGTGGCAGAGGTCATGGCTTCCTTCCTCCCTATGGCAACACGATATCAAAACGATATCAGGGGGATTTACCAGATGCTCTTCAGTGACCAGGCTTGCTGCTGTGTGATGCGCCAGTTGCCGCCGAGGGTGATGGCTACAGCTGGTTCCATGGGGGTGCGCTGGTAGTAGCGCTGGGTGATGGCTTGGCGGTGGTTGATGAAGATTTCGGCAATGGAGTGGTCGAGGAAGATGTGAAGGTCGAGTTCGCCTCTGTCGATTCCCGCGATTTCCTTGTTGCCGATGCGGGCGGTCCCGGATGGAAGTTGGGGATCGGCGCGGAGGAGAATGGCGGCGGCCTGATTGTCGACGAAGGATTGTTCAAACGGAGAGCCACTGGTTGCGGGCTGAAGCGTGAGGCGGATCTCTTGCGCGGCGGTGGGCAGGCGCTTGACGGCAGATCCGGTGCGCGGAGAGGTTCGCAGGGAAGCAATCTCGGGCGCCGGCTCCATCACGAGCGCTCCACTTGCGATGGAGAGGCGGCGCGGCAGCGACATCATGCCGGACCAGCCGGCGGCGCTGTACTCGGCTTGTGGCCGGGTCTCCTGAATCCAGCCCCAGAGGATGCGGTTACCGTGCGCGTCGAGCTGTGTCTTGGGTGCGTAGTAGGCGCCGTGATCGAGGATGCCTTCGGTTTCGGCGTGAAAGAGCATCGTGGCGCGATCCAGTGTGCCGATCTGCCAGATGGTCTTGCCTTCGGTGGAGTGGATGAGAACGTGCCTGTCGCCGAGCGGGAAAAAGTCCGGGCACTCCCACATCTCGCCGGTGCCGACTGGATTGGGTCCGGTCTTGCCGCTCCATTTGCCCTGTGCGAGCGGGTGCAGGTATTGCCACTGGCGCAGATCGGGTGATGTATAGAGAAGGACATTGCCGCCGACACCGCGAAGGCCCGATGCGACGACCATGTACCACTGATTGTCTTTCTCATCCCGCCAGGGGGACGGATCGCGGAAACCGGTGACCTCCATGCCCGCAGGCGGCGCGGCGATGATCGGCTGCGGCAGCTTGCGCCAGTGGAGGAGCGCATCGTCTTCCGCGATGGCGAGGCATTGCGTCTCGCGGAGATTGCTGTTGCCGTCTCGCAGGGTGGCCTGATCGGGCGGCACTTTGCGCACGCCGGTGTAGAGGAACGTGGGCTTACCGTCGGCTACGACGGCGGTGCCGGTGAAGCAGCCATCCTGATCGGGACCGCCGGGCGTGGGGGCGAGCGCGATGGGCTCGCGATGCCAGTGGATCATGTCGGGCGAGGAGGCGTGGGCCCAGTGCATGTCTCCCCAGACGGCGGCGTGCGGGTTGTACTGGAAGAACATGTGATATTTGCCCTTCCAGTAGATGGGGCCGCAGGGGTCGTTCATCCAGCCGCGCGTCGGCTGCAGATGATATTGCGGGCGCATGGGGTCGCGCGTGATCTGCGCGTCTGTGAGCGACTGAGTGTCCGCTGCAAGTGCGGGGAGTTTGCGGGTGAGCGCGGCTCCGGTGGTGAGGGCGAGGCCGGTGAGGATGGATCGGCGGGTGGGCATGGCTGCTCCCGAAGATATCAATAACGGGCAGGACCGGCCACGCCACCTTTCACGCGGCAGAGCCAGGTGCTATGCGGGAATGATGTTTTCCTGTCGCAAGCGATCGAAGAGTTCAAAGAAGGATGCGCGAGTTTCCTGATAGAGAGTGAATCCAAGGAGACGGCTCTTCGTCATGTCGTTTACGCATTCCAATTGGCGTCCCAAATCGCTATCGGTGTGCCACCAGGATGCCAGCTTATCGATGTCGCGCTCGGCGAGAGCGTGCTTGTCTGCGATTGACTGCCAGAGGCGCCCTGCATCGGCGAATTTCGCAGCGAGTGGCTGGATCGGGTCCGGTGGGCCGCCGGGCTCGATACCGAAGTAGGAAGCAAGTTGCGGCCATAGCCAGCGCCAGCGAAAGATGTCTCCATTCACGACATTGAAGGGCTGGTTCCGAGCCTGCGGCGACAGGGCGGCCCATTCCAGATGATGAGCGAGAAGGCGTGCGTCCGTCACATCCGTGAGCGCATTCCACTGCAGATGGGAGCCGGGAAAGACGAATGGCTGGCCAGTCTCGCGGCAGATAGTCGCATAGACAGCGAGGGTAACGCCCATGTTCATGGCATTGCCCAGCGCGTATCCCACGATGCTGTGCGGACGATGCACGCTCCAACTGAAGCCGCCGCGTTCGGCTGCGGCGAAGAGAATGTCTTCCTGGGTGTAATAGAAGTTCAGGCCGGGCAGGCGCGGCGTGTCTTCGCGAAAGGGAGTCTCGGCGGCGATCTGGCCGTAGGATTCGAAGGGACCGAGGTATTGCTTGGTTCCGGTGACGAGTGCGGCGTGCATCACGCTCTTCGCTCCTTCGAGCGCTGCGAAGAGATTGCGGGTCATGGCGCCATTGACGCGGACGTTTTCCGACTCGGTGGGCTGGCGCAACCAGGTGGCGAGGAAGACGTGGGTCGGAGCAATTCCTGAAAGCGCATTTCGCACCGATGTCTCGTCGCGCAGATCAGCGATGGCAGGAATTGTTCCGTCGGTTGCTGAAGGCTTTCGGGCCAGTCCGTAGACGCGCCAGCCCTTGTTCACGAGGTGCGCGGCAAGGTTCCGGCCAACGATGCCGGTGGAACCGACGATGAGGGCTGTGCGCTCGGCTGTGTGCGGGTCAGGGGTTACGTCAAGTGATGTCGAGGGCGCCATCGCAGACTTCGAATCCATGCAGTTGAGATGTTGCGGCGTTCAGGAACGATTCGACGGTCAGCCGCGCGCGACGTGACGGTATTCGGGCGCAAAGCCTAGCGTGCGGGCGTGGTTTAACAGCCGCTCGAAGTCGAGCGAGATAGTGGCTCCGGCTTTCTGGGTGACTTCGTCTTCGATGGGGAGATCGAAGTCGTCGGCGCCGTAGCGCAGGCCTTCGAGCGCACCCTGGTTCTGCGTGAGCACCGAGGTGCGGATGCGCGGGACGTTGTCGAGGTAAATGCGCGAGAGCGCGAGGTGGCGGAGGTATTCCTGGGTGGTAATTTCTATTCCGCCTAATTGCGTGAAGTACGGCTTGAAGGTCCAGCAGAGAAAGCTTTTGAGGCCGCCGCCGAGTCCAGAGACTTCGTCCTGGAAGGCGCGGGTGCGCTCGAGGTGCTCGATGCGCTCGTCGAGCGATTCGTCGAAGCCGATGACCATGGTGGCGGTGGTTTTGAGGCCGGCTTCGAGGATGGCGCGCTGAGCGGCGAAGTATTCTCGGACGGTGTATTTGAATTTGGAGTGGCGGCGGCGGAAGTCCTCGGTAAGGATTTCGGAGCCCCCGCCGGTGATCCAGCGCACGCCGGCGGCTTTGAAGCGCGCGGCGGCCTCGGCGTAGGTCAGCTTCGCGTGATCGGCGAGGTAAAGGAACTCGGCGATGGTGAGCGCGTAGAACTCCAATGTGTCGCCGTAGCGGTGGCGAATGGCGGAGAAGAGCTCGCAGTAGTAGTCGAGCGGCAGATGCGGGTTGAAGCCGCCGTTGAATGCGGCGAGATCGCCCCCGAGGGCGAGCAGCTCGTCTAATTTCGAAAAAACCGCTTCGCGGGAGAGGACGTAGCCGCCTTCCTGGCCGGGGAGCTTGTAGAAGGCGCAGTAGTCGCACTGGGCGACGCAGACGTTGGTGTAGTTGATGATGCGCATCACCATATAGGTGGCGCGGTCGGCGGGGTGGAAGCGGGCGCGGACGATCGAGGCGAGATCGCGGAGCTCGGCGTCTGTGGCGTGCTGCCAGAGGTGGCTTGCATCCGCGGGCGTGATCCGCTGGCCGGCGTGGACCTTCGCGGCTATCGCGTCTGTGACGGGATTGGAGAGGGTGGCCACCTGATTATTGTATGGCTCGCGATCCCACATCTCAGAAGCGAGATGTGGGGCCCCCATGTTGTGGCGCTGCTTGCGAACAGCAGGTCTCTCCACTCCGCGCCTGCGGCGCTCCGGTCGAGATGACAGTGTCATGGAATGGTTGGTGTGATCCATCGTTCGCTTTGCTCAGGATGGGGCACCTGATCGATTGGGTGGTGCCGCTGGGGCTTGGGGGAGTTGGCGGAGGGTCTGGAGATTCTTCGACAGATCCTTCCACTGCTTTTTCTTGAGCAGGAGGTCGCCGGGGGCCGAGCGGGCGAAGTAATGCTCGATGTCGGTGCGGATGGCGGGATTAACTGGTTGCGGGCTTGGCTTTTGCCCTGGCTGTTGCGCCGTTGGTTGGGCCGGGCGGGGCTGAGCGGGCGCGAGGGCTTTGGACTGGGGAGGCTGGGCTTCTTTTGGTTGGGCATCCTTTGACTGCGTTCCGGCGACGGGGGCTTCGGAACTGGACGTTTCAGGAGCAACCCAGGGAGTGGATGGCGTGGGCGGCGGCGCGGGCGGCCGCGGCTTGACCAGTAGGGCGAGGTAGCGGGCGTAGGTCTGGTCGGCGAGGGCGTATTCGGCGGGACCAGTGGCTTTGCCGGTGTCGAGGTCTAACGAGGCGAGTTTGAGCGATGGCCGATCGGCCGGCTCGGCCTTCAGCGTATCGAGATTCTGGTTGTAGCGATCGACCACGCTGTCCATTCCGGAGAGGAAATGCTTTTGCGCATCGGCATTGGGCACGCGCAGCGAAAGGTCTTTCATCGGGCCGACTTTGGGAATGAGTTTAAGCAGGAAGGCGAGCACGCGCGTGCCGAAGCCGGGCCGATGGTAGGAGTTGCCCCAGTTCTTCTGGTAGTCGGCTTTGCTGAGGCGGTAGTTCAGCTTTTTGGGAACGAAGGTGGGGTCGGCCTGCTTCATCTTGTCGCCGTAATCGGTGACGGCGACCTGGGTCATCTTGGGAAGAAGTATGCTGACCGTCCTGCGGTAGGTACCGATGGCGAGGTCTTCCTTGGTGAGCACCTGGTTGAGAGGGATTCCGTAGGTGTCCAGAAAGGCGCGTTCGATGACCGGCTTGGCGACCTGGAAGCCGATGAAGTCGTGAAAGGCTTCCGGTGCATAGCGCTGCTGCACGACTTCGAGAACGTCGAAGCCGAACTCGGTCTGGAGATGGGCGCGCGGATTCTCGTCGTAGGTAACCTCAGGGCCGTAGCGGCGGCGGAGTTGGGGATATTCGCTGGCCGTGGCTCGATTGACGGCGGGGTGGCCGAGGGTGTCCGAGGTGTAGTGGGCGAGCGCGCCGAGGGCGAAGGCGTATTCGTCCGGATTTTGCGCATCGCGGATGAGGTTGGAGACGAAGTCTCCGGTGCGGACGTAGTGCGCCATGTCCGAGAAGAGTTTGCTGCCGAAGGGGTAATAGCCCAGGTCCTGAATGATGGCGCCGCCGTAGGCGTAGGCGTGGGCTTCCTTGATCTGTTCCGGCGTGATGCCGGGATAACGGCGCTGGAGTAGCGGGATGATGTGGGACTTCCAGGAGAGGTCGACGACCTGCTCATGCGACAGGACGGAGTAGGCGCGGGCCGGCTGCGGCGGCACGACAAGAAGCAGGATGAGCGCGAGGGCGAGATGGGCGCGACAGCGCGTCTGGCGAGTCAACATACCGCTTGGTTTCGATGCAGGAATGGCGGTCGCATAAAACAGGAAGTCCGAATTATTCCATAGGGAAGGATGGCGTGCATGCCCCAAACCCGCTGCATTGGAGAAAGAACAGACGGGGGAGGCGGGTCAAAAGCATTTGGGGCTGCGGGAATCAGCAGTTATGCTGATGCGTAAAGCATTTTCTCTACAGGTCAGACCGTCCAAGGGTGTTCCTGTGGCTTTCCCCGATGAAGGCCACCGCCGAAGAGCATTCCCCAGACCCGAGTATTAGCGGAAATGCACTCAGCGCCCATGTTGCCGCTGGACTGGATCACGCAACCCCACCCCATTGCCAGAGGAGAGAGATGTCAAACGAACAGCGGAATTTTCTTGCCCTTCCCTATGAAGAGCTGGAAGAGCTGAACCTGAAAGCCAAAGACCAGCGGCGGAAGCGCGTGGCGGCCGACACGGTTCGCGAGGAGCGCCTGAAGTACCTGACGGACGAGAAGCGCATCAAGGCAGTGACAGTGATGTTCAGCGACCTGGAAGGCCGCCTGCACATGCTGGATTACGACAAGAAGTTCCTGATCAAGAGCTGGGACAATTTGACGTTTGATGGCTCGTCGATACGCGGCTTCACAGCGCAGCGGGAGAGCGATCTGCGGCTATTTCTGGATTGGGGCTCGTTCTACTGGGTCCCGGAAGACTTCTTCGGCGCCGGCAAGGTGCTGGTGTTTGCCGATGTGATCGACAAGGGCGGCACACCCTATGCGGCCGATGTGCGCGGCGTGTTGAAGAATTTTGCCGACGATAAGTTCGCGAAGGACGGCTACACGCTGAACGCTGCGAACGAGATCGAGGGCTTCCTCTTCCAGGGCGTGGATGCGGAGCAGCACTTCTACCAGAAGCAGCGCTTCGATTACGTGAACACGGGCGGCTACTATCATTCGCTTCCGGGCGATCCGCTGCGCACGTTCATCGATACTGCGGCAGAGGTGCAGCGCGCACTGGGCTTCGAAAACGAGAAGGATCACCCGGAGGTGGCGCCGTCGCAGTTTGAGATCAATTACAGCTACGGCGATGCGGTTGGGGCGGCGGACCAGATCCAGCTTTACAAGCTGATCTGCCGGCAGGTGGCGACGAAGCTGGGACTGACGGCGAGCTTTCTGCCGAAGCCGGTGGTGGGTGTGAACGGCAGCGGCATGCACACCAATGTTTCGATCAGCAAGGGCAAGAAGAACCTGATGTGGGATCCGAAGGGGCAGGAGAAGCTGAGCGCCTTTGGATGGGGTTTTGTCGACAAGATCCTGACCCACGGCAACGATTTGTGCCTGCTGCTGAATGCGAGCGTGAATGCGTACCGGCGGCTGGATCCACACTTCGAGGCGCCGAACCAGATCAAGGCATCGGCGACCGATCGCGGATCGATGGTGCGTGTTCCGATCGGGAACGAGAAGAGCATGCGGGTGGAGGTGCGTTCGGTGAGCCCGGATGCGAATCCGTATCTGGTGCTGTACTCGATCTTCAAGACGGGCCTGGACGGGACGACGTCGAAGATTGCGAACCTGCGCCAGGCGGAGCGCTATCTGCCGGACAACATCTATACGGCGTTGGAAGACTTCCGCAACGCGACCTGGACCACCAAGATGCTGGGCGAGGATGTGAAGGCGCGCTATGCAGATCTGAAGCAGGCGGCGGCGGATCGCTGTCCTCGGCTGCTGGGGACGTTCGTGAAGGTGCCGGAGGTGCAGTACCACCACGATGTTTACAACCAGTATTTGTGGAATCACTTTTAGCACGAAGGCTGTGAATGCTTTCACGAAAGGGAGGGCAAACAATTGCCCTCCCTTTTGCTTTTATGCGGCCCTCAACTCGCACCGTCATTCGTAACTGTGCACTGGCAATTTTTAAAGCAAATCTGGCAATTTGATCTGTATACTTGGGGCGCATTTCAGAGAGCCGGCGTTACGCCGGTTCCGGGCCTGAGGCCTTTCCTTGCATCGCTCTTTTGTTTCTGCTCTGCTCTCTCTGGCGTGTCTCTCGACGCTGCCTGCGCTCGCACAAGCTGGATCCACCCAGGCGGATGTGACGCTCTCGGTTCCCGCGAACCCGACCGCGAGTGGTGTATCGCTGACCGGAACGGTCCTGCCCCCGATGCCCAGCAATCCAACCGCGGCGCCGCGTCCGAGTGGGACGCTGACCTTTTTTGATGGGCAAACGGCGCTGAATATTGGCGGTACGGCGCTGACTGCGGGCGCCGGGTATTCGTCCGCTACCTTTGCGCAGACCTTTGGAATGAGCGCGCCGTCGAATCGTTCCGTGGTGGGAGACTTCAACGGCGACGGGCGCCCCGATCTACTGCTCTACGGTGAAGGAGGAACACCAAACGGGCTATGGTTGCAGGCCTTCATCAGCAATGGGGACGTAACTCCCACTCCAAATGGTCCTACTAGCTATGTCACACTTCCGGCGCAGACCATACCGATGCCTTCGCTTCCTACTAACCCCGGCGATGTGGCGGTAATCGATATAGATGGTGACGGCCACCTCGACTTGCTGTTCGGGAATACGGTTGCCTATGGGAAAGGTGATGGGACTTTTGCTAACCCTATGGTGCTTCCGGTGCTGGCCACCGGCTTCAGCCAGGCATACGCCGTGGACATGAATGGCGATGGCAAGCTGGACATCGTGGCGGTGAATACACCGCCTACGCCCATCGACACTCCCAGCACAGTGCAGTTTATGTTCACGGTCTTCCGCAATGATGGTGGCGGGACATTTACCTCGCTCGGCACCTTTCCGCTGGCTCCTTCGTTCCAGACCGGAACTTCGTGCTGCAAACGTTACAACATCTTCGGATTAAGCTTTGCCGACGTGAATGGCGATGGCAAGCTTGACGTACTTTCGCAAAGCAATGCAGATCCGGCAGGCGTTGGGGCCACTGGATCGATTCAGTTCAATGTGGTGCTGAACGATGGAGGACGGAACCTTCGGCACCATCAAGCCCATTGATACTTCATCGCTGCTCAGTATCACCCCCAGCGCCATCGCGTTTCGGAGATATCAATGGTGATGGCAAGCAGGACCTGGTGCTGGCTTTTTCGAATATTGATGGAACAAATTTCCTGGGAGCCGCATTGGGCAATGGAGATGGAACCTTCGGGGCCTTCTCGCAACTGACACTCATCAATTACATAACGTTGGGCATTCTGAATCCGCAGGTACAGCTCATCGACTTCAATGGGGATGGGAAGCTCGACGCGGTTCTCGGATCCGGCGAACTGGCGCTGGGCAACGGCGATGGCACGTTCACTCTCTCGACGCCGCTTTTCGCGCAGCCTGCGAACCCGCAGACGCCTGTGAACTATCCGCTTTTGCAGACCAACCTTTTCCCTCATTCCTGGCCGTCGCTTGTTTACCTCAACTTTACGAGCGGCGCGAATGCGGTGTTTACACCGCAGGTCGGCAGTAGCGCGAGCACAACTGTGGCGCTGAGTGTGGGAACTCACACCCTCACCGCTCATTATTCGGGTGACATCACGTATGCGGCTGTTGTTTCGCCGGTGGTTACCGTCACTGTTGCTCCTGCGGCAACTACGATGACGCTCACGTCTTCGGCGAATCCCAGCTATGCGGGACAAAGCGTCACCTTCACGGCGACGATTGCGGGCCTGGCACCTGGCGCGGGTGGAACGGTGTCGTTCTCCAATGGTTCAACGGCGCTGGGTACGGCAACGGTGAGCAATGGGAGCGCCACCTACGCGACGACATTGTCCAGCGCGGGCAATCAGACCATCACCGCTGCCTATAGCGGCGATGCCAACGATGCTGCTTCGAGCGGTACGGTAAACCAGGCGGTGGAAGCGCCGGTCACGATTGCAGCCGGTAGCGGCGGCTCGACGGCGCTGACTGTGAGGTCAGGCCAGTCAGTCACGACGAACGTAAGCGTGGCGGGCGCAGGCGGGTTCAGCGGGACGGTGAACTTGTCCTGCACTGGCTTGCCGGCAAATGCGTCGTGCAGCTTCAGTCCGGCATCGATGGCTGTCTCCGGGACAGCGGCTGCGACGACGGCGTTGACCGTATCGACTGCGGGGACGGCAACGGCGAGCGTGGTAGGTGACGAATCATTGCGCGCAATCACGGCGCTGGCCTGTGGGCTGCCGCTGCTGGGGCTGCTGACACTGTTGCCGGTGGGTCGTGGGCGACGGCTGCTGCTGTGTCTGGGTTTTGCAATGCTTGTAGCCGCCGGCGGTTTGACGGGCTGCGGCGGCAGCGGGCAGTCGAGCTCGACCAAAACCGCGCCGGGAAGTTACACCTTCAACGTGGTTGCGACATCCGGCTCGACTACTTCGACGGCGAGCTACACGCTTACCGTGCAGTAACAGCTCATCGGACGGCAGGGAAAGGCCAAGCGCGGCGGCCACGATTTCCCTGCTCTCCGCGCGCGGGTTGGAGTGCTGCGCGGTCCCTGATACAACAAGAGGACGACACCGCTGAGGCGGGCGCCCCGACGGCGGCGCCTCTGCTCATTCTTGTGAGAGACAGGGAAGGACCGGGCGATGGAGACGCGTGCGGAGGTCACGAAGGATGTGAACCGGCGGTTGCGCGTGGCGATCGCGGGCTTTGGCACGGTGGGATCGGCGGTTGCGCGGATTCTTATCGAGCAGAGCGGCACCTCCTCGTTTGAGCTGGCCTACATTCTGAACCGGCGCATTGCCAAGAAGCGCGTCGAGTGGATGCCCGGGTCCGTGCGGTGGACGGACGACATCGACGAGGTGCTGGACTCCGACATTGATGTGTTCGTGGAGCTGGTGGGCGGGCTCGATCCGGCAGGAACCTGGGTGCGGCGCGCGCTGGCGAGCGGCAAGTCCGTGGTGACGGCGAACAAGGCGCTGATTGCGGCGGAAGGGGTGGCGCTGAGCGAGTTGGCGTGCCGGCATCGGCAGCACCTGGCGTATGGTGCATCGGTAGCAGGTGGTGTGCCGGTGCTCTCCGGATTGCAGGAGGGGCTCGCGGGCGATCAATTGGTGCGGGTGAGCGGCATCCTGAATGGGACGTGCAATTACATTCTGACGCGCATGGAGCAGGCGGGATTGTCGTTTGCCGATGCGCTGGTCGAAGCGCAGCGCGCGGGTTTTGCCGAGGCGGACCCGAGCGCCGATGTGGATGGCTATGATGCGCGGGCGAAGATCACAATCCTGAGCCGCGTGGCGCTGGGCGCGGATGTTGATCTGGAGACGGTGCTCTGCCGGTCCATCCGGCCGATCACGGCGGTGGATTTGCGGTATGCGGCGGAGCTGGGCTGCACCATCCGGCAGATCTCGCATGCAGAGGTGCAGGCGGATGCGCTGCACATCGCCGTGCAGCCGATGCTGGTCGAGCGGGCGCTGCCACATGCGCGCGTGGTGGGCGCGCAGAACATTGTGGTGAGCACGGGACGTTATGGTGGCGAGACGACCTTCTCCGGCAATGGCGCGGGCGGCAACCCTACGGCGGTTGCAGTCGTGAGTGACCTGGTGGCGCTGGCGCGGCTGGGAACGACATCCTCCGAGTCGATGGGTCCGGCGTTGAAAAAGATGCTGGCATCCAGCCAGTTCGTCATGCCGCATTACACGCGCTACTTGGTGCGCGACCGGCCGGGGATTCTGGCGGCTATCTCGCAGGTGCTGGCGACCTATGCGATCAATGTGGATGCGGTGCTGCAGCTGCCGGGGCATTCGCGTGAGGCGCTGCCGTTTGCCATCACGCTGGAGCCATGCAGCCAGCAGGCGCTGGACGCGGCGCTGGCGGAGATCGGCAAGCTGCACTTCCTGGCGCAGCCGCCCCTGTGCCTGCCCATCCTGAGGAAGCGCGCGTGACCCATCTGCATTGCATTGGCGCCGCGTGCGGCGCAACATTCGACCTGCACACGCCTTTGATGGCGTGCCCGAAGTGCCGCGAGCTGCTGGAGGTGGCGGTCGATACTCCGCAGCAGGATGCGGCTGCGCTGAAGACACTGTGGTCGGAGCGCCGACGCTCGTTTGCGGCGGTTGACGCGAGCGGCGTATGGCGATTCCGTGAATCGCTGCCGCAGTATGCGGCAGAAACTGTGGTGACGCTGCGTGAAGGCAACGTGCCGATGGTGCGCGCACAGCGGGCGGCAGAGTTTGCCGGCGTGACGCGGCTGCATTTCAAGCATCTGGGATGGAATCCGACGGGCTGCTTCAAGGACCTGGGGATGACGACCGGCATGACCGAAGCGCGCCATCTGGGCGCAAAGGTGGTGGCCTGCGCGTCGACGGGGAATACGGCGGCATCGCTTGCGGCGTATGCGGCGCGTGCGGGCGTAGTGGGCCGCGTGTATCTGCCGGCGGGACAGGTATCGATGAACAAGCTAGCGCAGGCGCTGGACTTTGGCGCGGAGATTGTGGAGGTGAAGGGCAGCTTCGACGATGCGCTGAATACGCTGCTGGCACTGCCGCCGGAGGAAGTTTACTTCCTGAACTCGGTGAACCCTTTCCGCATCGAGGGGCAGAAGACGTGCATGTACGAAGTAATGGAGGAGCGCGGCTGGCGCGCGCCAGACTATCTGGTGGTACCGGGCGGCAACCTGGGGAACAGCGCATCGTTTGGAAAGGCCTTCGATGAGCTGCTGCGGTGGGGGCTGATCGAGCGTGCGCCGAAGCTGATTGTGGTGCAGGCCGCGGGGGCGAACCCATTTGCGCGGTTATGGCGCGAGCGCTCGAAGAATCCTGAGGCAGTGTTGCAATCGCTCGATCCGGAGACGCGCGCGACAGCGATTCGCATAGGTAATCCGCGCTCGTGGCGGAAGGCGCTGCATGGTGTGGAGTCGACGGGTGGCGCTGTGATCGACGTGACGGATGAGGAGATTGGCGAGGCGAAGGCGGCTATCGGGCGCGATGGGATTGGGTGCGAGCCGGCGTCTGCAACGACGCTTGCGGGTTTGAAAAAACTGCGCGAAGCGGGCGTGGTGGAGCGCGATGCGGAAGTGGTGGCGATGCTGACTGGCCATGGGCTGAAGGACACCGCGTACATCCTGGAGCGGCACGGTGCGGGCAGCCAGGGCCAACAAGAGGGCCACTGAGGATCGCGATGCCAGAAGACCCGCTTATTGATTCCCTGCCGATCGGCGCTGAGCCTGCGGAGATCCACGTGCCCGGATCGATTGCGAACTTGGGCCCGGGATTCGACACGCTTGCCGTTGCGGTGAATCTATACCTCAGTCTGCTGGTGGAGCGGCGCGAGGGACTGGACGGGGTCACGTTCGAGTTTGTGGGTTGCGAACCGATGGGGGAGAACCTGATCCACGCGGCGTATGCGCAACTGCGTGAGGAGTATGCGCGGCCCTTGCCGTCGATTCACGTAGAAGTGCGGAGCCAGATTCCACCGCGCTCGGGACTGGGATCGAGCGCAGCGGCCACGGTTGCGGGATTGCGCTTGTTCGAAGTGGTGAGCGGCGTGTCGCTGGGGCCGACGCCGTTGCTGGCCGTAGCGGCAGCGCTCGAAGGACATGCGGACAACGTCGCGGCCGCGCTGCTGGGTGGACTGACGGTGAGTTGCCAGACCGATGATGGCGGCGTGACCGCGGTGAGTCTGCCGTGGCCGTCCTCGATACGGCTGCTGGTGCTGACACCGGATTATGCGCTGACCACAACACGCGCTCGCGAGGTGCTGCCGGCGCAGGTGCCTTTTCGCGATGCAGTGAGCAATATGCAGCGGGTGGCGCTGCTGCTATGCGCGCTCGAGAACGAGCACATGCAGAGTTTGCGCGAAGCCATGGTGGACAAGCTGCATCAACCGTACCGGAAGGGCATTGTGCCGGGACTTTCGGAGTTGTTGGAACTGGAGCATCCGAAGCTGCTGGGTGTGTGTCTGAGCGGCGCGGGGCCTTCGCTGCTGGCGCTGACGCTGGGCGAGTCGCTGGAGGTGAAGGATCTTGTCGAGCGGACATATCGCCAGACAGGAAATACGTTCAAAACGCGGTGGCTTAAGGGCGAGCAGCCGTTTCCATGAGCAGCTGTTGCACGGGCGATGGGCGGTCTGTGTAGTGCAGGCGAGGCAGGTCCTCTACAGCGCGGCGCAGCGCGGTCTCCCATCGGGCGTGTAACTCAAGCAACTCGGGATCGTCGGCCGCGAAGCGGCGGTATTCGGTGAAGTCGAGCGAGCCGTCGCGATAGACAAGCAGCTCGAGCGGCGGTCCTACGGTGACATTCGAGCGAATGGTGGCATCGAAGGAGAGCATGGCGTAGAGCGCGGCGACATCGAGCGGCGTCTTGTCATAGACGACACCTCGGTCGAGGATGGGACGGCCATATTTAGCTTCGCCGATCTGCAGATAGGGCGAGTCCTGGGTGGCGCTGAGCGGATTGCCCTGGGGATAGATGCAGTAGAGCCCTGAAGGCGCACCCTTCACCTGGCCACCAAGCAGCAGGTGGATGTTGAAGTTGTATTCGTCGCGCTCGAGCGCGGCGCGATCGAGATCGGAGACGCGGCGCACGGCATCGCCAACGACACGGGCGGCGGCATACATGGATTCGGCCCGGGCAAGTCCCCTGCCCTGCTGGAAGTCATCCTGCATCAAAGTGATGGTCGATTGGGTGAGCGAAAGGCTGCCGCTGGTGAGCAGCACAAAGGCGCGCTCGCCGGGGAGGACGAAGGTGTGCATCTTGCGGCAGACGTTGACCTGGTCATAGCCTGCGTTGGTGCGCGAGTCCGAGGCCATGACGAGACCCTCGCGGGTCATGATGCCGAGGCAGTAGGTCATGGGCTCCATCCTCTCGCAGCCTTGGCAGAATTGCTACCCGGCGGGCAAGAAAAGCAGCCGCAAGGTCTAGGTTAATGGCATATCCTAATCTCCCCGGAGCCCCGGCGCTTCCGGTTATTGGTACGACCAAGCACCCCGCTCCGACCCGCGTCGTTCGAAGCGAGCTGAACTCCATAGGAGGAATACAGCTTCGCCGATGAAGATTCGCCTGGGATACGACATTGCGTTTGAGTTGCCTCATGAGCTTGCCATGGTGGCGATGCTGCACGTGCATCCATCGCGCGCGGGCGACCTGCGTGAGCCGGACGTGCTGGAAACAAACGCGGGCGTGACGAAGGACGAGTACGTCGACAGCTTTGGCAATCGCTGCACGCGGCTGGTGGCCCCGGCCGGAGAGCTGCAGTTGCACGGAAGCACGTTGATTGTGGACAGCGGCGAACCGGATGCTGCAGGCGTGGGCGCAATCGAGCATCCGGTGGCGGCGCTGCCGACCGAGACGCTGCAGTTTTTGCTGGCAAGCCGCTACTGCGAGGTGGATCTGCTATCGCCGGCTGCGCACGACCTGTTTGGCGGCATAGAGCCGGGCTGGCCGCGGGTGCAGGCGATCTGCGGCTGGGTGCATTGGAAGGTCGAGTTCGGCTATCACTACGCTCGCCCGACGAAGACGGCGCTCGATGTCTACACGGAGCGGCGAGGCGTGTGCCGCGATTTTCAGCACCTGGCGATCACTTTCTGCCGCGCGATGAATATTCCTGCGCGTTACGCCACCGGGTATCTGGGGGACATTGGCGTGCCTGTAGGGGTGACGCCCATGGACTTCAGCGCGTGGTTCGAGGTGTATCTGGGCGGCCGCTGGTGGACGCTGGATGCCCGGCACAATCATCCGCGGATTGGCCGCGTGCTGATGGCGACGGGACGGGACGCTGCTGACGTTGCGCTGACGACCGCATTCGGTGCGGCGAACCTGAAGAAGTTTCTGGTGATCAGCGACGAGGTGGCGGAATGAGCCAGAACACCGGCATGGAAATGGAAGCCGGCCAGAGCCGGCTGTTCAGCGAGACGGAGGAGTTTCGCAACTCCATGCTGCGCAAGTATGTGCTGGACGGCGCGTATGACGAGATGTTCTCTCGCGAGGGCGAGACGCGACCGCAGTACCGCCGGCTGCTAGATATGTTTGCCCGCATGCCGCAGGAGGAGATTGAACGCTGCAAGAAGGCGGCCGACCTTTCGTTTCTGACCCAGGGCATCACGTTTACCGTCTACGGGGAGGAGCAGGGGACGGAGCGGGTGTTTCCGTACGATGTGCTGCCGCGCGTGATCAGCAACGCGGAGTGGACGCACATTGAGCGCGGGCTGGTGCAGCGGATCGCCGCACTGAACATGTTTCTGCACGACGTGTACAACGACGGACGGATCCTGGCCGACGGCAAGGTGCCGCGCGAGGTGGTGTACACATGCCGTCACTTCCGGCGCGAGATGCGCGGGCTGCAGGTGCCGCGCAACATCTACATCGCGGTAAGCGGCACCGATTTGCTGCGCGTGCAGTCGGGCGAGTTCGTGGTGCTGGAAGACAATCTGCGGGTGCCGAGCGGCGTGAGTTATATGCTGACCAGCCGGCGCGTGATGAAGCGCATCTTTCCGCAGCTCTTCCGCGCTTACGATGTGCGCCCTATCGAGCACTACTCTCAATTGCTGCTGTCCACGCTGCGCTCGCTGGCGCCGGAGGGGCGGCCGGAGCCGACCATCGTGGTGCTGACGCCGGGCGTCTTCAACTCTGCCTATTTCGAGCACACGTATCTCGCGCGCCAGATGGGTATTGAGCTGGTGGAGGGGCGCGACCTGGTGATCCACGACAACGTGGTGTACATGCGCACCACGGCGGGATTGAAGCGCGTTGATGTGATCTACCGGCGCGTGGATGACGACTTCATCGATCCGCTGGCGTTTCGCGCGGATTCGATACTTGGCGCGGCGGGGCTGTTCAATGCCTACCGCGCTGGAAACGTAACTCTGGCGAATGCATTTGGTACCGGGCTCGCGGACGATAAGGCGATTTACGCATACGTTCCCGAGATTATCCGCTACTACATGGATGAGGAGCCGCTGCTGAATAACGTCGAGACTTTCCTGATGACGAACCCGGTGCATCGCCAGCACACGCTTGCGAACCTGGACAAGCTGGTGGTGAAGGCGGTGGGCGAGTCGGGCGGTTACGGCATGCTGATCGGGCCGCAGAGCACGGCGGCGCAACGCGAGGAGTTTCGGCGGGCCATCGAAGCAGATCCGCGCAACTACATCGCGCAACCCACGCTGGAGTTTTCTCGCGCGCCTTGCCTGATGGATGGCGGCATCCAGGCGCGACATGTGGACCTGCGGCCATATATTTTGTTCGGCGACAAGGCGACGGTAGTGCCGGGCGGTTTGACGCGCGTGGCGCTGAAGGAAGGGTCGCTGGTGGTGAATTCTTCGCAGGGCGGCGGCAGTAAAGATACGTGGGTTGTGAACGACTGAGGGATCGAGAGAATGCTTTCGCGCGTTGCTGACAGCTTGTACTGGATGAGCCGCTACCTGGAGCGGGCGGAGCACACGGTGCGGCTGATCGACGTGAATATGAGCCTGATGCTGGACGAGGCCAGCACCACGGCGAACCTGAGCCTGGAACGGCGCTGGAGGCGCGTGCTGGCTTCTTTGGGGCAACCGGCAGAGATCGAATGGGGCGGCGACTTCTACCAACTGACACACGATCTGACCTTCAGCACACGAAGCCAGGCGGCGATCGTGAACTGCATTGCGCAGGCGCGCGAGAATGCGCGGCAGGTGCGCGATGAACTGAGCTCCGAGCAGTGGCAGCAGTTGAACCGGCTGTATCACATTATGACCGCGGCACAGCGCGAGGTGAATTCTTACAACGGGCTTACCAGTTTTCTGCCCACCGTGGTGCATGAGCTGCATCAGTTCCAGGGAGTGACTGACTCCACGATGAGCCACGGCGAGGGCTGGCAGTTCATCCAACTGGGCCGTTATATCGAACGCGCGGCGGCTACGACGAGGCTGCTCGATGTGTATCACCGCGAGAGCTTCGATACGCCAAATGGTGCCGTTGCTGGTTACGACTTTCTAGAAGGCGCGGGCATGCTGCGCTGCTGCAGCGCCTTTGAGGCGTACTGCAACGCCTACACTGCCGACTTCACACCGGAGCGCATCACCGAGTTTCTGCTGCTGAATGCGGACTTTCCGCACTCAGTACGCTACTCGGTGGATTGCCTGCGCAGTGCGCTGATGGCGATTGGAGCGAAGAGCGGGCTGCGCGTAGCGGATGAGCTGGTGCGCGTTTCCGGACGGCTGCAGGCTTCGCTCAGCTTCGTCGATATTGAGGATGTGCTGTCGCAGGATGTCGGCGCGTATCTGTCGAGCATTCTGCAGCAATGCCGGCAGGTGCATGAGCGGGTATTCCGGTTGTATATCCAGTACTCGATCCAGACGGCGCTGGCGATGAGTTAGAGGGAGAGCAACATGAGGTACTACTCGATCCAGCATTTGACGCGGTTCGACTACGCGCATCCGGTATGCGAGAGCGCGATGGAGATTCGGATGCAGCCCCGCGGCGATGGGAACCAGCGCTGCCTCACCTTCTCGCTTTCGGTGAGCCCACGCTGCCGCGTCTTCTCCTATCGCGATCACCTGGCGAACCAGGTGCATCATTTCGATATCCCGGGCGATCACCGTCAACTGGTGATCGTGGCGCATTCGCTGGTGGAGCAGCAGCCGCTGGGAGCGGTGCCGAACCGTCTCTCGCCGGCAGCGTGGCAGGAATTGGATGTGCTGCTGGCGCAGGGGGACTTCTGGGAGATGCTGCTGCCCAGCACCTTTGCCGAACCGACGGAGGCACTGCGCGCGCTGGCGGCATCGTGGAAGATTGTGCGCCGGGACGATCCGCTGTCGATGCTGCACGAAATTAGCCGGAACGTGTTCAACAACTTCGAATACCTGCCGCGCAGCACGAAGGTGGATTCGCCGATTGATCTCGCGCTGGGAACACGGCGCGGCGTATGTCAGGATTTTGCGCACATCATGATTGCGCTGGCGCGGATGGTGGGCATTCCCTGCCGCTATGTGAGCGGATATCTGTGTCATGGTGATGAGCCGGAGATCGGGACGGGCGACGCTGCGCCGGATGAGCGCGGCGCTCCGAGCGCGACTCATGCGTGGGTGGAGGCTTTTCTGCCGCGGCTGGGATGGGTTGGATTCGATCCCACCAACGACCTGGTGGCGAACGATCGCCACATCCGCACGGCGCTGGGGCGCGACTACGCCGACGTGCCACCGACGCACGGCGTCTATCGCGGCAAGACAGAGAGTGAGCTGAGCGTAGCGGTGCATGTCGAATCATCGGAGACGGCGCCGGCCTTCGATGAGACCATGCCGGTGCCGGAGGACTGGTCGATTGTGGTAGAGCGCGCGCATGAGCCGCTGCCGCTGGCATCGCCGCTGCTGCAGATCCAGCAGATGCAGCAGCAATGAAGGCGGCAACGAGCTAGATTCTCCGCTCTGCAAAGCTGTCCTTTGGTTTAGCTCGCTCGTGATACTCATAGACAACGAAAGCGAGCTATGGGGATTGGAGCTGAATGCAGCGCTCTGTGCCACCGCCGCCTGCTGGTCAAACAGCAGATTGCAATCTACCCGCGTAGATACAGCTGCTCAACCGGTATTCGGCGTGGCCTGGCGGCGTGCGGCTATTTTTCTGCTCGCGATCAACCTGGCAACCGACATCGGTCTGTTCCAGGGAGATGCACGGCATTTCCCTTTTCAGAGTTATTGGACCGAGTATCAGGACGCGAAAAAGGCGCACCGGCCGATGTTTCAACCACCGGCCATATAGCGGCTATGGCTTCACGGCGATGACTTCGATTTCCACCAGCGCTCCGGGAGCGGCGAGCGCGGCTACCTGCATCGCCGAGCGCGCGGGTTTGTTGGGTTGGTCTTTCGTTCCGAAGAACTGCGTATAGCCACCCATGAATCCGGCGAAGTCCATCTTGCCGATTGCGGGATCGGCGGCGAGATAGACGTGCATCATGACGACATCGCCGAGGGTGAGCTTTTGCGCGGCGAGCGACTTCTGGATCGCCTGCAGCGCGCCGACGGTTTGTGCTTTGGTATCTTTCGCGGGGGCCTTGCTGAAGTCCGGATCAAGTGCGCCGCTGAGATAAAGCGTGTTGCCGACCCACACGCCCTGCGAGATGGGGAAGGGCGAGTTGTTGGGCAGCGGGATGCGGGTGGGAGTTTGTCCCGCGACGCTGATGGTAGCGATGGCGAATGCGGCCGGAACGACAACGCGAGCTACGATGGTGCGGAAGCTACCCAATGGCTCCTCCTGGTTGGACCGTTTGTCCGATCATGTTGACGGCGCGGATTCCGGAAAGCGCAGCGCCCTCCTGCCAGCCGACGATGTGGCTGGTGTGGTCGCCGGCGAAGTACACGCGGCGATCGGGCTGGGTCATCACGGCGTAGTCTGCCGCGTCCTGACGTCCGAAGCCGCTGATCCATGAGCCGAGATTGAAAGGAATGTTGCCCCAGCTGACGTAGACGGGATCCTGTAACTCCTTGCCGCGACCTGGGAAGAGCTTCTCGACGGAAAGGCGCGAGGCATCGAGCTTCGCCTGCATGTTGGGCAGTTTGCCGAAGGGCGTGCCGTTCTCAATGCTGTAGCCGCTGACGATGGCGCCGCGCGGCGAGAACAGACCATAGCTGGGATACCAGACGACATCGACGGTCTGCCGCAGGAAAGAGAGACCGCCGTAGACATTGTCATCCTGCTCCCAAAAGCGGCGCGACTGCCATGCGATCTTATAGGCCGAGTCATAACTGACATGCTGAAGGACGGCTGCGACATTGGGAGAGAAGTCGGCATCGACGTTCTTGAGCGTGGTGAGCGGCATGGCACAGATACAGTAGTCGGCATCGAGAGTTTCGACGTTGCCGCTTGCGCGGTCTTTATAGGACACGCGCACACCGGTGGGGGACTGCCGAATGCGCATGACCTGCGCGTTGTGGCGAATGGTCGAGCCAAGCTTTTTCTCAAAGGCGCGAGGAATCTGATCCATGCCGCCGACGGGCTGGAACATGGTCGCCTGCCAGTCAATGATGTCTTCGGTGAGGAGGCCGTTCCAGAGATCGGCGTCGAGCAGCGCGTGCATGGGAAGCGGATCGCGGGGCACTCCGGCCTGCGGCCCGGCACCCGGCAACGTCTTGTAGCCGGAACGCTCTGTGCCAACAAACTTGCCGTCGGGTTTGAGGTCGCCATATTCGGCGAGGAACTTGAGCATGCGCTCTTTGTCCTCAGCGCTGAGCTCCTGATCGAGCGCGCCCTGGCGGATGCATTTCGCAAGCAGTTCGGATACGTGGCCGCGCGTATCGTTGACCATCTGCCGCTGCTCGACCGGCTTACCGTCATTGAACTTGTCACATTGCAGGAGTGAGGAGCGCGAAGTGTTGATCTCGACTTCGAGCGGCACGCCGAGCTCGTGGCAGTAGTTCAACATGTGGGTGTGGATCGACGGCAGCCGTGCGGGGCCGGCGTTGAAGTAGAGGCCTTCGTCGAAGGCGCAGGTCTGCTCGGTGCCATCGGTGAAGTTGACGCGCGAGCCGCGGCGGATGGTCCAGTTGCGGCCGCCGACGCGATCGCGTGCCTCGAGTACGGTGCAGGTGTAGCCGAGCTTGTTCATCTCGTACGCCGAGACCAGACCGGCAATGCCGCCACCGAGGATAAGGACGCGGGTGCCGTGACCGGAGACACCGCGGATTTTTTGCGCTTCTGAAGCAGCGATGGGCAGCAGGCCGAGTGCCTGCATCATGGTGAAGGCGGCGCTGTAACCACCTACCTGCCCCACGCGGAAGAGAAACTGACGCCGGGTGAGTGCCATACACATCCTTTACTTGGGGAGCCCACTTTGAGCCCATGTAGATAGCTTTGTCAGCCAAAAAAGAGTGCGACACGACCGCCAGGATGCGCAGCCGTGCCGCGGGAGACAACACGGGTACGCCCTTAGAAGATAATCTTCAACGCGAGTTGCGTGTTGAAGGGTTCTCCGGGGCCGATTCCAGGCGCGTAATTGCCCGCGCCGATAGTGGATCCGGTCTGACCGAAGCTGCTGGAATCGGTATAGCTGTTGCCCAGCTGCGTGGGTCCAGGACTGGCGAGGTTGAGGCGGTTGGTGACGTTGAACATCTCCACGCGGAATTGAGTGTTAACCCGCTCCGTGATGGCGGTGTTCTTGAAGAGGGAGAGATCGGCATCGGCGAAGCCCGGGCCGAAGAAGCTGTTGCGCCGGAAGTTGCCATAGGTACCGGCAGCCGGATCGGCAAAGGCGGCTGGGTTGAACCATTGCACAAAGCGTGAGCCTTCGATGTTTTGCACCTTATGGCTGACGCCCGCGAAGGGATTGCCGATCTGATCCGGCCGCTGTGTGTACTCGTTGGTGCCCGTAGTGTCGGTTCCGGTGAAGAGGTTGATAGGTTGACCGCCCTTGAGCGTGACCACCGTATTCACCTGCCAGCCATGGGTCAGGAGAGACGGTCCACGGAAGCTGGGTAGGTTGTAGTTGGCGAAGCCGACAAAGGTGTTGCGAGTGTCGAAGTCGCTGTTGCCGTAGTCACCCTTGAAGTTGGTGCTGTCCTGCGGGAGCTGTCCGCGATAGGACGTGACCTCATCCATGTTGTGACTCCAGGTGTAGCTGAACTGCGTCGTCAGGCCATGCATGTTGCGGATACTGAAGGTTGCTTGCAGCGAGTTGTAGTTGGAGGTGCCGATGCTCTCGATCTGGTTGATGTCACCGTATTCAGGATAAGAGAGTGAGTAGGGGCGACTATAGCCGATGAGAGCAGCCTGGGCCGGGAGATAGGGCTGATTGATATTCAACAGGCTTAGCAGGCGACGACCTTCGCTGCCGACGTAGCCGATCTGAAAGAGCGCTTTCGAGCCAAGGGACTGCTCGAGTTGGACGTTGTAGTTGAAATTGTAGGGAGTGCGGAAGTTGCGGTTGACCGAAAAGACGCCGCACTGATTGTCCGCACTGCAGGAGAGTCCGCCTGGAATAATGACCTGCCCGGGGACGATGGTCGAGTTGTAAGACGCCACGGTGAAGACGGGGTCGGGTCCGCCGGGATTGCCCTCAAGGCCGTTCGGAGCACTGTTGCCCGGGCGGTTGTCGAGGAACGGATTGGCATTCGGCGTATCGAAGAACATGCCGAAGCCGCCACGCAACACAGTGCCGTGCATCTGCGGAGGCGCAAGGCTAAATCCAACGCGCGGACTGAAATTCATCCAGTCGCTGGGATAGACCTGGCTGATCTGATTGCCTTGAAAGGCGAGCCCGTTGCTTGCAGTCAGCTCCGGACGGAAGACGGAGAGGTTCTGGTAATCGGAATGCATCGGCTGCACGTAGTCGTAACGAACGCCGTAGTTGACGTTGAGGTAGGGCAAGAGCTGCCAGCTGTCCTGTGCGAACAGATCGAAGGTGTTGATGAAGACCTGGCGTTCTGCATTACCGCGCGCAATTGAGCCGGAGGCGAGATAGCCGCCCAGAAAATCGGCAAGAGCTTCCGTATTGCCGCTGCAATCGTTGCCTGTCGTGCACCACGGGCCCTGGCTTCCGGTAAAGCTGAATGTACCGGTGGAGTGGCGCTGATAGAACTCGTCGATCTGTGCCTGACGATACTCGCCACCGAAGCGGAGCTGGTGTTTGCCCAGGCTCCAGGAGAGTGCTTCGTCGAGGTGACCGGTGATGTCGTTGCGTCCTTCCGGAGGCGTCAGACCGATGGGCTCGAAGCCGGCGATCTTGATGTTTGGCGCCTGCGTATAGGGCGAGTTCGTGACGAAACCGAGCGAATCGACATTGAAGCCGGTCTGCTGATCGCTGAAGATCTGGTTGAAATAATTTACGCCGATATTGATTTGGTTAGTGATGTGCGGCGAGATCGTCCAGTTATGGACCAGCGAGTAGTTGTAGACGTGGATGGGCGCGACCTCAAAGTAATACGGCAGGACGCAGGTGCCGCAGACAGGCGCGATCTGATTGCCCTGGCCGAGGAAGGCGCGTGCCGAAATTGATTGGCGCTCGTTGAAGTTGTGATCGATTTTGATGACGCCGTTGTAACTGTAGCCGGTCTCCGGCGCTGAACCGCTGTAGTTGTTGCCCTGGGCGGGTCCGGTAAGCGCGCTGGCGGGCCACAGTGTGGTCAGCAGTGCGCCGGTGGCTGCATTGGCGCCCAACTCCGTATTGCTGCAGCAACCCTAGCGCCTGCGCCTGGTAGGCGGCAGATGGCTCTGTGCCCTGGTTTCCGGTGGCGATGCGGAACTTTTGCTTCTCGAAGTTGGCGAACCAGAAGGTGTGGTCCTTCCAGAACGGACCGCCGGCGCTGGCGCCCCATTGCTCATTGCGCAGGGGCGGATTGCCGGTCTGAAACGGGGAGACAATGGCCAGGGCCTCATTCCGATTGAAGTAATAGGCAGTGCCGTGGATCGAATTGGTGCCTGATTTGGTTACGAGATTGACAGTACCGCCTGGATTGCGGCCCGTCTCCGGCGAGGACTGCGTCTGCAGCGAGAATTCTTCGACGGAATCGATGGGCAGAGTGACGCCGGCAATGTTTTCGACGCCGCCCTGGTTGACCGCCGGGATATTGTGCCAGAGGTCGTTATTGTCGGAGCCGTCGATCTGCCAGTTGACCTGGTTGGCGCGGGTGCCGTTCACCGATCCGTAGCCGCCCGCAGAGTAGCCGGCAAAGCCCGGCGCGAGCCCGATCATCTGCGTGAAGTCGCGACCGTTGAGGGGGATGTCCTGCACTGTCTTGCTGGGAATCGTGGTGGTCTGCACCGGCGTGGTGGTATCGAGCGCCAGGCTGGAACCGCTGACTTCGATGGTGGTGGCCTGCTGGGCAACGGTGAGCTTGACCGGGACAGTGTGGATGGTGCCGGCAGAGACGCCGACTTTCGTCACCTTCACTGTGTCAAATCCAGAGTTGCTGACGGTGATCGTGTAAGAGCCTAGGGGAAGATCGGGGAAGTTGAAATCGCCGCCACCGGCGGAGACAGACTGGCGAGCAATGCCGGTTGCATCATCGGTGATTTGCACCTGAGCGCCGGGGATTGCCGCACCTGCAGGATCGGTGACGGTGCCGTTGATGGCGCCGCGAAATGTTTGCGCGCCTGCGAGAGTGCCGGAGAGGACAGCAACGACCAGCGCTGCCTGTCCCATGGGAACAAGAAACGTACCACGACGCCACAGCATAACTAACCTCCAAAGGGATACGAATCACGACAAGGACCTGCCCAACGTTGGGGCATGAGCCGAATGAGTTGACCGTTCTTCGCTTGGAAGAAAATTTCGCTTGAGGACTTCGACGTGGAAGGGACTACGCCCGAGGCCTGCTGCTACTGGGAGCGAGGCCTTTGTTTGTGCTTACCGCTTGCTCAAACTGTTGGGATTCCTTACTGTACGGGTTAGGCTATCCCGAACGCAACCGGAAAAGAAGGCTGCCTCCGCGCGTAGACACTTTCTTCCCGTCTTCCAACACACACAGTCATGCCGCTCGCACCGCGAGTGCGGCAGGGGCCTCTAAGAGGAGACGCAGAGATTATGGAAACATCCACTTGGCAGCACGCCGAAGATCCGCATCTTGAATTCCTGCATGAACTTGGAAGCCGCCTTGCAGCGGCCGATCCGCTGCATGATGTGCTGAACCGGGTAGTGGATTTTGCAACAGCTATTGTGCGGTGCGATGCGTGCCTAATCTACGTATTGCAGGGAGAGAAGCTCGTGCTGCGGGCATCGAAGATTCCCCACACAGAGCTGGTGGACAGTCTGGACCTGCAACTAGGACAGGGCATTACGGGGTGGGTGGCGGAAAATCGCGAGCCGGTGGCGATTGCAAAAAATGCTGCGGCCGACACGCGTTTCAAGGCATTCAAGGATCTTCCGGAAGACCGCTTCGAGGCATTTCTTTCTGTTCCGCTGCTGAGCCGCAGCAAGCTGGTGGGCGTGATCAACATGCAGCACAAGAAGCCGCACGAGCACACGCAGCGCGAGATACAACTGCTCTCCACCATTGGATTTCTTGTGGGCGCGGAGATCGAGATGGCGCGGCTGGAGATGGAAAGCGCAGAGCTAAGCGACCGGCTGGAGACGCGCAAGGTCGTCGATCGCGCGAAGGGCATCCTGCAACGCGATCTGAAAATCGACGAGGAGAGCGCGTATGCCGCACTGCGCAAGCAGAGCCGTCAGAAACGGCGCTCCATGCGCGAGCTGGCCGAGGCGATTGTGTTGAGCGATGAGCTGCGGAGGCTGGGACGCGCCGGTTCCGACATGCGGCATCATCCCGTGAAATAGCTACTCCCGTCCGCGAGATTCGTGACGGTGGTTGCTACATTTCCAGTCTGGCCAGAGGCTTTCTCTGTAACCCGACTGAAACGTTGTCGACAAATTCACCCCTGACTCATCTGAATTACTTGATCCTGGACCGCGATTCGGGTTACAAGTAGGGCGCTGCATTCGGAGTGCAGTACCTCCCCTCCGGACACGAACCATTCGGTCCCGCAAACCTCTTTGAGCGCGGATTGCACGCACATCTGTGTTCAAGGAGCCCTTTGTGCTGCTTAAAAAGTCGCTTGTACTTTGCTCGATGTGGGCCTTCGCGCTCTACGCAGTGGCCGCTACCAACGTGACCACCTGGCGCAACGACCTGGGCCGTACGGGCCAGAATCTAACCGAGACGCAGCTCACGCTGACGAACGTAAACACTACGACCTTCGGCAAGCTGTTCTCCTATCCGATGGACGGCCAAGTTTACGCGCAGCCGTTGTACATGTCCGGACTGAACATTGCCGGCGGCACACACAACGTCGTGTACGTAGCAACGCAACATGACAGTGTGTATGCGCTGGATGCGGATCACAATCAGCTGCTCTGGCAGGTCAGCCTGATCGATACTGCGCATGGCGCGGCGAGCGGCGCCACCACGGTAGCGAGCGCGGACATCGGCAGTTACGATATCAGTCCGGAATACGGCGTCACTTCCACTCCGGTGATCGACCCCGCAACGAACACAATGTACGTAGTGGCAAACAGCGAAGAGAACGGCGTGGTTCTGTGGCGTCTGCACGCGCTCGATCTCACGACCGGCCAGGAAAAGACGAACAGCCCGGTGGTGATTCAGGGATCTGTAGCGGGCACGGGCAGCGGAACGGTGAACGGCAGGATTGCATTTCAGGGAAGATATCAGTTGAACAGGCCCGGGCTGCTTCTTCTGAATGAGCAAGTCATCCTGGCTTTCGGCTCACACAGCGACAACGGTCCCTATCACGGCTGGGTGATGGCGTATGACGCGGCGACTCTGCAGCAGACTGCGCTTTACAACACCAGCCCGAGCGGCAGCGAGACGGGAATCTGGATGTCCGGCGCCGCTCCTGCGGCCGACACGGTGGTGACCGGAGGGCGCATCTTCTTCTCCAACGGAAATGGCACCTTCAACGCGCAGGAACCGTACACCACCAGCCAAAGCTTCGGGAACGCTGTTGAGCGCGTGGACCTGACGAGCAACGGCTTCCAGGTAATGGATGAGTGGACGCCGTTTGATACACACACGCTGAACAGCACGGACATCGACCAGGGATCTGGCGGCGTGCTGATATTGCCGGACCAGCCCGGATCGCATGTGCATGAGCTGATCCAGGTGGGCAAGAACGGCCGGATCGAGCTGCTGGACCGCGACAATCTTGGCGGATTCAACAGCAGCACTAACAATGTTATCCAGGAGATCAGCTACAACTATGGCCTGTGGGCAACGCCGGCTTACTGGAATGGAAATGTCTACTTCTGGGCCAGCGGATTGCAGATGCAGCAGTATCGGCTGAGCAACGGCTTGCTCAGCACAAGCCCGATTGCAAATAGCGCGATGTATTCCGGGTATCCGGGTCCGAGCCCGGTGATCAGCGCGAACGGCACAAGCAATGGAATTCTATGGGCGATCCGGGCCGATGCATTCAGCACACCCGGGCCTGCGGTGCTGCTTGCCTACGATGCCACCAATGTGGGCAAGCTGCTGTATGCAAGCAGCCAGAACACTGCACGAGATGCTGCAGGACCGGCTGTGAAGTTCAGCGTGCCCATGGTGGCGAATGGAAAGGTCTTCCTGGGTACACAAAACGAGGTGGATGTGTATGGACTGCTGTCCTCAGGACCGCCGACCGTGCCGCCACCGACATTTACTCCAACACCGGGCACGTATTCAGCCAGTCAGAATGTGACGATCGCCGAGGGCGTGAGCGGCGCCACGATTTATTACACGACCGACGGAACCGTTCCGACCACATCGTCGAACCGCTATAGCGGCGCAATCCCGATCAGCAGCACCACCACTGTAGAAGCAATGGGAGTGGCCAGCGGTTACAACAACAGCAGCGTTGCGATTGCGAAGTATGCGATTGGAGCGCCGCCTACGATCAACTTCAGCAACGGATTCGCATCTGTCGCCGGACTAACGCTGAACGGCAGCGCCGTAAATGCGGACGACACCCGGCTGCAGCTGACGAATGGCGCTGCGAGCCAGGCAGGAAGCGCCTTCTGGAATGCGCCCGTCGGTATACAAACCTTCTCGACCGACTTCCTGTTCCAACTTTCCGGCACGGGGCTGCTGGCGGACGGCATCACGTTTACGATTCAGAATGACGTACCGACGGCACTTGGTCCGGTCGGCGGCGGACTGGGCTATGGCGCCGGACTACCGGGACGGCCGCCGGGAATTCCGAACAGCGTGGCCGTGAAGTTTGACATGTGGTCGAATTCCGGCGAGGGCAATGATTCGACCGGCCTCTACATCAACGGTGCTTCCCCTACGATTCCAGCTGTCGATCTGACAGGTACGGGAATCGTGCTCAGCAACGGCGACACATTTGACGCGCATATCTCGTATGACGGAACGACGCTCTACCTCACCATCACGGACCTGGTAACAGGCGCGTCGGCTACGCAGACATTCGTTATCGATATACCGAATACGATTGGCGGCACCGCTGCGTATGTCGGCTTCACGGGCGGCACTGGTGGCCTGACGGCGAGCCAGAAGATACTGACCTGGACATTCACCGCAAATGCGAAGGCAACGCCGCTCGTCTATCAGCTGGAGACGCAGAAGCATACGGCAAATTCCGGTGGCGTCTATGGAGCCTTTTCGTGGAATACATTTCCCGATGGCACAGGCATATTTCTGAACGCGACTAACGTCGGCGACTATCTTGCCTTCACCATCAATGTGCCGAAGGCCGGCACCTATGATGTGCACGTCAGCTCCGCGGATTACACCTCGCGCGGCATCTGGCAACTGAGCGTCGATGGAGTGAAGCTTGGCGTGCCGCAAGATACCTACAGCAGCAGAGCTGGGGGCGTCCTTACGGACCGCGATATTGGGGCCATGAACATCAAGACGGCCGGCAACCATACCTTCGCGTTCACAGTGACCGGCAAGGATCCCAGTGCAACCGGCTACGTGATCTCGCTCGACGACCTCACTCTGAAGCCCGAGTAGTCGTTCCTTTTCGTCAGGAAAGAGGCAGCATACCGCTGCCTCTTTCTATTTCTTGCCTGTACATCGGCAACGCTTCCCTCTGAGCTCCCGGTTACACTCCGGTCCATGCGTCGCGATCTGAAGATCGACGAAGAGAGCGCGTATGCCGCGCTGGGCAAGCAGAGCCGGCGGAAACGGCGTTCCCTGCGCGAACTCGCGGTGGCGATTGTGCTGAGCGATGAGCTGCGGAGGCTGGAACGCGCCGGTTCCGACATGCGGCATCAATCAGCGAATTGAGTGCCTCAAGCAGGCGGTTCACGACCCGAACCGATCTGTAACCGTGCTGGAACCTTCTGAGAATTCATCGGGGATCATGCGAAATTGCTTGATCCGGTAACCTATTCGGTTTACAAGTAGTGCACTGCCATTCGGAGTGCAGTGCCTGCCCCCTCCGAACACGAACTTTTCGGTCCCGCTCGCCTCTTTGAGCGCGGATTGCAAGCACATTTGTGTTCAGGAGGCCCTCGTGCTCCGCAAAAAGCTGCTCGTACTTTGTTCAGTGTGGGTTATCGCGCAGTGCGCGATGGCTGCTACCAACGTGACCACGTGGCGTAACGATATCAGCCGCACTGGACAAAATCTGACGGAGACGCAGCTCACACTGGCGAACGTGAACAGTACTACATTCGGTAAGCTGCTTTCCTATCCGATGGATGGCCAGGTTTACGCGCAGCCGTTGTACATGTCCGGACTGAACATTGCGGGCGGCACTCACAATGTCGTGTACGTCGTGACAGAACATGACGGCGTGTATGCGCTCGATGCGGACCACAATCAGCAGCTTTGGCAGGTCAGCCTGATCGATTCAGCGCATGGCGCTCCAAGCGGCGCCACAACGGTACCGAGCGCTGACGCCGGCAGTTATGACGTCAACCCCGAGTATGGCATCACCTCTACACCGGTGATCGATCCAACTACAAACACAATCTACGTGGCGGCGAATAGCAAAGAGAACGGCGTGATTGTGTGGCGTTTGCACGCGCTCGATGTGGCGACCGGCCAGGAAAGGACGAACAGTCCGGTGGTGATTCAGGGTTCTGTAGCCGGCACGGGCACGGGAAGCGCCAATGGCAGCGTCGCATTCCAGGCTAGATATCAGTTGAACAGGGCGGGGCTGCTCCTGCTGAATGGTCAAGTCATCCTGGCCTTCGGCTCACACGGCGACAATGGCCCTTATCACGGCTGGCTCATGGCGTATGACGCGGCTAGTCTGCAGCAGACTGCGATCTACAATACCAGTCCCAGCGGCAGCCAGAACGGAATCTGGATGTCCGGCGCCGCCCCTGCTGCCGATACCGTGGTGACCACCGGGCGCATTTTCTTTGCGAATGGAAACGGCAGCTTCAACGCGCATGCGCCATACGCCAACAGCCAGAGCTTCGGTAATGCTGTCGAACGCGTGGACCTGACGAGCAACGGCTTCCAGGTGATGGATGAGTGGACGCCGTTTGATACATCCACGCTGAGCAGCAAAGATTTCGATCAGGGGTCTGGTGGCGTCCTGGTGCTGCCGGACCAGCCGGGATCGCATGTGCACGAGTTGATCCAGGTGGGCAAGAACGGCCGGATCGAGTTGCTGGATCGCGACAATCTTGGCGGATACAACAGCAGTTCCAACAACGTCGTGCAGGAGATCAGCGACAACCATTATGGTTTGTGGGCAACGCCTGCCTACTGGAACGGAAATGTCTACTTCTGGGCGAGCGGATTGCAGATGCACCAGTTTCAGTTGAGCAATGGCATGCTCGGCGCAACGCCGTTTGCAAACAGCGCGATGTACTCCGGGTATCCCGGGCCGAGCCCGATGATCAGCGCGAATGGCACGAGCAACGCGATTCTCTGGGCCATCCGGGCCGACGCGTTCGGCACCGCTGGCCCGGCGGTACTGCTTGCCTACGACGCTACGAATGTGGCCAAGTTGCTGTATGCAAGCAGCCAGAACACCGCGCGAGATGCGGCCGGCCCGGCGGTGAAGTTCAGCGTGCCTACGGTGGCGAATGGGAAGGTGTTCCTGGGCACGCAGAACGAGGTGGATGTATATGGACTGCTGCCCTCAGGGTCGCCGACCGTGCCGCCGCCGACGTTCACGCCGCCACCAGACACCTATTCGGCCCCACAGAATGTGGCGATTGCCGATGGCTTAAGCAGCGCCACGATCTATTACACAACGGACGGAATAGTTCCAACGACGTCTTCGAACCTATATAGCAGCGCAATACCGATCAGCAACGCGACCACCGTGGAAGCCATGGCTATTGCCAGCGGATATAACAACAGTAGTGTCGCGATCGCGAAGTATACGATCGGAGCGCCGCCTACCATCGACTTCATCAACGGATTTGCATCCGCTGCCGGGCTGACCCTGAATGGCAGCGCCCTGAACGCGGACGACACCCGGCTTCAGCTCACGACGGGTGGCGCGAGCCAGGCAGGAAGTGCCTTCTGGAATGCGCCTGTCGGTATACAAACCTTCTTAACAGATTTCCTGTTCCAGCTTTCCGGTACGGGGCCGCTCGCGGATGGCATCACGTTTACGGTTCAGAACGACGCTCCGACGGCGCTTGGCCCGGCGGGCGGCGGATTAGGCTATGGCGCGGGGCTACCCGGCCGGCCGCTTGGAATTCCGAACAGCGCCGCGGTGAAATTCGATATGTGGTCAAATGCCGGCGAAGGCAATGACTCGACCGGCCTCTACATCAACGGTGCTTCGCCTACGGTGCCCGCTGTTGATTTGACCGGCACGGGAATCGTGCTCACGAACGGCGACACATTTAGCGCGCATATCTCATATGACGGAACGACTCTTTACCTCACCATCACGGACCTGGTGACAGGTGCGTCGGCAACGCGGACCTTTGTCGTCAACATACCGAATACGATTGGCGGCACGGCTGCGTATGTCGGCTTTACGGGGGGAACCGGCGGCCTGACGGCCAGCCAGAAGATACTGACCTGGACCTTCACCGCAAATGCGAGCGCGGCCCCGCTGGTGTACCAGTTGGAGGCGCAGAAGCATACGGTGAATTCCGGCGGCGTTTATGGACCCTTTACGTGGAAGACGCTGCCTGACCCTCCGGGCGTTTTTCTGAACGCCATTGCCGTCGGGAACTACATCACTTTCACCGTCAATGTGCCGGAGGCCGGCACGTATGATGTGCACGTCTCTTCCGCGAATTCCACTTCGCGTGGAATTTGGCAATTGAGCATCGATGGAGTCAATCTAGGCGCGCCGCAGGATGGATACAGCAACGTAAGTGGCGGCTCTCTTACTGACCTCGATATTGGCGCCATTAACATCAAGACGGCCGGCAACCATACCTTTACATTCACAGTCACCGGTAAGAATGCGAGTTCAACCGGATATGTGATCTCGCTTGATGACCTCACCCTGAGGCCCGAGTAGTTGTTTCGTTCACCAGGAAGAGCCAGCACGCAGCTGCCTCTTTCTATTTCTTGCCTACACACAGGCAACGCTTCCTTCTGAGCCCCCTGTTACACTCCGGTCCATGCGTCGCGGCCTTGTGTGCACTGCCTTGTTGCTATTGGCCTTCCCGCTTTTTGGGCAGGCTCCTAAACCTGGTTTGAAAATCGATGATCTCAACCAACTGGTTCGCGTGGGCGATCCGAAGGTGTCGCCGGATGGCAAGCAGATCGTGTACACCGTTTCGCGCGTGGATACGGAGGACGATAAGAACGTCAGCGAACTGTGGATGGTGGACTGGGATGGCTCGAACAATCTGCAGCTGACCTATGGCACGGAGTCGGCGAGCTCGCCCGAGTGGAGTCCCGACGGACGCTATCTAGCGTTCGCCTCGTCGCGCCCGGGTCCGGCGAAGACGAAGGGATCGCAGGTGTGGGTGTTGGACCGGCGTGGCGGTGAGGCGCGCCAGGTGACAGATGTGAAGCAGGACCTGAGCGAGTATCACTGGTCTCCGGATGCGAAGCAGTTGGTGTTGACGCTGCGCGAGAAGGAGGAGCCAGAGAGCGACGATAAAAATGCGAAGCCCAAGCCGCCGAAGCCGATCGTGCTCGATCGCTACCATTTCAAGCAGGATGTCGAAGGATATCTGACGGACAAGCACGCGCAGTTGTACCTATTCGACATCGCGACCAAGAAGCTGACCAAGCTTACGTCGGATCCCGGCAAGTATGAGGAGCAGGAGGCAGCATGGTCACCCGATGCGACGATGATCGCGTTCGTGAGCAATCAATCGCAGCCGGATCCCGATCGCGTGGAGAACGACGACGTTTTCGTCGTCGATGCGAAGGGGGGATCGACCCCGCGTAAGCTGACGACGTTTCCTGGCCAGGACCACGGGCCGCTGGCGTGGAGCCCGGACAGCAAGCTGATCGCCTATCGCCAGGGACTCTCCGAGCACTACACCGCCTATGGCAGCACACGGCTCGCAGTGGTGCCGGCACGCGGCGGACAGCCTGAGCTGAAGGCAACCTCTATCGACAACAATGTTGGACCGCCGGTGTTCACCGCGGATGGCACGTCACTGCTGACTACGGTGACGGACGACCGCGTGGTGTACGTGGAGGAGGTACCGCTAAGTGGTGGTGCGCCGAAGCGAGTGACGGCAGAGCCGGGTGCTGCGAGCGCGCTGACTGCGGCCGGTGGGCATGTAGCACTGTTGTGGTCGACCGACTCGGCCGATCCGGAGATCTATTCGCTGGATGGCACGACTCTGCACAAGCTGACCTCGCACAACGATGCGCTGTTGGCGCAACGCACGCTGGCCACGACGGAGGATATTGCGGCGAAGAGCAAGGACGGCACCGACGTGCATGGCCTGCTGACCATGCCGGTGGGCTATCAGGCGGGAACGAAAGCGCCGATGCTGCTGTTTATTCATGGCGGCCCCACCGCGCAGGACGAACACCGCTTCACCGTGGACCGTCAGCTCTTTGCGGCGCACGGATTCGCGGTGCTGAACGTGAACTATCGCGGCAGCGCGGGACGCGGGCGCGCGTATAGCGAGACGATCAGCGCCGACTGGGGCGATAAGGAGGTTGCCGATCTGCTGGCCGTGGTGGATGCGGCAGTGGCGACCGGCAAGATTGATCCGGAACGCATGGTGGTTGGCGGATGGAGCTACGGCGGCATCTCGACGGACTATCTCATCGCATCGACCACGCGCTTCAAGGCTGCGTCGAGCGGCGCGGGGACGGCGAACCTGTTCGGCATGTATGGCGTGGATGAGTACATCCTGCAATACGACAACGAGCTGGGTCCGCCGTGGAAGAATCCGGAGACGTATATAAAGCTGTCGTATCCGTTCTTCCATGTGGAGCGCATCAGGACGCCGACGCTCTTCATGGGTGGCGACAAAGACTTCAACGTGACGTTGGTGGGCGGCGAACAGATGTACCAGGCGCTGAAGAGCGTTGGCGTGCCCGCTGAACTGATCGTGTATCCGGGGCAATTTCATGGCTTCACGCGGCCTAGTTTTATCCGTGATCGCTATGAACGGTGGTTTGCCTGGTATGACAAGTATCTGGGAATAAAGCCGGCCGCCACGAAGTAGCGCGAGATGTGTAGGTGAAGGAGCTGCATCGTCAGATCCACTCGAGGCTGCCTACCCGGAAAGTTGATTCACAATCCCGGCAGCCTGCTATACCATTCGCGCAGCCGTCGGACGGGTGTGGGCGCCTCAGCATCCGATTCACGTGCTGGCTCGAAGAAATCATGTCCTCACTTCCGACTGCTGATGGAGCTGCGCCCAATGATGGACAAACTTTCAATACCCGAAGCTGAGGCTGCATCCGTTGCTGAGAGCGAAGGAAATGCTTCCGGCCCCTTCTGGGACCGGCGATTAGCGCCATTCCTCGCAAAATATTTCTGGCCACTGCTGATTGCTATTCTTGCCATCGCCTCTATTCGCATCATCACTACCTACAACGCGCTCAGCCTCACCATCGACGAGCCAACCCACTTCGCCAGCGGGCTCGAGTTGCTGGCGAACCATACCTATAACCGCGATCCTCAGGATCCGCCGCTTTCGCGCGTGATGCAGGCGCTGGGTCCGTGGCTCGCCGGCGCGCGCCCGCAGGGCATTTCACGCACCAGTGTGGAAGGGCTCAGCGTGATCGCCAGTTCCGGCCATGTCGACAGGACCATTTTTCTGATGCGTCTGGGCAATCTGCCCTTCTTCCTGCTGGCCTGTCTTGTCGTATGCGCGTGGTCCTGGCGTGCGTTTGGGAAACCGACGGCTCTTCTGGCGACCGCGCTGTTCAGCCTTCTGCCTGCCGTGCTGGCCGATGCCGGATTGGCGACCACCGACATGGCCGGTGGCGCCACCTTGGGCGCTGCATTTGTTGCGCTGCTGTTCTGGGCCGAGAGACCGTCGTGGTGGACGGCCGCATTCCTGGGTTTTTTCACCGCGCTTGCATCTCTATCCAAGCTGAGCGGGCTGGGGTATCTGCCCACTTGTGCTTGTCTCGCACTGCTGACTTATCTCGCAGTTTGCCGTCCGCCGGCGAAGCAGTTCATGCGGCAAGTTCAGGAAAGCGCACCAAGTTTCATCCTGGCCGTTTTGGTTGCGGCGTTCTGCATCTGGTGTGGCTATGGTTTTTCGGTCGGGAAATTAGAAGTTCACCACCATATCTTCACCGTGCCCGCTCCCGAATTCTTCACCGGGCTTCGGGTTCTCTTGCAACACAACAAAGTTGGGCATCCTGCTGCCCTGCTGGGACATTTCGGATACTCCGGCTGGTGGTATTACTTCCCTGTTGCCGTAGCCGTAAAAACGCCCATCGCCTTCCTGATCCTGGCAGCCCTCGGTCTTGTCGTTGCGTTAACCTCCGCTCGTTCCATCCAGTATTTGTTGCCGCTGGCCTTCATTCTCGGCATTCTGCTGCCGGCGGTGCAGGGGCATATCAATATTGGCATTCGTCACATTGAACCCATGTGGATCGGGCTGGCAGTGGTCGCGGCTCTGGGTATGCGTTGGCTGCTTCAGTCGAGGCGCATGCCGCTGGTTGGTGGACTGAGCGCTGCCGTCCTGGCGGCATGGCTGGTGATCTCCGTCGCAGTCCATCATCCGGACTATCTCAGCTACTTCAACCGGTTTGCCGGCTCGCGGCCGGAGGAGATACTGGTGGACTCCAACTACGACTGGGGGCAGGATCTCCGTTTACTTGCTGTTCGCCTGCACAGCTTGGGCGCTACACAGGTGTCGCTGGGCGATCTCGACGGCATCGTCGAAGCGTATCCTGGCCGCTATCAGGTTCTCCACGACTGGTACGGCCTCCCGCCGGCTCAACAACTGAATCCCTGCTCGCCGGTTATCGGCTGGAACGTCGTCAGCACGACCGTCGAGAAATCGACAAGTCATGTGGCGGGCAGCCCGTATTACCGAGGAGATTCTGCAGCGTGGTATGACCAGATGCCACCGACGCAACGCATGGGCCCCCTCCTGCTCTACAAAATCACAGATGCAAACAAGCCGAGTGGGACTCATTGTCACTAGTCGCTAGTCCCGCGTGATGCATCAGAAACTTTCTGTACAGCTCAAGGTCGCTTGCCGGCGGCAACGCTCTTAACTGGTGATTAGCGTCCGGGATCGCCAGACTGTGACGATGTTCGATAGCCTTTGCCGGCGAGATGCTCTCCCATCTGCGAGTACATCGGTGTGTTGCGGGGCTGCCAGGTGGCCAGGCCATCCACGTAGCGGTTGTACATGGAGAATGCCGCTGCGATAAGAACGGCGTCGTGAATCTCGAGATCCGTTGCGCCTTCCGCACGCGCCGCTTGGACGAGAAAGGGCGTGACTGTCTTTGCATCTGCCTGCACGCGGGCTGCGATGGCAAGGAGCGCCTTGAGCTTTGGCGATATGTCTGCTGTTCGCGGGTTCGCGCACACGGAGCCGACCAGCTCGTCACTACCGCCGGCGTGGTGGGCGGCGGCTGCTCCATGGCTTGCGTGGCAGAAGTAGCAATTGTTCAGCGAGGAGACATAGGCCGCGATCAGCTCGCGATCTCGTGAGCTGAGGCTTGTGGTTTGACCCGATTCGAAGAGGAGAATATGCGCGAGCTCGCGCATAGGCGCAGCAGTCTCAGGCCGGAAGGCGAAAGCCGCACTGATTCCCGGTAGGCTGGGTGATAACTCGATGTGTGGCATGCGGGCGGATCCTCTCGTGTCGATTAAAAAGCAGAACTGTTTACGGAGTCGGACGCGAGACCCGCAAGGACGTTCAGAGCCGGCGGTTCGCTCTGACGAGGCAAGAGTAATTGCATGAATGCAGCAATGAAGCAAGGAATGGAGAACAACACCACCGACTCTGCCACATAGGTGCCGGCGCGGTCGAAGCCGCGGCCCATGAGGATGGGGCCGATTGCACCGCCGATGGCGTATGCGGTCCATGAGAGGCCGTACAGTGTGGCAAATCGTTTGCGACCGAAGTATTCGGCGATCATGTACGGGATCACGTCCGCCTCACTGCCGGAACCGGCGCCCATGAGAATTGCGCCGACGATCCCAATCCACGAAGTGGCAGCATAGGCGACGATAGCGGCGCCGGTTGCCGCGACGAGCAGCACGGCAAGCGCGACGAATGGCGCCGGGAGCCGATCCAGCAAGTGACCGGTGAACAATCGCGCGACGATGGCGGAAACGCCCAGCGCCGACAACGCAAGAGCCGCATTCGTAGCCGTAACGCCTCTGCCCACGAGAATGGCCGCAAGATGGGCGATGATCGCGTTCATGCTAAAAGCGGAGAACATGACCGCTACCAGGATGATCCAGAAGCTCGGAGTGCGAAGTGCGGGTCCTACTCCAACGGAACGCTCGGAGGACGTCGCCGTCGCGCTCTTCACCGGGCGATTGCGCACGAACAGCGCTGTCAAGGGAAATCCAATCAGCGCAATTGCACCGAGGGCGAGATATGCTGACCGCCATCCATGCGTAGAGATGACATGCTGCGCAATGATGGGCAGGAGGATGGAGCCGGTGCCGCTGCCTGAAAGCACGATGGCGAGAGCCAAACCACGGCGCTTGCGGAACCAGGTGAGCACGCTGCGGGAGTAGGAGAGCTGCGCGGTGCCGTTGCCGACAATGCCCAACAGCAGATAGGACAAGTAGTACTGGGCGATGTGGCCACGCAGCAGCGCAAGCGAGGCCATGGCCGCAGCGAAGACCAGGATGCTGGGAAGAATGACGCGCCGCGGCGGAACGCGATCGAGCAGCGTGCCCAGTGCCGGCGAAACCGCCGCGACGGTGAGGGCAGCGATGGCGAAAGCGTTGGAGATGGCTTCACGGTTCCACCCGAATTCACCCTGCAGCGGAGCGACAAACAGACTGAAGGTGAAGGGGACCATGGGCGCGAAGCTGACCCCCACGCCAACAAATGCCGCCAGGATGATCCGCCAACCGGCATAGCCGAGGGAGTCCTCTTCATGAGTGAGAGGAACGGTGTCCAGCACTGGCTGCGCGCTTTGCTGCTTCACTTCACGTCTCGCGAATCGCGGGCACGGCTCTCCGAAACGAGCGGCAGATTCTTCGCCTCCATCGGAGGCGCAACCGAGGTTCGTTGTGCGAGCAACTCGTATTCGGGTGTGTCCATGTGGCTAAAACTCGAATCGTGCAGCGAACTGGAAAGCCCTGGGACCGCCGGAGCCGAAGAAACCTCCGGCGACAGTTTGCGCCTGGTAGAAGTTCGTTTCCACGCCGTCGCTGGCGCCGGTAAGCGGAGCGATGGAGATATTGCGGCCCGAATAATTTTCCTTCAGCGTTCCACGGACGTTGACCTCGTTGAAGAGGTTGAAAACCTCCCCGATGAGATGGACGGACATTCTGTCATGGATGGGGAAGACTTTTTGCAAGCGCATATCGAAAGAGCTGAACGGGCTGAAGAAATTCATTCCACCCGGTACATTTGCGATGCTGCCGCCGGCGTTGCACGGATAGGCGCCGGGGCAACTGGGGAGCGCATTCCAGCGATTGATCACTGCATTGAGCTGGTCGCTATTCTTGATGTTGCGGCCAAGTGCATTGCGGGAAAGCAGAGGCAGCCGTGCGCCGGTTGAACCGTTGATGCCGCTGGTGCTGGGCAGCAGCGTGTCTGCCGGAACACCTGACCCGAAGGTGTAGATGGGAGCGACCGAGAATCCGTAAGGCAATGTTGCATTGCCGTAGAGACTGATGCGGTGACGCTCATCCGCCAGAGCGTAGCCCTTCTCTTTGCGCAGACCGCCCGTGCCCTCGACGAGATTTACTTGCTCGTCTTCGTTGCCGTTTTCAAGCTGATCGTCATTGGAGTAGTCAAGGGTTTTTGAAAGGGTGTAGCTGATGTTGTATTCGTAACCAAACCTTCCCATTTGAACCGGCCGATGAGCAACGCCGACCAGCAGGCCGTCATACCAGCTTTTTGCAGACGAATCGATATACGTGACGCTGTCGGAGATGCCGGAGACCGGGTCCGTAATGAGGCACAGCTGATTGTTGCCGGGGCACTGGATATACGGAGAGTTTGAAGTGGTGCTGCGCAGCAGGCTTCCGATGAGCTGCCGTTGACCGAAGACGTGTACGCCGTCGGCCGAGATCAACCAGTCGCTGCCTGCCTGCTGCTGAACTCCGAATGAGAACTGCTGAAAAAGCGGGTGATGCGAGTTCGGGCCCAGAGCGACGATGCCGACGCCGCCGGTCTGGTGCGGACCGCTGAAGGCGCTGGTGATGGTGGGGCTGCCGGGCGCGAAGGACGAGCCCGGCGCAAAGCACAGGCCGAGACTTGGCGGCGCTGGAATATTCGGATTCGTGCAACTTGATCCCGCGTACTGGGTGACCGTAAGCGCGCGATCGTTCTGGATCAGCTCCTTCGAGCCTGCTTCCAGGATGATGCGGTCGTAGTAAATGCCGTAGCCGCCGCGAAGCACTGTCTCGCCCCGGCCAAACGGGTCATAGACAAAACCGACACGCGGGCCGAAATCTTTCGTGTCGGGATTCTTGTGCAGCGGAAGGACGTTCGCCATCCACGTGCATGGAGTGCTGGGTATCTCCGTCAGGTTTGGGCATGGGCCGTGTGCGCTGCTCTGACCGGTTGCGTTCGAATCGTACTCCCACCGGAGACCCAGATTCAGCGTCAGATTCCGGCGGACACGCCAGTCATCCTGTGCGTAAAGGCCGGTGTAGTCATTTTGAATTCGCGGGATAGGGACAGGAATTATCGGCGCCGTACTATGGATTCCGACCGCGACCGGAAGATCCAGATCGTTGACAACACCATCGCCGTTTAAGTCCTGAAAGGCAAAGTCGACTGGAAGAATGATTGAGCCTGTGCCAAAAACGTTGATGAGTCCTGATACCCAGTAGTGCTGAAACTCTCCACCCAAACGCAGGTTGTGTCTGCCAAGAGTGATGGTGAAGGAATCTCGCAGCTGCAGGCGATCCAGATGTGTTGCTTGTGGAAGGTTGAAATTGGCGCCATCCGCAAGATCAGGGAAGATCAGCTCGTTGCCCAGATTCAATTGAGGGTTGGTGAGTGGGGCGTCTTGCGGATACGGAGGTATGTCGTTGTAGAAGTTGTCGTAATGGAAGGCGAGCTCGTTGGTTCGATTCGAGCCAAGCACCCTGGTCCAGGAGGCAACGGCCGAGTTGAACCTGTTCAGCGCATTCTGCCGCTCTGCCGCAGTCAGCAGCGGGGTGGGCGAGGCCGCAGTCGCTTGTGCCGTGTCGGTAGAACGGTTGAAGCTGTATCTCAGGCTGAAGATGTTGTTGTCGTTCAGGTGATAGTCCAGACGATTGGAGAACAGCAGGTCCCGCAAAGGTGCGGCGGCAGCGGTATTGAGAATCGTGTTCGTAGCAAAGTCGCGGGTGCCGGTTTGTATGGCAGCGTTCTGGTTGCGGTACTCG
The DNA here is from genome assembly GCA_963737035.1 of uncultured Acidobacteriaceae bacterium. Taxonomy (GTDB): domain Bacteria; phylum Acidobacteriota; class Terriglobia; order Terriglobales; family Acidobacteriaceae; genus KBS-83. Next base: position 16,415 of record CAVTRJ010000002.1, on the reverse strand, counting down.
ACAGAAGAAAAGAAGAACGCTTTGTCTTTGACCAGTGGGCCGCCGATGGAGCCACCAAACTGCTCGCGATCAAAGCGCGGGACGGGCAAGGACCGGTTGAAAGTGGCGGGCAGCGCCTGCAGATGACGATTGCGTTCGAATACAAACGCAGATCCGTGAAGCTGATTCGTACCGGACCGGGTTACAATATTGATGATGCTGTTCCCGGATCGCCCCACTTCCGACGTGAAGCGTGCTGTTGCGATCTGAAACTCTCCGACGGAATCCTGCGGCAGATTGGCGAGCGTTCCTCCGACCACCTCATCGTTGTTGTCTCCACCATCGATGGTGATATTGCCGCCGCGTCCGAAGCCGCCGGCGGAACTGATCTCGACCGTGTTGGTCTTAGTGGGATCGAAGGTTGGACCGGGCCGATTGCCGGGGAGCAGGAATGCGAGTTCGAGAAAATTGCGCCCATTCAGCGGGATGTTCTGAATGGTTTGCGAGGTGATCTGCCCCTGCAGCATGGACTGGGTGAGATCGATTCCTGAGTTGACGGCATTCACACGCACTGTGCTTGTCTGTTGCGCGACTGCGAACTGGGTGTCGAGCGTGATCGTACGACCGGGCTCCACGCGAACGCTCGGGTATTGGATATCCGCGAATCCCGGTGAGGTCAACAACACCTTGTATGTGCCGGGCGACAGATTCGGAATGGCGAAAGAGCCGTCGGCATTCGTGCGAGTTTCTCGGACTGTGCTCTGCGCTATCTCCGTCGCCTGCACAGAAGCGCCCGATACAGTTGCCCCCTTTGGATCGCGGGCAATTCCATTGAGGGTTCCTGTAGGAACCTGCGCCTGCAGGCAGATTGGGAGAAATGGCGCACACAGAATGGCCCCAGGGAAAAACGAGATCCGCATGGCGGTGGTCTCCAAAAGTGCCTGACGCCGGTTTCTCAGTTGCGAGGCAGCAACGACGAGGCGAAGAAATATTTTTGAACTGGCCGCATACTAACGGGCCGAGCAGCCTTCGTCTTCCATCGTTGGATTGACTTGGCGTTCCACCCGCGCTGTGCAGGAGAGTCGCTGTTTTCGGAGGGGGAGTAAGGCGACGTGTCGCGGCAAGAAGACCGCGCGTGACGGATATATCTCGATGTGCCGTGAGTATCCGGTTGCGAAGTAGAGGCCGTCGTGGGCGCGCTCTGGCAAATCTGTGGCGGAGGGAGAGGGATTCGAACCCCCGTTACCCGTTAAGGTAAAGCGGTTTTCAAGACCGCCTGTTTCAACCACTCACACATCCCTCCGCGAGTGGCAATTGCATGTCCATGATAGTTGAAGTGCCCGGATCCTGTGGGCTGCTTTTGCTCCGAACCGCACTCGCCATGGCTGATTTCGCCACTGCCGGTCTCACCACTAAGGCGAAGCGCAGGGTGTCGTGAGCAGATCGCAGAGATCGCCGGTCTGCTGCTCGCGCGCGGCTTGAGTGGGATCGGTGAACATGCCCAGGCCCCAGTTCCACTGGATAAAGCGGAGGATGGAGACGAAATCCATCTGCTGGTGGGAGATCGCGCCTGGCTTTGCAAAGGGCGAGACGAAGATGACGGGAACCCTTGCCCCAAGTCCCACGGTGTTCGGGAGCTGCGGCGGCGGGACGTGATCGTACCAGCCGCCGCTTTCGTCCCAAAGAATGACGATGGCGGTGGAGGACCAGGCGGGCGAGTTTTTGACTGCCTGCACCAGGTTATCCAGCCATTGGATGCCGTTGGACATATCGCCGCCGCCGGGATGCATGCTGGCAACCGGCGCCGGCGTGATGAAGATGACGGCAGGCAGCGAGGAACCGCCGAGCGTCGTCTGGAAGTCAGAGAGCTTGAAGTCCTGCAGATTCGCAGCGTACTGGGTGCTGGTGAAGTACTGGAAAGGATTCTCCTGGGGAACGTAATCGACACAGGTACTATCTACCGACGTAGCGAAGTTCACCTGATACCAGACCCACGGGACGCTGTTGGCATTCATCTGATCGCCGACGGTGGCTTCTGTCAAAGGCTGCGCAATCGTTCCGCCGCTTCTGGCCACATCGTGAGCGCTGCAATGGTCGTAATAGGGTTCGCTGCCGGCGGTATAGGTGTCGTGGATGGTGGCTGCGACCATGTAAAGCATGTTGGCTGGTTCACTGTTCATGGCGGAGGCAAAGAAGTTATCCGCAAGAGCGTATTGCTGAGCGTAGCCCCAGATAGTCGCGAGGCTATAGGTCTTGCCATCGGTGGTTGTGCCCGAGACGGTGCTGTCGAAGTATTGCATCGAGAGATCGCCGTTGGTGACGGCGTATTTGTCCATCTTGCCGGCGTCGTAGGCTGCCGTGTATGAGGTCCCATCGTGGTTCAGGTCCGCGGTGGTAAGAGTGTTCAGCAGCGTGGGCGAAACCGTCGCACTGGTCGCAACGCACGGCGGGACATTACTTCCGCAAGCAGCCTGCGTGTAGCTGGGTGCAGTGGGATCGAGCCCGTTAGCCATGGGAAAAGTGCCGAAGAGGTTATCGAAGGAGTGGTTCTGCATCATCACGATGATGATGTGGCTGATGGCTGATTTCGGGGTACCTGGCGGAACGGCGGTCACCGTGGCCGTGGCACTCGCGGTTTGCTGCCCGCTGGTTGCGGTGATGGTGTAAGTGGTGGTCGCGGCGAGCGTGATGGATGCTGTGCCGTTGAGCGGCAAAGGCGCCGTTCCGACGGACGGAGCGATGCTGACACTGGTCTGCATTGCTGCTGGTCCAGGTGAGAGTCGCAGTTCCGCCGGTGGTGATGACGGATGGCGCCGCGGTGAGGGTTACAGTCGGCGTCGGCGGGGGGCCGGTTACGCTGACGGTGGCGGCCGAGGTGGCGCTGCCTCCCGCTCCGGTGGCAGTCAGCTTATAGGTAGTGGTAGCTGCAGGAGAGACGGTGGCAGAGCCGGACAACGGCAGAGCGGTCGTGCTGACGCTTGGATCGATGCTGATTGTGGTGGCGTTGGTGCTCGTCCAGGTGAGCGTGGCGGATTGGCCTGGGGTGATTTGACTGGACGCAGCCTGGATGGTCGCGGTTGGCGTGGGGGGCGGATCGGACGGGGCGGTAGTTCCGGAAGAACCGCTGCATCCGGAGATGCAGAGTGCGGCCAACGGCAAGGCCACGCAGGCAAAAGCGGTTCGGACCTGCCCGCTTTGACCTTGGATGGCGGTCCTCAGCGGAAGGTTCACAAGAATGGACGCCAAACGATGAGTCACCGACATGGTTGGGCAAAGGGACATGATTCGATCCCGACGCACCTGCGCTTACATTTTTCAATTGGGCCCCTGACTATTCATCCGCTGGCAGAAACCGGTGCAGGCCGGAGCGAAGTTTTCAGGTGTGACGAATCAGGCGCACAGAGTTGCCTGTCTCTGAGATACAGGATCGCAAAAAAGCGATCTGCACTCGTCAAGTCTGTGTTGATGGGAGTAAAAGTCTCTGCAGTTCCGAAACCGGCTGATGCTGGCCGCGCCGGAGTCGCCGCGTCATGCGCAGATTCTTCGACCAACTTCGGACCATTTATTGCTCTGCAGAATCTCATCGACCGGCCCAACCGACGCGTATTACCTGCTCGCCGACCTGGAATACGGCCGCCATGGAAGCGCGGCCTGCAATTCGACTACCGGGACCGGCAAGGCCTGCGTTTTCCACGACGTCACGCTCGGCGATATGGATGTGAACTGCAGAGGAAGCGTGAACTGCTACCGTCCGTCCGGGACAAACGGCGTTCTTTCCGTCAGCTCAAGCAGCTATCAGCCGGCTTACGCGGCCGGCTCAGGCTGGGACTTTGCGACGGGTATCGGCACGCTCGACGTGAAGCACCTGGTTCAATCGTCGGTGTGGTTCAAATAAGCAATTCAGTAAACTCGAAAAGCCAGAGGCTGCCTGAACCGGGCGGCCTTTGGCTTTGGCCCCCCTGGATCGCGGCCGTGGGCTCACTTTGGCTCCTTGGATTCCGGATTTGAAGAAAAAGCACGAACCGGCAATGCGATTCTGGCATCCTGTGAAGAGGCACCCATGATGGCGACAGCCACCACAACCCGAAGCTCGACCGCCAGCCGCGCGGCACTTGCCGGCCGGGGGATGAGCCGCGCTGCCTTTCAGCACACCCTGGACAGTGCTAAGCGCACCATTCTGCTGCGCGAGATCGCCATGCTGGCGATCGACAGCTTCCGCGTGAACAAGGTCCGTTTTGCGCTGACCGCGCTGGGCATGGTGATCGGTTCGGCCTCGCTGATCCTGGTGGTCACAATCGGGCTGACGGGCAAGCAGTACGCGATGAAGCTGCTCGAAAACATCGGACCAAACATGGTGGAGATCGAGTACTCCGGCGGCTCTTCGGGCAGCGTTGGCGAGTACCGCAATGACCTGCTGACGATCGACGATGAGCACGCAGTGGACTCACAGGTATCGGCGATCGCCGCTTCCTCACCGATGCTGGAAATGCACGACCGCGTGAGTTTCGGCGGCGGCCTTGCCAAGGACGTTCTTGTGCTCGGCGTATCGCCGCAATATCGCCTCGTTCGTCACCTGATCGTCACCGCGGGACGCTTCTTTGACGATACGGACGAGGCCACTCACACCAAGGCGGCTGTGGTCACTGTGCCCTTTGCGACACAGATGTTCGGCAGTCCGGAGGCGGCGATCAATCAGACGTTTCAACTGAGCGGCATGCCGATCACGATTGTAGGAACATTCAAGGAAAGCGTGAGCACCTTCGGCATGTCTGAGGTGGCGGACCAGACGATTCTGATTCCCTACTCAGTGGCCCGCTACTTTACCGGAACGGACAAAGTGAAGCAGATCTTCTTCTCCATCCGCGACAAGAACGACATTCCGTTTGCAACGAAGGACATCATCCGCATCATCCAGAGCAGGCATCAACCGAACTCTGTGTACACAGCCAATACGCTGGTGGAGATCCTGCGCGTGGCAGGTCAGATTGCAGATGGTCTGACGGTGATGCTGCTGCTGCTGGCCACCGTAACACTGGCAGTGGGCGGCGTCGGCATCATGAATATCATGCTGGCGAATGTGCGCTCGCGCATCCGCGAGATCGGCATCCGCAAGGCGCTGGGCGCCACCGCACGCGAGATCAAGCTTCAGTTTCTGATGGAGGCAGTCTTCATCTCGCTCGCTGGCGGAATCATTGGCGCAATCCTCGGCTTGGCGCCCCCACTGGCGGCGCGGTTCTTCACCGCTTACAAAGTCCCCATTTCGTTCTTGTCGGTAGTCATCGCACTCGCGACCTCTGTGCTGGTGGGCGTGATCTTTGGGACGCTGCCGGCGACGCGCGCAGCGCAACTCGATCCGGTCGAGAGCCTGAAATACGAATAGACGCCTGGCCCGTTCGCGCGGATGGGGTCGGGCGAGCGAACCATGGTTCGCTCGCTTCGTTCACACTTAATTTTCTTTGACTTAACCGCGGGCGTGCGGCTCAGCAATTGCCTACTGTATGTAGGCAACTGCTTCGAGTGCGTTCTGCAGGCAATCGAGCGAGCAACGCGACATTTCAATGCTCGTGATGAGCACGCGCAGGTTCTCGGCGCTGGCGCCATAACCATGCCCGGCAAGAAAAGTTGCGGCGAGATCGGCGGCCTGCCAACTGTCGAGCTGGACGTGAAGCAATTCGCTGCGCAGGTTGGTCAGCTCCGCGGCGCTGAACTTCTCGATTTGCGGCACCGATTGCGCCTCCGATGCAAGCGGAAGGTCCTCGGCCCTGTTTGCCTGGAGTGGATCGTGTCTTACCTGGTCTTCCATGGCCTTCCTCCTTCCCCTCGAATCGCGTTTCTATCTGTATTAACCCAGTACGCAGAGAATGTCGCGCCGGTTTCAATGCGTGGCTCCAACCTGTATATAAAGAGACGCTGACTTACCCTATTGGTATGTATGGACAAAATGAATCTCTGTTTGCTGTCGTGAATCGCGAGGACCTGCCATGAGTGATTTCGACAGGAGGGATGGGCAAGAAGATGAACAGAAGCCGGATTTCTTGGAGAAACGCGGCTTTACCTGGGGTGCGCTCGTGGTTCTGCTGGTGGTGACGCTGCTGGCCGCGCTGGTGCTTGCGTACCTCATTACAGTGCGCAATTTTCCTGCGCACTGAAAACTATATTGATCGATTACTGCCGCGCGGCATCACTCAGTAATACAGGCAACCCATCGCGGATGGGATAGCGACGGCCGCAGCCGGTGCAGAGAATCGTCTCCTGATCCGGCGAAGTCAATGCGCCGTGGCATAAGGGACACACCAGCAGGCGAAGGACATTTTCGTCGATGGGCCGGTTCTGCATCTCCTCCAAAGTGTAGAGCCAGAGTGTAGAACCGGCGTGCGCGCGCGACGCCAATTACCATAGAAGCAGCGTGATGGCGATCCATTCACGGATTCCATTCACGGGGAGGGGCATGGCGGAAGCGCGAAGGCTGGATGGCACGGCGATCGCAGCGGCGATCAAGGAAGATGTGGCACGCGAGGTGAAGGCGCTGGCTGCGCAGGGCATTCGGCCCGGATTGGCGGCGGTGCTGGTGGGGCATGTGCCCGCGTCTGAGATTTATGTTCGCAGCAAGGTACGCACCACCCAGGAGCTGGGACTGCGTAGCGATCTTCTAACGCCGCCTGAAACGGTGACAACAGAAGAAATGCTCGCGCTGGTGGCTGACTTAAACGGCCGCGATGATGTGGATGGCATTCTGATACAGCTTCCCCTGCCGCCGCAGGTGAATGCGAAGCGGCTACTGGAAGCAGTGGCTCCGGAGAAAGACGTCGACGGCTTTCATCCGGTGAACGTTGGCCGGCTGCAGACAGGACAGCCCGCTCTTGCGCCATGCACGCCAGCGGGGCTCATCCAGATCTTGAAGCGCAGCGACATTCCGATCAGCGGGCAGAACGCGGTGGTCGTCGGGCGCAGCGACATCGTCGGCAAGCCGGCGGCGATCCTGCTGCTGGCGGAGAACGCGACGGTCACCATCTGCCATTCGAAGACACGCGACTTGCCGGCTGTCTGCCGTGGCGCGGACATACTGGTGGCTGCCATCGGGCGTCCGGGATTTGTGACTGCGGACATGGTGAAGCCGGGCGCGACGGTGCTGGATGTCGGCATCAATCGCATAACGTCGCTGGAGGAGTTTGATCGCTTCTTTCAAGGCAACACGCGGCGCGAGGAGTTGTTTCGCGCGAAGGGATCGACGCTGATTGGCGATGTGCATCCGGCGGCGTATGCGATATCGGGCGCCTACACGCCGGTGCCGGGTGGAGTGGGTCCGCTGACCATCGCGATGCTGATGGCAAACACGGTGCGCGCGGCCAAGCTACGCCGCGGCCTGCTGTAAGGCACGCGGATGTTGCGCGTTGGCCTGACCGGCGGACTGGGCAGCGGCAAGACCACCGTCGCGGCGATCTTTCGCAGCCTGGGTGCGCCAGTGATGGAAGCCGACGAGGTGGCGCGCGCCATGATGCAGCCGGGCCAGGCGGTGTACCAGCAGATCGTGCAGAGCTTCGAACCGGCTGTCGTGCGGACGGATGGAACACTGGACCGGCGCAGGCTGGCGCAAATCGCCTTTCGCGAGGGGCGCCTCGCAGAGCTGAATGCCATCGTGCATCCGCCGGTGATTCGAGAGCAGCAGCGCTGGATGGAGGCGCTCGAACGGGAGCAGCCGGATGCGGTAGTGATCTATGAGACGGCGCTGCTGTTTGAAGCCAGCAAAGCTGCGGGAACGCGCGACTGGCAGCAGCGTTTTGACCGCAGGATTCTGGTGACCGCGCCGGAGGTGTTGCGCATCGCACGGTATGTGGCGCGGATGGGGGGCCTAAATGCCGACGCTGATACACGCGCTGCACTGGAAGAGGAGGCACGACAGCGCATGGCCGCCCAAATGCCAGAGGAAGAAAAGCTGCGGCTGAGCGATACCATCATCCGCAATGATGCGTCTCTGGAAGATGTGGCACGGCAAACCGAGGCCGTGTATCAAGAGCTGCGCGCTCTGGCTGCGGTTTCGCGATGAACAGAGTGCAGCAGAAGTAAGGAGAGAACGACCCGTTTATGAAGCTTCGCCGTCTTGCAGTGCTTGTTGTTTTGATCGTCGCCGGATTCTGGTTCATCACGACCTACGGTGTTCCGGGCGTGCAGGAACTCCCGCGGCTCGCGCATCGCGAGCTGCCGCTGCTGACCCATGAGGTGCATCTGAATCACTCGGTCGAGCTGACTGAGGCCGAGGCGCAGAGCAGCTATGACAACGTGGAGCAGAACAATATCGGCGTGTACAAGCGGGTGCTGCCCGCGGTGGTGAACATCACTTCGACGGCGGTAGCCTATGACTGGTTCGGGTTCGTGGTGCCACAGCAGGGGCAGGGTTCCGGTTTCATTGTGGACGCGCACGGCCACATCCTGACGAACAACCACGTGATTGAAGGCGGCCGCCAGATTGAAGTCACGCTGGCGAACAAGAAGAAGTACAAGGCACAGGTAGTGCTGACCGATAAGCCGCACGACCTGGCGCTGCTGCAGATCGATGCGCCGAACCTGACGCCCGCCGTGCTTTCCAATTCGCAGAACTTGCAGGTGGGGCAGAAGGTTTATGCGATCGGGAATCCCTTTGGGCTGAGCGGCACTATGACGACGGGGATCATCAGCGCGCTGCGCTCGGTGCGCGGGCCGGAGGGCAACCTGATCGAGAACGCGATCCAGACGGATGCGGCGATCAATCCGGGCAACTCCGGCGGCCCGCTGCTGAACTCGCATGGCGAGGTGATCGGCATTAACTCGCTGATCGCGACCAATCCGAATGAACAGATCGAGCAGAGCGCCGGCATCGGATTTGCAATTCCCATCAACACGGCGAAGGCGATGCTGGAAGACTTCGCGCATTACGGGCGCATTCGCCGGCCATCGCTGGGAATCACTTCCCTGCCCATCGGGCCGGACCTGGCGCAGCAGATGGGACTCGCCGCAGACTATGGCGTGCTGATCCAGCAGGTGCTCCCCGGTGGCGCCGCAGAGCGCGCAGGACTTCACGGAGGCAATAAGCAGGCATACCTGGGCAACACCCCGATCTACCTGGGCGGCGACCTCGTCATCGACATTGATGGCAGGCAGGTGACCAGCCAGCAGGACATCTCGCAGATCATGGACGAGCACAAGACGGGCGATACGGTGACGGTGACATTCCTGCGCGGGCAACGCAAAATGAGCGCACATGTGACGCTGGCAGAAGCCGGCACGCGTACAGCTTAAGCTGGGATGGCTGGAAGACAAGGAGCGCCATGAGCAAGTGGACACCGCAACAGATGCCGCCGCAACAGGGACGGCTTGCGATCGTAACCGGCGCCAACAGTGGGATCGGTTACCAGTCGGCGCGGTATCTAGCGCGTGCAGGAGCAACGGTGATCCTGGCCTGCAGGAGCCGCGACAAGGGCGAGGCGGCGCGCGCGAAGATTGTCTCGAGCAATCCAGCGGCGAAGGTCGAAGTCCGCATTCTCGACGTTGCGGATCTCGATTCAGTGCGCGAGTTCGCCTCTGAGTTTCTCCGCGAAAACCAGCCGCTCGATCTGCTGATCAACAATGCCGGCGTGATGGCGATCCCGGAGCGCCGCACCACTCCGCAGGGCTTCGAGATGCAATTTGGCACCAACCATCTGGGCCATTTCGCGCTGACCGGCTTGCTATTACCGACACTCCTGCGCCAGCCCAACAGCCGCGTGGTGACAGTGGCATCCATTGCGCATAAAGGCGGCAAGCTGCATTTTGACGATCTGAATGCGGAGCGCAGCTATGATCCGCGGGGCGCGTATCAGCAATCGAAGCTTGCGAACCTGGTCTTCGGTTTGGAGTTCGACCGCCGGCTGCGTGCGCGCTCGGCGCAGACGGCAAGCGTGATTGCGCACCCCGGCGTCGCGGTGACGAACATCGTCAGCAATGGCATGGGCACCGCATTGAAGGGCAGGATCGTGAATGCGCTGTTGCCGTTGGTGGCTCAGTCGGACGACCGGGGCTCGTGGCCGCTGCTCTACGCTGCGACTTCGCCGCAGGCGCATGGCGGCGGGTATTACGGGCCCGATGGCATTGCCGAAGTGAAAGGCACGCCGGTTGAAGTGAAGCCTAAGCCGCACGCGCTCGATCCGGCGGCTGGTCAGCGGCTATGGGAGGTTTCTGAGGCCCTGACAGGTGTGCGCTACGAGGCGTTGAACGCGTAACTAGAGCGGATTTCCCATTGCTATGCATCGCCGAGTTCACCGCAGAGCGGCTTTTCTCGCAAAGCCGCGCAATCTTTATTGGCTCCGGTGTACACCTATGGGAAATTCGGCTCTAGCGCTTGCGCACGTAGCGCCGGCCTTCGACGACAAACTCTCCAGACAGCACGCGGGCGATCGCTTCCGTGTATGCAATGTGCTCTTCTGCAAGTATCCGTGCGCTGAGAGCGTGCGCGTCGTCGTTCTCGTAAACAGGCACGATGCGCTGGAGAATGATCACGCCATGGTCAAGCTGCTCGTCCACGAAGTGCACAGTGCAGCCTGTGACTTGGACTCCGTAATCAAAGGCCTGATGCTGCGCGTCGAGGCCCGGGAATGCGGGCAATAGCGACGGATGGATGTTCAGGATGCGCTGCGGGAAGGCTTGGATGAATCCTGAGGAAAGCAGCCGCATGTAGCCGGCGAGACAGATGAGGTCGACCTGATACTCCTGAAGCACCGAGATGATGGCAGCATCGTGCTCGGCGCGCTTACGGCCGTTGGCCTCGATGGCGAGCGCCGTCAGGCCGCGTTCCTGTGCGGCGGCAAGACCGGGTGCGTCGGCCTTATTCGAAATGACGACAGCGATTTCAGCATTGAGAATCCGTCCGGCATCGACGCTGTCCGCGATGGCGAGAAAATTCGAGCCACGGCCGGAGAGCAGAATGCCGAGACGATGCGGCGTGCTCATGCGCGATAGCGAACGCTGCGTTCGCCCTTTACAGTTTGGCCGATGACGTGGAATGGCTCGCCGAGACGGCCGAGCAGCGCCTGTGCGCGCTTCCACTTCGCCTGCGTAATGACCGCGATGAGCCCGATGCCCATGTTGAAGGTGCGCAGCATCTCCTCCTGCGGCACATTGCCGAGTTGCTGCAGATAGGCGAAGAGTGGCGGAAGCGGCCAGCTTCCGGTGTCGATTTCGGCGGAGATGTTCTTTGGCAGGATGCGTGGCAGGTTCTCCGTGATGCCGCCGCCGGTGATGTGCGCCATGCCCGCCACAACGCCCGCGCGGGTGAGCTGGCGGATGACCGGCAGATAGCTGCGGTGGATCTTCATCAGCGCCGCGCCGGCTTTTTCCTTAAGGACAGGCACACGATCGCCGGGCTTATGGCTGGCGGTCTCGAAGATGAGCTTGCGAGCGAGCGAGTAGCCATTGGTGTGCAGGCCGGTAGATGGCAGGCCGATGATGACGTCACCGGGACGGATACTTTTGCCGCTGATGATCTTGTCGCGATCGACGATGCCGACGATGAAGCCGGCAAGGTCGTATTCCCCGTCCGCGTAGAAGCCAGGCATCTGGGCTGTCTCGCCGCCGATTAGCGCACAGCCATTCTCCTTGCACGCCTTCGCGAGACCGCTGACGACCTTCTCGATGACTTTGTTTTCCAGGCGGCCGGCGGCGAGATAGTCGAGGAAGAAGAGCGGTTCGGCACCCTGCACCGCGATGTCGTTGACGCAATGATTCACCAGATCCTGCCCGACCGTATCGTGGATGCCAAGCTGGAAAGCGATCTTGAGCTTGGTGCCGACGCCATCCGCGCTGGAGACGAGGACCGGATTTTTATAGCGCTTCAGATCAGGAGCGAAGAGCGCGCCGAAGCCGCCGATGCCACCGAGGACGCCGCGGGTAAAGGTCTGCTGCGCGAGCGTCTTGATGCGCTCCTTGGCCTGATCGCCGCGGGCAATGTCGACGCCCGCGTCGGCGTAGGTGACTTGGTTCTTTTTTGCTGCTGGCAACGGAGCTCTTTCTGTGCCCGGGAATGGCGAACAGTCAGTTTATCAGTGCAGGTCGGGCTTCTGCGCCTGCTCGAAACGGCGGAAGCGCTGCTCGAGCTGCCATTGTTGCTGCGCCTTCGGGCTGGCGGCCAGCAAAGCGCCACAGGCGAACGCAGGTTGGCCGCCGCTGCTTAAGCTGGTCACACAAGCGAACTGCGGATGCCGATAGTCATGGTTGCTCCATAGACTCTCACCTGGCAAAAAGCTGTACTCGACGGAGTTGCGCGCCATTTCTTTGAGATCGAGGTAGGTGAGGCCGAAGGTCTCCGCCGCTTTGACGTATTCGTGCGTGATGTCGATGCGCGAGACGCCTTCGTCGTCGGTCGAGAGCGCAACGGGAACGCCATACTTCCGATAAAGCGGCAGCGGATGATCCTTGCCCTGGACGCCGAGGATAACGTCGTTGCTGGTGAGATTGATCTCTACCATGACGTGGCGATCGGCCATGGTCTTCAGCAGTTCATACGGCTGATCTTCATACATCACGTCCACGCCGTGGCCGATGCGCTGCGCGCCGGCAACATCTACTGCCTCTCGGATGTGGAAGCGCAGCCCCTCCGGCGGCACGAGACCGGGCGCGAGCTCGCCCGCATGCAGGGTGACCGGTACGCGTGGATAGAACGGGCGCAATGCCGCGATCATCTGCATGTGGAGCGTGTAGTCGGCCATGGAGTACTGGGCGTCCTCCGGCTGGACCAGATTGAGACCGACATAATGCGGGTGCGGAGAAGCGAGGTCGGCCGCTGCGATTTCAAAGCCGAGGAGGATCTGCGCGAAGACTGCTGGCGCCGGCATGTTGCGCAATACCTGATAGAGGTATCGCACGTCGACCGTGCAGGCGGGCGCGGGCTGTGCGGTTTCACATCGCTCCTGCTGGCGGCGCGTCTGCTCGAAGCGATCCATCTGCTGACGGACAGCAACGGCCTGCTGGGCGAGGCCGCCGTCGAGGAGTTGCTGACGCCACGCAGCATAGCCTGTGCCGGGCGGAACCGGCTTCGATCGCGCGATGACCGCGAAGGCCGCGTCGGGAGTATCCATCAGTTCCAGATACTGCTCGTTCTGCGCGGCGGCGCGCTGGGCTAATTCGTCCACCCACTCTGGTTTGTGGCTCTCGGCCAGTCCGATGAAGTGATCGAAGCTGGCGAAAAAATGATCGTGGCCGCTGTCCCCGGTCGCAGGCACAAAAGTGCGCATGGAGAAGGCATCAATCAGCTTGTCATAGAGCAGTTGATTCTGTTGCAACGTGGACGCGGCGACGCTGCCGGCAGCGCATGGCTCGATGGCAAGCGCGGTTCCGCGATGGGCGAATGCGAGCGCCTGCGGATCGATGCAGATCTTGTCAGCGGCAGCATCGCGCAGCCAGGTCTCCGCGTAGACGGCGCCGGCGAGATGGCTGTGCAGGTCGCCGCCCTTCGGCATTGCCAGAAGAAAGGCGTGCAGAGCGAGCGGGCCGGCGGCGCGCGCCTGCTCCATGTTAGCTGCGGCCTGCTGCTCCGGCGTGCGATCCTGCGCACGTACCTGCGTGCGGTCCTGCGCACGCACAGGGAGAAACTGCAGCAGAACGGCAAGCAGCAGAGTAAGCTGCGTGAGGCAGGACAGAGGACCTTGCATGCGCGACATGGCTCGAGATGGAAATAGGTTGTTGCGTCGAATGGCTTCCAGTGTAGGGCAAACTCTGCTCTTCCTGATCGCAATGTGCGGAGCGGTGCGCGCGCAGAGCTGGCTGGCACCGCTCGAAAATTTCGCGCCCGCCGGGAATGCATTGCACCTGCAACGACATGCCGAGCCGGAAAAGCCATTTACGGTTGCAGGCGAGTGCGGAGCCTTCATGGGGCAGCAGGACGGCCAGTTTGAGGCGTGGCTGTTTCCTGTGAAGGTTCTGAGCCACATGCACATTGAGGCACAGGTGGAAGGCTACGACGTGCCGATCGACGTGAATGCGCACGCCGCAGAGATCGACGTCGAGCCGGATCATACGACGATTACGTATTCGCACATTGCGTTCACGCTGCGTGAGACTTTCTTTGCAGCGCAGTGCGGGCCGCAGGATCCCAATAAAGCCAGCACCGGTGCGATGGCGGTGTTCACACTCGACAGCATCCGGCCGACGACGCTTACCTTCAGCTTCACTCCGGAGGTGAAGCCGATGTGGCCGGCCTCGCAGCTAGGGCAGACGAATGCGGAGTGGATTCCGCTCAACCCGCACGCTCCGAATGCAATGACCGAGCCGGGATGGTACATGCTGCACACGGACTGGCCTGAGCTTTCCGCCGCGGTGGCCATGCCGGGCACATTGCCGGGCATCCTGCCGCCGTACCAGGAGCGACCGAAGTTCTATCCAACGCAGCTCATCCTGCACTATGACCCCAGAACCGACCGAGACAAGGCGTATCCGCTGTTGATGGCAATGGGACGCACACGGGAGGCAGCCAGCCGTGCGAGTCTGGAGGCTGCGCTGCGTGAGCAGAATGCGCAGGCGCTGACGCTCTACCAACAAACTTCCGGCTACTACGCGCATTTCTTCGATACGCGCATGACGGTGGACACGCCGGATACAGCCTTCAACGAAGACCTCCGCTGGGCGGCGATCTCAATCGACCAGTTGCGTGTGCGGCACGGCAAGGAAACCGGTCTGGTGGCGGGTTTTTACTCTTCGGGCGACTCGGCGCGGCCGGGGTTCGGATGGTTCTTCGGGCGTGATTCGCTCTACACCATCTATGCGATCAACAGCTACGGCGACTTTGCGCTGACGCGAACGGAACTTGAGTTCCTGATGGCGCGGCAGCGCGCTGATGGCAAGATGCCGCACGAATATTCGCAGACAGCGGAGTCGGTGGATTGGGCCTCGACGCCGTATGAGTACGCGGCCGCCGACTCCACGCCACTCTTCCTGATGGCCATGGAGGATTACGTAAGCGCCAGCGGCGACACGGCATTTCTTGAGAAGAGCTGGCCGGCTGTCGAGAAGGCGTGGGAGTTTGAGCGCACGCACGACACGGACGGAGACGGCATCTACGACAACTCGCAGGGCACCGGCTGGGTGGAAAGCTGGATTCCCAAAATGCCGCATCAGGAAATCTATCTGGCGCTGCTGGACGAGCAGGCAAGCGGCGCGATGGCGCGCATGAGCCGGCGCATGCAGAAGGCGGACCTCGCAAGTCAGGCGGAAGAGCGCGCGACGCGCATCACAGCAAAGATTCCGCAGGAGTACACGCAGCAGAAGGGGATGTATGCCTTCAGCTACAACGGGACCGAAGGCGTGGACCACACGGCGACGATCTATCCGGCGGTCGCCTGGTGGGACGGGCGGGCCAGCCTGCCGCAGAGTGACGAGATGTTCGCTCGCTGGGCGTCGGACGAGTTCTCGACTGATTGGGGCACGCGCGATGTCGGCGACCACGAGGCAATCTACGATCCGATCAGCTATCACCAGGGATCGGTGTGGCCGCTATTCACCGGATGGACCTCTGTCGCCGAATACAGGACAGGGCACACGCTGAGCGGCTATGCACACCTGATGCAGACAGCAAACCTGACCACCGCGCAGGACCTGGGAGCGGTGACCGAACTGCTCAGTGGCGACTTCTTCACGCCGTTTGGCCGCAGCACGACACATCAGTTGTGGTCATCGGCAATGGTGGTGATTCCGGCGGTACGCGGGATGTTTGGGTTGTCGCTCGATGCAGCAGCGCATGCAATCACGGTCGATCCGCGGCTCCCCGCGCAGTGGGATCATGCTGCGCTGCACAACCTGCACCTGGGCGATCAATTGGTGGATGTGCGCTTCGAGCGCTCCGCGGCTGGCTGGGAGATTCGCGCACAAGCGCAGGACGGCAAGCCGGTGACGCTGAAGAGCAGGGCGGCCGGCGCGAAGACGCTCGCGGGTGGGGCGCTGGAGATTCCAACGCCGGCGGTAGAAGTGGGGATGGATTACGGAGCCAATGCTGCGCTCCCACTGCCGGGCGCACGGACAGCGATGCCGAAGGTGCTGCGACAGGAGACGGGACCGCGCTCACTCACTCTGCTGCTGGAGGCCCAAGCCAACACCACGCAGACACTTTTTCTGCGACAGCGAGAGCGGCGCGACCGCCTGCATGTGGAAGGCGGAACCGTTGCTGCCGATGGCAAACTCGCGGTTCATTTTCCTGACGGAAACGGCTATGTACGCCAGCAGGTGATCGTGCGCTGGTGAGCCCGGAGCAGGCCGAAGATGCCCGTGCTGGATGGTATACTGACGCAGTTGTCTCGCTCGCTGATTCGCCCCGAAACATATCTGGCTCCGGCCCTGGAGTCAGAGCGGAAGGTGAAGCGGCATCCCGATGGAAGAGTGAACAGCACTTCCAGCGCACGCGTTGTGCGAGAGCTGGCCAGATAGCTCAGTGGTAGAGCGCG
>CAVTRJ010000001.1:0-59422 GCA_963737035.1 uncultured Acidobacteriaceae bacterium | reverse complement strand
GTACTGGTCGTACGCGATCATGGAAGCCATGGCCGTGACGAGCAACGGGGTGTACTGGTAGTCCGGATGGAGCATAACATACGATATCCGCGCCCCTGGCGAGAGCCGCTTCATAGCAGGTCTTTTGATTACCTCATAGCCCCGGTTCTTGTCGTGGACGATCACATGCAGTCCGAGTTTGCGGGCGAGCTCTGAGGTGTGGTCATGGCTGGCGTCGTCAGTCACGATTTATCGTCGACGATGTCGCCCGGTATGTCGGTTACAGTTCGCTCTAATGTCTTCTCGGCGTTGTACGCCGGAAGGACGACTGCAATCTTGCGGTTGTTGAGCATGTTTCGGAGGATTAGAGCTGAAGCAATGTCAGATTACAAGGAAGATGCGCCAGACATAACGGAGCGTGCTGGCAGTACACAATAACGATCCTCGGGAATGGCGCAGGTCCGACAACCTCCGCTAATATACTGCGACGGAGCAATAGACAAACCTTCCCCGCATGCCAATAAAGACCACAAACGATCCCGTGGCGGCCACTCCCGTCACCGACCCAGCGGCACCCGAGGATACGAGAACTCTGCGCGGTCTTCTGCACTTGCTCCTGGATCCAGGACCTTTGTCTGACACTTCCCTTCCTGCTCCTGTTCTGGGTCGATTTGACGCATCACGAGATGTGGCTGGACGAACTGAACGCTTGGGGGCTCGCTGCCGCGAGCCCAACGCTCGGAGCGCTGTTCGCGAATATCCACTACGAAGGGCACCCATGGCTCTGGTATTTCCTTTTGTGGATCCCGGCGCAGTTTACGCACTCTGCCGTCGCGATGAAATGGGTGGAGGTGCTGATTGGCACCGCAACTTATCCTGTAGTGGGCATCCTGTCGCCATTTACGCGTACGCAAAAAGTTCTGGTACTGCTCAATTACTTCCTCATCTTCGAATACACAGTTATCAGCCGCACTTACGCGCCGATGCTGCTGCTGACCTTCGTTTATGCCTGGCGGCGTTCAGCGAAGCCGCACGCCATTATCGGCAATCTCGTCCTCTTCCGGGCGCGCTTACCAACACCGACCTTACCGGCATCATGTTTTCGGCGGCGCTGCTGCTGGAGTATGCAGCTTATTTCTGGACCAGGCGGCTGCCGATAAATATCAGAAGACCGCCCATTGGCATGGCGGCCTATCTGGTGCTGTTTTGCTTCTCGGTCCACACTCTTACCCTGGCCAAGGACATCAGTTGGGCGACCACCGGCCATCTCTTTGCCCATGCCGGCAGCTTTGCGCATTCCTGTTCACTCACTCCCACCGTGACTGTCGCTGCGTGGTGGCCTTTTGCGGACGGATATCCCCATCAGTTCTGGAATACGGACTCCGAAATTCATCGAAGCGCTGTGCTCTGGATCCCCTTTGCTCTTGCGGCGCTCTATTGGACCTTTCGCAAGCAACGGAATTTGCTGCTGTTGATGGGTCTCCTGTGTACCGCTTGCGCTTTGCTTTGCTCATTTCGTCTATATAGGATACGTGCGCCACTGGGGCATCACCGTCGTTGGGTTCCTCGTCGGCGTCTGGATTCTGTGCGCAGAGAGGCCTGCCAGAAAGACGCTGCCATTGGTTGGCTACCTTCTGCTCGCGATTGGCGCCCTGAAGGGTGTAGCGCAGTGGCCGCATCATGGACGCATCCCTTCTCGGAGACCGGAAACGTGGCCGCCTGGATGCGTGCCCACCATTACGACAAGGAACCGCTCGTGGGAGCGTCGGACTACAACCTGGCCGGAGTTGCAGAGCAGTTGCAGAGACCCGCCTTCTTTTTAACTGTAATTGTGTCGACACGTACATGAAGTTCGCACATCGCCGTGACGGCATGACTCCCGAAGAAGTTCCGGATCGGATCGAGGCCGCTAACAAGGTTCTTGGTGCTCCGAAGGTTATGTTGGTGATGGCTGACCAACTCTCTTCAGACAACCTGAGAAGGCTCGCTGAACGAGGTCTCCTGTGCTCCCCCTAGCGAACTTCACCGGGTCTGAGGATCATCTGAACTTTCATCTATACGCGGCCGAGCGCCAGCCCTCGCCGTAAGCAGGCCACGATTGAAGCGGAACGCAGCTCCTGCCGTGCCGCTCGCAGTCACCGCAGCCTCTGCATGACATCCTCCAGGACCGATTTCGGCGGACGCACACGAGGCTCAGGCAATGTACCGAGCGACTCGTCAACTGCTCGTATTCCCAGAGAGATCTGTTGAAAATTCCTTCTCGAATTTCACGCAGGCAGACTTACCGAGATGCGCACATAAGATCAGACTTAGACGAGGATCAAATGATCAATGTACCTGTCGTAGACAAAACAGCCCTCCGGTTGCGTGAGAGGAAGGCTCTGCTGAAACGATCGTTCTTGCAATCAGTGATATTCTCATTTATCGTAAGGTGATTACGATGTTCGCAGCGGATTTTCCCTGCTTCTTTGTGCGTTATACGTAAGCTAAAAACGGGCGCCGGACAGCGGTGATGCAAGCGACAAAGTCGCCTTCTAAAGGACAAGCTGCGACGATGCGTATGCATGAACGGCTGAACCTGCGGCGTATCACATCGGGTTCGTCGTGGATCCCGGAAATTGACGGTCTTCGCTTCATCGCTATCGTGCTCGTCGTGCTCTTTCATGTGACTGGGCAAGTGGTCGGGAAAGGAAGCGTACCTCTCAGCACGAATCTTGGTACAGAGAGCTATTCACATTCTTCAGCCGCGGCGATATCGGCGTGCGTATTTTCTTTGTTATCAGTGGTTTCATTCCGGCCGCCCCTTCGCGCGTCACTACCTGCTTGGCCATCCCAAGCCAACGCTACGCAGCTATTACCAGCGTCGCCTCACGCGCTTGGAACCACCCTACCTTATCAACATCGCCGTTTGCGCCATCTCAATCGTGCTATATAGCACATCCATTTCGCATCGTGCTGCCCCAGTTCGCCGCAAGCGCTGTCTACATGCACGGCTTCTTTTTCGGAGTGCAGGCGTCATTAATCCTGTGGCATGGACGCTCGAGATGGAGGTTCAGTTTTACTTGGTTGTACCCTTAATCACCTTGGTGTTCCGCCTGAGCAATCGGTGGCTTCGCCGCTCGCTGCTCGCTTCGCTCTCGATCGCATTGCCCGCGGTACTGGAGAGCTTTGTTTTAGGCAGAGTCAGCAGCAATTCGCACTTCTGGGCCACCATCGGCTGGTGGCTGCAATATTTTCTCGCCGGAATGTTGCTGAGCGATATCTTCGTAACAGAAATGGCATCATGGCGCAGATCCCGGTTATGGGACGTGATCAGCGGCGGTGCATGGTGCGTCCTGCTGTTCACGGAGCATCGTAGTTTATATGTCTTGGAGCCACTGCTCATTGCGCTCGCCTTCATCGGAGCCTTCCAGGGCGTGCTGCTACGACGTTTGTTCACAATCGATTGGCTCGCCACTGTTGGCGGCATGTGCTATTCCATCTACCTCTGGCACTTCTTCATCATCGCGTTGGCTTCAAGACGACCCGCCACATCCGGGTAGGACATGACCTGCTGGTCAATTTCTTGATTCAGAGCGCGGTCATGCTTCCTTGCATTCTCGCCTTTACCGTCATTTATTTCCTCTTAATCGAGAGGCCATGCATGGATCCGGCTTGGCCGCAGAAACTGAGAATCGCCATGAGACACGGTCCGAAGCTACATTGTCGTGGATAATTGTAGGTTATTGGGGAATCCGCGGCTGGCAAATCCAGCGCTGGCATAAGCAAGGGAGCTTTCTGGCAGGAAGGGAGTAGCTGCGCATACGCGCAAAGTGGTTCCATCGTTTTGCCCAATCTTCGAGGTGGAGACACCGAAGGTAGGCGAGCCGATCGTTAGACTACTTGGTGAGTTCAGGTTTGGATGTTGAGTACGTTGTAGCTCTCTGCCCGGAATATCAATTTGACGTCTCGTGAATCTGCTGGTCTTTTTCAAAGACCACATCCGTATTCACGAACCCCGGCCCTATGAACTTGTTACGACCGATCGTCACAGCCTCGTCGAACGGCGCATTGGCGAACGCCGTTGCGGAGGGGCCGGTGATTCTTCCAGCCGCGACGAGTGACCCGCGCTGCGAAGGATAAGGTCGGCCCGCCAGTTGCGGCCGGTTTTTGAGACCGGTACGCAGGTTGTCGCGCGTTCCACGCAGATCGAAGGGCACCCGAATGGCGTTGGGTGTCGATCGCGCGGCGGTCGTGCGGGAGGGATGATATTCAAATATCAGTGACTCGTATCCAGCCGTCCTTGTGGAAGCGTGTAAGCCAGTAATTGAGCGACGCTGGAATCGTTGTCGCGGTCGGAGTTTTGAAAAGGGCGAACAGCTTTCGGCGCTTGGCTTCCTCAATCAATTCGTCAAATGTCTTAGGTCTAGCTCCATCGGACTCCAGACACATGTACACGACCGTCGCTTCACCATTTCCCAGGTTGGGCGGCCGCACTCCATTCGGGCGTGTAAGCTCGAAGCGTTTACTCTCCTTGTTTCGCACGAGCGGATTGTAACTGAGCCTTAAGCTCTTCCACTTCACGAGCGAGCGCCTCCCGGTCCTCCTTTAGCAGGGCAATCGTCTGCACGTCGCCACTCTTATCGCATCGAGTCTCAAGATCGTGGATGTACAGCCGGAACTTCTCAGGCAGCGCGTTAATTTCGTCAACGGTGGGGTAGATCGATGCAGTTCGTGTCTGTTTCATGAAGCACCCACCGGTAATGATGATGCCACTGGCGGGTGATTCCGGGCAGCAGGAAAATATCCTTCATAGGCCCGATCCACGTTGACCTGAGCGGGTCGGGGAGAGTCAAAAAGAACACGCATAGCGTCAAGGACGCCGAAAGAGCGAATGTAGACTTCGGTTTGAGTACCGCAGCTAAAGGTGAATTCCCGAGAAGGAGTATCAATGAAACTCCTAATGCTGAGCGTCGTGATGGCATGCCTAGTTTTCGCATTTGCTTCGCAAGGGGTTTGCCAAGAGTCGAAACCAGAGCCAGATCGACCTTATCTAATGCATACAAAGTCGCCGCGACTACACTTCTTGATAGCCCCCACCGAAAGCACAGGGCGCGTCGAGTTGACGGCATCAAGCGCAGAGCGGGATCTAAGCGCACAGCGGAATATATCGAGCACGGAAACCGAAACTGTCCTCCAGCTAAGAGGAAGTGTTGAAGTGATGATGTGCTCGCCTGGGGGTCACGGTTGCGACAATGGTGCGATGGTTCTGCACGCTGACGCGGTTGATTACAACGAAAAGACTCATGAGATTGATGCACGCGGCGACGTGCGTATCGAGCCTTATCAGGGCAAGCCCGAAAACAGCATCATTTCCCGCTAAAGAGCGGTCCTGGGCTGTCCTCGACGGCTTCTTCAACGTCTTCCGGTGTGGCTGAGGCCGGCTCGATCAACTCCGGTCTGTCATTCTTCACATTGCCGACAGCCTTATCCACCTTCCATGCCGTCATCTTCTCCGCATCGAACGGTCGCAGCAGGTCAATTGGTGGGCGGTCAGGTTCAGCCCCAACCAACTGTCGTAATCACGCTGGGGGATGATCACTGGCATTCTGTCGTGCAGCGGCTCGACCACTGCGTTCGGGTCCGTGGTGATGACTGTAAACGTCAGCAGCTCTGTTCCTGCTTTCCGATCCTTCCACTTCTCCCAGAGGCCAGCCAGTGCATACGGCTCCCCGTCCTTCATTGCGATAGCAAACGGCTGTTTGTTCTTCGGGGATAACTTCTGCCATTCATAGAAGGCATCTGCGGGCACCAAACAGCGACGGTACTTGATCGCCTCCCTGAAGGCTGGCGCTTTGGTGATCGTCTCGGCTTTCGCGTTGATCGTGCGCAGCCCTATGCTTGGGTCCTTCGCCCAGTAGGGTATTAGCCCCCATCGCATCAGAACGATCTCACGCTCGCCGGTGTCTCGATTCAGGCGCACGACAGGCTGAAACGTCTGAGGCGCTATGTTCCAGCTCGGCCCGAAGTCGGGCAGTGAGGGGCCATGAACGGCGAAGTACTCGGCAATGAGTTGTTTGTCAGAACGTCTCGCGTATCGTCCGCACATCACGGGAATGCTACTACCTGGGTATTTTCAGTTCACGGCTGCTTGCGAGATGCTGGATTTATGGCAGATGACGGGAGATTTACAAGCAGGCAAAACCCGGTGAGGGCTTTCGCTGGGATACCGCCGACGGTGCACAGAGACGAGAGCAGATCAGACGGAAACGCCAGCGCTATCCACCAGCTTGGACCGAGGCAAAATTGGAAGCGGAAGAATGGAAACGTCGGCCTTTGCACGTCAAGGTCAGCGCAATGCTCGTTGAATGCTTGCTGTGGCCGCTAAAAGTGATAGGGCGTTTCGGAGGCTAAACGATCCAAGCGAGGTCATTGCTTCGCTTTGCTCGCCTCGACAACCATGCGGGCAATGGTAACGGACTCCGAAATGATGAAGCGCACGCGTGGACTCCTAATCTGAATTTCTCTGGATTCGACTCGTGCCAGCTTCACTGCTGCGACTAGTCCTGCCACCACTGCCACGATTCCTGCAGTTTTATCCGCGGCCCCTCTGTCGTCCATCACCGTCTCCCCTGCAGCACGCGCATCACTTCCCAAGACGGCTGTCCTAAGAACACTTCCGTGGAGACGATGTAGGACCGGCGCTCCTTGCACATGGGGCAGGCCACGGTGACAGAGCCGATTACGGCCTCAACAGAGATAGGGACGCACCGCTTGCAGCCTTTGCAGCGGACTACCTGTACGCGATTTCGTGCGGGAGCTGGCTATCAGCGCACCGCCTCACCCTTCCACACCTGCGGCATGGAACCGATGAACACTTCGGATGGCCGGTAAACCTGTTTTGTGCCGCATACGACACAAGGCACCTTCGCAGGCAGGACGGGAACACCCTGGTGAGGCTCGGCGTTTGCGCTCCACAGGCTTTGCATTTGACCAGGGCTTGGCGTGTTCGGACGAAGACTGGCATTCAGGCAGCCTAGCGCGGTAGGGTGTGGAAAGGCAAAGAAAAGGCGAATATATTGCTCCCCCTCTCTGCACACTTACAGTGCAGCTCGTAATGGTAAGTCCTTTACTGCTAACCCAATCGGGCATTAAGCAACGTAGCCATCAAATATCGGTAGACGAATCGCGAGGCTCGGAGTTCTCCTAGAAACCGAAGGAGACTGCATGATCACTTTTACGGATACATACAGGCCTGAGGGAATCGAGACGGTAAAGCGCGTCTACAACCGGGCAATGCGATATCAGTTGGACCCTAGTGGACAGCCACTTCAAATATTCGAGGGGTCTTCAAAAACGCTTCAGACGCTGGACCTGAGGAACTCGCACTACCGTGTGCGTTTGAGCAGCGTTTGGATGAATTGATCGGTAATCTGCGCCGGGGTCGATGGCGGGACGACCCGGAAGCTGGCAACGACGCGATCAGGCTCTTCTATGAGGAGTTGAATCGGGAGATGAGGAGACTAGGTCTTCGTTCGAAACGCCCTTAGGCATCTGGTTTGCGACGCTCAGATTGACTCTACCGGTTCAAATTGTCTGTAGCGGAAAATGTAGCGGGTGCCGGTGAATCCCTCCGCCCCGACCATTAAAAAACCTACGCCATATTCGTCCGAGAAATGACCTGCTGTGCCCCTTCTGTGTCTCTCTGTGTTTCACAGCGACGGATCGGACAGCCTTGGATGAATGTGTCAGCCGATCGAACTCCCTCGCGATCTCCACCGGATACAACGAACGACGTATTTCAGTCTGCCCCGGATGGCTACTAATGTTCTTTTGCGTATAGATGGGTCCAGTAGATCGGTCCGTCTCTCGACGGAGGGCACATTGAAAAAGCTTGTTCGGCTGTTAGTCCTCATTCCCATCCTCGCCGTGGTTGCCCAGGTCGCCTTAGCCGCCGATCCTACCGGCCCACAGCCGCCGCAGCCCCCACCCATTCTCCAGCCCAGCCCGGGACCTATTGGGCCTCAGGGGCCAGTGGACCCGACTCCGGTTGGGCCCTCGCTCAGTTAGAAAAGGAACGACATGGGAACCGGAGACTATCTGCTGTGGCTGACCGGGTTCTCTCTGAACCTCGGCCTGCTCTGTGTCCTGCTCTATAAACGCCGGTTCCAGAAGCTTCCCTGGTTCACACTGCTCATCGCCCAGGACGCAGTGCAGACCATCGTGCTCTTCTGTGTCCACACGCACACCGCGATCAACTTCTATACCTATTGGAGCTTTGAGGCGCTCGACGCCGTGTTGCGCCTGCTCGTGATCTACGAGGTGGCGCAACTCCTGCTTGCCCAGTGCAGCCTGACCGTCACCGGCGTGGCTCGGCGCTACTGGAGCTTTTTTGTCGTGCTCGTTGCGGCGCTTGCCGCAGTTGCGTGGCTCACGCCGGCTGGCCCCTATTTGCCGATCACGGTTGCGCTGCGCATCGGCCAGTTATCTTCCATCTGTGTCGGCGGCTTTACTTCCCTGCTCATCCTGGTCACATTCTTCTTCGGCCTTCGCTTCCGTATCCATGCGCAGGCCGTCATCTATGGCCTCGCCCTCTACATGTTCGGCAAGCTATGGGTCCACGGTTTGCTGTTGCTCCTGGGCGGTCTCCAGTACTGGTCTGTTCTGGAGGTCAGTCTCAAGCCCGTTTACCACATGACCTTGCTGATCTGGATCGTGTGTCTCTGGTTCGAGGAGCCCGAGGTGAAACTCGCGCCGGAGAAGCAGCGGCTGACCGGATCAGAGGCCCTCGCCTAGCAGAATTCTCAGGAGCAGAGGCTCGCGGATGAGAATGCCCCTGCCCCCGGTCTCCAATCAACCCCGTCACGCTCACCTGCATCTTTCCTAGAAGAGGATTTTCCTCACCGAAGTAGCTGACTTTAGTCACTACGCAGCGCGATTAGATTCTTGATTCGTCTCCCATTCACCTGCAAGATCGAACGAATCGCTGATTGCTTCGCCCAGATCTTTTCAACGAAAGTTATTACGGCATTCATACGTGGGCTCACGCCCTGATGCCATGCTATGGATGCGTGCAGACGGGACCCCCCATGATTATGAAAATGATCCAGATGCTAAAGCTGATGAAGAGGAATAGCGGCCTCGCCCTGAACACGATCCTCGGCCGCGTCATCAGGCCAGACCGCCTGGCCTGATCGCCTATCCAGATAGCGTACCCAGATCAGCGTGGGCTGTTCTTTACTCGGCCAGCCATGCGCTGCCGTGATAGTTGCGCCATCGGGCTTAAGCTCTTCTTAACGTGCGCGCCTGCCGCAACACCGGACCAACACCACTCGCCCTCCCGAATCAGTGCACGTGAGCGATGTCGTCGTTCATCGAGAACTGGTCCTTCAGGTTATCTTCATACGGGAAGACGTGAATCATCCAGCTGAAGATCACCGGCATGAACGTGCCGCCCTCCGCTTTGCAAGCCTCCGCCGTGTGGATCGAGCCGAACATCCCGAACTTGGGATGATTACCGTGATAGTCCTTCACCTTGTTCGCCGGAGCAGCACAAAAATTCATGTGCTCGTGCCAGCGGGCAACGCTGAGCGGGACACGCTGGTTCAGCTCATCCTCGGTCGCGCTCGTGCTGTCGGTGAACATCACTCCTTCGAGCTTGAATTTCTGCGTCGGCGTCTCCCGGTAGAGAAGCGCCGACGGCCGCGTCGGATCGAATTGCGTATCGGCCAGCTGCACGTTGGCGTTATTCGTAAAGTGGTACTGAGGCTGCACCACGCCGGGGTTCGCCTGCACATAGCCGTCTGCAATCGCCTTCTTGTAATCCCGGTACTTCTCGATCGCAGCCTTCACTTGGGCAACCAGCGCCTTAGCTCGCTCCTCATCGCCCGGCTGCTTCGCGCGCGCCGGCGTGATGCACATGTGATTCGTCATGGCGCCCATGCTCTGGCCCATCACGCTCATGCCGCCCATGCCGCTCATGTCGTCGCATGCATGGCCTGCGCCATCCGTATTCGTAGCAGCCATCGCGGGCATGTTGCTCATCGGCTGGGATTGCGCCCATGCCTGGCCGGACAATCCGGTCAGCAGCATCACCATCAAACCAGTCGTGCAAACCGCAGTTCGGTACATGGTCCTTGAGATATTCACGCTCACTGTGCGACTCCGGGCTGACACCGATCACATATAGTACCGGCGCCATGCGCGGTCAATGAGAGCGACGCGTCTCGCTGGATCGCAGTGACAGACTTACCCCGAAGCGTGACGAAGCCTCGCTGGCGAGGCTTCGTTGATTGCCCAGAGTTATTGCCCATAGTTATTCCTCAGAGCTCGGCAGCAGTTACTGACTCCCGCCGTTCGGTGCCTGTGCAGGCAAACTCGCCACCATGTGATCCAGCGGCACCGGCTTCTTCTGCTTCGGCTCGAACATCGCAAAACCGCCGCGGTTCGAGATGTAAATACGGCTGAAGATCCCGGTCGGCAGCAGCCCGTCGATGTGTGGTCCAGCCGCGTGGAATGGAACCGTCTGTGTTGCTACGCCTTTAAACTTTCCGTCAATCACCAGTTGCGCCTGGTGCAATTCCGCCATCTGCTGGTGCCCCACGGCATCTCCGACCAGGCTCTGGCCGCCACCCATATTCACGAGGCCGCCAAACAGCACCAGCGATGCCGATCCGGAGTCCAGCATGAAGTCCATCGCCTGCACTCGATCTGTCGCTATGCTCGCCTGCACCGCCAGATTCGCAAACTGCGGACTGTCTTTGAGCACCTCGCGCCGCAGCGGGACGTGGTGTCCGGCCAGCGATTGCTCGAGTTCACCATCGGTGTCGAACTCCAGCAGCTTGTGCTTATAGTCCAGCAGAAAATCCGCATGCTCCAGCGCGTTCTGTCCCAGCACGCCACGAATTGCTGGATCGATGTGGCGCAACCCATTCAGATCGCGAACCATCACCTCCACGCTCAGCTCTGTCATCGGTCCCACGCTGATACGGCACGCCTGTGCAAGCAACACCGGCACAGACTCGACCAGCGTCTGCACCTTGCCCCGCTGCTGCACCTGCAGCCCCAGTTCCCGCGCCAGGTCACCATCCACGGCTGAGATCGTAGAGCCGGTGTCCAGCATGAACTGGTAAGGGCCGCTTCCGTTCACCGTCACCGGAACAATCACAGCGAAGCCGCGAACAAGATGAAACGGCACCACCGAGGAGGCTGGCACGTCGGCGAGCAACACCGGCAGCGTGCAGAGCAGCACCGTAGCGATGAGCACACAACGGAGAAGGACAAAGCAGCAGGAAAACGTGCCGAGCTGTTTGCGAAGATCACCAGCATCAGAAGCAAAGTGAGAGTTACTCCGCATAGCACCCTCCTCAACAACCTGGGCATCACCCTAAGTCGGAGAACAGAGCGCGTCAGCAGCAGAGCGATGGGATAACGCGGCCATGCGGCAAGCCGTGCCCGCGTCGCGCCGAACCGTTTGGTCGCGCGGGCTATCGAGATATTTCAGTGACAACTTAGAAGGGCCCGCGATAACTACGGGTGCGTTGTCTCCGCGTAGAAGCGGTTCATATCGTCCCGGAATTCCTTCAGCGCCTCGACATTGAGATAGATCATGTGGCCCGCCGGGTAGTAGCCGAACTCCACATTGCTGCGCAACGGCGGCTCCAGATACATGTGGTCCAGATCGTATTCGGTCGAGAAGAACGGCGTCGCCAGATCGAAGTATCCATTCGCCGAGAAGACCTTCAGCTTCGGATTCTTACGCATCGCATCCGCCAGGTCGCCTGCCACGTACGGCAGTTGCAGCGGACTCCCGCGGCCCGGCGCTTTGTGCTTCCAGTTCCACGACTCGTTCACCTTCGGCCCCGATACATAATATGTATCCGCAGTAGTGTCGTTAAGATCACGCGACAGATACTCGTGAAACGCGGCGACGAACGCCCCGGCAATTCCCGTGTCTGACGGATCGTACGCCGGCGTCTCGCCCGCTGCATCCACATCCGTCCCTTCAAAGCGCGCATCGTAGCGACCCATAATCTCGCGCTCGCCGCGCAGCAGCTCCTTGCGGAAGCGAGAGGGGCTGATCCGCAGATTCGTCTGCTTCAGGTAATCGACGCTCAGCCCCGTATACGAGCTCAGCTTCTGCGCCACCGCGTCCTTCTCCGCTGCGGGCAGCGTATCACCCTGCGCCAGCGCCTCTGCGTACGGCCCGCGCGCATACCGCCGCACCTCTTCGAGGAATGCCTTCAAGTCCGCCGGCTTCTGTACCAGCTTGTTATGGAACCACGCAATCGCCGCATACGACGGCAGATAGACCATCGACTCCGTGTCGTAGCCGGGCACACGCACGCCATAATTCAAAATCGACGAGATCAGCACCACGCCATTCAGCTCAATCCCCTTCTCCTGCAGCGCGTCAGCCAGCGCAGCGGAGCGCGTCGTGCCATAACTCTCGCCCATCAGATACTTCGGTGAGTTCCAACGCTTATTCAGCGTGATGTAGCGCTCGATGAAGCGCTCGAACGCCTTCACATCCTCGTCCGTGCCGGCGAAATCCTTCTCCGTCGCCTTGCCCACCGGCTTCGAGAAGCCGGTCCCCACCGCATCCACGAACACCAGATCGGTCTTCCCCAGCAGGCTGTACTCATTCGGCACCAGCTTGTAGGGCGCGGAGCCCGTCGCATCCGGACTCGCTGTCACCACCCGCATCGGCCCCACCGAGCCCATGTGCAGCCAGATCGTCGCCGCCCCCGGTCCGCCGTTATACAGAAACGTAACCGGCCGCGTCCCAGCGTCGGCCACGCCGTCCTTCGTATACGCCACATAAAAGACACTGCCGTACGGCTTGTCATTGTCATCCTGGATGACCAGATTTCCCGCCGTCGCCGTGTACGCCACCGGCGCGCTCGCTGCCTTCCACTCATGGTGCGTCACCACAGCGGACTCCGGCGGCACCGGTGTCTGCTTTTCATCCTTGTGTTCGGCGTGTTCGGCGTCGTCCTTCTTCTCGTCCTGCGCATGCAGCGCGACATGCCCAACAGCAATCGTGAGCGAAAGACACACAGCAGCAAGAGAGCGGGACAATGCCGTCAATCCAAGCCTCCGAAACAGCGTCAAAATCGGTGCCAGCAGAATAACCCAGCGCATCGCTTCCCGCCGCAACGCCATCCAAAGTGGAGGTACCAACAGGAGACACGCGTGGCGAACGAACCCAATGCAACCGAAAACAACGCACCGCAGGTATTGCTCATCGCGCATTTGCGCGCGCACCTGGTCAGCGGGGAATCCTTCGACCTGCTGCCCATCAAGCATGAGCAGGATGTGAAGAACGAGGTCGAATCGCTCGTCCAGAGCTGGTCGGAATCCGGCTTTCTCCTCCACGGCCGTTTCATCTATCCCTGGCATGAGGTGAAGCATCTCGAGGTCACGCAGGTGGAAGAGATGCCCACGGCACTGGCGCACCAGCGATACGAGGAGTTCTATGGCGTCGAGCGCGCACGTACCCAGGAAGACTTCTGGCGCACCCGTCGCAAGTCTGAGAAGAAGGAAAAACAGGGCGCCGAAGCGGGCAGTCCTCCGCATTGAAAAGCAAAAGGCTGGCGTGAAGGACCGATTCACGCCAGCCGGACAACTCCGCAGCAAAGCGTCCTACATCTGTCCCACCGCGCCAGAGCTGAGCCATTGCTGCAGGTTTCCGCTCTGTTCCGCACGCAGGTCCACGCAATCATTGATCGAGTTCTCCGAGCGCGTCAGCGCGTTCGCCGAAGCCGCAACCTTGTGCGTGCTGAAGAAGTCCTTCACCTGATCGCGCCGCTCCGGCGTGCAGAAGGCGCCCGTCGAACCCACCAGCATGCCGCCCGTGAACATCGTGAACTGCGCCTTCACCTTCGGCCAATTGTCCTCGATGTACTCCCATGCCGTGTCCTGTGTCTCTGCATTCCGCAGCGCAAGTGAAATCAGGTGAATCGAGTCCTGATTCCGCACCTTGCCCGAGGTCGCATATTCCAGCGCACGACGCGTCAGTTCCGGTTCTTTGAACCGCGCCAGGTCGTATAGTGCGTCGTTGGCGGTATCCGGGTTCTTCGACGTCTCGGCCGTCTTCTGCAGCAGATCGAAGAAAGCCGCATCACCGTTCGTTGCTGCTACACCCAGCGCAGCGTGCGCCAGCGTGGGATCCACCTTGCTGGAACCGGCGAGATACGCCTGCGCAAGCTGCTTACTTTCCGCGATGACCTTCGCATCCTGGCCGATATTGCCCAACAGCCCGAATAGCTCCGCGCGCAATTCCTGCTGCTCCGGCGTATCGCTCTCCCGCGGCTCGCCCAGGCTGGTCAGGCGCGGTCCATAGGTCGAAACCACCCAGGCCGACAGATCCTTGCGCTCCGTATCCGTTGCCGCCACCCGCGTCCACAACGTCTGGATGCCGCTGATGACGTTCTGCGTTACAGCAGCGCTGTCATCGTTCTTCAGGCTCGCAGCCAGCGACAGAAAATCTCCTGCCTTGCTCTTGCCCGCGTGAATCAGCGCGAGTTCATCGCCCACTACGTTGATCCGCTCCGGGCCGGTCAGGCTCGTCACATGCGACAGCAACGTCTGATAGTCCGAAGGCGCGTACGCCGAACGGTAATAGCCCGCCGCACCGCCGTCTGCATAGAACAGCGGCGCCTGCGGCGTCTTCAGCGTTCCCTCCTTGCTCGTCAGCAGATCGCACGTGCGCTTCGTGCCCTCGGTCTTAAAGCACACCGGAACCGTCCACGCCTGGTCGCCCGCATTCTCCGGTGCCGCCTTCGGATTCAGGAAGAACCGGCTCTGTGTCACCTCCACTTGGCCATTCGCAGCCTTGCCGAAGCTCAGCAGCGGCACGCCCGGTTCGGCGATAAAGCTCTCCATGATCTTGTCGACCGGCTTGTGGCTGTTTGCCGTCTGCGCATTCCAGAAGTCTTCCGCCGTCGCATTGCCATACATGTGTGCCTGCAGATAATTGTGCACACCTTGCCGGAAGGTCTCCTGGCCCAGGTAGCTCTCCACCATGTGCAGAATCGAGCCGCCTTTCTCATACGTAATGCCGTCGAACATCTCGTTGATCTCGTCCGGCGTATTCGCCTCCGCGCGAATCGTGCGCGTCACCTTCTGCGCATCCAGGTTCATCGCGCCGTTCATGTCAGTGGCGACGCTCTCATCGATATGCCACTCCGGCTTCCACGCCTCCAGCGGCTTGTTCGACATCCAGGTGGCGAAGCCTTCATTCAGCCAGATATTGTTCCACCACTTCATCGTCACCATATCGCCGAACCACTGGTGCGCCATCTCGTGCGCGACAACCGAAGCGACTCCCGCCTTCGCCTTTACCGGCGCGTTCTTCTCATCCACCAGCATGTCTGACTCGCGGTAGGTGATCGCGCCAAAGTTCTCCATCGCCCCGGCTTCGAAATCCGGAATGCCGATCATGTCCAGCTTGGGCATCGGATACTTGATTCCGAAATACGTGTCGTAGTAGTGCAGGATGTACTCTGCCGAAGTCAGGGCAAAGTGCGCGTACTGCACCTGCTCCGGCGTGGCGCATGCGCGAATCGGCACACCATCGCTCGAGCCCTCGATGCACTTGAAGTCGCCGATCAGGAACGCCATCAGGTAGGTCGACATCTTTGGCGTGCGCGCAAACTGCACAGTGTGCTCGCCCACTGCCGGCCCTGCCGTATCCGAAATCGCATTCGTATTCGAGATCACCATGTCGTCCTTAGGAGCAACGATGGTGACATCGAAAGTTGCCTTGAAGTCCGGCTCATCGAACGATGGGAACGCGCGCCGCGCATCCGTCGACTCGAACTGCGTCACTGCATAACGCCGTCCACCCGCCTTCGACAGATAGAAGCCCCGCAGCTTATTGTTCAGGATGCCGGTGTACGCAATCTTCAGCTTCACCGGTCCGGCGGGCAGCGTACCCGGAAACGTAAACGTCGCCTGCTGCTTCGCGTTATCCAGCGACACATCCGCCTTCATCTCCCGCTTGCCGGTGTTTGCCGTTCCCCTGCTCGCTGTTACCGATTGGAACTGAATCTCCAGCGCGTTCAGCGTGATCGAGTCCGCCGGCTGCGCCAGCGTGACCTTGATCGTCTCGTCGCCACTGAAGGTCGCCTTGTCCAAGTCCGGCGTCAGGTGCAGCGTATAGTGCTCCGGCCGCACATTCGTGGGCAGGCGCTGCGCCAGGACTGCAGGAGCGGCAAACAACGAAAGCACAGCGGCGACACCGGCCAGCCGGGCAGCCGGACGACCGAGGAGAAAGGGCACAAATGTCATAAAAACCTCTACAGTAGATAGGCTTCCCAAACGAGCCGGGCGCCAAAAGCACAACCTATTACTCTAACCCAGCAGACGCAGTCCAGGCGCAGCCTTGGATAACTCGGCATAGGAACGCAATACAGGCCGGAATAGTTCCAAGCGAAATCAGGCGGCGTGCACCCTGATAAAACGGTTACACGATAGGAGTCCCGAAATGATGGCATCCGTCTTTGTCGGCACCAGTCTCGATGGCTTCATCGCACGGCGGGATGGCACCTTCGATTTCCTGCCGACCGATGGCGGCGAAGCCCACGGATACGACGAATTCATCGCAAGCGTGGATACGATTGTGATGGGCCGCAATACCTTCGAAACTGTTTTGGGCCTTGGCCCATGGCCCTACGAAAACAAGCGAGTCGTCGTCCTGAGTAGCCGCCCTATTGATCTAGCCGCAGGAGGCGGAGCAATCGTCGAGCAAATGGCCGGGCCGCCAGACCAGATCGTTGCGCAACTCGCCGCGAGCGGTGCCCGCCACATCTACGTCGACGGCGGCATCACGATTCAACACTTCCTGCGCGCCGGCCTCATTCAGCGCCTCATCATCACGCGCGTGCCGGTGCTCATCGGAGATGGCATTCCACTCTTCGGCAGCCTGCCGCATGACGTGCGGCTCCGCCACATAACCACGCGCTACTATCCGAGCGGCCTAGTCACCAGCGAATACCATATAGCCGCGTAGAGCGAGTTCTCTTATAGGTGTACCCTCGCACGCCATGTGCCAATCGGGTGCCATGTCCTGGCTTCGGCACGTGGAATTCAATTAGGCCAACCACAACTGTGAACGTGAGCGACCAAAGGAAGTGAACCCAACGGCCCGCGCCGCAGGCGCAGTTGCCTGGATGGCAGATCCTACATCTCCCGATAATCCAGCAGCACCATCCCCACCAGCATCAGCGCCACCGGCCACACATATCCCGCAATCCGCCGCTCGCCCTCTTCCTCCGGCAGCCGCAACTCTAGCCATCGCGCCCAGCCCGCTGTCACGCCAAACAGCGCCAGCGCCGCATGATTCATCAGGATCAACACTTCATCTTTGCTATCGCTCATCGAATGGCTGTGCGTCAGCAACAGCCCCGCGCCCGCTGCGCACATCAGCGGAAATGCATAGCGCGCCCACGCCGCACGCAGCCTGCCCGCCTGCACCGCACACTCGAATGCGGCAAAGACCAAGATCAGCGCCGCAGCCGCGCGATGCTGCAACACATCCGGCTCAAAGAAGCTGCCCCAGAAGGGCCGCGGCCCCAGCGGCCAGTTCTCCGGATCGGCGCGCAGCAGGATGAACACCGCCAGCCCGGCAAAGCTCACCGGCCAGAAGCGCGCCCAGCGCATTCGCCGAAAGCGGCTCACCAGCGCCAGCGCTCCCGCAAGCAGCACCACGAGCCCCGCCCAGTGATGGTTGTACTCCGACCATGCCATGTCGTTGGCATCGCTCGCAGCGGCTGCCTGATACTGCGCCGTCTTCACCGCCACATCGATCGGCGTAGCCGGCACCAGCGCTGCGTACGGCGGACTCTTCAGCCGCGGCGCCTCCCATCGCATGCGCGCGTCGATGTCCTGCAGTGTCAGCCGATCGGTCGGCATATCGACCGCGGGTGGCTGCGAAGTCAGCGCCGCAGCCGCCAGAATCGCAGTCAGGCCAAGCGCCACCTCCACCTCCGCAAACCGTCGCAACCGCATCAGCAGCCGCGCAGGCGCGCGCTCTGCCTCGCGCGCCACATACCAGTTCGCCGCACCCAGCATCAGGATCAGCAGCAGCAGATACGACTTCACCATCACCAGCACGCCATACGTCGTGCCATACAGCCCGGACGGCGACGCGACATAAAACCACGCAAGCCCGATCCCCGCCCCCAGCAGCAACGCCGCCGCTATCATCGCCATGCGCGAGAAGCGCGCCACCATCTTGCGCGCGGCAGCAATCTCATCCGTCCGCTTCAGCGCGACCAGCAGAAACGGCATCGCGCCAATCCATGCCGACGAACCTGCGTGATGCAGTGCAGTAAACGCCGTCAGCACCACGCGATGATCCATGCGCGAAACGGCATGGCTCAGCGAAACGGCCGCGCCCGTCAATCCAACCGCAGCCGCCAGCATCGCTGCCTGTACCCAGCCATGTATCGGTGAAAAAAAACGCGCCAGCAGCAACAGCGCCAGCGCGCAAAATGCGGCAGATGCCTCGGCGATCAGCGGACCTCCGCTCAACGCACTCGCGGCCGTCATTCCGGAGTTGCCGATCACGACTGACGTCTCCACCGTGATCGTAGCGATCTCCGCCAGAATCATCGCCAGTGCAGCCCACTCCATGCCGCGCCGGCACGCGCGCAGTGC
This sequence comes from uncultured Acidobacteriaceae bacterium, assembly GCA_963737035.1. GTDB lineage: Bacteria > Acidobacteriota > Terriglobia > Terriglobales > Acidobacteriaceae > KBS-83. The sequence continues at coordinate 40,801 of CAVTRJ010000001.1, read as the reverse complement.
GCGCTGATCCGCGCCGCCGGGCACGCCCACTGCTGTAAGGAAGAGCACGCCGCCTACCAGCAGCGCTTCCAGCGAAAGCGTCGCCGCATGCAGCAGCACGGAAAGCAGATCGAAGTCGTTAAGTAGCCAGATCAAGGAATAGCCAGATCAAGCCGCGCGCGTGTTGTCCGTCAGCCCGCACGGAATCCCGTCCTGGCCCTTGCGCATGCACGGCAAAGTTCTCTCGCGCCACGCATCAGGTGACGTGAAACGCACCCCTCGCGTTGTCATCAGGCAACGCGAAATTCCACCGTCCCGCGCGTGATGTGCCCATCGGTCGCCATCACCTGCCACTCCAGCTTGTACTCGCCGGCCGTCAGCACGGGCGCCTTCGCCGTCAGCAGGTTCGGCGCGCCATGCGCATCCACCGCCAGCGTCTGCGCCTTGCCATCCGGACCCACCAGGTGCAGCGACGAGTGCAGCGCATCGATGCGCGAGTTGTAGGTGAGCGTAATATCCACTGCCGCGCCCGCCTTCACCGTCGCACCCTGCGCAGGCGAAGACTTCACCAGAACAGCATGCGCAAACGCTGCGTGCGGAACGAGGAAGAGAAGCGCAAGGGCGAGCGCGAATACACTCGCCCGCTGACGGAAGCTCGTGTTGCGATGCATAACCATTGTCTTGTTCATTGGCATCCCGAAAATCCAAAAACTATTTGCTGTCATCCCGACCGGAGCGAAGCGAAGTGGAGGGATCTGCTGTTCTCATTTCTCTAGGTCACCGCTCGGACCTTCGCCGTCCAAACCCTAAACCGAAGCAGCCCGCTCCGAGTGCCCGCTTAACTCCGTCGCACGTGCCTCCGCATACGCAGCCGCACCAATCAGTGCCGCGCGGCTCTCCAGGATCACGCGCACCGGCGTCTGCACCAGCAGATCACTCAGCCGCCCCTTGTCCGTGAACGCCTTCATGAACGTGCCATCCTGCATCTTGCTCAGAATCTTCGGAGCGATGCCGCCTCCCACATACACGCCGCCCGTCGCCAGCACCTTCAGCGCCAGATTCCCCGCCTCGGCGCCATACGCGCCCACCACAATGTCCAGTGTCTTCGCGCAGATATCGCTCTTGCCCGATTCACCCAACTCGCCGATCACCGCATTCGGATCTTCGCTATCGATGCGCTCCCGCAGCCACGCCGGCTCGTCCATCTTCCGCACGTCGCGCAGAAAATCGTAAACGTCCTTGATGCCCACGCCGGCAATCACCCGCTCATAACTCACGCGCCCGTTCAGCTTTTTCTTCAGGTGACGGAAGAGATCGATCTCGTCCTCGGTCCGCGGCGCAAAGTCGCAATGCCCACCTTCCGAGGCCATCGGAATATGCCGCTTGCCGTTCCACACCAGGAACGCCTCACCCAGTCCGGTGCCCGCGGAGATCAGCGCGCGATTTCCCGCCGCGCTCGGATCCCCCGCGCTCAACGTAAAGATCTGATCGGCCTTCAGCTCCGGAATGCCATAGCCATTCGCTTCCAGATCGTTGATCAGGAATAAGTGGTCGATTCCCAAATCGAGCGAGAGTTTGCGGCTGTCCAGTGTCCATGGCAGGTTGGTCAGCCGCAGCACACCATGTCGGACCGGCCCCGGCACACCGAAGCACGCAGCGGAAATCTTCCCTTCCTGGCGGTGCTCAGCCAGGAACTCCTTCACGATCGCTTCCAGCCCCGGATAATCCTTCGCCGGATAGCGCTTCTCTGCCGCATGATGCAAATTGCCACTTTGAAAATCGAACAGCGCCAGCGCGACTTTCGTTCCGCCGACATCGCCAGCCAGGATCAATGGGAAACCTCCAGCACGCCCACCCCGTCCGCGTTCGGCTTGGGAAGCAGCGCCGCCGCATCACGGTCCAGCAACAGCGTCAGCCGGCCCGATGCCGGACGGATCAGCTGCGATGGCAGTGCTTCGGGATCGTATCCGCCCAGAAACACCCGGCGCAAGGTCTCCGCCTTCGCCGCTCCCTTCAGCAGGAACGAGACATCCTGTCCCTCATTGATCACCGGCCAGGTCAACGTCAGCCGCCACGTATCCATCTGCGGCACCTGGTTGGCCACGGCAATCCGCCCCAGTTCGTGGAGCGCCGCAGTGTGCGGGAACAACGACGCCGTATGCCCGTCGTCGCCCATGCCCAGCGAAACAATCTGAAACTGCGGCATCTGCGCACCCTCCAGTCGGAACGCCGCGCGAATCGCCGACTCGTACTTCGCCGCCGCCTCCTCCGGGTCCAGCTCACCCTGGATGCGATACACCTGCGATGGCTCGATCGGCACCTTGTCCAGCAGCGCCGCCTTCGCCATCCCGTAGTTGCTGTCCTTGTTGTCCGGTGGCACACTTCGCTCATCCACAAAGAAGAAGCCCAACCGCTCCCACGGCACCAGCGCGCGATATGGCTTGGAGTCATCCGCCAGCAGATCGAAGATCGCCTTCGGTGTCGTTCCGCCGGAGAACGCCACGTTCACGTTGTTGGCGATATCGATGGTCTTGGCGAACTCCGCCATCTTGTTCGCATAGTAAGAGGCGGCGCCTTCCGCAAAGGCATCGCCGTTCTCGAACACCCGATATGTAACCGTCACTGGTCTAGGCACGCCTTACTCCTTGCGCCACGCGCGGCCATCGCGCCGCAGCAGATCGTCCGCCGCCTTCGGTCCCCAGGTGCCGGCCGCGTAATTTGGAAATCCCGTCGGCTTCCAATCCGCCCACTGCTGCAGCAGCGGCGTCAGCAGCGCCCAGGTCGCCTCCACCCCCTCGCGATGCGCAAACAACGTCCCGTCGCCGATCATCGCGTCCAGCAGCAGCCGCTCGTAGCCATTCGCAGAGTTCGTGCCGAAGGCCTCGGCGTAGTTGAAGTTCATGATCACCGGACAGACTTCCATATTCGGGCTCGGCACCTTCGCGCCAAAGCGCAGCGAAATGCCCTCGTCCGGCTGAATGCGCATACTGATGATGTTCGGCTGAATATCGCTGCAGGTACCCGACAGATCCTTGAATAGCAACTGCGGCGGTTGCTTGAACTGGATCGCGATCTCGGTCGAGCGCTTCGCCAGCCGCTTGCCCGCGCGGAGATAGAACGGAACGCCCGCCCAGCGCCAGTTCTCGATGGTCAGCCGCAGCGCCGCGTAGGTCTCCGTGCTGGACTTCGGATCCACGCGGTCTTCCTGCCGGTAGCCCTTCACCTCGACGCCCTTCACCTTGCCCGGCCCATACTGCCCGCGCACTGTGTCTTCCACGTTAATCGGCTGGATCGCCTTCCACACCTTGATCTTCTCGCGGCGCAGCGCGTCCGCGCCAAACGAGATCGGCGGCTCCATCGCCACAAACGACAGCAGCTCCATGATGTGGTTCTGAACCACGTCGCGCAGTGCACCGGCACTCTCGTAGAAAGGACCGCGCCCCTCAATCCCAATCTCTTCCGCCGCCGTGATCTGTACGTGATCGATGTAGTTACGATTCCATACCGGCTCGAAAATACCGTTGGCAAAGCGGAAGACCAGGATGTTTTGCACCGTCTCCTTGCCCAGGTAGTGATCGATGCGGAAGACCTGCTCCTCGCGGAAGACCGCGTTCACGTCATCGTTCAGCTTGCGCGCCGACTCCAGATCGTGCCCAAACGGCTTCTCAATGATGCAGTGCACCGTTCCCTGCTCCGGCTGCGCCATCTTGTGCTTGCCCAGCTGCTCCATGATCTCGGCAAAATACTCCGGCGCCACCGCCAGATAGAACAGCCGGTTCCCGCGCGTGCCATGCTCCTTGTCGATCTTCTCGAGCAGTTGCTGCAATGCCACGTAGCCCTCGTGGTCGTCGAAGTTCATCTGGTGATAGCTCACCTTGCGCATGAACTCGTCCAGCTTGGCGTCGCCATCTTTCACGCCGCCAAACTCCGTGATGCCCGCGCGCATGTCTTGCGCAAAGCTGTCGCCCAGCGGCCGCCGCGCCACGCCCACCACGGCAAACTGCTGCGGCAGCAGGCCCGCCTGCTCCAGATGGAACAGTGCCGGCAGCAGCTTGCGTTTGGTCAGGTCGCCCGACGCGCCGAAGATCACCACCACCGTCGGCTCCGGCGTGCGCTCCTGCGCCCGGCGCTCATTCAGACTCGTCAGATCTACCTGTGCCTGTGTCACTGCTGCTGCCATCGCGTCCTCCTTGTGGCTCTTCCTATCGCCTTATCTATCTGATCATCCCAAACCCATGAACCTGATCTCTGCACCCTATTCCCCTATTCCCACGCCCAGCGCGCGCATCGCTTCCCTCAACGCCTCTTCACCCTTGTACTGGATCGCGTGCATCCCCACCCCCGCCGCCGCCGCGCAGTTGTTCTCCCGATCATCCACAAACGCGCATTCATCCGGTTTGAAGTGCAGCATGGCCGCTCCGGCGAGAAACATCCGCGGCTCCGGCTTGCGCATGCCAATATATGCGGAGCAGAAAAATCCATCGAAGAATTGGCTGAGGCCGAACGTCTCGATTCGGTAATCATTCAGCGGGCCGGACTCGTTGTTCAGCATCGCCATCTTGAGGCTGCTGCCGTTTGCCGGGCCATGATCCTTGCGCAGCGCGGCGATCACATTCTTTGCTCCGCCGGGCAGCCACTTCGACTGCGCCCGCACCGCCTCTAGGAACTGCGCCGGAGTAAAGCTGCGCTCTTTGAAAAAAACAGTCTGTTTCAGGAATTCGTCATCGCTGAGCTCGCCACGCTCCCAGCGGTCGTTCGCGTCAGCGTGACGCGCCTCGTACTCCTCGCGCGGAATCGCAAATTGCTGGAGCACGCGCGCGCGCTCCTCGTGATCCCATCCGTTGGTCAGCAGCACGCCGCCAATATCCCAGTAGATTGCGCGGATTTGCATAACGCTCGCGGTCGCTCGCTTGTGTGCGTTTTGTCTTGTGGAAGACGCGAGGGCCGCTCGGGGAAGCGGCCCTCATCGTCTCGGAATCTACCGCGTGCCCACCGGCTCCGGCGTTCCCTTCTTCGAGGACGCCGTTGTCTCCCGCTCGTAGTTCTCCAGCAGCTTCTTCGCGCGCGCGTACACGCCCTCGGCGTTGAAGCCCAGCTTCTCCAGCACCGTCGTGCCCGGCGCCGAGGCGCCAAAGCGGTCCAGCCCAATCACGTCGCCATGCCGTCCCACCCACTTCCACCAGCCCAGCGGCGAGCCTGCCTCCACCGCCAGCTTCGGCAGATGATCCGGGAAGATCGAGTTCTTGTACGCCTCATCCTGCTGCTCGAACAGCCGCCAGCTCGGCATTGAGATCACCCGCGTCGGCGTGCCCTCGCCGCTCAACCGCTTCGCCGCTTCGAGCGCGGGCCACACCTCGGCACCCGTCCCGACGATCAGCAGCTTCGGCGCATCGCTGCCTTTTTCGACGATGTACGCGCCCTTTGCCACGCCCCCCATCACATCCAGCTTCTTCGTATCCAGAATCGGCAGATCCTGCCGCGACAGCGCCATGAACGAAGGCGCCTTCGTCTCCAGCGCCACCTTCCAAACCGCCGCCGTCTCATTCGCATCCGCCGGCCGCAAGTCGATCAGGTTCGGTATCGCACGCAGCATCATCAGCTGCTCCACCGGCTGATGCGTCGGCCCATCCTCGCCCAACCCGATCGAGTCGTGCGTGAACACAAACAGCGAATGCGACTTCATGATCGCGGCAATACGCACCGCTGGCTTCGCATAGTCCACGAAGTTGAAGAATGTCGATCCGTAAGGAATCACGCCTCCATGCACCGCCATGCCATTCACCATGGCGCACATGCCGAACTCGCGCACCCCGAAGAACAGATTCCGTCCCGCCGGGTCCACATGGAAGTTCGCGCTGTCTTTGAAGATCGTTTTCGTAGATGTCGTGAGATCGGCCGCGCCGCCAAATACCTCCGGCACCACCTTGGCGAAGGCGTTCATCACGGTATTGCCCGCGCTGCGTGTTGCCACCGGCTTCGCTCCTGCCTCAAACACCGGCAGCGACTTCTCCCATCCATCCGCCAGCTTCTGGTCGTACACTGTGCGGCGGAACTGCGCCGCCAGCTCCGGATTCGCCTGCTCGTACTTCGCGAACAGGTTGTTCCACTCCTGCTCTTCCTCGGCGCCCTTGTCCACCGCCTGCAGCCAATGCTTCGCCGCATCCTCCGGCACCCAGAAGGTCTTATCCGCCGGCCAGTTCAGATTCTCTTTCGTCTTCTTCACGGCCTCGGCGCCTAGTGCCTCGCCGTGCGCCTTATTCGTGCCCGCCTTGGGGCTGCCGTAGCCAATGATCGTCCGCACCGCGATGAACGATGGCTTGTCCTTGATCGCCTTCGCCGCCTCGATCGCCTCGCTGATCCCGTTCAGGTCGTTGCCGTCTTCAACGATTTGCGTGTGCCAGTGATACGCGTCGAAGCGCTCCAGCACATTCTCCGTAAAGGAAAGCTCCGTCGGCCCGTCAAGCGAGATCAGGTTGTCGTCATACAGCACGATCACCTTGCCCAGCCCCAGCGTTCCGGCCAGCGACGCCGCCTCGTGCGAGACCCCTTCCATCAGATCGCCGTCGCCGCACAGGATGTACGTGTAGTGGTCCACCACATCGAAGTCCGGCTTGTTGTAAATCGCTGCCAGATGCTTCTCCGCTGTCGCCATGCCAATGCCCATGGCAAAGCCCTGGCCCAGCGGACCGGTCGTCACCTCTACACCATCTGTGTCGCCGTACTCCGGATGTCCCGGCGTCCGCGAGCCCCACTGCCGGAAGCCCTTCAGGTCATCCATCGTCACGTCGTAGCCGGTCAGGTGCAGCACGCCGTACAACAGCGCCGACGCATGCCCATTCGACAGCACGAAGCGGTCGCGGTTTGCCCACTTCGAGTTCTTCGGGTTGTGCCGCATGTATTTGTGGAAGAGCAGGTAGGCAATCGGAGCATCGCCCAGCGGGGCGCCGGGATGGCCGCTGTTGGCCTTCTCCACGGCATCGACTGCCAGGAAGCGCAGTGCGTTGATCGCTGTTTGCTGAATATCACTCATGTGTGGGCTCGCCTCTCTTTCGCGATAGGTCGCGCTGTGGGATCACTCTCCCGCGCGTGCTGGATTCATCCGGGTTTCTTCGGGTTGCAGTGTGCTGCGTACTATGCTGCTCCGGTCTATGGCTGCGGCGCCGCTTGCGGCGCATCTCTTTCACTGTACATGCTTCGCGCAAACCCGCTATGAACAGCCGGGCCCGCAAATCTTTCCTCTCAATCTTTCCTCTCTTAGAGAGGATGCAGCCACCGGCGGATCGTCTGCACCGTTGATGCAGCAGAGCTCTCTTTATCGCTCCACAATGACTGAATAATTCCGCCCTTCCCACTCGCCGCGCTCCGGCCAGTACAGCGTGAACTCCAGCCGTTCCCCCGCTCCTGGCGCGGCATCCGCGTAGAAGCCGCAGGAGTCCACTGCGGCTGCCCGCGTCGTCTCGTCTGTCTTCCAGCCATCCGCGCTCCAGCGCAGCTCAAACATTTCGTCCGCCTCCACGCGCAGCCGCCGCTTCGCCTCCATCCGGACCACCTGCCGGTCACGCCGCCATACCTCGATCGTGCCCCGCGCGCGTGGCGTGGCATAGCGCTCGGCCACTGCCTCTATCCGATCGAAAACGCGTTTGTCCGTAGCCGACCGCAGCAGCTTTATGTACTCCGCATGCGCCCACACCAGCGGCATCGCCGAACCCGTCGGCTGCCCCTTGCGCATCCGGCACTCCGGCAGATCGTCCCGGTCCCACACCTGCTCCGGCAGCATGCCGCCCGGCGAGCCGAAGCCTTCGATCGTCTTGATCAGCGGACTGATATCCCGGCCTGCCGCCAGTTCGTAATGCGCCCGTTCCCCCGTCAGCAGCGGCCAGCAGGAGCCCTGTCCCCAGTGGTCAAACGGCGAGCCGTCCTTGTGATTCCCGTAGCCGTCATGGTTGTAGCGCCGGAAGCCCGGCCCCTGCGGCAGCTCCCGCCGCAGAATCGCGTCCGCCACCTTCACCGTCGCCACCACCATCGGATCGTCCGGCCGGCGCAGCCCATAGCGCACCGTCTCCAGAAAACCGCCATCCACAATCGCGCGCGCCTCAAACGCGTACTGCTCCCCCGGCCCGCGATTGGCAAGGATCACCGTCTCCGTGCCCGGCCCTATGTGCATGCAAGGCTCCACGCCCGCTGCCTCCGGCGGACGGATGCGCATGTAGTGCTGCTTGACTTCCGGCACCAGCACGCCGTCATTGGTCGCCGTCCAGTCCTCCAGGTGCGACTCCAGCCAGTCTGCCTGCTCCTCCAGAAATGTCGCCAGCTCCGGCTCGTGCCGCGACCGCACCATCTCCGCTGCCCCAATCAGCGCCGCAATCACCACCGTCAGGGTGGAGGGCGAATACCCCGCGCACTCCTCCCAGCGCTCCTGCTGCGTTATCGGCGCATGCCGCACCAGGAAGCCCGACGCTCGTTCCACAAACGGCAGCGCATCGAATTCCCCCAGCGCGTCCAGCTTCCACAACCGGTAGGCCAGCAGGATAGGAAACGCCGTCTCGTCCAGTTGCACGCCGGACCAATACGGTGCGCCATTCACCCAGAAGTTCTGCGGAAAGCCACCATCCGTCTTCTGCGTGCACGCCAGGTAAATCAGCGCGCGCATCGCGCTGTTCGTGCGGCCCGCAGCCAGCAGCGCGCTCGTCGTTTGGCACATATCCCGGGTCCACACCAGGTGATAGCCGCCCAGATCGCTATCGCCCTTCGATTGCCCCCACGGAATCGACGCCGACGCGATGAACGCGCCCGCGAACGTCTTGTCCTCATGCGTCAGCAGCACGCCGTAGCTGGCCTTCAGCAGATTGCCGCCATCCTGCGATGCGCTTGCCAGGCCCACCCGCGCCTTCACCCGCTCCCACTGCTCGATGAAGCGTTCCATCTGCAGATCAAATGGCGTATTCAGCGCGCCCGCCGTCCGCGTCAGCGCCGAGTGCGCCCCCGATCCAAACCCCACCGCCAGCACGAACTCCGGGTGCTCCGCGACATCGATCTCGCCCGTCAGCGCAATGTTGCCGTCTGTCGCCGACCCGTAGTGCCACTCCATCCCGTAGTGCCGCGTCACATCCTGGTAGCCGTCGCTCGTGCCCACGAAGCCGCAGCTCGCATTTGCGAAACCGCAATCCACTGACATGGCCAGCGCCGAGCCGTTCTTCCATCCCAGCAGCACCCGGTGTCCCGCCACATCCAGAACGTGCCCATTGTTGTTCGCGCCGCCCCCGTCCAGGTGCGGCGCCAGCAGCGCATATACCTTCAGCTTGCGCAACAAGGCGTCGTCCCCGGAGAACTTCACCCGGATCAGCAGCACCGGCGCATGCGGGTCGCTGATGATCTCCTTTGAAATGCTGTAACGCCCCTCGGGATCGCTGTTCACGATCCCCACAGCCGGCGCCGCCTTCGAGAGATAGCTGAACTTGTGCCTAAGGTCGCGCTTTTCTTCGTGGACGAAGCTCTCGCCGTCCGTGACCAGAAACTCCAGATCGCGCACCTGCGGCTTGTCGATGGTGGGGTTATAGATCTCATTGATCGTCCCGTGCGAGGTCGTCCACCAGATCTTGCTCGAGGTCGAATACGCCGTCCCTACAACCGACTTCTGGCTCGACGTCCACCGCGGCTCGAGCCCCGGTGCGCCCGGCGCCTCCCCATGCCCATCGATCCACCGGTACATCCCATGCTCTTCAGCCACCAGTTCCCCCAAGCCTGAACATCCTCAGGCCTCGCGATCACGCCTCACAACAATAAGCGCAAAAAATTACCGCCCGTTTAAGACGCCAATCACCCCGCGGCTCGGATACAAAATGCCACGATATCCCGCGTATCCAAAGCTTGTCATCCCGACCGGAGCGAAGCGAAGTGGAGGGATCTGCTGTTCGCCGGCATCACCAGCGCCGCATCAGCCCTGATCCCTGTTCCCTGATCCCTGTCCCTTACAACACCTGCGTATTCGCATCCGGGTCCGGCCGGAAGCTGCACTCGTGCATCGCGTGCTGCACCTCCCGGTTCTTCATAAAGAACTCCCACACCGATCCCGTCCGCAGATTCTCCGCCATCAGCAGCCCAATCCCCACATCGATCCCGATCACGTCCTCGGCAAACCACCCCGCCTTCGGCTGAAACGCATCCACAAAGCCGTAGCGCTGATACACGCGCTCCTTGTAGCGGTCCCGCATCGTCAGCAGCACGTGCGAGCACTCTGCCGGCAAAAAGACCACCGAGCCCGCACACGCGCACGGCACCAGCGTCCCGTCCGGCTCGCCCATGGTCGGCGGCCCACCCCATACCCGATAGCCCATCCGCGAATCCGACGCGCTGATCCCCCACATGTTCTCGTCGATCCAGGGAAACTTCTGCCCCTGCACCAGGCACCACAGCTGGTGGGCCCGCGTCGCCGCAATCGAGTTGGTGAAGTAGTTCGCGTGCTTGTCCCGAATATCGCGATAGTCCACCCAGGCCTGCGGATACTGATGGATGAACACCGGCGCCACACCGGTGATGTAATCGATCCCGCCATACGGCACAATCGGCCGCTGCAGTGCCTCCCAGCTCGCCGCCGTGATCGGATGCGTCGGCGACGCAATCGCCAGCAGGTACATGGTCGTCAGCTCGGCATAAATATCCCAGCGGTGCTTCAGGAATCCCTGCTCGGGCAGCCAGCCCATCGAGAGCGTGTCGCCGCCGTTCAGCATCCACTGCCAGTCCACTCGCCGGTAGAGCGTCGTCGCCAGGTTCTCGATCCGCTTGTTGCCCTCGAAATACGTGCGGCAGTGCAGGATGCCGCACAGGAGCAGCGAAGTATCGATCGACGAAAGCTCGGAATTGAACATCCGCTTTCCGCTCTCGATGTCGATGAAGTGGTACAGAAAGCCGTGCTCGTGCGGACACTCATTCAGCAGATAGGCCAGCGTCTTCTCCACCCGCTGCTCGCAGTCCATCGGCCGCAGATAATGCCGCTTGTGCGCAATGCACATCGCGCTCAGCCCAAAGCCGGTCGACGCAATCGATGCCGCGCGGCTCAGCGAGCGCCCATTGGAAGGCGCGCGGTCCCGCACCAGCCCCGTCTTCGGATGCACTTCGTTGAAGAAGAAGTCGCAGTTGCGGCCCTCCATGTCATCCAGCAGGTCTTCGGCCGCCTTCGGCACCTGGGTCAGCGGGCGGTTGATGAACACGCCCGGCGGATGCCGGTACTGCTCCGCCGCCTGTTCCTGCGGCTTCGGCGCCGCATTGCCGGCCGGCGCCTGTGGCTGGTTCTGCAAAGCGCCCGCGATCGTCGCAGGAGCGCTCAGGGCAAGCATGCCGGCTGCGCCAGCCTCGCGCAGCAAATCGCGTCGGGTTATGCGTTGTCGTGCCAAATGGAAAGGGTTTTACTCTTCCGGCTCTACTCTCTGGCTCTACTCTCTTTAGACTCGCACGGAATCTCACATCCTTGCAGCTTCGCCTGACCTTCGACTCTCTCTCGTGGAACCCCGCAGCCCCGCGCTGCATCCATACTCGTGTATACAGAATCTGCCCGCCTGACCGTCTCCCATTCCCCGCTGTTCCATCAGCTCGGAGCCGGACACGGCATTGACAAGTCGTATCCCCGGCCGCATTTCTCCGGCCTAACCACCAGTCCATGACTGAGGAGGACACACCGTTGGCTTACGAAGTTCCACCATTGCCCTACGACTACGCCGCACTCGAGCCGCACATCGACGAAGCCACCATGAAGCTGCATCACGACAAGCACCACGCCGCCTACGTTGCCAAGCTGAACGGCGCGGTCGAGAAGCATCCTGAGCTCGGCAAGCAAAGCCCCGAAGAACTCATCAAGAATCTATCCAAGGTCCCCGAAGACGTTCGCGGCGTCGTCCGCAACAACGGCGGCGGCCACCTCAACCACTCCATGTTCTGGGAGATCATGAAGCCCAAGGGCGGCGGCGACCCCACCGGCCCCATCGCCGACGCCATCAAGAAAGACTTCGGCAGCTTCGAAGAATTCAAGAAGCAGTTCGAAGAAAAAACCGCCGCCCAGTTCGGCTCGGGCTGGGGCTGGCTGGTGTGGAGCGCCGGCAAGCTCGCCATCGTCACCACCCCCAACCAGGACAATCCCATCACCGACGGAAAATACCCCGTCCTCGGCAACGATGTATGGGAGCACGCCTATTACCTCAAGTACCAGAACAAGCGCCCCGACTACCTGAAAGCCTGGTGGAACACCGTCAACTGGGACAAGGTCAACGAGCGCTTCGCCAAAGCCCAAAAGAGCTAATCCAGACGAGCTAATTAAGTCAGTAAGCAGTACCACCAAGATGGGTGCCCCACTCTAGCGAAGCTAGGGTGGGGTAGTTTGTTTGCAGACGCAAAGAGTCAGTCGTCGTTATCAATAATCATGGAACAAAACCTGCAAAACACCATCGCACTCCTAACCCGCACCCCAGCCGCCCTCAACGCACTCCTCCGCGATCTCCCCAAATCCTGGACGCACAGCAACGAAGGCGAAACTACCTGGAGCCCCTTCGACATCATCGGCCACCTCATCCACGGCGAACACACCGACTGGATGCCGCGCGCAAAAATCATCCTCGAATTCGGCGAGACCAAAGCTTTCGAGCCCTTCAACCGCGAAGCCTTCAAACGCGAGAGCCAAAACAAATCGCTCGCGCAGCTATTGGACGAGTTCGTTCACGCGCGCTCACAAAGTCTCGACGAGCTACGCAGTCTGAATCTCCAGCCGCAAGATCTCGAACGGCGCGGACGCCACCCCGCCCTCGGCGTCGTCACCTTGTCACAGCTACTCGCAACCTGGGCCGCCCACGACTTGACGCATCTTCACCAGATATCCAGAGTGATGGCCCACCAATACCGCGACGCAGTGGGTCCATGGAGCAAATTTCTCGGCGTCCTGCAGTGCACCGGCCACAGTGCTTAGAGCAATCCGCCGATCGCGCCCCCACGTTTCTTCTGAACAATCCATCACTGACTCGTGTACGCTTGCCTGGCGCACACGACCAGCCCCCAAGCGTCGCCGAGATTTCGCGCTCATCCAACAGCTCGCCAAGGGGGAAAAATGGCATCGGTACTGATAACCGGAACCAGCAAGGGAATTGGTTTGGAAACGGCGCTCGCCTTCGGCCGCGCCGGCCACCAGGTCCACGCAACGATGCGCAACCCGTCGCAGTCGCCTGCCCTGGCCGAAACCGCCGCACGCGAGAAGCTACCCATCACCGTCTCGACCATGGATGTCGACTCGGATCAATCGGTCAGTGATGCCATCGCGGCAATCCAGAAAAGCGGACCTGTCGACGTGCTGGTCAACAATGCGGGCATCGAAGGTGTGGGCCCCATCGAAGAGTTCCCCTTGGCCAGGTTTCGAGCCATCATGGAAACCAATTATTTTGGAGCGCTTCGCTGCATTCAGGCATTGCTTCCACAGATGCGCCAAAGGCAGAGCGGCTGCATCATCAACGTCAGTTCTGTCGCCGGCCGCCTCACCAGCCCACCATTGATTTCCTACTGCGCCTCCAAATGGGCGTTGGAAGCATTGACTGAAGGGCTGGCATGCGAAATGAAGACCTTCAACGTGCGCGTGGCACTCGTCGAGCCCGGCATCATCGATACCGCAATGGCGCAGCGCATTGGAGACCCCGCGCCCGGATCGCCCTACGGCCAGACCGCCCGCTTTTCTGCTCTCTTCACCAACGCGCTCAAGAATCCCGTACCCCCATCCGTGGTGGCCGCGAAGATACTGGAAGTCGCAGAAAGCGGAGCCTGGCAACTCCGCCATCCCGTAGGACCCGACGCCGCTCCGTTTCTGCAATGGCGCAGCGGGATGACAGACGAAAAGTGGGTGGAAATGAATGCCGGCGATGACGCCACATTCTTCAGCAGCTTGGGCGGATCGAATTAAATAGCGAGAGAGCGTTCAATGCGTGGACGCGTTTTGAAGACGCTGTCGCAAACAGAGTACCTCACGCTAAGGGGAGCAGAAGTAAGATTGGTCGCGTCTGTGATGATTTCGCTCCACTTTGTACCGATGATGTACTGGTGGTTCTCGCGAGACCGTAAGCAGGCGTGAAGTTGTGTGGCCCATCCTATGCGGTCTTTTTTCGGTCTAAGACGTTTGGGGCGGCACGAGCGAGTTAACTCCTGACCTCCACTCCATCAAGCCAACCCATTCCGCCGAATCACTTCCTTGTAATAACTCGAGCTCAACTTAGGCGTCCGCTTCTGCGTCTCAAAATCCACATAAGTTATCCCAAAACGCTTCGAATACCCATCTGCCCACTCGTAGTTATCCAGCAAACTCCACAGGAAGTATCCCTTCACCGGCACGCCCTCACTCACCGCGCGGTGCAGTTGCGTCATGTAATTCCGCAGATACATGATCCGGTCCGAGTCATACACGTGCTCATCCGGTGTCAGCACATCCGCCGACGAGCATCCATTCTCCGTGATGTACAGCTCCTTCGCGCCCTGCTCCGCGCTCCATAACTCCGACACCAGCTTCGGCGCCCAGTACAGCGCCTCCGGCCCCACCGTCAGCCAGTCGCTGTACGTGTGCGGATACGAAGCCGGCGGCGGCACCATCGCATATCCCAGCTCAGACGATGCATCCGCACGCACAAACGCGGCGGTGTAGATATTCAGTCCGGTAAAGTCGAGCGGGCCTCCGATCGCCTTCAATTCCTCCGCTGTGAACTTTGGCGCGTCGGCTCCCAGCCGTTTCAGATACGCGTCCGTGTATTTGCCCTCGCGGATCACCGTGCCGTACATCGCGTTCTCTTCGCGAATCGCCTTCTTCGCCGCCTCGATATGCTCCGCCGTCTCGATCACCGGCGTTGCGGCTACCAGGTTGTCGGCAAAGCCCACCTTCGTCCCCGGCTTGGCATGCGCGCGAATCGCCTGCAGCGCCAGCCCATGTCCCAGCACTGCATAATGCGCCACCTGCGCAATGTCCTTCCGTCCCAGCTTCAGCCCCGGCGCGTGGACACCCTGCTCATAACCCGCGTTCACAAAGCTGCTCAGCTCATTCACCGTCATGAAGTGCTTCACACGATCCGACAAATGCTCCGCCACCACCGCCGCATAATCGGCAAACGCCTTCGCGGTATCCCGATTCTGCCAGCCCCCCTTGTCCTGCAAGGCCTGCGGCAGGTCCCAGTGATACAGCGTGCAGTAAGGCGCAATCTTCGCCTCCAGCAGCGTGTCCAGCATGCGATCGTAAAAATCAAAGCCCTTCGGATTGCGTGTGCCCGTCCCTTCAGGAAAAATGCGCGGCCACGCAATCGAAAAGCGATACGTCGTCAGGCCAAGATCCGTCATCAGACCGATATCTTCCTTGTAGCGGTGATAGTGGTCATCCGCCACGTCGCCCGTGTCGCCGTTGTGCGTCTTGCCCGGTGTGTGCGAAAAGGTGTCCCAGATCGACATCCCGCGGCCATCCGCGTGCACCGCGCCCTCCACCTGGTACGAGGCCGTCGCCGATCCCCATAGAAACCCTTCAGGAAATTTCCTCGGTGTACTGCCGTCCGGTGTACTGCCATCCGGCGCGCCGCTACTCTGCGCTGGCGCCGCTGCCGCTCCACCCGGAAGAGTCGCGGCGCCTGCCGCCACACCCAGCAACTGCCCGAACTTCCGTCTTGATATCCGCTTTGTCATCCTGTCACTCTCCATCTGGCGTCCACTACACTATCACCGCAATCGATTGAGCAAATCGTTATTGTAGAGTCTGTACACAAGATAGGGCTCGCCTGTCCCGTTCTCCTGTGCCGCTTTTCCAACGGATCGCACCGGATAGGTCGCACCGGTCAAAAAAAGGGACCCGCTTAGCGCGAGTCCCTTCTTCTTGGCACCGGAAAGCTATCAATGACGATAGTCGTCCCGGTCGCGGCGTCCCTCCATGTGCTCGACGCCTACCTGGTAGCCCCTGCGAAACGCCTCGCGATACTCATGCCGCGCCTCGTGCGGCACATCCGGATGACGGTACTCATCGCGATTGTTCACATTCGGCGGACGATGGTTCTCGGCATCTCTCCGTGCGCCTTCGATACCGTCGTGGAAGCCTTTGCGCGAGATGTCGCTCCGGTATTCGCCCGGATTCTGTGTCCACGGCTGGTTGTAGTATCCCGGAGGTGGCGGTCCTTCTTGCTGCGCCTTCGCTCCGGCCACGCCGATTGTAGTCAGGCCCAGACCGATCAGTACCGCCATCGTTCCTAGTCGTGCTCGCATGTACCCTCCTTGCCTTTCCTCTAACACCTTCACTCGCGAGAAAATTGCTCCCGAAAAAAACTGCTTCGTAGAGCGTTTCGATGGGCCCGTTCCCGTTGCCGTTGCACCCATACATAGAAACTTCACCATGCAAGTGCGGCCCATCTGCACGTATCAACCCAGCTCCATGTGAAATGTGGCGCAATCCCTACTTGTCGTCAGAAATAAACCGGGTATCTTTCGTGCCATACTCAGGCAACCCATGCCACAAATCGGGTGCCTACATCTCGCATTGGAGATGTAGGAGTCAGGCGAAGCCGGCAATCCGCGCCAAAGGTGCCGTTGCCCAGACGACCCGTCCCTGCCATCCTGAACTCATGGCTATCCGCACCCTCTCCTCCCGCGAGGTCTATCGCAACAACTGGCTCAGCGTTCGCGAAGACGACATCGAGCGCGCGAATGGCACCCGCGGCATCTACGGTGTCGTCGACAAGCACGACTGCGCCGCCATCCTCCCTATTGACGGTGATCACATCTGGCTCGTCGAGCAGTACCGCTACACCATCTGCGAGCGCGCGCTCGAGCTGCCGCAGGGCGGCTGGGAATCCGAGATCGACAACCCCGAAGAGCTCGCGCGCGGCGAGCTGCGCGAAGAAACCGGCCTCATCGCCGGCCGCATGACCGAGCTCCCCTGGATGTGGATCGCCTACGGCTTCGCTCGTCAGCGCCAGCACATCTTCGTCGCGGAAGATCTCACCCCCGGCCCGCCGCATGAACGTGACCACGAAGAAGCCGACATGGAAATCGTCCGCCTCCCCATCACCACCTTCGAAGAAAAACTACGCACCGGCCAAATCCGCGATGTCTGCACCATAGCCGCCTGGGGCAGCTACCAGCTCTGGCTGAAGTCGAACCGCTAAATCGTATTGTCATCCCGACGGGAGCGCCGCAGGCGCGTAGTGGAGGGATCTGCTGTTCGCTGGCAGTGCCACAAAAGCGGGTGCCCCACATCTCGCTTTTGAGATGTGGGCCTCACGATCCCGTCGCGAATACTCGTTACAAACTCAACAGAAACGCCTGCCGGCTCGGAAGAATCGGCAGGCGTTATTTGCCTTTGCAATGCAATCAGTCCAGTCGCTGCACAATTGGACAATTAATAGAAAATCCCGAACTTCCAAACGTCGCGCCACCTGGTCCGGTGATCAGACCATCCTGCACGAACGTCAGGATTTGGAACTCCTCGCGCAGTTGGCCGCGAAATCCCCGGCTGATCGCGTCCGGCGTCCACTCATAAAGCTGCGCATCCCAGGCCGGGCTGTAGTCGAGTGCGATGGTCGGAATGCCTCCCAGAACATTGTTCGGCCTGTATCCGTCCGCCAGGTCTGCCGACAATCCCTGCCGCAGCGGATTGTCGCAGCTTTCCGACTCCGGTCCGTTCGTTGCAATGAAGATGCGCTCGATCGGACTCGAGAAGCTGTCATCATGCCCCAGCACCAGCTTGTCCATCAGCGGAGCATACGTGTTGTGCTCGATCGACGCGGCAAGCGGAATGCTCGCATCCATCGACACGTACCACACCGGCCGGCCGAAGCTGAATCCGTTGATCAGGTTCAGCGTCACCGTCATGTTCGCAGGATCGATCGCCACCACCTGATCGTGCACCTTGGTGTAGTCCACGCCCCCATTTGGAAAGTTGATCTGGCTCGCATCGACGCCGAACGCCACCATCGGCGCGTTGTAGATCACATTTGCTGCGTTCTCGATACGCACAAACGGGCTGTAGTTTGCATCGCCCACTTCGCCGGGTGTAAACGACTTCGGCGGAAATTCCGCTCCCGTCGGCCCAGGAACAATGTTTCTGTTCGGCGCGAAGTTCACCGTCCCCTTATTGAAGACGATGTCGCCGTTCGCATCCAGGTTCCCTGTTCTGGCTGCGTTGGAGGCGAAGGTCAGCTTTGCGGAATAATTCAGCCCCAGCTCTGCCGCCACGCCCTCGTCATCCACATCCGTCAGAATGTACCAAACATTTTTCTTCGTGCCCTTCAGGGTGCCCTTGTAAAGCGGAAGCGTGATGGTGCCATGCGCAGCATCCACGGTGCCGGACTTCAGCAGCTGCACCGGTCCCACCAGGCTTGGGTTCGTTGTCGAGGGAGACGGGCCAAAGTAGGAGATCGGCACGGATGCTCCCACGGACGGCGGCGCCGGAAAAAGATCGCAGCCCGGACCGGGACCGATCGCACCCGGGCCTGGACCCTGCTCGGAGTTGAAGGTCGTCGGATCCGCTGTTGAAGACAATGAGTTCTCTACACTCGCAGATGAGGTCGCCTTCGTTCGCTTTGCACGAAGATGAACTGACATCGCGTCGGATGAGATAGGTGGCTTCGCTGCAATCTGAGCAATCGCCGTGAAAGGTGATACCGCGCTGACACCAGCAATGAGCGCCAGCAGGCCGCGTGTGACTCTGATCATTTACTGCTCCTTGTTTTTGTAAAGAGGGAAATCGCAAATAGAATTTGCGTTCGCGCACACGACGGAGCAGTCGCGGCACGAGGCCACGCTGCATCACCCTGGATCGCAGCACGCAGCAATAGGAGTCGCTGCGCACCCGGAAGGTTACAGGCCGATCTGCAAATCACAGGAGCGACAATTTGATATTCATCAAAATGTAAATTTTGCGCTCTGCTCCTACGAATTCATCTACTCCCGCTGATAGATCTCACGGGACTGCAGCCATTTCGCTATGCGCCCAGTTGGCCCGGCATCGTACCTCCGCAACTTCCTCGCGCCGCATCCACATGCGCTAACCGGCCCGCATAGCGCATAATTTCCAGCAATGACATTGGGTTGCACTTCGAATCAATTCATGACGTTCTATCGATGCCTGCTCTGCATCATCATTACTCTCACCACGGTTACAATCTGCCACGCTGAAGAACCCGTCAAAGCATCCATCTGCCAGCTAAAAAAAGACCCGCCCGCTTACAACCACAAGCTGGTCGAGGTCACCGGCTTCGCCACCCATGCCTCGCACAACTTCACCTTCTACGATCCAGGTTGCCCTTCCTGGCCGGCCATCTGGCTCGAATACGGCGGCACCATCAACTCCGGCACCGTCAACTGCTGCAAGTCCATCAACGATCGCCATCGCTCCCAGCAACTCGTGGTCGATGACATCCCGCTTCCCCTCACCGTCAATCAGCAGTTCCAGGACTTCGACCGGTCCATCCAGCCGCCGCTGCCCGCCGGCCAGCCCGGCGCGGTGGAGCACGCCACTTTGGTCGGCCGCTTCTTCGCCGGGCAGCAAATGCAGGATGCCGACAATGGGAAGTACTGGGGCGGCTACGGATACCTGGGATGCTGCAGCATGCTCGTCATCCAGGAGGTGAAAGACCCCGACACCCACTGGCGTGCCGACCTGGACTACGGTGAGTCCAACGAGAAGCTCGATTTTTCCCCACAAGGCTGCAGCTTACGCATGCTGCTTCCCGAAGAGCAGGACGCCGCCATGATGGCAGCCCAGCGTGATGCAGACAGCGGAGCACGCGACTGGGCCTTCACCGATCCCGCCCGCGTCGCCGCCGACGCGCTCGCCCACACCGCCCACATCGGTCACGACACTGCCGCCATGAAGGTCACCCACGACTCACCCGGACGCAAGAGCTACGAATGGAAATCCGCCGGCCGGTCCAAGGACTACATGGTCGTGGTCAGCCGTCCCTATTGGCTCTCCTTCTACGCGCACGATCCGAATCGAGTCGCATGGGTCGCAGCCATCGCCTACGAAAGCTCATGCAACGGCGCAACAGAGTGATCAATTCCCTTACTAGATCGAACCGCGCGCCCGACGCGCCAGACCCCACCACACTGTGATCACCCCAAGCTGCCCCAGTGCTATCCATTCCGTCAGCCACCACGCGCGTCCACCGTTGGACGCCGCCGCCACCAGCAGTAGCAGGCAGCACAGCAGCGCCGCGCCCGCCAGCAGCGCATTTCGTCCATAGTGCGTCCGCCGCACAAACCACCCCGCGGGCACCCGCGCAACCTTCCGCTCCGGCACCCTCGCCATCACACGAGCGGCAAAGTCCGCCGGCACCGCCACCGTGGGAGGCCGCTCCAGCGCGCGCGTGATGCGATCTTCCTCTACCCGTTGCAGGTCCATCTCCGGCGGTGTCATAGCGCAGCCTCCCTTCGTCCTGACGTACTCTTTCCCGTCGTACTCACTCCAATTCCGATCAACTCTCGCAGCCGTGCGCGTCCCCGATGCAGGTGCGTCCGTACCGTGCCAACCGGCATTCCCAGCACCGCGGCAATCTGCTCATACGTGCGCTCTTCCTGATGGTAGAGCACCAGCACGCTCCGCTGAATCGCGCTCAACTGCCCCAGCGCCCGCTCCACCCCATCGGCAAACTCGCGCTCCAGCAATAGCTCTTCCGCATTGCGCGACGGATGCCGCAGCCGGTCGCCCCAGTCTTCCGCCTCGTCCGCCAGTGAGGTCAGCGGCCGCTCCTCGCGATGTCGCCGCCGTAGCTCGTCCTGCGCTACATTCACCACGATGCGATACAGATAGGTGGATACCAGCGCCTCTCCGCGAAACGCCGGCAGCGCGCGGTGCAAGCGCAGAAAGCAATCCTGCGCCAGGTCGTCCAGTCCCTCGTGCGTGCCCAGCAGCCGCAGCAGCGTGCGGAAGACCATCGGCGCATGCTCCTCCACCAGCGCCGCAAAGCGGGTATCGCCGGCGACCGCCGCCACTGGAGGAACAGTTTCTTCCACGGAAGTAAGCACCTGAGAGAGCACGCGGAAGAGTAAGACCGGCCGGTTCCCGGAAAGTTTCACGCCCGAAATTTATTTCGGCCGCTGAAACTCCACCACGCCGCGCCAGTCTAACGCCGCCAGTAAGAGCATTTCCCGGCAAAATGCCGAAGCACGGAAACGCTCCAGGGAGTCTTCTATGACGTCATCCATCTTTTTCTCGCCCTTCACCGTCGCCGTTGCCGGATGCCTCATGATCCTCGGCCTCGGCTGCTTCGGAATTTATTCCGAAATGGATCAGAGGCGCACGCGCTCCCAAGAGCGCATGACCTTGCTCTCCCGCGGCATGTCGATTGAAGACATCGAGCGGCTCCAGCGTCAGGTGCAGAACGAGGACGTCACCGACCCCGTCCGCACCATGAACAACATCCGCCGCGCCGCCCTGAGCCTCTTCGGATCCGGTGCCGGCCTCGCCCTCTTCGGACTCCTGCTCGCCGCCATCCTGCAGATGCGTGTGCTGCTCATCGTGGCCGCCGCGGGACTCATCCCGGTCGCCATCGGCGTGGGCTTCTGGATCGACTACAAAATGCAAGCGCGCGATCTCGCGCGCTTCGGCCTTGAAGTGGATACCACCGCGACCACTCGCAAATAGCCTTCCACCGAGTTCATCACGATTCTCTGTCACCGCGAAGCCGCTGCCTGACATCTCGAACAAACGTGGATTCACTCAGGTCATCCATAAAGCAAACGTGAGCGACCAAAGGAAGCGAACTCCGACGCACGCGCCTCTGCCTGCATGGCAAATGCCCAAGCCAGCCAACTGCCGTCTGCTTTAGCATGGAGGGCGCACTCGGCACCCATCTCAAACGTAAGGAATCCACCCATGGCAAATCCCTTCGTCCACCTCGAGCTCAATACGCCCGATCCTTCCAAAGCCAAGGCATTCTACGGCGCACTCTTCGGCTGGGAATTCATAGACAATGACATGGGCCCTGGCGGCATCTACAGCACCTTCAAGCCATCCGAAGGCCCCGGCGGCGGCATCTTCTCCATGCCCATGGGCAACCAGGGCTGGCTCGCCTACGTCGGCGTGCCGGACATCAAGGAAGCCACCGAAAAAGCCCGCTCGCTCGGAGCCACCATCGTCCTGGGCCCGCAGGAAATTCCCAACGTCGGATGGATGACGGTCCTCAAAGATCCAACCGGCTCCACCATCGCCATCTTCCAGTCAAAGTAACCTGGCTCGCACTCCACAGGGGCGCCCCATCCTGAGCGAAAATCCTGCTCAATCAGGATGGAAGCGCTCCCTATCCCGCGATCCACCTCACTGCACCTTGGCCGACTCCTCATTCACTCGCGTCTGGTCGGTGATCCAGTTCACCTCCCACGTCTTTCCCCCATCATCGGAGAAGGACTGCTCGAAGTGCCCCGAGTTCGGCGTGATCCCCGACCACACATAGCGAACGAAAATCATCCTGCCATTGAACGGCTCCTGGTCGTAAAACTCTCCGCGGCCATCCTTGAACTCGCCCACAGTTGCCGGTACAGCCAGCGCGCCGCTCTTGCTCGTTCCCCAGTAGAGACTCCACTGTCGCGTCTCGGGATTGTAGAGCCGTAGCGTCAGTCCCTCGATGTGCCCGCCGCTGTTACCTTTCACCCCGTCCGTCTCAAACTGCTCCAGTTGTGCGCGCCCGTCCCATACCTTGCGCGTCTCGGAAGTTCCATCGAACTCCACCCACGTATTCGAGCCGGTAAGCGGATGCACCAGCTTCTTCAGATGGATCTTCCAGCTGCCCAGCTCAAAATCAAAATCATGCTGGCCATCTCTCGCCGCTGCCGGTGCCTGCGGCTGAGCCGCCTGCGAAGACGCCGGCAAACACGGCAACATCAATCCCGCCGCACACAACAGCGCACATCTCACTCCACCATGCAACACCTTCATCGTCCCTCCGGATCTGCGACCGAAAATGCGAGATCAAGTCTTGCATCGCCGCTGGTATTTCCAAAGGTCCACTCCATAGCAAATCGGTAATACCACTTGCCGAAGGAAATTCTCGCGAGGCGATCTGCATGGCCCCTTCCGCCAGGAAACGTCACCTAAGCCGGATCTAGTTCCATTTAAGAATTGGCTGGCAAGAATTTGTTCAGCCGGAGGTAACAAATTGCCTCTGACCAATTTTCCTTTTCCTGCCGATAAAATCTTTACGTCCTCCTGATCTTTTGAGGTATGTTATGCAGACTGAGTGCGCCGCTCGTCCAGTAGACTCCCCTCTCCGCATTCGAACGACACGCAGGAGTCTCTTCTCGACCAGGCCTATGACTCGCCACTCTGCTAGAACTGCACAGATCTTCGGTGCCATCCTGATCATTCTCATCAGTGCATGGGACATGGACGCCATGCGGCCTCACATCGCCGCACACTCCTGGGCCACGCTCGCCTTCGTATCGCTCTATCTGGTCGTCCATGTATCGAACTACGTCACCGTGGGCCGGCTCGTCCATCACCTCGACCCGCTGATCCTCACCAACCCGCTGGCTTTTGCCGGCACCGGCTCGATGCCTCTTTCAGCCCTCGCCGGTGAAGAAAGAATGCCGCCGCAGCCCATATTCGCCACCGCATCCCACGCTGCAACTCAAACCGCCGCATAAACTACAAAAGCCGCGTACCCCACCTCTCGCCTTTGAAGATGTCACTCTCCCCGGGTGCCCTACTCTAGCGAACCTAGAGCCTGCCCTGAGCTTGTCGAAGGGGTGGGGTAGCTTTATGCGCGTTTCCCGCATCTCGAGTTTGAGATGTGGGTTCATCCTGACAAAGCAGCCTCCAAGACTCGCAACCGAACCATGCGCAAACTGACTTGGCCAATCCTCAAGAGACAAATAGCCGACGCACTTCTCTGGCTATTCGCGGCTAGCTTGCTGCTATGGCTCGGCGACTGGACCGTCTGGCGCATCCGCGTCCACAACGGCGGCGGCTATGACACTGTCCAGGTAAACCAGATCCTGCTCACGCCGCTCAAAAATCACCGCATGAAAGCCGACGAGCAGAGCGCCGACGCCCAGCCCTGCACCCGATCCATCTTCCCCCACGCCGGCGACGATCCCTGCTGGTGGCTCCGCCGCCACAGCGACCAATTTCAAGCAGCCATCCGCATCCTGTAGCCACCGCAGCAACCGGTCCCCTTCCCGCATGACGGCCGCCATCTCTCTGTCTATGCCATGATCGCGGTGGCTCTCGTTTTTGACTTCTTCAACGGCTTCCACGACGCTGCAAACTCCGTAGCCACCGTCGTCACCACGCGCGTTCTATCTCCCCTGCAAGCCGTCTTCTGGGCAGCATTTTTCAACTTCGTGGCCGCCTTTGTCTTTGGCACCGGAGTCGCCAAGACCATCAGCGAAAAACTCATCGACCCTAAGGCTGTAGACGTCTATGTCATCTGCGGCGGACTCGTCGGCGCTATCGTGTGGGACATCGTCACCTGGCTCATGGCTCCGGGATCTGCGCGACTCGCGTACCAAGACGAAATGGGAAAACGCACCCGCCCAAATTCGTGCAGATCCTGCCAGTTAAGAGCACCTATACAACAGAACTGAAAAGACTTACCAGCCAGCCTCCGGCACCGGCAGGGGAGCGGCAGCAATACCGTGGCTACAATCCAGAGAAAAACTCCACAGCCAAACACCGCAGCAAAACCGGAGCAGTTACAATTTCCTATGCCCCCGATGGAGCCAGCGCCGCGCCACCAATGCCTCATTTATGAGGGAGCGCCATCGAAGCTTCTCCCCTCGCTGGCCGCAATCACGCTGGAGAAACTGCAACAAAATCGTCGCTGCCTCTACCTCAACAGTCCACCGATGGTGGCGGGCATGCGCTCCTACCTCGCTGCCGCAGGTGTGGACGTCGCGCACGAGGTTGAAAAAGGCAGCTTGATCCTGACATCCGATCAGCGACACCTCGCCGCTGGCCGCTTCGATGTCGAGCGGATGATGCGCACTCTTGAAGACGCTCTCAATCAGTCATTGCTCGACGGATACGCCGGCCTCTGGGCCACCGGCGACATGACCTGGGAACTCGGCTTCGAAAAGGAGCCCTCCAGGCTTATGGAATACGAGTGGCGGCTGGAAAAAATGTTCCACCAGCGCCCTGAGCTCAGCGGCATCTGCCAGTATCACGCCGACACCCTGCCGTCCGAGATGATGCGGCAAAGCCTCCTCATCCACCCATCCATCTTCCTCAGCCAAACGCTTTCCTTCCTCAACCCGCACTACATGTGCCCCGAATCCTTCCTTCACGAAGCCGCCCAGAACACCCAGCTCGACGCCGTCATCCGTCGCATCTGCGAATCGGGAACTCTGAGCGAAGCCTAGGGCCGAGCTCCCCATTCTCCGGGACGAACGCCGACTGTTACATTGTCCTCCTCTCGCAAACAAGCCGGCTGAAAATGCATGATCGAAAAGGCATATCTAGTCACGCGCATGGAGATAAACCGCCAATCTCCAAGGAGTGAACTGAAATGAGCTCCGCTTCGATCTCGGCACCCGTCCTAAGAAGAAACCTGCTTCGCCCGATTCTCGTTGGTGGCGCGCTGGCCGGCACCTTCGACCTGACCGCCGCCTTCATCACCTTCGGCCTCGGTAATCCGCGCCTCATCGCCGGAGGACTACTCGGCAAGCAAGCCTTGCAAGGCGGAGCCGGCACATGGATCCTCGGCGTCGTCCTCCATTACTTCATCGCCTTCTCGGCAGCAGCCATCTACTGCCTTTCCAGCCGCCGCCTCAGCTTCCTCAAAGACCACTGGCTGGTCTGCGGCCTCTTCTATGGAATCGCAGTCTTCCTCGTCATGAACCTGATAGTCCTGCCGCTCAGCGCCTACCACTTCATGGGTCCCTATCAATACCGCGGCCTGTTACAGGGCATACTCGTGCACATGCTCATCATCGGCCTGCCCATCTCGCTCAGCCTTCGCAAGCTATAACCGATTCCCGCATTCACTCGCCTGTCCGCTCGTCTATAGTGATCAGCCAGCGGAGTCGATCATGCCGGTAGATCTCTACGACAGTGCCTATGGCCACTATGCGGCCGACGTCTATCGTCAGGTCCGCATCGCCACCTATGGCAACGACCTCGAAGACCTCGGCCAGACAAGCTGGGTCACCAGCGAAGAGTCCCGCCAGATCCCTCAACTCCTCCAACTCACTCCCGCCTCGCGCGTGCTCGAAATCGGCTGCGGCTCCGGAGGCTACGCCCTCTATCTCGCCGCCGCCACCGGCGCCAGCATCCTCGGCCTCGACATCAACGAAGCCGGCATTCGCAACGCCGGCAATCTCGCGCGCGAGCGCAACCTCGACAGCCGCGCTTCCTTTGAGCTGTGCGATGTCGCAAAGCCGCTGCCCTTCCCCGGCCAATCTTTCGACGCCGCCTTCGCCAACGATGTTCTCTGCCACATCACCGCGCGCGACGCCCTCCTCCCGGAAATCTTCCGCGTCCTCAAGCCCCGCGGCCGCCTGCTCTTCAGCGATGCCCTCATCCTCGGCGGAGCCGTCACCCACCAGGAGATCGCCACCCGCAGCTCCATCGGCACCTACATCTTCACCCCACCCGGCCACAACGAGCGACTCATCCAGCAAGCCGGCTTCCGCCTCCTCGAAGCTACGGACACCACCGCCAACGCCGCCGCCATCGCCCAGCGCTGGCAAGCCGCCCGCACCCACCACCGCGACGCGCTCATCGCCATCGAAGGCGCCACCAACTTCGAAGGCCTCCAGCAATTCCTCGCCTGCGTCCACACCCTGTGCAACGAACGTCGCCTGTTACGTTATCTCTACATCGCAGAAAAGCCGGACTAATCCCGCCTCCGCGCATCGTTCTTCTAGTCCTGTCGAAATAACTCAAGAAACTCCGAGCGAAATCCCGCCCACAGCGTCCTGTTTAGCGTCGTCTCATACGCAAACACGCTGGGCGCGTAGTTATCCCGGCGTCCGCCCTACTCTGTCTGCACATTATTAAAAGAGGTAAGCTATGACGCTGATAACTCCTGAACCGACCAGCAGCTATGCGCAACCGCGCCGTCCCCTTAGCCGCAATCCTGCTGCTCCTCGCGCCGCTCGCATCCCATGCCTACGCGCAGTCGCCGGCCACCAAGTTAGCCGACCTTAGCTCCGCAAACGAAAAACCCTCGACTTACAAAACCTTCTATCTCACCAACCTCACCCGCGAGGAGGATGCCAACGAGATCCAGACCGATCTCCGCAACATGCTGCCCACGGCCAAGCTCTACTATGTGCCATCGCAAAACGCGCTCTCCATGCGCGCCTCTGCCGAAGACATCGCGCTCGCCCAGAAGATCCTCGCCGATCTCGACCGTACCCCAAAAATCTATCGCCTCACCTACACCATCACCGAAACCGGCAGCGGTCAGCCCTCCGGCAAACAACACGTCACACTCATCGTTACATCCGGCGGCAAGACGGAGGTCAAACAGGGCAGCAAGGTGCCTATCGTCATCGGCAACGACCCGCAGGGCGCGCAGCCCGCACACAACAATGTTCAATACCAGGACATAGGCCTCGACATCGACGCCATGGCCAACCCCTATGCCGACGGCCTCCGCCTCCGCAGCCGCATCGCGCAATCCAGCGTGGCCGATGAGAAATCCGGCGTCGGCTCTCAGGACCCCGTCTTCCGCCAGACCACACTCGACGCCACCGCCACCCTCGTCCCCGGCAAGCCGCTCATCCTCGGCTCCCTCGACATCCCCGGCACCAACCGCCACCAGCAAGTCGAAGTCGTCTCAGAAGCGATTCCATAAACAGGGTCCGTAAACACAACCCGGAGCCTGATGGACCAGCCGCGGTGGCGCCGTCTCGCACCAGGAGATCGCGATCCGAAGTTCCATCGCGTCCCCTTCTTCGCGTACATGAGAGACTTATGTAGGATATTGCTTGCCGTAAGCCCTTCCGATGCGCCCGACCTGCCGCACCTTCTCACATCCCACCGATAAGTCGCCATGTTGAGGTGGTGCGCCTACTGCCAGGAATTCCAGGGCGAGATCGCCCCACTCGACATATTCACTACGACTCACGGTTTGTGCCCGGCCTGCCAGGCAAAGGGCATGAGCCGGCTTGACTCCGAGATCGGGAACTCTCACCGCCTCCGCGAAATCCAGGGCTTGCTATATGCGGCCGGCAAGGCCGGAGACATGGATGCGGCCCCCGGCATCGTCCAGCGTGCGCTTACCGCTGGCCTACGCCCCGTTGACATCCTCGTCGGTCTCATCACTCCACTCCTCTATCTCATTGGCGTCGAGTGGGAGACCAGCCTCATCACCGTCGCCGACGAACACCGCTTCACCAGTTTTTGCGAGCGCGTCTTCGAGCTCGTCGTGCCTGAAGTCAAAGCCGCCGGCGCGTTCATCCCCGGAACCCGCGACGCCCTGGTCTTTCTCATGAACGCCCGTGGTAATAGCCACAGCCTCGGCATTCGCATCCTCGCTCTCTGGCTGCAGTCCAAAGGCATAAGAAGCAGAAATCTCCATCCCCCACCTTCCCCGGAGACTCTCTTCCAACTCGCTACGGAAACCAGACCTCAGGCAATTCTGATCTCGCTTGCCCTGGAGAAGCAGAAGGCGTACGTCTACAGCATCGCTCGGAAGATGGAGGCTCTCCCGCACCCGCCGCCCACCCTCATCGTCGGCGGCTATGCCATCAAGCACCACCTCATCCCACCTATCCCCGGCGCAATATTCCTCGAAACCATAACCGGCCTGGACGACCTCATCCGAACTCTCGAGTAGTCGAAGCGGCCCTTCATCACGACGGCGGAACTGAAGAAGGCATGGCAGGAAGGCCGCAAAGAACTCTTCTACCCCTACGGCAAAACCTACGCCCAACCCCTCGGCGAGCAGGATTGAGCGCGTTCCCCGGGATCACTGCGCTCATCGCGCCGTTGCCAGGAAGCCCAAGCCCGAGCAGCGCTGCCACTCACTTGAAAGGCAAACAGCGCCTCATCAAGCGATTTCTGCTTCTACGAAGCGGCGGCTTGCGGAATGCGCATAGTGGGAGTGGTAGCAATCGCAGGCTGAGTTCTTCAGCCGCTCCCATATCCAAGGCTCAGCGTCTTAAGTAAGAAGCCTTATTCATGACCCTTAGAGACAACCATCGCGATACGATACAGGGAGTTTACAAATGCATTCAGCAAATTGCGCCCCTGAGCGACAAAAGGGAGGCTGGGATCGAGACCCAACAATGCCGAAAAGTCGCCCTGCTGATTACTAGGAAGATGAGCATCCGTAAGTCGCAGATCGTAAATGGCAAACAACGGGCTTAGATAATTCTTAGCAATATCGTCGCCTAGGAATCCCGCGAGCACCTTTTGAAGGCTCTTCAAAGATCCGCTTTTCTCCGCCGGCTCAGACTGCAGTAATTTGTGCAAGACTTTTACATCAATATCATCCGCGCTCAGCCGAGCGAGGTCCTTCGCCAATCCCATTAAGCCTGTCTGATCAGTAGCCCGAAAACGGTGACAGGCTATCGCAATCCGCTTGATCTCAGGGTGATCACGAAAAACTTTGCAACCAAACTTGGATAGAAATGCGTCATCGACGGCTGCCCTGGCCTTAAGAATGAAGTTTTCCGGTGCCTTTGTAGAGGCTGGCAACCCTTCTGCTTGACTTGCGAGCAGTTCGGCGCTCACACCTCCCTCGGGAAGAACGTTGAAGCCCGTCCAAACTTTTTGTTGCCAAAATCTGAGATAGGCAATGTCCTTTGCGAAAATATTTATGAGCCCACTTGCGTTAACACCGAAAACTACGCCAGAGTCTTCCGCCATCGTTATCCTGCCAGTCTCTCGCGTGTACCAACTGAGAGTTGCACCTCTATAGGATAAGCACTGTTCGACTATCCCGGGAGAGAACCACAACCATCTCATCCCACTTTTCAAACTGTCGCCTGAGACCCGGTTTCCTTCGGAGTCGATCGTGAAAAAACACGTGGGCGGGGGTTCGTCGCCTCTGACGCGCACGCTTATTTGAGCGGGGTGAACCCATTGGTCTCTCCAAAGCTCTCCCCTGACTCTGTAGAGAAGCGATCCTGCAAAGGTTCCCTCGCGAGTCGAATGTTCCATCTCATCAGACAACTGCATCTCCGGAACACTCTGGTCCTTGTCGAACTCCTTGCGCCCGACCCACATCACAGCGAATCCAGAGCCGAACGGATGCCCACCCTCATGGATGGGCTGCACGCTAGCTTGCCACTTCCCGTCACCCAACGACTTATGCCAATTGCGAGTGACGAGAGACGATTCACTCTCCTGCTGGCTGCGCGGCTCTTCGTCTCCATCGAAAAGCGATAGGTCTAGAGGTGAGATGTCGCTAACAACCACGTGCTTTTCAACATAGGTTGAAACCCTGAGCGCCATGCGGCGCGCACAAAGATAATCCTTCAGGAAATCAGCCCTGATCTCAAGCTTCAGCGGAGAGCCTGATGCAGACACCTGCATGCGAACGACCTCGCAAAAACCTTCTTCAATCGCTAACCAGCGATCTCCTTCACGAAGCAAACTCAAGGTACATACCAGGTCGGGGTGGAGATGCCAAACCGAAGGGCAACCATTGCAGCCTCTTTGGACCACAACGAAATTAGTCCCCACGAAGCCGTCTTCGAAAGCAGTATCAGCAGGGCGATACTCACCATCCTGCACGTAACCAGAGTGATCGCGGGCCAACCCAATGTTGTGCCAGTCCAATACACGATCAGCCGGCTCAACGTCTTCTACGCGAACTGCAAGCGTACCTACCCCTTCGAAGAAAGAGTCGTAACCGGACTGGCCCATTTCACCCAGACTCACATCGTGGGAAACTCTGAGCGGTATCCACACCTCTCTGTCGAGGTTCCTCCGCCTCGGGCCTTGCAGATTGAAATCTCTAATGTCCATCTAGTTGAATATGCTGCCGGTGCCCCATCCAAGCAACGCTAGGGTTTTCGGCTTAGACATAACCTCAATCCCAAAACAGAACCACACCCACAAAAACCTGCCAAATCAACCCACCCAATTCGCTACAATAGAAATAGAGCAAACAAACCAAAACGCCACCAAAGCGGTGGCGTTTTCCTTTTGTCCGATTTACCGGCCTCTAACTCCTTACACTGGACGAATTTACGGATAACCTCTTCAGAATGACGAATTTGACCCTCGGAAGAGCACCTATATAAATGATCCAGAAGGAGTTACAAACCGGCCTCCGGTGACGGGAGGGGGTGGGGGTGGGGTAACAGTACTAAGCCGCCGAAGGCGGAGGAAACATCTCGCGCACCAGCGCCAGCCCCTCTTCCTTGGTCGTGATCGCGCCCTCAAGCTGCGCATCCTCCGCCGCATCGAGCATCGCCCGGAACCCCGGCCCCGGCCGGTAGCCCGCCGCGATCAGGTCCGCACCCGTCACCAGCAGCCGCGGCCGCACCTCCTCCGCCGGCGCCTGCTTGTAGCGAGCCTTCGCAAAATCGTAAAGCTCCAGCCGGTTGTGGCTCGACGTCACATCCAGCCGGTGCAGCTCCAGATGCTCCTCAAAGCGCGGCAGCCGGAAGAAGCGCTTCAAGGTCGACTCCTTCATCTTCCCCACATCGCCGAAGCGCATGTGGTTCGCCACCAGCGACAGGATCTGCTCCGTCTCCTCGTTCGAGAAGCGCAGCCGCCGGCAGATCGCCGCCGCCATCCGCGTCCCCACTTCGGCGTGGCCGTTGAAACGGATGCGATCCGCCACCATATATGTAGGCGGCTTGCCGACGTCATGCAGCAGCGCGCCCCACGCCAGTGTCGGCGAGCACCCCGCCGGCAGCTGCTCCAGCAGCAGCAGCGTGTGCACCCACACATCGCCCTCCGGATGCCACTCCGGCGGCTGCGCCACACCCCGCATCGCCGCCACTTCCGGCAGCACCTGCTGCAGCAGCCCGCTCGCCTCCAGCATTTTGAAAGCCTCAGCCGCATGCCCCTCTGTCAGCATGCGCGTCAGCTCATCCCGCATCCGCTCCCGGCTGACCTGTCCGATCTCGCGCGCCAGCACCCGAATCGCCGCGAAGGTCTCGCGCTCGATGGTGAACTCGAACCGCGCCGCAAACCGCACCGCGCGCAGCATGCGCAGCTTGTCTTCCGTGAAGCGCTGCATCGGCTTCCCGATCGCACGCACCACGCCGGCCCGCAGATCCTCGCGCCCACCCACATAATCCAGCACCGCGGCGGAAGCATCTCCGCTCGCCAGATACTTATCGACATCCAGCAGCATTCCGTTGATGGTGAAGTCGCGCCGCAGCACATCCTGCTTCGCGTCGTCCGTGTATTGCACCTCGTCCGGCCGCCGACCATCGCTGTAAGCACCATCCGACCGGAACGTCGCCACCTCGGTGACAATCTCCTGCCCATCCACCCGCAGCGGCACCAGCACCACGCCAAAGTGCGCCCCCACGCCAAAGGCCCTCGGGAACAGCGCCAGCACCTCATCCGGCCGCGCGTCCGTCGCCACGTCGAAGTCCTTCGGCGCATGTCCCATCAGCAGGTCGCGCACACACCCGCCTACCAGATACGCGCGATGCCTCGCCGTCGCCAGCGTATGCACCACCGCCGTCGCCGCCTCCAGCCCGCTGCTGAATGCCACACTCACTCCTCTAGTATGGATGAGGGTGACAGACACAACGTACAGCGGATCAGGATTGATCCTGGGTATCGAGAGCTCCTGCGACGAGACCGCCGCCGCCGTGGTCGAGCGCGGCCAGCGCCAGCTCTCCAACGTCGTCGCCTCGCAGATCGCCATCCACTCGCCCTACGGAGGCGTCGTCCCCGAGCTCGCCTCCCGCGAGCACCTCCGCGCCATCATCCCCGTCGTCGACGCCGCCCTCCGCGAAGCCGGCGTCACCATGACGCAACTCGATGCCATCGCCGTCACCGAAGGCCCCGGCCTCGCCGGCGCGCTGCTGGTCGGCATCGGCTACGCCAAGGCCCTGGCCTACGCCCTCGCCAAGCCCCTCATCGCCGTAAACCACCTCGAAGGCCACATCCACGCGGTGCTGCTGGAGAACGCCGCCCCCCTCCCCACCACCGGCCCGCTGCTAGCGCTCGTCGTCTCCGGCGGCCACACTCACCTTTATCTAGCCGAGCGACAGGACGGCGCCTGGCACTACCGCAACATCGGCCACACCGTCGACGACGCCGCCGGCGAGGCCTTCGACAAGGTAGCCAAGCTCCTCGGCCTCGGCTACCCCGGCGGCCCCTGGATCGACCACCTCGCCCCCCACGGCAACCCCCAGGCCGTACCCTTTTCCTTCGCGCAAATCAAGCAGAAAGCCCACCGCCCCGGCCAGCACGACTCACGATTCGCCTTCAGCTTCAGCGGCATCAAAACCGCGGTCCTGCGCTACGTCGAAACACACAACTTGGCCGCCTCCATCGCCGCGCGGCGCCAGCAGCTCACGCCAGAGACGAAACCCGCTGCGGTCATACCGCTCTGCGACCAGCAGACGCTCGATCTCCTCGCCTCCTTCCAACGCGCAGTCGTCGACGATCTCAAGCGCAAAACCTTCGCCGCAGCCGAGCACTACGGCGCGCATGCCTTGCTCGTCTCCGGCGGCGTGGCCGCGAACCGCGAACTCCGGACGCGCTTCACCGCAGAGGCAGCACGCCGCGGCCTGCCCATCGCCTTTCCCGCGCTTGCGCTCGCGACCGACAACGCCGCCATGATCGCCGCCGCCGCCTGGCCCAAGCTCCTCGCCCGCGACTTCGCGCCTCCGTCACTATCGGCGCGCGCCAGCCTCGCGCTCGGTCCGGAGCACGCACTCCCGTAGAATCAAAGGACGCGCGAAATCCACTCCACCCAGAACGCATGACACTTCAGCTCTTCAACACCCTCAGCACACAAGTCGAACCACTCACTCCCGCCGACGGCAAGGCCCTCACGCTCTATGCCTGCGGCCCCACTGTCTACGACTACGGCCACATCGGCAACTTCCGCACCTTCGTGCATGTCGATCTACTGCGCCGCTTTCTCGAACAGCAAGGGATAGCGGTCAAGCACGTCATGAACATCACCGATGTGGACGACAAGATCATCCGCAACGCAGCGGCGCAAGGCGTCTCCATCGCCGACTACACGCCTCGCTACGAGCGGGCCTTCCTTGAAGACCTCCGCGCGCTCGGCTGTCTCGATCCGGTCATCATGCCTCGCGCCACCGAGAACATCCCCGAGATGGTCGCGCTGATCCAGACGCTCGAGCAACGCGGCCTCGCCTATCGCACCGAGGACGGCTCCTGGTACTTCCGCATCTCGGGCGACCCCGATTACGGCAAGCTCTCTAAGAAGGATCTCAGCGGCAACACCGCCGGCGCGCGCGTCGATGTCGACGAATACGAGAAAGACTCCGCCAGTGACTTCGCCATGTGGAAGGCCGGCAAACCCGGCGAGCACGCATGGGACACAGTGCTCGGCCACGGGCGCCCCGGCTGGCACATCGAGTGCTCCGCCATGGCAATGAAGTTTCTCGGCGAAACGCTCGACCTGCACGCCGGCGGCGAAGATCTGATGTTTCCGCATCACGAGAACGAAATCGCACAGTCGGAATCCGCCACCGGCAAAACCTTCGCGCGTCACTGGATGCACGTGCGCTTCCTGCTCGTCGAAGGCCGCAAGATGTCGAAGTCCGAAGGAAACTTCTTCACGCTGCGCGATCTCCTTCTGCGCGGCTACAAGGCTTCCGCGATTCGCTTTCTGCTGCTCTCAGTTCCTTATCGCCATCAGCTCAACTTCACCTTCGACGGACTCGCCGAGTCCACCTCTGCCGTCGAACGTCTCCGCACCTTTCGCCAGCGCATCCAGCATGGCCCCTGGGCCGACGGTGAAAACGTCGAACTGCTCGTGCAATCGCAGCAAGCCGCGCAGGCCTTTACCGCCGCGCTCGCCAACGACCTCAACACCGCCGAGGCTCGCGCCGCAATTTTTGATCTGGTCCGCCACGCCAACACCGCCGCAGACCACGGCCAGCTATTCCAGAAAAACGTCGCGCCCATCCTTCACGCGCTCACCCTCTTCGATCAGGTCTTCAACGTGCTCGACGACCGCGACACGACCATCGCGCGCGGCGCACTGGCATGGGCCGAGCACGAAGGCAAGCTCAACGAAGCCACCGCCGGACTGCAGGCCTCGCTCGAGCTAAGCGACGCCGATATCGAGCGCCTCATCGCCGAACGCACAACCGCGAAGAAGACCCGCAACTTCACCCGCGCCGACGCCATCCGCAACGACTTAGCGGCAAAGGCATCCTGCTCGAAGACAGCAAGGATGGAGTTAGGTGGAAGCGGAAGTAAGCAGGGGCCATTTAAATGAATGGCAGTTCCAAGGAGTGCCAAGAGCCGATATGACCAAAGCAATCATTTTCGTCTCGTGTGGTCAACGAACCGAGCAAGAAAAACGCCTAGGCGCAGCGATTTGTCGAATAGTCAATGACACGGGGACTTTCTCAGCATTTTTCGCCGAAGAGCAGAGCGATCTAAACGGGCTCCACGAAAATATCATGGCCGCCCTCGCCTCAGCAGCAGGCTTTATTGCGGTGATGCATCCGAGAGGTACGGTCACCGTGCCGGGGCAGGCGAATCCACTCATCATTCGCGCTTCAGTTTGGGTTGAACAAGAAATCGCAATCGCGGCGTTTATCAACCGTAATCGGAAACAAAGAATTCCCGTGGCCGTTTACAGCCAAGTTAGCGTTGGACGCGAAGGCATGAGAGACTTATTGCATCTAAATCCTGTTAAATTCGAATCAGACGACGAAATCTTAGCCGACTTAGCCTCTCGCATTTCCAGATGGCAATTTTCTGAATCTAAGGATTCACAAGGTGAGTTAGTTCTGGAAGCCGTGAAAAGCTACGCCGTCCACGTCGGCGAGCAATTAACGCTGGCTCCAGTCTTCCGTAATGAGGGTCCGCGAGCCAATGAATACAGCTGTACTTTGCAAATACCGTCTCTATTACTGAGAGACTTCGGCTGTTCATATGCGCTGGAAGTCTCGACTGATAAAGAGGGCTACAAAGCATTCCGCATGACGGAAGCAAATAGGCCTGGGCAGCCGATCCTCAACGACTCAGTTACTAAACTTCAGACGGTGGAAATATCGGTTTCGCGGCTCAATGCGACTGAGCGTGCGAGTTTATTCGAATTGCCCATCTACCTCTCAGCACAAATCGGCGACCGTCTATATCGCGACATCATTCCGATCGCGGACGTGGTCCCACTCGGCTAAATCAGATCTGCCTTCCGGACGTGATCCCTTGGAGCTCTTCGTATAAAGTTAAAGAATGAAGCTCTGGTCTATCCTTAGTGTCTCATTCGCACTTGGCGCCGCATTCTTTTGGGGTTGGTCAGCAATCGTCAACGTGCCACTTCTTAAATCCGGCTATGGAACGCTCGTGACCGTTATGAACGACGGCTCTACAGTAATCGGAGAGGCACCTTTTTATAGAGCATTAGGACTGATCTCACGTCTGAACGCAATCGCTGCAGGATGCGCTTTTCTTTCAGCTTTAACTCAAGCTGTGACACTGTTCCTACGTAGATAGTTCAGTCGGGTGCCCCATTCTAGCGAACCTAGGGTGGGGGGCGATTTCAATCAACCCGAAGGGTCCACCTCTTAAGAACTTTTCCATCCACTAAGACGCACCCACTTCGTCACCAATAACTCATCCACACTAAGCTTCCCAAATACTCAACTCCTCAAATCAGGTCCCGTCAATGCCACATCAACCAACCTCCACCGCCGGATAAGCCTCCACATACTCCTCCCCATTGCATCCCTGATAAGCAACCGTGCGCGCCGCAAAATCGACCGCATAGCGAACCACACCGGCACGCCGCGCTGCTGCAAGAAACTACGGGAAGCTGCTCTCGCCCGCCTGGTCCGTGCACAATGCCCCGCTTTGGCCTTTGCAGTGATAGATGAGCGCCTCTCGGTCGAACGGCGAAATATCCGCCGCGCCGCTCACCAGCGGCTCGCTTCGCGTCACCACCGGCCCCAACCGCGAAGAAGACTCGCAACTTCGCCCGCGCCGACGCCATCCGCAATGACTTAGCCGCAAAAGGCATCCTGCTCGAAGACAGCAAGGATGGAGTGCGCTGGAAGCGGAAATAGTGGCAGCAGTAAGTAATGAACGCAGAGCTTGTCGGGATTTTTATCGAGTTCTGCGCCGCGTTGGCCGCGTTGGGCGTGACACGGCCGCCGGTCCAGAGCCTTGGCCAAAAATGGCCGTCGAAGCCAGCATTGTTCCCGTATTGTCCATGACCTGTACCGCGCCGGTGCGGAGTCCCGGAGAGCGCGGCGCAAACGTAACCCTCACTGTGCACGAGCTGTCCGCGTTCAGGTTTCCGGCACATGTGGATGCGCCATTCAACGTAAAGTCGAGATTGGACGGCTGATCCTGCGTCAGCACCTTCACGCCAGACAACACCACTGGAAGCTGGATGTTAAAGGACAGGATCAGAGTCGTGCGGGAGCCCAGCTTCACAGTGCCAAAATTTGCTGAGCCATCCTCATAAACCCATGTGTCATTCAGAGCGCCTTGGCTCGTTCCACCAAACAGCATCACCTGGCCCGGAGCGTGCCCGGGAGAATAATAGATCAATGCCGGTTCCGTGCGCGCCGAAGGACCGCTGAGCGTGTGCTGCTGCTTCCAGTTCGTCCCATCCCAGATCCACGTGTCGTCCAGATCTGTGGCGCCGAATCCCGGATAGCCACCAAACAGCACAATATTTCCGGAGG
This sequence comes from uncultured Acidobacteriaceae bacterium, assembly GCA_963737035.1. GTDB lineage: Bacteria > Acidobacteriota > Terriglobia > Terriglobales > Acidobacteriaceae > KBS-83. The sequence continues at coordinate 3,064 of CAVTRJ010000001.1, read as the reverse complement.
CATCGTTCGCCATCGCGGCCGATTGCCTCGCTCCAGGGCTGTTGCCCGGTGACTGCTGCGTCCAGTTCGCTCCGTCCCATGTCCAGGTCTCGTTGAGCATCCGGCTGTTCTCGTTCATCCCTCCGAACAGCACGATGTGTCGGGAGCGGTCGCTGGCCAGCGACGGCGCCTCCCTGCCGCTGGGACTGTGAGCGGGCGACTGCTGCATCCAATTCGTTCCATCCCACGTCCAGGTGTCGTTGATCATCCGGCTGTTTTCAATGGTCCCGCCGAAGAGCAGCACACGACCGGAACCATCCGCCGCCATCGAAGCGCCGGAACGAGCCGAAGGGCTGTTAGCCGGGAATTGCTGCTTCCAGTTCGTCCCGTCCCACGTCCACGTATCGCGCAAATCGCCATCCGTCGTAAAGCCGCCGAACAGGACGACGTGGCCCGAAACATCGCTTGTCATCGCACCATTCGATCGAGCAGGCGGACTGTTCACAGGAAACTGCTGCGTCCAGTTCGTTCCATCCCAAATCCAGGTATCGTTCAGCGCGCCACCCTCATTGCTGCCGCCGAAGCATACGACGCGGCCGGAGGCATCGTTGGCCACCAGTGCGTAATAGCGGGCGCTCGGAGCCCCGGGTGCGGGCTGTCGCGTCCAAATGCCGGCAAACGAGATCTGCTGCGCGCTCGCCCCCGATAGCTCGAGCAGCAGAACGATCGCGAGCGGAAGGGATTTGCGCACGAGCTCTCTCATCATTCAGGAATCAATTGGAACATTCCCGCCGTGAAAAGTATGTCTCTATCTCGCGAATCGCGATGCAATTTGCTTGATCTGCAGGACCCCACAGAGGATCCCTTTCGTCTGCCGATTCGCTGTTTTGACAGGCAATATGTTGCGCAGGCCCAGCCTGCTTATATCCACATAGGTTGCTTCTGGCAGAACAACTTTCCCGCCTCAAAACGTATCTACAAGGTGGTACCTTTACTTCGCTTTGCTGCTGCTGGATGGAACTACCCCACCCAGCAGAAGCAGACATCGTCGCTCTCCCCCGCCGTGGAGCACGTACGCATCTCGGGCTCCTCTCATCAACGGGTCTGTTTGAGGAGTCCTCCTATGTCTCGTTCCATGTATTCGCTTGCGGCGCTACTCGCGGGTTGCGCCCTTCTCCCAGTGTCGTCTCTCGCTCAGCTTTCCTTCCAGGGTCATCAGGTCGCGCAAAGTCCGTCCGGCCTCCCCGTTTCCGCCCATGGCGATTTCAACAATGACGGTCGTGAAGATATCGTTTCTGGAACTCAGCTCTATCTCTCCAATGGAGACGGTACCTACGGGGCGCCGGTCGCGCTTCCCGCATCCGTCGATGCCATCGGCGACTTCAATCACGACGGCAAGCTCGATTTCATTACTCTGAACCAGGGGAAAACTGCCCTCCCTGCCGTCTATCTCGGCAATGGAAATGGCACCTTTCAAAGTCCCAAAACTCTTAGCATCCCACGCACCCCATATATTGCTGTAGCGGACCTGAACCACGACAGCAAGACCGATCTTGTCACAGTGACTGAGACCAGTACGGGCACCAATTATCCCACCACCATCCAGATCTGGATCAGCAATGGCGACGGCACCTTCAGCAAGGGTCAGTCCATCACCACGGCGAACCCCAATCCCACCGATGCGGCTGTCGAAATAACTCAGGTCATCGCCGGCGACTTCGACGGAGACGGTAAGTCGGACATGGCCCTCATCTACGACTTCATCGGTGAAACTACCGTGCAGGTCTTCTATGGCGACGGCGCCGGGCATCTCGGTTCGCCGTCTTACAAAACCGATCCCCACAGCTATATCGACCTACCCATCGCGGCAGCCGATGTGAACAACGATGGCCGCAGCGATCTCATCGGCGCTGCCAACACCACCGGACCGCGGTATGGCGATCTCACGCCTGTTCCCGAACTGAGCCTCTTTACCGGCAACGCAAACCGCACCATGAGCTACACCGCGATTGCCACCACCCAGTGCCCCGCAAGCGGAGGTGTCGCGGCACTCCCAGCCGTCGCGGACTTCAATGGCGATGGCCTCAACGATCTTGTCTACGCAGAAAGCTCCTGCAGCCAATCCTCGGCGAACACCACTGTCGTCTTCAGGGCCGGCGAAGGCTCAGGCGCTTTCGGTGCGGAATTTACGATAAGTCAGGTCATCGGTGTCACCGGTGCACCCAATGCAGTTCGCAGCACCACCGGCACCAAACCGGACGTCATCTTCGGAGAGAACACCGGATCGAACGCCAATGCGCTCGTCCTGCTCTCTAACATAAGTGAGGGCAACTTCCCCGGCTGCGGCTTGAGCGGCTTCGCGGAAGGCGTGGCCATCTGCACGCCCGGCGCATCCGCCACTTCGCCGGTGAAATTCTCGGTCGGCGCGGCGGGCCCCACGCCCATGCGCACCGCGGCGGTCTGGGTGGATGGCAAGAAGGTCGCGGAACAACTGACTCACGCCTTCTCCAACTACTCCTTCCTCGATGCGTCGGTCGCACTCGCGGCCGGCAGCCACGCCATCACCGTCTACGGCACCGGCTGGGATAACACGCTCCAGACCAAGTCCTTCACCCTCACTGTGGGCAGCGGCGGTTCCTGCTCCGCACCCGCGACGCCCGGCGTCAATATCTGCCAGCCCGCCAGTGGGGCGACCGTGTCCTCGCCCGTCGCCATCCAGGCCGCCTCCAAGATCATCGGCACACTCGCCCGCATGGAGATCTGGGTCGACGGTGTTAAAAAATACACCGAAACCAGCAGTACTACCTTCAACACAACGCTCAGCCTGTCCGCCGGCAGCCACCGCTTCACCGTCTTCGCCGTCAACACCGCCGGAACCAAGTGGGAGCAAGTCGTCAACGCAACCGTGAAGTAGATTGCAAGACACCACCAACTGGCTCTCGGCTAAAACCGGGAGCCAGTTCTTCTTGCGGAGTGCTGTGCGGCCTCTTTGGACGATTGGCCGGAGGCGTTCTAATTATTTGCAGTTTGCCGACCAACCGGACAGAAACCCGAATGCACGGCGCTAGGCTCATCTCAATGAGTG